>NZ_ANHY01000018.1 GCF_000315795.1 Caenispirillum salinarum AK4
CGCGATGACGCCGCGGCTTCTACACCATCTCCTGGGACACGATCCTGTAAAGAAATCGGTGGATGCTCAGCAGAGGGAGTCCGGCAGGATGTCCGGCGTTGCATGTGGGTTCCCAATTTCGCGGGAATGACGAGTATTTTTCGCGCTATAATAACAGGTTAAAAAAATCGGTCGCCCCTGCGGAAGCAGGGAGCCGCGCACTCCGTCAGCCGCCCTCGCGACGCCTCTGCTGGCACCCGGCCGATTTCTTGCCCCCCTCTTTCGCAGGCGCTCCGGGTTACATGCGGCAAGCCCCGTACCCACTCATCACACTCTGAAGGGATCGGGAGCACCAAGCCGCAAGAGGACCGCGATCCCGCATCGTCGGCGCCTACCTGTTCCCCAGCAGGCGGTCGACTTCTTCCTGCGAGAGGCCCTTGGGCTTGTCCATGTCCTGGGCGTCGTCGCGGGCCTGGCCGGAGGTCAGGGCGTCGGCCACAAGCCCCTTGTTGTCGGCAAGGTGGCGCAGGAAGCGGTTGACCTTGCGGATGCGCTGGCCCGTCAGGTCCTGAAAGGCGCAGGCCTCCATGATCCCCTCCAGCCGCAGCAGCGTGCTCTGGTCGGGGTTGCGCTCCATCAGAAGTTCCGCCAGGCCCAGGATGCGGTTGACCGCGCGCTCCTGCTCCGTCACCGCAGCTTCCAGATTGCGGATGGCGGCCACCAGGGCGGCGTCGACCTTGTCGGCGGGAGGCATAGGGCGGGGGCTCATCGCGTGGATTCCACAAGCGGAAACGGCCGCCCGGTGGTCGGGCGGCCGTCAAAACTGCACCAGGGTCGCGGCGGAGGACAAGGACGGACGTCACAGGACGCGCCGGTTTTCGCCCGCCACTGGCACGGCCGCGCGCACATCAGCGCGGGGCCATCACCATGACCATCTGGCGGCCTTCCATCTTGGGGTGCTGTTCGACCTTCGCGACGTCTTCGAACTCGTCGCGCACCCGCATGAGAACCTTCATGCCCAGGTCCTGGTGCGCCATTTCACGCCCCCGGAAGCGCAAGGTGCACTTGACCTTGTCGCCGGCCTCCAGGAAGCGCTTCACGTTGCGCATCTTCACCTGGTAGTCGTTCTCGTCGATGTTGGGCCGGAGCTTGACCTCCTTGACCTCGACGACCTTCTGCTTTTTCCGCGCTTCCGCCTTCTTCTTCTGGGACTCGTACTTGAATTTGCCGTAGTCCAGAATCTTGCAGACGGGCGGATCGGCGTTGGGCGATACCTCGACGAGGTCGAGCCCCGCTTCCTCGGCCATCTCCAGCGCCTCGCGGATATGCACGACGCCCACCTGTTCGCCTTCGGCGTCGATCAGGCGGACCTGCTGCACGTTGATCGCATCGTTGACGCGCGGTCCTTCCTTGGACGGCGGCGCCATCATCGGCGGTCTAGCTATGAAACAGTCTCCCGTGTCTCAGAACACAAAAATGCGTGGACGCGTGCCGTGCGCGGCTCTCCACCGCGACCCTGGAAACCGGGACGGACGCCGCACGGGCCGGAACTCTTCCGGCCCGGGGAGCCCGTGGCGGTCGGGTCGGGCACGTGCCCGGTTCGTGTGAAACGGCCTACTCGGCCGCCGGCTGCAAGGCCGGCCGGCCCGGCATGGCCGCTTCGGCAGTCAGTGTAGCAACGAAGTCCTTCAGCGCAAGGACTTCCTGCCCCTTTTGGCCAAGCCGCCGCACGGCCACGGTGCCTTCCTCGGCCTCGCGTTTGCCGATGGCGATGATGAAGGGCACCTTGCGCAGGCTGTGCTCACGGACCTTGTAGTTGATCTTTTCGTTCCGCAGGTCCAGTTCCGCCCGGAAACCGGCGCTTTTCAGCGTGTGCAGCACCTGGCGGGCATAGTCGTCGCCATCCTGGGTGATGGTGGTGATGACCGCCTGCGTCGGCGCCAGCCACAGCGGGAACTTGCCGGCATAGTTTTCGATGAGAATGCCGATGAACCGCTCGAAGCTGCCCAGGATGGCGCGGTGGAGCATCACCGGCCGGTGCCGGCCGCCGTCCTCGCCCACGTATTCGGCATCCAGGCGCTCGGGCAGCACGAAGTCCACCTGCAGCGTGCCGCACTGCCAGTCGCGGCCGATGGCGTCGCGCAGCACGAACTCCAGCTTGGGGCCGTAGAAGGCCCCCTCGCCGGGATTGAGCGTCCAATCCAGGCCGGCGGCCTCGGTCGCCTCCTTGAGCGCCGATTCGGCCTTGTCCCAGGTTTCGTCCGAGCCCGCCCGCACCTCGGGCCGGTCGGAGAACTTCACGCGGACATCGGTGAAGCCGAGATCGGCGTAAACCTCCTGCAGGAGCGTGCAGAACGCCTGCGTCTCCGCCGTGATCTGGTCTTCCGTGCAGAAGATGTGGGCGTCGTCCTGCGTGAAGGCGCGCACGCGCATCAGCCCGTGCAGCGCGCCCGAGGGCTCGTAGCGGCTGCACGATCCGAACTCGGCCATGCGCAGCGGCAGGTCGCGGTAGGACTTGATGCCCTGGTTGAAGATCTGCACGTGGCAGGGACAGTTCATCGGCTTGATGGCCAGCGTGCGCTCGTCCTCGGTCTGGGCCGTGAACATGTTCTCGCGGAACTTGTCCCAGTGGCCGGAGCGCTCCCACAGCACGCGGTCGACCAGTTGGGGCGTGTTGACCTCCACGTAATCGGCGTTTTCCAAACGGTCACGCATGTACTGCTGGAGCTTGCGGTACAACGTCCAGCCGGCCGGGTGCCAGAACACCGAGCCTTGCGCCTCTTCCTGCATGTGGAACAGGTCCAGCTCGCGGCCCAGGCGGCGGTGGTCGCGCTTTTCCGCCTCTTCGAGCATCGTCAGATACTCTTTCAGCTGCTTGTCGTTGGCCCAGGCGGTGCCGTAGATGCGCTGGAGCATCTCGTTCCGGGCATCGCCGCGCCAGTAGGCGCCGGCCAGCTTCATCACCTTGAAGGCCTTGGGCAGCTTGCCGGTGGACGGCAGGTGCGGGCCGCGGCAGAGGTCGAGCCAGTTGCCCTGGCGGTAGACCGTCACCTCTTCGCCCTCGGGCAGGTCGCGGATGATTTCTGCCTTGTAGTGCTCGCCCAGCTTTTCGAAGTAGGCGATGGCCTCGTCCCGCGCCCACACCTCGCGGACGATTTTCTCGTCCCGCTCGATGATCTCCTGCATGCGCTTTTCGATCTTTTCCAGATCGTCGGGCGTGAAGGGTTCGTCGCGGGCGAAGTCGTAGTAGTAGCCGTTCTCGATCGCCGGGCCGATGGTCACCTGGGTGTTGGGATACAGCTCCTGCACCGCTTCCGCCATGACGTGGGCGGCGTCGTGGCGAATCAGCTCCAGCCCTTCCGGGTCCTTGGCGGTGACGATGGCCAGCGCCGCGTCACGCTCGATGGGCCGGGTGAGGTCCCACAGGGCTCCGTCGACCTTGCAGGCCAGCGCGGCCTTGGCGAGGCCGGGGCCGATGTCCTCGGCGACCTGCAGGCCCGTGACCGGGCCGTCGTAATTGCGGACACTGCCGTCGGGCAGGGAAATGGCGACCATGGCGCTTACTCTTTTCCTCGTGTGGAGGCTGGAAATCTACAGGGAATCCCGCAGGGATCAACCCGCAAGACCGGCACGGCCAGAGGGCGGCGGAGACTCCGTCTTCGAAGGTCTGTCTGCGGGAGGGTCGGCCGGCGGCGTGCCGGCAGAAGCGCGGCTCAGGCCGCGGCGACCGCACCCGCGCCCATAGTTCGCGCGGCCGCCCCGCCACCGGAGAGACCGGCGCGGTGGTTCGGGCGGACGAAGCTGCGGATCGCGAAGGGCACGGGGCAACGCCTCTGCGGCAGAAAAAGCGGGTGACCGGCTGAACTCTAGTGCGCACCCCCGGCCCTGTCCAGCCCGGCGCGCCGGCGCGTCAGCCTGCCACCGCGTCACCCAGGAACCCGCCCGACTGCCGCTCCCACAGGCGCGCATACAGGCCGCCCCGGGCGATCAGGTCATGGTGGCGGCCGTCCTCGACGATCCGGCCCTGGTCCATGACCACCAGCCGGTCCAGCGACGCGATGGTGGACAGGCGGTGGGCGATCGCGATGACCGTCTTGCCCTCCATCAGCGACGACAACTGCTCCTGGATTGCCGCCTCCACCTCGGAATCCAGAGCGGATGTGGCTTCGTCCAGCACCAGGATCGGGGCGTTCTTGAGGATCACGCGGGCGATGGCGATGCGCTGGCGCTGCCCGCCCGACAGCTTCACGCCGCGTTCGCCCACCTGCACGTCATACCCTTTGCGGCCGTGCGGGTCGCGCAGGTCGCGGACGAAGTCGTCCGCCCGCGCCAGCCGCGCCGCCGCCACCACGTCCTCGAACCCCGCCTCGGGCCGGCCGTAGCGGATGTTGTCGGCAATGGAGCGGTGCAGCAGCGCGGTGTCCTGGCTCACCATGCCGATGCAGGCCCGCAAGGAGTCCTGCGTCACGCCGGCGATGTTCTGGCCGTCGATGAGGATGCGGCCGCCCTCCAGGTCGTGGAACCGCAGCAGCAGGCTCACCAGCGTGGATTTTCCGGCGCCCGAGACGCCGACCAGCCCGACCTTCTCGCCCGGCCGGATGTGCAGGGACAGGTCCTCGATCACGCCGCCCTCCTTGCCGTAGTGGAAGGTGACGTGGTCGAAGTCGATGGCCCCCTGCGTCACGCGCAGGTCGCGCGCGTCGGGCCGGTCGGTCACGCTGTGGGCTCGGGCGATGGTTTCCATGCCGTTCTGCACCGTGCCGATGTTTTCGAACAGGGCGGTAATGGTGCGCAGGATCCACCCCGACATCTGGGTCAGGCGGATGATGAGCCCCGTCGCCACCGCGATGGCCCCGGCCGAGACGCCGCCCGCCAGCCACAGGTGGATGGTCAGCCCCACCGTCGCCACCAGCAGAAGGCCGTTGAGCACGGTCAGCGTCACCGTCATGTCGAAGATGGCGCGCATCATCACGCGGAAGGCGTCCAGGTGGCGCGTCATGCCGGCGTGGGCGAAGGCCTCCTCGCGCTCGGCATGGGCGAACAGCTTGACCGACAGGATGTTGGAATAGCTGTCGACGACACGCCCGGACAGGGCCGACGTGGCTTCCGACAGGTCGGCCGACTTCTTGCGCACCGGCGGCACCATGCGCCAGACCACCCAGCCGTAGGCCAGTGTCCACAGCCCCACGGGCACCAGCAGCCACGGGTCCATGGCGGCGAACAGCCCCACCGTGCCCAGCAGGAAGGTCACCAGGAACCACACGCCGTCGATGACGTTCACCACCGACTCGCGCACCGCCGGGCCGGTCTGCATGACCTTCTGGGCAATGCGCCCGGCGAAGTCGTTCTGGAAGAAGGACAGGCTTTGGCGCACCACCCAGCGGTAGTTGTTCCAGCGGATGTCGTCGGTGAGCGCCGGCACGATGGTCAGGTTGATGAGCCCGCGCTGCACCAGAACCAGCAGCGGCCGCACCACCGCCGCCACCACGGCCATGCCCGCCAGCGCCCATCCGTATTCCGCCAGGAAGTCCTCGGGCGGGGTCTCGTTGGCCCAGTCCACCAGCACGCCCAGGAAGGCGAACAGCGCCAGCTCCGCCAGGGAAGCCAGACCGGCGATCACCAGCGTCAGGATCAGCAGCCCCTTCACCGGCTGCAGGAAGTGCCGGTAGAAGGCCGCCACCTGCGACGGCGGGCGCTTTACGTCGATGTAGTCCAGCCCGCGGAACAGGCGTTCGAAGAAGGCGTGCATGATGGGCGCGCGAGGCTCCTCTGTTACTGGCTCTACGCCTGCCGCGCCCGGCGGATCAACGCCAGGGACAAGGCGGCGATCCATCCCACGGTGATGAGCCCCAGGAACCGCTCGTAGGCGCCGTCCCAGGTGGTCGGCACCACGAAGAACAGCGGCGACAGCACCAGCCACGCCGCCGCGACGCCGAACCCGGCCGTCCGCCACGGACCGGACAGGAAGCGGGCATCGCGCAGGCCCGGCCCCAGCAGGGCGGCCTGCGCCAGGAACAGTACGGCGAAGGCGTAGACGGCGTTCATGTGGATGACGAACTTCCCGCTGTCACGGTCACCGTATTCATTGTGGCCGGCGATCACGCCCAGGTCGATGCCCAGCAGCGCCAGGGCCGCGAGTCCGAGCATCCAGCTCGCCCGCCCGCGCCACCACGGCCACAGGCCGTAGGCGCAGGCCATGGCGCCGATGCCGAAGAGGATCAGCCCGGTGTCCTGGATCCACCCCCAGCGTCCGGCCGCAAGATCGCTGATGGTGTCGCTGATGGGATCGTGCTGCTCGTAGATGGCCACGCCCGCCAGGTTGGCGACCACCACCAGGACCGCGCCGGTCAGGCCGATCCAGCCGCACAGACGGGCCCGGCGCGCCCTGTTCATTTTACCTCCCGCGGGCTGAGGCCCACCATGGCGGGGCCGTGGATCACCGATCCGTCGGCGGCGAATATGGAGCCGTGGCAGGAGCAGTCCCAGGTGCGCTCGCCGTTGTTCCAGGTGACGGGGCAGCCTTCGTGCGTGCAGGTGGCGGAAACGGCGTGCAGGACGCCGCCGGCGTCGCAATGGACGGCCACGTCCTCGTCATCGATTCGGAACACCGCCCCCTGCCCCGGCGTCAGGTCCTCGGGCCTGTCGGGCTGGGGGACGTCCTCGGCCTCGCGCATGGGCGGATGGGCGCCGCCTGGCCACTCGCGCGGCTCACGCAGGGAATCGTAGAGCACGGCGAAGGGGTTCTCGGCGCCGGTCAGCCGGTCGGCCAGGATCATGCCCGCCACCGTGCCATGCGTGATGCCCCAGGATGAAAAGCCGGTGGCCGTCCAGAGGTGCCGGCAGTCGCGACCGGCCGGCCCGACGAAGGGGATGCGGTCCTGGGCGTCGAAGTCCTCGTTCATCCAGCGGTATGCCATGGGACCGGTGCCGAAGGTATTGCGCACGAAGGTCTCCAGGCCCTGAAAGACGGCCTCGGTGTCGCGTACCTTGCCGACGGGCAGACTTTCGCCGACGCAGATGAGCAGCCGCTGGCCGCCCTCCCACGGGGCCGACCGCAGGCTGTGGGTGGGCGCATCGACGCACAGATACATGCCCTCCGGCGCCATCTCCGCCGGGACGGGCACGGCGACCACCGCGTGGCCGCGCGGGCTGGCCTTGTGGTGGAAGTGGCCGGGGTCGACGATGGGCAGGTTGGTGGCGATGATGACGTCGGCCGCGCGCACCGAATGTCCCCCGGCGGTGGTCACGACGCTGGGCTCGCCCTCGTCGATGCCGGTGACGCGAGTTTCCTGGTGGACGTGCCCGCCGTTGGCGTCCGCCTCCTCGGCCAGGCTGCGCAGATAGGGGACGGGGTTGAACTGCGCCTGGTCGTTGACGCGAACGCCAGCGGCGATGTCGTAGGGCTGGTCGCCGGCGGTGTCGATCCGGGCGGCGGAAAGGCCCAGCGACCGCGCGGCCTCGGCCTCGGCCTCGATCTCGGCGGCGCGGGCGGGATCGCGGGTAATGGTGACCGCAGGCACCGTCTCGTACCCGCACGCGATCTCGCGCTCGTGAACGAAGGCGGCGATGCGGTCCATGGCGGCGCGCTGGGCGTCGGCGTAGGCCTGGGCGTCGTCGCGGCCGTAGGCGCGGATCATCTGGTCGTAGATCAGCCCGTGCAGGGCGGTGATCTTGGCGTTGGACCGCCCGGTGACCTGCGCGCCGATCTGCCGCGCCTCCAGCACTGCCACGCTCTTTCCCCGGCGGCGCAGCAGCGCGGCGGCCGTGATGCCGGCCATGCCGCCGCCGACGATGCAGACGTCGACCTCCAGATCCCGGTCGAGCGGCGGAAAGGGCGCAGGCCGGCTGGCGGCGTTCCAACAGCTGTCGGCGATGGGGGAAGACATGGCGCGGACCTCCTCGGGTTGCCATTGGTGCAAAGGCAATGCCGGCCGCACCCCCGGGGTTCGGCGGCAACCGCCGCGGAAGCGGCCGAAAGGAGGAAGCCCCCCCATCCGGAGCAAGCACGAAGGGCGCCTTGGCCGAGCCGGTCTTTCGAATATCCTGACAGCCGGCCTTGCAACCGCCGCGCCCTCCGCCCCATGCCGTTCCCGCGAAGGAGCCGTCCGATGGCGACCGTCCACTTCGCCACCAACCGCAGCTACACCACCGGGCCGGACGGCACCGTCACCTTCGGCACGCGCTTCCACCACGACGGGCCGGAGTTCATCCGGTTCGGATCGGCCGAGGTGGTCCGCAAGTCCGACGGCAGTTACGCGTGCCAGGGCTATCGCGTGGAGCCGGAAAGCGCCCAGACCAACCTTCTGGGCAGCACCGCCGTGTTCGACCAGCTGCGCAAGGCCATGCGGGAGGGCTGCACCGACACCCTGTGCCTCATCCACGGCTATGCCTGCGACTTCAAGACGGCGCTGGAGCGGGCCGGCGAACTTCAGGACAAGTACGCCTTCGACGGCAAGCCGCTCAACATGTTCGTGTTTTCCTGGCCGTCCGACGGCACGACGGAATTCCGGGCCTACGGCCGCGACCGGATCGACGCCAGCATGTCCGGCGTCGCCATGGCGCGGGCGTTTCTCAAGCTCCGGCGCTATCTCGTGGCGCTGTCCGAGCAGACGGGCCAGCCGCCGGACGGCTTCTGCAACCAGCGCATTCACCTGGTGGCGCACAGCATGGGCAACTACGCCCTGCGTCATGCCCTGCGGTCGGTGCGCAAGGAACTGGAGGGGGCGCCGCTGCCGCGCCTGCTGGACACGGTCTTCCTCATGGCGGCCGACGAGGACGAGGACGCCTTCGAGCACGACGCCAAGCTGGGCCTGCTGACCGAAATCTGCCGGCAGGTTCTGGTGTACTACAGCGAGAACGACCGGGCGCTGACCATCAGCGACGTGACCAAGGGCAACCCCGACCGCCTGGGCACCAACGGTCCGCGGGTCCTGACCGGGCTGCCGCGCAAGGTGAAGCTGATCGACTGTTCGGAGGTGGACTGGACCCGGCTGACCCACGGCCGGCACCAGTACTATCGCCTGCGGGACGAAGTGGTGACCGACGTGCGCGCCGTGCTGGCCGGCGTGCGGGCCGAGGACATGGCGTGGCGCAAGCGCGCGCCCAACGAGCGGGCGTGGCGGATCATGCCCGGCGGCGCCGGCCCCGCCACCCGCGACGAACCCAGGCTGCGGCGCGACCAGCTTGAACTGGCGTGACACCCGCTTTCTTTCCCGGGCCGCGGTGCGGGCGCACGCAGTCAGTTCTTGTCTTCGCCCAGGCTCATGATGCCGATGCCCATGCCGACGGACCCGAAGGTGATGAACAGGCCGAAGAACAGCAGGATCATGTAGAGGACCGTGTTGTCACTGTTCCAGGCGAGCGTGCGAATTCCGCCCAGGTCCGTCGCCAGGACCAGGCCACCGAACAGGAACCCGCCGAAGGTGCCGTACAGCAGGTGCTTGAGCAGGAAGTCCAGCACATGGCGTTCATGAGGTTTCAGGGGCATGAATGCGTCCTCGTCCGTCCCGGCGGTGGCTGATGGCACCGGCAGCCTAGGCCGCCCGCGCGCCCTGCGTCATTGCGATTTGCCGATCGGCCCCGGCCTCAGCTTTCGTCACCGTCGTGGAACGCCGCCACCGCACCGCTCTGGGGATCGAAGCCCTCTGCGTCGTTCGGGTCGGCCCCGGCCGCGCGCATGGCGTTCGCCACGTCCGCCACCACGGCCTCGGCCAGGGTGGCGTCGGTGCAGCGGGCGACGACCGAGGTGCCCAGGCGCTCGCCGCGCACGAAGGGATAGCTGCCGATCTCCACGGCCGGAAAACGCTCCTGGATCGCGCCCAGCGGCTCGGCGATGTCGCCTTCCCGGATATAGGCGGTGACGGCGCGGCTGTGAACGGGGGCGCCGCCGCGCAATCCGTCCTTCACCGTGTCCAGCATGGCCTGGGCGATGCGCGGCACACCGGCCATGACGAACACGTTCCCCAGCCGGAAGCCCGGCGCGTGGCTGACGGGGTTGTCCACCAGCTCCGCTCCCGCCGGGATACGCGCCATGCGCAGTCGGGCGTCGTTGATGGTCTCCGACCCGTAGTGGTGGCGCAGGCGGCGCTCGGCCTCCGCGTTCAGTTCCACCGCCCGGCCGAAGGCCTCGGCGACGCAGTCGGTGGTGATATCGTCGTGCGTCGGCCCGATGCCGCCGGTGGTGAAGACATAGTCGTTGGCCGCACGCAGGGCGTTGACGGCATCGATGATGGCCGCCTTGTCGTCGGCCACCATGCGCACCTCCTTCAGCCGCACCCCGCGGGCGCCCAGCGTCTTGGCGAAGACCTGGACGTTGGCGTCGCGGGTGCGGCCCGACAGAACCTCGTTGCCGATCACCAGCAGCGCGGCGGTGACCACGGCGCCGTCTTCGCCGGCGGAAGGATCGGCGGGCGCGGTGGGACTGGCGGAGGTGGCGTCGGTCATGGAAGCTCCTGGCGTGCGAACGATGGGGGTAACGCGATCCTTCGGCGGCGGCAGCAGGGCTGCTATGGTCAGGCGATTCGCAAGAAGGACACACCGCCCGCCATGCGCCGCGCCGCCGTCGTCGTGCTCGCCACTCTACAGGTCTTCTGTGCCGCCGTCATGCCGCCGCGCGCGGCCGCCGCCGTGCCCGAGCCGACCGCCCCCAGCCGGTCCGCCGGCGAGCTGGTCGCGCCGGATGCAGGGCTGGCCGAGGCCCAGGCGCTGATGGCGGAACTCGGCCTATGGGACGGCGGCGGCGACGGCCGCGCCTCCGCCGCCTTCGGACAGGCGGTGCGGCGGGCGCGGGGGATGCTCGGCCTGCCGCCCGAGACACTGGCCCCCGTCGACGACGACCTTCTGTCGGCCCTGCGCAGCCGGGCGGAGGCCCGGCGCACGGCGCGCCAGCTCGAGGACGCCCGCGCCCGCGAGGAAGCGGCCGCCCATGCCGCCGTCGCCGCCTCGCCGCTCCTGACCGCGGCCCTGCGTCCCCGGACGGAGGACGACGTGACGGAGGCGGACCCGGAGGCCGACGCGGCCCTGGACGCCTGCCGCGCCGCCCCCGCCACCACCTGCCTTCTGGAGGCGGCCCGGCGCGCGGTCCTGGCGGTGACGGATGCGGAGCTTCGCAACTGGGGCCTCAGCCGCATCGCCCGGGCACGGGTGGCGCGCTCGGGCCGGCTGGACGATGCCTGGCCGGCCCTGCGGCTGGCCGATGATCCGCGCGCCGTCTTCACCACCCTGTCCGCCGTCGCCGAGGAGGCCGCCGAGGCCGGACGGGCGGACCTGGTGCACCAGGCGGTCGCGGCGCTGGAGACCTATCCGCCCGTGGCCGCCCGCGCCGCCGCCGAGGCCGCCCGCATTCTCGCCACGACGCAGCCGTCCGCCGCCCGCGCGCTGACTGCACACGCCGAGACCCTGCTGGGCGCCGTGCCGGGACAGGACGACCGCCGGGCGGTGCTGTCCGCCCTCGCCCTGGCCGCGCAGGCGCAGGGCGAGGCCGACCGGGCCCGCGCGCTTCTGGACGCGGCACCCGGGCCGCCGGAAGCCCTGGCGGCGGCCCGGGCCTCGGTGGGCGGCGCGGCGGCCGTGGCGCCGTTGCTGCGCGCGCTCCCTCCCGGAACCGATACGGCGGCGCGGCGGGCGGTGCTGGTGGAACTGGCGGCGGCACATGCGGCGGATGGCGACGCCGAGGCGGCGGTCGCGGCGACGCAGGCCATCGACGAGGCGCGTTACCGGGCCGTCGCCCTGGCCGGCGCCGCCGCGGTCCTGCACCGGCCGGACCTGCTGGAGCGGGCGGAAACCACGGCGCAGGACATTTCCCTGCCGTTCGCCCGCGCCTTCGCCCTGGCACATGTGGCCGAGGCATGGCTGGCGCTCGACCGGCCGGCGCAGGCGCTGGCGGCGGCCCGGCGGGTGGAGACAGACACCCTGGCCGTGGCGGCGCTCGACCGCATCGCGCGCCGTTCCGCCGCCGGTGTTGCCGTGCGGGCGGAGGCGGCACGCGCCGCGCAGACCCGCCTGACGGCCATGATCGACCGTGTGGCGCGGGTGCGCGTCTGGGCGGACCGCGCCCGGGCCCTGGCCGGACCCGATCCCGCCGCCGCCGGTGCCGCCGCACGCGCGGCGGTGGACGGCGCAATGGTCATCCGCAACCGCTGGAGCGCGGCTCGCGCCCTGCTGCACGCGGCCGAGGCGGTGGCGGCCCTGGACGCGGCGGGGGGGGACGTGGCGCCCGCCGATGCCGATGTGGAAGGAGACGGCGGGCGCTGACAAGCTGCCCCGGCGCCTGTATCGTCCCACCATCCTTTCATTTTTTCCAACCGAGGACCGCATGAAGCTGCCCGTCGTGGAAGTCGCCGCCGAGGCCTATCATTTCCTGTGGCGGCAGCGGCGGACGCTGGTCGACCGCGCATCGCTGCCGCTCGCCGTGGTGCTGATCGTGGGCATCATCGAGTACCTGACCGGCACGCCCTCGGGCGGCGGCGGCGACCTGCCCGTCCCGGCCCCGCCGCCGGGCGCCGATGGCGGCAGCGCCGGCCCGGGCGGAACCGGCAACGGCAACGGCAACGGCGGCGGTGACGCGGGTCCGGGCGGGCCGGCCCTTCTGCTGTCACTGGCCTACTTCGCCATGTCGCTGCCGTTCCTCGTGGGCTGGTACCGGCTCGTCGTGCTGGGGCCCGGCGCCGTCGCCGGCCGATTCCCCCTGGCGTTCACGCGGCTGGAGGGGCGCTTCCTGCTGTGGATGGTGGTCATCGGCCTGGTGCTGGTGGTGCCGCTGGTCATCTCGGGCGCCATCGCGGTGCCGTTCGCCACCGGGGATATCTCGGGCACGCAGGTTTCCCCCGTGCCCATGCTTCTGGCCGTGGCCATGTTCATCCTGCTGATCCTGGCGTCGCTGCGGCTGAGCTTCGTCTTCCCCGCCATCGCCGCCGAGGAGCCCGTCAGCTTCGCCCGCGCCTGGGAAATCACCAAGGGCAACAGCCTGCGCCTCTTGGGCCTGATGGCGCTGGTGCACGTGCCGGTGCTGGTATTCGGCGCCATCATCGAAGCCTTCGCCGTGGGCCTGGGCCTGCCGTTCAGCCTGGTCCTGTTCGTCGACCTCGCCATTTCCTTCACGATCATGGCGCTCGGCGCCACCGCGTTCGGGGAAGCCTACGTCCGGCTGAGGTAACGGAAGACCCACTTTTCTCCCACCTTATGATCCTATACGCGCGGATACCCACCCTTAGGGCATATAGGCCGTCGATAGTCATGAAATATTTAGTGGAATTGCTACGATGAAATGTCCAAGAACGACAGGGGGCGCTCACGGACAGAAGACGACGAACGTCTCGCCGGGCGCATGGGCTTTGTGGGGGATTTCATGGCATTTCTCGACTTTTCCGAGCAGCTGAAGGTCGGCTTCGCACTCATCGACGACGACCATAAGATCCTGATCGACCAGATCAACATGCTGGCCGATTCGCTGGCCGACGGCGATGACCAGGATGCGATCGGCAGCGTGCTCAACGTGCTGGTGGACTACACCGAATTCCACTTCGGCCGCGAACAGCAGCTCATGGAGCAGACCGGCTACGAACAGTCGCCCGGCCACCTGCGCGAGCATGCCGTCCTGGTCAAGCAGGTCAGCGAGATGAGCCGCCGCTACCAGGCCGGCGAGGCCACCGCCAAGGACCTGATGAACTTCCTGAAGGTGTGGATCACCCAGCACATCCTGAAGTCCGACAAGGCGCTGGCCCAGCACCTGCTGGCGCACAACGGCTCCACCGAACTGGTTCAGCAGGCGTCCGGCCAGGGCGAGATCCAGTGGTCCAAGCTGTCGGTGCTGATCGTCGACGACCAGTTCAACTTCCGCTCGCTGCTGCGCAGCCTGCTGAACACCCTGGGCGTCACCCACATCCACGAGGCCAAGTCGGGGCACGAGGCCCTGGACATGATGGCCAACTTCCCGGTGGACGTGGTGCTGGTGGACGACGGCATGAAGCCCATGGACGGCATCTCCTTCACCAAGGCGGTGCGCTCGGGCAAGCACGGCGTCAACCCGAAGACGCTGGTGATCCTCATGCCGTCCAACGAGATCACCAAGGACTACCTGCTGCGCGCCACCCAGTCGGGCGTCCATGACCTGGTGGTCAAGCCGCTGGCCGCCAAGACCGTGCGCGGCCGCATCGAGCGCCACCTGCGCCAGCCGCTGCCGTTCCGCCAGATGGGCGACATGCTCATCCCCGTGCGCCAGCCGCCGGCCAAGCCACATGCCGCCCGCGTCTGACGCGCAGGCCGCAAGGCAGGGCGCCGCGAAAGGGGGCGGCGCCCAATCCTCCGTCCGGTTGACCACCGGATGGACCGCCGCACAGGACCGAACCGCACGCCGACCCAGCCGTTGACCGGGCACGTCCCGTTGCAACCTTCGGACGGTGGTCATGAAACCTGCGCTCAAGGCCGTGGGGGCTGCGGCCCTGGTGCTCGTCGCCGGGATGGCGGTGGCACTGGCCTTCCCCGCCTTCTGGCTTGAACTGCTTCTTGAAAGCCGCCTGAGCGCGCGCCTGGACCGTCAGGTGCAGATCGACGGGCCGGTGGATCTGTCCGTATTCGACCCACCGGCGATCTCGGCCGAGGACGTGGCCGTCGCCAACCCGGGCTGGGCGCAGGAACCGTGGCTGTTGCAGGCCCAGACCCTGCGGGTGACCTTCAGCGCCGACGCGCTGTGGTCGTTCTCGCTCAAGCCCGTCGCCATCGGCCTGGACCAGCCGCGCCTGTTCCTGGCCCGCAACGAGGACGGCGGCACCACCTGGGAGGTGGCCGGTCTGGGCGGCGGCCGGGGCCAGGAGAGCGGGGACGGCCCGGACCTGAACCGCCTGACGGTCGACGACGGCCGTTTCCGCTATCGCGATCCCGGCCAGGACACGGACCTGACCGGCAGGCTGTCGACAACGGCCGACGGCACGATCTACGACGCCAGCGGCACCTACAAGGGTCGGGAGACCGAGGCCTCCGGCACCGGCGGCGATCTGCTTGTCCTGCTGCGCGGGCGCGCGCCCTGGCCCCTGGAGGCCGAGGTCACGGCCGGCGCCCACGACGTCAGCCTCCAGGGCACCGCGACAGGCCTGCCGGCGCCGACGGGGCTCGACCTCACCATCGCCGGCGCCGGCCCGAGCCTGGAGGGGCTGGGCGAACTGGTCGGCGGCGGCCTGCCCTCGTCGCCGGCCTATGATCTGGCCGGACGGCTGACGCTGAGCGATGGGCGCTGGCAGTTCTCGGATGCCTCAGGCACCATCGGCCAGAGCGCGGTCGCGGGCATGGTGGCCGTCGAGCCGGCAGCGGAGGGGGAAAGGACCCGGTTGACCGTCGACCTGTCCTCCGGGCACATGGAGGTCGCCGACATCGCCGCCGTGCTGGGCGAGCCGGGGCCGTCGGAGGGACCGGCGCAAATCCCCTCGGAGGCGCTGCGCGCCTATAGCGCGGACGTGAGGCTCGCGGCCGATGAACTGGTGGTGGCCGGCCGTGCCCTGCCCGACGCCCGCATCGAGGCGACGCTCGAAGGCGGGCGGCTGACCGTCGATCCGCTGACGGCCGGCGTGGGTGACGGGCGGATGCAGGGCCGCGCCGAACTGGCCGCCGGTTCACCGCCCACGGCCTCGGTGTCGCTGGAACTGAACCGCCTGGAGCTGAACCCGCTGGCAGGCGTGGAGGCCGTGCGCGGCATCTTCGGCGGCACCGTCGACCTGGAGTCGTCGGGCGCGACGGTGGAGGCCATGCGGGACAACCTGTCGGGCCGCGTGGCGCTGCTCCTGTCCGATGGCCGCCTGACCCGCCAGTGGCTGGAGATGGCGCAGATCGGCCTTTCCGACCTGGTGGGGATCTTCATTCCGCAGGAGGATGACGCCACCGCCATCCGCTGCGCAGCTGCCGGCTTCGACGTGTCCAACGGGGTCGCCGAGGCCACCGCGCTGTACGCCGACACAGAGGCCGCCGTGGTGCGCGGCGACGGGGCCGTCGACCTGCGGGACCTGACCCTGGATCTGGCATTCACCATGAACCCCAAGGGCGCCGTCACCTTCGCCTATGACGGTCCCGTGCACGTCACGGGACCGGTCGGCGACCCGACCATCGAGGCGGGCGGCGTGGCGAGCACCGTCTTGCAGGGACTGGGCGCGGTGGCCCTGGGCACGGTCCTGACTCCCGTGGCCGCTGTGGCGCCCTTCATCAACACCAGCGTCGGCGCGGAAGGCGGGTGCCGCCAAGCCCTGGACGAAACGGTGGCCGAACAGGAAGACGGAACCGCCGACGACCAGGGCGGTGGAGACGACGAAGATGGCTAGAGCGTCCTTCGCTCCCTCACGGTCGCTGCGCACGCTCTAGCCTGTTGATTTTTAAGCAAATACGTCGTCGCGGACGATTCCGTCCGCTCGGGATTTGCTCTAGCGGTCGCTGAAGGCCGTATCACGGCTGCGGCGCAGCGCCAGCACCGCCTGCGTCCGGCTGCCCACATTCAGGGCCTTGAGGATGCCCGTGACGTGACTCTTCACCGTCGACAGATTCAGCCCCATGCGCTCGCCGATTTCCTGATTGGAGAGGCCTTCAGCCAGCAGGCGCAGCACGTCCTGCTGACGCTTCGTCAGCCCCGCCGGCAGGGTGTCGAGCGCCCCTTCCATGAAGCGCCCGGCCGATGTGTGCAAGGCGGCGGGGCGGCCGTCGCCGTTGCCGCGCTCCAGCCCGCCCAGGACCGGCGGCAGATAGGTGCCGCCCGCCAGGACCAGGCTGATGATGTTGGCCAGCAGCTTCTGGTCGGTGGACTTGGGCACGAAGGCCTTCACGCCCTGCGCCAGCACCGCGCGCATCTCGTCGGGCTGGTCCAGCATGGAGAACACCAGCACCGGCGTCCGTCCGGCCATCTGCACGATCTCGCGCACGTCCTCCAGGCTGCGGATGCCCGGCATCTTCAGGTCCAGGATAAGAAGGTCGGGCGACACCGCGCCCTGCTCCGGCACGGCAGCGAGGATGGACCGGACGTTGTCGCCGCTGGCGGCCTCTACGACCTCGGCCTTCGGAGTCGCCTCGGCCAGAAGGTGCCGCAGACCGGTCCGAACGATGGAATGATCGTCCGCGATGACGATGCGCATGAGTGGAAACCCCACGTACTGCCCCCAGTACCGCCGCGATGGGGGAATGCGGCGGGACTGCTCATGTATGCCCGAACCCCTAATACCATTGCATAGGGCGCGGCGCGACTGTTTTTCGCACGAAAGTGGTAGGACGTCGGCCAAAAAATTGGCTCTTGGCGGCGGCGGTCATCCGCGCTTACCTCTCTGCGTCACGATCCGGCCCGTTTCGTGCCAAAGCGAGAGGACGACCATGTCGAGCACGCCCCGGTTCCTTGTGGTGGAAGGCAACGTCAAGGAGGCCAGCGAGGCCCTTGAGAAAGCCGGCGCCACGCCCTTCGGCCCGCTGTACGCCCGCACGCTGCAGACCCTGCATCCGGGCGCTGCGTGCGACATCGTGCGCCCGGCCGACCCCGACGGGGCCCTGCCCTCGGGTGCGCAGTTGCAGGACTACGACGGCATCGCCTGGACCGGCTCGGCGCTGAACGCCTACAACACCGATCCGCCGGTGATGCGCCAGGTGGAGTTGGCCCGCGAGGTCTACGACAGCGGCGTGCCCTTCTTCGGCTCGTGCTGGGCGCTGCAAGTGGCGGTGGTGGCCGCCGGCGGCGTGGTGCGCAAGCATCCCGCCGGCCGCGAACTGGGCATCGCCCGCAAGATCCGCCTGACCGAGGCCGGAACGGCGCACCCCATGTTCGCCGGCAAGGGCCCGGTGTTCGAGGCCGTGTGCATCCACCAGGACGAGGTGGAGACCCTGCCGGTGGATTCGACCCTGCTGGCATCCAACGATCACAGCCACGTCCAGGCCGCCGAAATCCGCCACGGCCGGGGCAGCTTCTGGGGCATCCAGTACCACCCGGAATACGACCTGCACGAGATCGGGCACATCTGCCTGCGCTACGCGGAACCCCTGACCGAGCAGGGCTGGTTCGCGAGCGTCGCCGCCTGCGAGGATTTCGTCGCCAAGCTGGATGCGCTGAACGCCGACCCGGCGGGCCGCCGGGACCTGCGCTGGCAGCTCGGCATCGATGCCGACGTGCTGGACGAGGCGGTGCGCCTGCGCGAAATCAAGAACTGGATCAACTACCGCGTCCTGCCTGAGATCGCGCGGCGGCGCTGACCGCTCCTCCCGCCTATCCCGCCGCCCGCAGGCTGCGGGTCTGGGGAAAGCGCAGGGTCACGGCGGTGCCGCGCCTGGGCCGCGCACGCAGCATGAGGCGGCCACCGTGCGCCTCGATCAGCCCGCGCGTCAGTGCCAGGCCCAACCCCGGATGCTCGGGGTCCACGGCCGGGCCGGCGGCCTTGTAGAAGGGCTCGGTCAGGCGCATGGGATCGTTGCGGGGCAGGCCGGCGCCAACGTCCGTGACGGTGATGGTCAGGCAGCCGGCAGCGTCCTCCGCTGCCTCCAATGTCACCCGGCTGTCCTCGGGCGCGGCGTCAAGCGCGTTGTCGAGCAGATGGCCGATCATCTGGCGGACCCGGCCGCCGTCGGCGCGCAGCGGCGGCAGGTCGCCCGGCGCCCACGGGAAAATGTCCACGCGGCGCTCCTCGGCCCGCTCCCGCCACTCCTCGGCGATGTCGTCGCACAGGGCGGCAAGATCGATCGTATCCTCGCGCAACGGCAATTCGCCGCCGTCCATCAGCGACAGTTCCACAACATCGTCCACCAGGGCCCGCAGCCGGCGGCCGGACCCGCCGATTTCCGCGGCATAGTCCTCGTAGCGCGCATTGCCCAGCGGCCCGAACACCGCCTGCGACAGCATGTCCGACAGACCGATGATGGTGTTCAGCGGCGCGCGAAGCTCGTCGGACAGCCGCTGCAGAAGCTCCGCCCGCTCGGCGCCCAGGCGGGCGATGTCGCGCTCGGCCTCCTTTGCCATGCTGCCCTTGAGAACCTCGCCGGTAATGCTGGTGTGCACCACAAGCGCCATGCGCTGTCCCTCCGCCTTTACGTGACGGCAGGAAACGCGGTACCATCGCACCTCCCACGGCGCGTGGCAGGAGTAGACATGGCGGAAATCCTCGCGATCGCCGGCCAGCACCGACTTCACGCCGCGCCCGATGGCGCGGATGGAGGCATCGGACGATGCGCCGCAGATGGCGACGTAGTTGGTGCCCAGGCCGAAATCGGCGTCCAGGCTGCCGTTTTCTTCGCCGAAGCGGCGCCATTCGTCGCTGACGGCGACGATCACACCCTCCTGGTCGACGAGGCATCCGCTCATGGGGAGAGCGTCGACCACGGCGGCGGTCAGATCGGGCATATCCAAGACGTGTCCCTCCGTGTCTCGTGGGACCATGCTGGCACAGTCGCGCCGCGCGGGAAACCGTATCACGACGTCGGCGGCGGATCGTTACCCGCTGCCGGGAAAAACGCGCAACGGTGGGAGTGCGTGCGTCGGCCGTTGCTGTCGGACGCGTAAGGGCCTATGTTGCGGCCATCCTTTCAGCAACATGAAGTCTCCATGAGCGACCTGTCCCACATCCGCAACTTCGCGATCATCGCCCACATCGACCACGGCAAGTCCACGCTCGCCGATCGCCTGATCCAGGTGTGCGGCGGCCTGACCGACCGCGAGATGAAGGAGCAGGTCCTGGACTCCATGGATCTCGAGCGCGAGCGCGGCATCACCATCAAGGCGCAGACGGTGCGCCTGGACTACACGGCCAAGGACGGCAAGACCTATCAGCTGAACCTGATGGACACGCCCGGCCACGTGGACTTCGCCTACGAGGTCAGCCGGTCGCTCGCCGCCTGCGAGGGCTCGCTGCTGATCGTCGATGCCTCCCAGGGCGTGGAGGCGCAGACGCTGGCCAACGTCTACCAGTCCATCGAGATGGACCACGAGATCATCCCGGTGCTGAACAAGATCGACCTGCCCGCCGCCGAGCCCGACCGGGTGAAGGAGCAGATCGAGGACGTGGTGGGCATCGATGCGACTGATGCGGTGGAAATCTCGGCCAAGACCGGCCTGAACATCGAGTCCGTGCTGGAAGCCATCGTCACCCGTCTGCCGGCGCCGGAAGGCGACACCACCGCGCCGCTCAAGGCCATGCTGGTGGACAGCTGGTACGATCCGTACCTGGGCGTCATCATCCTGGTGCGCGTCAAGGAAGGGACCCTGAAGAAGGGTGCGAAGATTCGCATGATGCAGACGGGCGCGACGCACCCCGTCGACCGCGTCGGCGTCTTCAGCCCCAAGATGAAGGACACCGGCGTCCTGTCGGCCGGCGAGATGGGCTACATCACCGCCGGCATCAAGTCGGTGGCGGACTGCAACGTCGGCGACACCATCACCGAGGACGGCCGCCCCGCCGACAAGGCGCTGCCGGGCTTCAAGCCCTCCATCCCCGTCGTGTTCTGCGGCCTGTTCCCGGTCGACGCCAGCGACTTCGAGCATCTGCGCGACAGCCTGTCCAAGCTGCGCCTGAACGACTCCAGTTTCGAGTACACGCCGGAATCGTCGGCGGCGCTGGGCTTCGGCTTCCGCTGCGGCTTCCTGGGCCTGCTGCACATGGAGATCATCCAGGAGCGCCTGGACCGCGAGTTCGACCTGGACCTGATCACCACCGCGCCCTCGGTGGTCTACAAGATGCACATGACCGATGGCTCCATGCTGGAGCTGCACAACCCGGCCGACATGCCCGACGTCATGAAGATCGACTACATCGAGGAACCGTGGGTCAAGGCCACCATCATGGTCCCCGACGAGTTCCTGGGCCCGATCCTGCAGCTGTGCACGGAACGGCGCGGCATTCAGCTTGACCTGACCTATGCCGGCAACCGGGCCATGGCGGTCTACAAGCTGCCGCTCAACGAGATCGTCTTCGACTTCTACGACCGGCTCAAGTCCATCTCCAAGGGCTACGCCAGCTTCGACTACGAAATCGACGAATACAGCGAGAGCGATCTGGTGAAGGTCGGCATCCTGGTGAACGCCGAACCGGTGGACGCCCTGGCCTTCATCGCCCACCGCAGCCAGGCCGAGTTCCGCGGACGGGCCATCTGCAGCCGCCTGAAGGACCTGATCCCGCGCCACCTGTTCAAGGTGCCCATCCAGGCGGCGATCGGCGGCAAGGTCATCGCGCGCGAGACCATTCCCGCGATGCGCAAGGACGTGACCGCCAAGTGCTACGGCGGCGACGTCAGCCGCAAGCGCAAGCTGCTGGACAAGCAGAAGGAAGGCAAGAAGCGGATGCGCCAGTTCGGCAAGGTGGAAATCCCGCAGACCGCCTTCATCAACGCCCTGAAAATGGAACAGAACTGACGGCGCTCGACGGCCGTTCAGCGTCATGACGCGGGGGAGTCCACGGGCTCCCCCGCCCGCGTTTCGGACCTCCTCCCATGATCGAAATCCTGCTCAACGCCCTGGTGGTGTTCTTCGTCGTCATCGATCCGATCGGCCTGGTGCCCATTTTCATCGGGCTGACCATGAAGTTCGATGCGCGCACGAAGCGCCGCATCGCCATCCGCGGGTGCCTGATCGCCTTTGCCATCATCGTCTTCTTCGCCTATTTCGGCGAACTGGTGCTGAACGCCCTGTCCATCGAGATGCCGGCCTTCCGCATCGCCGGCGGCGCGCTTTTGTTCTGGATCGCCTTCGAGATGCTGTTCGAGAAGCGCACCGAGCGGAAGGCCAAGCGCGCCGACGAAGCCAGCCACGAGCTTGAGGAAGACGGCGACAAGGAAGAGGAAATCCGCCACATCGCCGTATTTCCCCTGGCGATCCCGCTGATGGCGGGACCCGGCGCGATCACGACGATCATGCTGATGATGGACCGCTACGGCGACTCCGTGGAGGGGCAGTTGACGGTCATTTCCGCCTCCGCCCTGGTACTGACCGGTTCGGCGGTGCTCTTCATGGCGTCCGGCTGGGTGCAGAAGGCGCTGGGACAGACGCTGATCCTGACGGTCAGCCGCGTGCTCGGCATCGTGCTGGCGGCATTGGCGACGCAGACGGTGATCTCGGGCATTACCGCGATCTATCCGGCGGGCTAAGGCGACCAGTGTTCACACGGCGGCGGCGATTTCGGTCCGGCTGAAATCCTCGCCCTTGAAAAGCAGCGGCCGGCCGGTGATCTTCGCCAGCGTGTAGGAGAAACAGTCCCCCATGTTCGGCCGCGCGGGGTTCTGCCCCTTGCCGAAGCGCACGAACGCCTCGCGCGCGGCCAAAGCTTGGGCGTGATCGACAGGAATGATCTTGATTCCGACCTTCGCCACGAATGCGACAAGGTCCTCAAGCCCGCCTTCGCGCTTTCGCCCCCACAGAACCATCGACGCCTCGAGAAAGGTGACGGCCGACATGGCGCACTCCGCCGCATCAAGAACGGCGGCCTCGAAGTCTTCCATTCGGGTTCCCTGAAGAGACATGCGACAAGCGCCGAGCTACCCACGATCATCAGGACGGCAGCCCATGCTCGTCATAACCGATGATTTCGTCCGGGCTCCGGGTATCAAAATCCGGTCGCGCCGCGCATCGATCAGCGATTTTCTCGCATGGCCGCTAACCGTCGCGCCCTTTCCTTCGGGTCGCGCTGCCGGGGCTGCGTCTCCAGCGCCAGCCGCAGGGCGGTCTTCATGGCCTCTTCCACCGGCTGACCGATGGTGCTGGCGTATTCCTCCGCCATCTTCAGAAGCTCAGGGTCCTCGAACCGTCCCATTCACGATCTCCTATTTTGGCTGCGCGCGAGCTCCGACGGGCGCCACACCGTCTCACCAGACCGAACTCATTGGGGCAGCCCGTGCTCGTCATACCCGAGAACTTCGTCCGGGCTGCGGGTGTCGTGGTCGGGAAGAGCCGCGCACTCATGCGCAATTTTCATGATGTCCGCCACCAGCGCTTCGTCGATGGTCTCCAATGGCCCAATCTCCGGGTCCTTGATCTCGCCCATTGTCATCACCTCCATCGAATCGCGCGCCGTCATCACCAGTGTACACCAGCCGCGCGCGGTTGCATCATGCGGCCGCCGCCTCACATTGGGGCGGACGGTCTTCATTCGCCACCCCATTCGCTCCCCAGCCTGAGGAGGTTTGCGTGCCCGAGCAAGCGCCCCTGTCCGACACCGCACTCGACCAGGTCTTTGGCAACGGCCGCACCTTCAAGGCCTGGCGCGACGTGCCGGTATCCGACGACCTTCTGCACCGCCTCTACGATCTGTGGAAGCTGGGTCCGACCAGCGCCAACTGTTCGCCGGCGCGGGTGATCTTCGTGAAAAGCGCTGAGGCCAAAGAGCGCCTCAAGCCCTGCCTGTCGCCCGGCAACCTGGAGGCGGTGATGGCCGCGCCGGTGACCGCCATCGTCGGCTACGACACCCAGTTCTACGAGTGGCTGCCCGAATTGTTCCCCCACACCGACGCGCGCGCCTGGTTCGCCGGCAACCCGCCGCTGATCGATGAGACGGCGTTCCGCAATTCCAGCATGCAGGCGGGATACATGATCCTGGCCGCCCGCGCGCTCGGCCTGGACTGCGGCCCCATGAGCGGGTTCGACCGCGCCCGCACCGACGCCGAGTTCTTCCCCGACGGCCGGGTGAAGTCCAACCTTCTGGTCAACATCGGTTACGGCGATCGCGACGCCTTGCGCCCGCGCGGTCCGCGCCTGGCCTTTGACGAAGCCTGCGTCATCGAGTAATCACGCGCTCATGCTGCTGACAGAGATCACCGAGGACCGCTTCGGCGTCGAGCTGGACCTGGTCTACGCCACCGACCGCAACTTCACGGGACGCCCGGTCTACCGCCGCGCCGCCTGTTATCTGGTGCCCGAGGCCGCCGACAAGCTGGCCGAGGCGAGCCGCCTGGCCGCCGCCGTCGGCCTGCGCCTGCGCGTGCTGGACGCCTTCCGCCCCGCCGAGGCGCAGTGGGTGCTCTGGAACCATACGCCCGACGCCGATTTCCTGGCCGACCCGCGCCGGGGCTCGCCGCACAGCATGGGCGCGGCCGTCGACCTCACCCTCGTCGATGCGGCCACGGGCAAGGTCCTTGAGATGGGCACCGGCTTCGACGAGATGGTGAAGGCCTCCTACCACGGCTCCACGGAGGTGTCGGAGGAGGCGCAGCGCAACCGCTTCACCCTGCTGGGGATCATGTCCGCCGCCGGGTTCGACTTCTACAAGGTCGAATGGTGGCATTATCAGTTGTTCAACGCCCGCGCCCGCTACCCCGTCCTGACGGACGCGGCGGCAGGCAGCGCCATGATGTAAGGCGGCGGCGCCCGTGCTGATCCTTGCTCTCGACACGGCCATGGCCGCCTGCTCCGCCGCCGTCTGGCGCGACGGCGCACCCCTGGCCGCCCGCCGCCAGCCCATGGCTCGCGGCCAGGCGGAAGCACTGGTGCCGCTGATGCAGGCGGTGATGGCGGAGGCCGGCATCGACGATTATGCCGCCCTCGACCGCATTGCCGTCACCCAGGGACCGGGCAGCTTCACCGGCCTGCGGGTCGGCTTGGCGACGGCCCGCGCCGTGGCCATGGCGGCGGACAGGCCGGTCATCGGGATCACCACGACCGAGGCCCTGGCCGCCGCCGTGCCGGCGGACCTGAGGGGCGACCGGCCCGTCCTGGCGGTGATCGACAGCAAGCGGGCCGACCTGTTCCTGCAGTGGTTCGGCCCCGACGTGTCGCCGCTGGCTCCACCCGACTCTGCCGAGCCCGAGGCCGTGCGGGCACGGCTGGCGGAACAGCCGGCCGTCGTGGTGGGTGATGCCGTCGCCATGCTGGGCGACCTGCCGGCGGGCTGCATCGACGCCGGTCCCGAGCTCGCCCTGCCCGACCCTGCGGTGGTCGCCGCGCTGGCGGCCGGGAAGCCGCTGCCCGATGCGCCGCCGGGGGCGCTGTACATTCGCCCGCCCGATGCCACGCTGCCGGTCAACGGCGGGCGGCTGCGGCCATGATAACCGAAGCCTTCGAGCTGGTCACCGTGGGCCCGGCGCACGCGCGCGTCCTGTCCATGCTGCACCAGGGCGCGTTCGGCCGGGATGCCGGCTGGAACGAGGGTGCCTTCGAACGTCTGCTGGGCACGCCCGGCACCTTCGGCTGGGTGGCGCAGGTCGCCGGAGCCGAGGGACCGCAGCCGGTGGCCCTGGTGGTCGCGCGCGCTGTCGCCGACGAGGCGGAAATCCTGACCATCGGCACCCTGCCCAGCGTCCGGCGCAAGGGCCTGGCGCGCGGCCTGGTGCGTGCTGCCGCCGCCGAGGCCGCCACCCGCGGTGCCGGCCGGCTGTTCCTCGAGGTGGCCGTGGACAACCCGGCCGGCGTGGCGCTCTACCACGCGCTGGGCTTCGAGGAGGTGGGCCGGCGCAAGCGCTATTACGCGCGCTCCGACGGCACCCGCGTCGACGCCATCGTCATGGCCCGCGCCGTCGCCTGAGCCAGAGCCCGCAGGCGGGGCCGTGCAGCCCGCTCAGGCGTCCGCCTTCCGCACCCTCAGAACGTGCACGCCGCCCGCCGGATCGGCCGGGTCCGGTTCCAGCGACAGGATTTCATGTCCCAGATCGGTCAAGGATCGAGGGACGTTCTCCAAGGGCTCGTCTCCCCGCAGACGAATTTCCAAGACCTCACCCGGCGCGATTCGTTCCACGGCAAGCTTCGCCTTCACGAATGTGAGCGGGCAGACTTCTTGGGTTATATCGAGGGTCCGATCCGATTTACTGGTCACGCCAATACCCAATCTCTTATCCTTCTTTCAAGAACCATTGCCAAGCTCGCGAGGTTCAATTATATGTGGTCCACCGTTCGAATATGAGGTACTGACCGCAAATGAGCGAAGCAATAACCGACAAGGAACTGCTGGAGCTGACCACCGATATCGTGGCCGCGCACCTGGGCAACAATACCGTCGCGGTAAACGATATCCCGCAGTTGATCGTCGACGTCCACCGCGCGCTAAACAACGTGGGCAGCGCGCCTGTTCCGCAGGAACGTCCGCAGCCTGCCGTGCCGGTTAAGAAGTCGGTGACGCCCGACTACATTATCTGCCTCGAGGACGGCAAGAAGCTCAAGATGCTCAAGCGCCACCTCAAGACCGCCTACAACATGACGCCGGAAGAATACCGCGAGCGCTGGGGACTGCCCGCCGACTACCCGATGGTCGCGCCGAACTACGCCAAGCACCGCTCGTCTCTGGCGAAGAAGATCGGCCTGGGCACAAAGGCGCGCCGCAAGGGCGCCGAGTAACGCGCCGCCGAGCCGGCCCCGCCGGGCGCCGTTTTCGCCCGCGGGTCGCCGGCGCCCCGCGCCGTCGCGGCGGTGCACGCCCTCACGGCGTGCCCTCCCCTCGCCCGGCGGGCTGGTGTCGACCATCGACGGTGCGCCCGGACGGGGCCGCTTCGGAGGCCTGAGGCGCCCGGCATCCTCTTCGAACAGCAGCCTTGAAGGCGTCGTCGCCGGTGCGGGCGGACGACGCCTTTCCTTTTGCCCGGCGGGCGACTAGTATCGCGTGGCGTTCGCGATACGCCACCCACCAGCCAGATCAGGGAAAGACCAGCCGCCCATGACGTCTCGGATCGAGCAGCGGTGCCTCGAAAAGGGCATGAAGATGACCGAACAGCGCCGGGTGATCGCCCGCGTGCTGTCGGAAGCGGACGACCACCCCGACGTGGAGGAGGTCTACCGCCGCGCCACCGCCGTCGACCCCAAAATCTCCATCGCCACGGTCTACCGGACCGTGCGCCTTCTCGAGGAGGCGGAGATCCTGGAGCGCCACGACTTCGGCGACGGCCGGGCCCGTTACGAGGAAGCGTCGGAAGACCACCACGACCACCTCATCGACATCAACACGGGCGCGGTCATCGAATTCCATTCCGAGGAAATCGAGGAGTTGCAGCGCGAGATCGCGCGGCGCTACGGCTACCGGCTGGTGGGTCATCGGCTGGAACTCTATGGCGTTCCGCTCGCCGAGGATGATAAGACAGGGAAGCACTGACGCGCCCAGCGGGTGCGCGCGCCGTCATCCGACAGAGTTCGACCGGGATATTACATGACCTCCTTTGCCCCCCTGACCGCCGGCGACCACGAAATCCGCGTCGCCACCGACGACGCCGAGGTCAAGGCGTCGCAGGCGCTTCGCTACCGGGTGTTCTACGAGGAATTGGGTGCCAAGCCGACGCCGGAAATGGCGGAGGTGAAGCGCGATTTCGACGAGTTCGACGCCTACTGCGATCACCTGCTGGTCATCGACCGCACGCGCGGAACCGGGCCGGAAGGGATCATCGGCACCTATCGCCTGACCCGGCAGGAACAGGCGGACAAGGCCGGACGGTTCTACACCTCGGACGAATACGACATCGCGCCGCTGCTCAAGAATGGCGGCAACCTCATGGAACTGGGGCGCTCCTGCGTCGATGCGGCGTACCGCTCCAAGTCGACCATGCAGCTTCTGTGGCGCGGCATCGCGGCCTATGTGTTCCACCACAACATCGACCTGATGTTCGGCTGCGCCTCGCTGCACGGCACCGACCCCAAGGACCTGGCGGTGCCGCTGTCCTACCTGCACCACAACCACATGGCGCCCGAGGAGCTGCGGCCCAAGGCCCTGCCCGAGCGCTATGCGCCCATGAACCTGATGCCGGCCGACCAGATCGACGCCCGCCGGGCGCTGGCCAGCCTGCCGCCGCTGTTCAAGGGCTACCTGCGCCTGGGCGGCTTCGTCGGCGACGGTGCCGTGGTGGACCACCAGTTCAACACCACCGACGTCTGCATCATGGTAAAGACGGATCTGGTGAGCGAGAAATACTACCGCCACTACGACCGTACCGCCCGCGAACAGGACTGACGGGCGCCCCGGGGTCAGCGGAGCAGAAAGGCGGAGGCCGGTCATCATGTCGCATGTCATCGCCGCGATCCGGCTTCTGCTCTTCGTCCTGTGGACGCTGCTCATCATTCCGCCCTATGCGCTGGTCATGGCCGTGGGCGGCCCCTATCGCTCCATGGCGCGATTCTACTGGGGCACGGTCTGCCGCATCACCAACACCCAGGTGGTGGTGCGCGGCGCGCTGACGGACAAGCGGCCGCTGGTGATGGTGGCGAACCACACCAGTTACATGGATATCGTGGTGCTGGGGAGCGTCGTGAACGGCGCCTTCGTGGCCAAGTCGGAGGTCGCCAACTGGCCGGGCTTCGGCGTCATCGCCAAGCTGGGCCGCACGGTCTTCGTCGACCGCAAACGTTCCGCCGCGCTGAAGCAGCGCAACGAGATCGTCCGCCGCCTGGTGACGGTGCGCGAGCCGCTGATCCTGTTCCCGGAAGGCACCTCCAACGACGGCAACCGCGTGCTGCCCTTCAAGACCACCCTGTTCAACGTGGCGGAAAAGCCGGTGGAGGGCGAAGAGGTCTGGGTCCAGCCGGTGTCCATCGCCTACACCCGTGTCGACGGCCTGCCCATGGGCTACGGCTGGCGGCCGTTCTATGCCTGGTACGGCGACATGGACCTGGCAAGCCACCTGTGGGAGCTTCTGGGCTTCGGCCGGGTGACGGTGGAGGTGGAATTCCACGAACCCGTCACCGCCGCCCCCTTCGCCCACCGCCGCGACCTGTCGCGCTGGTGCGAGGAGGCGGTGCGCAACGGCGTCTCCCGCGCCCTGCACGGCCGCGACGACCCGCCGCCCCCGCCGCTGCCGGGCAAGGAGCCGGTCACCGACACGACGCCTTCCACCGCCGCCGACGCCGAACCGGCTGCCGCAGCGGTCGGCGCGGCCCGCTCCCCCGACGCCGTAACTTGACTTATGCGGCCCCGGTGCTAACTCTCAGAGGATCAGTTCATCACCTCGGGCGCGCACCCGCGCCCGCGCGGGCGGGATCATCTTGCAGGGAAGCCGGAACGGTTCAGACATACCCTTGAAAAAACAGCTCTATATCAAGACCTACGGGTGCCAGATGAACGTCTACGACTCCGGTCGCATGGCGGACGTCCTGGCTCCCATCGGCTATGCCCCGGCGCAGGCGCCCGACAGCGCCGACATGGTGATCCTCAATACCTGCCACATCCGCGAGAAGGCGTCGGAGAAGGTGTTCTCCGAACTGGGCCGGCTGCGCCTGCTGCGCGAAGAGCGCAAGGCGGAAGGCAAGGGAGACCTGCTGATCGCCGTCGCCGGATGTGTCGCCCAGGCGGAAGGCGAGGAAATCCTGGCCCGGGCGCCCTACGTGGACATCGTGCTGGGCCCGCAGGCCTACCACAAGCTGCCGGAAATGGTCGCCCAGGCCGAGCGCGCCGCCGCCGCCCGCGCCAACGGTGACGACACGGCCGCCGGTCCCGGCCGCGGCGTGCTGAACACCGACTTCCCGGAAGAGGCCAAGTTCGACTTCCTGCCCGCGCCGCGCGCCGAGGGGCCGAGCGCCTTCCTGTCCATCCAGGAAGGCTGCGACAAGTTCTGCACCTTCTGCGTCGTGCCCTACACCCGAGGCGCCGAATACTCCCGCCCGGTGGATGCCGTGGTGGCGGAGGCACGCGGACTGGTCGAGGCCGGCGTGCGCGAGATCACGCTGCTTGGCCAGAACGTCAACGCCTACCACGGCCTGGACGCCACCGGCACCGAAATGGGGCTGGGCGACCTGTGCCGCGCGCTGGCGGAAATTCCGGGCCTCAGCCGCATCCGCTACACCACGTCCCACCCGCGCGACGTGGACGACGCCCTGATCGCCGCCCACCGCGACCTGCCGCAGATGATGCCGTTCATCCACCTGCCGGTGCAGTCGGGGTCCGATCGCATCCTGCGCGCCATGAACCGCGGCCACACGCGCGACCGCTACCGCGAGATCGTGGCGGGGCTGAAAGGATCGCGCGACGACCTGGCGCTGTCGTCGGACTTCATCGTCGGGTTCCCCGGCGAGACCGACAAGGACTTCCGCGACACCATGGCGCTGGTGGAAGAAACCGGCTTCATCCAAGCCTACAGCTTCAAGTACAGCCCGCGTCCGGGCACCCCGGCCTCGGCCATGCCCAACCAGGTGCCCGAGGACGAAAAGGACGCCCGGCTGAAGGAGCTTCAGGCCCTGCTGCAACGCCAGCAGATCGCCTTCAACCAGGACTGCGTCGGGCGCGAGATGGACGTGCTGCTCGACCGCGTGGGCAAGCATCCGGGCCAGTTGCTCGGCCGCAGCCCGTACATGCAGCCGGTGCACGTGACCGCGCCGGCCGAAATGCGGAACACCATCGCGCGCCTGCGCATCGTCTCGGCCGGGCCCAACAGCCTGGGCGGCGAGCTTGTGGCCGCGGCGGACCCGCCTCACTCCAGCGAAAGGGCGTGCGCGTGACCCAGACGGCGACCCACGGCGAGAGCACGGAAATCACCTGCCAGTTCGACGACAACGGTCTGCTCCAGGTGCTCTTCGGGCCGGCCAACGCCAATCTGGACCGCATCGAGGAACGCCTGGGCGTGTCGTTGAACGCCATCGGCAACACGGTGGTCATCACCGGGCCGGAAACCGAGGCCAAGGAGGCCGAGGCGGCGCTCGACACGCTCTATCGCCGGGCCAAGAAGAACCACGACATCACCTTCGGCGAGATCGACGCCGTGGTGCGCATGAAGGGCGCCCAGGTCACCGGCGAGTCCGGCGGCGAGGACCTGACCATCCGCACCCGCAAGCGGCACGTCATTCCCCGCAGCGGCACCCAGGCCACCTATGTGCGCGCCATGCGCGACCATGAACTTGTCTTCGGCATGGGGCCCGCCGGCACCGGCAAGACCTACATGGCCGTGGCCCAGGCGGTGTCCATGAAGGTGGCCGGCAAGGTGGACAGGCTGATCCTGTCGCGCCCGGCCGTGGAAGCCGGCGAGCGCCTGGGCTTCCTGCCCGGCGACATGCGCGAGAAGATCGACCCCTACCTGCGCCCCCTCTATGACGCGCTGTACGACATGATGCCGGGCGACCAGGTGGTGAAGGAGCTTGAGGCCGGCACCATCGAGGTGGCGCCGCTGGCCTTCATGCGCGGGCGCACGCTGTCCAACGCCTTCATCATCCTGGACGAGGCGCAGAACACCACGCCGACGCAGATGAAGATGTTCCTGACGCGCCTTGGCGAGAATTCGCGCATGGTCATCACCGGCGACCTGAGTCAGGTGGACCTGCCGCTGGGGGCCAAGTCCGGCCTGAAGGACGCGCTGGAGGTGCTGGAGGAGCAGCCCGGCATCGGCACGGTGCACTTCAGCCACCGCGACGTGGTCCGCCATGATCTGGTCACGCGGATCGTGCATGCCTACGACCAGCGCGACCGGGTCGGCCCGGCGCAACCGCAGAACCACGACCGAAAACGCTGAGCGCCGCCTCTCCGGCTCCGCACACGCACCGCAAGGACCCGCACCCAGACATGTCCGGCGACCCGGCCCAAAGTTCCGAGCCCACCGCCTCCCGCCTCGACGTCGAGGTGATGGTCGAGGAATCGCGGTGGGCCGATACCATCCCCGACGCGAGCGCCATCGCAGAGCGCGCGGCGCGTGCCGCCTACGCCCGCGCCGCCGCCGACAGCTTCGATCCCGCACCGCCGGCAGCCGCCGAGCTGACCATCGTGCTGGCCGACGATGCGGCGGTGCAGGCGCTCAACCGCGACTACCGCGGCAAGGACACGCCGACCAACGTGCTGTCCTTCGCCACGCTGGACGACGAGACGGCGCCGCCGCCGCCGCCCGGTGAACCTCTGTTCCTCGGCGATGTTATCCTGGCGTTGGAAACCTGCACGATGGAGGCGGCCGAGGCCGGCAAGCCCGCCGCCGACCATCTGTTCCACCTGGTGGTGCACGGCGTCCTGCATTGCCTGGGCTTCGACCACGAGGCGGACGCCGAGGCCGAGGAAATGGAGGCGCTGGAAACGGCGATCCTGCGCGACCACGGCCTTCCCGACCCTTACGCGCCCGACCCTCACCCGGACGATCAACAGGAGGAGGCGGCGGCCCCGTCTCCGGAACGAGAGAGATGAACGACCAAAGCTCCAGTAGCCAGCCCCGGACCATCGGGGCGGAGACAGACAATGGCCTGATGCAGGGCTTGCGGCAGTGGATCAGGGGCCTGCGCAAACGCAACGGCGATCATTCCGTGCGCGAGGCGCTGGAGGAACTGATCGAGGAGCGCGAGTCCGACGACCTGCCCATCGACGAGCACGAGCACGTGCTGCTGGGCAACATCTTCAAGCTGCGCGACATGACGGCTTACGACGTCATGATCCCGCGGGCCGACATCATCGCGGTGGAGATGAACACGCCCCTGCCCGAGGTGACGGAACTGATGGCGCGCGTCGGCCATTCGCGCCTGCCCATCTACCGCGAAACGCTGGACGACGTGCTGGGGATGGTCCACATCAAGGATCTTGTGGCCGTCGTCAACAAGGGCCGCGCGGTCAAGCTGGAGCACCTGCTGCGCCGCGTGCTGTTCGTCTCGCCGTCCATCCGCGTGCTGGACCTGCTGCTGGAGATGCGGCTCAAGCGCACGCACATGGCGCTGGTGGTCGACGAGTACGGCGGCATCGACGGCCTGCTGACCATCGAGGACGTGGTGGAACAGATCGTCGGCGAGATCGAGGACGAGCACGACACCGAGGTCGAGCCCGAGATGATCGACCACGGCGACGGCACGGTCATCGCCGACGCCCGCGTGCCGCTGGAAGATTTCGAGGCGCGCTACGCCCCCATCACGACCGAGGAAGAGCGCGAGGAGATCGATACGCTCGGCGGCCTGGTGTTCCGCATCCTCGGCCGCATTCCGGCGCGCGGCGAACTGGTGCGCCACCCGGAAAGCGGGCTGGAGTTCGAAATCATCGACGCCGATCCCCGTCGCATCCGCCGCCTGCGCCTGCGCAACGTGCCCGAGCCCGGCAGCCACCCTGAAGCGGGCGAGGACTGACCGGCACAGGCCGTCCCGTCCCGCTCCACCGTCCTTCGTCCTGCCGACCGGAGAGTCCCTGCGTGCGCCTGTTCGACCGCCTCGCCCGCCTCAAGGACCGTACCGCCGCGCTGACCGGCTGGACGCGCGCGGGCCTGGCCGTGCTTCTGGGCATGTTGACGACGCTGGCCCTGCCGCCGGTGCACGCCGTTCCGGTGCTGCTGGTCACCCTGCCCATGCTGGTGTGGCTGATCGACGGCAGCAAGAGCTGGCGCGGTGCCCTTGGCATCGGCTGGCTGTTCGGGCTGGGGCACTTCGCCACCGGCTTCTACTGGATCGCCAACGCCCTGCTCATCGACGCCGAGCGCTTCGGCTGGATGATTCCCTTCGCCGTCGGCGGCCTGGGCGGGCTGATGGCAATTTTTCCGGCCGGCGCCGCCGCGCTCAGCCGCCTGGCCGGCACGAGCGGTCCGGCCAGGGTGCTGGCGCTCGCCGCCGCCTGGGGGGCGCTGGAGTGGGTGCGCGGCTGGTTCCTCACGGGCTTTCCCTGGAACCCGCTGGCGAGCGCCTGGATGCCGGTCGACGCCGTGCTGCAGACGACCGCTTTCGTCGGCACCTATGGCCTGAGCCTGCTCACCATGCTGGCCTTCGCCGCCCTCGCGCTGGCCGGAGACCGGCCGAACGAGGATCGCCGCCCGGGTCTGGCGACCGCCTCCGCCGCCTGGGCCGTGCTGGCGGTGGCCGCCGTGCTGGGGGCGATGCGGCTGGCCTCGGCCGACGTCGCGCCGGCGGACGGCCCGCGCCTGCGCATCGTGCAGCCCCATATCCCCCAGATTGACAAGTGGAAGCAGGACAAGCGCGACGACAACCTGCTGCGCCACATCGAACTGTCGCAGCAGGACGGGTTCGCCGAGCTGGACGCCGTCATCTGGCCCGAGACCGCCGCCCCCTTCGCCATCAACCTGGACCACGAACGCCGGCGCCTGGCCGCCCATGCGGCGCCGCCAGGCGGTGTTCTGCTGACCGGCGCGCCGCGCATGACACCGCGCGGCGACCGGCCCTTCCAGGTGTGGAACAGCCTGGTGGCGCTGAAGCCCGACGGCACCATCCTGGACACCTACGACAAGATGCACCTGGTGCCCTTCGGCGAATACGTGCCCCTGCGCGACGTGCTGCCGCTGGAAAAAGTGACCCCCGGCTCCACCGACTTCAGCTTCGGCACCGGGCCGCGGCTCATGACGCTGCCGGGCCTGCCGCCCGCCGGCCCGCTGATCTGTTACGAGGTGATCTTCCCCGGACAGATCGTCCTGGACGCCGCCAACCGACCCGCCTGGCTGCTGAACGTCACCAACGACGGGTGGTACGGCATTTCCGCCGGTCCCTTCCAGCACTGGGCCACGTCGCGCCTGCGCGCGGTCGAGGAAGGCCTGCCGCTGGTGCGCGCCGCCAACACGGGCATCTCCGGGGTGGTCGACGCCTACGGCCGCGTGGTCGCCGTGCAGCCGCTGGGCACCGCCGGCGTGGTCGATGCCGTGCTGCCGCCCGCGCTTGCCCCCACCGTCTTCGCGAGCGGCGGCAACTTCATACCTTTGGCCGGTGCGGCGGCCCTTGCGGCCTGCGCCTTCTGGTTGCGGATACGTCGGCGGCAATTCTGCGACGCTGCGTGAACCGCGCCGGTTTCAGCGACGTTTCCCCCACACGTCTGACGACGGAGACACGCGACGGTCGGGCCTGCCCCCGGCGGACGACATAGTCCCAAAGGCATAGAAGGGTTGGAACCCGCCCCCCTCGCCGAAGCGTCGCGCCCGTCGTGCCACTGTCGGATTCCTTGGGGTTGAGGCCATGAATTCACTCCCGCACGCTTCCTCCGTCGACGAGTCGGCGCGCCGGTCCTCCCGCGGCCGCATGCCGTCGGGCAAGCCGAACCCGGTGGACGTGCACGTCGGCAGCCGGGTCCGGCTGCGGCGCACGCTGCTGGGGCTCAGCCAGGAAAAGCTGGGCGAGGCCATTGGCCTGACCTTCCAGCAGGTGCAAAAATACGAGCGCGGCGCCAACCGCATCGGCGCCAGCCGGCTGTGGGACCTGTCCCGCGTGCTGGACGTGCCGGTATCCTTCTTTTTCGAGGAAATGGACGACAGCGTCGCCAGCCGCAGCCCCCGCAACGTCATGCGCGGGGCCGAGGAGGAGGCCGAAGCCGAGGCCGATCCCATGACCAAGCGCGAGACGCTGGAACTGGTGCGTTCGTACTACCGCATCATCGATCCGTCCATCCGCAAGCGTATCTACGACCTGACCAAGACGCTGGCACAGAGTGCCGCCGGCAACGAAGGCCGCGACGGCGAGCCCGAGCCTGAGCAATAAAGTTCCTGAACGATCCGAAGGATTTAAGCCCTTTACTTGCGTTCTTCTCCCGGACCGGCACCCAGCCGCCTGTCGCACACCGTGCAGCACTTCGGCATAAGGCGCGATTGCGCTTGCGCTCGCGCCCTTTTTTCGTTACGTCCTGCCTCCTAACCTCCGGAGGCTGACGGCTTGTCTCCGGAACAATCGCCCCACCCCGTTCCCCGGGGGCGCAGGGGCTTGTTAATGGAGGGATGCCGCAGTGTCTCAGTCTGATTACCTGTTTACCAGCGAGTCCGTTTCCGAGGGCCACCCGGACAAGGTGTGCGACCGCATTTCCGACGCCATCGTCGACACCTATCTGGCCGCCGACCCCGAAGCGCGCGTCGCTGTGGAGACACTGGCGACCACCAACCGCGTGGTCCTGGCCGGCGAGGTGCGCGGCCCCGGCTCCATCACCCACGACATGCTGATCGAGCGGGCCCGCGAGGCCATCCGCGAGATCGGCTACGCGCAGGAAGGCTTCCACTGGCAGACCGCTGAGGTCGCCTGCCACGTGCACAGCCAGTCCGCCGACATCGCGGTGGGCGTGGATGCCGCCGGCGAGAAGGACGAGGGCGCCGGCGACCAGGGCATCATGTTCGGCTACGCCTGCGACGAGACCGACGAACTGATGCCGGCCCCCATCGCCCTGTCGCACCGCATCCTGAAGGCCATGGCCGCCGCGCGCCATGCCAAGAAGGTTCCGTTCGGCCCCGACGCCAAGAGCCAGGTGACGCTGCGCTACGTCAACGGCAAGCCCGTCGGCGCGACCTCCGTCGTCGTCTCCACCCAGCACGACGAGCATGTGACGACCGAGGAAGTGCGCGAGACCGTGCGCCCCTTCGTCGTCGACGCCCTGCCCGAGGGCTGGATGTGCCCCGAGGAAGAGCTGTACGTCAACCCGACCGGCCGCTTCGTCATCGGCGGTCCGGACGGTGACTGCGGCCTGACGGGCCGCAAGATCATCGTCGACACCTACGGCGGTGCCGCCCCGCACGGCGGCGGCGCGTTTTCCGGCAAGGACCCGACGAAGGTGGACCGCTCCGCCGCCTACGCCGCGCGCTACCTGGCAAAGAACGTGGTCGGCGCCGGCCTGGCCAAGAAGTGCCTGATCCAGCTGTCCTATGCCATTGGCGTGGCCAAGCCGCTGTCGGTCTACGTCGACTGCTTCGGCACCGCCGAGGTGGACCAGGTGAAGCTGGCCGCCGTGCTGCAGGAGCTGATGAACCTCAGCCCGCGCGGCATCCGCACCCACCTGGCGCTGAACCGCCCCATCTACGCCCGCACCGCCGCCTACGGCCACTTCGGCCGCCAGTCCGAGGCCGACGGCGGTTTCTCGTGGGAGAAGCTGGACCTGGTGGACGAGCTGAAGGCCGCCTTCGGCGCCACCGCCAGCGCTTAATGTTGGTTCCGGTGATCGCGCGCGATCACCGGAACGCCCTCATGCGCCGGGCGCGCGCTGACCGCGCGCTAGGCTCACGCCGCAGTGGCGGCGGCCGCCAGTCGGCGGCTTGAAGGGACACGTCGGGCGCCGCCCGCCGTGTCCCCGAAGTGACTGACGGAGTGCACATGGTTGATCCGCGCCACGCGACGCGGACGAAGAAAGAGGCGCCGGCGGATGAAGCCGGCGCCTTGTTTCGTCCCGACGACCCCAAGTTCTACGGCCGCCGCAAGGGCAAGCGCCTGAAGTCCACCCGCGCGCGCCTCATCGACGAGCTTTTGCCGAAACTCCACATCCCCGCACCGGCCGAGGGCGAGACCCTGGACCTGGCCGCCCTGTTCGGCGAGGAAAAGCGCGCCTACCAGCTGGAGGTCGGCTTCGGCAACGGCGAGCATCTGGTGGCGCAGGCGGAGGCCCACCCCGATGTCGGCTTCATCGGCGCCGAGCCCTTCATCAACGGCGTCGGCGCGTTGTTGATGCAGATCGAGGAAAAGGGGCTGACCAACATCCGCGTCTTCACCGACGACGTGCGCCTTCTGCTGCCGGCGATCCCGCCGCGCAGCCTGGAGCGCGTGTGGGTGCTGTTCCCCGACCCCTGGCCCAAGGCCCGCCACGCCCGCCGCCGCTTCGTCAACGTCGCGGTGCTGGACGTGCTGGCGGAGCTGATGCGCGACGGCGCGGAGCTGCGCGTGGCGTCGGACGACAAGGTGTACGTGCGCTGGAGCCTCATCCAGGCCACCAACCACCCGCTGTTCCGTTGGACGGCCGAAAAGCCCGAGGACTGGCGCCAGCGCTGGCCGGACGGCTTCCCGACCCGCTACGAGGCAAAGCAGATCCGGGGCGCGCCCCACTACATGACGTTCCGGCTGGTTGGGCGGGGCGATTGATCGCGACATAGAGGCCGGGCGGGGCAGACAGGCCGATGACAGGGCACCGCCCGCCCCGCGGCCTTTACCAGCGCCGCACGCGCACGAACCCGCGCTGCATCATGCAGTTCTCGCGCATCGCCTTGCCCTGCTTTGCCTGACTGTTCATGGTCGACAACGTCGAGCCCTGCATCAGGTGCCCCATTCCCATCTGGCCGTGGTAGGTGCCGGCTTCCCGCATGGCCGCGAGCCCCAGTTCGTTGCACTCCTCGAAGGCCGCTTCGCGGGTGACACCGCCATGGCCGATGGTCGGGTCAGCGCCGACACGGGACTCGTACCAGTCCGCCTGCACACCGATTCCCAACGCATCGGTGGTCTTGAGAGCAAGCTGCTGTCCCAGGTGCTGCGGGCTCAGGCAGCCGGCGAGGCCAATCGCAAGGCCTGCCGCCAAGACGGTACGCATGATTTTCATGATTTCATCCCCCCAGTGCGACATAATTCTTCGCAACCTGAAATTTTTACTTCTACAGTAAGTGCGAAGACCTTCGCGAGCGGGCATAGCGAATCGCCGCTCGAGTCGTCACTTAAAAATCGCCTTCCACGGTTGATTATCTGCCTAAAATTCGCAGAACGTGCAAAACCAGCCAAGCCGCACATCACCGAAAGCGGAACGGAATCATGGACCTCATGATCTGCCCGGCCTGCCAGTCGGACCTCGCCTATCACGACGGGTCCCTGTGGAACTGCCCGGCGTGCGGCCACGAATGGGCAGACGGCGACACCGCCGCCGCGCCGGAGGAGGACACGGCGGTGCGCGACTCGAACGGCAACGCGCTGAGCGACGGCGACGCGGTGACGGTCATCAAGGACCTGAAGGTGAAGGGCTCGTCCTCGGTGGTGAAGAGCGGCACCAAGGTCAAGAACATCCGGCTGGTGGACGCCACCGACGGCCACAACATCGCCTGCAAGATCGACGGCATCGGCGCCATGAACCTGAAGTCGGAGTTCGTGAAGAAGGCGTGAGGCGGGGGGCACCCGCTGGCTAGGGTGGACACGCCCGACCGACTCCCTACACTGGGCGGCGCACCAGTTTTACGGGAAGCGGCGCGTGGCGATCCGAAACTTTCTCCCCTCCCGGCCGACGGAATACGTCCTGCTGATCCTCGCCGCCGCGGCCGTGGCGGTGTGGCTTCTGCATGATCCCATGCGCGGACTCGACCCGCCGCCCGAGGCATTCGAGCCCGACCAATCCTTCGATACCGCACACGTTTTTTGGGTGCGCGGCTGGACTGACGGAGACACGTATGAGGACAAGCTGAAAAGGCTTGACCTGGAACTTGCCAGGGCCCTCGTCCTGACCAAGCCGAAAGACATTCCCCTTACATGGCGATACGGACTCGCGCAGAAGTGGGACCCGACGTACATGGAAATCCTGAGCCGGCGGATAGAATGGATCGCGGCCCTTCACGCCTCGCCCGACCGCCTCTGGCAGGAAGTTCTGGCCTTCAAGGAGACGGCGGGGCTTACGTTTCCCTATCGGCCGCAAGCATGGATGGACGAGGAAACGATCACGTCGTCGATTGCCTTTCACCTCTTCCACCTCGCCCTGGACCTGAACAACCCGCAGGCGCTCTTTGTCAACGCCATGAGCTACCGAGCCCAGATCCCCGGCGGGATCCCCAGCCGCAGCCAAACCGGCTTCAACTATCGGGAAGGCCTGCTGGACGCGGCCCATGCGGGACACGAAGAAGCGATCCGGATGCTGATCCAGGGCCACGCCGAGGATGGCGGAGATTTCCAGAAGGACCCGGCACGCGCCTGGTACTGGATCGCCCAGGCCCGCGAACGCGGGATGCCGGTGGAGCAGTGGGCGGCGGCCGTGGCGCCCCACCTCACCCCGGAGGAACGCCGGGCCGCCGAGGCGCTGGAGAAACCGCCGAGCCCGCATCAAGCGGGGTATTTTACGCGGTAGGCGTTGTCGCGGCTCCGGCAACCCCCGTTCTCTCGGCAACAGCGCTCATAGGTCGCCGCGGCCTCGGCCTCTATTTCTTCTAGCCTTTCGAGGCGCTCCCGAAGGCGCGCCCTCTCTGCCTCTGCCTCTCTAATCAACGCACGAAGTTCCGCCAGTCGCGCTCGATTCCCTGAATGCCACGAGTCATAGGCGCTCCATGTCCCGTATAGGTCACCAATCACCCACGGCATTTTGCGCCGCAGGGTCTTGCCGGGTGGCGGTCCTGGTGGAGAGGGAAGCTGTGGGTAACTGCCAACATCATTTTCAAGCTGAGCCATCTCCTCTTTGAGCGCCTGAATATATTCCTCGATCCGCTGGATCGCCCGCAGACACTCATAAACAGCCTGCGTCGCCTCGCGCAATTTTACCCATTCTTCGAGGCAGGAATCTTTAGGAGGCGGGTCATCGTTCCGTTTTCCCCTGAACTGGTTCAGACCGTTGTAGAGGTAGCCGTTTGAGCCCGACCTCCCGATTTCCCGCCAAAGGGCCGCAGGGCTGCGGGAGTATTCGACCGTTTCTATGAGAGCAGCCTCATTTGCTCCGGCCTCCTGCGCCAAAGCCCCAACTAAACGTGTGGCGATTAGAGGACTGCGCTGCCGAACTGCCGATACTAGCTCAGCCGCTTCAAATCGAGCCCTATTACCGCTGTCACGGATCGCAAAAGCAATCGTGCGCGCCAGCGGTTGCTGATCCGCGGTTTTCAGTGCTGCGGTCGCCATCCGGCTGATGCTTGAGTAATCATCCGAGGACAGCGGCATTAACTGACCGTCAAGAATCACCTCCCAGGCGCGGGAACGGATTCTCTCAGCACCGGCTGTTGCCACTCCTTGAGTGAACGGGGAAAGCCTATTCCACCTCATATTCCATGACTCCGAAAGGTTAGTCCATCAATGTCATGGCACAGAACAGGAACGTTTTCTAGGCTTTTATTCCTTCAGTTCTCAAATGTGGCGGTCATGCCCTGGGTACACGCAGCCCTTACCCACACCCACACGGGGCAGCCACGCTGACGAGGCCCCCTCATCCCCCTCCCCCCGCCGCCGCGTTCATACCCATGAACACCAGCGACCGCGAACGGAGGACCGCGTGCGGATTATTCAGGAATTCAAGACCTTCGCCATCAAGGGCAACGTCGTCGACCTGGCCGTGGCGGTGGTCATCGGCACGGCCTTTGGCGCCATCACCAATTCCCTGGTGCGGGACATCATCATGCCGCCGCTCGGCTACCTCACCGGCGGGATGGATTTCTCGGAGCTATACATCAACCTCTCCAACCAGGAGTACGCCTCGCTGGCCGAGGCGACGGCGGCCGGGGCGCCAACCATCAACTACGGCGTCTTCATCAACACCATCATCACCTTCCTCATCGTGTCCTGGGCGCTGTTCCTGCTGGTGCGCGGCATGAACCGGCTCAAGCGCCGGGCCGAGGAAGTGCCGGCCAAGGCGCCCGAGCCACCGCCGCGCCCGCATTCCGAGGTGCTGCTGGAGGAAATTCGCGATCTGCTCAAGGAACAACGCGACCGTCAGCCTTAACCCACTCCTCCCGCGTTCCCCTGTGTGAAGCCTGACCGCCCACCACCCCCACCGCAGGAGGCCCCGCCATGTCCGCCGACGCCGCCGCCAACCCGCCCGTCCGCATCGAATCCGACAGCATGGGCGAGCTGGAGGTGCCCGCCGATCGCTATTGGGGCGCGCAGACGCAGCGGTCGTTGCAGAACTTCCGCATCTCCACCGAGACCATGCCGGAAGCCCTCATCCGCGCCTTCGGGCTTCAGAAGCAGGCGGCGGCGCGGGCCAATCATGCGCTGGAGAACCTGCCGGACGCCATCTTCCCCGCCATCGACCAGGCCGCCGGAGAGGTGGCGGCGGGCAAGCTCTCCGACCACTTTCCGCTGAAGGTCTGGCAGACGGGCTCGGGCACCCAGACCAACATGAACGCCAACGAGGTCATCGCCAATCGCGCCATCGAAATCCTCGGCGGCGAGATGGGGACCAAGGCGCCCGTCCACCCCAACGACCACGTCAACCGGGGCCAGTCCACCAACGACAGCTTCCCCACCGTCATGCACATCGCGGCGGCGCGGGAGGTCTCGCACGCCCTCATCCCCGCGCTGGAGTCCCTGCGCGATGCCCTGGCGGCGCGGGTGAAGGCCTTCGACTCCATCGTGAAAATCGGCCGCACCCACCTTCAGGACGCCACGCCGCTGACGCTCGGGCAGGAGTTCAGCGCCTATCAGCGGCAGGTGGAGCTGGCGATCGAGCGCCTGGGCGCCACCATGCCCCGCCTTCTGGACGTCGCCCAGGGCGGCACCGCCGTCGGCACCGGGCTCAACACCGTGCCGGGCTTCCGGGAGCGGTTCTGCCAGGAGCTTTCCGGCCTCACCGGCCTGCCCTTCACGCCGGCCCCCAACACCTTCGAGGCCATGGCCGCCCATGACGCGCTGGTGGAGCTGTCGGGGATGCTCAACACCATCGCCGCGTCGCTCAGCAAGATCGCCAACGACATCCGCCTGCTGGGCTCCGGCCCGCGCTGCGGGCTGGGGGAGTTGATGCTGCCGGAGAACGAGCCCGGGTCGTCGATCATGCCCGGCAAGGTGAACCCGACCCAGGCGGAGGCGCTGACCATGCTGTGCTGCCAGGTCATGGGCAACCATGTGGCCGTCACCATGGCGGGGTCGCAAGGCCACATGGAGCTGAACGCCTACAAGCCCGTCATCGCCCACGCGACGCTCCAGAGCATCCGCCTGCTGGCCGACGGGGCGCGCAGCTTCACCGACAACTGCGTGGTGGGCATCCAGGCGGACGAGGAGCGCATCGCCGACCTGCTGCACAAGTCGCTCATGCTGGTCACCGCGCTCAACCCGCACATCGGGTATGACAAGGCGGCGGCCGTCGCCAAGCATGCCCACAAGACCCGCAAGACGCTGAAGGAGGCGGCGGCGGAGTTGGGGCATGTGGCGCCGGAAGACTTCGACCGCCTGGTCAAGCCGTCGGAGATGGTCGGGCGGGGGTAACTGGCAGTAATGCGGCTGGATTACGTTCAATTGAAGGGAAATTCATTGTAGCGCAAACGTTCATGCGACCTATATTCGGCTTCCCAAGAATTGGTGCTTGACGGGCTCCGGTGCGACCGGGGCATAGTGCGCGCCTCTTCTTCTCTGTCAGCGAACTGTAATCCTGGGAGGCCTGACGGGCATGAACGCCATCCCCAGCCACACCGCGCCGCTCGACCCCCGCCACCAGGCGGCCTTCGAAAAGGTGCGGCACGTGATCTCGCCGGCCGAGTGGGCGCTCATGACGCCCCTCATCGACGAGATCACGGCGCTCAAGCGCGCGAAGAACGCCGTGGTGCTGGCCCACAACTACATGAGCCCGGCCATCTTCCACGGCGTGTCCGACATCGTGGGCGACAGCCTGGCCCTGGCGGCGCGAGCGGTGGATACGGACGCCGACGTCATCGTCATGGCCGGCGTGCACTTCATGGCGGAAACGGCGAAGCTGCTGAACCCGTCCAAGACCGTGCTCATGCCCGACATGACCGCCGGATGCTCCCTGGCCGAATCCATCACGGGCGCCGACGTGCGGGCGATGAAGGCCAAGTACCCCAGCGTGCCGGTGGTGGCCTATGTCAACACCTCCGCCGACGTGAAGGCGGAAGTGGACATCTGCTGCACCTCGGGCAACGCCGTGAAGGTGGTGGAAAGCCTGGGCGTGCCGGAGGTCATCTTCCTGCCCGACGAATACCTGGCCGACTACGTGGCGGGTCAGACCAGCGTGCGCATCATCCCCTGGCGCGGCCACTGCGAGGTGCACGAGCAGTTCACCGCCCAGGACATCACCGACTTCCGCGATGCCACGCCCGGCCTGACCGTCATCGCCCACCCCGAATGCCCGCCGGATGTGCTGGGCGCGGCGGATTTCGTGGGCTCGACGGCGCAGATGCAGGACTTCGTGCGCGAGAAGAAGCCCGAAAGCGTGTTCATGGTCACGGAATGCTCCATGGCCGACAACGTGAAGGCCGAGGCGCCGGAGACCGTTTTCGTGCAGCCCTGCAACCTGTGCCCGCACATGAAGAAGATCACGCTGGAAAACATCCGCGACGCCCTGGTCTCGCTGGAGCCGCGCGTGGAAATCCCCGCCGACATGGCGGACCGCGCGCGGGCGTCGGTGGAGCGCATGCTGGCGGTGGGGCGCTGACCTGATGCGCGATCCGGCGCCGGTCATCGTCGTCGGTTCGGGCGCGGCGGGGCTGGCCTGCGCGCTGGCGCTCAGCCCCCGGCCCGTGGCGCTGGTGACGAAGGCTGACGGCTTGGGCGGCGGCTCCAGCCCCTGGGCGCAGGGCGGCATCGCCGTGGCGCTGGGGCGGGATGACAGCCCCGACGCCCACGCCGCCGACACGCTCGCGGCCGGGGCGGGCACCGTCGACCCCGCCGTCGCCGCCCTGCTGGCCGAGGCCGGCGTGGCGGAAGTCCGCCGGCTGCTGGTGCTTGGCCTGCCGCTGGACCGCGATGCCTCCGGCGCGCCGGCGCTGGGGCGGGAAGCCGCGCACTCCGCCCACCGCATCGTCCATGCCGGCGGCGACGCCACCGGGCGCCTGCTGGTGGAGACGCTGAGCCGGCTGGTGGCGGCGTCGCCCTCCATCACCCTCCACGACCGCACCACCGCCCTCGACCTGGCCGTGCGCGACGGCCGCGTGATCGGCCTGCACGCTCTCGGCCCGGACGGCGCGCCGCTGACGCTCGCCGGGCCGGTGGTGCTGGCGACGGGCGGTGTCGGCGGCCTTTTCGCGCATTCCACCACCCCGCCCGACGCCACCGCCGACGGTCTCGCCATGGCTGCCCGCGCAGGCGCCCGGCTGGCGGACCTGGAGATGGTGCAGTTTCACCCGACGGCCCTGGCGGTCGACGGCCTCGACCGCCTGCCCCTGCTGACGGAAGCCCTGCGCGGCGCCGGGGCGGTGCTGATCGACGCCGACGGCCTCGCCTTCATGTCCGCCGAGCATCCGCTCGCCGACCTCGCCCCGCGCGACGTGGTGGCCCGCGCCATCGGCCGGCGCGTGGCGGCGGGGCAGCCGGTGTATCTCGACCTGCGTCCGGCGCTGGCCGCGCGGGGGCCGGAGGGCTTCCCCCAGGTCATGGCGCTGCTGGCGGAGCACGGGTTTGATCCTTATGAGGCGCCGGTCCCCGTCACGCCGGCCGCGCACTACCACATGGGCGGCGTGCTGACGGATGCCCACGGCCGCACCAGCCTGCCCGGCCTCTGGGCCTGCGGCGAGGCGGCGTGCACGGGTGTGCACGGCGCCAACCGGCTGGCCTCGAACTCGCTGCTGGAGGCCCTGGTCTTCGGCCGGCGCGTCGGCGAGGACATTCCCGCCACCGCCCCCGAGCCGGTCCCCACCCTGCCCCCGACACCCGCGCCCGATGCAGACGCAAGCCGGACAGTACTCGCCGAGGTGCGCCGGATCATGAGCGCCCGCATGGGCCTCGCCCGCGACGCCGCCGGCCTCTGCGCCGCGCTGGCGGAGTTGGAGGACCTGGACGCACCCCGCCTGACGCCAAGCGCCGCGAATGCCCTTCTGGCCGCGCGCCTGCTGACGGCCGCCGCCCTGGAGCGCACGGAAAGCCGGGGCGCCCACATGCGGCTCGACCATCCGCACCCCGTGGAGGCCTGGGCGCGGCGGCACGTGGTGACAGCGCGGGAGCTTTTGGAGGTCGCTCGGGCGGCGGCGTGAAGGGGGGCTTTGCGCTGGCGCGCAATGGGTTTATGCGAGGGGCGCGGCCCCTCGCGCTCCCGATGAGTCGAGCGTGCCCGAAACAGAAAAAAGTGAAGGTCCGGAGGCTTCTGCCTCCGGGCGGGTGCGGGCAGCAGCCCGCCGGCGAAGCCGTTGTCAGGAGAAGATCACGTGACCCGCGCGCTTTATGATTTCCAGCTCGACCCGCTGCTGCTCACCGCCCTGCGGGAGGATCTGGGCCAGGCCGGCGACCTGACCACCGACGCGACCGTGCGGCCAGAGGACCGCGCGCGCGGCCGGTTCAACGTCCGTGCGGCGGGCCGCGTGGCGGGCATGGACATCGTCCGCCGCACCTTCGCGCTGCTGGACGAGCGCGTGAGCGTCACCGCGCACCACGAGGACGGCGCGGACGTCGCGGCCGGCACCTGCGTCGCCACGGTGGAAGGGCCGGCGCGCGCGGTGCTGACGGGTGAACGGGTGGCGCTGAACCTGCTGGCGCGGCTGTCGGCCATCGCCACCGTCACCGCTCAGGCTGTCGCTCTGGCGGCACCGCACGGCTGTCACATCGCGTGTACACGCAAGACCACGCCCGGCCTGCGCGGGCTGGAGAAGTACGCGGTGGCTGTCGGCGGGGGCACCAACCACCGCTTCGGGCTGAACGACGGCGTGCTCATCAAGGACAATCACATCGTCGTCGCCGGCGGGGTGGAGGCCGCGCTCACCCGCGCGCGGCAGACGCTGGGCCATATGGTGAAGATCGAGGTGGAGGTGGACACGCTGGATCAGCTCGACGCCGTGCTGGCGCTGGGCCTCGCCGATGCGGTGCTGCTCGACAACATGGGGCCGGACGTGCTGCGCGATGCCGTGGCGCGGGTGGACGGCCGGCTGACGACGGAGGCCTCGGGCGGCATCACGCTGGCGAACCTGGCAGACGTGGCGGCGACGGGGGTGAACCTGGTGTCGCTGGGCTTCCTGACGCACTCGGTCCCCGCGCTCGACATCGGCCTGGACTTCGAGGTTCTGTGACCCCCGCGTGAGACCCAGGGGCGGCTTTTCGCGTTGTGGCACTTATACCGGACGACACTTGAAAACATACACCTGTCGTCCGGCAAGGCCGACTGGCCGCCGCGCCTAATGGCGCGTGAGGCTGCGTGCCGACTGGAGCCGAAGGCGTGCGCGGAAGCGCGCACACCGCAGCCTCGATGATTTCAATCATCGAGGCGTATTAAGACCCAACACAGCGGGGAGCCGCCGCCATGGCCGACAGCACCACCACTGATGCCCGCACGCGCCCGCTCCTGCCCTTCCTGGCGCCGCTGGAGCGCGCGTTTGATCCCTTCGCTTGGCCGCTGGTGCGGTTCGCGGCGGGCGTGATGCTGATCCCGCACGGCTGGGGCAAGCTGATCGGCGGCGGCCTGTCGGGCACCATCGAGGCCTTCCGCAACATGGGCTTCACGCCCGCCGGGCCGCTTGCCACCTACATCGGCGTGCTGGAGCTGGTGGGCGGGCTGTGCATCGCCATCGGGTTCCTGACGCGCTTCTGGGCGGCGCAGGTGGTGGGCTTCATGGCGGTGGCGGCCTTCGTGGTCCACTGGCCCAACGGCTTCAACTGGACCAACGGCGGCTACGAGTATCCGCTGTTCTGGGGCCTGGTGGCGCTGGCCATCACCTTCCGCGGCGCCGGCCGCCTGAGCGTCGACAGTGCCATTGGCCGCGAGTTGTAGGCGCCTTGCGATCCCCGCGCCCGCGCCTCATACTTGAGCGCGCGAGGGGGATGGAGAGAGACATGCCGCAGACGGAAGTTAAAGGCTACATCGACGAAGCGACGCACGCCGCGATCACCGATATCAGCCGCAGTTCCAAGCGGCCGGTCGAGGAGATCGTCGGGGAGGCCGTGGCGGACTATGCGGCGCGGCACGCCCGGTATCGCCGGGGCTTGAAGGACATCGAAGAAGGGCGCTTCTGCACCGAAGAGGAAATGGACGCCTTCTTCGACGACTGGATCAAGAACGGCTAGCCCCGCCCCCTACACCCCCGCCCGCACCCGCATCAGGGCCTTCCCCAGCTCATTCCGGCCCTGGCCCTTGGTGATGCCCCAGAAGGTGTCGCCGAAGACGTTGCGGTTGACGATCTCCGCCGTCCCCGTCGCCTTCAGCCGCCGCGCGAGCGCCGGGATGGCGAACTTCTCGCGCAGCAGTGCCTCCATCACCGGCACCTTCACATCCTCCCAGTCCGGGCGGAGGGTGACGGCCATGCCGCGCATCTTGGCCTCGTCCGGACCGCAGGTCTCGAAGGCCGTGCGCGCAGCTGGGTCCAGGGTCTTGGCGGCCTGGAAGGCGTTCTCCATGGTGATGTAGAGCGCGCCGTCCATCTCCACCGGGCTCGGGAAGAAGTTCGAGAGCCAGAAGTAATCCCCGGCGAAATCGTCGATCACCGCCGGCGCGGCGCCCGCCTCCGCCCCGGCGCTCATCCCAGCGCCTCCAGTAGCGCGTCCAGCGTGCGGGTCAGGCGGTCCAGGTCGGCGGGCTCGGACAAGCGATGATCGCCGGTCTTGATGAAGGTGATTTCCACGTCGTCGCTCGCGACCTTGTCCTGGATCTTCAACGACCACTCCCACGGCACGCTGTCGTCCTTCATGCCGTGCAGCAGGCGCACCGGGCAGCGGATGTCCATGGGGCCGCGCAAAAGCAGGTGGCTGCGGCCGTCGTCCAGCAGCTTCTTCGAGATGACGTAGGGCTCGTCGGAATACTCCGACGGCTCCTCAATCCGCCCGCGCTCCTCCAATTGCCGCATCTGTTCGGGCGTGAAGGAGGGCAGCATGAGGTCTTCGGTGAAGTCCGGCGCCGGCGCGATGCCCACCAGCCCCGCCACCTTGTCGGGCCGCGCAATGGCGCCCAGCAGCATCAGCCAGCCGCCCATGGAGGAGCCCACCAGCACCTGCGGTCCGTCGGCCACCTCGTCGAGGATCGCCAGCAGGTCTTCCCGCCAGCGGCCGATAGTACCGTCGGGGAAGCGCCCGGAGCTTTTGCCATGGCCGTAGGTGTCGAAGCGGATGAAACCGCGTCCGGTCTTGCGGCAATGCTCTTCCAGGTGTAGAGCCTTGCCCCCCTCCATGTCGGACATCAGCCCGTGGATGAAGATCACCCCCGGCGCACCGGCGTTCTGCGGCGAAGCCTCCAGCTTATGGTAGGCGATGGACGTGCCATCCGGGCGTGGTAGACTGCGCGGCGATTGGGCGGCGGACGTGTCGGCGGACATGGGGGATGCGCGCTCCTTTCAGATGACGACGATAGACGGACCGGTTTCCATTGAGCCCCGACAGTAGCACTCTCCGCGCCCCGCACCAACGCGCCGGGGCGACGGACGCGCCGACCATCCTGCAAGTTCTGCCGCGCCTGGAGACAGGCGGCGTCGAGCGCGGCACCATCGAGATCGCGGAAGGCATCATCGCCGCCGGCGGCCGCGCCGTCGTCGCCAGCGAAGGCGGCCGCATGGTGCGCGAGTTGGACCGCATGGGCGCCGAACACGTCACCCTGCCGCTGGCGTCCAAGAACCCGCTGGTCATGCGCAAGAACGTGAACCGGCTGAAAGCTCTCATTCGCGACAAGGACGTGAAGATCGTCCACGCCCGCTCGCGCGCCCCGGCCTGGAGCGCCCGCGCCGCCGCCAGGGCGCTGGGAGTGCCCTTCGTCACCACTTTCCACGGCACCTACAATCTGGGCAAGGGGTTGGAGCGGCCGTTCAAGCGCATCTACAACGCCGTCATGGCCGATGGGGACGCGGTGATCGCCATTTCCGACTTCATCCGCGACCACATCGCCATCACCTACGGTGTCTCCGGCGCGCGGGTCACCGTCATCCCCCGCGCGGTGGACGTGGCCCGCTTCGACCCCGACCGGGTGAGCCAGGAGCGCCTGATCCAGCTCGCCACCCGCTGGCGCCTGCCCGACGGCGTGCCCGTGATCCTGCTGCCCGGCCGCCTGACCCGCTGGAAGGGGCAGGAGCTTCTGATCCGCGCGCTGGCCCGCATGAAGACGCGCCCCGTGCGCTGTCTGCTAGTGGGGTCGGACCAGGGCCGCACCGCCTATCGCGAGGGGCTGGAGGACCTGATCGCTCGCCTGGAATTGCGCGACACCGTCCACCTGGTCGGCGAGTGCGACGACATGCCGGCCGCCTACAAGCTGTCGGACGTGGTGGTGTCAGCCTCCACCGACCCCGAGGCCTTCGGCCGCGTCGTGGCGGAAGCCGGGGCCATGGGCCGCCCGGTGGTCGCGCCCAATCACGGGGCCGCGCCGGAAATCGTCAAGCCGGGCGGTGAAACCGGCTGGCTGTTCTGGCCCGAAAGTGCCGACGACCTGGCGCGCGCCCTTGATGAGGCACTGGTCCTGGACGAGAGCGGGCGCGCCGCCCTGAAGGACCGGGCCATGACGCGGGTGCGGGAAAATTTCTCGAAGGATCGGATGGTCGACGCGACCATGGACGTCTACCGGCGGATGCTCGGGCTGGATGCGTCTTGACAATGCGTGTACGGTGCTTTCGGCGCAATAGGGCCGCAACTGCACATCTTGCGGAGTTTTCCGGGCATGAAGCTCTCTGACACCGACATCTGGCGTTACCTGGACGACGGAAAGATCCAGATCGACCCGCTGCCGACGCAGTCCCAGGTCGGCACCATGTCGGTGGACCTGCAGTTGGGCAACTGGTTCCGCAGCTTCCGCCCCGGCAAGGCGTCCTTCGTGGACCTCGCCCCGCCCGAGGGCGAGCCGACCGCCAACCTGGAAGAATTGATGACCACCACCGAGGTCCAGGGGAACGAACCGTTCTACCTGCACCCCGGCGACTTCGCGCTGGGCATCACCATCCAGAAGGTCACCCTGCCGCACGACCTGGCCGGCCGCCTGGACGGCCGCAGCAGCCTCGCCCGTCTGGGCCTGATGGTGCACGCGACCGCGCACACCATTGATCCGGGCTGGAGTGGCCGCATCACGCTGGAATTCTTCAACTGCGGCAAACTGCCGCTGGCCATGCGGCCGGGCATGCGCATCTGCGCCATATCGTTCGAGACGCTGATGTCGCCGGTCTCCAAGGCCTATGCCGAGCGCGAGCAGAGCAAGTACAAGGAACAGCTCATGCCCCTGCCCAGCCGCATCGGGCAGGAACGGGACAAGGACTGAGGACCGGCAGGGCGGTTAAGCCACGCCGGTCGATCCGAACCCGCCGACCCCGCGGACAGACGTCTCGAAGGCGTTTACTTCCTCCAGCACGATCCGCTGCACGCGGCCGATGACCATCTGGGCGATGCGGTCGCCGGGGTTGATGGTGACCGGCTGGGCATCGGGGCGGTTGCGGTTCCACGCCGCGACCATGACCTCGCCCTGGTAGTCGGCGTCGATCACGCCGACCAGGTTGCCGGGCACCAGCCCCGTCTTGGCGCCAAGGCCGGAGCGGGCGTAGATGAACCCCGCATAGTCCGGGTCGTCGATGTGCAGGGCGATGCCCGTCGGCACCATCACCGTCTGGCCCGGGGCCACGGACACCGGCTCCTCCAGGCACGCGCGCAGGTCGAGCCCCGCAGCCTTGTCCGAACCGTAGGAGGGCAGACCAAGCTCCCGAATCCGCTCGTTCAGCACCTTCATCTGCACGGTCATGGGCACGGTCATCGGGAAACGTCCTTGGGGATGAGGGTCAGGAATTCGAAGCCGTCGCGCGGGTCGCGATCGACGACGGTCCAGGCGCTTTCATCGAAAGCGGGAAAGAAGGTATCACCCTCGGGCCGGGCGAAGATGTTGGTCAGGTACAGGCGGTCGGCGCGCGGCAGAGCCTCCCGGAAGATCGCCTCGCCGCCGATGGCGAATACGTCCCCGTAGCCGCGGTCCCGGCAGGCCTCAAGTGCCGCCCCGAAGGCGTCGACCACCACCAGCCCGTCCCGCTCGCCGGGCGCCATGCTGCGGGAGACCACCACGTTCAGGCGCTTGGGCAGGGGGCGGCCGATGCTCTCGTAGGTGCGGCGCCCCATGATGACGGCCCCGCCCGAGGTGACGCGCTTGAAATGGCGCAAATCTTCCGGAATGTCCCAGGGCATTCCGCCCTCATGCCCGATCACGCCGTTTTCGGCGCGGGCGACGATGATTCCGATGCGCATCACACGGCCACCGGGGCCTTGATGGCCGGCAGGGGAGCGTAGTCCACGAGTTCGAAGTCCTCGAAGGTGAAGTCGTCGATGGAGGCGATGCCGTCGCGCACGATCCGCAGGCGCGGCGACGGCGGCAGGTCGCCCTCGCGGCCGAGCTGCTGGCGCGCCTGCTCCATGTGGTTTTCGTAAAGGTGCACGTCGCCGCCGGTCCACACGAAGTCTCCGGGCTCGTGATCCGTCACCGCCGCCATCATGTGGGTCAGCAGGGCATAGCTCGCGATGTTGAAGGGCACGCCCAGGAACATGTCGCAGGAGCGCTGGTAGAGCTGGCAGTCCAGCAGCCGCCGGCCGTCAGCCCCCTCCCGGCTGTTGAACTGGAAGAAGGCATGGCAGGGCGCCAGCGCCATGTCGGGAAGGTCCGCCGGGTTCCAGGCGCTGACGATGATGCGGCGCGACGCCGGGTCCTCGCGCAGGAGGCGCACGGCCTCGGCGATCTGGTCGATGGTGCCGCCGTCCCGTGCCGGCCAGGCCCGCCACTGGGCGCCGTAGACGGGACCCAGGCCGCCCTTCTCGTCGGCCCACTCATCCCAGATGTGGACGCCGTTTTCCAGCAGGTAGCCGATGTTGGTGTCGCCCTTGAGGAACCACAGCAGTTCGTGGGCGACACCGCGCCAGAACACGCGCTTGGACGTCAGCAGCGGGAAGGCCTGCGTGAGATCGAACCGCATCTGCGCGCCGAAGAGGGAATAGGTGGCGATGCCGGTGCGGTTCTCGCGGCGCTGCCCGCGCTCCAGGACCTCGCGGAGGAGCCGCAGGTAGGTCCGGTCATGAACATTGTCCATGCTCTGGCGTCTCGCTTTCTGGCGGTAGGGATTGACGGCGCAGCGTGCCCGAACCGGCCCGAAAAATCCACCTTTGAAGCGCCGCCTCAGCCCTCGCGCGTCCCCTGGCTTCCACCAAGCCCCGGCTTGGGGTTTTCCTGGGCGTTCTTGTCGGTGGAGCTGCGAAAGCCGTCCTCGCCGGCGCCGGTATCCCGACCGGGCCAGCCGTCATCCGAGGGCGACGGCCCGGGACGTGTGGCCTTGCCGGCCGTCGATTCCTCCACCGAGCCCGGCTGGTCCTCCGGCGCCTGAGGCCCAGCGCCTGGCCCCTGACCGGCGGGATCGCGCCGGTCGGGAGCGGGCGCTTTACGGTTGGGGTCTTCGTGCGGGGCGCTTTCGGTGCTCTGGACCGGATTGTTCTCGCGGTTGTTCGGCTCGTCGGCCATGGCGAGGCCTCCTTCGTTGCGGTGCCCCGGTAACGCGAGCGACGGCCGCGCCGTTCGGTGGGTGCTTAAGCCCCGTGTCGGCTGCAAGCGCCTCAAAAGCACAAGGCCCCGACATCACTGCCGGGGCCTTGGGAAACTTGGTGGGCGCACAAGGACTCGAACCTTGGACCCGCTGATTAAGAGTCAGCGGGAAACGGCGGTTTTCTGCGGCAATTCCGAACTTTTACCACCAATGAGCGGCTATAAGAATCAATGACTTACGAGGAGAGTTCGGAACGGCCCGACCCCGCGAACCACGCATGTTCAGAGGTCTTAGCAAGGGTTCAGAAGGATCCCAAGCGGCTCCAAAGGGGATAGTGCAGCCCAGTTCGTAAACAATGACCAGGAAGAGATACCGGGCGACACTTCGTCGACGCCCACGTCTCGATCATAGCGCCGTCGACAGAGAAGTGATCGTCCGACAGCGGGGCACGCCTGCGCGCGTGAGCGACTACGGCGGACACGAACAAGAACCTTGCGGCCTCACCAACCAATGCCGCACCATGCCGCTCGACTACTCGAGAAGCCAAGGCAACTCCTTCCGGCCCACGGAACTCATTGACAAGAAGGGTCACTCCTTGCCAACCACGACGAGCGCCGGATCGGTCCACGATCTTATCGCAGGTCCCCTGCGGCACTTTCCAGACCGCGTCGCCCTTAGCGGTCAAGGCGGCGTGTCTCTGACGTACCGAGATCTGGCCGCTGCTGTGGACCATGCCGAAACTCTTCTTCGGGATCATGGGGCGCGTTTCGGCGACCGGATCATGCTGGTGGCGGAGAACTGCCCGGCATTCGCGGTTTTCCTTCTGGCGTGCAGCAGGCTTGGAGCCTGGGCGGTCCCCGTCAACGCGCGCATGACCGATCGCGAACTGGGGTACATCCGCCACCATTGCCGGCCCCGCTGCATCGTGACGACGCCACCGCCGCAGGCGGCTGGCCCCGCCGATCCGGGCGGGCCGCAGGCCGATCGCCTCGACCTGCCCTTTGGTCCCGCAGACATCGTCGGCAATTTGGATACCGAACCGGAGGACGGGCAGGCACCCTCCGGCATCGCTGTCATCATGTATACGTCAGGCACCACCGGCGCGCCGAAAGGCGTGATGCTCACCCACGCCAATCTGCGTCACATCGCCCTGGTGTCGCGCATCACGCGCGGCCTGAGGCCGACGGACCGGATTTACGCGGCGCTGCCGGTCAGCCACGTGTTTGGCCTGTCGTCCACGCTCTTGGCCGGCTTGGCCGCCGGGGCCAGGATCGACTTGGTGCCGCGATTCTCGGCGGCGGCCCTGGCCAAGGCCCTTGAAAATGGCGTGACTGTCTTTCAGGGGGTGCCTGCAATGTATGGGAAGCTGCTTGCCCATCTTGAAGCCGAGGACAAGCCGTTCGCGGCGCCACCGCACCTGCGGTACCTCTCCGCAGGCGGAGCGCCGCTCGACCCTGGCTGGAAGCGCAAGGTCGAGGCCCGTCTCGGCAGACCGCTCCACAATGGCTACGGGCTGACCGAAGCGTCGCCGACCTTGACGCAGACCCCAATCGATGCCCCACGAGGCGACGACAGCATCGGCGCGCCAATCCCGGGTATTGAGGTCCGACTCATAGGTCCCGATGGTCGGGACGTTGCCGACGGGGCTCCAGGCGAACTGTGGGCGCGGGGCGCCACGATCATGGCCGGCTACTACCGGAATCCGGATGCGACGGCTGCCGCACTGACACCGGACGGCTGGCTGCGGACGGGGGACCTGTGCCGGCGCGGGCCGGACGGTGCCCTCTACCTGGCCGGGCGCCTGAAGGAGTTGATCATCACGTCGGGCTTCAATGTCTATCCGCCGGAAGTGGAGAGCGCGCTCAACGCCCACCCGGCCGTCGCCGCTGCCGCCGTCGTGGGGCGCCCGGTGCCCGGTGACGAACAGGTTGTCGCCTTTATCGAGATGCGGCCCGGCGCGACGGCGGACGACGAGGCCATCTTGTCCCACCTGCGTCAGCACCTCGCCCCCTACAAGCTGCCCCGCCAGATCATTCGCCTGGAGGCGCTGCCGACGACGGGGGTCGGGAAGGTTCGCAAACAGCAACTTGCGGAAATGCTAGCAACGCTGGAGGTTAGCGGTCCCTCTTGAAGAAGGCGCTCAGACCGGCGCGGTAGCTGTCGCTGGCGCCGGCTTCCCGCTGGAGCTGTACTTCCAGCGCCAGTTGCTCGGTCAAGCCGTTGCCGGCCGAGGCCTCAAGCGCCCGCTTCGTCAGGGCCAGTCCAAGCTCCGACCGGCCGGCAAGACGAACGGCCACGTCATGGGCGCGCGCAGGCAAGTCCTCGTCTTCGACACACTGCCAGATCAAGCCCCAGTCGGCAGCCAGTGGGGCGGGAACGGGCTCGGCCAACAGAGCCATCCCGCGTGCGCGGGCGCGTCCGGCGAGCCGGGGCAGGATCCATGTGCCGCCGCTGTCGGGTATCAAGCCGAGTTTGGTGAAGGACTGAACGAAGGATGCCGACCGTCCGGCGATCACGATATCGCACGCCAGTGCGAGGTTGGCTCCGGCGCCGGCCGCCGTTCCCTGTACCGCGCAGACCACCGGCTTTGGCATGGTGCTGATGGTCTCGACGATGCGGTTGAGCCCGGCCTCCAGGGTTTCGCCCAGATCGATGGTCGCGCCGTCCAGGATCGGCCGGCGCTCGTTGAGGTCCTGGCCGGCGCAGAAGGCGCGCCCCGAGGCTTCCAGCACGACGCACCGCACGGCCGGATCGGCGGCCAGACGCTCCACGGCATCACGAAGTGCCGCCACCATGGGTGCCGTCAGGCTGTTCAGCTTTTCGGGCCGGTCAATACGGAGGCGGGCGATGCCGCCCGCCTCCGTCGTGCACGAGACATGCTGCGTCATGTCCGCTACGCCCCGGTGTACTGGGGCCGGCGCTTTTCGAGGAACGCAGCCATGCCTTCCTGCTTGTCGCGCGAGGCGAAGAGTATCTGCACCGCCTTGCGCTCGAGCGCCAGGGCTGCCCCGAGCGGTGCATCCGCACCGTGCAGGATCACCTCCTTAATCTGAGCCAACGCGATCGGAGGAAGCTCCGAAAGGCGCTTGGCGGTGTCCAGCGCCGTCGCCATTACCTGGTCATCCTCGACCACGCGGCTGACCAGACCCATGCCGTAGGCCTCTTCCGCGTCGATCACTTCACCCGTGAGGCACAGGCGCATGGCACGGAACTTTCCGACCGCCCGCGTCAACCGCTGCGTGCCGCCCGCACCGGGCATGATCCCGACCTTGACTTCAGGCTGGCCGAACTTGGCGGAGCGGCCGGCAATGATGATGTCGGCGTGCATGGCCAGTTCCATGCCGCCCCCCAGCGCGAAGCCGTTGACGGCTGCGATAACGGGAACCGGGCAGTCTCCGACGGCGCCCCACAGGCGTTCCGTGTGACGCATGTACATGTCGATGGCGCTCAGTTGCGACATGTCCTGGATGTCGGCCCCGGCCGCGAAGCTCGTCTCGTCGCCCGTGAGCACGACACACCTCAGGTCGGGGTCGTCGATGAACTCGCGGAAGATGTCGGCCATCTGCTGCCGCACCGTCAGGTTCAGGGCGTTCCGCACCTCTGGCCGGTTGATCCGGACGATAGCGATGGCGGGCTCCGGCCGTTCCAGGACGACCTGCGGCCGGGTGTCTGTGGTCTCTCTGCTCATCACGGGCGCTCCATCACCATGGCGATGCCCTGTCCGACGCCGATGCACATGGTGCACAGCGCGCGCCGGGCGTCACGCTCCTGAAGTTCGAGGGCCGCCGTCAGCGCCAAACGCGCCCCGGACATGCCGAGCGGATGCCCGAGCGCAATGGCGCCGCCGTTCGGATTGACGTGATCGGCATCGTCCGGCAGGCCCAGGTCACGCAGAACGGCAAGAGCCTGCGCGGCAAACGCCTCGTTCAACTCGACGATGTCCATGTCCCCGATCTTGAGGCCCAGGCGCTCCATCAGCTTTTTGGACGCCGGCGCGGGGCCGACCCCCATGATGCGCGGCGGAACGCCCGCCGTCGCCATGCCGGAAATGCGCGCGAGAGGCGTCAGATTGTAGCGCTTGACCGCCGCCTCGGACGCCACCAGAAGGGCCGCCGCACCGTCGTTGACGCCCGACGCATTGCCGGCCGTCACCGTGCCGTCGCGGCGGAACGGCGTCTTGAGGGCTGCGAGTTTCTCGAGCGTCGTTTCACGCGGATGCTCGTCACGGTCCACGATGACCGGATCGCCTTTACGGCGGGGAATTTCCACCGGGACAATTTCCTTCGCGAGGCGCCCGGATGCCTGCGCCGCGGCCGTCCGCTTCTGGCTGCGGAACGCGAAGGCGTCCTGGTCGGCGCGCGAGATGTTGAAGTCCTCGGCCACGTTTTCCGCCGTCTCCGGCATGGAATCGATGCCGTACTGCTCTTTCAGGATCGGGTTCACGAACCGCCAACCGATGGTCGTGTCAAAGACCTCGGCCTGACGGGCGAAGGCGGTTTCCGCCTTCCCCATCACGAAAGGGGCCCGCGTCATAGACTCGACGCCGCCGGCAATCATGACGTCGGCCTCGCCGGTGCGGATGGCGCGCGCCGCCTGGCCCAGCGCGTCCATGCCGGAACCGCAGAGGCGGTTAAGGGTCACGCCCGGCACGGTGCCCGGCAGGCCGGACAGCAGCACCGCCATGCGCGCGACGTTGCGGTTGTCCTCGCCGGCCTGGTTGGCGCAGCCGAGGATCACGTCATCCACCGCCTCACCCGGCAGGTCCGGCACCTGCGCCATGAGGGCCCGCAGGACGTGTCCCGCCATGTCGTCCGGCCGCACAGACGCCAACGCGCCGCCGTACCGTCCGATCGGCGTTCGCACGCCCGCGCAAAGATATGCTTCGGTCATGGGATGCCTTTCCGTTACAGCGGCGACTTCTTGGAGAACTCCGGACGGCGCTTGCCATGCAGCGACGCCAGCCCTTCCTGAACGTCCGGACCGTTGAAGCCCATGAACTCCAGCGCGAGCGAGGTGTCGAAGGTGGGCCCGGCCATGCGCAGCCAGTTGTTCAGCGCATACTTCGTCCACCGGACGGCCGACGGCGAGCCGTTCGCCAGCTTCCGGGCGACCTCAAGGGCCTTGTCCTGAAGGTCGTCGCTGTCGACGGTCAGGGACACGAGGCCGATGCGTTCCGCCTCCTCGCCGCTGACCGGCTCGCAGAGCATCAGGTAGTACTTCGCCTTCGCCATGCCGCAGAGCAGCGGCCAGACGATCGCGGCATGGTCGCCGGCGGCGACGCCCAGGCGGGTGTGTCCGTCGATAATCCGCGCGGTCCGGCTGGCGATCGAGACGTCGGCCAGCAGGCCGGCGACGAGCCCCGCCCCGACGGCCGGGCCGTCCATTGCGGACACGACAGGCTTGGAGCAGTTGATGACGTTGTAGACGAGATCCCGCGCCTCCTTCCAGACGCGGCTCAGGGTCTCGAAGTCCTGTGTCATCTCCTTGACGAGGTCAAGGTCGCCGCCCGCCGAAAAGGCCTTGCCGGCACCAGTGATGATGGCCGCCGAGACATCGGGGTCCGCGTCGATGTCGCGCCAGACGCGCACCAGCTCGCCATGCATGACCGCGTCCGCGGAGTTGAGGCGGCCCGGGTTTTCCATCGTCACCCGCAGCACGCCCTCGGACGGCCAGTCGAACTTCAGGCGCTGGTAGTCGGCGTAACGGTCGGTCATATCTTTTTCTCCCTCTTCGTCCAGTAGGGTTCGCGCAGGACGTTCTTTTGAATCTTGCCGATGGGGGTCTTGGGGAAGCTTTCGACGAACTTCACCAGCCGCGGCCGCTTGAAGCGCGCCAGATGCGCGGCGCAATGCTCCACCAGCGCGTCCTCGGTGGCCTCGGCGCCGGGCTTCAGGGTCAGGTAGGCGGCGGGCACCTCGCCCCACTTGTCGTCGGGGATGCCGAAAACGGCGCATTCGCCGACGGCCTCGTGGGCGTACAGGACGTTCTCGATCTCCTTGGGATAGATGTTCTCCCCGCCGGAGATGATCATGTCCTTGGAGCGGTCGATCAGGGTGACGAAGCCGTCTTCGTCGATGGTTCCGACATCGCCCGTCAGGGCCCAGCCATGCTTCCAGAACGACGCCGTCTGTTCCGGCTCGTTGTAGTATTCCAGCATGACATTGTCGCCGCGCGACGCCAGTTCGCCGATCTCGCCGGGCGCGACCTGCCGGCCCTCGGTGTCGAGGACGGCGACGTCGACGTTGTAGCACTGGCGTCCGATGGACCCGAGTTTCTCGGGCAGGTACCAATGCCGCAGCGACGTCAGAACGCCCATCTCAGACTGGCCGTAGATCTGCGTCATGCGGACGTCGGGCAGCTTTTCCATCATGTCGCGCTGCACCCAGTCGGGCATGGGCGCGCCGGCGAAGGACAGCTTCCGCCAGGCTGCGTAGTTGGCGGGGTCGAAGGCATCGTCGCTGACCACCATGGCGACCTGCGTCGGCACCATGAAGGCCGCCGTCATCCCCGTCTCGCGCGCCATCGCCGCGAAGTTCTCGACACTCCACTTGCCGAGCAAGGTGGTCGTCGCGCCGGCCAGGACGGCCGGCTGGAACATGATGTTCAGCGCCGCCACATGGAACAGCGGCGTCACGATCCCGACCACGTCGCGCTCGTCGATGGCCTCTTCCACCATCACCGTGTGGGCCGTCACTGCGCGGTTGCGGTGGCTGCACAGCACCCCCTTCGGCCGGCCCGTCGTGCCGCCGGTGTAGGTCATGCAGAACGGATCGTCCTCGTCGATCTCGACCGCCGGATAATCCGTCGCGGCCGCGGCGATCCAGGCATCGAAGCCGATGTCATCCCCGGCGCCGCCGATGCGGACCAGTTTGCGCAGTTTCGGCAGGCGGTCGCGCACCGCCGCGACCTTGTCGGCAAAGGCGTCTTCATAGAGGAGAATCTCGACATCGGCCTTGTTCAGGACGAACTCAAGCTCCTCGGGCGCATAGAGCACGGAAATGTTGACCAGGACGCCACCGGACCGCGCCACGCCGAAGAAGGTGACGCCGTACTCCGTGCGGTTGCGGCTGATGATGCCGACTTTCCCGCCTTTCTGGAGACCCTCGCCGAGCAGCGTGTTGGCGAGCCGGTTGGCGTCCCGGTTCAGGTCTCCGTAGCTGAGTGCCGTCCCCTGCCAGAGAATGGCCGGCTTGGTTGGGAAGCGCTCAGCCGAGCGACGCAGCATGTCACCCGTCAGCATTTTCTCTCCCTTTCATTTTTCTTGATCTGCCGGCGGGGCCGGCTGTTGGACCTCGACTTTCTGCGAGAAAACAGCTATCTGCAATGGAATATTGCGGAACACTGTTCCGCAGAGCGGAAAGATGGAGGGGGTAATGACCGCACACGACAGACAGTTCGTCGACGCGCTGGCGCGTGGGCTTGCGATCCTGGAATGCATGTCCAGGGAGCAGCGCCCCCTGGGCAACCGCGACATCGCGCGGCACACCGGTCTGGCGCCAAGCACTGTCAGCCGCCTGACGCACACGCTGACGGTCCTCGGCTACATCCGGCTCACGCGATCGGAGCGCACCTACGAACTGACGCCGAAAAGCCTGAACCTCGGCTACCCCGTCCTCGCCGGGATGACGCTGTTGCAGCGCGCCCGCCCCCATCTCAAGGCGTTGAGCGAACGAACCGGCGAGACCGTCGCCCTGGCGATCCGCGACGGCGTCTACATCACCTTCGTCGACGTCGTGCAGGGGCAGAACATGGTCGCCGTGCGCCTCGCCACCGGCGGGCGCCTGCGCATCGCCACCTCGGCCGCCGGGATCGCGCTGCTCGCCGGGCTGCCGGACCCCGAGCGCCGCAACCTGGTGTCGCGGGTCCGCGCCGACATCACCCGCCGGGATGAGCCGCCCGAGCAGTTCCGTACCCTGCTGGACGCCTGTCTGAACGACGGCTACGCGCTCGTGCGGAACACCTGGCGCGAGGGCATCGGCGGGGTTGCCGTCTCGGTCTGCCAGGGCGATGAACACGCGGCGTTGACCATTCCGGTCGCCACCGGCAGCGTTTCCGAGCAGGAGATGCGCAGCACGCTCGCCGCCGCCCTGCGCGACACGGCCGAGGCGATCGGCCCCGCGCTCCCGACGACGGCGTAGCATGATGGGCACCCCGGTCAGACCGCGTGGGCGGCGAGGCCCAGTTGCGCCCGACGGCGCAACCACTGGCTCGGCCGGTAGCGGTCGTCGCCGGTCAGGGCCTGGATCGTCGTCAGGATGCGGTGGACGACGTTCGGCCCCAGGGCATCCGTCAGTTCGAGGGGCCCCTTCGGGTAGTTCAATCCGAGCCGCATGGCGAGATCGATATCCTGCGGCGCCGCCAACGCCATCTGCGCCATCTCGCAGCCCAGGTTGGCCACCATTGCCGCCACCCGCTGGCCGATGAACCCCGGCGAATCGTTGATCGCCGTCACCTTCCGGCGCGTGGCAAGGCGTGCGATCACCGCCTCCCGTGCCGCTTCATCGACGGCCGGCGCCGTCATGATGGTCACCCGCCGGCTGGTGTCCGGAACCATGTCGCAGGCGACGAGCCGCCGGGCATCGACCCCGGTGCGCGCGGCATAGGCGGCGCAGTCTTCTCCCACCGGCGCGGCGAGAACCGGCACCTTTCCGTCGTCTGCCGACAGCACCCGTGCGCCGCACTCCTCGACAAGCGCGACCAGCGCCGGGGCTTCACCGTGAACGAACACCGCGTCCGCCGGACTGGCGTCGCTTACAGCATCTGGCGACGGCACTTCAGCGCCCTCGGCGTAGGAGAAGAAGCCGCGGCCGGCCTTGCGGCCCAACTGCCCGGTCTCCAGCATGTAGCGGTGTTGCGGCGTCGACCGCAGGCGGGGGTCGCCGAAGCTGCTTTCGTGCACGAACCGGGTGACCGGGAAGTTCACGTCCATGCCCGTCAAATCCATGAGCTCGAACGGCCCCATGCGGAACCCGAAGCCATCGCGCATGACCGCATCGACCTGCGCCGGCGTCGCCACCGTCTCGTGCACGACGGCCAACCCCTCGGTGTTGAGGGCACGGCCACCGAAGTTGACCAGGAAGCCCGGCGTGTCTTTCACGGCCACCGGCTGGCGCCCCAGCCGCGTACCCAGCGCCAGGAGACGGTCCATGACCATGTCGGTGGTATCGGGGCCTCGGATCACCTCCACCAGCTTCATCAGCGGCACCGGGTTGAAGAAATGAAGCCCGGCCACGCGCTGACGGTGCGTCAGCCGTGCCGCGATGGCGCCGATCGGCAGCGATGAGGTGTTGGAGGCGAGAATGGCGTCGGCGGCGACGACGTCTTCCAGCCCGCGGAACAGGTCGGTCTTGGCGTCGAGGTCCTCGACGATCGCCTCCACCACAACATCACAGGTGGACAGGTCCGACAGCGCCGCGGCCGGCTTGATCCGGTCGGCCGCGGCGGTCGCGTCGGCGTCGCTCATCCGGCCTTTCTCGACCAGGCGGGTGAGGCGCTTCGCGATTCCATCGCGAGCGGCGATCGCCGCCCCGTCGCGGGCGTCGAACAGGATGACCGTTATGTCCGCCGTGGCGGCCACTTGCGCGATGCCGGAGCCCATGGCGCCGGCGCCGACCACGCCCAGGACGAGGTCAGGGGAGTCGATCTCCCGCATGAACGTCTCCTTGAAGATGAATTATCGTTGGTTTTCAGGTCAGCGACCGGACGATGCCGCCGTCGACCGTGATGTTCTGGCCGGTCATGTAGCTGGCGAGGCGCGAGCAGAGGAACGCGCAGGCCGGCCCGAAGTCCTCGGCCGTTCCCAGGCGTTTCATGGGCACGCTCTCAGCCATGCGCGCCTTGGCCTCGTCTTCCGAAATGCCGTGAGTCTTCGACTGCGCCTTGTAGACCCGTTCGAGCGCCCCCGTGTCCATCAGGCCCGGCAGCAGGTTGTTGACCGTGATGCCAAGCGGCGCGACCTCGTGCGACAGGCTTTTCATCGCCCCCGTCAGCCCGGCGCGCACCGCCGTCGCCAAGCCCATGTTGGGATAGGGCTCGCGCACCGTGAACGACGTCACGTTGACGATGCGCCCGAACCCTGCCTCCTTCATGTCGGGCAGGGTGAGGCGGACGCACTCCAGCGCCGCCAGCATGTTGGTCTCCAGGGCTCGCAGCCAGGTCTCGTGGTCGTGGCCCTCCACCGGCCCCGGCGGCGGCCCACCGGCGTTGGTCACCAGGATGGTGATGGGCCCGAGGGCCTCGCGCGCGGTCGTGACGATCCGCGCGCGCTCGGCCGGATCGCTGATGTCGCCAGAGATCCCGACGCCGCCCAGTTCGGCTGCCACGGAAGCGGTGCGGTCAGGATTCCGGCCGTTGACGGCGACCTTCACGCCTTCCGCCGCCAGCGCCCTGGCACAGGCCAGCCCGAGGCCCTGGGTGCTGCCGAGCAGAAGGGCTGCATGACCGGAAATTCCGAGATCCATAGTCTCACCTCGTCACGAAGGGCTCCACGCCGTCACAGGAAGGACGGCAGGAACAGGATGATGTCCGGCACCAACGCGAGAAGCGCAATGACGGCAAGGAAGATGGCGATGAACGGCAGCACGGCCCGGTAGACGGCCTGGATCGGCACCCCTTTCGTCACCCCTTGCAGTGCAAAGAGGGTGTAGCCGAAGGGCGGGGTGATGCCGCCGATGGACATGTTCACTAGGAAGATCGTCCAGAACCACAGCGGGTCGAAGCCGAGCGCCGTGATGATCGGCTGGTAGAGCGGCACAAGCATGATCATCAATGCGATCTGGTCGATGAACATGCACAGGATGAACGGCAACGCTTGGAGCATGATGAACATAAGCACCAGCGGCAATGCCAGCTCGGTCACGAACCCTACCAGCTTGAACGTGACGCCGGTCATGTTTAGGAGTTGGCTGAAGGACACCGACGAGACCATGATGATCATGATCATAGCGGTGATCCACGCCGTCGACCGCAGCGCCTCGACCAGAGTGGGCAGTCGCAACTCGCCGAAGATGGAGCAAATCACCACGGCGGCCACGCAGCCGGCGGCCGCAGCCTCCGTCGGGGTGGCGACACCCCCGAGGATCAGGCCGAGGATGGTGACGATGATCAGCAGGAACGGCGCAGCGCGGACCACCGTGTTCGCTCGCGTCCGCCACGGCAGGGCGGCCCGGTCGCTCAGCGGCGCCACGGCGGGGTTCAGCCAGCCGCGCACGACCGCGTACAGGAAGAACGCCCCGGCCAGCAGAATGCCGGGCAGGATGCCGGCGATCAGCAGCGCCGAGATGGACACCTTGGACAGAATGCCCAGCACAACCGCCATGACGCTCGGCGGAATGATCGGCGCCAGGCTCGCCCCGGCCAGGATCGTCCCCATCGACAGGTTGCGGTCGTATTTCCGTTCCTGCATTTCCGGCAGCAGGGAGGATCCCATCATGGCGGCGACGGCCATGGCCGAGCCCGACAGCGCACCGAAGACTGTCGACAGGGTGATGCTGACGGCGTAGAGCCGCGCGCGGATGTTGCCCACCAGGGCATCCACCGCGTTGAACAGGATCTTCACCGAGCCGGAGCGGAACAGAATCTCGCCCAGCAGCACGAACAGCGGGATCGCCGCCAGCGAGATGCTGGTGCCCGTGCTGAACATGGAGTTGACGACCAGAAGGACGCCACCGAGGTTCCCGGTCAACAGGAACAGCCCGAGCAGGTTCAACACGAGGAAAGACAGGAAGATCGGCAATCCCACCGCGAACAACGCCAGCAGCAGGAAGAAGACACCGATCAGGATCACGTACCAGTCCATTCCGCCTCCTCGGTTTCCGTTGCCGCTGGGGCGATGAAGGTGCTGGCGAGGTGCCGCAGGAAATACAGGGCGGCGCTGCCCAACCCGTAGACGATGGCGCCGGAGACGATCCATTTCGGAATGGGCGTCACCGCCACCACCATCACGCCGGACTCAATCTGCCGCAGCGTCTCGATCCCGCCATACCAGGCGCAAAGGCCGCACGCGACCGCCCCGACGCAGAGGGTCAGGCGCCGCATCCACAGCGCCACCGGCACCGGCGCGGCATCCACGATGAACGTCATGGAGGCGTGACCGTGCTTCCACGTCAGCATGGGAACCGCGAGGAACGACACGAGGGCGAAGGCAATGGCCGCGGTGTCCGGCGCCCAGTCGCTCGGCGTCGCCAGAACATAGCGGCCGAAAACCTCCCACGACGTCACAAGCGTGAGGTAGGCGACGCACAGCGTCGCCCCCCAGAACGTCAGGCGGGTGAGGCCATCGTGCAGGCGCAGAAGCCACCGCATCATGCGCCCTCCCCGCCTCGCGCCGTTCCGCCGCTCATTTCGCGGTCAGGCCCTTCTCGACCGCCAGATCATGGAAGGCGGCGCCATCCTTGCCGGCCTTTTCCTCGACCTGCTTCCAGACGCCCGCCGCGAAGATGGCGTTGACGTCGTCGGCAACCTCGGGCCCGAACTGGGTCACCTCCAGCCCGGCGTCCTGCATGGCCTTGTCCTCTTTCGCCCACAGGTCGGCGAAATGCTCGCGGCCGGACACTTCGAGTTCCTTGGCCGTCTCGACGACCAGATCCTGCTGCTCGGGCGTCAGGCCGTTCCACGTGCCCAGATTCATGAACATGGTCAGGTTGGTCACGCCGAAGGTCGGCCGCGTCATGTAGTCGGCCACCTCGTACCATTTGTAGTCCATGGCACCGAACACCGGCCATGCGGCACCGTCGACAACCCCGCGCTCGAGCGCCGAGTAGATTTCGCTGGCCGGCAAGGTGACGACCGAGCCGCCGAGTTCAGTGACCATGTCATGGTAGGTGCCCGAAGCGCGGATCTTGCGTCCTTCAAGCGCCCCGTCCTCGCCGATCGGATTGCGCAGCAGGACATGATAGCCAGAGGCGGCCGAGAACACGCCGATCAGCTTCAGGTTCCTGTCCTGATAATGCTGGTCGATCAGATCGTAGATGCCGCTTTCGCGCCGGGCGGCCGGATCGTCCGTCACCGCATCCATGCCGAAAGCCATCGCCGTTTCACCCAGGTGATAGGCGCCGTGGGTGAACAGCATGTCGAACAGGCCTGCCGAGACCGGCTGGAGCTGCTCGAACGGCGAGACCGTTTCCGGCCCGCGCATGTCGACGGTCAGTTCGCCATCCGACTTCTTCTCCAGCAGGTCGGCGAAGCCCTGAGCGAAGACGGGAACGGCGTTGTAGCTTTCGTCCCAGCTCGACAGCATGGTCAGGGTCTCGGCCTGCGCGGGCAGAGTGATGGCCATCATGGCCGCGGCGGTCGCCACCGGCTTCAAAACTGAGCGCATGACTTGGTTTTCCTCCACCAGATTATATTTTTTGTAAATCTGGCTGGACCTTAGCGCCGGCCCAAGCCAGTGTTCGTCACCCAGCTAACCGCCAAAGCCCAGGCACGGTCAAAGCAAATCTGCAAAACGCCGTTCCGCAGAGCGGAATTCAAGAAGGACTGCCATGGACAATGCAGCATGCATACGCGTCGGCTCTGGCGATCAAAACCTCGTCACCGCCGAACATCTGGCCGGCATGAAGAGCCAAGTCGCCGATGCCCTGTCCCAGGGCAAGCCGCTGATCTTCCAGCCCGCCGCGGCCGGCCGGTTTTTTTGCGGCGGCTTTGATCTTGACGACCTTCTGGCCTTGCCGCCGACAGAGGTGCGGGATGTCTTCGCCGACCTTCTCACGCTCACGCGCCTGGTGTTCGAGGCACCGGTTCCCGTCCTGGTGCTCGCCGATGGCCACGCCGTCGGGGTTGGCGGCATGTTGGCGCTGGCATCAGATCGCACGGTCCTGTCTCGTCGGGCCAAGATCCGCTTTCCCGAAACAGCCATCGGACTGGGCACGCTGTCGGACATTGTCGACCTCCTCCGCTTCCGCACCTCGGGACGGACGGCCGAACTGATGGCGGTCCACGCGCGGCCGGTCACGGCCGAGCAGGCCGTCGCCCTCGCGCTCGCCGACAGCATTGTGGACGGACCGGGCGACCCCCTGGCCGAGATGAAGGACCTGCTTCTCGGACTGGACCTGGACGCTTTCGTCAGCGCCAAGGCGGCCTGCCGCCGCGGCGTGCTCGCCGTGCCCGTTGAGGCCCAACTCGATGCCTTCATGGCGCAGTGGATGGTGTTCCGGGAGAGCAGGACCGGGGGAACGGCGCCCTAGCCAGGAGGACGCCGAGGCCGCCGTCTCCCGTCTCCGAGATACGGCGAGGCGGCGCCACCGCCGGGCGCGGGCCGAACACCCGGCGGGCGGTCATGCCCATGGTGTCCTCCATCACGATTGCTTTGATAGAGCAACATAAAACATGCTCACAACCCGCCTAAGGCCAAAAGCAACGCGAAGGTCGCGGTGCCGCCGGCAATGGAGACGAGGGGGCCGCGCGCGAGCACGCACAACGCACAGGTCACTGCAAGGCCGGCCGCCATCTCGGCATCCATCCGCGGAACTCCCGCGTCGGCATCGAAGAAGCCGATAAGCACGACAAACGATACCACGACGGAATCGCCCGCGACGCTCAGCCACCGGTCGACAACTGGCGGAAGCCGCGTGCGCGTGAGGAGGACCACCGGAATGACCCGCAGGGCGAAGGTGATGCCCACCAGGGTCAGCGCGACCGTCATCGGATCAGCCATTCCGGACATGGCGCACGCCCTCCACGCCCGTTGCCACGATCGCCGGCCCGAGCAACAACGCGGCCGAGGGCGATAACCAGTACGCCAGGAAAAGCGTCAAGAGGGCGGACACGCTCATCATGAGCGGCATGAACACGCGTTGATGCGGAATCCCGCTCGCCACCATCGCCAGCAAGAACGCCGGCAGGACGAAGGCCGTAACCTCTTGGAGTTGCGGCGAAAGCGTTCCCCCGATCATGCTGCCGGCCAGTGCGCCACAGGCAAAGACACCGTAAACGGTCAGAGCGAATCCCAGGAAGTAGCCGGCCGTCCGACAGCCGGTGCTCCGCTCATGGCGGACCGCCGCCGCGAATGACCCATTGGCGACAAGGTGCGCGGCGCCAATCTGATACAGCATCGGCAACCCCTTCAGGCGGGGAGCCATGGCCGCCGACATCAGCAGGAAACGCATGTTGATCGCCAGCACCAGTGCCGCGATCCAAAGAATATTTTCGCCGGCCAGCATGGCCTTGAACGCGGCGATCTGCGCCTGGATGCCATAGGTCAGGATCGTCGTGCCGGCGGCATACCAGGGCGGCAGTCCCATTTCGGAGACGGCGAAGTTGCCGAAACTGGCCGAGAATACGAAGTAGACGAGTGACAGCGGGGCGGCCTCCTTGCCGCCCCGCAGTACCGCGCGTGCTGAAATGCCGTTCCGCATCGTGGAGTCCATCCGCTTAATTCATTTGCGACGGCAGCCACAGCGTCAGGTCCGGCCACAGGACCAGGATCAGCAGCAAGACCAGCTCCATCACCAGGAACGGCATGACGCCACGAAACGCCTCGCTGAGCTTCACGCCCGTGACGGAGGAGGTGACATAGACGTTCAGGCCCAGCGGCGGGGTGATCAGGCCGATCTCAACCGTCTTCGTGATGACGATGCCGTACCAGATACCGTCAAATCCCAGCGACGACACGATGGGGAAGGTCAGGGGCACGGTCAGCACCAGGATGGCGATCTGGTCCAGGAAGCACCCCAGGGCGAGGTAGACCAGCAGCAAGAGCCCCATGATCGCCCACGGCGGCAGGTCGGAGTCCGTCACCGCACGCACAAGGTCCTGGGTCACCTGCGTATAGGTCATGAAATAGCCGAACACCATCGCGCCCAGGATGATCATCATGATCATCATGTAGGTCCGCAGTGTGTTCTCCATCGCCCCACGGAACGTCCCACCATTCAGGCGGCGCAACAGAACGACGATCACCAAGGCGAAGAGCGACCCGACGGCCCCGATTTCCGTCGGCGTGGCGACACCGCCGTACAGACTGCCGATCACCACCGCGATCAGCAGCATGATGGGCCACACCGGCAGGACGGACCGCATGGCCCTGGGCTGGTACGGTAATAAGCCGGTGGCACTGGTCAGCGCCCAACGCCTTCTGAAGTCGGCCGGTAGCAGCCGCTTCCTGACGAAGGCCTCCAACATGGCTGATGCTCTGGTCAGCCGCACCGTCCGTCTTGCAACCAAGACGCCGGGGCAGGCAGGCCAGGCTCTTTACAAGGCCGTCGACAACCGGATGGGGGCAAGCCTTCGCCAGAGCGCCACCGGGCGTTCCGTGGACAGCGCTCTGAAGGCTGTCACCCATGATCTGGGGACGGCGGGCGTCAAGACCTTCAACGCCTATAACGCCGCACGCAAAACTGCCGTGCAGGAGAACCTCTTCGGCGACCTGAAAGCGCTTGCCGCGCATAAGCACATGACAGGCGTAGGCGCCACGAGCTTTGCCAACCGCCTCGTCTTCTCCGGCGAGGGCAAGGAGGCGGTCCTCGCGCGCCTGGATGACGATTCACTCCGACAGATTGACGCCCTGTTGAGCAAGGATTACCAGCGCGTTGACGCGCTCGCTGCCAAGGGCGGAAAGCGGCTCGGCCAGCTTTACATGAGCCGGACCTTTGCCAAGTCCATGGTCAGCGCCAACCCGATGCGCGCTCATAACGATCGCGTCGAGATGTTCAGCACCATGGCGCAGCAAAAGCTTGACCACCTGAAGACAGCGGTCAAAGCCGAAATGGCCGCCCGCAGCCTTTAAGCTTCGCCCGAACCGATGCGTCGGGCCGTCTCATATGGACCGAAAGGGACACCCCATGGCACTCAAAGACATTCTCAACACCCTTGCAGTGCAAATCGGAACCGAACCCCTAGAGCTGGATGATGAAGGAACGATCACACTCGAGTTTGACGGGACCATGGAAGTGTCTCTGGAAGCAGAGGGGCCGGATGCGGGGCGCTTCACGCTGACTGCGCTCGTTGGTCCAGTGCCTCCTGCCGACGCCGAACAAATGCTGCGACAGGCATTGGCATACAACCTTCGGACCGCGCGCTTCGGCGGCCCTGTTCTGGCGCTGGACGAAGACGTCGGCATCCTCATTCTGGCCCACGCCATCGACAGCAACGCGGATGTGGCTGCCTTCCCACCCCTTCTCGACAGCTTTTTGCAACAGCTTGCTGATTGGCGCGACCATGTCGATGTGATGGTCACGGACACCACGTCTGCGCAAGCCTTCCGCTCGGACGGCGACTCCGGAAGCAGCACCATGGTCCGCGTTTAGTCGTGATTGAGATCCTCAGCTTGTCTGGCCGCTCCGTGCGGTGAGTGCGGCGTCTACGTGCGCTGCCCCACTTGAGGTGGGAAAATTCTCGATTACCGTAGACGACGAGCAACGAGACGACGACATAAGTGACACGAGGGACCGCGACGATTGATGATGGGGCGGCCGAAACGTCAAAGCGACGGTCATGCTGCCGGACGTCGTCGCTGTCCGATGTCGCTCAAGGGCTCTGGTTCGATGACCCAGTATTCGGCCTCCTGCGCCGGTTCTTGGCACCCAGCTTACAGTTTGTGGACGAGGTCGGTGGTGCGGGTGAAGAGGACACGGCGTCAGTACGGTAAGTGGCGCAGCGCACAGGCAGCGGCTTCAGGTGTGGGCCCGGCGCCTTGGTCCGAACTGTGACGTCGGCGTTGGTTTGGGGGCGGGCGAGAGATGGTTCGGCCTCCGGCCGCTACGCGGCCTCCACCAAGCCCAGACCCGCCGTTTCTACACCACTCCGTGGGATGCGGCCGGGTACGTCACGCTGTTCGACGCGCCCGGCTAGTTATCGTATGCCGTGGCAATGTCGCATTAATTTTTATGCGACTTTCGCTTTGTTACTAGATAGACCAAGGTGGGTTCTATACGCGCGGAAAACTGCTGGAGGCTGGAGGGTGCCAACCACAGGAAAGCATATTCGCCTCATACGAAACATGCTCGGGCTGACACAAGAACAGCTCGCTGAAAAGCTGAAAGTGCAGCAATCCACTGTATCACGATGGGAATCAGGCCTGTCGCGGCCCACGCCCGCCCTATGGACAGCGATCTTAGGCATGACGAGACGCGAGCATGCGGTGAAGGACGCGCGCTTAGGCTACCTCACCCGAAACTGCCCGGGAACGGCAACGCTTTGCACCCTTGACATGCGCGTCCTTGAAGTTTCCCAGCCACTTGAGCGGGTGCAGGGGCTGCCCAGAGACGAGGTTATCGGAAGGAACTCCCGAACGAGCTTCGACGAGCACCTCGAAAGCGCTTATCAACAGGCCGCCCTGGGCGGGCTTCTAGCTGGGGAACTTCTTGGCGTTCAAATATCGGGAAATGTTCGGCTTTTTGACGGGGCGGTAAGAGGGCATACATCAACATGGACCGTTCTATATCTCTCTGACAACACGCCGGTTATCTACTGGCAAGGAGAGTTACTGAAGTCCGCAGGGACCGAAGGCGGCGTTGTGCTAGAAGGCTGGGACGACCTTCTCTCCACAAAGTAATTTCCATGGCGCGCTGTTGGGGAAAAGAGACGAAACTCAAGCGCTACCGCACCAGGAACAAGGGCACTCCCATAAGTCGAAATCCCTTAACAGAGAAAGATTCGCAAGTTGTGTGGTGAGTGACATCGGTTGCGTGCATATACTTTGGTTTGAGAGCTCGAGGCAGGGCGGTTAAAAAGTATATTTGGCCCGCACTTCTCCAAGAACACCGCCCCCCCCAAGGCAAGCAGAGAAATACTTTTTTTGTTGTCAGGAAATAAATTTTAGTACATTCATCATTATAGAAGATAATGTTGTCGAAACATTATACAGCGACAAGTATGTGCGCTCCGAAATTATGTGAGTTATTCACCTAATTACATCATTATATTTTCCCGATAATAATTTGTGTTAGAATCGTTCCGCGCGTCATCTTTCAGAGCTTTCGGAAATCAACCAACGCTGTCCGGAATAGCTCATATACCTCATTATGCGGAGGGTTGAACCGCATCTACCCCGCACGTAACGACGGCACATGATCCTTTTGGCTCGGTCCGAAAGGATCATGTGCAAGCAAACATGGGCCTCCTAGCAGTGGGGCCACGCGGGGGACGCAATGACCAAGGCAAGCGAGAGCAAGACAGGAATCTGGGACTACGTGGGTGCACTGCTGTCGCGTGCACGTATCGGTTGGCGCATCGGTTTGGGATTCGCGCTACTTGTCACTCTTTTAGCCGCGTTGGCCGCTATGAGCTGGCGGAGCAGCGAAGACAATGCGGCAAGTATGCAGGAATACCGACGCATATCCGCAAACGCGCTTTTGACGGAAAGCATGGTCTCCAGCGTCAATGAGGCGCGGCGCTACATGGCGGAATTTCGCCGCGCCCCCATGGACAGCCTAGTCCAAAAGGTTGAAGTTGAACTTAGTAGTGCGCGAGACGCACTTGCAGAACTCAGTTCCGCCACCCGCTCGACTGAAGCACGGCAACTCTTCGCGGCGATGGGCGAGGAAGTTGATGGCCTAGGAACGGCTTTCCAAAAAGCTGCCGAGCTGTATGCAAAACAGGCCGAAAAGAAGACCGAGGCCCTCGACAACATCGGCCCCGCTGCTCGCCAGAACCTCACCCTCCTCATGAAGGAAACGGAAGAAGGCGGCTATCTTACTGCTGCGGCGTCTGCTGGGCGGGCGCAGCAGGCGCTCATGATGGCAAGGTTATCGGTGACGCGGTTTTTTGAACGCCCCTCAGCCACGCGCGTTGAACAGGCGAAAGAAAGGCTCGACAAGGTTCCGGAGGAGCTTAGGGCACTTCGGCGCGAATTGCGGAATGCAGAATGGAACGACATTGCTGACGAAACGGTCGCGCTGATCGATACGTACCGCAGCATTTTCGTCGACCTGACCCAGATCAGCGTTGAGGCTGCTCGCCTGTTCGACGAAGTCGTTGCCAGACAAGGAAACGACGTTGAAGTCATGGCCGCGCAAGTGCGCGACCGCCAAGCATTGCGCATGAAAGAAGTTGAACAGGCCATTTCCGCCCGATCCATCGCGGATGCGCGGCTGTTGGCGATTTTCTCGAGCGGTGCGATCGCATTCGCCATCCTCGCAGCGCTGATCATCACTCTGGGCATTACGAAGCCGGTCCACCGGATGACTGCCGCTATGAGGCGCCTAGCTGACGGCGACGTGGAAGGAGCGATCCCCGCCACGAATTACCGCGATGAGATCGGCGCGATGGCATCCGCTGTACAAGTCTTCAAAGACAACATGATCCGTACGCAGAAGCTCGAGGCTGAGGCTGAGCTTAAGGAGCAGAAGGCAGAAGAGGCACAGCGGGCGCAAATGAACCGCATGGCCGACGACTTCGAGGCTACGGTGAAGGAGATTGTACAGGCCGTCACGGCGGCGTCTAGCCAGATGCGCTCGTCCGCACAGTCAATGTCTGCGGTATCGGAAGAGGCCAGCACTCAAGCATCGACCGTGGCCGCGGCGTCTGAGCAAGCCTCAGCCAACGTTCAGACGGTAGCCAGCGCGTCAGACGAGCTCTCGTCCTCAATCAGCGAGATATCCCGCCAGGTTGGGCAGGCCGCCAGCATCGCGAATGAGGTGACGGAACAGGCCGAGCGGAACCGCGAGATCATGCGCGACTTGGATGCCGCGGCTCAGCGAATCGGCGATGTCATCGACCTGATAACCGACATCGCGAGTCAGACAAACCTCTTGGCCCTGAACGCCACAATCGAGGCTGCACGGGCTGGCGAGGCCGGCAAGGGATTCGCCGTCGTCGCCAATGAGGTGAAGAGTCTGGCAAATCAGACAGCACGCGCCACAGAAGACATCGGAAAACAAATCGGCGGCGTGCAGAACTCCGTCACCACAGCGGCGGGTGCCATCGACAGCATTTCCGAGACGATTAAGGAGTTGAAGGAAATTTCCTCCAACATTGCGTCCGCCGTCGAGCAACAAGGGGCGGCGACGCACGAGATCGCCCGGAACGTTGAACAGGCGGCGGTGGGGACACAGGAGGTGACGTCAAACATATCGGGCGTCTCAACCGCAGCCCGCGACGCAGGCAATGCGGCATCCGAGGTCTTGACGGCCGCTGGCTCGCTGTCGGAGCAAGCTGACACGCTTAGCGCGGAGGTCGACCGTTTTATCGACCGCGTTCGCGCCGCCTGATCACCATTCTATGTGAACCGATGACGTGGCGGCACCGGCACACCCGCGTGCCGCCATGCATCATTATGCATTTGCTCAGCCGAACTTGGAACTAAAGTAGAGTTCGCAGGTAGGGAATGGGGAACGTCCAATGAAACATGATCGCTGGTGGCTCGATGACCTCAAAACCGCCGTGGACCAGGTAGCGATGGTTTCCGTTCAGCGCCCAGACGGCATCATCACCGACGTGAATGAGAACTTCTGCCGGGCAACCGGTTATCAGCCGAACGAGTTAGTAGGGCGCGAATACCGCTCTGTGCTCGGCCACCCGGACGAACCGGCTTGTGACGCAATAGCGGATGCCCTGCGGGCGCGCCGTATCTGGCGCGGCACCCTCATGCAGAAGCATAGAGACGGACGTCCGTTCTGGACGGAGGCCATAGTCCATCCATTTGTGGAAGAGGGGATGCTGCGACGGATCATCACGATCCAGCGAGACATAACAGCCGGCATTGAAGTTCAAGCCAATTTAGATAAAGCACGCGAAGAGTTGGAGACTGTCCAGAAGATCGCCCACATTGGAAGCTGGGAGTGGGATCTTGCGTCAGACATGGTCGCCTGCTCTGAAGAAACTCTTAAAATCTTCTCTCTATTCCCGACCACCGGCAACTGCGTCAGCTTCGGTGCGCTCCTCAGCCGCGTTCATCCGGACGACCATGCCTTTGTCAGAGATGCAGCACGCAACATAATAGATGACGGTGAGCCGAGAACTCTGGAATTTCGGCTCCTTATGGACGACAGCCAGTTAAGGATGGTAAGCGTGCATGCCGTCGTGGCGCAGTGGACAAACGGCGCCGTCACCGCCATTGGCGGTACCACCCACGACGTTACCGATCGAGCAGCGGCTGAGTTGGAACTGCGGAAGCACGCACTTCACGACCCGCTGACAGGACTCCCTAACAGGCTGGCAGTTAGGAAGCGTGTCGATGCGGCAGCCGTTGCCGCCATGTCGACCGGTAATGTGGCAGCTGTGCTTTTTCTTGATCTTGACGGTTTCAAGGACATCAACGATCGCCTTGGGCATGAAGTCGGAGATCGCCTGCTACAAGCCGTCTCTGAACGGCTCCGCACCGCCGTCCGGTCGACGGACATGGTTAGCCGCCTCGGTGGCGACGAGTTCGTTATCGTGCTCGAGGGTTTGGGCGACCCTGGGACGGCGGACACTGTTGCGGCCGGCCTTCTTCAAAAGTTGCAGCAGCCAATCGAACTCGACGGCCGTCGCCTTACCGTCTCCGCCAGCGTCGGGATAGCGGTTTGCCCCCGCGATGGAACAAGTGCCGCCGAACTGCTGCGCGCCGCCGACCTCGCCATGTACCGCGTCAAGTCGCTGGGCCGAAACGGATACATCGGGTATCAGCGCGACTGGGGCGCATCTTCCAACCGTCGTCTCGCCCTGATCGACGCGCTGGAGGGTGCCTTAGAACGAGACGAGTTCCACGTTCACTATCAACCTCAGCTTTGCCTGTCGTCCCGACGCATCATCTCTGTGGAAGCTTTGTTGCGTTGGCACGCAAAGGACTTGGGCCCCGTGTCTCCGGCCGAGTTCATTCCGCTGCTCGAACAGACGGGAGCAATCACATCGGTCGGTGCGTGGACTTTGCGTGCGGCATGCGCGGACGCCGCCGCCTGGGCCAACGAAGGGCACCCCTTACGTGTCGCGGTCAATGTTTCCTATGCTCAGCTTGCCCGCGCTGAGCTTCTTTCGGCCGTCACTTGTGCACTTGAGGATTCCGGCCTCGACCCGGATCTTCTGGAGCTTGAACTGACTGAAAGCATGTTTAGTGCTGATGTGCTTCCCGTCGTCGAGACCCTCCGAGGGGTGCGCGCCCTTGGCGTATCCGTTGCGGTTGACGATTTCGGCGTCGGGTATTCCAGCCTCGGCCACCTCAAGCGCTTCCCCGTCAACGTTCTGAAAATCGACAAAGTCTTCACCGAGGCCGTTCATCACCAAGAAGACGATGCGGCTATCGTCGGGGCGATCGTAGCCTTGGCGCGCTCCCTAGACATGCGAGTGGTGGCGGAAGGCATTGAAGAAGAATCAGTTGCAAAAACATGTCAGCAGTTAGGATGCCACATTGGGCAAGGGTATTTTTTCGCCCGGCCGATGCCGGGGGCGGAAATCACAGCCTTGCTTAAAGCCGCGACCTCAATTTCCCAGAAAAAAGATCCGCGCCAATGAATGACATTGTTGATCGACTCTGCTCGCATGCCGGCAGGTGCGGACGCAACCGGTCTATCTCAACGAACTTCGTGCGGTCCCGACTGACGTCGAAGCACGGTTGCCCCGGGCTGGCAGCGTTTTTTGGGTTGCAGGCAAGCGGCGAGGCTGCTGGGTGCCCGGAAGACTGTGCTTGGCCGCGACTTGCGCTCGCAAACGCCGCGCGGCAATACAAGCATGCCATGAACCATGGCCGGGTAATTCCGCTTTCATTTGCTGACATGCCCACACCCCAAGCCTTAGAAGGCCGCGTATCCGAACACGCCGTCGTTGCGCACCTTAAGGAGTTGGGCGATGACATACTTCACAATCCCGTGCCGCACCGGTTACTTCGACGGCTAGAGGAAGAGGGCGAACCCTAAATTTCGGCACCTCATGCGGTACCCGAGCGGCAGACAACGTTCCTTCCTTCCGCCCCTGATGAAATTATTGCCTCCCCTTAGACGCCACAGGTGCCCAGCAAGCGCCCGGTGCGGTTAATCAATGCTTAGAAGGTGACCATGCGGCGTTTGCTCGGATTTTGTTCCTTAGGATTTGTTGCAGCTCTTGCGATATACTTGGCCTCGCCGCTTAATACTGGCGCCAAAGATCGTGTGCGAAATTTGGCTGCAATGGTCTTAACCGGAATCGGCACAACCCTAGGCGCTGCGGTTTTCCTTCATCGTGAGCTTACGCGCTGGGCGCTTGCTGAAGGGCTTCTAAAGCGTGAGGCACGGCTAGATCGGCTTACGCAACTCGCGAACCGGACGGCGCTTGAAGAGGCACTGGAACAGGAGATTGCAGCCGCTGTCCGGTATTCGCGCCGTTTCGGAGTGGTATTCATCGACCTAGACGGGCTGAAGGAGGCGAATGATAGCTTTGGGCATGACGCCGGCGACAGACTTCTGATTGAGGCCGGGCTACGTCTTAAAAGGGCACTCCGGAAAGAGGATGTTGCCGCCCGACTCTCCGGCGATGAATTCGCTATCATCACCAAGGAAGTGAGAACACCGGAAGATGCCGTCAGCGTCGGCCGCCGAATTGCAGCGGCACTTGGGCAGCCATTTCAGGACAGAGTTCAGGTGCTGCCGATGTCCGCGAGTGTCGGCGTAGCGGTCTTTCCCATTCACGGCAGAACGGCGTTCGGCCTCCTAAAAGCCGCCGACCGTGCAATGTACAGTGCAAAAGCTGCCGGAGGAAACAGCTACTCGATTGCACATGTATCGGCTCTACCGGAAGCCGGACACGCAAAACGAGCCTAGCGCGGATGTAGCGTATATACCCCCACCCGGAACCGCGCCTCCGTGAAGGCCCGCTAAGTCGGCCGGTCGTTTTGGCCGCTTCAGGCGGAAGGTCTGTATCTAGCGCCTCAGGAGTGTGCTAATGCCAAACTAATAAAAATCTTTGGCGTTCCGTTATTGCGAAAGAGAAACGATGAATATCCGCAGCGGCGTGCAAGTTGCTATACTGCGACAAAGTATAGGGCTTTCTCAGGAACGGATGGCTGAGTTCGTCGGCGTGAACCAATCGACGGTCTCAAGGTGGGAAGCAGGACTTACCTCGCCAAGCCAACAGCAGTGGTCCCGGATACTTGAGTTGTCCGGAGCAAGAAACAATTCGCATGATCTAAAGCTCGGATTCCTTGCATCCCGCTGTCCTGGCCCGGCCTCGCTATGCACGTTAGATTTTAGGATCATCGAAGCGTCACATGCGCTGTCTGAGGTTATGAATATTGAAAGAAGCAAATTAATAGGTATGAATGCGCGAAACTTGTTCACGGATGATCTTGAACATGCTTATCAAAAGGTCTGCCATCGTGGCATCCTTGATAAGGATATACTTGGAGTAGAACTTTCTGGAAGTGTAAAACTATTTAACGGCGAAACTGTAGGACACCAGTCGTCATGGACAGTCACATACCTTTCAGATAAGACACCCATTATACTTTGGCAGGGCATCGTAACCACAAGAAATCCCGTCGATCAACAAGCTTCCGTTAAGATCGTTTCGCGGAGTGACTATGTTATTCATGTGCCAAGAAAGACTTGAACGCCCGCCACTTTTTTGCCTGGGGATCTTAGCGGCGGAAACCGCCTTTTCTGCTCCGGCCCGAATGGTCCGAGCGTCACGGAACACGGGGGGCGGAGTGTCCGGCATCAGCGCCTATGGGACAAACTGAGGGGCCTTGGGAAAGGAGGATTTCTGGCTCATCGTAGTGACCGAAGGGAACGCAGATGAGGCAGAAATCCATGGCGCCGAAGGACCCTGCTGAGAAGGCGGTGCGCGACATTCGCCGCAGGACGCGCAAGCAGTATTCCGCCGAGGAGAAGATCCGGATCGTGCTCGAAGGCCTGCGTGGCGAGGAGAGCATCGCTCACCTGTGCCGCCGCGAAGGCATCGCCGAGAGCCTGTACTATAGCTGGTCGAAGGAGTTCCTGGAGGCCGGCAAGAAGCGGCTGTCCGGCGACACCGCCCGCCAGGCCACGACCGACGAGGTGAAGGATCTGCGCCGGGAAATGCGGGACCTGAAGGAACTGGTCGCCGACCTCTCCGTCGAGAACCGGCTGCTTAAAAAAAGCATGACCGGGGCTGGGGGAGACGGCGCATGAGGTATCCCGCTTCCGAAAAACTAGAAATCATCCGGCTGGTCGAGCAGTCGCACCTGCCGGTGCGCCGCACCCTGGACAAGCTCGGCATCCCGACGACCACGTTCTACCGCTGGTATGATCGTTACCAGCGGCTCGGCACCGCCGGCCTGCGGGACCGCACCAGCGGCCCGGGCCGGGTGTGGAACCGCATTCCCGACGCCGTGCGGCAGGACATCGTCGCTCTCGCCCTGGAGCGTCCCGAGCTGTCGCCGCGGGAACTGGCGATGACCTTCACCGACACCAGGCGCTACTTCGTCTCCGAGGCTTCCGTCTACCGCCTGCTCAAGGCTCATGACCTGATCACCAGCCCGGCGTTCGTGGTCATCAAGGCGGCGGACGCCTTCAAGGACCAGACGACGCGGCCCAACCAGCTCTGGCAGACCGACTTCACCTATCTCAAGGTGATCGGCTGGGGTTGGTTCTATCTCTCGACGATCCTCGACGACTTCTCGCGCTACATCATTGCCTGGAAGCTCTGCACGACGATGAAGGCCGACGACGTCACCGACACGCTGAAGCTGGCCCTTGCCGCCTCAGGGTGCGACACCGCCAGGATCGTCAGAGGTGGCCCCAGGAATCCGGACAGGATGCTAAGCTGGTCCGCGACTGTCTGAAGGACCTGGATTGATGGGGAAAGTGACGAGGAAGCGCTACTCGGCCGAGTTCAAGGCGAAAGTGGCGCTGGAGGCTATCAAGGGGGAGCTGACGCTGGCGGAATTGGCCGCCAAGCTCGGCATCCACCAGACGATGATCGCAGCCTGGAAGCGGCAGGCGATCGAGGGGATGGCGGCGACGTTCAACGGCAAAGCGGAGGTCGCGGGCGCAGCCAGCGAGGCCGAAGTGGCGAAGCTGCACGCCAAGATCGGGCAGTTGGTTGTGGAACGCGATTTTTTAGCCAAGGCCTTCGGTCGATGAGCGTCGAGCGAAGGCGGCAGATGATCGAGCTCGACCACCCGGTCCTGTCGATCACCCGACAATGCGCCCTGGTGTCGATCAGCCGGTCGTCGTTCTACTACAGCCCAACGGGCGAGAACCCGCTGAACCTGATGCTGATGCGGATGATCGACGAAGCCTTCCTAGAGTGTCCGTTCTACGGCGCCCGCCAGATGGCCCGGCACCTGCGCCGCCAGGGCTACGTGGTTGGACGCAAGCGCGTGTCGCGGCTGATGGCGAAGATGGGCTTGTCGCCGATCTACCAGAAGCCGCGGACGAGCGCGCCGCATCCGCAGCACCCGATCTACAAGTACCTGCTCCGGGGTCTGGCGATCACGCGGCCGAACCAGGTCTGGTGCGCCGACATCACCTACATCCCGATGCGGCGCGGCTTCCTGTATCTGGTGGCGATCATGGACTGGGCCACCAGGAAGGTGCTGTCGTGGCGGCTCTCCAACACGATGGAGGCGGATTTCTGCATCGAGGTCCTGGAGGAGGCCCTGGCGCGCTTCGGTCCACCGGAGATCTTCAACACCGACCAGGGCAGCCAGTTCACCAGCCCGCGCTTCACCGACATCCTGAAGGACAGCGACGTGCGCATCAGCATGGACGGCCGCGGGCGCTGGATGGACAACGTCTTCATCGAGCGTCTCTGGCGGTCGATGAAGTACGAATGCGTCTATCTCCACGCCTTCGAGACCGGCTCCGAGTTGCGGGCCGGGTTGGAGCGCTGGATTTCCTACTACAACACCCGGAGGCCCCACTCGGGGCTTCGTGGACAAACGCCCGACGAGGCGTATCATCGCGCCGCACCAACACCGTCTCCGGGGCGCGCCCCGGAGACGGTGTTGGAAACGGCCCTGGCGGCATGATCATGAACCGGGACTAGCTTAGCTCGGCCGCCAAACTGTCCAAACATCCGGGGCCACCTCTGTTTTTTTTATATTCCTCCAGTTCGGCCTCGTTCTGAGCACGGTGACGGGGGCGCGCCGAAATCTTGCGAAAGCCGAGGGCCCGGAGTTCGCGGCCGACCGTCGTCTCGTCCATTGAGACGCCGAACTCCTCAAACAGCCACTGCGCAAGATCCTTGAGCCGCCACCGGACGACGCCGTGGACGGACGGGATCGGACCGTGCTCCACCATCTCCTTGAGAGCCCGACGCTGTGCCGTGTCGAGCTTTGGCGTCGCCCCCGGCGCCTTTCGGTCGATCAGCCCCTCCGGGCCTTCCGCGTTGAACCGCAGAACCCAGTCTCGCACGATCTGAAGGCCGACCCCGCCAAGCCTGGCCGCCATGCTCCGACTGCCGCCGTCATAGATCGACGCCAACGCCAGCAACCGGCGTGTCTGGTTCGCATTGCTCGATGCCTTCGCAAGGCGTCGTAGCGTCGAGCCGTCGAAGTCGCCGCGCAACGGGACTGGAGCCGCCATGACAAACCTCCCATCGGTGTGCCATGGGAATCACGTCAGGCCCAATTGGTTCCTTAATGAGTCAGCCTCAGCGCCGCTTGGTATTAGAGGTTCTCGAGCGCCAACCGGTCGATAGAGCTGTAAAGCTCCGTTGCGCTTCGCCACATCATGTAGACTTCTCAGGAATCCTGGCAAGCGGCAATAGCATCTTTTGCTGCGCCGCTTCTGAATTCGCAACCTAAGTTTGTCGGCACACGCTCCGTACAACGCTTCAGACGACCGACAGAGGCGAATGCACCAGCCACCGCTTTTGGTAGCCGCCTCCTTTCCTCACTACAAACATTTCGATCGTCTCGACCACCTCATGCACAAGACGATGCTTACGCAACACCTCACGCAAACGCACAATCCCTTCTTTACAGTGGCTTACGGGAGCTCCTGCGCCTCAGAAACGGGCGAAATATAGGGTTACATTTTCCAGTACCCCGAGCATTTGGCAGGATCACCCCGAACGTCTGGCACGATAACCCCGACGGATTGGCAGGATTGCCCCGAAGAATTGGCAGGATAATCTCGGCAAACCATTGAATTATCACGGGAATTTCGCCTGTGAATATATAGAATCTTACGAACATAGAGAATCCACCGCTTCGCGGGCTTCGCGATCGATGCTGAAGATGCCCGGTAAGCGTCCGGCCGTCACCCAGGATCGGTCAGGGTGATGCA
>NZ_ANHY01000019.1 GCF_000315795.1 Caenispirillum salinarum AK4
GGAACAGCGGGTGCGGGCGGATGTGGACCGACACCAGCGCATCGCCGGCGGGCCCGCCCTCCCGCCCCGGCCGTCCCTGGCCGCGCAGGCGCAGCGTCTGGCCGTCGGCGATACCTTCCGGCACGGTGACGTCCATGCTGTGACCGTCGGGCAGGGTCAGCCGATGGCGGCCGCCGCCCGCAGCTTCCAGGAAGTCCAGGTCCAGGCGATAGAACACATCGGCGCCCCGCCCCTGCGGCCCGCCGCCGCCCCGCCCGCCATGGCGAAAGAGGTCCGAGAACAGGTCCGAGACATCGGCGAAGTCAGCGAAGCCTTCGGTGCTGGTGTAGGGGCCGCCCTGGGTGGTGTATGTGCGCCAGGTGCGGCCGTGCGGGGCGCCGCCCGCCGCCGCTCCGGCGGCCTCTTGCCCACCGGCGTCGTAGCGGGCCCGGCGTTTCGGGTCGCGCAGGGTGTGCCACGCCGCGGCGATGTCCTTGAAGCGGCTGGCGGCCTCCGCATTTCCGGGGTTCAGGTCCGGGTGGTACTGCTTCGCGAGCTTCCGGTAGGCCTTGCGGATGTCCTCCCGCGAGGCCGTGCGGGAGACGCCGAGCACCTCGTATGGGTCCATGATGGCGGCGTCCTGACATGGAAACGGGTCCGGTCCCGCCAGCCTGCCGCCGGGGGAGCGGACCCGTCTTGATCCAGGTTAGAGCCGTTCCCGATCCAACGGAATCGGGAGCGGCGAATAGGGTCGCAAGTGCGACCCCGCGCCGGTCAGGCGCGTGACGCTGCGTGCCGCCTGGAGCCGAAGGCGTGTGCGAAGCACGCACCGCCGCTCTGACACGCACGCGTCAGAGCACATAGGACCGGACGGCTTTAGCCCCTCGGCGGCTCCAGCACGTCGACACCCAGCCACGGACGCAGCACCTCCGGCACCGCCACCGACCCGTCGGGCCGCTGGTGCTGTTCCAGGATGGCCGGGAACAGGCGGCTAGTGGCGAGGCCGGACCCGTTCAGGGTGTGGATGAACTCCGTCTGCTTGGCCCCCTTGGGCTTGAAGCGGATGTTGGCCCGCCGCGCCTGGTAGTCGCGCGCCCAGGAGACCGACGCGACTTCCTTGTAGATGCCGAGCGACGGCAGCCAGACCTCGATGTCGTAGGTCAGCGCCATGGAGGCGCTGGCGTCCTCGGCGGCCAGCAGCGAGGTGCGGTAGTGCAGGCCCAGTTCCTCCATGATGCCCTGGGCGCGGCCGACCAGTTCATCCAGCGCGGCCTTGCCGTCCTCGGGCGCGGTGAACTGGAACATCTCCACCTTGTTGAACTGGTGGCCGCGGATCATGCCGCGTTCCTCGGTGCGCGCGCTGCCCGCCTCGCGGCGGTAGCACGGCGTGTAGGCGAAGCACTTGGTGGGCAGCTGCTCGGGCTTGAGGATCTCGTCGCGATAGACGTTCAGGATCGCCGTTTCGGCCGTCGGCAGCAGGAAGCGGTCGCGCTCGCCCTCGTCCGTCTGCAGGTGGAAGACGTCGTCGGTGAACTTGGGGAACTGGCCGGCGGCGTATCCGCATTCATGCACCAGCATGTGCGGCGGCAGCAGGAACTGGTAGCCGTCCTTGAAGTGCTTCTGGCAGAAGTAGTTGAGCAGCGCCCATTCCAGCGCCGCGCCCATGCCGGTATACAGCCAGAAGCCGCTGCCGCCGATCTTCACCCCGCGCTCGTAGTCGATCAGGTTCAGGCGCTGGGACAGCTCCACGTGGTCAAGGCCCCAGTCGCCGCGGTCCGGCGCCTCGCCCCAGGTGTGGACGACCTGGTTGTTCTCCTTGCCGCCCGGCGGGACGATCTCGTCGGGAATGTTGGGCAGTTCGGCCAGCAGGCGCTGAAGCTTGTCCTTGATGGCGTCCAGTTCCGGCTCGCCGTCCTCGATGCCCTTCTTGATCTCGGCGGCGCGGGCCTCCAGGTCGGCCGAGTCCTCGCCGGCCTTCTTCTTCTGGCCGATCTGGCGCGCGATGTCCTTGCGCTCCGCCCGCAGCGCCTCGATCTGCCCGATCAACTCGCGCGAGCGCCGATCCAGCTCCAGGATCTCGCTGAAGTCCACGTCGGGCAGGCGCTTGGCGAGCCCACGGGCCACGGCGTCCGGGTCGGCTTTGATCTGCTTGAGGTCGAGCATGTGAGGCGGTCTCGATGTGTGGGTGGGACACGATGTGCGGTGCAGCGGTTATACCCACCCCCCGCCCGCCGCTCAAGAGCCGCCCGGCCCCGCCTTACGGTGCACGGGTGTAGTGGAAGGACAGCTCCGCCTCATCCTTTGCCGCCGCCTCGGCGGCCTCGATCACCGCATGGGCGTCGGCGCCGGGCGCCAAGTCCAGCGTCCGGTCCAGGGCCAGCAGGCGCAGCCGCAGGTCCAGGCGCTTGCTGATGGTGCCGACGGGCGCGTCGTAACCGGTCTTGCCGGCGTCGCCCTTGGCCTGCTCGATGGGCAGATCGTCGGGGTCGGTCTGCGACATGATGCCTTCCGGCAGGCCGCTCATGCCCGGCGCCATGCCGTAGACGCACCAGTGGACGTGCGGCGGCTGGGTTGCGGGCGTCGTCTGCTCCATCACCAGCACCAGTTCCTTCGTGCCGGCCGGAACGCCGGACCAGGAGACGGGCGGCGAGAAGGCGCGGTCGTCCTTGCTGTAGCGCTGCGGCAGCTCTCCGCCGGGCTTGATGGCGTCGCTTGTAATGTGCATTGGCTCCTCCCTTGGTGGTTGCGTCTGCGGACACAACGAACGGCGCCCCGACCGGGTGGCCGAGGCGCCGTCGTATTCGGGCGTGTGCGGGCGGATCGCCTACATCTTGCGTTCCTGACCCGACGGGCTGGCGATGTCGCGATAGGCGATGTACTCGGCGTGCTCGACGCCCGCCTTCGCCAGGTCGGCCACCGTGACCACGCCGCACATCCGCTTGTCATGATTGATGACCGGCATGCGGCGGATCTGGTGCTCGGCCATGCTCTTGGCGGCCTTCTCCACGTCGTCGTCGTCGAAACACCACAGCACGCCCTCGCTCATGGCGTCGCGCACCGTGGCGCTGGACAGGTCGGTGTCGCCGGCGACGCAGCGCACGGTGATGTCGCGATCCGTCACCACGCCGATCAGCTTGTCGTTCTCGCCCACGGGGAAGGCGCCGATGTCCTCGTCCCGCATACGCTTGGCGCATTCGCGGATGGTGGTGTTGGGGTCGACGAGGTGGACGTCCTTGCTCATGATTTCGCTGACGTTCATGGTTTCCTCCACGTCGGGTTTCTGGGGTGGACCGGCCCGGCGGCCGGACTTATCCACCCAACACCTGCCCGGCGGGACGGTTCCCCAGCTACGCCTAGCGACCGCCGAGAGCGGCCCTCAGCCCCCCTTTATGCACAAGGAAATTCACCACTTCCGCCACGCCCTTCCCCTCCTTGACCTGGGCGAAGAGAAAGGGCCGGTCGCCGCGCATCTTTTTCGCGTCCCGGTCCATCACCTCCAGCGAGGCGCCCACCAGCGGCGCGAGGTCGATTTTATTGATGATGAGAAGGTCGGATCGCGTGATGCCCGGCCCGCCCTTGCGGGGGATCTTGTCGCCGGCGGAGACGTCGATGACGTAGATGGTGATGTCCGCCAGTTCCGGCGAGAACGTGGCCGACAGGTTGTCGCCGCCGCTTTCGACGAAGATCACCTCCAGGTCCGGGAACTTCGCGTGCATGTCCGCCACCGCCGCGAGGTTGATGGAGGCGTCCTCGCGGATGGCGGTGTGGGGGCAGCCGCCGGTCTCCACCCCCGCGATGCGGTCCGGCGGAAGCGCCCCGGAGCGGGTGAGGAATTCCGCGTCCTCCCGCGTGTAGATGTCGTTGGTGATGGCGGCGATGCGCCAGTGGTCGCGCATGGTTTTGCACAGCGCGTCCAGCAGGGCCGTCTTGCCCGAGCCGACGGGGCCGCCGATGCCGACGCGAAGCGGAGAGGAAGCGGATGCGGTCATGAGCGGAAGAGCCTCGTGTATTGCGTTTCGTGGAACATGCTGAACAGGTCGACCACCGGCGCCGCCGCGCCCAGGTCGTCCCAATCCCGGCCGAGCGCCGCCGCGGCGGCCTCGTGAACGGTGTCCGCCAGCGCGGCCTGCGCCTTCTGCCCATCGGTCTGCCCCAGCGGCACCAAGCGCACGGCCGCACTCACCAAATTGGCAGCGAGCGCATGGAGGAAGGCCGTCAGCGCGGGCGCCAGCGGCACGCCGTGGGCCGAGGCGGCGACGGCCACCGCGACGGGATAGGCGGGCGGACGTTCCAGCGCCCTGCAGCGGGTCGCCAGATCCTCCAGCCTCGGATGCGGCCAGCTTGCGGTGACGGCGGTGAGGAAGGCGCGGCCCTGGTTGGCGCTCTCCATGGCCAGTTCCGCCGTGCCGCGCAGCGCGTCGGCGACCTCGATCACCCGGTCGAGCGCCGCCCCCTCCGCCCCGTGCGCCTCGCGGAACAGGTCGGCGTCGGAGCGGCCGGCGCCGTGCAGCAGCACGCCCTCCACCCAATCGGTGAGCGTCTGGCGGTCGCGCACGGCGCCTGTCTCCACCGCCCATTCCAGACCATGTGAATACGTATAAGCTCCGACGGGGAAGGAGGGCGAGAGCCACGTCATCAGGCGATAGAGGCCGGACTCGTCAAGCATGGGCGTGGCCGCCCTCATCGTGGGAGTGGGAATGCCCATGCCCGCCGCCGGAATAGGCGCCGCCCTCGGGCTGGAAGGGCTGGGTCTTGCGGGTGACGGAGGCGCCGAGGCCCTCCACCATGGCGGCGATCACATGATCCCAGCCAATGCGGAGCGTCCGGTTATCCACCACCTGAAGCGGCAGGTGCCGGTTGCCCAGGTGCCAGGCGACGCGGGCCAGATGGACGGCATCGGCGCATCCGATCTCCGCCACGTCCTCCGCCGCCGCGATGACGCGCAAGGTCCCTCCGTCCTCCAGCGCCAGCCCGTCGCCGTGGTTGAGCATGACGGCATCGGGCAGGTCCAGCAGCACCGCCCCGCCCTGGTCGGTCTCCAGCCGGATGCGCCGGCGGTGACGCTCGGCCATGGGCAGGGTGACGGAGCCGGTGGCGGATTCGGCATCCCAGGAGTGGGCGGGAAGGACGCGTGTGGCGCGGATCATTCTTGGAAGGGTCTCCTGTATGTTTCTTGAAGCCACTAAGACACAAAGAACACAAAGGCTTCGCGGCTGCGCCGCGATTGATTCGTGAGGGAGGCGCGGCCTCCCTCACACTCCCTCGGGGCGGGGGGTTCTAAGGGGCCAGGACCGGCCGGCTCAGCCAGGCGGGCTCGCTTCGTGTTCTTCGTGTCTTTGTGGCCTCGCTGCACACCGTTTGGCTCAGAACAGGAAATACCGCTGCGCCATGGGCAGCACCTCGGCCGGCTCGCAGGTCAGCAGTTCTCCGTCGGCGCGGACCTCGTAGGTTTCCGGGTCCACGTCGATCTTCGGGCAGGCGTCGTTGAGCACCATGTCGGCCTTGGTGACCGACCGGCAGCCCTCCACCGCCAGCAGCGCCCGGTTCAGCCCCAGCGCCTCTCCCAGGCCCGTGGCCGCACCGGAGACGAAGGTTACGCAGGATGCCTGCATGGACCGGCCGAAGGCGCCGAACATGGGGCGGTAGTGCACCGGCTGGGGCGTCGGGATCGATGCGTTGGGATCTCCCATCAGCGCCGACATGATGGTGCCGGCCTTCAGCACCATGTCGGGCTTGGCGCCGAAGAAGGCCGGCGACCACAGCACCAGGTCTGCCAGCTTCCCCACCTCCACAGAGCCGACGTGTTTGGAAATGCCGTGGGTGATGGCGGGATTGATGGTGTACTTGGCAATGTAGCGCCGGGCGCGGAGGTTGTCGTTCTCGCCCTGCTCCCCGTCCAAGCGGCCGCGCTGAACCTTCATCTTGTGGGCCGTCTGCCAGGTGCGGGTGATGACCTCCCCCGCTCGGCCCATGGCCTGGCTGTCCGACGCGATGATGGAAAACGCGCCCAGGTCGTGGAGGATATCCTCCGCCGCGATGGTCTCGCGCCGGATGCGGCTTTCGGCAAAGGCCACGTCCTCGGGAATTTTCGGGTCCAGGTGATGGCACACCATGAGCATGTCCAGATGCTCGTCCAGCGTGTTCACCGTGAAGGGGCGCGTGGGGTTGGTGCTGGAAGGCAGCACGTTCGCCTCGCCGGCCAGCTTGATGATGTCCGGCGCGTGCCCGCCGCCCGCGCCTTCCGTGTGGAAGGCGTGGATGGTGCGGCCCTTGAAGGCGGCCACGGTGTCTTCCACGAAGCCCGACTCGTTCAGCGTGTCGGTGTGGATGGCGACCTGCACGTCCATCTCTTCCGCCACGGTCAGGCAGCAGTCGATGGCCGACGGCGTGGTACCCCAGTCCTCGTGCAGCTTCAGGCCGATGGCGCCCGCCGCCACCTGCTCCCGAAGTGAATCGGGGCGGCTGGCGTTGCCCTTGCCGAAGAAGCCGATGTTGACCGGCAGCCCTTCCGCCGCCTGGAGCATCCGCGCCATGTGCCAGGGGCCGGGCGTGCAGGTGGTGGCGTTGGTGCCCGCCGCCGGACCGGTGCCGCCGCCCAGCATGGTTGTGACGCCCGAATGCAGGGCGTCCTCCACCTGTTGCGGGCAGATCCAGTGGATGTGGGCGTCGATGCCGCCCGCCGTCAGGATCTTGCCCTCGCCGGCGATGACCTCCGTCCCCGGCCCGATGATGATGTCGACACCGTCCTGGATGTCGGGGTTGCCGGCCTTGCCGATGGCGGCGATGCGGCCGTCCTTCAGCCCCACGTCCGCCTTCACCACGCCCCAGTGATCCAGGATCAGCGCGTTGGTGATGACGGTGTCCACCGCCCCTTGCGCTCGAGAGCGTTGCGATTGCCCCATGCCGTCGCGGATGACCTTGCCGCCGCCGAACTTCACTTCCTCGCCATGGGTGGTGAAGTCCTTTTCCACCTCGATGAACAGCTCGGAGTCCGCGAGCCGGACACGGTCGCCGGTGGTCGGGCCGAACATGCCGGCGTAGGAGCCTCGGTCGATTGTGTACGCCATGCCTGTCAGCCCTCCAGCTTGCCGTCCACGTGGCCGTTGAAGCCGATCACCACGCCGTCGCCGTCGTAAGGAATCAGTTCCACATCGCGGGACTGGCCGGGCTCGAACCGCACCGCCGAGCCGGCCGGAATGTCCAGCCGCTGGCCGCGCGCCTTGCCCCGGTCGAACTCCAGGGCCGGGTTCACTTCCGCGAAGTGGAAGTGGCTGCCCACCTGCACCGGGCGGTCGCCGGTGTTCTTGACGGTGACGGTGGTGGTCGGGCGGTCGGCGTTCAGAACGATGTCGCCGTCCGCCGGGATGATCTCGCCGGGAATCATGGTGCCGGGCTCCTTCTCGTCAGCGGATGGGCGCATGGACGGTCACCAGCTTGGTGCCGTCGGGGAAGGTGGCTTCCACCTGGATTTCGTGGATCATCTCAGCCACGCCCTCCATCACCTGGTCGCGCGTGATGACGGTGGCGCCGTCGCGCATGAGGTCCGCCACCGACCGCCCGTCGCGCGCGCCCTCCACCACGTAATCGGTGATGAGCGCCACGGCCTCGGGGTGGTTGAGCTTCACCCCCCGCTCCAGCCGCCGCCGCGCCACCATGGCGGCCATGGAGACCAGCAGCTTGTCCTTCTCGCGCGGTGTCAGGTTCATCGTCGCTCCCTCGTTCGTTAGGCGAGGCCACAAAGACACGAAGTACACAAAGGCTTCGCGGCTGCGCCGCGATGATTTGCGAGGGAGGCACGGCCTCCCTCACGCTCCCGCGATGACTTTCCGGTCGCCTGGACCAGACGGTGCCGCAGGGCGGGATAGCTTCGTGTACTTTGTGCCTTTGTGGCTGTCATTTTCCCGATGTCACACATGCCAAAGCCTCGGCAGCTTCTCCGGCAGGCCCTCGGCGCGGTGGCGGAGCCAGGCCCATGCGCGGCCGAAATCGCAGCGCATGGCTTGCGCGTCATGACCCAGCCAGCGCGCCACCAGCACGCCGCCGACCACCGTCGCCCCACGCATCGCCCCCTCCTCCGTCGGCAGATCACGGAGGCCGTCGCGCAGGTCTTCCAGGTCAGGCCCGACGAAGACCGCCGTCGCCGCCGCCACCGCCCCGCCGAAGCCCGAGGAAGCGTCCACGGCGCGGCGCAGGTCGCCCTCCAGGTGAAGCGCGTCCATCCAGGCCAGACGCCCGCCGACACGCACCTCCCACGCATCGCGCAGCAGGCCCGTGCGGACGGTCTCGCCATGAGCGGTACGGCCGAGCACCACCATCTCCCCGGCCAGCGCCCGGCCGCCCTCGGCCACGTCCAGGCGGGTGCGGCGGCGCAGGCGGGCGGCGTCGAACAGGATGGTCTCCTGCGGCAGCCATTCCAGCCACGCGCCCTCACCCGCCGTCAGCGTCACGTCCATGCGCACGTCCGGGCCGAGGGAGCGGTAGACCTTCTCCGCCGCCTGCGCCATGGCGAGCAGGCGCCCGCCGGGCTCCGCCTCCACGGCGACCGTCAGCGAGTCGCCGCCGACGAGGCCGCCGGCGGTGTTGGTGAGGCAGGCGGTCAGGGGCTCCCCCGGCGGCACGCGGGGCAGCAGGGCACGCAGGGGAGCGCGCTGCTCCAGGGCCCGAAGGCCGCGCGGACCGGCGGAAACATGCAAAAGACCGTGGAGCCGGGAGGGTTCGGCGGCGGCGCGCTCAGACGGTGAGGTAACGGCGTACATCCTCTTCCTTCATGCTCTCGCGCGTTCCGGCGAGGACGACCTCGCCCCGGTCCATGACAGCATAATCATCCGCCAGGTCGCGGGCGAACTCGAAATACTGTTCGACCAGCAGGATCGCCATGTCGCCCCGGCTCGCCAGAAGGCGGATGACGCGTTCGATGTCCTTGATGATGCTGGGCTGGATGCCCTCCGTCGGTTCGTCCAGCACCAGCAGGCGCGGCTTCGTCACCAGCGCCCGGCCGATGGCGAGCTGCTGCTGCTGCCCGCCGGAAAGATCGCCGCCGCGCCGGCCGAGCATGGACTTCAGCACAGGGAACAGCTCGAACACCTCGTCCGGCACTTTGCGCTGCCCGCGCGGCAGGCAGGCGTAGGCCGTTTCCAGGTTCTCGCGGACCGTCAGGCGGGGGAAGATTTCCCGGCCCTGGGGCACGTAGGCGATCCCCCGCCGCGCGCGCTGGTGGGTGGGCATGCGGGTGATGTCGTCGTCCTCCCACCGGATATCCCCGCGCGACACCGGATGCAGGCCCAGGATGGCGTTGAGCATGGATGTCTTGCCGACGCCGTTGCGGCCCAGCAGGCAGGTCACCTTGCCCTTCTCCGCCGTCAGCCCCACCCCGCGCAGGATGTGGGAGGCGCCGTAGTGCAGGTGGATGTCGGATGTGGTCAGCATGGCCCCTCGCCCTCAGCGCCCAAGGTAGACTTCAATGACGCGCTCGTCCGCCTGCACCTTGGCGAGCGAGCCTTCCGCCAGCACGGACCCCTCGTGCAGCACCGTGACCTTGCAGTCGAGGTTGCGGACGAACTCCATGTCGTGCTCCACCACCAGCACCGACCGGTCGCGGGCGATCTCGCGCAGAAGCTCGGCGGTCTGCTCCGTCTCGGCGTCGGTCATGCCGGCGACGGGCTCGTCCAGCATGAGGAAGCGCGGGTCCTGGGCGAACAACATGCCGATCTCCAGCCATTGCTTCTGCCCGTGGGACAGCGCCCCGGCGGAGGTATGGGCGCGGTCGGTCAGGCGGATGGTCCCCAGCACCGCGTCGATGCGGTCGCGCTGCTCTCCCATCAGGCGGGCCAGCAGCACGGCGAAGGTGCCGCGCGGGCCTTTCAGCGCCAGTTCCAGGTTCTCGAACACCGTCAGGTTCTCGAACACCGTCGGCTTCTGGAACTTGCGCCCGATGCCCATGTTGGCGATGGCGGCTTCGTCGTGTTTCGTCAGGTCCACGTTGCCGTCGTAGAGCACCGTGCCCTCGTCGGGCCGGGTCTTGCCGGTGATGACGTCCATCATGGTGGTCTTGCCGGCGCCGTTGGGGCCGATGATGGTGCGCATCTCGCCGGGCCGGACGATGAAGCTGAGCGAGTTCAGCGCCTTGAAGCCGTCGAAACTGACCGTCACGCCGTCCAGGTAGAGGATGGAGTCGGCGGCCAGCACGTCATGGCGCGGCGCCTGTTGCACGGCGTTCTCAGGCATGGGTTTCCTCCGTGGCCTTGGGGGCGGGCGTGGGGGATGCCTTGGGCATGGCACGGCGCTGGCGGCGCTTCAGCAACCCGAACAGCCCCACCAACCCCTTGGGCAGGAACAGCGTCACCACCACGAACAGCGACCCCAAGAAGAACAGCCACACCTCCGGCGCCACGCCCGTGAAGAAGGACTTGGCGGCGTTGACGCTCATGGCGCCGAGGATTGGGCCGAACAGCGTCCCACGCCCGCCGACGGCGGTCCAGATGGCGATCTCGATGGAGTTGGCGGGAGAAAACTCGGACGGGTTGATGATGCCCACCTGCGGCACATAGAGCGCCCCCGCCACCCCCGCGATCATGGCCGAGACCACGAAGGCGAACAGCTTGGCGCCCGTCACCGAATGGCCGAGGAACCGCACCCGGCTCTCGGCGTCGCGCACCGCCAGAAGCACGCGGCCCAGGCGCGAGGTCACGATGAACCGCGCGGCCAGATAGGCCGCCGCCAGCATCAGCACGGTAGCGACATAGAGGCCCACCTTGGTGCTGTCGCGGCTCATGCTGAAGCCCAGGATGTCCTTGAAGTCGGTCAGGCCGTTGTTGCCGCCGAACCCCATCTCGTTGCGGAAGAACGCCAGCATCAGCGCGTAGGTCATCGCCTGGGTGATGATGGAGAAATAGACGCCCGTGATGCGCGAGCGGAACGCCAGCCAGCCGAACACGAAGGCCAGCACGCCGGGCACGATCAGCACCATGACGGCGGTGAAGGCGAAGCTGTCAAACCCCATCCAGTACCAGGGCAGGCTGTCCCAGTTCAGGAACACCATGAAGTCCGGCAGCTCGGCGTTGCCATAGACGCCCCGGTCGCCGATCTGGCGCATCAGGTACATGCCCATGACATAGCCGCCCAGGGCGAAGAAGGCGCCGTGGCCCAAACTCAAGGCCCCGGCGAAGCCCCACACAAGGTCAAGCGCCAGCGCCAGCATGGCGTAGCAGAGGTACTTGCCCAGAAGCTGCACAACATAGGTCGGCACATGCAGCGGGTGGCCGGGCTCCAGCGCCATGTTGAGCACGGGCACCACCAGGGCGAAGCCCAGCACGGTCAGCAGGACGGCGGTCCAGCCCTTGCGGTTCTCCAGCCCGGCGAGGCGGCGGGTGATCGGTCCCATTTTGTCGGTCTCCCTTCCCGGCCGCGATCAGTTTTCGAAGGCCCGGCCGCGCAGGGCGAACAGCCCGCGGGGGCGCTTCTGGATGAACAGGATGATGAACACCAGCACCAGGATCTTGGCGAGCATGGCGCCGGCCATGGGCTCCAGGAACTTGTTGACGATGCCGAGGCTGAACGCCCCCGCCAGTGCGCCCCACAAGGATCCGACGCCGCCGAACACCACCACCAGGAAGCTGTCGACAATGTACGCCTGCCCGAGGTTGGGACTGACGTTCGCGACCTGGCTGATGGCGACGCCCGCAACGCCCGCGATGCCCGATCCCAGCCCGAAGGTCAGGGCGTCCACCCGGCCCGTCGGGATGCCCATGGCCGACGCCATGCGCCGGTTCTGGGTGACGGCGCGCATGTTCAGCCCCATGGAAGACCAGCGCAGGTAGGCCGCCAGCCCCGCCAGGACCGCCAGCGCGAACAGCACGATGGCGATGCGGTTGGCCGTCAGCGACAGGCCCAGAAGCTCCACCGATCCGCTCATCCAGTCGGGGTTGGCGACCTGCCGGTTGGTGGCGCCGAAGATGGACCGCACGGCCTGCTGAAGAATCAGACTGATGCCCCAGGTCGCCAGCAGGGTTTCCAGCGGGCGGCCGTTGAGGAAGCGGATGATGCCCCGCTCCATCGCCACGCCGACCGCGCCCGCGACCATGAAGGCGGCCGGGATCGCCACCAGCAGGTAGAGGCCGAAGACCTCCGGCGGCAGGGTGGCACGGAACACCTGCTGGACCACGAAGGTGGTGTAGGCGCCCAGCATGATCATCTCGCCGTGGGCCATGTTGATGACGCCCATGACGCCAAACGTGATGGCAAGCCCGATGGCCGCCAGCAGCAGGATGGAGCCCGCCGACAGGCCGAAGATCAGGTCCTGCCCCACCCCCAGCACCGCCAGCCGGGTGTCGATGGCCTCCACGGCATCGGCGGCGGCCAGGCGAACGGGCTCCGCCACCGCCTCGTCGTTGGCGACGCGGGTCAGTAGCGCGCGAATGGCGGGGTCGGTGGTGTCCGCAAGGGTCTCGACCGCCGCGATGCGCTCCGCCTCCGCCCCCTCACCCATGAGGCGGGAGGCCGCCAGGGCGCGCTCCATGAGCGCCTTGACGCCGGCATCGGCCTCCGCCTCCACCGCCGCCGACAGCGCTGGGATGGCATCGGCCGAGGGGTTGTCGAGGGCCTGACGGGCGGCGCTCATCCGCAAGGCCGGGTCGGCGCTGGTCAGTTGCAGGGAGCCGAGCGCGTTCTCGATCTGCACGCGGATGGTGTTGTTGGCAACGATCTTGGCGAGCTTCCGCGATGAGCTTTCCGTGCCCGCGTCCTCGCCGGTCACCGCGTCCGTCAGGGCGTAGGTGTTGCCGTTATAGGCGCCGATGACGATGCGCTCCGACCCCCGGTGGCGGAACAGCTGCCCGGCGGACAGGGCCTCCAGCACGGGCGCCGTGCGCGGATGGCCCAGCGCGGCGAGCGCCGAGACGGCGTCGGCCTTTTCGGCGAAGCTGCGCTGGTCCAGCGCTTCCACGGCCTGGGCGAAGGCGGCGTCATCGGCGGCGCGGGCCGGCAGGGCGGCGGCGACGGCCAGAACGAAGGCCAGCAGCAGCGCGCAGACCAGCGCGACCAGCCCTTGCGGCGATCGGATGCGGGACACGGGGCGGTCTCCCAGGAAGTCGGATAGGGGGAACTGGAACAGAGTGGACGCGGCCCGACCCGCGCGGGGTCGGGCCGCTCCTCAAGCCGCCTTACATGGCGGGGTCGCCGAACTTCGGCTTCTCGCAGTTGCCGCAGACCCACGGGTAGGTCCAGTCGGCGGTCAGCTTGGCCGACTCGGGCAGGAAGTCCGACCACGCATCGCCGGGCACCAGGTCATCGGTGCGCGAGACGGTGGCGAACTGGCCGTCGGGCTGGATCTCGCCGATCAGCACCGGCTTGGTGATGTGGTGGTTGGTCAGCATGGTGGAGATGCCGCCGGTCAGGTTGGGCACCTCCTGGCCGTACATGGCCTGGCGCACGGCGTCCACATCGGTGGTGCCGGCCTGCTCGACCGCCTGCTTCCACATATTGAAGCCGATGTAGTGGGCCTCCATGGGGTCGTTGGTCACCCGGCCGTCATCGCCGGTGAAGGCGTGCCACTTCTCGATGAAGGCGTCGTTCTCCGGCGTCATCTCGGACATGAAGTAGTTCCAGGCGGCCATGTGGCCGACCAGCGGGCCGGTGTCGATGCCGGCCAGTTCCTCTTCACCGACAGAGAACGCGATGACCGGAATGTCCTGGGCTTCCAGGCCCTGGTTGGCGAGTTCCTTGTAGAACGGCACGTTGGCGTCGCCGTTGATGGTGGAGACCACGGCCGTCTTCTTGCCCGCCGAGCCGAAGCTCTTGATGTCGGAGACGATCGTCTGCCAGTCGGAATGGCCGAAGGGCGTGTAGTTGATCATGATGTCGCTTTCCGCGACGCCCTTGTCCTTCAGGTACTGGGCCAGGATCTTGTTGGTGGTGCGCGGGTAGACGTAGTCGGTGCCCGCCAGCACGAAGCGCTCCACGCCCAGGTCGTTCAGCAGGTAGTCCACCGCCGGGATGGCCTGCTGGTTGGGGGCGGCACCCGTGTAGAAGATGTTGCGCGAGCTTTCCTCGCCCTCGTACTGCACGGGGTAGAACAGCAGGCCGTTCAGTTCCTCCACCACCGGCAGCACGGACTTGCGCGAGACCGAGGTCCAGCAGCCGAAGATGACGTCCACCTGCTCCTTCTCCAGCAGCTCGCGGGTCTTTTCCGCGAACAGCGGCCAGTCGGAGGCGGGGTCGACCACCACCGGCTCGATCTGCTTGCCCAGCACGCCGCCGTTGGCGTTGGCGTCCTCGATGAGCATGAGCATGGCGTCCTTCAGCGTGGTCTCGCTGATCGCCATGGTGCCGGACAGGGAATGGAGGATGCCGACCTTGATGGTGTCGGCGGCCTGGGCGGAGACGGTCACACCGGTCAGGCCGGCAAGGCAGACGGCGCCGGCGATAAGAGAGCGGATACGCTTCATCGGTCGTGGTCCTCGTTCCGTGACGTGAATGACGCCCTTCCCTTGGCAGGTTCCGTGCCAGACCGATCAAGCTGTTGATATTGCTGGAAACCCGGTGCCGCGGTGCGGCAATTCCGACCTGTCTGGCGTGTTGCACTGCCGCATAACGGCGCATTCATGCACAATGAAAAGGCATCTTACGCAAATGCTCATTCCTTCCGCTCAGGCGCATCCGAATTCCCCGAAAGGACGTATATGTATTGCGGCCTTGGCGATATCGGGCTATGTCTAGGTCTTGTCTACTTGTTTTCTATAATGTTTCCGCCCCTGCGCGACTTATCCACAGACTTTTTCTTGTTTGTGTCTCCGAATGAGCCCCGCGAACGCCCTCCGCCGCATCTTTTCCACCGCGTGTTTCCCGAGTGTGTCCGTCCGGCATTTCCACGCGGGCGGTTGGCGGCGCGCCTCGGGCGTGACACCATGGACGGACGGAGACGCCGGAGCCCCAACCCGATGATGAACCGAAAGCGCATCCTGGTCGTCGAGGACGACGGTGCGGTGCGGGAGATGATTGCCGCTTTCCTGAGCAACGCCGGCTACGACGTGCAAACGGCGGCCGACGGCTTCGCCATGCAGCAGGTGCTGGAAAGCGCGCCGGTGGACCTTCTGCTGCTGGACCTCGGCCTGCCCGACTGCGACGGGCTGGAGGTGGCGCGCGCGCTGCGGGCCCGGTCGAAGCTGGGCATCATCATGGTGACGTCCCGCGACGAACCCGACGCCCGCGCCGACGGGCTGGAGACGGGTGCGGACGACTACATCACCAAGCCCTTCTTCCCGCGCGAGCTTCTGGCCCGCGTGCGCAACGTGCTCGACCGGGCGGGCGGCGGAAACCTGGACATGGTGGCGGCGCAGACGGCCGTCTTCGGGGGCTGGATCATGGACCGCCCCAACCGCCGCGTGGTGTCGGAGGACGGCCGCGCCGCCGCGCTGACAGGGGCGGAGTTCGACCTTCTGGCCGCCCTGGTGGACCAGCCGGGCGTGCTGCTGACGCGCGAGGCCCTGGCGGCGGCGGTGGCGGAGAAAAAGCCCGGCGCCGGGCCGCGCGCCATCGACATCCTGGTCAGCCGCCTGCGCCGCAAGCTCGACGACGACGGCACGCTGATCGAGACATGCCGGGGCCATGGGTACAGGTTCGCGGGGGTCGTCGCGCGGGGCGGGTGAGGGTTACAAGAGGGGTGCGGCAGGGCGTTCCGCGTCGGAGGCCGCTTCCTGCTTTCGCAGGAATGACGGTCATTTTCATACTGCAAAACAATAGCTTATAAAATCCCGTCGCCCCTGCGAAAGCAGGAGTCCACGCGCACCGTGAGCCGCCGCCCCCTCCTACTCCTTCGGCACCTCGCCCGGCTCCAGCACCTTGTCCTGGTAGGCCAGGTCGTCGTGGTGTTCCTCCACGATGCCGACGGGGTCCTGGTGGATGAGCACGTCCGCCTGCGGGAATGCCTCGCGGATCTGGCGGTCCACCTGCTCGGCGATGGCGTGCGCCTTCACCAGCGTCAGGTCGCGGTCCAGTTCCAGGTGCAACTGGATGAACTGCTGCTGACCGGAGGATCGGGTGCGCAGGTCGTGGGCGTCGTGGACCAACGGATGCTCGCGGGCGATGGCCAGGATGCGCTCGCGATCTTCCTCCTCGAGTTCCCGATCCATCAACAGGTCCAGGCTGTCGGTAAAGATGCCCTTGGCGTTCCACAGAAGGAACGCGGCGATGCCGATGGCGAAGATCGGGTCGGCGTAGGGGAAACCGGCCAGCGTCGACAGCAGGATGGAAACGATGACGCTGACGTTGATCAGCACGTCGCCGGTGTAGTGCAGGCTATCGGCGTTCACCGCCACGGAGTTGGTGCGCGCCACCACGCTTTTCTGGTAGGCGACCAGGCCGATGGTCGCAACGATGGCGAAGATCATCACGCCAATGCCCACCCACCCCTGGGTGACGGGCTGCGGGTCCCACAGGCGGTTGAAGGCCTCGAACAGCAGGAAGACGGACGAGCCGGTGATGAATGCCGCCTGCCCCAGTCCGGCCAGCGGCTCCGCCTTGCCGTGGCCGAAGCGGTGCTCCTCGTCGGCGGGCTGGAGGGCCTGGCGCACGGCGATCAGATTGACGATGGAGGCGGCGCTGTCGAGCGCGCTGTCGATCAGGCTGGACAGCAGCGCCACCGACCCCGTCATCACGTAGGCGACCAGCTTGACCACCACCAGCGTTCCCGCCACCGCCACGGCGGCGTAGGTCGCACGGCGCATGAGGCGACCGTTGGGGCTGTCGGCGTCCGACGCGACGGCCGCGACGGCGATGTCTTCACTCATGTCGGCTCCCTCCAGCGCCGAGGCGTCCCGTTTTCAGCAGCGGGGCGTCAAGGATACAGCCGTTCGGTGCTCCAGTCCTCCCCTTCCGCCGCGCGCGAGAAGACGATGCGATCGTGCAGGCGGAACGGGCGGTCCTGCCAGAACTCGATGCGCGTCGGCGTCATGCGAAAGCCCGACCAATGCGGCGGACGCGGCACCTTGCCGATGGCGTACTTGGCGGCGAACTGGGCGACGCGCTTCTCCAGCTCGAACCGGCCTGCCATCGGGCGCGACTGCTGTGACGCCCAGGCGCCGATGCGGCTGTCGCGCGGGCGGCTGTTGAAGTATTCGTCCGCCTCGGCGTCGGGCACCAGCGCCACCGGCCCCTCGACCCGCACCTGCCGGCGCAGGGACTTCCAGTGGAAGCACAGCGCGGCGTGCGGGTTTTCCAGAAGCTCCCGCCCCTTGCGGCTTTCCAGGTTGGTGTAGAAGACGAAACCCTGCGCATCGAACCCTTTCAGCAGCACCATGCGGATGGACGGGCGGCCGTCGGGCGTGGCGGTCGCAAGGGCCATGGCGTTGGGATCGTTCAGTTCGTGCTCGCCGGCTTCGGTCAGCCACGACTCGAACAGGGCGAAGGGATCGTCGGCTTCATCAAGGGCGCTCATCGGGACAATCAATCCTTGGTGGGTACGGCGGGAAACGGGGGCAACCTCAGCCTGAAGCGGCCCGTTACGGTGCTACAGGCCCGGATTATGTGGACCATGCATGGCATTGAAAAGGGCCGCTTGCCACGGGATTGCCAGGAAGTCCCCGTCATGGGCCGCCATTTTGCCATTATCGGTCGCTATTCCTTACGCATAGACACGTCCAGCGGATTGTGAGGCCATGTTGACACTGACCCGGAAAACTCCCGCTTTCGCCGCCGCCGCCGTTGCCCTGTCGCTGGGCCTGACGGCGTGCCAGGGCATTCAGGACAACCCCAAGCAGACGGCCGGCACCGTGCTGGGCGGCGTCGGCGGTGCCGTGCTCGGCAGCCAGTTCGGCGGCGGCACCGGCCAGATCGCCGCGACGGCGGCCGGCACCATGCTGGGCGCGTGGCTGGGCAGCGAGGTGGGGGCCTCGCTCGACCGCGCCGACCGCGAATACGCCATGCAGGCCCAGCAGCGCGCCTACACCGCGCCGGTCGGCGAAACCATCACCTGGAACAACCCGCAGAGCGGCCACTACGGCTCCTATACCCCGGTCCGCGACGGCTACACCGACGCCGGCGCCTATTGCCGCCAGTATCGCACGACGGTTAATATCGACGGCCGGGCCGAAACGGCCTACGGTACGGCCTGCCGGCAGCCGGACGGCACCTGGCGCATTGTCGACAGCTGAGGCGGCACCGCCGCGCGTCGGCACCATGCGCCGGGCCGACCGGCCTGCCCGCACCCGGATGACGCTTGAAGGCGCCCGTGTTCGCACCGGGCGCCTTCGTGCGCGTTGATCCGGCCATCTGACGACGACGGCGAAAGACAGCATGCGCGATCCCTACACCGTTCTCGGCGTCTCCAAAAGCGCCTCGCAGGACGAGATCAAGAAGGCCTACCGCCGCCTGGCGCGGACCATGCACCCCGACCTGCACCCCGGCGACACCAAGGCCGCCGACCGCTTCAAGGAGATCAACGCCGCCTACGGACTGCTGGGCGACGCCGACAAGCGCGCCAGGTACGACCGCGGCGAGGTCGACGCCGACGGAAACCCGCGTCATCCGGGTTTCGGCGGGGGCGCGGGCGGCGGGTCCTATCGCTGGCGGAACACCGGGGCGGGCGGCGGCGGAAGCCGCACCGGCGGTCCCTTCGGCTTCGACTTCGACACCGCCTTCGGCGACGACGATCTGTTTTCCGACATCTTCGCCCGCGCCAGCCGCGGCCGCGGCGGACCCGGCGCCGGATCGCGCCCGCCGCCGCGCAAGGGGCCCGACAGCCACTACCGCCTGACCGTCAGCTTTGCCGAAGCGGCCACCGGCACCACGCGGCGGGTGCGCCTGTCCAACGGCAAGACGCTGGACGTCAAGATCCCGCCCCGCAGCGAGGACGGCGCAACGCTCCGCCTCAAGGGACAGGGCCTGAGCACGCCGGGGGTCGCAACACCCGGCGACGCGCTGGTGGAAATCACCATCAAGCCCGGCGGCCCGTTTCGCTACGAGGGCGCAGACGATGTGGTCGCCTCCGTCCCCGTGACGCTGAAGGAAGCCGTGCTGGGCGCCAAGGTCACGGTGCCGACGCTCACCGGCAGGGTGGCCGTGACGGTGCCCGAGGGTTCCAACGGCGGCACAACCTTGCGCCTGCGCGGCAAGGGCGCGCCCAGGAAGGACGGATCGGGCCACGGCGACCTGCTGGTGCGCCTGCAGATCGTGCTGCCCGACCCCAAGGACAAGGCGCTGAAGGACTTCCTGTCGCGCTGGAACCCGGAAGGCGCCGACGAGGACGTGCGCGCCAGGCTGTTCGAGGATTAACGGCCGCGCACCGCGCGCGCCATGAAAAGGCGGGTGTCGTCCGAAAGACCGTGAGTGGCCTCCTTCCCGGCAATGCGGGACATCTCGCCGAGCGCCTCTTCCGACAGGCCCGGCGGCGGATCGCCGAACCCAAGCCGCCGGTAGTAGGGCGCGTTCCACGGCACGGCGCGGAACGTCCGCAGCAGCAGCCAGCGGCCGCCGCGCGCCCGCGCCACATCCTCGGCGGCATCCAGCAGCCGGGCGCCCAGGCGCCGCCCCTGGAAGGCCGGCAGCACCGCCAGTTCCGCCACATAGAGGACATCCGGCCCGACCGGCCGCACCAGCACGAACGCCACCGGCCGGCGCGCCGGCGGATCGGCGGCGGCGCGGGCGACAAGCAGGTTTCCCTGCTCGGCGGCCCGCACGTAGACCTCCGCCGGCGCCGCCTGGCCGACCAGCCAGCCATGGTCTGTTTTGGCGTAGAGCGCGCTCGCCGCGCGCTCGATGTCGGGGCAGAGGTCCGCCTCCAGCGGGTCGGCGGGCTGGATCGGCGGCAGCGGGGAGTCGGCGGGCGCGGCAAGACTCTGCATGATGCCGGAAGCCTAAGGCGCGCGGGCTCGAGCACACAACAAAAAGAACGCGGCCTCCGCCAGGGCGGAAGCCGCGTCGTCATCGTGCCGTCCGACGCCGGGCGCCGGCACAGGCCCTGTCTACTGGGACTTGCCCTGCTCGATCTCGGCCATCATCTGGCGGCGCGCCTCGGCGTGGAACTTGTCCAGCTTGATGCGCAGGCGGCCCTCGGTCATGTCGACGTCATGCTGCTCCAGGTCGCGGAGGACCTTGCGGATGATGTCGTCGTCACCCTTCTCTTCCAGGTCCGCGGCCACCACCGAGCGCGCATAGGCCTCGGCACCGCCACCGGCCATGCCCATGGCCTCGGCGGCCCACAGGCCGAACAGCTTGTCGCGGCGGGCGTTGATCTTGAATTCCAGCTCTTGGTCATGCTGGAACTTCGCCTCGAAGCCCTTTTCCCGTTCGCTGAAGGCGTCGCTCATGGTAGGCAAATCCCCAGTCACTTGGTCTTTGAATGAATTGGCGATTCCGCGCTGGGCGCGCAACAGCCGGCGTTGAAATTTCCCGCCCCTTATACAGGCTGCCCACCCCCAGGTGTAGTAATTTTTGGAAGGATAGCCCCATGTGCTCCGTCGTGATCTTGCGCCGCTCCGATCACCCGTGGCCGATCGTGGTAGGGGCCAACCGCGACGAGATGCGCGACCGCCCCTGGGCGCCGCCCGCGCGCCACTGGCCGGACCGGCCGGAGGTGCGCGCCGGCCTGGACGAGCTGGCCGGCGGCACCTGGATGGGCGTCAACGACACCGGCCTGGCCGCGGCGGTGCTCAACCGTGTCAACACGCTCGGGCCCGCGCCGGGCAAGCGCAGCCGCGGCGAACTGGTGCTGGAGGCGCTGGACCATGCCGACGCGGTGGACGCGGTCGAGGCCCTGTCGCACCTGGACCCCGACGCCTACCGCCCCTTCAACATGGTCATCGCCGACAACCGCGATGCCTTCTGGCTGAAGAACGACGGCACGAGCATTCAGGCCGCGCCGATTCCCGACGGTGTCCACATGCTGACGGCCCACGACCTGGACGACACCGCCCATGACGCCCGCATCGCCCACCACCTGCCCCGCTTCCGCGCCGCGCCGGCACCGGACCCGGACGCCGGCGACTGGGACGCCTGGGCGGCGCTGCTGGCGTCGAACGACACGGCGCCGGAGGTCCGGGCCTCCGGCGCCATGTGTTTCACCTTGGAAAACGGGTTCGGAACGGTGTCGAGCAGCCTGCTCGCCCTGCCGGCCATCGGGCGCGGCGAGGAGGCGCGGCCGGTCTGGCTGTTCGCGCCCGGCCGGCCGGATCGCGCGGCATTCGAACCGGTGGCGGAGTGACGCGGCGGTCAGCGTTCGCCGGGATGCACCGCCGCCACGCGCACGTGCGCGGCCTCGTGATGCATGGCGTAGCGGGCGACCTCCACGGGGTCGGTCATCACCCCGCCTTCGCCGTTGTCCCACTGGTAGACCAGCGCCGGCGGCAGGTCGAGCGGGCTGACGGTCAGCGACTTGCCGCGCCCCCCGCCCTCGTCGTCGTCATAGGGGATGCGGCGGAACAGACGGGTGGTCTGACCGAGAATCTTGCCTTCGTAGTGGCTGGTGGCTTTGCGGGTCATGGCGCCCTCCCTTTCATTGAGGGCCGGGCCGTGCTTGGCGGTCCGGTCATTCGACCGTGGTGTGGATGAAGGCATTATACGCACAATGTGCGCTTATGTCAAAAGTATTACCGCACAGGGTGCGACAGCCCAGGGGATGCAACCGGCGGCGATCCTAGCGCATTCGGCGAGTGAGCGGGCGGCGGCGGCGGGAATGCCGGACAGCCGCATGGGCCGTTGTACCTTCGGGCGCTCCCTGCTATACACCGCGGATCACACCCAGGCGGGCGGGACGGGGCTTCCGCCCGCCCGCTTCGTTTTTCCGCTTCCGCGTCGACAGCTCCGCGCGCGGAAGCCATCCACCGGACGACGGCCATGGCACGACGCAGAATGATTTACGAAGGCAAGGCTAAGGTCATCTTCGAGGGGCCGGAGCCGGGGACCATCGTCCAGTATTTCAAGGACGACGCGACCGCCTTCAACAACCAGAAGAAGGGCACGATCACCGGCAAGGGCGTGCTGAACAACCGCATCAGCGAATACCTGATGAACCGGTTGAACCAGATGGGCGTGCCGACGCACTTCATCCGCCGTCTGAACATGCGCGAGCAACTGGTGCGCGAGGTGGAGATCATCCCCATCGAGGTGGTGATCCGCAACATCGCCGCCGGCTCCATCTCCAAGCGCTTCGGGATCGAGGAAGGCACCGCCCTGCCCCGCTCCATCGTCGAGTACTACTTCAAGAACGACCAGCTGAACGACCCGATGGTCTCGGAAGAGCACATCACGGCCTTTGGCTGGGCCACCATCCAGGAACTGGACGAGATCGTCGCGCTGTCCTTGCGCGTGAACGACTATCTGTCCGGCCTGTTCCTGGGCATCGGCATCAAGCTGGTGGACTTCAAGCTGGAATTCGGCCGCCTGTGGCACGAGAACGGCGACATGCAGATCGTGCTGGCCGACGAGATCAGCCCCGACAACTGCCGCCTGTGGGACGCCAAGACCAACGAGAAGCTGGACAAGGACCGTTTCCGCCGCGACATGGGCAACGTCGAGGGCGCCTACCAGGAGGTCGCGCGGCGCCTGGGCATCCTGCCCGAGAGCGGCCCGGCCGACGTGCAGGGCACCGACACCGTGCAGTAAGATTCCGGGCCGGCCGCCGAAAATGCGCGCCGGCCCGCTTCGCGACAGACCGTTACACTCGCAGATGCAGACCGTCAGAAGGAAGGACGTCAGGCCGTGAAAGCCAAGGTACACGTCACGCTCAAGCCCGGAGTTCTGGACCCGCAGGGCAAGGCCGTCTCCCACGCGCTGGACGCGCTGGGCTTCACGGGCGTCGAGGACGTCCGCCAGGGCAAGTACATCGAGGTGGACCTGGCCGAGACCGACCCGGCCAAGGCCCGCGAAGCGGTGGACCGCATGTGCCGCGAGCTGCTCGCCAACACCGTGATCGAGAACTACACGGTCGAGATCGAGGGCTGATCGCCCGCCGGTCCACGCCAGCCGCATTCCTTCGAAAAGGCCGATCGACGACATGAAAGCCGCCGTCATCGTATTCCCCGGCTCCAACTGCGACCGCGACGTGGCGGTGGCGCTGGAGCGGGTTGCGGGCACCAAGCCCCTCATGCTCTGGCACCGCGAGACCGAGGTGCCCTCCGACCTGGACCTGATCGTCGTGCCCGGCGGGTTCTCCTACGGGGACTACCTGCGATCGGGCGCCATGGCCGCGCACTCCCCCGTCATGGCGGGCGTGAAGGCCGCCGCCGACAAGGGCGTGCGGGTGCTGGGCATCTGCAACGGGTTCCAGATCCTCACCGAGTCGCACCTGTTGCCCGGCGCGCTGATGCGCAACCGCGACCTGAAGTTCATCTGCAAGGACGTCCACCTGACGGTGGAAAGCGCCGACAGCGACTTCACGCGCGGGTATGCGGACGGCCAGGTGGTGCGCTATCCAGTCGCCCACCACGACGGCAACTTCTTTGCCGACGACGAGACGCTGGCCGCCATCGAGGACGCCGGGCAGGTGGCCTTCCGCTACTGCCAGCCCGACGGCACGGTGGACGCCGACGCCAACATCAACGGCAGCCGCAACAACATCGCCGGCCTGTTCAACCGCGACCGCACCGTGCTCGGCCTGATGCCGCACCCGGAGCGCCTGATCGACCAACACCTGGGCGGCACCGACGGCGTGCCCATGTTCAAGTCCCTGCTGGAGGCCCTGTCGTGAGCGAGATCACCCCCGAGGTCGTCGCCCAGCACGGCCTGACCGACGACGAATACAAGCTTGTGCTCGACATCATGGGCCGCGAGCCCAACCTGACGGAGCTTGGCATCTTCTCCGTCATGTGGTCGGAGCACTGTTCCTACAAGTCGTCCAAGAAGTGGCTGAAGACCCTGCCGACGGAGGCCCCCTGGGTCATCTGCGGGCCGGGCGAGAACGCCGGCATCGTCGACATCGGCGAGGGGCTGGCGGCCGTTTTCAAGATGGAAAGCCACAACCATCCGTCCTTCATCGAGCCCTACCAGGGCGCGGCGACGGGTGTGGGCGGCATCCTGCGCGACGTCTTCACCATGGGCGCGCGGCCGGTGGCAAACCTGAACGCGCTGCGCTTCGGCAGCCCCGACAACGCCAAGACCAGGCACCTGGTGGCGGGCGTCGTCGCCGGCATCGGCGGTTACGGCAACTGCGTCGGCGTGCCGACCATCGGCGGCGAGACCAACTTCCACGCCAGCTACAACGGCAACATCCTGGTCAACGCCATGACGGTGGGCATCGCGCCCGCCGACAAGATCTTCTACTCCGCCGCCGCCGGCATCGGAAACCCGGTGGTCTACGCGGGTTCGAAGACCGGCCGCGACGGCATCCACGGCGCCACCATGGCGTCGGCCGAGTTTGATGAGAAGTCCGAGGAAAAGCGCCCCACCGTCCAGGTCGGCGACCCGTTCACCGAAAAGCTGCTCATCGAGGCGTGCCTGGAGCTGATGGCGACCGACGCCATCGTCGCCATTCAGGACATGGGCGCGGCCGGCCTGACGTCGTCGTCCTTCGAGATGGCGTCCAAGGGCGGTCTGGGCGTGGAGCTTGAGCTTGACCGCGTGCCCATGCGCGAAGAGGGCATGACGCCCTATGAGCTGATGCTGTCGGAGAGCCAGGAGCGCATGCTCATGGTCCTCAAGCCCGGCAAGGAAGAGCTGGCGCAGGCCATCTTCCACAAGTGGGAGCTGGACTTCGCGGTGATCGGCCACCTGACCGAGACCGGCCGCATGGTGCTGAAGTGGCACGGCGAGACCGTCGGCGACCTGCCGATCGACCCGCTGGCCCAGGCCTCGCCCGAATACGACCGCCCGCACGAGATCAAGCGCGAAACCCGCGGCGTGCGCGCCAACGAAACGCCGGAAGTGCCGTGGAAAGAGGCGCTGACCCAGCTGGTCGGCTGCCCCGACCTTGCCAGCCGCCGCTGGATCTGGGAGCAGTACGACCACATGGTGATGGGCGACACCGTCGTGCGCCCCGGCGGCGATGCCGGCGTGGTGCGCATCCACGGCACCAACCGGGGGCTCGCCGCCACCACCGACTGCACGCCGCGCTACGTCCAGGCCGATCCGGTCGAGGGCGGCAAGCAGGCCGTGGCGGAAGCCTGGCGCAACCTGACGGCCGTCGGTGCGCGTCCGCTGGCGATCACCGACAACATGAATTTCGGCAATCCCGAAAAGCCCGAGATCATGGGCCAGTTCGTCGGCGCCTGCCAGGGCATGGCGGAGGCCTGCAAGGCACTGGACTTCCCCGTCGTGTCGGGCAACGTCTCGCTCTACAACGAGACCGCCGGCCAGCCCATCATGCCGACGCCGGCCATCGGCGCGGTCGGGCTCATCGACGACCTGGACCGCATGGCGACCGTGCCCTTCAAGGCCTCCGACGAGATCATCGTGGTCCTGGGCGAGACCCTGGGCGAGCGCGGCTCGGGCTGGATCGCAAACTCGCTGTACCTGCGCGAACTGCTGGGCCGCGAGGAAGGCGCCCCGCCGCCGGTGGACCTGGCGCACGAGCGCAAGGTGGGCGACTTCGTGCGCGGCCTGATCGGCGCGGGCAGCGTCACCGCCTGCCATGACGTTTCCGACGGAGGGCTGATGATCGCGCTGGCCGAGATGGCCATGGCGTCGGGCATCGGCTTTGACATCACCTGCGACCCCGGGCCGCGCCACGCCTATCTGTTCGGCGAGGACCAGGGGCGCTACATTGTAACGGTGAAGGAAAACGACGTGCCGGCCGTCACCGGCGCTGCCGAGAAGGCGGGCGTGCCCGTCCGCGTCCTCGGCTACACCAACGGCGACGCCATCGTCGTCAACGGCGAGGCCGGCCCGACGGTGAGCGAGCTGCGCGCCATCAACGAACGCTGGCTGCCCGAGCTGATGTCGGCCGAGGTGGTCGAACCCGGCGGCGTGCCGGCCGAATAACCCCGATCCCGGCGGCTTTCGCGGCAACGCGAGGGCCTCGGGTCCCAGACTGGAGATGCATGCCCATGGCCATGGAAGCCGCTGAAATCGAGAAGCTGATCAAGGAAGCCTTTCCCGACGCGGAAGTGACCATCGAGGACCTGCGCGGCGACGGCGACCACTACGCCGCCCTGGTCGTGTCGTCGGCCTTCGAAGGCAAGAGCCGGGTGCAGCAACACCAGATGGTCTACGGTGCGCTCAAGGGGAAAATGGGCGGCGACCTCCACGCGCTGGCCCTCCAGACCCAGACCCCGCAGCCGGGCTGAGGCCGTCGCGCGACGGTCAAGAATGGAAACGGCCGGGCGATGTGCCCGGCCGTTTCTGTTTGAGCGCTGCGCGCTTGGGGCGGCGCCCCAAACCCCGCTTTCTCCGTGGGCGCGGCGCGCCCACACCCGCTTATTGGCGGACCGCGGTGGTGACTGGGTTTTGAATAAAACGTTTCGAATATTTGATTGGAACAGGAAAATTTCAGCCTCCGGAAGCTTTCCCTGCCTTCTCAGAGGTGACTTGTAATTATTTCTGGAAATATTCGCCATTCCTGCGAAAGCAGGAATCCACATACGCTGCCGGCCATCCTGCCGCATTTATTATCAAATGAATAACCGCCTTCCTCAACTCCCAAAAAACTGGAGGGTTCGGGAGGCTGTGCCTCCCGAGCGGGGTCGCGCCTGAGGCGCGCAAAAAGAAACATGCGGCAGCCCGCGCGGCGCAAGCCGCTCCCTTCGCCGACACCCGTTCAGCCCGCACGGCGCAAGCCGCTCCCTTCAGCGATGAACGGCCCTCAGCTGTCCGGCGTCCAGGGGGTCTTGGGCGCGGGATAGGGCGTGTTGAGGATGCCGATCTGGTTGCCCATGCGCGTCTGCACCGCCGGGCTGACCATGGTGGCGCCGTCGAAGCCTTCGATGGGCGAGAACAGCAGGATGTTCAGCGATCCGCCAAAATAGAAGTTGCCGAACTCGGTGACGCCCTTCTTCGCGATGGCGCCCTTTTCCACACCGTCGGCCAAGACGACCGAGCCGACCGTGTCCAGCCCCACCGGGACCGACGCGACGTAGCCGGTCAGCATCTCCGGCGTCTTGCCCGGCAGGTTGGCGTATTCCACCCTGATGATGATGACGCCGCGCGTGAAGCCCTGGAACTGGCTAAAGTCGGTGCCGGGGCGGCCGACGTTGCCGTCCATCGGCACCCAGTTCGGCCAGTCGCTGTAACCGAAGGTCCCGAAAGCCGCGGGCGTGCCGGCCTCGACGATCTCGGCATACTGGATCACACCGTCCACGGGGCTGTGGAAGTGGTGGTAGGTGTTGGGCATCAGCACGCAGGCGAGGCCCGTGCCGCCGGGGAACTTGGCCTTCAGGTCCGCCGGCGCGCCCGCCAGCAGGTCATCCACCGACAGCGGGATGCCCTTGACGTCCAGCACCGTGTCGTTCTGGAGCGGGTTTTCCACCAGCTTGCGGTCGACGGCACCGGCCTCGGACTTCACCACCTGAACCAGCGGGTTCATGATGCAGTCGGTGGGCGAGACGATCACGTAGTCACGCCCTGGCATCGTCACCGGGCGCGACGGATAGGTGCCGGTTTCCTCGTTGAACTTCAGGTTGCGGGCAAAGAAGTCGTTCCAGCTGCTGTATTCGGACGCCTTGGTCTTGACGTAGTCCCCGATCTCCAGCCGCGGGTCGGCAGCCCACTCGGGCACGTAGGTCGTGGAGGCCGCGCTGTCCATGTGCGCCTTGTATTCCCCGTTGAACTTGATGAGGAAGTCGCGGACCGCCGTGACCTTGCTGCCGTCCTTGGCCTGGTAGGTGCCGTCCACCAGCTGCCGGCCGTGGGCATTGTGGCAGTACAGCCACGCGAAATACTGGATGGAATCAAGGGCGTTGTCGTTGGTGCCGACGATCTGGGGCAGCAGGGTGCAGACCTGATCGTAGAAGTCGACCACCGCGTCCTTGAGCGCCTTCCCGTCCTTCGCCGAGGCCCAGGGGTTGGTCGTCTTGCCGCCGTAGGTGTAGCCGGGCGGCAGGTCTTTCAGGCCCTTCAGCGTCGCGTCGAAGGCGGCCACCATGCCGGGCGCGGACTCGTAGGCGGTGTTCAGATAGTCCAGCGAACCCTGGCATGGCGACTCCGCCGCCCCAGCGCCACCCGCGAGGCCGCCCATGCCCAGCCCCAGGGCAAGAATGCCAGCGGCCGCGTTGCTCTTGAAAGTCATGCAATCCCCCTCTCTTCCAACGTGTACCCGCTGACCGTAGCACGGATTCATCAACAAAACCGCGCAAACAATCATAAAGACACGCTAAAGAGGCAGAGGGCCACCCTCACGCCGTCGGCGGCAGCTTCACCAGCGAGCACCAGAAGTCCTCGATCCCCTTCACCACGTCGATGAAGCGGTCGAAGTCCACCGGCTTGACGATGTAGCAGTTGGCGTGGAGTTCGTAGGAGCGGGAAATGTCGGTTTCCGCCTGGCTGGTGGTCAGCACGATGACCGGCAGGCGGCGCAGCAGAGGGTCTTCCTTGATCTCGGCCAGAACCTCGCGGCCGTCCTTGCGGGGCAGGTTGAGGTCCAGCAGCACCAAATCCGGCCGCGGCGCGGACTCGTAGGGAGCCTCGCGCCGCAGAAAGGACATCGCCTCGATGCCGTCCTGCACCACATGGAGTTGGGTCGGGATGGTGCCTTCCTTGAAGGCCTCCGCCGCGAGGCGGGCGTCGCCCGGATTGTCCTCGACCAGCAGTATGTCCATCGTACCCGCAACGCTCCCGCTCAGGGCCATTCCCGCTCGTTCTCCATAGGGCATGAAGTTCAACCTGTTTTCTATGCTTATTGGACCGCGAAATGCGGCCGTTCGGGTGTATTATGCGCGGCGGAATAGAACCGGTAGCGGTTCTTGCCCGCCCGTTTGGCGCTGTACATGGCCTGGTCGGCGCAGCGCACCAGGTCTTCCGCCGCCGTCGCGTCGGCCGGATAGACGGCGATGCCCACGGATGCCGACACCTCTGCCGTCCCGGCCGACAGGGTGTAGGGCTCCGCCACGGCCGCGACGATCTTTTCCGCCACGCGGGCGGCGTCCTGGGTTTCGCGCACCTCGGTCAGCACGACGGTGAACTCATCGCCGCCAAGCCGCGCCACCTCGTCGGAAACACGCACCGTGCCGCGCAGGCGGCGGGCGACTTCCTTCAGCAGTTCGTCGCCGACGGCGTGGTCCCAGCGGTCGTTGACCTCCTTGAAGCCGTCCAGGTCGATGAACAGAACGGCGCAGGCGCGCTCCATGGAACTGGCGCGCTCCACGCTGTCTTCCAGCACATGCATGAACAGTTGCCGGTTCGCAAGGCCGGTCAGCGGATCGCGCGTCGCCTGGCGCAGAAGCTCGGTCTCAGCCTTCTTGCGGTGCGTGATGTCCGACAGGATGGCGACATAGCCCGTTATGCCGCCCTGTTCATCGGCGACGGCGTTGATGCGCAGCCACTCCGGGTAGACCTCGCCGTTCTTGCGGCGATTCCAGATCTCGCCCTCCCACGCCCCGTTTGCGTCGAGCGACGCCCACAGGTCGTCGTAGAACTCGGCGTCATGCACGCCCGACGACAGCACCTGCGGCTTGTGCCCGATCACCTCGTCGGGATCGTAGCCGGTGACGCGGGTGAAGGCGGGGTTGACGCGGATCACCCGCCAGCCGGCGTCCATGACCATGATGCCCGTGTCGGTGCACTTGAAGGCGGCCTCGGCCAGCAGCAGCTGCTTGCGCGTCCGGTGACGCTCGATGGCATACAGGATGGACCGCTTGAGCAGCATCCCGTCGGCGCGGCCCTTGGTCAGGTAGTCCTGCGCGCCCGATTGCAGGGCAGCCAGGGCCACCTCCTCGTTGTCCAGGCCCGACAGCACGACCACCGGCACGTCCAGCCCCGTCTTGCGCAGGCCTTCCACGGTTTCCAGCCCCTGGCTGTCGGGCAGCGACAGGTCGAGCAGCACGCAGGCGAATTCCTCCTGCTTGACAAGTTCGCAGGCGTCCGTCAGCCGCTCAACGTGCGTCAGGTGGAATTCCGAGCCGGCCTCCTCGGCCAGCAATACTTGGATCAACCGGGCGTCGCCCGGATTGTCCTCGACCAGCAGGATATTTGTCCCCATCGGCGTGTCCGACCGCCCCCTGTGAAACATACCGCGACGACAGGAACCGGCCCCATCCGGAGGATGACCATCGCGGGAAAACGTCGTTGTATCCCAAAACCCTAATGCCGCGCGCACGGAAACACAACCGGCAGCCGGCCGTTTTATCCCCGCAAGCGACGGGGACACAGGGGAAGAGGCTGAAAAAACGCGGAGTTGGCCTACTCGGCCGCGAGGCGCACGTCCGGATAGAGGTCCGTCACCGCCCGCAGCGACGCATCCAGGCACGCGGGAAGAGCATCCGCGACGTCGCGCACGCTTTCGGCATCATCGTTCCGGCACGCCACCTCCAGGGATTCGGCCAGGGCGCCCAGGCGGCGGAAGCCGAAGTTAATGCTGGTGGACTTCAGGTCGTGCGCGGCACGCAGGGTATCGGGATGGCGCGGCGCGGCCACCCCCGCCTCGGCCAGGTCCAGGTAACGCCGCGCCTGGACAAGGAACTCGCGCAGAAGCTCCTCCAGGTATTCCCGGCCCAGCTGCCCTTCCAGCCCCCGCAAGGCGGCGGGTTCCAGAAGGGCCAGCCCGTCGCCGATGCCGCCCTCGCCGTCGACCGTCGCGTCGCCACCCGACAGGCTGTCGTCGGCGACCGACCAGCGGGCGGCGGCGGCGGCGATCTCGCGCTCCAGCACATCGGCGTCGATGGGCTTGGCGAGGTAGCCGTCCATGCCGGCGGCCCGGCAGCGTTCCGCCTCGCCGCGCATGGCGCTGGCGGTCAGCGCCAGAATGGGCACCCGGCCGCGCGAGTCCGGCAGGGAGCGGATGCGGCTGGTCGCCTCGTAGCCGTCCATGCCGGGCATGCTGACATCCATCAGCACCACGTCGAAGCCGCCGCGCCCGGCCTGGGCCACGGCCTCGTAGCCGTCGCGGGCCACCGTCACCACATGGCCGGCGCGCTCCAGGAAGGCCATGGCGACCTTGCGGTTGACGATGTTGTCCTCGGCCAGAAGCACCTGGAGCGGGCGCGCCGGCGCACCGCCGGCTGCGGCGGGTTGCGCGCCGCGTGCCCCCGTCCCGTCGGCCGCGGCGGCGGCGCGGAGGGGCCCTGCGGCCTCCGCTTCGGTGGCGCGGCGCAGGGCCACCTCGAACCAGAAGGTGCTGCCCTGCCCTTCCCGGCTGTCGACACCGATGCGGCCGCCCATCAGGTCCACGAACCGCTGACAGATCGCCAGCCCCAGACCGGTGCCGCCGTAGCGGCGGGAGATGGACTGGTCGGCCTGGGTGAAGGCGGTGAACAGGCGCTCGCGCGCCGGCGTGGAGATCCCGATGCCGGTGTCGCGCACCTCGAACCGCAGGGCGACGCGGCCAGTCTGGTCCCCGCCGCTCGCCGCCGGCGCCTCCTGCGGTGCCACGACAAGGCTGACCGCGCCTTCGTCGGTGAACTTGATGGCGTTGCTGATGAGGTTGAGGAGCACCTGGCGCAGCCGCCCTGCATCGCCGGCCAGCACCTCTGGCACGCCCTCGGCCACGTCGTGCTCGAGCACCAGGCCCTTTTCCCGCGCCCGGCCGTCCAGCAGGTCGACGACACTGTGCAGCAGGCGCGCCGTCTCGAACACGGTTTCGTCCAGCTGCATGCGCCCGGCCTCCAGCTTGGAGAGGTCGAGCACGTCGTTGAGGATCGCCATCAGGGCCTCGCCCGAATAGCGGATGGTTTCGGCGTAGTCGCGCTGCTGCTCCGACAGTTCGGTGTCCAGCAGCAGGCGCACCATGCCGAGGATGCCGTTCATGGGGGTGCGGATTTCGTGGCTCATCACCGCCACGAACTCCGACTTGGCCCGCGCCGCCGCCTCGGCGTGCTCCTTGGCGCGGGCCATGGCCTCCTCGGCCTCCTTGCGCGAGGAGATGTCGTAGAGCCAGACCAGCAGGGCGTAGTCGTTTTCATACTGGATGGGCTGCATGGACAGCAGCACCCAGAAGGCACTGCCGTCGCCGCGCAGCATCTTCATCTCGCGGTCCAGCACCACACCGCCGTGAGAGACTTCGCGCTCCAGCCGCACGCGCTCGGCGGGCTCGACGTAGTGGTCCTCGGCCCGGCTGCCGAACAGTTCCTCCGGGGGCACGCCCAGCATTTCGCCCAGGCGGGTGTTGGCGAACAGGATTGAGCCGCCGGCGCGGGTCATGGCGACGCCGACCGGCGAGGTTTCCAGGATGGTGCGCAGGCGCTTCTCGCTTTCCCGAAGCTCGCCTTCCACGGCCTTGCGCTCGCGGGCATACGCGATGGCGCGCTCCAGAAGCTCGCCGCGCACCTGCCCCTTGATGAGGAAATCCTGCGCCCCCGCCTGCACCGCCTGCAGGCCGATGTGCGGGTCGTCGAGGCCCGTCAGCACGATCACGGGGATGTCGGTCGCGGCCTCCAGGAAGCTGCGCACGGTCTCCATGCCGCGGCTGTCGGGCAGGCCCATGTCCAGAAGGGCCACGTCGAATTCGCGCTCCGCCACATGGCCCAGTCCCTCGGCCAGGGTCTCGGCGCCGGTCACCTCGTAGACGCCCGGAGCCGCGTCATCCAGCTCGAAATGCACGAGCGCGACGTCGGACGGGTTGTCGTCGATGACCAGGACCTTGCAGATCTCGGAGGACGGCATCATTCCCTCTCATGCGGCCCCGCAACGGGCCGTCGGACGGCGGTCCGCGGTTCGCCTTGCCGCGGCGTTTCTTGCCGGAGCGCAGCATACCCGAGACTCAGGACCGAACAAAGACTGGCCAAAAGTCATGGTCGCACGACTTTTGTCTTATAACTGCGACAAAAACATGCCCGGGTCTTCGACAAAATGAGACAGCATCCTGCCTTTAGTGTAGCGCGACCAGAGACTTCCGTCCATTTCGCCGAACATGGCATCCGGTGGAGTGCTTGAACGGCGGCGGATGCGCCTCTACCTTCCAGGGACGTTCCTCCTGCTCAAGCGTTTTCAAGGCGGTACAGGCGAAGACGGAGGCGGTTCCATGTGCGGCATCTGCGGCGAGATACGGTTCGACGGCGGGGTGGCGGATGCCGGGGCCGTCTCGCGCATGGCGGAACGCCTGGCCCGGCGCGGCCCTGACGGCGCGGGCGTCTTCGCACAGGGGCGCATCGCCTTCGGCCATCGGCGGCTGAAGATCATCGACCTGTCGGACAGCGCCCAGCAGCCCATGGCGGACCCGGACCTGGGCCTCGCCATCGTCTTCAACGGCTGCATCTACAACTACCCCGAACTGCGCGAGGAGTTGTCCGCGCAGGGATACCGCTTCTTCAGCCATGGCGACACGGAAGTGATCCTGAAAGCCTTCCACGCCTGGGGGCCCATGTGCGTGAAGCGCTTTCACGGCATGTTCGCCTTCTGCATCTGGGAACGCGAGTCGGGTCGCGTGACGCTGGCCCGCGACCGCCTGGGCATCAAGCCGCTCTACACCGCCGAGGTGCCGGGCGGCCTGCGCTTTGCCTCCGCCCTGCCTGCCATCCTGGCCGGCGGGCGCGGGGAGATCGATACCGACATCGATCCGATCGCCCTGCACCACTACATGACCTTTCACGCGGTCGTGCCGGCGCCGCGCACCATCCTCAAGGGCGTGCGCAAGCTGCCGCCGGCGACCGTGCTGAGCATCGACGCCGACGGTACCCGATCCGAACAGCGGTACTGGACGCTGGAGGTCCAGCAGACGGGCGACGACCTGCGCCGGTCGCCGGAGGAGTGGCAGGACATGGTGATGGACGCCCTGCGCGTCGCCGTGAAGCGCCGGCTGGTGTCCGACGTGCCCGTCGGCGTGCTGCTGTCGGGCGGGCTCGATTCCAGCCTCATCGTCGGGCTGCTGGCCGAACAGGGGCAGACGGGGCTCAACACGTTCTCGGTCGGCTTCGAGGCCGCCGGCGGCGAGAAGGGCGACGAGTTCCAGTATTCCGACCTGGTGGCCGAGCACTTCGGCACTGACCACCACAAGCTGTTCATCCCCTCCGACCGCCTGATCGAGACCCTGCCACGCACCTTCGACGCCATGAACGAGCCCATGGTGTCCTACGACAACGTGGGCTTCTTTCTGCTATCGGAGGAGGTGTCGAAACACGTCCACGTGGTCCAGTCCGGCCAGGGCGCCGACGAGGTGTTCGGCGGCTACCACTGGTATCCGCCGCTGTTGGACAGCAACGATCCGGTGGCCGACTACGCCCGCGTCTTCTTCGACCGCGACCATGCGGAGGTCGCCCAGGCCGTCGACCCGCGCATGGTCGACGACACCGACCACAGCCGCGCCTTCGTCGCCGAGCACTTCGGGCAGCCCGGCGCCGACCGCGCCGTGGACAAGGCCCTGCGGCTGGACACGACCGTCATGCTGGTGGACGACCCGGTCAAGCGCGTCGACAACATGACCATGGCCTGGGGGCTGGAGGCGCGCGTGCCGTTCCTCGACCACGAGTTGGTGGAACTGGCCGGCCGCATCCCCGCCGAGTTGAAGGTCCGCGACGGCGGCAAATGGGTGCTGAAGGAAGGCGCGCGGAAGGTGATTCCGTCGGGCGTCATCGACCGGCCCAAGGGCTATTTCCCCGTGCCGGCGTTGAAGTACATCCAGGGGCCGTACCTGGATTTCGTGCGCGACCACCTGGACAGCCGAGCTGCCCGCCAGCGCGGGCTGTTCAGGCGCGACTACGTGGACATGCTGCTCGACGATCCCACCGGGCACATCACGCCCCTGCGCGGATCGAAGCTGTGGCAGGTGGCGCTGCTTGAGATGTGGCTCCAGACCCACGACCTGTAGACCGACGCGCTTCCTGCCCCGCCCGCTGTTCCTTCCGTTGATGACCGAAGGCCGACCCTCATGGGCAAGAAGACCCACCCGCCGCCGCACCAGCATCACCGGCTGGAAAGCAACGCTTCGCCGTCACTCAAGAACTGGGGCGAGTTGCCGCGCGATCCGGCCGCCCGCGCCATGGACAAGGCCGTCGTGGTGGAATGCGGCTGGGGGCGGCTGATCTTCGCGCAGACCTTCGACGACCCGCGCGACGCCGCCGAACTGCTGCGCACCGAGCGCCCAGGCCGGCGCGACATCGTCTTCTATATCCGCGACCCGCATGTGGCGCTGGCCCATGCGCCGCAGGAGCTGTTCCTGGACCCCAGCCACACCTTCCGCCTGTGGCTCAACCGCTACCGCCCCGCGCGGCAGCGGCGGCAGGGCTTCACGGTACGGCTGGTGCGCACGCCCGAGGAATGCGACCAGGTCAACCGCATCTACTCCAGCCGCGGCATGGTGCCCTTCCCCGACGACTTCCTGTGGGCCAACCGCAACTCGCGCGTCGTCACGGTGCTGGTGGCCGTGGACGATCACTCGGAGGACGTGGTCGGCGTGGTGACCGGCGTCGACCACAAGCGCGCCTTCAACGACCCGGACAACGGCTCCTCGCTGTGGGCGCTGGCCGTGGACGGGCAGACCCACCTGCCCGGCATCGGCGAGGCGCTGGTGCGCCAGTTGGCGGAGCATTACCAGGCGCGCGGGCGGGCCTTCATGGACCTGTCGGTCATGCACACCAACGAGATGGCGATCCGCCTGTACGAAAAACTGGGCTTCGAGCGCGTGCCCGTGTTCACGCTCAAGCACAAGAATTCCATCAACGAGCGCCTGTTCATCGGGCCCGAGCCGGAAGCCGACCTCAACCCCTACGCCCGCATCATCGTCGACGAGGCCCGCAGGCGCGGCATCGCGGTGGAGGTGCTGGACGAGGAAGCAGGATACTTCGCGCTGTCCCACGGCGGGCGGTCCATCGTCTGCCGCGAAAGCCTGACCGAGTTGACCACCGCCATCGCCATGTCGCGCTGCGACGACAAGGCTGTCACGCGCCGCCTGCTGGAAAAGGCCGGCCTGCGCGTGCCACGCCAGCAGGCGGCCGGCGCGGCGGAGGACAACGCGGCCTTCCTTCAGCGGTGCGGGCGGCTGGTGGTCAAGCCGGCGCGCGGGGAACAGGGCCAGGGTATTTCGGTCGACCTGTCCGACGCCGAGGCCGTCGAACGCGCGGTCGGGGAAGCCCGGCGCTTCTGCGAGACCGTGCTGCTGGAGGAATTCTGCGCGGGTCAGGACCTGCGCATCATCGTCATCGACAGCAAGGTCGTGGCCGCCGCCACCCGGCGCCCCGCCGCCATCACCGGCAACGGCCGCGACACGCTGCGCACCCTGATCGAGCACCAGAGCCGCCGCCGCGCCGCGGCCACCGGCGGGGAAAGCCGCATCCCGACCGACGCTGAGACCGAACGCTGCCTCGCCGACGAGGGCCTGGATTGGGACTCTGTGCCTGCGGACGGGCGCGAGATCGTCGTGCGCAAGACCGCCAACCTGCACACCGGCGGCACCATCCACGACGTGACCGAGCGCCTGCACCACACGCTGGTGGAAGCCGCCGTCAAGGGCGCGCGGGCGCTGGACATTCCCGTGGTGGGGTTCGACTTCCTGGTGCCCGACGTCGCGGGCCCGGACTACGTGATCATCGAGGCCAACGAGCGCCCCGGCCTCGCCAACCATGAACCCCAACCGACGGCCGAGCGTTTTATCGACTTGCTGTTCCCGCAGACGCGCTTCGCGCCGCTCGCCGACCGGTCCAACCAGATCAAGGGAGAGTGACTTGCGCCGCCTGGAGGTGGACACCGATTACCTGCTCCGTGTCCTTTTCATGATGCTCAACACGCCCAGCCCGACGGGCATGACGGACACCATCGTCCATTATGTCTGCGGCGAGCTTGAGAGCATGGGCATCGACTATGAATTGACCCGCCGGGGCGCCATCCGCGCCAACCTTCCCGGCGTGCGTTACAGCCCCGACCGCGCCATCATCGGCCACGTCGACACGCTGGGCGCCATCGTCAAGGGCCTGAAGGACAACGGCCGCCTGGAACTGGCGATGATCGGCCACTGGTCGGCCCGCTTCGCCGAAGGCGCGCGCTGCACCATCTATGGCGACGATCACAAGACCTTCCGCGGCACGATCATGCCGCTCAAGGCCTCCGGCCACGCCTTCAACGAGGAAATCGACACCCAGCCGACCAGTTGGCAGAACGTGGAAGTGCGGGTGGACGAATTCTGCCACACCAAGGCCGACCTTCAGCACGTCGGCATCAACATCGGCGACCACGTCTCCATCGACGCCCAGCCGGAAATCACGGACACGGGCTTCATCAACTCCCGCCACCTGGACGACAAGGCGGGTGTCGCCGCCATGCTGGCCGCCGCCAAGGCCGTCCAGGACAACGGCGTGGAGCTGCCCGTGGACTGCCACCTGCTGTTCACCATCTCCGAGGAAGTGGGTGTTGGCGCCTCGTCGATCCTGCACGGCGACGTGGCCGAAATGGTCTCGGTGGACAACGGCACCATCGCGCCTGGCCAGAACACCAGCGAATACGGCGTGACCGTTGCCATGCAGGACATGACGGGTCCCTTCGACTGGCACCTGACGCGCCGGCTGATCGGGCTGTGCAGGGAGTTCGGAATCGAGCACGAGCGCGACGTCTTCCGCTATTACCGCTCGGACGCCGCCTCGGCGCTGGAGGCGGGCAACGACATCCGCGCCGCCCTGGTCTGCTTCGCCGTCGACGGCAGCCACGGCTGGGAGCGCACCCACATGAAGAGCCTGGAGGCCATGGCGCGGCTTCTGTCGCTCTACATGCAGACCGACCCCGCCTTCAAGCGCGACCGCCGCGCCATCGGGCCGAAGGCGGACTTCCCCAGGCAGCAGATGCAGTACGAGGACGGGGCGGAGTAGGACGCCCCACCCCTGATCGGACGACGGCAGCTGCGGTGCACGCTATTCTTAAGCGAAGCCGGGACGATGGAGGGCTGTCATGGCGCCATCGCGCATTCTCTGCGCCGTGCTGGCGCTTCTGCTTCTTTCAGGGCCGGTCGGTGCCGGCTCCACCGACACCACGGTGCGCGACATGACGCACTGGGTTGCGGCGGAAATCGAAGTACCGGCACCCCCGCCCCCCGTGGTGGCGCGCACCGACCAGGCGGACCTTCGCCGGCGCTGCTTTCCGGGTTTCCGCTTCGAGGACGCGCCGGGCGTCCGGGGCGCCTATGATCCCGCGACCGGCGTCGTCCTGCTCGATGACGCCTGCGATCTGTCGCGGCTGGAGGACGCCAGCTACCTGCTGCACGAAATCGTCCACCACGTCCAGCTTCACAACGGCCTGGACAAGACGGCCCGCTGCCGTGCCGAACTGGAGGGCCAGGCGTTCCGTCTTCAGGTTCAGTGGCTCGAGGAACAGGGGGTCGCAGACCCGCTGGCCCTGCTGGGCACCGACGAGCGCACCCTCAGGATGCTGGAGACCTGCCCGCCCCGCTAATGCCCTGCGATCAAACGCGATCGAAAAAGAGCGAATAGGGTCGCGACGGCGCCCCCGCGCCGGTCAGGCGCGTGCCCCTTAGTGGCGCCTGAAGCCGAAGGCGCGCGCGGAAGCGCGCACACCGCCGATCAGGTGCGACCGCGCCTGATCGGAAATGCTCCAGGCTGCTCGCGCCGCCGCTCCACCAGCGCCCACAGGGCGGGCAGCAGGCACATGCCGAGGCAGACCTTCACCACCTCCGCCGGAAGGAAGGGCACCACGCCCACCGCCAGCGCCTCGGCCGGGCCGATCAGCGCCGCGAGCCACGCCCCGCCAGCGGCTACGATCACCGTCAGCCCCAGCGTCAAGGCGAGGCCCGCGCCGAACAGCCGGCGGTCCCATCCGCGGTCCGCCAGCGCGCCCACCAGGGCGGTAGCCAGCACGAAACCCATCAGGTAGCCGCCCGTGGGGCCCATCATGTACGCGATGCCGATGCCGCGCTCCGGCGTCCCGGCAAAGACCGGCAGCCCGGCCGCTCCCGCCGCCAGATAGGCCAGCACGGTACCCGTCCCGAGTCGCGCGCCATAGGCGCTTGCCAGCAGCAGGACAGCCAGGGTCTGAAGGGTCATCGGCACGGGCCAGAACGGCACCCGCACCCACGCCGACAGCGTCAGCACCAGCACGCCCAGTCCCACCAGAACCGCAGCCTGCGCCGCCGGATGGACGCGGGCGGGAAAGAGCGTGCGTGCCAGGGGAAGGGTGGGAACGGAGGAGCCGCTGTGCATCATGAGCAGGACCTTATGGACCGGAACCAGGGGCGCGTTTCAAGTGCTCCCATACATCCGCTTAGCCCGTAGGTGCACGGTTGTAAAGTCGCAGACCTTCGCGAACGCTGCCCTGAGACCTAAGGCGCAAGGGCGATATCCTCTCCGCCCTGCCCCGGCGCCTGTTCGGCGGCGAACTGAAGCTGGTAGAGCCGCGCGTATGCGCCGCCCTTGCGCAGCAGATCCTCGTGCGTGCCGCTCTCCACCAGGCGCCCGGCGTCGATGACGTGGATCAGGTCGGCATTGGTCACCGTGGACAGGCGGTGCGCGATGACCAGCGTTGTGCGGCCGCGCATCAGGTCTTCCAACGCCCCCTGCACCTGCCGTTCGCTTTCGGTGTCGAGCGCGCTGGTCGCCTCGTCCAGCAGCAGGATGGGGGCGTTCTTGAGCATGGCACGGGCGATGGACAGGCGCTGGCGCTGGCCGCCGGACAGCTTCAGGCCGCGCTCGCCGACGATGGTGTCGTAGCCCTGGGGCAGCGCCGCGATGAACTCGTGCGCGGCGGCGTTGCGGGCGGCGGTCTCGATTTCCTCCCGCGTTGCGCCGGGCTTCCCGAAGCCGATGTTGGCGGCCACCGTGTCGTCGAAAAGAACCACCTCCTGGCTGACCAGCGCCACGGCGTCACGCAGGCTGTCCAGCGTGACCGCCCGCACGTCCTGGCCGTCGACGGTCACCCGCCCCTCGGTGGCGTCGTAGAAGCGCGGGATCATGTTCATGACCGTCGACTTGCCGGACCCCGACGGCCCCACCAGCGCCACGGTCCTGCCCGCCGGAACGTCCAGATCCAGGCCGTGCAGCGCCGGGCGCTCGTCGGTCTCGGCGGCGTCGTAGCGGAAGGTGACCCCCTCCAGCCGCACATGCCCGCCCGACAACAGCAGCGGCTGGGCGTCGGGTGCGTCGGTGATGGCGGGGCGCGTGTCCAGCACGTCGAACAGGCGCTGGGCGGCGCCCATTCCTTCCTGGATGACCGTGTTCAGGTTCGCGAGCGCCTTCAACGGCCGGTAGGCCATCATCAACGCGGTGATGAAGGAGAAGAACGCCCCCGTGGTGGTCACGCCCTCGATCACCCGCAAGCCGCCGTAGACGATCACCACCGTCACCGCGATGCCGCCCATCATTTCCATGATGGGACTGGAGGCGGCACGGGTCAGCGCGCCCTTCTGGGTCAGGCGGTAGACGGTCTCCGTCAACTCGGCGACACGGCCCTGCTCCACCCGTTCCATGCGATAGGCCTTGACCATGCGGATGCCGGCGAAGGACTGCTCAAGCAGGGTGTTGAAGGCGCCCATCTGCTCCTGGGTGTTCACCGACACCTTCCGCATGCGCCGGCCCAGGCGGGCCACCGGATAGATGGCGATGGGAAACACCAGGAAGGCCGCCGTCGCCAGGACCCAATCCTGGTAGAACATCACGCCGATCAGCGCGGCGGCGGTCAGCGCATCCTTGCCCACGCCGGTGATCCCGTTGGAGACGGCGGCGCGCAGCAGGTTCACGTCGACCAGGAAGCGCGACACCAGCGAGCCGGTCTTGTGCGCCTGGAAGAACGCCACGTCCTGGCTGGTGAGGTGTGCATAAAGCCGGTTTTGCAGGTCGGCGATGGCGCGCAGGCCGACATGGCTCATGAGCCCGGACTGGCTGTACTCGGCGATGCCCTTGACGGCGAAGGTCGCCAGCACGGCGATCGCCACGGGCCACAGCATGGACTTGTCCTTCTGCGAGAACACCTGGTCCACCACCGGCTCCATGAGCCACGCCGTCATGCCCTGCGCGGCGGCGGCCACCGCCATGGCGACGACGGCAAGGCCGATGCGCGCGGCATAGGGGCGCACGGCCTCGCGCAGGAGGCGGCCGAACAGTGCGCGGGTGGAGTGTTTGCGAGACAAGGAAAACGGCTTTCACGGCTTGCGACAAAGCGTGTTTCTAACGCCTTGCCGCCCGCCCGTAAATGCCGGCGCGTCCTGGTCGGCCCGGCGTCAGAGCGTATAGCTGAGGCACCACAGCCGCTCGCCCATGTCCAGCCTCAGCGCGCGGGCGTCGGGAGCCGTCTCGCGCACGCGGGCGCGCAGGTCGTCTTCGGCCATGGCGCCGGAGCGGGCCTCGGGCTCGCGGGCATCCACCAACACCACCGCGGCGCCCGGCCCAAGCCGCCGGTGCAGCAGCGTCAGGACGTCGGTGCGATATGTATTCCCGCCTCCGGCGCAGAGGAAAGCGGCGAAGCCGCCATCGAAGGCCCCGCCCAGCCGCGGCAGGTCCTCGGGCGCGGCCTGCAATAGCGCCACCCGGTTGGCAGGCAGGCGACGGGCGGCGGCGCGGCGCAGGGCGGCGGGATCGTCGGTCAGGGCCGTGACGGCCTGCGCGGCCTGCGCCAGATGCGCCGTCCACCAGCCGTCGCCGCACGCCGGCTCAATCACCGAGCGCCCGGCCAGCACCCCCTGCACGCGCCCCACCACGCCGCGCAGCTCCCGCTGCACACGGGGATCGGCCAGAAGACGGTCCACCCGCCCCTGCCGGGCGCCGGACGCCGGGGGCGGGACGACACACGCATCGGGCGGCGCGGCGACCGTTGAGTGGGCGTGGTGCTGATGCGACGACATGATTCCTCCGCGCGGCGGGACCTCTGGCGGGTCCGTACCTGTTGGCTCCCCGACAGTGTATCCGGCAGGGATGACAGAACCATGACTTGGCGTTGAAACAACAGAGAAGATACCGCCGCCCGTCATATACAACTGCCTCAAGTCATCCGCCTTTACCGCATTTTGTAGAAGGGTCAGAGTAAAGAGCACTCCTTTTGCGGGAATTTCCGGCTGTGCCCTGCACCATCGTCACGCTGAACACCTGGAAGGGCGACGGCGCCTACCGCGCCCGCCTGCGGCTCATGGCCGCGGGGCTGGCCGTGCTGGCACCCGACGTTGTGCTGTTGCAGGAGGCGCTCGCCAGCGCCGACGGCGGCCTGGATACCGCCGCCCATCTGGCCGACGCCTGCGCCCTGCCCCACCGTGTCCGCCACGACGGGCGCCGGAAGGCACGCATGGTGGAGGGACGGCGGCTGGACACGACCTCGGGCCTCGCCGTCCTGTCGCGGCGGCCGATCACCGGGCACCGGGTCGTGGAGCTTCCCGCCGACCCGCGCGACGGCGACCGCCAGGCCGTGATCGCCCGCACCACGGACGCCGAGGGCGCGGCGGTGGTGATCGCGACGACGCACCTGACGCACCTGAAGGACGCCTCCGTCCTGCGGCTGGCCCAGCGCGACGCCGTGCTGGCGGCGCTGGCCGATGCCGGCGACCGGCCGGTGGTCCTGGGCGGCGACTTCAACGCCGGTCCCGACGACCCTGTGATCGCAGAGCTTTCAGGACGCCGGGCCGGCGGCGTGGATTGGACGCCGCCGACGCTGCTGCCGGATGACGGGCGCGGACGGGCGGACTGCCTCGACCACCTGTTCCTGCTGCGCGGGCCGTGGCGCGTGGCGGATGTGGCGCGGGTCCTGGACGTCGCCGACCCGGCGACGGGCCGTTATCCCAGCGACCATGCCGGGGTGATGGCCGTCTTCCGCTAGAGGACGCCGACCCAGGGCTGAACGCCGATCACCGGGCCGTGCAGGTGCAGAAGGGCGGCATAGACCACCAGCCCGCCCAGCAGCGGCACCCAGCCCGGCCAGACGTCCCGCAGCCGGGCGCGGCCGGAGACCACCGCCGCAAACGGCCAGTTGGAGGTGCGCGCGCTCAGGCGCCGCCATTCGGCCTGCCCCAGCTCCTTGCGGGCCTTGGCGTCGATGCCGTAGGGGCCGGCCAGGCTCAGGACCAGCAGAAGCCCGAACAGCACCGCCGAGGCCAGATCCTCGTTGGCGACCAGATGTCCGGCCGCCCACAGGATGAAGGCCCAGATGAGCGGATGGCGGGTGATCGCCAGCAGGCCCGGGCGGTCGGGATCGAAGCCCCGCCGCCGCACGCCCACGGAGAGCGGATTCGCCACCACCAGGGCGCCGACGCCCAGGATGCAGGCGATGGGCATGGTCACCAGCGGCACCCAGGCCGCCCATCCCTGGTAGTCCCAGACGGGCACGTAGGGCGCGCGGACGTAGGCCATGGCCACCCAGGCCAGGACCACCAGGCTCAGCACGGAATAGCCGGCCAGATAGGGACCGCGCCCGATGGTGCCGACGATGCGCGCCCGCAGGGGCCGCGCGGCGGGCAGGCTGTGGGTCAGAAGGAAGACGGCGACGGCGAGGAACAGTTCGGTCATGACAAACGTCAAGTCGTAGGAGGTTCAGTCGATGCAGCCTATCCTAAACCCGGCCAGCCGGCCTTCCTTTGATTGGGATCAAGACCACACGCCATGACAGACTCCGCCGCCGCCCCCGACGCCGACGACGCCCGCCGCCGCGCCGGGGCCTTCGACCGTCCGCCGTTGATCCTGTTCCGCTCGGGCTTTCGCGCCTTCTTCCTGCTGGCCGGCCTTCAGGGCGCCTTCGCCATGGCGCTGTGGACGCTCTGGCTGTCCGCGCCCGCCGGCGGGGCGCTCGGCGCGGCGGCCGACCCCGTGGGATGGCATGCGCACGAGATGCTGTTCGGCTACACCGTCGCGGCCGCCGCCGGTTTCCTGCTGACCGCCGTGCCCAACTGGACCGGCACCGCCGCGGCGAAAAGCTGGACCATCGTGCTTCTGGCGACGCTGTGGCTGGCGGGGCGCGTCGGCATGTGGCTGGCCGGGATCATTCCCGCCTGGTTGACGGCGGCGCTGGACCTGGCGTTCCTGCCTGCCCTGATCGCCGTCCTGGCGACGGCGCTGCTGCCGGTGGGCAACCGGCGCAACCACGTCTTCCTGCTGCTGCTGGGCGTGTGGTGGCTGTGCAGCCTGCTCGACCACGTGGCCTTCATGGGGCTGGAGCCGTCGGGCACCTACGCCCGGCGGCTGGCCGTGGACGTGGCGGCGATCATGATGATCATCGTGGGCGGCCGCATCGTGCCGTCGTTCACGCGCAACTGGCTGAAGGCGCAGGGCCGCACCGACTCGGTGCGCGTGGATACGGGGCTGGAGCGTGTCTCCATCCTGCTCGCGTTCCTGGTGATGATCCTGCACGCGCTGGGCGCCTGGGACTGGATGGTCGGCCTGGTCGCCCTGCTCGCAGGGGTTTCCGTGCTGTGGCGGCTGGGGCGCTGGAGCGGCTTTTCCACCCTGAGCGAGCCGATCCTCTTCATCCTGCACGTGGGCTATGGCTGGATCGGCATCGCCTTCCTGCTGGAGGCCGCCTCGCTGCTGGCCGACTGGGTGCCCTATACCACCGCCTGGCACGCCATGACCGCCGGGGCTGTGGGCACGCTGACTCTGGCGGTGATGACGCGCGCCGCACTGGGGCATTCCGGCCGCCCCATCGTCGCCGCACCCCTGACCATCGCCGCCTACGTCCTGGTGAACATGGCCGCCCTGGTGCGCGTCTTCGGGCCGCTCATCAAGCCCGAGGGCTACACAGCCCTCGTGAGTGCCGCAGGCTGGCTGTGGGCGCTGGCCTTCATCTGCTACCTGATCGTCTATCTGCCGCTGTACCTGCGGCCGCGCGCAGACGGCAAACCGGGATGACAACAACACTCTGTAACACAGGGTAACAGCACTGTTTTCCGGCTCGCAGGGCGGGGTGCGGGCGCCTACAATGGCGGCATGAGCACCGCCACCCCGCACCTTCTAGTGGTCGATGACGACGCCGAGATCCGCGACCTGCTGGACCGCTTCCTGACGAAGCACGGCTTCACCGTCTCCACCGCCGCCGACGGCCCCGCCATGCATGCCCGTATGGCCGAGGCCGCGCCGGACCTTTTGGTGCTCGACCTCATGCTGCCGGGCGAGGACGGGCTGTCCCTGTGCCGCGCGTTGCGTGCGGCGGGCGACCGCACGCCCATCATCATGCTGACCGCGATGGGCGAGGACGTGGACCGTATCGTCGGCCTGGAAATGGGCGCCGACGACTACCTTCCCAAACCCTTCAACCCGCGCGAGCTGGTGGCCCGCGCCAAGGCCGTCCTGCGGCGTGCCGAGCCACATGCGACGGCCGATCCCCCTGGCGGCGGCGACGCCGAGCCGCCCGCCCTTTACCGCTTCGCCGGCTTCACGCTGACCCCCGCCACCCGCGCCTGCACCGGCCCCGACGGCGCGGCGGTGGACCTGTCGGCCGGCGAGTACGACATGCTCATGGCGTTCCTGGAGCACCCCCGCCGCGTGCTCAGTCGTGACCAGCTTCTGGACCTGGCGCGCGGACGGCAGGCCATGCCGTTTGACCGCAGCGTCGACATCCAGGTCAGCCGCCTGCGCCGCAAAATCGAGCCCGACCCGAAGAACCCGACGCTCATCAAGACGGTGCGCGGCGGCGGCTACCTGTTCACGCCCGAGGTCGTCCGGCCATGACCGCCCCCGCGTCCGCCAAGGTGCCGCGCCGGCGGCTGGCCCTGCTGCCCGACAGCATTACCGGCTGGTTCCTGCTGGTGCTGGCGGGGGTGCTGATCTGCTCGCACCTGGCGGTGCTGGCCGTTTATGCCCGCGACCGGCACCAGGCGCTGGAAGCCGCCGGTTTGCGGCAGGCGGCGGCGCGCATGGCGGCCGCGGTGGAAACCGTGGGCGCCGCCCCGGCAGAGGCGCGGGCGCCCATCGTCCGCGCCATGGGCGGGCCGGGCTTCCACCTGGGCCTGACCGATACGCCCCTTGCCGAGCCGGGCCGCGGCGGCGCCCTGGCCCGCGTGCTGGCGCAGCTTCTGGCCGAGCGCCTGCCCGAAGGCACCGACATCGTCGTCGGCCGCCTGAACCGCGACGCCCTGCCCGAGCGGGGACCGGGGCATGGTCCGGGCATGGGTCCGGGCGCGCGTCACCACATGATGATGAACGCCGCCCGGCCGGGCCAGGACCTGACCCACTTGGCCGCCTCGGTCCGCCTGCCCGACGGCGCATGGCTGACGGGCCTTGCCCTGCTGGAGCGGCCGGAGCGGCTGTGGCGCCCGGCCTTCCTGGGCTGGGTGACGGGCCTCGTCCTCGTCGTCGCCGCCGTCGCCTGGTGGGGGGTCCGGCGCGCCGTGCGCCCCCTGCGGGTGCTGGAAGCCCACGCGGCGCGGCTGGGGGTGGACGTCGCCCATGCCGAGCCTCTGCCCGAGTCCGGCCCGCGCGAGGTGCGCGGCGCCGCCACCGCCTTCAACGAAATGCAGCGCCGCCTCACCCGCTACGTCGAGGACCGCACGCGGATGCTGGCGGCCATCTCCCACGACCTGCGCACGCCTATCACCCGCCTGCGCCTACGCGCCGAGCTGATGGACGACGACGGTTCGGGCGACCGCGCGAAGATGCTCCGTGACCTGGAGGACATGGAACGCATGATCGCCGCCACCCTGGCGTTCGCCCGCCAGGACGCGGCGGCAGAGCCGGTGGAGCCGCTGGACCTGGCCGCCCTCCTGCGCGACGTCGCCGAGGGCCGGACCGCCACCGCCGTCGAGGCGCCGGAGGAGCTGGACATCCTGGGCCGGCCGACGGGCCTGCGGCGGGTCTTCGCCAACCTGTTGGACAACGCCGAAGCCTATGGCCACGCCTGCCGCGTGACGCTTCGCGCTAACGAGGATGCGGCGGTCGTGACGGTGGACGACGACGGCCCCGGCATCCCCGCCGCCGAGCGCGAAAAGGTCTTCGCGCCCTTCTACCGGCTGGAGGGCTCGCGCTCGCGGGAGACGGGCGGCACGGGCCTCGGCCTGTCGGTGGCCCGCACCATCGTCCACGCCCACGGCGGCACCATCGCCCTGTCCGACGGGCCAGGGGGCAAGGGCCTGCGGGTGACGGTCGTGCTTCCGAATGGGTGACGGCGGGCACGCGCATCGCTACCCTGGTGCCCCAATAAGAATGCCAGGGAGTCACACCGTCCATGAATGTCGCCAGCCTTCTCGTCCGCGCCGCCGGATGCGCCGGGGACCGCGTCGCCGTGCAGCACGGCACCACCACGGTCGCCACCTATAGCCAACTGGCCGACCGGGTGACGCGGCTGGCGCGTGGCTTGGCCGACGAGTTGGGGCTGCACGCCGGAGACCGGGTGGCGCTGGTGATGACGAATTGTCCAGATTATGTCGACGTTTTATTCGCAATCTGGCATGCCGGCCTGGTCGCCGTTCCAATGAACGCGAAGCTCCACGCCATGGAGTTCGACTTCATGCTGGACGACGCCGGCGCGAGCGTCTGCCTCGTCACCCCCGACAAGGCCGCGACGGTGGCGGAGGCACCCTCCGTCAAGGCCGGGCAGGTGCGGCTGGTGGAGGTGGGATCGGCCGGCTACACCCGGCTGCTGCAGGCCGAGCCGCTGCCGATGGTCGAGCGCGATCAGGACGATATGGCGTGGCTGTTCTACACCAGCGGCACCACGGGCAAGCCCAAGGGCGCCATGCTGTCCAACCGCAACCTGTTGACCATGACCGCCTGCTATGCCCTGGACGTGGACGCGGTGACGCCCGACGACGGCCTGCTGCATGCGGCGCCCATGAGTCACGGATCGGGCTTCTACATCCTGCCCCACGTGGCGGCGACGGCGCGGCAGGTGATCCCGGAAAGCGGCGGGTTCGACCCGGCGGAAATCCTGGCCCTGCTGCCCCGCCAGCCCAACCTGTCCTTCTTCGCCGCGCCCACCATGGTATCGCGGCTGGTCTCGCACCCGGGGCTGGCGGAGGCGGACACGGGCAACCTGAAGACCATCGTCTACGGCGGCGGGCCGCGCTATGTGGCCGATGCCCGGGCGGCCATGGAAGCGCTGGGCCCAAAGATCGCCCAGATCTACGGCCAGGGCGAAAGCCCCATGTGCATCACGGCGATGAACAAGGCCCAGCACGCCGACACCGGCCATCCCCGCCACAAGGCGCGGCTGGCGTCGGTCGGCCAGCGGCAGGCGCTGGTGGACGTGCGCGTCGGCGATCCTTCCGGCCGGGCGCTGCCACCCGGGGAGAGCGGCGAGGTGATGGTGCGCGGGCCGGCCGTCATGCTGGGCTACTGGCGCAACCGGGACGCCACGGCAAAGACCATCCGCGACGGTTGGCTATACACCGGCGACGTGGGGGCCCTGGACGCCGACGGCTACCTGACCCTGATGGACCGCAGCAAGGACGTCATCATCTCTGGCGGCACCAACATCTATCCGCGCGAGGTCGAGGAAGTGCTGCTCACCCACCCCGGCGTGCGCGAGGTTTCGGTCGTCGGGCGGCCGCACGCCGACTGGGGCGAGGAGGTGGTGGCCTTCGTGGTGACGGACCCCGCCGTCAGCCCGGACATGGAGCCGACGCCGGAGGCGCTGGACAGCCTTTGCCTGGCGTCCATCGCCCGCTTCAAGCGCCCCAAGGATTACCGCTATCTGCCGGAACTGCCGAAGAACAACTACGGCAAGGTGCTGAAGACCGACCTGCGCCGCCTGCTGACCGACGACGGGTAAGCCCGGACCGACCGTCAGCCCCGGGCGGGCGACGGTCGACAACGCGCCCCCCGTCACAATTCAGTCATAAAGCGCAGGGGAGCCATGCGATTTTTGCATTTACTTTCGATCGCACCGTGGGGCATGGTGCGGGTTCTTCCGGCGGCGGTGCTTCTTCCAGCGCCCGCCGCGCCCGCGGCTCTCCCCCCCTTGCTGTCCGCAGGCGCGGTGTCCCCGATCCCCATCCAAGGCGCGGATGGACGCCGCCGCCGGAACTCCCGACACCCACGCTTGGCTATTCGGCCTCCGACGGTTTCCGCTCGGCGGCCTCGTCGCGTGTCTTCTCGGCCAGTTGCTCCCGCTCCGCCGGCAGACGCTCGCCCGCCAGCCATTGCTCGGGCGGCACCCAGGCGCTGCCCCAGAGGCCCAGTTCGGCCGTGCGCGCCTGTGCCTCGGCCTGGGCGTAACGGTCGCCGGTGGCCACTGCCCGCCCCTGCTTGACCAGCGTTTCCGCCACGTCGCGTCCCTCCACCAGACAGGTGACCAGGCCCGCCTCGCCGCTCGCCGCCGGCTGGCAGTCCAGCGGCTTGACGCTCAGGTCGACGATCTTGGCCAGGGCCGCCGTCGCCTGATCGCCGCAGGGCTCGAGCCGCCCGGCGCGTTCGCACTGCTGGCCCGGCACGGGCGTCTTGACGCCGGCCAACTGGACCGTGCGGCCGTCGATGCGCAGGGTGCGCCCGTCGACCACCTGGACCACCTGGCCGCCGCGCTCCAGCTTCGGGGCTTCGGCGGTCGAGGGAGCGCCGGCTGTACGCGGCTCCGCCTTCAGGTCCATGACACCACCCGCGAGCAGCGCCGCCAGGACGATGGCGCTCAGGACGGATGCTCCGGTCAGCTTGCTCATCAAGGGTCGTCTCCTGCCGGGTTCGGGTCAGGCTAGCCTCACCCGCGGGAATGGCGGCAATGGGCACGGAATGGGGCCATGTCATGGCGCGGCGTTTCCGGGACTCACGCCGTCCCGCCGCGCGGCGGGGCAGTGCTCCCGCCCGATCTGAACGGTCGCGTGGGTAATGCCGGAGCGATCCTCCGGTTCCGCTTGGATGTCCCTAAGGACGGCCCTGTCATCCGTATGCTCCGCCACTTGTGCATGCAGGCCGCCCGCCACCTCCACCGGCATGAGGCCGGTCGTCAGCGCCAGGGCGATGCGCACGCGGCGCGCGTTTCCGTCCGTCGCCGCAGCACCCATGCCGCCGCGCCGGTGGTCGGCGCCGGCCTGCATGATCGGCGTCACGTCCTTATCGCGTGGCTATCGTCCGGCGGCGTGCATGCCCTATAGTGGCAAGGGAACGATCGTTGTTGGTGGCCCGATGCCCGTGTCCGCGCCTCTTTCCTCTGCCTCCGTGTCGGCCCTGCTGGACCGCCTGTCGACCCCGGTGTGGGTGTTCGACATGGACCGCCCGCGGATCCTTTGGGCCAACGGGGCGGCCCTGACTTTGTGGGAGGCCGAGAGTCTGGAGGCGCTTTGTGCGCGGGATTTCTCCGACCGCACGGCGGCTGCGGCTGCGCGCACGGAAGCCTGTCGCGACAGCTTCGCCGCAGGCCGGATCGTGGAGGAGACCTGGACCTTCTATCCCGCCGGTCGTCCGACCGTCGCCCGCTGCCGCTGTCAGAGTATCGACTGGCCTGGCACCAATGCGGCCATGCTGGTCGAGGCCGACCGAGTCTCCGCCGCCGACGCCCCGCCCGACCTGGTCCGTGCCGCCGAGGCGCTGCGGCATGCGCCCGGCCCCATGGCGATGATCGCGCTGGACGGGCGGGTCCTTTTGCGGAACGCCGAGAGCCAGCGCCTGTTCGGAAATTCCGACAGCCTGCTGCAGGACAAGATCAACGACGACGGGCTGGCAGAAGCCATCCTGGCGCAGGCGGCCGCCGGAGAGGCCTTCGACCTGTGCCTGCCGGTCCACCCCCGCTCCGGCCCGGTTCGCTGGCACCTGATGCAGGTCACGCCCCTGAGCGACCCCGGCAGCGGCCGGCCGGTGGCGCTGCTGCACGAAACCGACATCACCGAAAGCCGCGAGACGGACCGCGCCCGCAAGGGCCAGCGGCGCATGTTCGAGCAGATCCTCGACACCCTGCCGCTGAACGTTTTCGTCAAGCGCGGCGACGGCCGCTTCGCCTTCATGAACGCGGAGACACTGCGAACCGTCGGCCGCAGCCGCGCCAATGCCGCCGGCTGCACCGACCGCGACCTGTTCCCGCCCGAGGTCGCCGCGCGCCTGGCCGAGGACGACCGCGAGGCCTGGGACACCGGCCGGCTCGACCTTAGGGAAGAGGCCCTCGTGCTGCCCGACGGGCGCACCGCCACGATGCTCGCCGGCAAGACCATCGTCCGCGACGAAACCGGCGAATGCCTGCTGGTCGGCTATTCCGTCAACATCGACGACCGCAAGGCGCTGGAGCAGGAGACGCGCCGGCAGAAGGATTTCGTGCGCGCCGTCATCGACAGCGACCCCAACCTGATCTTCGTGAAGGACCGCGCCAACCGCTTCCGGCTGGTCAACAAGGCCACCGCCGACCTGTTCGGCACCACGCCCGAGGCTCTGGAATACGCCGACAACGCCGCCGTGCACGACAACGCCGAAGAGGTCGACGGCTACGCCCGCCTGGACCGCGAGGTCATGGACACCGGTCAGCCGGTGGAGGTGGAGGAAACCTTCACCCTGCCCGACGGCCGGGTCCGCATCTACCAGACCCTGAAGCAGCCGATCGCGCTGGCCGGCGGCGGCACCGGCGCCCTGGCCGTGTGCGTCGACATCACGCGGCTCAAGCACGCCTCGCAGGATGTGGCGGCGCGCGAGGCGCGGCTGCGGGCGATCCTGTCCACCGTGGTCGACGGCATCGTGACCATCACCGCCGACGGCGTCATCCAGAGCGTCAATCCGGCCACCGAGCGCATCTTCGGCTACACCGGCGAGGCCATGGTCGGCCGCGCCGTCGATGTGCTGATGCCCGAGGCCTATGCCGCCGACCCCGGCCGCGGCATCCGGCCCCTGTTGCAGGACAACGGGCCGCGCAAGCTGGGCGTGGTGCGGCGGCTGGACGGCCGGCGCAGCGACGGCACCGTCTTTCCCATGGAAATTGCCGTGAACACCGTGGAGGAAGGCGGGCAGCGGCTGTTCATCGGCGTGGTCCGTGACGTCACCACCCGCGCCCGGGCCGAGGCGGCCCTGCGGGAAAGCCAGCAGCGGTTCCGCGACTTCGCCGAAAGCGCCTCCGACTGGTTCTGGGAGATGGGGCCCGACCTGCGGTTCGCCAACGTCATCGCGCCGGGGTTTGCCGATCCCTACCACATTCACACCCACCTCATCGGGCGCCGCCGCGACGAGTTGATGGCCCCCACGACGGAGCCCGAGGTCATCGCCGCGCACATGGCGGAGCTTGAGGCGTGGCGGCCGTTCAAGGACCTGCGCTATCGCGGCATCGACCCCGCCGGACGGGTGCGCTGGCTGCAGGTTTCCGGCAAGCCGGTCTTCTCGGTCGACGGCGCGTTCCTGGGCTATCGCGGCACCGGCCGTGATGTGACCGAGCAGATAGAGGCCGAGGAGCGCGTGGCCTCGGCCGAGCGCCGGCTGATGACCGCCATTTCCGCCATCTCCGAGGGCTTCGCCCTGTTCGACGCCGACGACCGCCTGGTGCTGTGCAACCAGCGCTACCGCGACATCTACCGCGGCATCTCGGACCTGCTGGAACCCGGCGTGTTCTTCGAGAACCTGGTGTGGGCGGCGGCGGAGCGGGGCGCCTTCGCCCAGACCGGCCAGGACCTGCGCCGCTACTGCGAGCGCCGCATTGCCGAGCACCGCAACCCGACGGGCGTGCCGCTGATCCAGCACATGGCCGACGGCCGTTGGGTCCAGAGCGTGGAGCGGCACACACCGGACGGCGGCGTGGTCGGCACCCGCGTCGACATCACCGACCTGCAGACCGCCCGCATGGCGCTGGAGCGCCTGAACCGCCGCAACGAGCTGATCCTCAACTCCGTCGCCGACGGCATCCTGGGCGTCGACCGCCGCGGCGCGTGCATCTTTGCCAACCGCTCCGCCGCCGCCATGCTGGGCTTCGCACGGGACGACCTGGTGGGGGCGCCGCTGCATCCGTTGATCCACTACAAGCACGCCGACGGCAGCTTCCTGCCGCGCGAGGCCAGCCCGCTGGTCACCGTCGCCCGCGACGGCCGCCCCCGGGCGGTGGACGAGGACGTGTTCTGGCACAGGTCCGGCACGCCGCTGGATGTGGCCTACGCTGCCGCCCCCATCATGGACGACGGCGCCGTCTCGGGCGCGGTGATCGCCTTCCGCGACATTTCGGCCCGCAAACAGGCGGAGACAGAACTGCGCGAGGCCAAGGACCTGGCGGAGGCCGGCGCGCGCGCCAAGTCGCGCTTCCTGGCCACCATCAGCCACGAAATCCGCACGCCCATGAACGGCGTCATCGGCATGACGGGCCTGCTGCTCGACACCGACCTGGACAGCCAGCAGCGCCGTTTCGCCATGACCATCCGCGACAGCGCCGACGCCCTGCTGGCCCTGCTCAACGACGTGCTGGACTTCTCCAAGATGGAGGCCGGGCGGCTGGAGCTGGAGGTCAGCCCCTTCGCCCTGGGGCCCCTGGTGGAAGGGGTGGTCGACATTCTGGCCCCGCGCGCCCTGGACAAGGCGGTGGACGTCCACGCCCACGTCGACCCCGCGGTCGCCGGCACCTACCTGGGCGACGCCGGCCGTCTGCGGCAGGTTCTGCTCAACCTCGTGGGCAACGCAGTGAAGTTCACCGACACCGGCGCGATCACGATAAGCGTCGAGTCCGCCGCCGCGCCGGGCGACGAGGACGTCGTGCGCTTCATCATTGCCGACACCGGCTGCGGCATCGCCGCCGACGTGCTGCCCACCCTGTTCCAGGAGTTCAACCAGGGCGACGGCGATGCCGCCCGCCGCGCCGGCGGCACCGGGCTGGGGCTGGCCATCAGCCGCCATCTGGCCGAGGCCATGGGCGGCGTCATCGAGGCCGAGAGCACTCTGGGCGCCGGCAGCACCTTCACCGTGACCCTGCCGCTGCCGCGCGCCCTGCACGGTGCGGGCCCGGCAGTAGCCGCCCGTCCGCTGGCCGAGGCGCGCCTGCTTCTGGTGGCCGCGCCCGGCCCCGCGCGCGATGCGCTGACCCGGCACCTGCGCGGGGCCGGTGCCGCCGTCGCCCTGGCCGACGACGGTGCCGCCGGCGCGGCGCGGCTGGCGGAACGCTCGGTGCTGGCGCCCCCCGGCGCGCCCCGGTTCGACGCCGTGGTGGTGGATGGCGCCCTGTCCGATGCCGGGGCTCCCCTCGTGCGCCGGCAGGAGGACGCGGCGCTGGCACCGGTGCGGACGCTGCTGCTTGAAGGCTGGGCCGAGCCCGCCTCCGCCGTGCGGGCCGGGGCGGACGCGGTCCTGCCGCGTCCGGCGCGCCAGAGCGAACTGCTTGCCGCGCTGGCCGATCTCATCGCTGGCCGGGTGCCCGCGCCGGGTCCAGCCACGCCGCCGCCGTGCCGCACCACGGCTGCGCGCCGGCTCCGTATCCTGGTGGCCGAGGACAACCCGGTGAACCAGCAGGTGGCCCAGCGCATGCTCGAACGCCTGGGCCATCATGTGGACCTTGCCGCCGACGGCGTGGAGGCCGTGGACGCTGTGCGTGTCCTGCCCTACGATCTGGTGGTCATGGACATGCAGATGCCCGAGATGGACGGACTGGAGGCCACGCACCGGATCCGCGCCATGGGCCCGCCGCTGGACACCATGCCCATCGTCGCGATGACCGCCAACGCCCTGCCCAGCGACCGCCAGGTCTGCCTGGATGCGGGCATGACCGACTACATCGCCAAGCCGGTGGACCTGGACGGCCTGGCAATGGTAATCGACCGGGCGATGGGCGCCGCTCCCCCGGCCGAAGGCGCCGGCGCCGCGCCGCCGCCCGTTCCGCCGGTACCTGAGGAGGCCGAGCCCGGCAGCCATGCCGGACTCATCGACGGCGAGAAGCTGCGGGAACTGGAGGACCAGATTTCTCCCGAACTGGTCCGGGAATTGCTGACTACGTGTCTCAGCGAAGCGGACGGTTTCGCCCGGGCCATTGCCGAAGGGGCAGAGGCCGGGGACCTGGATCAGGTGGAATACGCCGCGCACAGCCTGAAAGGCAGCGCGGCGAACTTCGGCCTGAAGCGCCTCGCCGACACCGCATGGCGGCTGCAGATCGCGGCCGCGGGCGGCGATGCGGCGGCGCTTCCCGATCTGGTGGGCGATCTGCGACGCACCCTGCAACGCAGCCGCGCCGCCTGCACCGACAAGCTGGCGGCCGGCTGATCCGAAAACGGAGAGACACGCCGTGCATCGCATCGCCGTCGTCGACGACAGCCTCGTCAGCGCTCTGCTGCTCAAGCACCTTTTGACCCGACTGCCCGACGTGGCGGTCGAGGCCTACCAGGACCCCATCGACCTGCTGGCCGTCTGCGCCAAGGGCGGTGTCGATCTGGTGGTGGCCGACTACCGGATGCCCGCCCTGGATGGGGCGACCCTCATCGACGCTCTGCGGCTGCTGCCCGGCTGCGAGGCCGTTCCGGTGGTCATCGTCAGCGGCCAGGCCGGCATTCGCGAGCGGGCGCTGTACGCGGGCGCCGCCGCCGTCCTGGGCAAGCCGGTGGAGCCCCTGTTCGTGCAGGAAGTCGTCGCCGGGCTGCTCGGCATCGAGGCCACCGCCCGGCCGGCGCTGCATGAAAATCGACCGACGGTGGTGGACGTGCTGGCCGAGGCCGTGCCGCCTTTGGCCTGATGCCCTCCCCGCGGCCAAGGTCAAGACTGGTTTTTGCCCGCCTGCTCGGCTACACAGCGCGCTTCCACCCTTCGCGTCCTGGACAGAACAGAGAGTGCGCGCGTGAGCCGATCCATCGCCCAGACCATCGCCACCGACCTCGGCATCCGCGAGGCCCAGGTGGCCGCCACCATCGAACTGCTCGACGGCGGCGCCACCGTGCCCTTCGTCGCCCGTTACCGGAAAGAGGTGACCGGCGGACTCGACGACACGCAGCTGCGCACCCTGGACGAGCGCCTGCGCTACCTGCGCGAGATGGAGGATCGGCGCGGCGCCATCCTCAAGTCCATCGACGAACAGGGCAAGCTGACCGACGCGCTGCGCAAGCAGATCGACGAGGCCGACAGCAAGGCGCGGCTGGAGGACCTCTACCTCCCCTACCGTCCCAAGCGCCGCACCAAGGCCATGATCGCCCGCGAACAGGGGCTGGAGCCGCTGGCCGACGGGCTGCTCGCCGACCCCTCGCAGGACCCGGAAACGGTGGCCGCCGGCTTCGTGGACGCCGAAAAGGGCGTCGCCGACACCAAGGCCGCGCTGGAGGGCGCCAAGCAGATCCTCATGGAGCGCTTCGCCGAGGACGCCGAGCTTGTGGGCTCCCTGCGTGAAGAGGTCTGGAGCACCGCGCGCCTCAAGGCCCGCGTGGTCGAGGGCAAGGAGCAGGAGGGCGCCAAGTTCTCCGACTACTTTGACTGGGGCGAGCCGATCCACAAGATCCCCTCGCACCGGGCGCTCGCCATGTTCCGCGGCCGCAAGGAAGAGTTCCTGTCGCTGACCCTGTCGGTGGACCCCGAGGACGGCGGCCCCGGGCGGTCGCACTTCGAGGACAAGGTGGCGCGCCGCTTCGGCATCGTCGACCAGGGCCGCCCGGCCGATGCGTGGCTCACCGAATGCGCCCGCTGGGCCTGGCGCGTTAAGATGAGCCTGCACATCGAGCTGGACCTGACCGGCCGCCTGTTCGAGGCGGCGGAAGAAGAAGCCATCAAGGTCTTCGCCAACAACCTGCGTGACCTGCTGCTGGCCGCCCCGGGCGGCATGCGCCCGACGCTGGCGCTTGACCCCGGCTTCCGCACGGGCGTCAAGGTGGCCGTCGTCGACGCCACCGGCAAGCTGATGGACACGGCGACCATCTACCCGCACGAGCCCAAGCGCCAGTGGGATCAGAGCCTCGCCGTCATCGCCGCGCTGTGCCAGAAGCACGGGGTGGAGCTGGTCGCCATCGGCAACGGCACCGCCAGCCGCGAGACCGACCGCCTGGTCGCCGACCTCATCCGCAACTACCCGGCGCTGAAGGTCACCAAGGTCATGGTGTCCGAGGCCGGCGCCTCGGTCTATTCGGCCAGCGAGTTCGCCGCCAAGGAATTTCCCGACCTGGACGTGTCCCTGCGCGGTGCGGTCTCCATCGGCCGCCGCCTGCAGGACCCGCTGGCGGAACTGGTGAAGATCGACCCCAAGAGCATCGGGGTCGGCCAGTACCAGCACGACGTCGGCCAGGGCAAGCTGGCCCGGTCGCTCGACAGCGTGGTGGAAGACTGCGTTAACGGCGTCGGCGTGGACATCAACACCGCCTCGGTGCCGCTGCTCGCCCGGGTCTCCGGCCTGGGCGAGAGCCTGGCGCGCAACATCGTCGCCTGGCGCGACGAGAACGGCGCCTTCCGTCAGCGCAAGCAGTTGAAGGACGTGCCGCGCCTGGGCCCCAAGGCCTTCGAGCAGGCGGCCGGCTTCCTGCGCATCACCGACGGCGGCGACCCGCTGGACCGATCGGCCGTGCACCCGGAAGCCTACCCCGTCGTGCGCCGGATCATCGAGGCGACGGGCACGCCCATCGACCAGCTCATCGGCAACGTCAAGCTGCTGCGCTCGCTGGACCCGGAGCGCTTCACCGACGAGACGTTCGGCGTGCCCACCGTCTCCGACATCCTGAAGGAACTGGAAAAGCCCGGCCGCGACCCGCGCCCCGAATTCAAGACCGCCGAGTTCAAGGAAGGCGTGGAGGAGATGAAGGACCTCAAGCCCGGCATGCTGCTGGAGGGCGTGGTGTCCAACGTCGCCAACTTCGGCGCCTTCGTGGACATCGGGGTGCACCAGGACGGGCTGGTGCACGTCTCCGCGCTCGCCGACCGCTTCGTCAAGGACCCGCGCGAAGTGGTGAAGCCAGGCGACATCGTGAAGGTGAAGGTGCTGGAGGTCGACCTGCCGCGCAAGCGCATCAGCCTGACCATGCGCCTGTCCGACCAGCCGGGCGCCGACAGCCGTCCGGGCGGCGGGGCCGCCAAGCCGTCCCCGGACGCGCGCGGCGGACGCGGCGGCCCCGGCAAGCCCGGCGGCAAGGGCGGCCCCAAGCGCGGCAATGGCGGCGGCGGGGGCACTCGGCCGCAGCAGGATGCCGGCGCCTTCGGTGGCGCTCTGGCGGAGGCCTTCGCCAAGGCCAAGGCCAAAAAATAAAAGTATCCAGGACAATTTTTCGACGCGGACGGAATACTTACTCCCATCTACGACGAAAGGTTGAATGCCGCGGTGCAGTAACCCCTGATTTATTTGCCCTCTTTCCAGCAGGGGGAAGTATCCGCTAGGGTATGCGAGGTGGGACGGTCGCGCCGTCGGCGCAACGACCGTCCCACGCCTCGTTTTCAACTGAACCGGAGGCGTGGGCATGATCACGCCGGACACGTTGCACATCCGCTGCGGATCGGACATCCGGGAAGCCCTGGCCCTCGGCGGGGTGCCCGGCGACTACCTGGAGTTCTCCGATCCCGTGTGCCAGGGTCCGCTGCCGCCGGGCATGGTCGATTCTGGCGACGCCCTGATCGAACGCCGCGCCCACTTCATCACCCGCGAATACGGGATGCCGCTGGGCGAGGCCATCCGCAAGCTCAAGGCCGAGTGGGAAGGCCTGAAGGCCGCGCGGGAGCGCGACAGCCTGGTGCTGTGGTTCGAGCACGACCTGTACGACCAGACCGTGCTGATCCGTGTCCTGTCCTGGCTGCGCCGCAACCCGCCCAAGGCGGGGTCCGAGGTGTCGCTGGTTACCATCGACCGGCATCCCGAGGTCACGGACCGCTTCATCGGCCTCGGCCAGTTGACGCCGACCCAGCTCGCCGCCCTGACGGAAACCGCCGTGCCGGTGGACGCGGCCATGCTGCGCGCGGCCTCAGACGCCTGGGCCGCCTTCCGCTCGCCCGACCCGGAAGAGGTGCAGATGCTGGCCGAGGCGGGCTCGACCCACCTGCCCTTCCTGTCGGCGGCCCTGCGGCGCCATCTTCAGGAGCTGCCGTGGACCCGCGACGGCCTCAGCCTGACCGAGCGCCTGGCCCTGCGCGCCGCCGCCTTCCGCCCGTCGTCGGATCGCGACCTGTTCCAGGCGGTGCAGCAGATCGACCCGCAGCCCTTCCTGGGCGACGCCATGTTCAACGCCGTGCTGCGCCGCCTGGAGGTTGCGCCGCGCCCGGCGCTGCGGCGCGATGATACCGGCCGCCTCGCACCCACCCGACAGGGCGAGGCCCTGTTGGCCGGCATGGGCGACTGGCTGGACTGGAACCCGCCGGAGCACTGGGTCGGCGCCGTCGACCTCGCCAACGACGCCCCGCCCTGGCGCTGGGACGAAGACGCCGGGTCGGTGGTGCGGTAAGGCCATCGACTGGTTCGCAGTGCCCGGTCGCCACCAGAGGAGTCGCAAGGGCGGCTGACGGAGCGTGTGGGTCCCTGCTTTCGCAGGGACGAAGGATTTTACTTAAGCTATTGTTTTAAAACACAAAAATGACCGTCATTCCTGCGAAAGCAGGAATCCACATCCGCTGCCGGCCATCCTGCATCTCTCCCGTCAGGGACTTCCCAACGTCCGGGATCAAACCGTCGCCGTGTGCGTCACCAGCCCGCCCGTCTTCGTCCACATGTGCATCTGAAAGCCCGGGGCCGCCGCCGGAACCAGACGGAAGTCCGCCCCCTCGCGAAGGTCGAGGGCGATCTCGAAGGAGGTCGAGGGCGCGGCGGTGACCGTGACGCCGTGCCAGCGGGTCGTCACCGGCCTGTGCAGGTGGCCGCACAGCACCCGCTCCACCTGCGGGTTGCCAGACAGGACGGACGCCAGCGCGTCCGCCCCCTCCATGGGGCTGCGGTCGAAGGGTGCGAGGCCTGTCAGGAAGGGGACATGGTGCATGAACAGCACGGTGGGGACGCCCCGCGCCTCCTCCAGCGTGCGTTCCAGCCAGTACAGCCGGTCCAGGCACAACCGCCCGCCGTCGTGGCCCTCGCGCAGGGTATCCAGGCCCACGAGCCGCACCGGAAACCCATCCACCGCATACTGCAGATAGCCGCTTTCCGGCAGATAGCCGTCCTGGCCGAACGCGGCGCGCAGGGCCTCGCGGTCGTCATGGTTGCCGGGAATGACGAAATACGGCACCTGCAAGTGCGACAGGATGCCGCGCAGGTGGTCGTAGTCCGCCGGGCCGCCGTCGTTGACCAGATCGCCGGTCACAAGCACAAGGTCGGGAGCCGGCGACGCGGCATTGAGCGCCCGCACCACCTTGAGCAGCCGCGCCGACGAATCGCCGCCCGGCTCGTGCTCCGGCGCCGCCTGGACGTGCGTGTCGGTGATCTGCGCGATCATCATGGACGGCATGGCGGTGTCCTCCCCTCCCTCACTCCGGCCCGAGTCGCCGGCGGCATCTTAAACCGGGGGCCAGGGGCAACCAACCCGGAAGAGAGGGATTTGTCTAAAATTTTCAACTTTTGCGGATCAGGAAGCCGAACACCTCGCCGTCCTCCCACTGGCGCTCCAGCACGTGCCCGGTCTGGGCACAAAGGCTTTTGAAGTCCGGCACCGCGCCGGGGTCCGTGGCGTGAACCTCCAGCAGTTGGCCGGACGCCAGGGCGTTCAGCGCCTTCTTGGCCCGCAGGACGGGCAGCGGGCATTGCAGGCCGCGCACGTCCAGCAGCGTGTCGGCGGCGGTGTCGGTCATGGCCGGGACTCCTCTTCTTTTGCAAGGGCGGGCAGGCCGTCCCATAATAGAAGCCGGAGCGCACCCGCGAAACACCGGCGAAGGGCCGTGCCGGCCCGCGACGTACCGCCGCGCCTTCGCCACGACGCGCGCCGCCACCACCGCCCCGTCATCCCGAGCCAGAGGCGCCGGCCGATGCCCCGAGACGGCTTTCCCGACGACAACCTGTCCGTCCGCGGCAGCGGCCTGCGGATGGGCCTTTACGCCGTGGCCCTGGCGCTGGGCGGCGGGGCCGTCGCTGCCATCGCCTGCGCCGGATCGTGGCTGTTGGCGGCGTCGGGCGACCCGCGCTGGCCGGCGGAGGCCGGAAGCGTCCTGTTGGGGCTGGCCGCAGGCGTGTGGCTGGGCGGATGGCTGTCGGGCCCTCTGTCCACGCTGCGCGGCACCCTGCGGCGCCTGGCGGCGGCGCTGGGCGCAGCGGCCGTGACCACGGTGGGAGCCGCAGCCCTGCCGCAGACCGCCATGCGGACGGTGGAGGCCATGGCACTGGCGCCCGAGGCGCAGCCCGTCGTCCTTTCCCTGGCCCTGCTGCTGCCGCCCAGCCTGTGCGCCGGTGCCGCGCTCGCCATGCTGCTCAAGCTGGCGGTGGACGAACGCCCGCTGGCGCGCGGCCCGGCGCTGGGCGCCATGCTGGCCAGCGGCACGCTGGGCGGGTTCGGCGGCACGCTGACGGCCGACATGCTGGCCCTGCCGCGCATGGGCGCGGCCGGGACGGTGATGGTGGCCGGCCTGGCTTTCGCGGCCCTGGCGCTGGTCTTCGTTCTGGCCGAGCCCCGCCCGGCACCACCGCCCGACCGCGCCTGACGCCGGCATGCGACCGTCAAGCCCCTTGTCCCGACGGCGCCGCGCCCCCATTCTTCCGCTGACGCAATCGTTTCCGCCCCCAGACGCGAGAGAGGACCCCGCGCCCCATGACCACGGTTCGCATGACCACGCCCGAGGAAGTGAAGACCTGGATCGACGAAGGCTCGGCCGTCATCGTCGACGTGCGCGAGCCGCACGAGTTCGCGCAGGCCCACATTCCCGGCGCCCGGATGGTGCCGTTGTCGCGCTTCGATCCCGCCGCCCTGCCCGAGGTGCCGGCGGACAAGCACCTGGTCCTGCACTGCGCCAGCGGCGTGCGCTGCGGCACGGCGGCCTCGGCGCTCAAGGCCTCGGGCTTTCAGGGCGACATCAACCGCCTGGAAGGCGGCATCATCAACTGGTACCGATCCGGCGGTGCCCTGGAATCCGGCGAATGACTTGCATCTGCCTCTTTCTTCCGTGGGCCGGACGCGATAGCGTTGCGGCAGCGCGTCGGTCGGCGCGCTTCCCCGAACACTGACGCGCCGCCGCCGAACCGCCCTTCATGGACATCTACCTTCCCGTCGCCAACCTGACCGAGAACGTCCTGCTCCTGTTCGGAGTCGGCGGCCTTGTGGGGGTGTTGTCGGGCATGTTCGGCGTGGGCGGCGGTTTCCTGCTGACCCCCCTGCTCATTTTCCTGGGCATCCCCCCCACCGTCGCCGTCGGCACCGGCGCCAACCAGGTGGTCGGCGCCTCGGTTTCGGGCGTGCTGGCCCACTGGCGGCGCGGCAACGTCGACGTGAAAATGGGCATGGTCCTGCTGCTGGGCGGCCTGGCCGGCTCCACCCTCGGTGTGTGGCTGTTCGCGCTGCTGCGCCAGGTCGGCCAGGTGGAACTGGTGGTGCAGATCCTCTACGTCGTCATGCTGGGGATCATCGGCGGCCTCATGCTGTTCGAAAGCCTGCAGCAGATCCGCCGGCGGCGCGGCGGGCGACGCCCCAAGAGCCGCAAGATGCACCGCCACGCCTGGGGCCAGAACATGCCGTTCAAGGTCCGCTTCCGGCGCTCGCGGCTTTACATCAGCGTCATCCCGCCCTTTGCCATCGGCGCCTTCGTCGGCATCCTGTCGGCCATCATGGGTGTGGGCGGCGGCTTCATCATGGTGCCCGCCATGATCTACCTGCTGGAGATGCCGACCGCCGTGGTCGTCGGAACGTCGCTGTTCCAGATCATCTTCGTCGCGGCGAACGTCACCTGGCTGCAGGCCAGCGCCAACCACGCCGTGGACGCCGTTCTGGCGGTGATCCTGCTGGCGGGAGGAGTGGTCGGCGCCCAGTTCGGCGCGCGCATCGGCTATAAGCTCAACGCCGAGCAGATGCGCAGCATGCTGGCGCTGATCGTGCTGGCGGTAGCCGGAAAGCTGCTGTTCGACCTGGTGACTCGGCCCGCCGATCTCTACAGCCTGGGCCTGCCGCCGACGGCCTGAACGGCCCCATAGCCGCACCGGTGCGGCGGTCTTCCGGTGTAGCTGTACCTCCTTGCGCTGCAACAATCGAGCAATGGGCGTGGATGCGGCCCTCTCTGTTTGTCTTGGCCTGATTCCGTTGCCATGATGGAGGCCGAGCACGAGCGGAGCCGACGCAAAAGAATTCGGCCCGACTGCCGGGAGGAACCGCAATGCAGATCGCGCAATGGGCCGCCCTGGGCGGTGGCCGCTTCTTTCCGTCCCGCGAGGCCCCGCCCCCATCGGCGCCGGAGGCCGATCCGGTCGATGGCCGGACGACCCTCGCCAGCAAGCCGCAGGGCCGCCGGGCCTTTCTGGTGGTGGTCGACGACAGCCCCGAAATGACCGCCGCCGCCCGCTTTGCCGCCCGCCGCGCCGCCCGCTCCGGCGGCCGCGTGGCGCTGCTGTCGGTGGTGGAGCCGGTGGACGGCGGCCACTGGATGTTCGTCGGCAACCTGATGGCCGAGGAAGCCCGCGAGGACGCCGAGCGGCGCCTTCAGCAAGTGGCCGCCACGGTCCATGCCTGCTCGGGCGAGCGCCCCGAACTGATCGTCCGCGAGGGCAGCCTGAAGGAACAGCTGTTCAAGCTGATCGAAGAGGATGACGAGATATCCATCCTCGTCCTGGGCGTGGCCGCCAACGGCGAGGGACCGGGGCCGCTGGTGCAGTCGCTGACCGGCAAGAACGCCGGCAAGCTGCGCATTCCCGTCACCATCGTCCCCGGAGACCTGTCGGACGCGGAACTGGAGGCCCTGACCTGAAGGGTTGGTGACCCCGCCGTCTTAGGTCCATGGTCGTCTTCCGGTCGGGGGGCGGGCGCTGCTATAGTGCGCGCCCGACACCGGTTCGCCGACCAGGAGACGCCTGCATGAAATTGTTGCGATTCGGCCCGCGCGGCGCCGAAAAGCCCGGACTGCTCGACACCACGGGCACGATCCGCGACCTGTCCGCCCTGGTGGACGACATCACCCCAGCCCTGATGACCGCCGACGACTGGACCCGCCTGCGCGCCGCCGCCGCCGACGCGGGGTCGCTGCCGGCCGTGGCCGCCGCCGATGCCGCCCGGCTGGGCCCGCCGGTGGCGGGCGTGGGCAACATCCTGTGCATCGGGCTGAACTATCGGGACCACGCCGCCGAGACCGGCTCGCCCGAGCCGACCGAACCCATCGTCTTCAACAAGCACACCAGCGCCCTGTCCGGCCCCGACGATCCCCTGCCCCTGCCGCGCGGCTCGCTGCGCACCGACTGGGAGGCGGAACTGGGCATCGTCATCGGCAAGCCCTGCAACGGCGCGCGCGAGCGGGATGCGCTGGACCATGTGGCGGGTTTCTGCGTGGGCAACGACGTGTCCGAGCGCACCTACCAGTTCGACCGCGGCGGCCAGTGGATCAAGGGCAAAAGCTGCCCCGGTTTCTGCCCGCTGGGCCCCTGGCTGGTGACGCCCGACGAGATCGACGACCCGCAAGACCTGGGGGTGTGGCTGGAGGTCAACGGCGAGCGCATGCAGGACGGTTCCACGCGCGACATGGTGTTCGGCGTCGCCCATCTGATCAGCTACCTCAGCCGCTTCTTCACGCTGATGCCGGGCGACGTGATCCTGACCGGCACGCCGGCGGGCACCGGCATGGGGCACAAACGCTACCTCAAGCAGGGCGACGAAATGCGCCTCGGCATCGACGGCCTGGGCGAGCAGCGCCAAAAGGTGGTGGAGAACGCCTTCGCGGCGGTGTGAGAACGGGCCGTTCCTGGCGGGGTGTTGACGTCCTATGCTGCGGCTTCAGCGGCTGCCGATCGATGTGAAACACCAAGGCATCAAGACACCAAGGCTTTCCGGCTGCGCCGGAAGTGAATGCGAGGGAGCCACGGGCTCCCTCGCGCTCCCTCGATGACTTAATCATCATCAACCTCCGCAAACCGGGACAAGACGGCAAACGGAGTGATGATGGCGCGCCTTCGCGCGCTGTCTTGCTGCCTTGGTGTCTTGGTGGCCTCGCCGCACCCCGGCAGGACAGAACCGCCCTACCCCAGCTTTTCCAGCTCGCCCTTGCGCAGCGACTCGAACAGGCCGGCGCAGACCATGCGCAGGTCCTCGGCGTTCTTGATGCTGCCCTGGCCCGACTGGGCATCGGCCTGGTAGTTGAAGCTGTTGTTGAACTTGGCCGGGATGGTCTGCCAGATCTTCAGGCGCTTGGGGTCGTTGCAGATGCGCGCGAAGGTTTCCTCGTCGGGGAACTCCTCGGCGGCGAACACCATGATGTCGCGGCCAAGCTCGCGGTTGTTGATCTGCTCCAGCACGCGGCTGACCGGCGGCGGGATGTGCTGCGTCAGGTGGCCGAGCGCCGGCGCCACATGTTCGGGCACGTTCATGACGTTGCGCAGCCGCTCGGGCTCGTCAAACAGGGTCCACAGCCCGTCGCCGAAAATGGGGGTCAGGCGGCGGATGGTGGCGTCGACGTTCGCACCCTGCTTGAGGACCTCCTTCAGGCCGGTGGCGTGTTCGGTCACCAGGCTTTCGAAGGTGCGGCTCTCCAGGGCGGCGATCTCGGGCTCCATCTCGTCGAGCTTGCGCTGCTGGGCCTGGGTGATCTTGCCGCGCTGGCCCGGCTTGGCCACCGGCACGCCGAGGCGCGTTTCCGCATAGGCCCGGCTGACGCCGCGCAGCACCGAGATGTCGGCGCTCTTGAGCGCCAGCACGGGTTCCAGTTCCTCGGGCGTGCGGAAGAAGCGCAGCAGGCCGCCCAGCGCCTCCGCCTGGGCGGCGCGCAGGCGGGCATAGGCGCGCACCATGGAGAACTGCCATTCCTCGCGCAGGTGCGGCTTGATGATCAGGTAGACGCCGTGACCGGGGTAGTACTCGCGGAATTCACGGGCGTCGAAGGTTTTTTCGCCCGAGATCAGCTTGCGCGTCGCCACCGAGATGCGGCCGCCGATGGACTTGCGCTCCTGCGCTTCCTCCTTGGCGTGGCGCTTGGCCTCGCGCTTGGCCTCCTTCTCCGCCCACGCCCGTTCCATGCGGTCGAGGTAGATGCGCGTCGCCCCCATGAGGTGGGCGCGCATCACCTCGTTGTAGGTGCGGCCGCAGGGGGCGATGGGGGTCTGGCGGTCCTGCACGACGGCCTCTCCACCGCCGTCCTTGGCGAGGAAGAACGGCCTGAACTGCGGCGATTCGCGCAGCTCCCAGACCATGTTCAAAAGCGCCGGCACGGTTTCGGGCAGGTCGCCCAGCACGTCGTCGACTCGGCGGCGCTCGCCCAGCGACTGGATGAAGTCCTGGCGACCGGCCTTTTCCAACAGCTTGAACAGCGCCTCGTAGCCCTTCTGCGCACGCTGGCGCAGTTCCGGACAGGCGCGGCGCTCCGACCCCGCCGAGGCCGACGACGGCCGGCCGCCGGAGGGCGCCTTCGCGGGTTTTGCCTGAGCTGTGTTACGCGCTGGAGACACGATGCGGCTTCTCCTGAACCCTTCCCACGGCACCGGGTGCGTGCCAGCGGCAGGGTATACCGCCTACCCCCAAAGGTCTAGCCAATGCCCCATTCTTTTGCCCAACGCAAGCCGGTGCGGGTGTTGATGCGCGGCTTGTACTCGCAGCCGATCCAGCCGTTGTAGCCGTGCGCGTCGATCAGATTGAACAGGTAGCGGTAGTTGATCTCCGAGTTCGCGTCGGGCTCGTGCCGGCCGGGAACGCTGGCGACCTGCATGTGCGCGATGCGCGCCATGTTGGCCTCCAGGAAATCCGTCAGGCCGCCCTGCACCATCTGGGCGTGGTACAGGTCGTACTGCAGGTACAGGTTCTTGTGGTCGACCGCCTCCAGCACCGTCAGGGCATCCTCGGGCCGGGTCATGAAGTAGCCGGGCATGTCCACGGGATTGATCGGCTCGATCAGGATCTTCACGTCCTGGGCCAGCGCCTCGTCGGCGGCATAGGCCAGGTTGGCGACATAGGTGTCGAAGGCGGCGTCGATGTCGTCCTCGTCGACGATGCCGGCCATGACGTGCAGGCGCGGGCAGTCGAGCAACTCTGCGTAGTGCAGAGCCAGTTCCAGCCCGTCGCGGAACTCCTGCTCGCGGCCCGGCACGGCGGCCAGTCCGCGCTCCCCGGCTTCCCAATCGCCGGGCGGGGCATTAAATAGAACCATCGATAGTTCCGCGCAGGCGACCATGTCGGCCAGCCGGGCGGCATCCACGTGGTAGGGAAACTGGATTTCCACGCCCTTGAATCCCACCTCCTTCGCGGCGGTGATCCGCTCGGGCAGGGGCAGGTCGGTGAACAGCGTGGACAGGTTGGCGGCGAAACGAGGCATGGCCCCTCCGGTTGACGACGCGCTAGACTAGCCGCACGGTAGCGGGATGCCAACGCCGGCACCACCGCCAAAAACAGGTGGAAACACAAGAGGACCCATGCGACACGATCTCGTCGAGAAGTACGACCTGCGGCTGCCGCGCTACACGTCGTACCCCACCGCGCCCCATTTCACCCCGCAGGTGACGGGCGAGACCTACGGCGCGTGGCTGAAGGAGTTGCCTCTCGACACCGAGTTGTCGCTCTACTTCCACATCGCCTACTGCGCGGAGATGTGCTGGTTCTGCGGCTGCCACACCAAGATCACCAAGCGCTACGACCCCATCGCCGTCTACCTGGAGGCCCTGCTGGCCGAGGTGGACCTGGTGGCATCGAAGCTGCCCGGCCGCTTCAAGGCCAAGCACGTGCACTTCGGCGGCGGCACGCCGTCCATCCTGACGGGCGAGGACTTCAAGCGCGTCATGGACAAGGTGCGCGAGCACTTCGACCTGACGCCCGAGGCCGAGGTCGCCATCGAGCTGGACCCCCGCACCGCCGACGAGGACTACATCATCGCCATGCGCGAGGCCGGCGTCACCCGCGCCAGTCTGGGCGTGCAGGACTTCAACCTAAAGGTCCAGGAGGCGGTGAACCGCGTCCAGCCCTACGACCTGGTGGCCGAGATCGCGAGCCTCTTGCGCAAGCACGGCATCAGCGAACTCAACATGGACCTGATCTACGGCCTGCCCTACCAGACCACCGACAGCGTGGTGGAGACCATCGACCAGGCCATCACGCTGAAGCCCCGGCGCATCAGCCTGTTCGGCTATGCCCACGTGCCCTGGATGCGCAAGCACCAGACGCTCATCCCCGACGAGGCCCTGCCCGGCATGGGCGAGCGCTGGAGCCAGTACGAGGCCGCCCAGGACCGCCTGAAGGAGCACGGATACGTCGCCGTCGGCCTGGACCACTTCGCCGCGCCCGACGACGAGATGGCCGAAGCCCTGGCCAACCACACCCTGCACCGCAACTTCCAGGGCTACACCACCGACACGGCGACGACCCTTCTGGGCTTCGGCGCATCCGGCATCGGCTGGCTGCCGCAGGGGTATGTGGTGAACGACGGCGGCATCCACGCCTACCAGCGCATGGTGCACGACGGCCTGCTGCCGACGGCGCGCGGCCGGGGCATCGACGACGAAGACCGCCTGCGCCGCGACGTGATCGAGCGCCTGATGTGCGACCTGGAGGTCGACCTGGCCGCCGTCTGCGCGCCGCATGGTGTCGACCCGTCGCACTTCACGCCCGAGATCGAGGCCATGAAGGACCTGGAGGACGACGGCGTGCTCATCCGCACCGACTGGCACCTGCGCGTCACCGACGACGGCCGCCCGCTGGTGCGCGCCGTGGCCGCAAAGTTCGACCAGTACCTGAAGGCCGGCGAGCAGCGGCATTCCAAGGCAGTCTAGCGCGCAGGCTCATACCGGAAGAGCAAAGGGCGTCCGTGGTCTCGCGGACGCCCTTTTCCTTTGCCGGGCCGGTCGTTCGGCGAGGCGCGCCTGCTCTCGCATTTGTGATCCGGGCCAGACGGCGGCGGTACGGAAACACCTACCACCGTCGGAGGAGCCGCCGGCGCCCGGGCAGCGCCCTGCGGGCTCCGCACGGGCGGCTCCCGGAACGGTTCGAGGGCGCCAGGATGCTCGTAATCCCGAGTCGCGGACGGTCTTTCGGTCCCGGGTCCTAATTCCGGCGCGAAGGCGGTGCGCCGCAGGACCGACCCTCCACCGATTCCTATCGCGTGCACGCATGCGCTGTTTGCGCATTACCGTGATGCCTGTGGCTGTCGGTACATTATTACCGGAAGATGCTCTTGTTCGAGTAATCGGCAGGAAAAGACGTAAAGGCCGCAAAAAAACCTGTGAACGGCCACGCCAATAGCGATGTGGATTTACATCGGGCGGCTTGACTGAACCTTGGCACGGCAAGGAGACGGGTCATGGACGAACAGACGAAACCGTGGTGGCAGTCGCGGGCCGTGTGGGGCGGCATCGTCGCCCTTGGCGCGACCATCCTCCAGGCGATCAACCCGCAACTGCAACTCGACGATGAGACCCGGGGCGGCCTCGTGGACGCCCTCCTTGCCGTCGCTCAGGGGGCCGGCGCGCTGATGGCCATCTACGGCCGCGTCGCAGCGAAGAACCGCGTCAGCGTCCGCAGCGGCCCGCAAAAGGACACGCCGCCGACCCAGCCGAACGCGGCCTGACCAATCACGACAACTCGTGGGACACGGAGGCAGTATCATGCCTGAAGACGTCAAGCAGATGCCGCAACAGGGACAGGGTCCGGCGGCGTCCACCCGTCACGACGACGCACGCGACCTGCGCGAGAGAGGCGCGGCCATGGCCCATGGCCGGGCGCCGCACGACCACGATTACGAGGCCGATCCCGCACCGGATGACCTCGCGACCTGGCGCTTCACCAAGGGGCTGACCGGCCGCGACAGCGAGGGCGTCCTGGACCCCGACCGGTACCGCACCTTCGCGGCCATGCTCCGGGACCTGCGCACGGGCATGGTGTTCGGCCAGGCGACCGGGCGGATTGCCTGGGGCGGTCCGCAGGCATCACCCTACCAGCATGTGGAGACCGTGCTCGGGGGCCTGGCCGGCGGCCGCAAGATGGTCAACCCCCTGGCCGGCATGGCGTTCGACCTGCAGGGGGCCGATGCCCACGACTTCTCGATTCCGCAGCCTCCGGGACATACCGCCGGGTCGGTGGCCGAGCGCGACTGGGAGATGGCTGAACTCTACTGGATGGCGCACCTGCGCGACGTGCCCTTCACCGCCTGGGACAACAGCGTCGAGATCATGCGTGCCGCCCAGGCGCTGGAGCATCCGTCCAAGCCGCCGACCGTCTGCACCACGTTGACGTCGCGGTCGCTGTTCCGCGGGCTGACCGGCGGCGATCACGCCGGCCCCTACATCTCGCAGTTCCTGCTGCGTGACATTCCTTACGGCACACTCGACATCCAGCAGCGCAACCGCGCCGCCCCGCGCGGCAAGGACTACATGACCGACTGGCAGTCGTGGCTGGACGTGCAGAACGGCACGGATGTGTATCCCGGCTACAAGGCGCTGAACGAACGGCGCTACCTGTCGTGCCTGCGCGACCTGGCGACCTATGTGCACTTCGACCAGCTTTACGAGGCCTATCTGAATGCGGCGCTGATCATGGTCAGCAACCCCAATGAGTTCCCGCTGAAACCGGGGCTCGGGTATGGCGCCGCCGACAAGCAGCAGGGGTTTGGGACCCTGGGCGGGCCACACATCCTGAGCCTGGTGACCGAGATCGCCACGCGGGCGCTGAAGGCGGTGTGGTTCCAGAAATGGTACGTCCACCGCCGCATGCGGCCGGAAGAATTCGGCGGCCGCATCTACGCGCAGATCCACAAGGGCCGCAACTTCGGCATTTCCATCACCGGACCGCTGGAGGCCGCGCTCGAACCCTTTGACGGCCGCGAACTGCTGCCCATGGCGTTCCCCGAGGGATCGCCGACCCATCCCGCCTATGGCGCCGGCCATGCGACGGTCGCCGGTGCCTGCGTCACCATCCTCAAGGCCTTCTTCGCCGAGGACCAGCCCATACAGAACGCGGTCCAGGCCAACGCGCTCGGCGATGCCCTGGAGCCCTATCTGGGCGGCGATCTGCTGGCCATGACCGTTGGCGGCGAGTTGAACAAGTTGGCAGCCAACATCTCCATCGGCCGCAACGCCGCCGGCGTTCACTGGCGCAGCGACTATACGGAGTCCATCATTCTGGGCGAGCGTATCGCGCTGACGGTCCTGCAGGAGCAGTCGCTGTGCCTGGCGGAGACGGGCGCGGCGTTCTCGCTGACGCTGTACGACGGCACGCCGATCACCATCGAGAACGGCGACATCTTGGCGGGCGGGCAGCCCTACGAAATCCAGCGCGTCCGCACCACGTTCGGCGCTCCCTGCACCGCATGAGGGGCCGGCCGGCAAAATGCCGAAAGGGGTGTCGCCGGGGGCGGCACCCCTCCTTTTTTCCCGGCGCCGGCGTCCCGGATTTCCCCTTCCTGACGCTTTCGCTTGTCTGTACAGTGGACTTCTAAATTAGAAAAAAACGATCCACACGATCAGGGAGACGTTCACCATGCGCTTCATCGCCATCGCCATGGCGGGCCTGCTCGCGTTCGCCGCGCCGGCCGCCGCCGAGGACGAAGTCCGCATCACCGGTGACCTGCTGGAATTCCAGGTGGAGGGCCCGGACGGCCCGATTACCGTCAAACGCATCCAGGACCAGGAAAACGAGATCACCGGCTACTACGCCATGACCTCGCGCAAGTGCCCGCCGTTCTGCATCCAGCCCATGGAGGCCGCGCCGGGCGTGAAAACCATCGGCGAGTTGGAGATGGTCGACCTCATGCGTGACCCCGACGCCATGGTGATCGACGCCCGGACGCTCGACTGGCATGTGAAGGAGACCATTCCCGGCTCCGTCAACATTCCCTACACCGAGGTCGCCTCGCGCCTGGACGAACTGGGCTGCGAGAAGGGCGACTCGGGCTGGAACTGCGAGAACGCCAAGGACGTGGCGCTGTACTGCAACGGCCTGTGGTGCGGCCAGTCGCCCATGGCGATCAAGGCCATGGTCCGCGAAGGCTACCCGCCGGAAAAGATCAACTACTACCGCGGCGGCATGCAGGCCTGGAAGGTGCTGGGCTTCAACACCGTGGAAGGCATGATGTAGGCCGCCAGCTGCATCTGCACCTTGGCCGGGGCGCCCCGATCGGTGGGGCGCCCCCTTTCGCGGCGGCGGCTCAATCCATCTCGCCCTTCAGCTCCTTCTTCACCTGCCCGTATGCGAGCAGCGAGAACAGCCCGGTTCCGCCGATCACGTTGCCGATGAAGGCGGCCGATATGAACGACACCACCTTCACGGCGTCCGCTTCGCCGACGGCCCACAGGTGGAAGGCCTCCGTCGCGCCGGCAATGACATGGGAATAGCCGCCCAGCGCGATCATGTAGGTCAGAAGCACCACGATCCAGATCTCGAACCCGCGCGAGTTGGGCAGCAGCCACACCACCGCCGCGATGATGAAGCCGGCCGTCACGCCCCTGCGCACGGTTTCTCCCCATCCATGCTCCAGGATGGGCGCCGACACCTTGGTGAAGGCGTCCAGTTGCTCGGGCGAGGCCAGGCCGCCGAACACGGCGATGAAGACGGCAAAGGCCGTGCCCACCATGTTGGCGACGAAGACCACCGTCCACAGCCGCGCCGTGGCGCGCAGGGCGTTGGGCGTGGTGCGGGCAAAGACGGGCAGGACGGCGGTGATGGTGTTCTCGGTGAACAGTTGCAGCCGGCCGATCACCACGATCACGAAGCCGATTGTGTAGCCCAGGCTGGCGATGGCGTGGTGCCATGGGCCCTGCGGCACATGCTGGTACAGCAGGCCCTCGCTGACGACCGACATGCTGATGGCGATGCCGGCGGCGAAGCCCGACCACCACAGCGACACCACGGGCCGCCGAAGCTCTGACTCACCATCGGACCGGATGATCTGGTAGATGGCCGACGCCGTCAGCCGGGCACGCTCAGCCTTGGACGGTTCGCCGGTCTTGGTTTCCTCGGGCTGTTCGCCCATGTCGCCATTCTTCATGGCTGAGGGGGGTCTCCTGACGGCGGGGAAGGATGGGCTCATATACGCGTCGATGATTGGAATCATCGACGCTGCGTTCAGGCGGCATGCAGCCTCACGCGCCAGAAGGCGCGGCGGCCAGTCGGCCTTGCCGGGCGACGAGTCTACGACTTCGTGTGTCGCCCGGTGTCACTCATGAAACGCCCTACAGACCTTCCCGCTGCCGTGGATCACTCCTCCTTGCCGCCGTGGGCGCGCGACCAGCCGATGGGATCGTCGAAAAAGGCCCGCACCTCGTCCAGCGAGGCGATGTCGAAGCGCTTCTGCTCGGCGGCGACCTCCAGCACGTCCCACCAGTTGGCCAGGTAGTGAAGCCGGATGCCCTGCTTGAGCATGTCTTCTTCCGCGCCCGGAATAATGCCGTAGAAGAATGGCACGAAGGTGTGGGCGCACTCGGCCTCGGCCTTGCGGATGGCATCGGCGAAGACGACCTTCGATCCGCCGTCGGTCGCCAGATCTTCCACCAGCAGCACCTTTCCGCCGGGCTTCAGCTCACCCTCGATCTGAGCCATGCGGCCGAACCCCTTGGGCTTCTTGCGCACGTACAGCATGGGCAGCATGAAGGCGTCGGCGATCCAGGCGGCATAGGGGATGCCGGCCGTCTCGCCGCCCGCGATGTGGGTCAGGCTTTCGGTGCCGATCTCGCGCTCGATGCATTCGCGCGCCAGTTCCACGATGCGGCGGCGGGCGCGCGGGAAGGCGATGACCTTGCGGCAGTCGATGTAGACGGGGCTCGCTCGGCCGGAGGTGAGGATGTAGGGCTCCTCGGGCCGGAAATTCACGGCCTCGATCTCCAGCAGGATGCGGGCGACGGCCAGTCCGGCCTCTTTCTGGGCTGGCGTGCGGGATGCGGCGTCCATGGCGGCGGCTCTCTTCGGGAAAAAGGCTTTGGAGAGCCCCTGTTTAAGGGTAAACCGGACGGCAGACAACGTTGAAACCGGCCCGCGCCGGCTCGTGAAAAAGGGGAACCCGCACCAATGTCCGACGTCATCGCCGTGGAGCGCGACGGCAGCCTCGCCACCGTGATGCTCAACAAGCCCGAGAAGCTGAACGCCATGGACCTGCCCATGTGGAAGGGGCTGGCGGACGCCTTCGCCGAGCTTGACGCCGACGACACCGTGCGCTGCATCGTGCTGACCGGCGCCGGAAAGGCCTTCGCGGCGGGCGCGGACATCGGAGAGTTCGAAACCGTGCGCGCGACGCCCGAGCAGGCCCGCGACTACGACGACGTCATGCGCAAGGCCCTGAAGGCGGTGCGCGAATGCCGCCAACCCGTCATTGCGCGGATCGAGGGCGCCTGCGTCGGCGGCGGACTGGAGCTGGCCGCCATGGCCGACATCCGCATCTGCAACGAGGCTGCCCGCTTCGGCGTGCCCATCAACCGCATTTCCGTCGTCATGGCCTACCCCGAAATCCAGGGCCTGATGCGCCTTGCCGGGCCGGCGAACGTGCTGGAAATCCTGCTGGAGGGCAAGGTGATCGGCGCGCCCGACGCCCTGCGCATGGGGCTGGTGAACCGCGTCATCGCCGACGACATGATGGACGCCGAGATGTCGGAGACGGTCAAGCGCATCACCGCCGGGGCACCGCGCGTGAATGCCTGGCACAAGCGTTTCGTCCGCCGCCTGCTGGACCCCGCACCGGTCACCGAGGATGAACTGGCGGAGTGCTACGCGTTCCTGAACACCGCCGACTATGCCGAGGGCATGGCCGCCTTCAAGGGCAAGCGCAAGCCCGCCTTCAAGGGGGAATAAGCGCATGGTGGCGCCGTCCGTCTGGGTGCTCGCCGACGACCGGGCCGGCAACGTGAACCAGGCGCTCGGCGTCGCGGAGGCGCTGGGCCTGCCCTACGAGGTCAAGGACATCCGCTACACGCGCTTCGCCGCCCTGCCCAACATCGTGCGCGGGGCGTCGACGCTGGGGCTGACGGACGACAGCATCAAGGGCCTGACCGCGCCCTGGCCGGAGGTCGTCATCGGCGCCGGCCGCCGTGTTGCCCCGGTGGCCCGGTGGATCAAGCGCCAGGCCGGCGGGAGGGCCTTCCTGGTGCAGGTCATGCGCCCGGCGGGCCTCACCCCCGGCGCGGTGGGCGAGTTCAACCTGATCGCCGTGCCCCGCCACGACAAGGTCGACGACATTCTGCCGACGGTCCTGCGCATCACCGGCGCGCCCCATCGCGTGACGCCCGAACGCCTGGGCCGCGAGGCCGAGACCTGGCGCGACCGCTTCGACGGCTATCCCCGCCCCTTCATCGGCGTGCTGGTGGGCGGGGCGACCAAGAACCGCCCTTTCACCACCGACATGGCCCGCGACCTGGCCGGCAAGCTGCGCGGCCTGCAGACGGAGACCGGCGGCACGCTGCTGATCACCACCAGCCGCCGCACGCCGGCGCATGTGGTGGACGTGCTGGAGCGTGAGTTGCCGCCGCCGACGTGGCTCTACAAGGTCGGCAGCCCCGGCGAGAACCCCTATTTCGGCCTTCTGTCGCTGTCCGACGCCCTGGTGGTGACGGGGGATTCGGTGTCCATGTGCTCGGAGGCCTGCGGGACGCAGGGGCCGGTGTTCATCTGGGCACCACAGGGTTTCGCCGCGCCCAAGCACGAACGCCTGCATCAGGAACTCTACCGCCTGGGCTACGCCAAGCCCCTGACCGGCGGCTTCATCGACTGGACCCACCCGCCGCTGAACGCCGCCCGCGACATCGCCTTGGCGGTGCGGGAGAACCTGGGGCTGGAGGGGCGGTAGACTTATCCCTCGTTTTCGAAGGGACATTTCCGCCCTTGACGCAGCCCCGCCAACACCCTACCCATAAGCCCATGGCACAGATTCGCGACCTCGCCCTACTGCTTCTTACCAACTGACCGACGCCGCGCGGCGTCGGGTCGGAACGTGTAAGCAGTACCCAGGGCCAGGAACCGCCGCAGCCATGATCCCCCACAGTCCGAACACCTCCGCCACTGCATCGCCCCGCGCCTTCAGTCTCGCGCGGGCGCTGGCGTTGTTGCGACTGCGCGGCGGTCGTCGGCCCCGAGCGCTTCGCGGCGCGCCGACGACCGGAACCCGCCGCGCATCCATGACGGCGTGCCCGCCGCACCCGTCCCTCGCCGCAGCCGACTGAGACAAAGAGACGCACGATGAAGGTCGATCCCGCCGTAAAATACCGCCCGTTCGAGCCCGTCAAGCTCACCGACCGCACCTGGCCGGACGCCACCATCTCCCGGCCGCCCATCTGGTGCGCGGTGGACCTGCGCGACGGCAACCAGGCGCTCATCGAGCCCATGGGCACCGACCGCAAGCTGAAGATGTTCAACCTGCTGGTCGAGATGGGCTTCAAGGAGATCGAGGTGGGCTTCCCCGCCGCCTCGCAGACCGACTTCGACTTCCTGCGCCTGCTCATCGACGAGGGCCGCATCCCCGCCGACGTCACCATCCAGGTGCTGACACAGGCGCGCGAGGAACTGATCGCGCGCACCTTCGAGGCCATCCAGGGCGCCCCGCGCGCCATCGTGCACCTCTACAACTCCACGTCCGAACTGCAGCGCCGCGTCGTCTTCCGCACGGATCGCGAGGGCATCATCGCCCTGGCCGTGAAGGGCGCGAAGATCGTCAAGCGCTACGCCGACGAGGCCCGCGCGCGGGGGCAGGAGATCGTCCACCAGTACTCGCCGGAAAGCTTCACCGGCACCGAACTGGACTTCGCCGTCGACATCTGCAAGGCCGTGATGGACGTGTGGGAGCCGACGCCCGAGAAGCGCGTCATCCTCAACCTGCCGGCCACCGTGGAAATGTCCTCGCCCAACGTGCACGCCGATCAGGTGGAATGGTTCTGCCGCGCCCTGCCCAACCGCGACTGCGCCATCATCTCCGTCCACCCGCACAACGACCGCGGCTGCGCCGTCGCGGCGGCGGAACTGGCCGTCATGGCCGGCGCCCAGCGCGTGGAAGGCACGCTGTTCGGCAATGGCGAGCGCACCGGCAACGTGGACCTGATCACGCTCGGCATGAACCTGTTCACGCAAGGCGTTGATCCCGGTATCGATTTCAGCGACATGAAGCGCATCGTGGCGATGGCCGAGGAGTGCAACCGCATTCCCGTCCACGTCCGTCACCCGTGGGCCGGCGAACTGGTGTTCACCGCCTTCTCGGGCAGCCACCAGGACGCCATCAACAAGGGCCTGAAGGCCATGCGCGAGACCAACCAGCCGCTGTGGGAAGTTCCCTACCTGCCCATCGACCCCGCCGACATCGGCCGGTCGTATGAGGCCGTGATCCGCGTCAACAGCCAGTCGGGCAAGGGCGGCGTCGCCCACATCCTGGAACGCGACTTCGACCTGAAGATCCCGCGCGGTATGCAGGTGGAGTTCGCCAAGGTCGTCCAGCAGCTGGCCGACAAGACCGGCGAGGAGCAGACAAGCGACCTCATCTGGCGCGCCTTCGAGCAGACCTACCTGTACGAGGGCTCCGGCCGCTTCAGCTTCATCGACCACCGCACCGTGCCCGTCGGCGAAGGCGTGGAGGCCAACCGCGCCATCACCGCCCGCGTGATGGACGGCAACGTGGCAAAGACGGTGGAAGGCCACGGCTCCGGCCCCATCGACGCCCTGGTCGACGCCCTGCGCACCAACCTGGACGTGGACGTGACGGTGCAGGACTACACCGAACACGCACTCGGCTCCGGCTCCGACGCCCAGGCCGCCGCCTACGTGTGCGTGGCGAACCACGACGGCCGGACGGTGTGGGGTGCGGGGCTCGACCGCAACATCGTCGCGGCATCGCTGAAGGCGGTGCTGGGGGCGGTGAACCGGCTGGAACAGGGCGAGGGTTGAGGCAGGGGTGATCGGCTGACGCCGATGCGGGGCAGCCGCCCCGCACCCCGCTCGGAGGGCGCCGCGCCCTCCGAACCTCGCGGGTTTTCTTGTTTTGGTTGTGCTGCGGAAGGCTTCCTCTTACAGTGAGGCATACTTCGTATTGTTCTTGATACCGCCGTTCTAGTCGCCGGCCTTCGCAGCAAACGCGGGGCGAGCTTTCGGCTGCTTGAGATGGTCGCGGATCGACGCGTCCTTCCCTTGGCGTCCACTGCGCTATATCTTGAATACGAGGCGGTTCTGAAACGGCCGGAACATCTGGCCGCGATGCATCTGAGCGCGGCCGACGTTGACGACTTGCTAAGCGGATTGAGCCGTGCGTTGCAACCAGTTCATTTGCATTATACTTGGCGTCCGCAGCTTCGCGATCCGGGTGACGAACTCGTGCTTGAGGTTGCCGTAAACGGTGGTGCGGACTTCATCGTCACGCATAATATCCGCGACTTCGGCAGTGCCTCGGCACTCTTTGAATTCAGCGTTTGCACGCCTGGGCAGCTTCTGAGCAGGATCATATCATGAGCGTTTCCCTGACCCTTCCCGAGTCACTGGAACAGGCCGCGCGCCAGATGGCCGACCAGAGCGGCGTGACGCTTGATGAGTTCGTGGCGTCGGCCTTGGCGGAGAAGATCGGCGCGCTCTCCACCGAGGAGTTCTTCCGTAAGAAACGCGAAGGCGCGACCTTGGACGACTTCCGGAAATATCTTGATAATGTGCCGGATGTACCGCCAGAGCCCGGTGATGAGCTGCCGGACGGTTGGTCTCAATGACGGATAAACCGGAAAAGCGAGAAGAAGAGAACGTTCCTTCTCCGCAGCAACGGACGTTAGTCGACCTGCTTCGCCAGGACGATCCGGGGGCGGACTTTGATTTTCAGCCGGAACCGCTGAGCGGCCCTCTTACCCGCCCCGTGAACCTTTCTGAAGACTAACCCGCGAGGTCCGGAGGGCGCGGCGTCCCGCCGGAGGAGCCCCCCGAACGTCATAACGAGCAGGCTAATACTGGACGACAGTTGAAAACATACACTTGTCATCCGGCAAGGCCGACTGGCCGCCGCGCCCACTGGCGCGTAAGCCAGCGTGGCGCTTGGAGCCGAAGGCGTGCGCGGAAGCGCGCACACTGTAGCCTCAATGATTTCAATCATCGAGGCGTAAAAGAGAGCCCCGCTTTCCTGAAACTCTCGGCCGTGATTTGGAACGAGCGCAAGCGGGCGCCGTGGTTGAATATCTGGGCTGTAACCATGATCTCGTCCGCGCCGGTCGCGCGCACGAATTCGGCCAGCCCCGACTGCACCGTCTCCGGCGAGCCCACGACCGAGCAGCGCAGCGCATGGCCGATCATAGCGCGCTCCGCAGGATCGCAGACGTCTTCGATGCGCTCCACCGGCGGCGGCAGCTTACCGGGCCGGCCGCGGCGCAGGGCGACGAACTGCTGCTGGAGCGACGTGAAAAGGCGCTGAGCCTCCCCATCCGTTTCCGCAGCGAAGACGTTGAGCCCAAGCATGATGTGCGGCCGATCAAGTTGCTCTGACGGCTGGAAGTCGCGCCTGTAGACGGCCATGGCCTGTTCCATCGCGTCCGGTGCGAAATGCGATGCGAAGGCAAACGGCAGTCCAAGGCGCCCGGCCAATTGGGCGCTGAACAGGCTCGACCCAAGCAACCAGATCGGCACGTTGAGGCCCGCGCCGGGGACCGCCCGCACAGCCTGACCCGGGCGTGGCTCGGCGAAAAACGCCTGAAGCTTAAGCACATCCTGCGGGAAACGGTCGCCGCTGTTGCCCATATCCCGCCGCAGAGCCATCGCCGTCCGTTGGTCAGTTCCCGGCGCGCGGCCAAGCCCAAGGTCGATGCGGCCCGGATACAGCGATTCCAGCGTCCCGAACTGCTCCGCGACCACCAAAGGCGCATGGTTCGGCAGCATCACCCCGCCGGACCCGACCCGGATGCTGCTGGTGCCTCCGGCAACGTGGCCGATGAGGACCGCCGTCGCCGCACTCCCGATCCCGGGCATGTTGTGATGCTCGGCGAGCCAGTAGCGCGTGTATCCAAGGCGCTCAGCCAGCCGCGCCAATTCGAGCGAATTTCGGAATGCAGCGGCCGCATCGCTGCCGTCAGCGATCGGTACAAGATCAAGAACGGAAAGGGCTGTCACGTGCTGTCCCTTTGACTCTGAAAAGGAATGAGCAAAGCGCTCGTCAGCACCGGATGTGGGTCTGCATGAGCGCAGCATCCACCACACTGCGAGGTCCGGAGGGCGCGGCGCCCTCCGGGCGGGGTGCGGGGGCTGCCGCCCCGCGCGGACGTCAGGCCGCTCAGGCTCAGGCTCAGGCCTCCGCCGCCGCCCGCTCCCGCAGCGCGTCCTTCTGTTCCTGCTTGAAGCCCAGCAGCACGCGGTCTCCCAGGTCGAACAGCGGGCGCTTGACCAGGGCCGGGTGCTCCAGGATCAGGGCCTTGGCGCCGGCATCATCCAGTCCCTCGCGCTGGTCTTCGGACAGGCCGCGCCAGGTGGTGCCGCGCTTGTTGATGAGCGTCTCCCATCCCAGCAGGTCCAGCCAGCCCGAAACCTCCGCTTCGGGGACGCCGTCCTTGCGCAGGTCGTGGAAGCGGTGGGGGATGCTTTCTTCCATCATCCACTTCAGCGCCTTGCGGCAGGTATCGCAGGTTTTCAGGCCGTAGACGGTGATCATGGGGTGTCCTCCCTTCCCTCGCCCTGGGATGGGCGGGTGCGTTTGCGTTGATGGGTCCGGGCATGAAAAGACCGGCCTCGGCGGGATGCCGGGCCGGTCGGCCGGACAGGTGGGAGGAAGGTCGCCCGAGCGGGTACGGCTGTCAATCGTCGTGATCGGCAGCCGGCACAACCATCGGCCGAAGGGAGGAGGCTTCAGGCCATCTCGTTGACGGTGCGGCCGCGGTCGGGGTCGGCTTCGACCGGGACCATGCGGCGGGCGCGTTCGGCTTCCTGGGCGGACTGTTCCTGCGCGGCGTGGGCGGCGGTGATGGCCACCGGGTCTTCCGTCGCCTCGCCCTGGGGCGTGAGCGCCTGCTGGGTCTGAGGCTGCTGGGTCATGGCAGCGGCGGCGGCAGCCACGGCCGCGCCGGCGATGGCGTCCTGCGAGGGATAGGGAACCGGTTGCACGTACATGTCGCTCTCCCGCGTCGGGATCGAGTCCGATATTCAATATACCACTTACGATCCCCACCCCAAAACGGTTTCGGGCGGCGTTACATCCGCCGCGCAACCGCCAGAAGGGCACCCGCGCCGATCAGCATGCCGCCGGACAGGCGGTTGACCAGCCGCCCGAAGCCCGCACGCTTGAGCAACGGCACAAGGCGGCCGCCGCCGGTGGCGTAGGTCATGATCCACAGGAACTCGCAGACGGCGAACGTCACCGCCAGGATGGCCACCTGCCCCGCCAGCGGCTGGGCGGTCTCCAGGAACTGCGGGAACAGGGCGACGAAGAAGACGATGGCCTTGGGGTTGGAGAAGCACACCAGGAACGCCTGCGCCCCCAGCTTCCAGGCCGCCGTGGGCTTGGGGGCCGCTTCCCCGGCGGCCTCGGCCTCGGAGGTATCCACGAGGCCCGGCGCCCGCCAGGTCTTCACGCCCAGGAACAGCAGGTAGGCGACGCCGCACCACTTCACGATGGAGAACGCCGTCTCCGACGCCGCCAGCAGGGCCCCGAGGCCGGTAACCGAGACGACCATCAGGATCATCAGCGCGGCGATGGTGCCGATGCCCGTCGCCACCGCCTTGCGCGGCCCGAAGCGGATGCCGTGGCTGAGCGCCAGCAGCATGTTTGGGCCGGGCGTGGCCGACAGGAAGAAGACAGTGGTGACGAACAGGACCCAGGTGTGCCAATCCATGGCGGGAGCTTTCAGAAAACAGCGGTTGCGCCAGTCAATCGGCCCGCACCATATCCGGCTTCCGGCGCCCGCGACAGGGCCATTCCGCCGCGCTCTCGACAACCGGGCGCGGCGGTGGCAAGGTGCGCCTCCGCATTCCCCCACAGACTTTACCGGAGAGCCTCGCCGATGCCGGCCGATGCCGCGGACACCTTTTTCGGCGTGATGTCCGTCGAGCGCTTCCTGTCGGAGTACTGGCAGAAGAAGCCGCTGTTCATCAAGGGCGCCCTGCCCGGTTTCGAAAGCCCCATCACGCCCGACGAGCTGGCCGGCCTGTCGGTGGAGCCGGACGTGGAAAGCCGCGTGGTGCTGGAGACCGGGCCAGAGCAGTGGGAGCTGCGCCACGGCCCCTTCGAGGACGACACCTTCCACGCCCTGCCGCGCGAGCGCTGGACGCTGCTGGTGCAGGGCGTCGACACCTGGGTGCCCGAGGTGGCGGCGCTGGTGGACCGGTTCCGCTTCATCCCCAACTGGCGCATCGACGACGTGATGATCTCCTACGCCGCCGACAAGGGCGGCGTGGGGCCGCACTACGACACCTACGACGTGTTTCTGCTGCAGGGCCTCGGCCGGCGGCGGTGGGAGATCGGCGAGATGTGCGACGGCGCGACGCCGCGCCTCGACCACCCGTCCCTGCGCATCCTCAAGGAATTCCAGGCCCAGGGCGGCTGGGACTGCGAGCCCGGCGACCTGCTCTACCTGCCGCCGCGGCTGGCGCACCTGGGCGTGGCGCTGGGCAACGACTGCATGACGTACTCCATCGGCTTCCGCGCGCCGGGTGTGGCGGACATGATCCGCAGCTTCGCCGCCACGGTGGCCGACCGGGTGGCCGACGAGGACCGCTACGAGGACTCCGACCTCGCCCGTCAGGTCAATCCCGGCGAGATCACGCCGGAGACGGTGGAGCGCGTCCGCCGCCTCATCATGGAGCGGCTGGACGACAGCGACAGCCTGGCGGCCTGGTTCGGCAAGCACGTCACCGAGCCCAAGTACGACCATGTGCCCGAGCCGCCCGAGGAGCCGGTGGGCGTGAACGAGGTGCGCGAGGCCCTCAACGACCCTGACACGGTGCTGCTGCGGGCCGAGGGTAGCCGGTTCGCCTATCAGGAGCGGCGCGGCGGCGGCTTGCGGCTGTTCGTCGACGGCGAGGGCTACCTGTGCGCCGGCGCCGCGGCGGATCTGGCCAAGGCCCTGTGCGCCGGGACCGAACTGCCGGCGGCGGAGGCGCGTCCGCTGGTGACCGATGCCCATGCGCTGGCCCTGCTGGCCGAACTGGTGGACCGGGGGTCGCTGTACCTTGGCTGAGCCCGTCGTCACCCCCTACCCCTTCACCGGCTACCTGGCGCCGGAGGGGTTCCTGGACCCGCTGCTGGAGGAACTGGGCGGGGCCGTGGACCATGTTCACGGCCGTCTGGTCTTCTGCCCCGGCCCGCCGCGCGCCGCCGCCTGGGCGCAGAACGTGTGGCGCGCGCCCGTGATGATCCGGTTCGAGAGCAACGGCGAGGCCGCGCGGGCGCTGAAATCCATCCAGCGCAACTGGTGGCCCTACACCGTGGAGCATCACCGCCGCGCCGCGCTGATCACGGAAAAGCTGCCGCATGTCTCGGCCAAGCCGCTGGTGTTCCCAAGCCCGGCTCCGGCGGCGCCGCTGGGCTCCTGGACGCTGCTGGACCGCAACACCATGATCGCGGCGGCGGATTGTTCCTCGCCCTTCCCCAACGGCGAAGTCACCTTCGTGGAGGACCGCGAAGGGCCGCCCAGCCGCGCCTATCTGAAGCTGTGGGAGGCCTTCACCCTGCTCGGCCGCATGCCGGGGCCGGGAGACCGCTGCGTCGACCTGGGCGCCTGCCCCGGCGGCTGGACCTGGGTGCTGCAGGGCCTGGGGGCCGATGTACTGGCGGTCGACAAGGCGCCGCTGGCCCCCGAGGTGGCGCGCCTTCCGCGCGTGTCCGAGCAACGCGAAAGTGCATTCGGGCTTGAGCCTGCGGATATCGGACCAGTTGATTGGCTTTTCTCTGACGTGATCTGTTATCCGGAAAGACTTCTGCGACTTGCGAATCGGTGGTGTACTTCCGGCTTGGTGCAAAACTTTATTTTCACCATAAAATTTCAGGGTGAAACGGACCATGATACCGCAAAAGCATTTGCGGCCATCCCGGGAAGCAGACTGATGCACCTCTCGTGCAACAAGCATGAATTGACCTGGATCAATTTGGCAGAACATCGCCCATAAGGTGTATTTTCCCGTTGCATCTTCCCCTCCTGTTCCGGTCAACTAAGCCGAACGGGGATCGGCCGCTCCGCCCGGACGGATGTTCCGGCGGCCGGTATCGAGGGTATGGGGAAGCAGAATGATCAGTCATGCCGACGCGCGCGCCATCATCGACATGGAAACGCGGGAGCCCGCCCGGGCCGAACAGGCCCGGGCCCTGCAACTTTGCATCACCCACTTATGCCGGGACGCGGCAGAACTGGGCCTGGACGAGACCTACCGGACCCTCATGTCCGCGGTTGCCACCATCGATGCCGAGTTGAAGCGCATCGACTGAAGCGTGATAGCGGCGGCTCCTGCTCGCCCGGGCCGGTCTCGGAGCCCCAGGCCGTCGAAAAAAAGAGCCGCGCCCCGTTCGGGGCGCGACCTTTGCAAGACGCCGGATCGTGCGTCACCTTACCACTGGGAGACCGGGGTGAAGTCGCGGCTGCCCAGCATGTGGGGACGCAGTTCCTTCGGCCCGAATGCGTGGCGCGGGGCATTGCGCACGCTGTTGAACACGAAGAAGGCATTGCTGCGCGGATACGGCGTGATGTTGCCGTTGGAGCCGTGCATGGTGTTGCACTCGAAGAACACCACCGACCCCGCCGGGCCGGTCGGCTGCACGATGCCGCAGCGCTCTTCCAGCCAGGCCATGCTGCGGTTTGACGGCACGCCGAACTCCTGCTTGCGCAGGGACTGGCGGTAGTGGTCCTCCGGCGTGCCCCCCGAGCAGTGGACGAACCACTTGTGGCTGCCGGGCATGAACATGACGGGGCCGTTGACGTCGTTGTTCTCGGTCAGCCAGATGGCGCAGGAAACCATGCGCATGCGCGGCACACCGTCCTCGACGTGCCAGGTCTCGAAGTCCGAGTGCCAGTAGAATTCCTTGCCCTTGAAGCCGGGCTTGTAGTTTATGCGGCTCTGGTGGACGTAGACGTCGTCGCCCAGAAGCTGCTGCGCCCGGCCGGCGATGGCGGCGCTGGAGGCCAGGGTGCGGAACACCTTGCTGCTTTCGTGGACGGCAAAGATGGAGCGGACGATGTCGCTGCCGGGCTCGCGGATCACCTCGTCGGCGTCGCTGTGGCGCCCCTCCTCGCACATACGGTCCAGTTCGGCCTTGAAGGCCCGCAGGTCCTCCTCGCCGAAGAAGCCCGGATAGAACAGGAAGCCGTCGCGCTCGTAGCTGTCCAGTTCATTCTGGGTGAGCGGGCCGTCTTCCGCCTTGCCGTAAACCACCGGGTCCTTCCGCTCGGAGATGGCGTCTTCGGTGGAATAGCGCGACGGGTAGAAGTCCTGCTCCTGGATCGCGTTCATGGTCGAAGCTCCTCTTATCCTTGTGGTTATCCGATGAGCCCTTTCCTCAGGGGCGAGGCCGCCCACGGGGGCGGCCTCTGAAGGGGCGGCACGCTGCCGCCCGACGGGAAAAAACCGCCGTACCCTGTTGAGAACGACGGTTTATTCCAGATAGATCAATCTTCCTCGGTGAGCAACGGGTACACCCCGTTCTCATCGTGGTCCTCACGCCCCGTCAGCGGCGGGTTGAAGACGCAGATCATGCGCAGTTCTTCCTCGGCCCGCAGGTAGTGGCGCTCGTGACCGTTCAGGGCGTACATCACGCCATCGTACAGCGGATAGGTGACGCCGTTGTCCAGGTCCTGAAGCTCGCCCTTGCCGCCGACGCAGTACACCGCTTCCAGGTGGTTGGCGTAGTGGATGTACGTTTCCGTGCCGGCGTGGATGAGCGTGTCGTGGAACGAGAAGCCCATCTTGTCGCGCGCCAGCAGCATGCGGCGGCTGGTCCAGGTGCCCTTGGCGGCCTTGAACTCGGCGTCGGTGCCCTTCAGCTCTTCAAGCTTGCGAACGATCATCTAAGGTATCCTTTCTAGTACCGGGAGGATAATGCGCGAGCGCGCCTCCCGTTGCGAAAAATGTCGTCCCGCGCCACGACCAACGGACGATCCCCTGCGACCGACGAACCAACTGATCCGCCGGGAGTTCTGCTCCGTGCAGGCCCGTGTTTGGACGCCGCCGATCCGGAGCGCGGACACGGCAAGCGCCCGACCTTGCGGCCGAGCGCTTCCGGTGTTCGTCAGGCCCGCGCAGGGGCGGGATGCTCCCGCCCGGCGCGGTCGCGCCCGGCGGCTCAGGCCGCGGACTTCTCCATCCGCTCGGCGACGGCGGCGAAGGCCTCTTCCATGATGTCCAGGCCCTTGGCCAGGGACTCGTCGGTCAGGATCAGCGGCGGCAGCAGCTTCACCACCTCGTCGTCCGGACCGGCGGTTTCCAGGATCAGGCCGTTCTTGAAGGCCTCGGCGCAGATTTCCTCGCCCTTCTCCTTGGCCACCGTCAGCTCCAGCCCCTGCATGAAGCCGCGGCCCTTGACCTTGGCCGCGAACTGCGGGAACCGGTCGCGGATGCGGCCCAGGCGCTCCTTGATGACGGCGGCGTTGTGCTGCACGCGCTGCGCCAGATCATCGTTCTCCCAGAAGCGCATGGCTTCGGCGGCGGCGATGAAGGCCAGGTTGTTGCCGCGGAAGGTGCCGTTGTGCTCACCGGGGCCGAACTTGTCGTATTCGGGCTTCACCAGCGTCATGGCGAACGGCAGGCCCATGCCGCCCAGCGACTTGGACATGCAGATCATGTCGGGCACGATGCCCGCCGGCTCAAAGCTGAAGAAGGTGCCGGAGCGGCCGCAGCCGGCCTGCACATCGTCGACGATCATGATGATGCCGTGCTCGGTGCAGATCTCGCGGATGCGCTTCAGCCATTCCATGGAGCAGGCGTTGATGCCGCCCTCGCCCTGGATGACCTCCAGGATCACGGCGGCCGGCTTGTCCATGCCCGACCCGTCGTCGTTCAGCATCTGCTCCAGCAGGTCGGCGGAGTTGATGCCGTTGCCGGTGTAGCCGTCGTAGGGCATGAAGATCGTCTCGTTCAGCGAGACGCCCGCGCCCTTGCGCTTGAACGCGTTGCCGGTGATGGCCAGCGCGCCCAGCGTCATGCCGTGGAAGGCCCGGGTGAAGCTGACGACCTTGGCGCGGCCGGTGACCTTGCGGGCCAGCTTAAGCGCACTCTCGACGGTGTTCGTGCCGGTCGGGCCGGGGAACATCATCTTGTAGTCCATCTTGCGCGGCTTCAGGATCACGTCCTGGAAGCGCTGCAGGAACTTGGCCTTCGCCTCGGTGCCCATGTCCAGGCTGTGCAGGATGCCGTCACCCTGCATGTACTCGATGACGGCCTTCTTCATGCCGTCGTCGTTGTGCCCGTAGTTCAGGGCGCCGGCGCCGGCGAAGAAGTCGATGTATTCCTTGCCCTGGTCATCCCACATCTTGTCGCCCTTGGCGCGGACGAACGTGGCCGGGAAAGACCGGATGTAGCTGCGGACGTTGGATTCGTACTGCTCGAAAACATTCATGATATCACTCCCTCCCGGGGACTTCAGGACGCCGAGGCCAGCGGGCCGATACGGAACAGGCGTTCGGGTTCGTGGGCATCGCCACCGCCTTGCGAGACGGGGAACCAGTCACCCGGGAACAGCTCTGAAATCCGAATGCTCGCCTCGTGGCGCTTGGCCGTGCCGCGGAACAGCATCTCGGACGCCGTGTTGGACGGAGTCACGGTCGCTTCAAGATAACGCGGACGGCGGCCCTGCGGTCCCGGAAGATCAAGCAGCGCGTCGATCATTTTCTTGCCCAGGCCCCGACCCTTCTCCGAGGGGGCGACGCCGACCTGCCACACGAAGACCGTGTCAGGCTGGCGCGGCGGCACGAAACCCACGATGAAGCCGACGATATCGCCGTCGCGCTCGGCCACGACCGAACTGTCGGCGAACCAGTGCCCCATCATCAGGTAGGCGTAGGGACTGTTGACGTCCAGCGACCCGGTGTCGCGCACCAGGTCGAACATGGCGGCGCCGTCCTCTCCCGTGGCCCGGCGGATGAGGGTCTCCTCGTCCGCGAAAACCTGGAACCCGGGAAGAACAGCGCCCCTAGTGAGGGGCTCCTCGTCGAGAGGAGTGCGCGCCGGCCGAGCGGAAAGGCCCTCGGGGGCACGCGGGGCGACGGTGGGAGTGCGAGAAATCGTCATCACCTCGTCACAAATCTTGTTTGGGGGCGGAAGACTATTCGTCATCCACCCGGATAATCGTGGCGTTCCGACGGATATCCGGTGATGCGGAGACGGGCCCTTGCTCCGCGTGCCTTGCAAGCGAACCGTGGAACCCGACCTTCATCTTCACCGAAATATCCCCGCCGCGTCAGCCACGGCTTGATGAGTAAAATACGGGTAGCGGCTGAAATGTCAACCCCGGCCCCTGCCGGCTCGTCTCGTTTCCGGCTCTATTTGTACTCATATAAATTTTGCTTAGCGCCAAGTTTTACTCATGTAAAATGCACTTTTTTTAACTAGCTGATTACAATAAAATACATTTTTACTCATTTTTAGGGTTGATCCCGCCGGCGCCGGGCATATGATCCATATCAATCGCGGCACCCGACCACGATCGCAGTCCAGATTTCCCCCGTATTCATTCTGGACCGTCGAAAGCATGTACGTGTTCCGACGACAGGACTGCGAATTCTCGGGCCGTGGGTCCGGAATATTGCTCGCTTAGAAACGAGAACCGGTAAGGAGGTCCACGAGACCATGAAAGGCTACATCACCATCGTTCGACGCGGTCAGAACGACGCCTATCAGGCGGAAGTCCTGGGCGTGCCGGATTGCAAGGCAACGGCTGCGACGGTGGATGAGGCCCTGGACGCCGCCAACAAGACCCTGCGGCGCCGGGCGACGGAGCTGAACACCAAGGGCATGACCCTGCCCCAGCCCCGCCCGTCCCACGACATGTTCGCCGAGGTTTCCAAGCGTTCCGCGGTCGCCGGCGCCTGCCTGCGCGCGCCGCAGATGAGCGCCTGACGCCCGGCATAACGCCGAATCGGCCACCCTGCTCCGGTGGCCATGAGAAAGGGCCGGAGGTCATCCTCCGGCCCTTTTTCTTGTGCCAGGCGGGCGGGCAGGCGTGCCCTTTACTTAGGCATTATTGCCCCAGAGCGGCCTGCCCCGCCGGCTGCGGCGGCGAAAAAAGTGCCTGCAGCCGCATCATTCGGCCGCCTCGCCTTCTTCGATGGAGTAGCCGGACGGCGGATCGCCCTTGGTCAGCGGCGGCGAGTCGTCGGTCTGCACGCCGCCGCCCTCGCCGACCGCCGGCATGGTTGTCGGCGGCTGCGAGGACCACTGGTCGAACACCCACCAGGCGCCGATCGCCAGCACCACCACCACCAGAATGCCGATCCAGCGGCCCTTGCCGCCACCCGATCCCTTGTCCTTGTCGGCCATGTCGTCCTCCTCTTTTCACCGTTGAGCGCGCCTGGGGCGTTACCCTGCCCCGCGCGTGGCGTTGATGATGTCGTCGGCATCGCCCGCCAGGTCCGTACGGACCAGCCCGGCCATCAGCCGCGCCAGATCCTTGCCGTTCACCAGGTCGGCCAGTTGCCCGGGATCGCCGCTTTCGGTATCCAAGAGGCCGAGCGCGACGGCAGCCTTGCGGGCCCGCTTGTCGGCGAAGGGGCGCAGGCTCTGCCACGGCTCCTGCGCCTCGCGGAAAAAGATGTCGACGCCCACGTCGCCCAGGCCCTTGGCCCGCTTGAGTTCGTTGCGCAGGCAGTCGGCATCGCCTTCGCAGCTGTCGTGCAGGCGGCGCAGGTCGCCGTGCCATTCCTCCTCCACCAGTTGCGCCGTCTCGCCCAGGAACGTGGCGGTCTTCTCGTCATAGCGGGCATAGCCGTTGTCTGTGAGCGGCTTGCGGCGCTGGTCCCATGTCGCATCGGCCATCTTCCGGGACGTGGTCAGGCCGGCATCCTTCAGCGCCCGCGCCCCGGCCACCGCCTGCGGCGCGCCGATGGGAGCGGAAAACAGGATCGCCGCGCACAGCCACTGGAACAGGGCCGAGGGCGTGTTGTCGGCGAGCTTGATGCCGATTTCGTGGGCGTAGGTTTCGCCGTGGCGGTTCAGGACCTCTTGTGCGATGGCGCGGCGCCCGGCCGCGCTGGACGCGCCGCTGCTCATGGCATTCCTCCGTTCGAAGCATCTCTTCTGGTATCGAAACGGGGCCTGAGCGGCCGGGGTTCGGGATCCGTGCGCCGCCCCGGTGGCGGAAACCGCTTGCACCGGATCGCCCCGGCCGCTAACGCTATCCCTCCACCCGGCCCGGCAACCCCTGCTCGAAGTCGCATCCCATGAGCCGCATCTCCCTCGTTCTCCGCCATCCGCAGCTCAAGGCCCTGTACAACTTCTGGGTCGCGCAGTGCGAAGGCGACCAGTTGCCCATGGCCGAGGACATCGAGCCCGCCGACCTGCGCCCCTGGATCGGCAACATGGTGGTGATGGACGTCATTCCCGACGAGGATGACGAGGACGCCGACGCCTACACCTACGCCTACTATTCCAGCGGTTTCGCCAGCACCTTCGGCGACAAGGCCGGGCGGTCGCTCGACGACCTGCCGGAGGAACAGCGGGCGCTGATCAAGGCGGAATACGACCACGTCCGCCGCGACCGCATCCCCACCTCGCGCGTCTATACGGCCGACTTCCCGGAAGGCCGCCAGACCTGGGAGCGTCTGGTGCTGCCCTTCTTCGACCCCGACGGCGACGTGGTGAAGCTGCTGGTGGCGGCCTATCGCCTTGATACCTGACTCGGCAGCTTTCGTGCCGAGTCGCGCGGGTTTCTGTTGATCCCGCGCACCCCATCCTGAGATAACAGGGCATCCGTCGCGTTCGCCGGTCGGGCGAACGCCCCCGCCTTTTGTTGCCGTATTGGATACGCCGCATGACCACAAGCGACCTCGACCACCGCAACGCACCCGACAAGTTCGACGTGATGACCGCGGACGAGTTCAACCTGTGGTGCGCGCTCAACGGCAAGCCCTACCGCCTGGCCCGCCACGTCTGGCCCGACGGGCGCGCGGAGTGGGACGTGGAGGTGGACCCCGGCAAGGCCGAGGGCATGGTGTGCTACGGCACCGGCCGCGAGGACGAGGCCGTGGCCGCCGCCGCCGCCTTCGCCTTCATCGCCGGCGTGGAATGGGCCGAAGCCGCCACCCGCGCCCGCATGGAGGACGAAATCCTGGCCGGGGAAGAGGCGGACGACGACTACGAGGGCGAGGAGGACATGCCCGCCGCCCCCCTCGCCGCCAACGAGGACGACGCCGACCTTGCCGCCGTCGACGAGACGGACGCCGATGACGATGCGGGTGAGGTCGAGGCCGAGGGCGGGCTTGAGGCGGTCGACGACGACGCCGAGGATGCGGACGGCACGGCATCCGGCGCATTCGATGAAAGCGCCGACGCCGTGGACGGTGCGCCGGTCCTGGAGGTGGACGCCGAGGCGGAGATCGCCGCCGAAGCCGGGCCCGCCGACGATGGCGACGAAGAGGCCGCGCCCGCCGCGTGGGACGAGGCGGACGACGGATACGGGAACGAGAACGGTGCCGCCGCCGATGACGACGAAGACGGCGCCGAGGGCTACGACTACCCGCCGCTGGCCCTGCTCGGCGAGCCCGACAGCCACGACAAGACGCCCGAGGACGAACAGAAGCTGGCCGACAACGCCCGCACGCTGGAAACGGTGCTGAAGAACTTCCGCGTGCGCGGCGAGATCATGGAGGTCAAGGTCGGCCCCGTGGTCACGCTTTACGAGCTTGAGCCCGTGCCCGGCACCAAGTCGGCGACCATCATCAACCTGGCCGACGACATCGCGCGCAGCATGTCGGCGGTGACGGCCCGCATCGCGGTGGTGCCCGGCCGCAGCGTCATCGGCATCGAGCTTCCCAACGAGACGCGCGAGACTGTCTATCTGCGCGAGATCATGGACAGCGACGCCTTCCAGACCGGCGAGCACAAGCTGCCGCTCGCCCTCGGCAAGGACATCGGCGGCAAGCCCACCGTGGTGGACCTGGCGCGCATGCCGCACCTGCTCATCGCCGGCACCACGGGCTCGGGCAAGTCGGTGGGCATCAACGGCATGATCCTGTCGCTGCTCTACCACCTGCCGCCGGAAAAGTGCCGCCTCATCATGGTGGACCCGAAGATGCTGGAGCTGTCGGTCTACGACGGCATCCCGCATCTGCTGACCCCCGTCGTGACCGACCCCAAGAAAGCCGTCCAGGCGCTGAAATGGGCGGTGCGCGAGATGGAAAGCCGCTACAAGGCCATGGCGACGCTGGGCGTGCGCAACATCGAGGGCTACAACGCCCGCGTGGCCGAACTGGTGGAGAAGGGCGAGCGCGTCATGCGCCAGGTACAGGTGGGCTTCGACCGCGACCGGCGCGAGCCCATCTACGAAGAACAGCCCATGGACCTGCGCCCCCTGCCCTACATCGTCATCGTGGTCGACGAGATGGCCGACCTGATGCTGGTGGCCGGCAAGGAGATCGAGGCCGCCATCCAGCGCCTCGCCCAGATGGCGCGCGCGGCCGGCATCCACCTCATCATGGCCACGCAGCGCCCGTCGGTGGACGTCATCACGGGCACCATCAAGGCGAATTTCCCGACGCGCATCTCCTTCATGGTGACCAGCAAGATCGACAGCCGCACCATCCTGGGCGAAGCCGGGGCGGAGCAGCTGCTGGGCCAGGGCGACATGCTCTACATGAAGGCCGGCGGCCGCATCACCCGCGTGCACGGCCCCTTCGTGGCCGACAGCGAGGTTGAGAAGGTCGTGCGCTACCTGAAGGACCGCGGCGAGCCCGAATACCTCCACACCGTCACCGAGGAAGACGGGATGGAGGCCGAAAGCCTCGCCCCCGACATGGGCGGCAACGGCGGTGGTGGTGGCGCCGGGGCCGGCGTGCTGGAGAACCTGCCGTCCTCGGGCGACGACCTGTACGATCAGGCGCTGGCGCTGGTGCTGCGGGAGCAGAAGGTCTCCGTCAGCTTCATCCAGCGGCATTTGCAGATCGGCTACAACCGCTCCGCCCGTCTGGTGGAGCGCATGGAGAACGAGGGCGTGGTCAGCCCCGCCAACCACGTCGGCAAGCGCGAGATCCTGGTCTCGGCGGCCAGCCTCTACGGCCAGGCCACCGCCGAGGACTGAGGCGCCGGCCGAGTTGCCTCTTGCGGGCGGCGGGTTCCGGGAGTAGGACTCGCCGCTTTCCGCGTTGACACCCAGTTTGAAAGACCGCGACGTCATGAGCATCGACGACGACCAGCAGCAGCAGAAGGGCGACCCGCTGGCCCAATGCATCCTCGACCTCTGCGCCGCCAAGGGCAGCATCCGCCCCGAGGACGCCGCGCAGGCCTACTTCGAGGAGCACCGCCGCCCCAAGGACACCGACGAGGGCTGGCGCCGCTACATGGTGCCGACCAAGCAGCAGATCGTCGCGCTGGCCCGGCAGGGAAAAGTGGAAATCGTGCGCAAGGGCGTCGTCCAGGACCCCGAGGACTTCAAGGGTCTGGTGCGGATTCGTCTGCCGCAGGGGTGAGAGGTCCGCTTTCGTCGCGCTGAATCCCGCGATGGCGTCGGATGAAACAGAAAAAGGGGCGTCCGACGGGACGCCCCTTTCATCTTGACCATCAGGCACTGCCTCACCCCGCCGAGTAATCGCACCAGTCGGCGGTCACCTCGATGAAGCCGCGGGAGCCCGGGGCGGCGGTGAAGCGGTATTCCTTGCCCTTGAACACCATGGAGTGCTGCAGCGGCAACTCGCCCTGCACCGTCTGCGCGTCCTCGCCAAGCGGCGTGAAGGTCATGGTGACGGGCTCGGCCGGGTCGAACCACTGCTCGCGCCCCTCGTTGGCCGCGGCACCCGTGCCGCTCACGGTGATCGCATCGTCGAAGCGCACCCAGGTATTGGCGCCGTCGTAGTTCTCGGTCTTGGCGATGAAGCGCCGCGTCTCGGTGTCGGAGCACTCGCGCGGCGGATGCGCCTGACTGACGACGAAGGCCAGACGGTCGGCCGACAGGCCCTCGTTCATCTTCTCGCGCACCTCGCTCAGAACCTCCTGCACCGCCGCCGGCGCCACTTCCTCGTAGCGCAGGCGGTAGTCCTCGGCCGTCTGGCGCGCCTCGGTCAGCAGCGACTCAAGCTCTTGCGAGCGGGTCAACTGCGCCTGTTCGGACTCCGACAGACGGGTGATCTCGGACTTCAGGTCGGCGATCTCCTGGGCCGACAGCCGGGTGCCCGCCTCGTAGGCGTAATAGGCCGTCGCGCCGATCAGCCCCAGGAAGACGACGAACTTGAACAATCCCTTCCAGAAACGCGCCCGGCGCTCGCGCTGGTGACGGCTGCGCGGTCGTGCCATCGCTCTTCGCTGTCCTCTTGTTGTAAAGCCGCGGCAAGTCCTACGTCGGCTTTATGACCGGAGCAAGGCAAACCCGCCCCGGATACCCCCAAAGACGCAGGGCGGCCCCGTTCGGAACCGCCCTGACATGAGGTGTTTCCCACCAGGATCAACCCCGGCCGGAAAAACCCTTCACGCGCCTCAGAGCCCGACCCGGCCTTCAGCGGCTGAGGCTGAGTTTCAGGTCGCGCCTCAGTGCGACATCAGCACCGGCACGGTCATGTGGCGCAGGATGTGGCGCGTCGCCCCGCCCAGCACCAGCTCGCGCAGGCGGGAGCGGCCGTAGGCACCCATGACCAGCATGTCGATGCCCTCGTCCGTGACGCGGGAGAGCAGCATGGAGCCGGGATCGACGTCGTCGGAGAACACATGCTCGGCATTGGCATGGACATTGTGGCGCGCCAGGTGCAGGGCGATGTCCGCCCCCGGCACGTCGCCGTGGCCGCGGGCCCCGCCGCGCGGGTTGATGGCCATGACCTCGACGTGCTTGGCCTTCTGCAGCAGCGGCATCGCGTCGTTGACGGCGCGGGTCGCCTCGCGGCCGCCGTTCCAGGCAACCATGATCTTGCGGCCGACATGCGGGAAGGTGCCGGCGTAGGGAACGACCAGCACCGGGCGGCCGGCGTCCAGCACCACCTGGTCCACCAGCTGCTCCTCGCCCTCCATGGCCTCGACGCTGGTGTCGCGCTGGCCGATGACGACCAGGTCGGTGTACTTGGCGTGCAGGCAGACCTGATCGATCAGGTTGCCTTCCACCGAACGCCATTCGGCGCGCACGCCGCCGGCGCGCACCTTGTCCTCGAACAGCTTGTGGGCGCGGTCCGAAGCCTCCTGGGCGTACTGGTTCTGGACCTTCTGCACCTCGGGGCCGAGCTGGCTCATGACGAACTGCGGCACGTGCGGCACCATGCGGACGAACAGGCCCGTCAGGTGGGCGTCGTGGTCATTGGCGAGCTGGATGGCGACGTCCAGACGCGTCGCCGCGTGCCGCGACCCATCGACGACAACCATGATGTCCTTCAGCGCCATGCGTTCCTCCTGTTTCGATCGCCGGCGAGGCCTTGGCGCGCCCATCGCCGCCACTGCGTTTGTGGGGTTAAACCCTTGAAACGGAAGCAGCATACCCCAACCGGACCGGGCTGCACAGGGGGCACGCGCGCGCCCCGGCGGGAAGATCACCCGCGGGCCGCGAGACGGCGGCACAACTTGCCACTCCGGACGGGCGAAGCCATATAGGCGGTCCCAGCCACGGAAACGTGAGGAAACGGAAGGGCATGTACGGCCTCGTCACGGCGCCGGAGATCGACCGCAAAGGACTCGCATGGTTCAACACGCCCGACCCGCTGTCGCTGAAGTCGCTGCGGGGGCGGATCGTGATCCTGGATTTCTGGACCTACTGCTGCATCAACTGCGTGCAGGTCCTGCCGACCCTGCGCCAGATCGAGGAAGCCTTCCCCCACCAGGTCGCCGTCATTGGCGTTCACAGCCCGAAGTTTGCCGCCGAGCGCTGCCCCGAGGCGGTTGAACACGCCATTCGGCGATACGGCATCCGCCATCCCGTGGTTCACGACCCCTACATGACCCTGTGGGACGAGTACGCCGTGCGGGCGTGGCCGACGCTGGTTCTCATCTGCCCCGACGGCAAGGTGATCGGACAATTGTCCGGCGAGCCCGACCCGGCCCTCATGATCCAGGGCTTGAGCGACCTGATCGACACCCTGGGCGGCGTCAGCCCGCGCATGCCGGTGGAGATGCCCCTTTCCACCCCATCGGCGGCGGGAGACGGTCCGTTGCGGTTCCCCGGCAAGGTCAAGCCGCTGGCCGGCGCGGAAGGCCGATGGGCCGTCGCCGACGGCGGCAACCATCAGGTTCTCGTGTGCGAGTCCGACGGCCGCGTGCTGGCGCGCTACGGCACCGGGCTGCCGGGCACCGACGACGGCCAGGCCGAACGTGCCGCCTTCACCTCGCCGCAGGGACTGGCGTGTACCGAGGACGCCATCTTCGTCGCCGACACCGGCAATCATCTGGTACGGCGCATCGACCTGTGCTCGGGCGCGGTGACCACGGTTGCCGGCCTGCGGTTCCGCGGCCTGCCCGTGTCCATGCGCCAGCCGGCGGCCGAGACGGCGCTGGCCTCGCCCTGGGACATTGAGATCACGCCCGACGGCGGCACGCTGTTCATCGCCAACGCCGGCACGCACCAGATCCTGGCCATGAACATGCGGGCTGGCACGGTGGAACCGCTGGCCGGCACGGGCGGCGAGAACATTCACGACGGCCCCGCCACCAGCGCCCTGCTCGCCCAACCCAGCGGGCTGGCGCTGGCGCCCGACGCCTCGGCCCTGTATTTCGCCGACAGCGAGACCTCGGCCGTACGGAAGGTGATTTTGGACGGCTGGCGCCTGGGCCAGACGGCGCGGGTCGAGACGCTGGTCGGCCGCGGCCTGTTCGATTTCGGTCACGACGACGGCCCCATGACGGCGGCGCGCATGCAGCATCCGCTGGGCGTCGCCGTCATGCCGGATGGGCGCGTCGCCGTCGCCGACAGCTACAACCACGCCATCCGCCTCATCGATGAAGCCGCCGGCACGGTGGAAACCCTCAAGACCGGCCGCCTGCACTGCACCGGCGCCGCCTGCCGCCGCCCGCTGTGGGAGCCGGCGGGCCTGTGGCCGACGCCCAAGGGGCGGTTGCTGGTGTCCGACACCAACAACCATCGCATCGTCGAGGTCGATCCCGCCACCCGCCGTATGCGAAGCTGGCTTGGCTGACACAGATTGGTGTAAGGTGTTCGTGACGGCTCATGGCACGAAGGCGCTACTTGCAGCGAGTCGCCGGCCTGCTTTAGAGTCGCCTGATGTACCCGACGCGGCGCGCTGGCGCGCCTTGGCGCTGGACGATCCGGCAACGGACGCGATACCGTATGCACCGATATCGTGATACCGCTCCGGACGGACCGACGCTCCGGAGGAAAACGTCGGCGACGGCGACGCGCGGAAGGCGCTGACGCCGTGCCACCAGACAAGGTGACCCTGCCCATGGACTACGAGGCCTACTTCGCCGAGCGCCTGGACGCGCTCAAGAGCGAGGGCAACTACCGCATCTTCGCCGATCTGGAGCGCAAGGTGGGTGCCTTCCCGCGTGCGGCCAACCACCGCGACGGCGGCGTGCGCGACATCACCATCTGGTGCAGCAACGACTACCTCGGCATGGGGATGCACGACACCGTGCGCGGCGCCATGTGCGAGGCCATCAACCGCTCCGGCGCCGGCGCGGGCGGCACCCGCAACATCAGCGGCACCACGCACTATCATGTGCTGCTGGAGCAGGAACTGGCCGCCTGGCACCGCAAGGAAGCGGCGTTGACCTTCACGTCGGGCTACGTCGCCAACCTGACGACGCTGATGACGCTGGGCGCCCAGATTCCCGACGTCGTGCTGTTCTCCGACGAGTTGAACCACAACTCCATGATCGAGGGCGTGCGCCATTCCCGCGCGCCCAAGAAGATCTGGAAGCACAACGACGTGGCGCACCTCGACAAGCTCATGTCCGAATACCCCAAGGACCAGCCCAAGGTCGTGGTGTTCGAAAGCGTCTACTCCATGGACGGCGACATCGCGCCGCTGGACGAGATCATCTCCTGCGCCGAGGAGCATGGCGCGATGACCTTCCTGGACGAGGTCCACGCGGTCGGCATGTACGGCCAGCGGGGCTCGGGCGTGGCGGAGCGCGACGGCGTGGCCGACCGGGTCGACATCATCCAGGGCACCATGGGCAAGGCCATCGGCGTCGTCGGGGGCTACATCGCCGGCTCGGCCCGCATGATCGACTTCATCCGCAGCTTCGGCGCCGGCTTCATCTTCACCACCAGCCTGCCGCCGGCCGTCGCCGCCGGCGCGCTGGAAAGCGTCCGGTACCTGAAGGACCACAACGAACTGCGCGAGCGCCACCAGGAGCGCGCCGCCACGGCCAAGCACCGCCTGCGCGAGCGCGGGATTCCGGTGATGCCCTCGGTCAGCCACATCGTGCCGGTGCTGGTGGGCGACCCGACGCTGTGCAAGCAGGCCAGCGACCTGCTGCTGGACCGTTATTCCATCTACGTCCAGCCCATCAACTACCCGACGGTGCCCAAGGGAACGGAGCGCCTGCGCATCACGCCGACGCCGCTGCACGACGACGACGCCATGGATTACCTGGTGGATGCGCTGTGCGACGTTTGGCAGACACTGGGCATCCAGAAGGTTCCGGAGGCGGCGGAGTAACCTCCGCCGGCCGGGCGGCGGGCCGCCATTCAGGTCTGAGCCATACCCCCTGTTCCCCACGCGCAGCCGTCATCGGATATGTCGTGCGCAACCCGTGTTACATCCTATATTACGTCACAGAGACACACCGCCCGGCCGCGCGCTGGGTTCTGCACGAACGGGCCGCCCCATGATCGCACCTCCCGCCCCAGCCGACGAGGCCCTGCGCCTTCTCGTCCTTGAGGAGTGCGCTCTGCTGGACACGCCGCCGGACCCGGTCTTCGACGCCATGACCGACCTGGCGGCGACACTGTGCGACACGCCCATCGCGCTGGTCAGCCTGGTGGACAAATCGCGCCAGTGGTTCAAGGCGCGTCGCGGACTTGAGCCGCAGGAGACGCCGCGCGAGTACGCCTTCTGCGGCCATGCCATCGCCGCAGCCGAGCCCCTGGTGGTGGAGGACGCCGCCGCCGACTCGCGGTTTGCCGACAATCCGCTGGTGACGGGGGCGCCCGGCATCCGGTTCTACGCCGGATGCCCCATCGTGGCGGGCGACGGCGCGCTGCTGGGAACCGTCTGCGTCATCGACCGCGTGCCCCGAACCCTCAGCGAAGACCAGTTCCACGGCCTTGGCCGCATTGCCGAAATGGCGTCGGCCCTGATCGACGAGCGCCGCCGCAACCGCATGCTGCTCGATCAGACGGCCAAAGCGTCGGAGCAGCTTCGCCGCCTGGCCCTGACCGACAGCGTGACCGGCGCCCTCAACCGCCGCGGCTTCCTGGACCAGGCGACGTGGATGGGCTCGGGACCCGGCGCCCTGGTGCTTATGGAAATCGACAGCCTGGACCTGATCCGGGCCGAACTGGGCCTGTCCGCCGCCGAGTCGGTGGTCAAGGAGGTCACCGCCCTCGCCCAGCGCGTCGGCCACGACGGCGTGGTGGGGCGGCTGCAAAGTGCGGTCCTGGCCGTCTACCTGCCCGACAGCGACCTGGACGAGGGCCGCGCCCTGGCGGAACGCCTGCGCGCCATTCTGGCGGCGGCGCCCGTGGATGCAGCCGGGGAACCCTACTCCGCCACCATCACCGCCGGCGTGGCCGCCGTGGTCGGACCGCGCGGGGTGGAAGCGGCGTTGACCGCCGCCGACACGGCCCTGACCGAGGCGCGCACCATGGGCGGGGACCAGGTGGTCATCTGCGCCCGCGCCGCACCACCGCCGCCGCGGCAATCATTGGCGTGATCCGGTCCTGTCCGGCGCGCGTATAGTGTCAAGGCGAATGCGGCATTGGACATCGGCGCCAAGCCGCGTATAATTTGCGAAAGATTCGCAATTCGCCCGCCTCCATCCCGGACCAGGAGACCGAGCCATGTTCGCCGACAAGACATTGACCCCGCGCGAGGCGGTGCGTCTGTGTGCCCTCGGCACCATCGCATCGCAGCCCATGCGTTACAGCGAGCTGGCCTCCAGCGTCCGCCATTTCATCAGCCGCCTCACGGGGCCGAGCGTCGACCTTCTGGGCACCTCGATCGAGTTGCTGCGATACGAGGGTCTGGTGGATGCCGTCGGTGGCGAAGGCATGGAGGATGACGCCGAGCTGGCCATCACCGAAGCGGGCCGCCGCGAGTTCCGCAACCTGATGGTCGCGCCCCTGCGTCCGGCTTCGGACCTGTCCAAGCTGATCACGGCGCTGAAATTTCGGTTCCTGCACCTGCTGGACAAGGAAGACCAGAAGGCGCAGGTCGACCTGCTGCTGGACACGTCGGAAACGGGCCTGAACCGCCTGATCGACCTGCGTGACGCCATGGAGGGTGAAGGCGGCTACCTGGCCGACTGGCTGGACGACGAGGTCCAGCGTGCCGAAGCCCGCATCGCCTGGCTCAACAGCCTGCGGGCGAAGGTTGGCGCGCTCTGAGACTTTGCGGTCGGTCTACGAGTGAAAAGAAGGGCGGCTCCTCCGGGGGAGCCGCCCTTTTCATTGGCCTGTGCAGTGGGGGTCATACCTGCGCGGCCAACGGTTCGGAGAGCATGGCCAGCACGGCGCCGGCCGGCCGCCGCGGCCGGGATGCACGACACCTGGGCGGCGCGCCCTCGGTCAGCCGGTATCCTTGTGCCGCGGCGAATTGCCGCGGCGACTCCGCATCGGGAAAGCACAGGCGGACATGGCGGCGGGGATCGCGGCCCGCCTCCCATCCCATGAGCGGCTCCACCACCTGCGCGCTGCGCCGTTCGAACTCCGGCACCCAAGGGGCCGCCGCCGCGCGTGCTCCGGCCTGCGTCACCCCGGGGGATCGACAAAGGAGACGGACCAGCGGACCGCGCGGCGGCGGCGCGGCCGGCTCGGGACGAACAAGCCGGCCGTGTTCAAAGGGTTCGGAAGGCTTTGGCAACACGTCCCCGGCCGCCGGCGCGGGCCCGGGCGGGGGCCGGACGGCAGGCGGCAACGCAGAAAGGTCGCGAAAGGCGGACGTGGAAACGAAGGACATCGCCGCATCTCCCAGCGCGTCAACGTGTCGTTGAAAGGGAAATGTGCGCCGGAGTGCCGGCTTCAAGCGCGGCGGTGTCGGCGGTCTTTACACCCGGACGGCCTCAGCCATCGGTGGTGGCTGGAGGGCTTTCCCATCAGACGCGGTCGCGCCTGACCGCAGCTCTGGCGCGACCGCGTCAAAGCGCACGCCGATCTAGTACAGGTGCTGTCCGCCGGTGACGAAGATTTCCGTGCCCGTCACATAGTTGAACTCGTCGGAGCACAGGCGGAAGACCGCCGCCGCCACATCCTCGGGCTTGCCCATGCGGTCGAGCGGAATGCGCGGGATCAGGGCCTCGTATTCGGGGCTGATCATCTCCGTCTGGATTTCGCCCGGCGCCACGGCGTTGACGCGGATGCCAAGCTGCGCCATCTCGGCGGCCATCTCCCGCGTCAGGCCCGACAGCGCCGCCTTCGAGGTCGAATAGGCCGAGCCGGCGAAGGGATGGACGTAGTGCCCCGCAATGGAGGTGATGTTCACCACGGCGCCCTTGGATTTCGCCAGGTCGCCGGCGAAACCGCGGCCCAGGCGCAGCGGCGCGAAGAAGTTCAGCTCGAACACGTCGCGCCAGCCGTCGATGGACCCGTTGAGGATGCCGAGGCGCTCCTTGAAGGGCGTCTTGGGCGACACGCCGGCATTGTTCACCAGCGCGTGCAGTGGCGCGCCGTCGAGAATGCCGCGGACGTCCTTGATGAAGTCCAGCACGGCCTGGCACCCCTGCAGGTCCACCTGGAAATGATGGGCCCAGTTGTCCTCGCGGATCAGGTCGTCCGGCAGGCCGCGGCGGGCGCAGGTGATGACGCGCCAGCCCTCCTGCATGAATCGCAAGGCGGTGGTCTGGCCGATGCCCTGGCTGGCACCGGTGATGACGACGGTCTTCTGGTCGCTGCTCATGGGCTTAGGTAATCTGAACACAGGCTGTTCCGCAACAGAGGAAAATCGTTCCGGCCCATGTGCTCCCGCTATGCCCTGAACTGCGCCCCGATGGACCTGGTCCACCGCTACGGCCTGACCGCGCCGCCGCGCGCGCCCTTGCCCATTCCGGAAATCCGCCCGACGGATGCCGCGCCGGTCGTGAAGGGGGGCAGCGGCGTGCTGCTCCGCAAGCACTTCGGCATCGCAAGCCGCAAGGACGGCAAGCCGCTCATCAACGCCCGGTCGGAGACGCTGACGGAAAAGCCGACCTTCCGCCGCCTGCTGGACAACCGCGTGCTGGTGCCGGCGACGGCCTATTTCGAGTGGCGCAAGGATGGCAAGGCGAAACACCGCAACACCATCGCGCCGGGCCAGGGCGACCCCGAGCCGCGTGGCGAGGTGGCGCTGTTCAGCTTTGCCGCGCTGTACGAGGGCGAGCATTTCACCATCATCACCGGTGCTCCCTCGCCCTCGATCGCGCATGTGCACGATCGCATGCCGCTGATTCTCCCGCGCGAGGCGGAGGCGCTGTGGCTGTCGAACGCTCCTTTCGACGATGTCGCCCACCTGCTGCGCCCCTACGAGGACCCGATCGCCGCTGTCGAGGACGCCCCGGCGGGCCCCGGCGGGCTGTTCGACTGAAGATCGAGCCCTCGGATCGACAATAGTTGATCCGCACGCTCAGGCTTGCCGTATCGAAGGGCGTACACGGAAGCCAAATGGGAGGCACCCTTGAACCTGCATCAGATCGTCTACTACAGCCGCAACACCGTCGGCGGCGACACGCGGTCCATGCTCCAGGGCCTGCGCGACATCGTTTCGGTGTCGCAAAAGAACAATTCGCGGGACGGGATCACCGGCGCCCTGATCTTCGACAAAACATGGTTCCTGCAGGTGCTGGAAGGCGACGTCACCGCCATCACCAGGACTTACGACCGCATCGCCAAGGACGCGCGCCACGGCGAGGTGACGCTGATGAAGAAGGAACCCATTTCCGAGCGGCGTTTCGCCGACTGGTCCATGGGCGGCACCATGCGTTCGCCGGAAATGCAGGAAATCTTCCTGAACCACGGCATCGCCGGCGCCATCGACCCGACGAAGCTGGATGCGGGCACGGTGGTGGCGCTGGCCCAGGACCTCAAGGCCTTCGAGGCCGGGCGCAAGGCTTCGGTGGCGTAACAGTTCCTACTGGCCGGTGCGGCTGTCCATGACCAGCAGCCGCACCGCAAGCCCGATGAAGATCACGCCGGACACCTTTCCCAGCGCCCCCGCCGCCCAGGGCAGGCGACGCAGAAGCCGCGTCATGGCGCCGCCGGCCGCCGCCACGGGCGCGAGCGTCACGAAACTGGTCAGCAGGAAGGTGCCGCCCAGGAACAGGATCTGCGCCGTCACCGGATCGGCGGTGGCGGACCGGTCGACGAACTGCGGCAGGAAGGCGACGAAGAACAGTCCCACCTTGGGGTTGAGCAGGCAGGTGACAAAGCCGTCGCGCACCACCCTGCCCTTGCGCTCGCCCCGGCCGGCGGCCTCGGCTGTGTCGGCCATGGCACCGCCAAGCGGCGACGGCCCGGTAAGCGCCTTCCAGCCCAGCCACAACAGGTAAAGCGCGCCGGCGATCCGCACCGCATCCAGAGCCACCGGTGCGGCGGCCACCAGCGCCGTCAGGCCCAGCGCGGCAAGCATCACATGCCCGGCCGCTCCAAACGTGATCCCCAGGTTGGCGGCGATGCCGCCGCGCAGGCCGCCGCGCAGGCCGTTGGCGAGCACGTACATCATGTCCGGCCCCGGCGTGACGTTCATCGCCAGGCTGGCCGCCACGAACAGCGCAAGCGTGTGCGGGGCGACGGGAAGAAGACTGTCGAGCACACAGGGCTCCATCAGTGCGACAGCAGGACGGGCAGCTTGGCATGCTCCAGAACGTGCCGCGTGACGCCGCCGATGAACAGCTGGCGCAGACGCGAGTGCGTGTAGGCGCCCATCACCAGCAGGTCGGCGCCCACCTCCTCGCTGGTCTTCAACAGCATGCTGCCCACGCTGGCGCCTTCTCCGTGGAGATGGCGGACATGCACCGGCACCTCGTGCCAGGCCAGATGCGAGACCAGGTCCTGCGGTCCGGCGCCCTCGCCGCCACGCTCCACCACCAGAAGCGTCACGGTCTTGGCCCGGGTCAGCAGCGACATCGCGCCGGCGACGGCTCGGGCGGCCTCGGCACTGCCGTTCCAGGCGATGGCGATGTGCCCGCCGATGCCCGACGGCGTTTCGGACGGCGCCAGAAGCACGCAGCGGCCGCTTTCCATGAGCGCCGTGTGCAGGGTGACCATGGCGGAGGGTTCGCTCTCCTCGCCGCCGCGACCGACGACGATCAGGTCGGCCACGCGCCCGGCGGTGGCGACCACCTCGTCCTCGGCTCCGGTTTCCTCGCGGTATTCCGCCGACATTTCAGGCAGGCCCGGCGGCTCCACGTTCACCGGCACGGCATAGCGGCCGCAATACTCATCGAACATGGCGCGGGTGGCCTGGGCGCGGTTTTTGCCCTCGCGCTCGGCCACCTGCATCATCTCGTCGACCATGGCGCCCGACATGGCTTCGCCCACCAGCGGCACCGACTGGGCCGGATCGGGTCGGACGTGCATGACCTGGACGTGGGCCGACAGACCGCGGGCAACGACGAAGGCCGTCTCCATGGGCACGCGGCCGGCCTGGGCATCCCCGACGACGGCCAGGATGGTCTTGATCCCGGGCATGGTGCGATCCTCCTGCGGTTGGGGCGACGCGGCGCGCTATGAGGAACCGCCCCGCAACGGTCTGTATTCCTTGAAGTATGCCCCCTATCGCGGCACGGGAAAAGAGCCGTTCCGGATAGGCCCGGCGGACCGCGCGGCTATACGCCCAGCACCGCTCGTCCGGCCATCAGGGCCTCGTCCTTGGGCTGGGCGGTGTCGATGCGGGTCCAGGTGATGGTGCCGAGATCGTATTGCAACTGCTTTTCGAGGACCGAGGCCGTGGCGTCCGAGACATTGCCCTTGCGGTCCGTCACCCGTGCCCGCGCCACCTCGGGCGGGGCCTCCAGCCACAGGCCGGTGAAGGGCACGCCGGCCTCCTGCGCCACCTGTTCGATGGCGGCGCGCTCCTCCGGCCTGGCGAAGACGGCGTCGGCGACGACCGAATGCCCGGCGGCGAGCGCGCGGCGGGCGTGGTCGTAAAGAGCCTGATAGGTGCGGGCCGACATCTCATTGCTGTAGGCGTCGGGCGGCAGGCGGTCGTAGGGATCGACGCCGGCCAGTTGCTTGCGCAGGACGTCGGTGCGGACCACCGCCGCCCCCGGCGCGGCCCCGATGAACGGCGCCAGTTCCCGGCCCATGCGGCTCTTGCCCGACCCCGAGAGCCCGCCGACCGCCAGCAGGGAGGGCGGCGGCGGATCAAGATAGTCCGACGCGCGCCGGAACAGGCGGCGGGCCTCCTCGCGCATGGCCTCGGCGTCGGCCTCCGTCTGCTGCTGACCGGCGGCGGCGGCGGCGACGTGGGAGCGGATGGCGGCGCGCAAGCTGAGCATGAGGGGCAGCAGCGCCAGGCCCTCCACCTCCGGCCGTTTCTCGCCGTAGGCGTTCAGCGCGATGTTGGCGAGGCGCCGGTGCCCCCGGTCGTCCAGGTCCATGAGCAGGAACGCCAGGTCATAGAGCGTGTCGATGACGGCGAAGGCGTCGTTGAACTCGATGGCGTCGAACAGGATGGGCGCGCCGTCGTGCAGGGCCATGTTGCGCAGGTGCAGGTCGCCGTGGCAGCGGCGGACGCAGCCCTGCTCGCGGCGCTGGTCGAGCATCGCGGCGTGGCGCTCCACAGCCTTCAGCGATGCGTCCGTCAGGGCCTCCAGTGCTTCGGCGTCGATGACGTCGGGCACGTTGGGGCGGAAGGCCTCGCGGTTGCCGAGGACGGTGGAGCGCAGCGCCTCCGCCCCGCCGAAATCCTGGCGGGGTTCGGCCTTGTCGTGCAGGTCGGCGGCCAGGTGCGCAGCCTGCTGCATGAGCTTGCGGTTCAGCCTGCCGTCCGCCGCCAAGCGGTCGAACAGGGTGGACTGATCGAAGCGCGTCATGCGGACGACGTAGTCCACGGCCTCACCGGTGCCGTTGAAGGCGAGCGTGCCGTCGGCCTCGCGGGTGATGACGTCGACGGCCTGGTAGATGCCCGGCGCGCCGACCTGGTTGACGCGCAGTTCGGTGTCGCAGGCGGCCTTGCGGTTTTCCAGCGGCGCGAAGTCCACGAAGGACAGCGTGACGGCCTTCTTGAGCTTGTAGACCGTGTCACTGGCCAGGAAGACGGTGGAGATATGGGTATCGATCCGCTCCGGCTTCTGCCCGCCGTGGGTGGCGGGATCGGAGAGGAAGGCGATGACGTCGGATTGGATGTCGGGGGCGTGCGACACGGGCACAACTCCTGCCGGCTGGGTTTCGCTGGCGGGAGCGTAGCGCGGCCAAGGCGCAGGGGGAAGGGTCAGGCCGTGAAGAGACGGGGAAACCGATCCTTCACGTAGGCGCTAATGGCGCCCTGCACCTCCAGCAGATAAGGCGTCTCTAGCAGGGAGTCGTTGATGGAATCGGCCAGCCGCCTCTCATCTTCGTCGTAGACGTGCGTGAAGTTGTTTCGCAGACCTCTCACCGTATACCACCGAGAGACGGTCAGGAGTCCCCACGCTTCCAACCGGTCCAGGGCATCGCGGGACCCTGGCGCATCCTCCATCTCAAGGCAGGCGACAGCGTTTGGAAACAACTGCGCCCCCATGATGTCCTGCAAGCGGGAAAACCGCATGACGAAGGACTCGCAGATGGAAGCGGTAGATCCACCGTCCGGATTCAGGTCCGCGGGTGATACCGGCCGCACCGGCTCGATTTCCCGAAGCGACGCCTGTAGCGCCCTCGCCGCCCTGTCAGTGGCGATGACGGCGCGTTTCAGCCGTTCTCCATAATCGACCATTAGTGCAGCACCACCCCGTCGCGCTGGGCCACCTTGTCCACCGGCCGGTCGGGTTCGTCGGGCAGGTGGACGACCACGTCGATCTTCCGCTCCCCCATGCGCATCCACATGCCGGCAAGGAACTTCGCGCGTTTCATGGCCCAGCCCTCGCGGTCGGGGATGGTGACGTGGAGGTCGATGTCGCCGCCGCGCGCGGTGTCGTCGACGCGCGAGCCGAACAGGCGCACCACCGCGTCATCGCCAAATGCCTCGCGGCTGGCTTCCAGGATGGCGCGCACCTCGTAATCGGACAGACGCATGGCTCCCATATCCTCTGTCGAACCCAAGCCTCTTCCATATAACGCAAAACCGGCGCCCCCACCACTGGCAGGGGCGCCGGCTTGCGCGGTGTTCGGGCCCTATTCCCTGGTGGCCGCGAAGCCCTTTCCGTCGTCCCGCAGCACCACATAGATCGCAGGGATCACCAGCAGCGTCAGCGCGGTCGAGCTTGCCAGACCGAAGACCAGGCTGATGGCAAGCCCCTGGAAGATGGGGTCGGCCAGAATGAAGGCCGCGCCGATCATCGCCGCCACCGCCGTCAGGAAGATCGGCTTGAAGCGGATCGCGCCGGCCTCCAGAAGCGCATCGCGCAGGGTCAGCTCCCCGCGCTCCCGCAGGTGGCGGATGAAGTCCACCAGCAGGATGGAGTTGCGCACGATGATACCCGCCAGGGCGATGAAGCCGATCATGCTGGTCGCCGTGAAGGGCGCGCCGAACATCCAGTGGCCCAGCACGATGCCGATCAACGTCAGCGGCACCGGCACCAGGATCACCAGCGGCACCTTGAAGCTGCCGAACTGCCCCACCACCAGCAGATAGATGCCCAGGATCGCCACCGCGAAGGCGGCACCCATGTCGCGGAAGGTGACGTAGGTGATCTCCCACTCGCCGTCCCACAGCAGCGTCAACTGCCGCTGGTCCATGGGCTGGCCGTGGTAGGCGATCTCGGGCGGGCCGCCGACGGCGCTCCAGTCGGCCTCGGCGATGCGGTCCTCCACGGCGAACATGCCGTAGATGGGGGCTTCGTATTCGCCGGCCAGGTCGGCCATGACCATTTCCACGTCGTGCCCGTCGCGGCGGAAAAGCACCTGACTGGAGGGCTCGCGGGTCAGCGTCACCACGTCGCCCAACTCTACAATCCCTTCCCGGCCGGGGATGGGGGTGGTGAGCAGGCGCTCATCCGGGGTCAGGTCGGACTTGGGCAGGCGCAGGGCGATCTCGATGGGGTCGCGCCCCTGGCCCCGGTGGGAATAGCCGACGCTCACCCCGCCGAGCAGCGCGCCGATGGTGTCGTACACGGCCTCTTCCTGGACGCCGTGATACTCCAGCGCCTCCTGATTGATGGCGATGCGCAGGCGGTCGGTGACGGCCCCGGCGCTGTCGTCCACGTCCACGATGAAGGGGACGTCGCGGAAGATCTCCTTCACCTTGTCCGCCGCCGCGCGCCGGGTCTCGGCATCCGGACCGTAGATTTCCGCCAGCAGGGTGGACAGAACCGGCGGGCCGGGCGGAACCTCGACCACCTTGACCACCGTGCCCTCGGGCACCGGCATGTCGGCCAGGGTCTCGCGGACCTCCAGCGCGACGGCGTGGCTTTCACGCTCGCGGTCGGCCTTGGCGGCCAGATTGACCTGAAGGTCGCCCAGTTCCGGGCTCTCGCGCAGGTAGTAATGCCGCACCAAGCCGTTGAAGTTGAACGGCGAGGCCGTGCCGGCGTAGGCCTGGATGTCCTTCAGTTCAGGGATGTCCGCCAGCCGTTGCGCGGCGGCCATCAGCACCCGCTCGGTATCCTCGACCGAGGATCCCTCCGGCAGGTCGACCACCACCTGAAGCTCCGACTTGTTGTCGAAGGGCAGCAGCTTGACGGTGACGTCCTTGGTGTAGAACAGCACGCAGACGCCCGCCGTCGCGATGCCCACGGCGATCAGGAACACCCACGACCGCTTGCGGCCCTTCAGCAGGGGTGCCGCCAGCTTGCGGTAGAACCGGCCCATGCCGCTGTCGGAGCCTTCATGCCCATGGCTGTCGGCGATCTGCTGCGCCCGGCCGCCGGCCAGCTTCAGCAGAAGCCAGGGCGTGATGGTCACGGCGACGAAGAAGCTGAAGATCATCGCCGCGCTGGCGTTGGCCGGGATGGGGCTCATGTACGGCCCCATGAGGCCGGAGACGAACATCATGGGCAGCAGGGCGGCCACGATGGTCAGCGTCGCGATGATGGTCGGATTGCCGACCTCGGCCACGCCCTCGATGGACTTGCGCAGGATGGAGCGATCATCGCGCATCTGCCAGTGGCGCACGATGTTCTCCACCACCACGATGGCGTCGTCCACCAGGATGCCGATGGAGAAAATCAGCGCGAACAGGCTGACGCGGTTGATGGTGTAGCCCATCAGCCAGCTTGCGAACAGCGTGAGAAGGATGGTCGTCGGGATGACGACGGCCACCACCACGCCCTCGCGCCAGCCGATGGTCAGCGTGATGAGCACGACGATGGAGACCGTCGCAAGCCCCAGGTGGAACAGCAGCTCGTCGGCCTTTTCCAGCGCCGTTTCGCCGTAGTTCCGCGTGACCTCCACCCGCACGCCCTCGGGGATGAGGTCGCCCTCCAGCCGCTCCAACTGCTCAAGGATCGAGTCCGCCACCACCACGGCGTTCGCGCCCTGGCGCTTGGCGAGGGCGATGGAGACCGCCGGGCGGGCCGACAGCCTGTCCGCGTCATCTGCCTTCATCATCTGCCACACGCGCGCGTCGGTGGGCTTGGAGCCGACCACCACGTCGGCCACGTCCTTGAGATACACCGGCCGCCCGTCCATGGTGGTGACCAGAAGCTGGCCCACGTCCGGCACGCCCTGGAGCGTCTGCCCCGCCACCACGGGCAGGCTGGCACCCTGCTCGCGCACGCGACCGACCATGAAGGACCGGTTGGCGTTCTCCACCTTGTCCATCAGGTCCTTCAGCGTCACCCCGTAGAGCGCCAGCTTCTCCGGGTCCGGCTCGACGCGGATCTGGTCGGGCCGGCCGCCGACGATGAAGGTGAGGCCGACGTTCTCCACCTTCATCAGTTCCGGGAGCAGGCTGTCGGCCACGTTGTAGAGCGCGTTGTCGTCCCAGCGCTCCATGGGCTGCCCGTCCTCGGCATACAGCGTCAGCACGACGATGGGCACGTCGTTGATGCCCCGGCCGACGATCAGCGGGTCGGGGATGCCGATGGGGATGTCGCCATAGTTGGCGCGGATGGTTTCATGCACCCGCAGGATCGCCACGTCCTCGTCGGTGCCCACCTCGAAGCGGGCGGTGACGGTGACGAAGTCGTCCACCGTCTGGGAATAGACGTGCTTGACGTCGTCGATCCCCTTGACGATGTCCTCCAGCGGCTTGGTGACCAGTTCGGCGGCGTCCACCGCCTTCAGCCCGTTGGCCGGCACCATGATGTCGACCATGGGCACGCTGATCTGCGGCTCCTCCTCGCGCGGCAGGACCATGAGCGCGATGATGCCCACCACCAGCGCCGCCAGCAGCAGAAGCGGCGTCAGCGGCGACTGGATGAAGCCCTTGGTGATGGTTCCCGAGATGCCCAGCTTCATGGCGCGACCACCTCATCCCCCGGCTTCAGGCCCGAGAGGATTTCCACGCCGCCATCCACGTCGCGGCCAGGCTGGACTACGATGCGCGTTCCGTCGGCCAGCTTGGCGAAGGTCAGGCCCCACTGGGTGGTCAGGTAGTCGGCCGGCACCACGAAGGTCTGGCGCTCGCCCGTCGGCACGTAGACCAGCACGCGCTCGCCGACGAAAAAATCGCCCAGCCCGTCCACCTGCACGTCGGCGACGACGCGCCCTTGCGTCAGGCGCGGGTAGACCTGGGTGACGGTGCCCCGGCGCAATTCGGCCTCAGCCGGGTTTTCCTCCAGCCCGCGCGGGCCGACCAGCACCGTGTCCCCTTCATCGAGGAACCGGGCGTGGCGCTCGGGCAGTTCCATGCGCAGGATGTAGCGGTCGGCGGCGATGGTGGCGATGGTCTCGCCGGGCATCACCACGCTGCCGCTCTGCACCGGCACGGTCAGCACGCGGCCGCCGGCGGGGGCGAGCACGGCGCCCTGGCTCGCCTGTTCCTCGATGACGGAGCGTTCGGCCTTCACCGACTCCACGTTGCGGCTGAGCACCTGGACGCGGGTGCGCGCCTCGTCCAGCCGAGCCTGGGGGATGACGCCCTGGCGGCGCAGTTGCTCGGCGCGGTTGAGGTCGGTGCGCCCTTGCGCCAGTTCGGCCTCCAGGCTGCGGATGCGGGCGTCCAGCGCCTGCATCTGAAGGGCCAGTTTCTCATCGGTGACCACGGCCAGCTTCTCGCCGGTTTCCACCGTGTCGCCCTCGTCCACCGACAGGTCGGCGACGGTGCCGCCGATGCGGGCGCGGGCGGCCAGTTCATCGACGCTTTCCACCTGGGCGAAGACGGCCTTGCGGTCCTGGATGGTGACCGGCTCGATCACCAGCGCCTCGGCGGCGGAGGCCGGCGCGGGGGACGCCAGCCCGGCCAGAACCGCAAGCGCGGCCAGGGCGGATGTTGCTTTCATCACAAAGTGCCTCGTCATGTCGTGAGGACCGCCGCGCCCGGCTCTCCCTCCGGGCGTGACGGCCGCAATTCCTGTTGACCATGATATAAGCATTCGCTAATTTAGCAACCATGAATGTCGATGACTTCGCCTCCAGCGCCAAGGCGGCGGCGGCCCTGCTTCGGGCCCTGAGCAACGACCGGCGGCTGATGATCCTCTGCCAGTTGTCCACCGGCGAGAAGACGGTGGGCGCGCTGGAACCCCTTGTGGGCCTGCGCCAGTCGGCGCTGTCGCAGCATCTGGCGAAGCTGCGGCGCGAGGGGCTGGTCGGCACGCGCCGCGACGGGCAGCACATCTACTACCGCCTGGTCAGCCCGGAAGCTCTGCAGGTCATCGAGACGCTGGCCGGCCTCTACTGCCCCATGCCGGAGCAGCCAGAGCAGGAGCAGGAGCGGAGCGGCGGCGACGTCATCCCCCTCAACCACACGGCTTCAACGAATTGAACAGGGAGCATCCCATCATGAGCATCGATCGAGTCGTCATGGCCTTTGCCGGCACCGTCATCCTGGTCACCGTCGCCGCCGCCCTTTTTGCGGGCGTGCAGTGGGCGCTGTGGATCACGGGCTTCGTCGGCCTGAACATGCTGCAGGCCGCCTTCACCGGCTTCTGCCCGCTGGCCATCATTCTGAAGAAGATGGGTGTGAAGCCGGGCGTGGCGTTTTCGTAAGGGATTCCCTGCGGCAGGGCGATCCACCGCGGATGCAGATTCCCGCTTTCGCGGGAATGACGATTTCTTAAGCTGCGTCGGATCCTTAGAAACTCGGCGCCCCAGCGAAAGAGGCTGCCAGGAAATCGGTGGACGTCCATCGGAGGGAACGCGGCAGGGCGGTTGGTACCGTATGTGGATTCCTGCTTTCGCAGGAATGACGGGTAAACTCGTGTTCTGAAAAAAGAACCTATAGTACCCGTCACCCCTGCGAAATCAGGGGCCAACCCGCGAACGGCGAGCGTAAAGCCCCGCCTAAACCGCCCCCTCCTCCACCGCACCCGCGGTCCAGGCGTCCAGCGCCTGGATGCTGTCTTCCGTCAATGCCTCCAGGCCCACCAGCAGGGCGTCGAGGCGCTTCAGGTTGGCGTCGTGCGCCGCCCGCTCAAGCCCCTTCGCCACCGCGCGCAGGGCGGGAAGGCCGTACGAACCGGCCACCCCCGCCAGCCGGTGCGCCGCCGCGCCCGCCGCCGCGGCATCGCCGTCAGTGCGGGCTTCCAGAAGCCGCGCGGTATTACCGCGCAAGGATTCGTCCGCCATGGCGACCAGCCGCGCCACCTCCGCTTGCGGCAGGGCGGCCGCCAATTCGCGCAGGTATCCGGGGTCGAGCATGGCCGGCGCGGCCTCCTCGGCCGGAAACGGCGCCGGCGGCACCACCTCTGCCGGCGTGACGCCATCGAGCGCTGCCAGCGCCGCCCGCAACTCCGTCAGGCGGATGGGCTTCGCCACCGTGCCGCACATGCCGGCCTCGGCGCAGGCGGCGCGGTCCTCGGGCATGAGGTTGGCCGTCGCCGCCACCACGGGAACCTCCGCCATCGCGCGAATGCGGCGGGCGACCTCCGTCCCCGGCATGTCGGGCAGGCGCAGGTCGCACAGCACCACGTCGAAGGCCCCCGCCCCCGCCGCCGACAGCATCGCCAGCGCCGCACCGCCGGTAGGCGCCTCCGCCACCCGATGCCCGTCACGCTCCAGCAGCCCGCGCAGGACGCGGCGATTGACGGCTTCGTCCTCCACCACCAGCACGGACAACGGCGCGACCGGCGGCGCCTCGGCCTCCACTGCGGGGCGCGCGGGCGCGGCCACGGCTCGGGCGGGAAGGTCGACGGTGAAGCGCGCCCCCTGCCCCTCCGCACTGTCCACGCCGATGGTGCCGCCCATACCCTCCACCAGCCGTTGCGAGATGGCGAGACCCAGGCCCGCGCCGCCCTTGCTGCCGCCGTGCAACTGGCTGAAAGGCTGGAACAGGCGGGCGCGGCCGTCCTCGGGAATGCCGGGGCCGGTGTCGGAGACGGCGAAGCGCAGCCGCCCCGGCTCCGGCGCCGCCACCTCCAGCCGCACCGATCCCTCGGCGGTAAACTTGACCGCGTTGCCCAGCAGGTTCAGCAGCACCTGCCGCAGCCGGCGCGGGTCCCCCGCCACCGCCAGCGGCACGTCGTCCGCCACGTCAACCGAAAGCTCCACCCTTTTGGCCTCGGCCGAGGGGCGCAGCAGGCCCTCCAGCCCGTCCACCAGGGCGCGGACGTCGAAGGGCTCGTCGGTGAACGGCAGCTTGCCGGCCTCCACGCGCGTGATGTCGAGCACGTCGTTGACCAGTTCCGTCAGCGCCGCGCCGCTGGACTGGATGGTGTCGACGCAAGCCAGGGCCTCGGCATCGCCCTCCACGCGCGGGCGCAGAAGCTCCGCCATGCCCATCATGCCGTTCAAGGGCGTGCGCAACTCGTGGCTCATCATGGCCAGGAACTCGGTCTTGGCGCGGGTGGCGCTTTCGGCCTCGTCCTTGGCGCGCGTCAGTTCCGCCGTGCGCTCGTCCACCAGCCGCCGCAGGCCGGTCTGGTAGACGTGGATGCGCCGCGCCATGTCGTTGAAGGCGTGCGAGAGCGACGTCAGCTCCCAGGCGCCGGTGTGGGGCTCGACCTCCTCCACCACGCCCTGGGACAGCCGCCGCGTCGCCGTTTCCAGCTCGCGCACCGGCGCGGTGATGGCGCGCGCCATGAGGACGGAGACCGTGCCGATCAGCACCAGCACCACGGCCACCACCGTCAGGCCGGTCAGCCGCAGGCGGTCGATGGGGGCCATGCGCTCCGCCACGTCAGCCTTGACCACCAGACCCCAGCGGAAGGACGGCGCATACCGCCAGGCCGCCAAGACCGTCTCCCCCCGGTAGTCCACCGCCGAACCTACGCCCCGGTTGCCCGAGAGCGCCCGGCGAAAGGGCGCGCCGGCCGGGTCGTCCGGGTTCAGCCGGCGGGACCCGTCCAGCGCGTCGGGGAAGCGCACCGGGCCGTAGAGGTCGATGCCCTCCCCCGCCGGCGCCGGGGCGGCGACCAGCGTCTCGCCGGTCGCGCCGAGCGCGGAATAGTCGGAGACGATGCGGAAGACGTCGGCGGTGTCGATCTGCAACGCCACGACCCCGATCACCCGCCCGTCGCGCAGGACCGGCGCGGCGGTGAAGCTGGCGATATCCGAGGACGGCGGATACCATGTGAAGTCCGACACATGCGGCTCCAGCAGCGTCCGCGCCAGGTCGAAGACGTTGGCGAGCGTGGTGTCGCGATAGTCGCCGGTCACCAGGTTGGTGCCAAGGTCCGCTTCCCGGATCGCGGTGAACACCACGTCGCCCTCGCCGGTGATAAGGAACAGGTCGTAGGCGCTCAAGGATTCGCGCAGGTGGCGGAGCATGGGCTCGTAGTCCGCCGCCGCCGCGCGCCACTCCACACCCGAAAGCCCGCCGGCGCGGAAGCCCTGCGCGAAGGCGGTCATGGCGTCGGCGATGGCGGGCATGCTGGCGAGCGCGACAGCCTCGCGCATCCGATCGTTGGCGTAGGCCTCCAGCCGGCCCACCTTGCCGTCGGCGACGGCGGACAGGGACTGGCTGATCTCTGCCCGCAACTGCCGCTCGGCGGACATGAAGTAGCTCCAGCCGATCAGGATCAGCGGCATCAGGCCCAGCAGCACGAACATGGCGCCGATCTCGGCAGCCAGGGAAAAGCGCCAGCGGCCGCGCGGCAGCAGGCTCATGGCCGCGCCTCCCCGCCATCACGGAGCGCCGCCACGTCCGGCCCCGGCGCCGCCCACCGCCCGCCCCAGCCGTCGCGCAGGCTGTCGAGGAACGCGCCCCACTCGGGGCGGGAGCGCAAGCCGGGGAACGGGATGGGGCGGACCGGCCGGCCGCTCGACCACACGATGTCGAAGTCCCCGTCCGCCCGCGCCCTGCCGATCAGCACCGGCCGCCAGGTATGGCGCGTGATGGGGTCGAGGTAGATGATGCCGCTGGGTGCCTTCAACGACTGGCCCAGCAGCCGGGCGCGGTAGTCGTGCCAGGCCTCCGACCGCGCTTCCGTCACCGCCTGCGCCCACAGGTGGACGCCGAAGTACGCCGCCTCCATGGGCGCGGTGGTGGCCTGACCGGCGCCGTAGCGGGCCCGGAAGCCGGCCTTGAAGGCGGCGTTCTCGGGCGTGTCGACGGTGCGGAAGTAGTTGCGCGCGGCGTAGTCGCCTTCCACCAGCGCCGGGCCGATGGCGCGGACCTCGGTTTCCGCAAGGCTGAAGGACATGACGGGGATGGCCTCGGGCGTGACCCCGGCGGCGCGCAGGGCCTTGTAGAAGGCCAGGTTGCTGTCGCCGTTGATGGTATTGAAGATGACGTCCGGCTTCGCGGCCTTGATGGCCTCGATGACCGGACCGAAATCCGTCGCCCCCAACGGCCGGTAGGCCTCGCCCGCGATCTCTCCGTTCAGCGCCCCGACCTGGGCGCGGATGATGGCGTGGGCGGTACGCGGAAACACGTAGTCCGACCCCACCAGGAAGATGCGCCGGCCCAGGTTGTCCAGCGCCCATTTGGTGGCGGGGATGATCTGCTGGTTGGGTGCGGCACCCGTGTAGACGATGTTGGGCGACTGCTCCAGCCCCTCGTACTGGACGGGGTAGAACAGCACGTGGTCGAGGCGCTCGAACACCGGCTTGACGGTCTTGCGGCAGGCCGAGGTCCAGCAGCCGAAGATGGCCGAAACCTTCTTGTGGGAAATCAGCCGCTCCGCCTCGCGCGCGAAGGCGTCCCAATCGCTGGCGCCGTCCACCAGGATGGGCTCGATGGGCCGGCCGAGCACGCCGCCGGCCCTGTTGATCTCGGAGATGGCGAACAGCGTCGCCTCGGCCACCGGGCGCTCGCTGACCGCCATGGTGCCGGACAACGAATGCAGCACGCCGACGCGGATGGGCGTCTTGGCGCGCAGGCCCTCCAGCCCCAGGACCGCGGGCAGCGTCAGGGCGACGACGATGCCAACCAACGCCGCCAGCACCGCGCCCACATAATAGCGGTGGCGCGGTGCCAGGACCTTGCGGGCGTGCGACTCCCCGGTCATGCGGCAGGGCTCCCTGTTGTGGCGCCGCCACTCTAACAGGCAACTCGCGACCGTGCCGCAATATTGTGCAGATCACTCGGCGGTGAGGGCCGCGTGCCGGTCGGCCAGAGCCCCGTCTTCCTCGGCGTCGAGAACCTGGGAGAGCGCGGCCAGCAGTCCCATTTCCTCCTTCTGGATGTGGAAGGTCTCCCGGTCGATCAGGTCGCGGGCGTCGGCGCGGAAGGACTCCCACAGGTTCGCATCGAAGCCGCCCCCCGCAAGGGCGCGGCAGGCATCCCGCAGGCTTTCGGCCAGCGGGCGGATCTCGGCGTGTTCGCCGGTCAGCATGTCGACCATGAACCCCGCCCCCGCGTCGTGCAGGCGGGGGAACAGGTGTTCTTCCTCGAAGGCGAAATGGCGGGTGACGTCCTCGTCCAGCGCGCGGGCGATGCCCTCGAGCGTCGCGGTGGCGGCCTCGGGCGCAGGCGGGCGGCGGCTGGCGATCAGGGACTCCAGCGCATCCAGGTGCTCCATGGTTCGCATGTGCTCGGTGTGCAGGGCCTGCCCGATGCGGGTGGCGCCGAAGATGCTGTTCATGAGAGAGGCTCCGGAATGTGGTCAGGCGGCGGTCGCGGCGGTGCCGCCTGGGCGGGCCGGCTTGGGTTTCGGTCCGACCCGGCGGCGGTGGCGCAGGGCGCGCACCCCGACCGTCAGCGCATGGATGAGAAAGGCGATGGCGCCCGCCATGCCCACCACGCCGGCCATCCGCGTGAGCAGCGGGGCGTCCAGCGCGGCGGCCAGGGTCAGCAGGGCCACGGCGGCGGGATGCAGCACGGCCAGCACCTTTAGCGGCGCGTCCCACACCAGGGCGGTGGCCGAGGCCGGCCGGGCGCAGCGGCGGACCGTGTTCATGGATGCCAGGAACGGCAGGATGCGTTGAAGCATGCCGAGCAGGATGGTCAGCAGCCAGCCCGGCAGCAGCAGCACGCCGAACACCAGCGGCGGCATGATGCCCGCCAGCGCGCCCAGTCCCGCGGCGATGCTCAGCGGCAGCAGCAGCCATGAGACGCGGATCAGCACGAACGACGGTCCCAGGCGCTTGCGCATGCGGCGCGCATGGGCGCGGACCATGGTGTCCACGTGCAGCACGCTCGCCACCAGTCCGGCCACGCCGCCAAGCGCCGTCAGGAACACCGAGCCGCCCAGCAAACCGGCCGCCGCCGCAGCGACCGCGCAAACCGCCAGGACCAGCGCCGGACGGCCGGCACGGGGCTTCGGCGGCTCGGCAACCGCGAGCATGGGCACCAGGATGTGGCTGAACCCCACCACCAGAAGGCCCATGAAGCCGTAGCCGGCCAGCACCAGATGCGCTGCCGCCGCCGCGCCGTGGTCCGGCAGCCAGGCCAGGCGGTAGTCGGCGGCCAGCAGCACCGCCAGCGCCACCACGCCCGCCAGAGCCACGGCGGCCCCGAGGATGGCCGGCAGCGTGTCGGGCAGGCCGGCGGCGCGGCCCTTCCACAACAGCCGGCCGAGCAGCCCGGTAAACAGCAGCAGGCCAAGGCCGAGCGCCGTGGCTCCGGCGATCATGCCCGCGACGGAGATGGTCAGGAACGCCGCGACCAGCAGCGTGCCGCCGCCGCCGATGAGCACCAGCAGCGCCCACCCGGCCCACAGGGGCGGGGCCGTCTGCATGGTGGTGACCGGCAGGATCTGGAGCACCGCGCCCACCGCCGCCGCCGCCAGCACGCCCACCGTCAGCATATGGACGGCGGCGAGGCCGGGACCGGGACCGCCGATGACCGCCGCCCGCTCGGGCAGCCACGCCAGCAGCAGCCAGAACCCCAGGTGGGCCAGCGTCGCGAGCCCGAAGAAGGCGACCGGGACCGACGGATGCAGCAGACGCTGCTCCGCTCCGGCAAGCGGAACGGCGACCATCATGCGTCTCCCGGCATCAGGCGGAGGATCACGTGGCCCGGCGTCTCGTCGAGCAGGTCCCAGGTCCAGCCGCGCTCCTCCAGCTCGGGGATCAGGTGGACGGGGAATTGCGGCACGTGGACCATCAGCGGCTGGTCGTGGGCGCCGCCGTCGATGAACCGCAGGATCTCGATCATGGGCCCCGGCGCGCTCAGGCCGCGGGCGTCGAGGTGGAGGCCGTCGGCATCCATCCAGAACTTGCGCTTGGGCGGCTGGGCCGGCGCGGCCGGTTCGCTGGCGACGGACTCGCGGCAGCCGCCGACGCGCAGGAACGTCACACGGTAGCGCCCGTCGCCGACGGGGCGGGAGAAATTCTCAAACCCGTGGGTCGCCAGCAGGTCGCGCAGCGGCACGGGATCGAAGGGCGCCACCACCACCAGCCCCCGACCCGCCGGGACCGGCGTCGCGGCGGCCAGCACGGTTGACAGCGGATCGCCGCCCTGGGCGAGCAGGTCAGCGGCATCGACGGTGGCGACCGGGTCGGCCTCGACGTCGGCGACCCAGGACGGCGGGGTGGTAGCGGCGCTTGCGTCAACGGGAGTCATGGCGTGTTCGCTCTTGTTGTGGGACCCGGGCGGGACAGGACAGGATGAACAGGGCCCCCGCCGCCATCAGCCCGCCGGCGGCGGCAACGCCGGCCAGCGGCGCATCGGCGAAGGCGATCAGGTGGACCAGGGCGGCGGCCATCATCGCCAGCGCGATGACCTTGGCGTGCAGCGGAATGACGCGGTGCGCCCGCCAATCCCGCAGCACCGGCCCGAACCGCGGGTGCGCCTCCAGCCGTGCGGCGAGCGTCGGGCTGCCCTTGGCGAACGCCCCGGCGGCCAGAAGCACGAAGGGCGTCGTCGGCAGCACCGGCAGCACGACGCCCACGGCGCCGACGGCCATGCAGAGCACCCCGAGGCCGGTCCAGATGGCGCGCATGGCCGCTCCCTCCTCTTCCCTCGGCGCGGCCGGTCAGGCGGCGGCCTGAAGGTCCAGACGCCGCCACACGGCGGTCAGGGCCTCCACCAGCCGGCGCATCTGCAAGTCGTCGTGCACCGGGCTCGGCGTCAGGCGCAGGCGTTCGGTCCCGCGCGGCACGGTGGGATAGTTGATGGGCTGGATGTAGATGCCGAAGTCCTCCAGCAGCATGTCGGTGGCGCGCTTGCAGCGCTCGGCATCACCCACCAGCACGGGCACGATGTGGCTGGGGCTGCGCATCACCGGCAGGCGCCATTCCAGCAGCAGGTGCTTGAGCGTCGCCGCCCGCTCCTGATGGGTCTCGCGCAAGCTGGGGGTGGAGCGCACCACCTTGACGCTGGCGCAGGCCGCCGCCGCCACCGCCGGCGGCAGGGCGGAGGAAAAGATGAACCCCTGGCCGTAGGACCGGATGGTGTCGCAGATGTCCGCCCGTGCGGCCACATAGCCACCGATGACGCCGAAGGCCTTGGCGAGCGTGCCCTGGATGATGTCGACGCGGTCCATCACGCCGTCGCGTTCCGCCACGCCCGCGCCGGTGGCGCCGTAGAGGCCGACGCCGTGGACTTCGTCCAGGTACGTCAGGGCGTTGTAGCGCTCCGCCAGATCACAGATTTCGGCGATGGGGCCGAAGTCGCCGTCCATGGAATAGACGCTCTCGAAGACGATCAGCTTGGGCCGGTCGATGGGCTGGGCGGCCAGCAACTCTTCCAGGTGCGCCAGGTCGTTGTGGCGGAAGATGTGCTTCTCGGCGCGGGAATGGCGGATGCCCTCGATCATGCTGTTGTGGTTCAGGGCGTCCGACAGGATCACGCAGTCGGGCAGAAGGGTGCCGAGCGTGGACAGCGCCGTCTGGTTGGCGACGTAGCCGGAGGTGAACAGAAGCGCGGCCTCTTTCCCGTGCAGGCTGGCAAGCTCGCGCTCCAGGGCCACGTGATGGCGGTTGGTGCCCGAGATGTTGCGCGTGCCGCCCGCGCCGGCGCCGCATTCGTCGGCGGCGGCATGGAAGGCGGCCAGCACGTCGGCGTTCTGGCCCATGCCCAGGTAGTCGTTCGAACACCACACGGTGACCGGTGCGGTCTCGCCGTCGACATAGCGCGTGGCGGCGGGGAAGGCCCCGTTGCGGCGCGCCAGTTCGGCGAACACGCGATACCGGCCCTCCGACTTCAGGGCGTCGATGCGGCTTTGAAAGAAGGCGGCGTAGTCCATGGAGCGGTCTCCGAATGGTGCGGCTTGTCGATGCCTGAACCCTGCCGCAACGGGGGCGCCGGTCCCTTGAGGTTGGTCAAGACCGGACCGTGCAGCACCTTCCTCGTGCACGCCCCCTGCCTCGATTTGACCACCGTCAAGGGCAACTCGCCTTCCCCGGCGCATGGTCTGGACCATCAACGACCATGACGGGAGGGAGCCTGCCGCCCATGTCCATCATCCGACCCAGCCCACCCCGCGCCGCCGACGAGCGGCCGATCCTGGTGATCGTCGGCCACGGCTCCCCGCGTGATGCCGCCGCCGGCCTCGCCACCGTCGCCACGGCACTGACCGTCGCCCGCGGCGGACGTTACCGCGCCGTGCCGGCCCTGATGAAGGGCGAGCCCGCCCTGCCCCGCGTACTGCAAAGCCTGCCGCCGGGATCGCGGGCCTACGTACTGCCGCACTTCGGCGGCGCAGGCGTCTTCGCCACCCGGCACATTCCCGAGGTCGTCGCCGAGTCTTCCAGCCATCTGGCCGAGGCCCGCGTGCTGCCGGCCCTCGGGGAGTCGCCCCGCATCATAGAGCGCACCAACGCCCTGCTGCGGGAGGTCGGGCGCCAGGCAGACGCGCCGGCGGACCTGCTGGTGGTCGGCCACGGGTCCTCGGCCGGCGGCGACGCCGCGGCGGAAGCCCTGGCCTTCGGACTCGGCGGCGCGGACCACTGCGGCGCGGCCCATGCCGTGTTCCTGGAGCGGGCACCGCTGCTGACGGACGCGCTGAACCGACTGCCCCTCGGCCGCGAGGTGCTGGTGAGCGTGCTGCTGGCCGCGCGCGGACGCCATGCCTGCCTGGACGTGCCCGACGCGCTTGGCCTGCCGCGCAACAGTGCACTGTCGGGACCCGACGGCGAGGCCCTCGGACCCGTCGTCATGGGCGATCGGCGCCTGTGGCTGCACGCCCCGCTGACCGACGCCCGCCTGATGGCCGATGCCGCCACCGCCGCCGCCGACGCGGCCCTGGTCGAGAACGGCCCGGCACCGGTGTCCCACCCGGCCACTCGGGCTCTTGACCACAATCAAGGTGGCTTAGCCGCCACCGCATAAGGTTTGCGGACCGTCCCGCCGCCGCACCGGCGCGGGTCGCCCGGGACCCTGCCCCGTCCTCATCAACCTGGGGGATCACCAATGTCAGAACGCCTTACCAAATCGGCGGCCCGCAACATCTTCTACGGCGGCTCCGCCTTTTTCTTCCTGCTGTTCGTGGGGCTTACCGCGCACAGCCACTACTACGTCGTCACCGAAAGCTCGCCGTCGGAGACGGTCACCGAGAGCGTCGCCCGCGGCAAGCACGTGTGGGAGGAAAACTCCTGCATCAACTGCCACTCCATCATGGGCGAAGGTGCCTACTTCGCGCCGGAGCTGGCCAACGTCTGGACCCGCTATGGCGGCCGTGACGACGCCGAGGGCGCCCGCATGGCGATCATCGCCTGGATGCAGAGCCAGCCGAGCGGCATCGAGGGCCGCCGCCAGATGCCGAACTTCAACCTGAGCGATCAGGAACTGAACGACCTGGTGGACTTCCTGCGGTTCACCGACGGCATCGATGACCAGAACTGGCCGCCGAACGACGCCGGCTGAGGAGAGGGATCATGAAATACGCATCACAGAAGATCGCCTACTGGTACTTCGCCGCGGCCCTGCTGCTGTTCGTCGTGCAGGTCCTGGTGGGCGCCCTGGCCGGCACCGTCTACGTGCTCCCCAACTTCCTGGCGGAAATCACGCCGTTCAACATCCTGCGCATGATCCACACCAACGCCCTGATCGTGTGGCTGCTGCTGGGCTTCTTCGGCTGCGCCTACTACCTGATCCCGGAAGAGGCGGAGCGCGACATCATCAGTCCCAAGCTGGCCTACATCCAGCTCGGCATCCTGGTGTTCGGGGCGCTGGCCGCCGTGGTCGGCTACCTGTTCGGCATCCACCAGGGCCGCGAGTTCCTGGAACAGCCGACCTGGGTGAAGATGGGGATCGTCGTCGCCGCCCTGATCTTCCTCTACAACGTGTCCATGACCGTGCTGAAGGGCCGCAAGACCGCCGTCACCAACGTGCTGCTGCTTGGCCTGTGGGGTGTGGCGCTGTTCTTCCTGTTCGCCTTCTACAACCCCTCCAACCTGGCGCTGGACAAGATGTACTGGTGGTACGTCGTCCACATCTGGGTCGAGGGCGTGTGGGAACTGGTGATGGCCTCCATCCTCGCCTTCCTGGTCATCAAGCTGACCGGCGTCGACCGCGAGGTGGTGGAGAAGTGGCTGTACGCCATCGTCGGCCTGGCCCTGCTGTCCGGCCTGCTGGGCACCGGCCACCACTACTACTGGATCGGCACGCCGGGCTACTGGCAGTGGATCGGCTCCATCTTCTCCACCCTTGAGGTCGCGCCGTTCTTCGCCATGGTGCTGTTCGCCTTCATGATGGTGTGGAAGGGCCGCCGCGACCACCCGAACAAGGCCGCCCTGCTGTGGGCGCTGGGCACTCCGGTCATCGCCTTCTTCGGCGCCGGCGTGTGGGGCTTCATGCACACGCTCGCCCCCATCAACTACTACACCCACGGCACGCAGGTCACCGCCGCCCACGGGCACCTGGCCTTCTTCGGCGCCTACGTCATGCTGAACCTGGCCATGATCAGCTACGCCATGCCGCACTTGCGGAAAGTCGCGCCGTACAACCAGGTCCTGAACATGTGGACGTTCTGGATCATGACCTCGGCCATGTGCTTCATGACCTTCACCCTGACGTTCGCCGGCGTCGTGCAGACCCACCTGCAGCGCGTCATGGGCACCTACTACATGGAGGTCCAGGACCAGCTGGCGCTGTTCTACTGGATGCGTCTGGGCTCGGGCGTCTTCGTGGTGATCTCGGCGCTGATGTTCGTCTACGCCATCTTCGGCCCGGCCCGCGTGCAGGTGCCGCACCACATGCGGACCGCCACCGGCAAGCCCGCCGAAACCGCCACCACCCCGGCCGAATGATCTTCGGCGGCGAAAGGAGACGTCCCATGAAAAAGACCATCCTCACCGCCGCCCTGGGGCTGCTCGTCATCGGGCAGCCCGCCTGGGGCCAGGCGAACATCAAACCCGACACCGACCCCCGCATTCCGCAGGAAAGCACCGAGACCCTGCCCAGCGAGGACCGTGAGTTCCTGCGCACCGCAGTCGCCCTGAACAAGGTGGAGGACCGCCTGGGCGACCTGGCGGTGGAGCGGGCCGGCAACGCCGACCTGCAGGAACTGGCCGTCGACATCGCCTCGGAAATGATGCGCATCGACAGCCGCCTGCACCGGTTCGCCCGGGAAGCCGGCGTGGACGTGCAGGACCCCGACCTGACGGTGGACGACGCCGGCGGCTCCATCGGAGGCGCGGCGGCGGCCGTGACCTGGCCGGCCAACGTCGGCGGCGCCCAGACGAAGGCGGCGGTCGAGGACCTGTCGCAGCTTGAGGGCGAGGCCTTCGATGCCCGCTTCATCGAGGCGCAGCTGAACATCCACGACCGGCTGATCGACCTTTACCAGACGCAGGCGTCCAACAGCGCCGATCGCGAAATCGCCAGCTTCGCCATCAAGGCGCTGGTGACCATCCAGAGGAACGAGGCCGTCCTCAAGGCCCTGGCCCCGCGCTACGGCGTGGAGTTCGACGCCAACGGACAGCCTCCGCAGTACGGCCCGGCGGACTGACCCCGGACTGACGTCCGCCGTGCCCGAGACGCCGCCGATCCACCTCCCCGGGGATCGGCGGCGTTTTCTTTTTGTAGTTGAACCACCAAGACACCAAGACACCAAGGCTTTCCGGCTGCGCCGGAATGATGATGCGAGGGAGGCACGGGCTCCCTCGCGCTCCCTCGGTTACTGAAGGATCAAACCTGGGAAGCCAGGACCTCAAGAGCATGATGGCGCGCCTTCGCGCGCTGTCTTGGTGCCTTGGTGGTTTTCCTCACAAGCCCCGTTGACCAGGGTCAAGGCCCCCACCCGCCGCCAGGTCCATCCTCGGGCCATGATGACGGATACCAACGCCCCGAGGACTGCCATGCCCCACGACGTCGCCGCCCCCCGCGCGGGCGAGACCGCCGCCACGCCCGATGTGCCCTACTACCTGCCCACCGGCACGGAACGGGCGCTGTTCGAGACCGCGCACAAGAACCGCCTGCCGCTTCTGCTGAAAGGCCCGACCGGCTGCGGCAAGACGCGCTTCGTCGCCCACATGGCCGCCCGCCTGGGCCTGCCGCTGCACACCGTGTCCTGCCACGACGACCTGACCGCCGCCGACCTGACCGGCCGCTACCTGCTGAAGGGCGGCGAGACGGTATGGGTGGACGGCCCGCTGACCCGCGCGGTGCGCGAGGGCGGCATCTGCTACCTGGATGAAGTGGTGGAGGCCCGCAAGGACGTGACCGTCGTCCTCCACCCGCTCACCGACGACCGCCGCCTGCTGCCGCTGGAGCGGACCGGCGAGCTGCTGGAGGCGCCGGACAACTTCATGCTCGTGGTGTCGTACAACCCCGGCTACCAGAACGTGCTGAAAAGCCTCAAGCCCTCCACCCGCCAGCGCTTCCTGGCGCTGGACATGGGCTATCCGGCCCCCGAGCAGGAAACGCAGGTCGTCGTGTCGGAAACCGGCATCGAGACCGACCGCGCCCAGATGCTGGTGATGGTCGCCAACCGCATCCGCGGACTTCAGGGCGTCGACCTGGAGGAAGCCGTCTCCACGCGCCTGCTGGTGTACTGCGCCACCCTGCTGCAGGCCGGCCGGCCGCTGAACGAGGCCGTGCAGGCCGCCATCATCGAGCCGTTGAGCGATGAGGCGGACGTGAAACAGGGGCTGTTCGAGACCATCGACGCGCTGTTGGGGTGACACCAAAGCGGGGGCTTCCGCCCCCGGCCCCCGATTGGGAGGCGCAGCCTCCCAAACCCTCCAGTTTTTCAAAGTGGAAGGCCGACATGAGCCTCCTCGAGATTTTTGAACCGGAAGAATACGTTGGGCGCTTCTGGCACCGGCTGGTGGGCCAGGCGCAAACGTATCCCCGCCATCCCGATGGTGCCGTCAAGCTGGCCGACATACGACCCGTGCTGGGCGTCGTCTTCCGTGGCCTGGGCGGCGACCGCGCCGTGGAGCTGGCCGCCGCCGGACAGGAGGAAAGCGGCCACCGCCTCACGTTGCGCCAAAGGCTGGGCATGGCGGCGGAAAGCCTGCCCGCCGCCAGCCTGGGCGAGGCCGCCTTGCGCCTGCCCGAACGCCTCGACATCTTTCCAAGCGCCGAAGACAACCGCCGCCTCTACATCTGGCTGACGGCCTTCTTCGCCGCCGCGCCGGCCGTGCCCGCCGTCCAGGACACGGACCCTCTGCGCCGCGACCTCCGCGCCCTGCGCATCGCCCGCGCGGCCACCCATGCGGCGCTGGAGCAGTTTCCCGGCCTGCGCCGCCGCCACGCCGCCCTGGCCGAGGCTCTGCTCAGCATCCGCCCCAAGCGCCCCGCCGGCTCGCCCGAGGAAGCGCATGTGGAGGCCATCGTCCGCGCGCTGCTGGGTGACGACGCGCCACCGGCCAAGGCGTGGGAGATGTTCGACGCGGTGATCGGCGAGGACGCGGAGGCCGTCATGGCCTTCTCCGCCCCGCTGCGCTACGCGCCGTTCCTGCCGGTGCCGCTGTGGGGCGAGGTGCGCCCGCTGTCCACCGTGGCGCGGCCGGACGACGACGAGGAGGACAACGATCACGCCGCCAAGGAACCCCAGGACGAGCGCAAGAAGAAGGCCAGCCGCAAGTCCCTCGACCAGCCGGACCGCGACGACCCGCTCATCCTCAACCGCTTCGAGAAGATCCTGGCGCTGGCTGAGATGGTCAACGTCAACCGGGGCAAGGACGACGACGACGAGGAGAACGCCAAGAAGGCGGCCGAGGACCTGGACGAGATCGTCATCAGCCCCAACAAGAAGAAGACCGCCGCCCGCCTGCGCCTGGACCTGGACCTGCCGCCCGACGCGGCGACAGGAGAGGCCATCACGGGCAAGTTCACCTACCCGGAATGGGACTACCGCAAGGGCGTGATGCTGCCCAATCACTGCCGCGTGCTCACCGGCCCGGCGGCGACGGAAGGCGAGGACTGGGAGCCCGATGACACCGCCCGGCGCCTCATCCATCGGGTCCGCCGCCAGTTCGAGGCTCTGCGCCCCCGCATGGTCACCTTCCGCCGCCAGGCCGACGGCGACGACCTGGACCTGGAGGCCCTGGTGCGCTCGCGCGTGGACATGGTCGCCGACGGCACGCTGGATGATCGCGTCTACCAGAAGACACGGGCCGTGGCCCGCGACCTGTCGGTCGCCGTGCTGGTGGACGTGTCGCTGTCCACCGACGCCTGGATGGACGACCGCCGCGTGCTGGACGTGGAGAAGGAGGCGCTGTCCGTCTTCCTGTCGGGCATCAACGCCTGCGGGGACGAGAACGCCGTGTTCACCTTCACCAGCCGCAAGCGCGACAACGTGCGCGTCTCCACCGTCAAGGACTTCGACGAGCCCTTCGGCGACACCGTCCTGCGGCGCGTCGCCGCGCTCAAGCCCGGCTCCTACACCCGGATGGGGGCGGCCGTGCGGCATGTGGCGGCGCAGCTGGAGAAACGCCCGCACCGCCACCGCCTGCTGCTGGTGCTGACCGACGGCAAGCCCAACGACATGGACCACTACGAAGGCCGGTTCGGCATCGAGGACACCCGACGCGCGCTTGCCGACGCCCGCCGCAAGGGGCTGACGGTCTTCGGCGTCACCGTGGACCAGAAGGCGCAGGATTACTTTCCCGCGCTGTTCGGGCGCGGGCGCTACGCCATCGTCGGCCAGGTCGGGCGCCTGTCGCGCGCCCTGCCCCGCATCTACCATAACCTGTCGCAGCAATGAGCCGGCTTGAGGACATGCCAGGGACCCGGCCGCCCGAGGACGAGCCCGCCGATTGGGGACCCCTCTCGGACCTACCGGGCAACCCGTTCATGTGGATCCTGATCCTGTCGGAGCTGGCGGTGTTCGGCGCCTTCCTCATGGGTTTCGCCGGGGCCCGGCTGGCGGCGCCCGATCTGTTTGCCGAGGCCCAGGCCCAGTTGAGCCGGGTTTACGGCGGGCTCAACACGCTGGTGCTGGTCACCAGCGGATGGTTCGCCGCCCTCGCGGTGCGCAATCGCGCCGAGGGGGCGGTGCGCCGGGCGCGGATGTGGCTGGGGGCCGCGTCCGTGCTCGGCGCCGTGTTCCTGGCCGTGAAGGTACTGGAATACGGCGAGAAGATTTCCGCCGGCCTGGGGCTGGAAACCAACACGTTCTGGACGCTCTATTGGCTGATCACCGGCTTCCATGCCCTGCACGTGGTGGCGGGCATCGGGATTCTCGCGCTGGTGAGCTGGAAATCCAGCCTGGAGAACCTGGAGACGGGCACGGCCTTCTGGCACATGGTCGACCTGATCTGGGTGCTGATCTACCCCGTGCTCTACCTGATCCGCTGAGGCGGGAGGAGGACATCATGCAGACCGCCGCCCACGACTTCCCAAGCCGCCGCGCCCTGGCCCTGACCTGGGCGCTTCTCGCCGGCCTGACCGTCGGCAGCATGGCGACGGCCCTGGCGGACGGCGACGCGACCTCGACAGCCGCCCTGGCCGGCACGCAGGTGGCGCTGATCCTGGCGCTGACGGCCTTCAAGGCGCGTCAGATATTGCACGTCTACCTGAACCTGCGCACGTCCACCGGCGGGTGGCGCGTGCTGTTCACTGCCTTCGTCCTGGCGATCGTCGGCGTGGTGCTGGGCGGGCATCTGCTGATGGGTGTGGTGTAGCCTGCCGCGTCCCGCAACACGTCGCGCACCCTCTTGTGCCGCCGCCTGCCGATCCGCTACCTTTCTCATCCGAAGGGCGTAGGACTCAGGGAGATATCATGATCGGTCGGAACAACGGGCCCGGACGGCTGAGCCTGCGGACCCGTTTCGCCGCCGCAATCACCTTCCTGGTGGTCGGTGTGACTCTGCTTCTGGGGTGGATCGTCTCCGTCGAGGTCGGGCGACAGGTCCGTGGCGACATCGGCTACTCGCTGGCCGACGTGGCGCGGCAGATGGCCGACAAGCTGGACCGCAGCATGGCCGCCCGGGTGACCGAGGCGCAGCTGCTATCCAACATGCAGGTCCTGGCCCAGGCCGACGACCCCGACGCCATCCGCAGCCAGTTGGAAAACCTCCAGAAAAGCTATGACGTCGTGTCCTGGATCGGCTTCACGGACGCCCAGGGCACCGTCATGGCGGCCACAGGCGGCATCCTGGAGGGCGTCGACATCAGCCACCGCCCCGTCTTCATCGAGGGCCGCGAGGGCACCTGGGTCGGCGACGTGCACGAGGCGGTCATGCTGGCCAGCCTGCTGCCCAAGGAAGACGGCGAGCCCGTCAAGTTCGTGGATGTCGCCGTGCCCGTCCACGGCCCCGACGGCAGCCTGAGCGGTGTGCTGGCGGTGCACCTGAGCTGGGGCTGGGCCAAGATCATCAAGGACACCATCATCTCGCCGGCGGAAGTCCTGCGGGGCGTCGAAGTCTACGTGGTCGCCCGGGACGGCGTCGTGCTGCTGGGGCCGGACGGGACCATCGGGCAATCGCTGGCCACGCTGGACATGCCGCCGCCGGACGGCGTCCTTGATGCCAACTGGCACGTCCTGCAATGGCCCGACGGCGACGCCTATCTGACCGGCCGCGCGGCCTCCGACGGCGAGGGCGCCTTTCCGGGCCTGGGCTGGACGATCCTGGCCCGCCAGCCGGAAGCCGCCGCCTTTGCGCCGGTGCGGAGCCTGCAACTGGAGATCGCCGCCGTCGGTGCGGTGCTGGCGATCCTGTTCGCCGGCATCGGGTGGGGCGTGGCCGGCCGCCTGTCGGCGCCCCTGCTGCGCCTGGCCGCCGCCGCCGACCGCATCCGCCGCGACACGACGCACGAGTGCATCCCGTTGGAGACAGGCTCGCCGGAGCTGCTGAAGCTGTCGCGGTCTCTGCGCACCATGGTGGGGCGGCTGCTCGACCAGAGCGAGACGATCGGCCAGTTGACCGACGCCGTTCACACCGACCCGCTGACCGGCCTGAACAACCGGGCCTTCATGACCGAGCACATGGACCGCATCCTGGCCGACGCCGCCCGGGAGGACCGCGCGGTGGCGGTGCTGTTCCTCGATCTGGACGGATTCAAGCAGGTGAACGACACCCTGGGGCACGAGGCCGGCGACATTTTGCTGGTAGAGGTGGCCAACCGGCTGCGCGAGACCCTGCGCGGCGGCGACATCGCCGTGCGCCTGGGCGGGGACGAGTTCGTCCTGATCCTCAAGACCGACCCGGACAAGGTCGAATGGCTGGTGACGGCGGTGGGCAACCGGTTGATCCAGGCGGTGACGGAACCGGTCCGCCACCCCGAGTTCGGGACGGCCCGCGTCGGCTGCAGCATCGGCGCCGCCTTCTGGCCCACCCATGGCGCGACGACGACCGAGGTCATGGCGCAGGCCGACCAGGCGCTCTACGCCGCCAAGAACACCGGCAAGGGACGCATCGTCATTCACGACCCCGCCGCCGATGCCGAGCAGGCGGCCAGGGCCTGAGGCGGACTTCGCGAAGGCGGTGGTTCCGCACTTACCGGATCACCTGACCGCACACTCAACGCCACATGATCCCAATCAGTGGCTCGTCCCCTCCTCGTACCGGATCTTGTTCGCCACGTTGTACTTGCCGACCGGCCGGCGCATGGGGAGTTCCTTCACCAGCTCCAGCGTCGCCGCATCGTAGACCAGCAGGGCGCCGTCGTCCTCCATCACCGACAGCAGCACGTACCTGCCGTCGTCGGTGAATTCGGCGTGGGCGACGGTCTGGCCGGGCCTCGGGCGCAGGGTCTCCACGATCTCCAGGCTTTCCTTGTCGATGACGTGCACGGCGTCGCGGTTGGGGCCGAAGAAGACGTCGGCGAAGGCATGCGGGCTGTTGGCGTGGCTGCGCATGAAGAAGCCGGGGCCGAGGGTCTCCAGTTCCGTCACCACCTCCCACGTCTCCATGTCCAGCACCGTTATCTTGGCCTCCTTCAGGTTGGGGGAGGCCATGACGCGGCGGCCATGCCAGTCAAACGTAATGCCCGACCCCAGGTGCGGCATCCCCGACAGGGGAATGTCGGCGATCTTGCGCCCCACGATCAGGTTGACCACCTGTCCGTTGCGCCCGTTGCGGGCCGCGCCCATGAGGTTCTGGTAGTCCTGGCTGAAGAAGAAGTCGTCCAGGTAGTCGTCCAGCTTGATGCGGCGCGCCTGGAAGGCCTGATCCTTCACCCCCAGGGCCTCCACCATGCCGGGCTCATAGTTGTGGACCAAGCCGGGATAGTGCGGTTTCTTGGGCTTCACGTAAGGGATTTCCCAGACCTCCGGCAGGTCCTTCAAGGCGACGATGAAGCTGTCGCGCGGCGGCGCGGCATAGACGGCCGACACTCGGCTGGTCTCGCCGCGGTCGCCGACCACGGGAATCACGCGGTGCGGCGTCAGGTCGGCGGCGTCGAGGATCACCACGGTCCCCGGCAGCGTGTTCCCCACGGCCACCCATTTGCCGTCGCCCGAGACCGCGATGTTGCGCGTGTTGATGCCCGCCCGCACCTCCGCCACCATTTGCAGCGAGTACAGGTCGTACATGCTCACCCAGCCGTCGCGGCTGGCCATGTAGGCGAAGCGGCCGTCGGGGGAATACTTGATACCGCCGTGCAGGGCGAACCGGCTCTCGAAGCGGGCGAGACGCTCGAAGGTGTCGCCGTCCAGCACGCTGACATGATGGTCGCCACTTTCCACCACCGAGAACAGGTTCAGCGGATCGGCGTCGAACACCGGCGCCTCGGGCAGCGCGGCCAGGTCGGCGTGCCGGATGTGGCTGGCGGCGATTTCGGCCAACCCCCAGTCGGGCAGTGCTTCGGGCGGGGCGAAGATGTAGTCGGCCAGCGCCTGGGCATCCGCCTCTGAGAGCGTGTCCGAGAAGGCCGGCATCTGGCTGGCGGGGCGGCTGTGGAGGATGACATCCACGGCCTCGTCCCGCTTCAGGCGGCCCAGGTTCTGCGGCAGCAGCGCCGGGCCGATGGCGCCCAGGCGGTCCCCGCCGTGGCAGGCCGCGCAGTTCTCGGTGTAGAGCCGCGCCGCGTCGGGCTCGGCGGCCCGGGCGGCGACCGCCAGGGCCAGCACGGCGGCCGAGGCCGCCACCAGAAGACGAACGCCCATCTCAGCCTCCCACGGCCATGCGGCGACGGGTTTCTCCGAAGCCGGTCAGTGCGACACGCGGGGCGCCGCCGGTCACGCCGATCTCGTCGTCGTCCAGGTAGCAGCCGGGATCTTCCGCCCAGGCGTCGCCCGTCAGCTGCCAGGCGCGGGTGCGGGTGTTGCCGTTGCAGATGGCGCGGAAGGCGCAGTCCGCGCACCGCCCCTTCAACGGCCGGGGCGACGATTTCAGGCCGGCCATCAGCGGGTCCGACGTGTCCTCCCAGATCTCGGAGAACGGCCGCTCGCGCACGTTGCCAAGCGTATGGGTCCACCACATGGTGTCCGGGTGGACGTTGCCCAGGTTGTCGATGTTGGCGACGTTGACGCCCGAGGCGTTGCCGCCCCAGCGCTCCAGCATGGTCCGCAGCATGGGCACCTGATCGGGGAAGCGGCGCTCCGCCCATTTCAGCAGGTAGACGCCGTCGGCATCGTTGTTGCCGGTGACGTATTCGCGGGACCGGCCGGCGCGCACGTCGTCGACGCAGCGGTCGAACAGCAGGTCCATGGTGTCGCGGGTCAGCGCGTGATGGGCGTCGGAGCGGCGGTTGTGGTTGCCGCGCCCGGCGTAGTTCAGGTGCGTGACGTACAGCTTGTCGATGCCCTCAGCGTCCGCCAGGTCCAGAAGGCCCGGCAGGTCGGCGGCGGTATCCTGGGTCGGGCAGAAGCGCAGCCCCACCTTGATGCCGTGGTCACGGCACAGGCGCGCGCCGTTCAGGGCGGCGTCGAAGGCGCCCTGCTTGCGGCGGAAGCGGTCGTGGGTCTCGCGCAGGCCGTCCATGCTGATGCCGACGTAGTCGAAGCCCACCGTCTCCAGGTGATGCACGTTGTCCGCGTTGATGAGCGTGCCGTTGGTCGACAGGCCGACGTAGAAGCCCATCATCTTCGCCCGCGTCGCCACGCGCAGGATGTCCGGGCGCATGAGCGGCTCACCGCCCGAGAGGATCAGCACCGGGACGCCGAAGCCCTTCAGGTCGTCCATCACGCCGAACACCTCGTCGGTGGACAGCTCGCCCTTGAAATCGGTGTCGGCCGAGAGGCTGTAGCAGTGCTTGCAGGTCAGGTTGCAGCGGCGCACCAGATTCCAGATCACCACCGGGCCGCTCGGCATCCCCGATCCGGCGCCGGGCGCGACGGGGCGACGGGGGCGCGGCGGTTCCCGGTCCTCGGCGGCGGCGAGCACGGCGGTGATGTAGCGGGACAGTCGGAACATGTCAGCCTCCCTGACCGGCGGCGGGGGCACGCCCCAGGCGCAGGCCGGTCTTCTTGAGGATTTTCGTCGAATAGAGGATCTCGCCGGCGCGGCAGGCCTCGCCCAGAAGCGCGCGGATTTCGGCGGCCTGCGCTTCGGCTTCCGCACGGTCGTGGCCGTGCACCATGGCGAACAGGTTGTAGGGCCAGACCTCGGGGAACCGCGGCCGCAGGTAGCAATGGCTGACGAAGGGCAATGCGCCGACGGCCTCGCCCAGGGCCATGACACGGGCATCGTCCACGTCCCACACGGTCATGCCGTTGGCGCGGTAGCCCAGGCGGTAGTGGTTGGGAACGACGCCGATGCGGCGGATCACGCCCGCCGCCTGCATCCGGCTCATCCGAGCGCGCACGTCCTCCGCCGCAAGCCCCAGGTCGGCGGCAATGGCGCCATAGGGGTCGGGCACCAGCGGCAGGCCCGCCTGGGTCGCCTCGATCAGCGCGCGGTCGGTGGCGTCGAGAAGGCAGGGCGTGCTCATGCCGTCAACCTCAGGTCCAGGTGGAACTCATGCAGCTTGGGCATGGGCAGGACGGTCAGGCCCGTCAGCTCGGAAATCTCGGCGCAGACCTCGCGGCATCGGCGCGGACTGTCGGCGGCGACCACGAACCACATGTTCAGCGTGTGGTCGCGGGCGTAGTTGTGGGCGACCTCCGGCCAGGCGTTCACCTGCTCGGCCACCGCGTCGAAACGGTCGGCCGGGACGGTCATGGCGCAGAGCACGGCCTCTCCGCCCAAAGCTTCCGGCTTGAACAGAGGGCCGAAGCGGGTCAGCACGCCGCGCGCGCGAAGATCGGCGATGCGGTCGATGAGCTGTTGCTCCGTCAGCCCCAGCGGCGCGGCGGCCTCTGCGAAGGGGCGCTCGGAGACGGGAAACCCGCCCTGCAGCGCATTGATGACGGCGCGGTCGGTGGCGTCGAGGTGGTCGGTCATGCCTCCCCCCTCGCCCGGCCGTAGCGGCCGCCGGTCTGCTTGTAGCGGTGCGTGCTGAAGAGGATGTCGTGCGGCAGCCGGGCAAGGCCGAGGCGCGCCAGCATCTCGCGTACCTCCGCCGTCACCACGGCCCGGTCACGGCCGTGGACCATGGCGTAGAGGTTGTACGGCCATCGGCCGGGCGCGCGGACACGGCGATAGCACAGCGTCACCGCCTTCTCGCCGCCCAGCGTTCGGCCCACCTCCGCCACCCGCTCGTCGGGCACGTCCAGCACGACCATGGCGTTGGCGCGATAGCCGGCCTCGTGATGACGCACGATGGCGCCGAAGCGGCGGATGATGCCGGCCTCTGCCAGCGCGGACAGGCGGGAGAGCACCTCCGCCTCGCTCATGCCGACGCGGGCGCCGAGGTCCGCGTAGGGCCGGTGCGACAACGGCAGGCCGTCGCGCAGGGCGGCGACCAGGGCCATGTCGGCGTCGGGCAGCGGTGGAAATCGGTCGACGGCGGTCATCGCAGCGGGAACCCCAGATCCAGGTGGTAGGCCTCCACCATGGGAAGCCGCAACAGGGGCAGTCCGGTCTCCGCCTCCACCCGGTCCAGCACGGCGTCGCGGCCGGCGGTGTCGGGGGCGGTGACCACGAACCACAGGGTCCAGTGTGGATGGTCGCGCCGGTAGTTGTGATTGACTTCGGGAAAGGTCCCGACAAATTCCGCCGTCTTTTCCAGGGAATTTTCCGGCACCGCCAGAGCGGCCAGGCAGCTCGCCCCGACGGTGCCGGTGCGGTAGACCGCCCCGATCCGCGAGATCAGTTCATCATCCAGGGTCATCTCGCGGAACGCGGTGATCACCGCATCCTCTGCGACGCCCAGCCGGTCGGCGAGCGTCTTGTACGGGCGCGGGGTCAGCGGGAAGTCGCGCTGCGCGACCTCCAGCAGGCGGGCCTTGAGGTCGCTGGTGTCCATGATCGCCCCTTTTTTTTGCGCAAATGCGTCGTCGCGGGCCGCGCGGCCCGCTCGGGATTTGCGACTACAGCCCGATCCGATGCGCGCGGCTGGTGAAGAAGATGCCCGACGGCTTCTCCGCCGGCAGCACGGCCAGACGCTCGCGGGTGGCGGTGTCGTAGACGTGGACCTCGTCCTTGTCGCGCACGCTCAGCCACACGCGGTCGCCGCGCGGGGTGAACTCCATGTGCAGCACGCCCGGCCCCGGCTCCAGGGTGTCGACCACCTCCAGCGCCTGGGTGTCGATCACCTGGACGAACTCGTTGTCCGGCAGGGCGAAGTTGACCCACACATGCCGACCGCCCGGCCGCGCCATGACGAACACCGGCTGGCCGTGGACGGGAATTTCCGCCACCTGCTCCCACGTGTCCATGTCCACCACCAGCACGGAATGGCGGCCGATGGCGGGCAGCCAGGCATAGCCGCCGGCAACGGCCCAGCCTTCCAGGTGGGGCATCTTGTAGACCGGCAGGGCTTCCTCGCCCCGTCCGTAGCCCTCCAGCACCTGGCGCACCCCCTTGTCCGGGTTCCACAGGTCCAACATGGCGATGCCGTCCTCGCCGAACAGGCCGGCCAGATACCAGCGGCCGTCCTCGCTCACCAGCGCGTCATAGGGCTGGCGGCCGATGGCGGGATACTTGGTGATCTCGGGCGCCGTGCGGTCCTTGGAGAAATCGGCGATCCAGATTTCGTCGGTGTCATAAAGGCTGAAGACGAAGCGGTTGCCGGGCGCGTCCTCCAGCCCTACGACCTTGGATCGCTTACCCTCGCCGATGTCGGTGGCGGGGATGTCGGCGACCAGGTCCAGCGTCTCGGCGTCGAACACCTTCACGCCGCCGGGCTCGTAGTTCGCGACCGCCACCAGCGATCCGTCCTCGGAGATGGCGCCGCCGATGGAGTTGCCGGACTGCACCACCCGCGCATCAATGGTGCCCGTCAGCACGTCCACCTTGGTCAGTCCCCCGTCGCGGCCGAAGACGTAGGCATAGCGCTCGCTCGGCCCGAACACGACGGAGGCGTGCGACAGGTCGCCCAGGCCTTCGACGGTCGCGAGCCGCGCGCTCTCGAGGCGGTCGACCACGGCCACCTGGCCGGTGGCGCGTTCGATGACGACGCCCAAGTCGCCGGTTCCCCGCAGGCCTTCGCCGAAGCCGTCCGCGGCGGCGGCACCCGTCGCCAGCGCCACGGCGGCGACGGTGCCCAGCACAAAGCTACGTATACGCATGATATCAGTCTCCGTTTCGGAGCATCCGGACGATGGCGTCCACCTCGGCCTCGGTCAGCAGGGCCGACCACGGCGGCATGGGCGTGCCGGGCACGCCGTGCAGGATGGTGAGAGCCAGGTCCTCGTCGGAGCGGTCGGCGATCGCCTCGGGCGTCAGCGGGCTGCCAAGGCCGCCCTTTCGGGTCAGGCCGTGGCACGAGCCGCAGTCCTGCGTGAGAAACGCGCGCAATTCGGCCATGCGCTCCGGTGAAACATCGGCGTCGGATTGGGACGAAGACGCCGCAGCGGGCACCGCAATCGCCAGCACCACCAATGCCGCGGCCAGGGCCGCCTTACGCATGAGCCAGGGCGACGGCCGGCGGGGCGGCGTCAGGGGCGGCGGCCTCGGCCTCGGCGACCAGTTCCGGCGCGTCGGCCAGGGCGGCAACGCGGCCGATGATCAGCAGCGTCGGCGGCCGGAAGCGGGCCAGCGCCAGGCTTACGGCGGCCTCGCCCAGCGTCGTCAGCAGGCGGCGTTCGCGCGGGGTGGTGCCGTTCTGCACCGCCAGCACCGGCGTGTCGGATGGCAGGCCGTGGCCGATGAGGTGGGCGCTCAGGCGCGGCAGCGTGGCGAGGCCCATGTAGACCACCAGCGTGGTATCGGGGTCGGCGAGGCTTTTCCAGTTGAGGTCCAGCGGCGCATCGCCCTTGGCGTGGCCGGTGACGAAGCGCACGCCCGTCGCCAGTCCGCGGTGGGTCAGCGGCACGCCGGCGATGGCCCCGCAGGCGGCGGCGGAGGTGATGCCGGGCGTGACCCGGACCTCGACGCCGTGGCGCGCCAGGAACTCTGCTTCTTCGCCGCCGCGGCCGAAGACGAATGGATCGCCGCCCTTCAGCCGCACGACGGTGCCGTGGCGCCGCGCCAGTTCCAGCAGGATGGTGTTGATGCGGTCCTGCGAGCAGTGGTGACAGCCGCTCTCCTTGCCGACGAAGACCTGCTCCGCCCCGGCCGGAACCATCTCCATCACCGCGTCGGACACCAGCCGGTCATAGGCGACGGCGTCGGCGGTCTCGATCAGGCGGGCGGCCTTCAGCGTCAGCAGGTCCGGATCGCCCGGGCCGGCGCCCACCAGATGGACTGTCCCCAGCTTGCGCATGATTCTTCTCCCCGGTTGGCCGGGCATCGGGTGGCGAGCACTCGGCGCGGCCCTTGAATGGCTTGAAAGGAGCCCGTTGGAGGCGGCCGGAATAACCCCGGTCCGGCCGCCTCGCGGGTTGGGCTTAATACACGTCGTTCTGCGTGTTGTAGGTGTTGAACTTGCCGGTCGGCGTGATCAGGCGCGGGTCCTTGATGACCTTCTTCAGAGTGCGCGTCTTGTCGTCGACGACCACGATGGCCGACTTCTGTTCCTTGCCGTTCCAGACGGAGAACCAAACTTCGTCACCGGCCTTGTTGTACTCGGGCTGCACGACCCGCTTGGGACCTTCGCCCACATCGGCCCATTCGGCGATGGGCAGCACCTCGAACCCGGCGTCCAGGTTGTTGATGTCGAACACGGCGACGGACTGGTACATCTCCTCCATGGAGTTCAGCGGCGTGTCGACCCACAGGTTGGAGCTTTCGGGGTGGGTCTTGATGAACAGCGAGCCGCCGCCCTGGCCGTCGATGACGTCCACAACCTTGAAGGCTTTGTCCGGATGACCTTCCGGATCGGTGCCGATCATGGCGATGGTCGGATCGCCCAGGTGGCTGGTGGCCCACACCGGCCCGAACTCGGGATGCACGAAGTTGGCACCGCGGCCCGGGTGCGGCTTGATGCCGGTTTCGACGATGTTGACCAGCTTGCGCTCCTTGGTGTCGATGATCGCCACCTTGTCGCGGGCGTTGGCCGCCACCAGGAAGTAGCGCCCGGAACTGTCGAGGCCGCCGTCGTGCAGGAAGCGCTCGGCGTCGATCTCGGTGGTCTTCAGGGCGTCGAGGTTGGTGTAGTCGACCAGCAGGACCTTGCCGGTTTCCTTCACGTTGACGATGAATTCAGGGTTGTAGTGCGACGAGAGGATCGACGCGACGCGCGGTTCCGGGTGGAAGGTCTGCTCGTCGTAGAGCATGCCGCGGGTGGAGACGATCTTCTTGGGCTCCAGCGTCTGGCCGTCCATGATGACGTACTGCGGCGGCCAGTAGGCGCCGGCGATGGCCAGCTTGTCTTCCCAGCCCTTCATCTTGGACGTTTCGACCGAGCGGGCCTCCATGCCGATCTTCAGCGTGGCGACCTTGGTGGGCTCTTCCGGCCACAGGTCGATCATGTCAATCCGCGCGTCGCGGCCGATGACGAAAACGTAACGGCCCGACGCCGACATGCGCGAGATGTGCACGGCATAGCCGGTGGGGATGATCTTCTCGATCTCGTGCGTGTTGCCGTTGATCAAGGCGATCTCGCCGGCGTCACGCAGCGTGACGGAGAACAGGTTGTCCAGCGGCAGGTCGTTCTTCGGCTCGGTCACCCGGTTCTCGGGCTCGACGAAGACCTCCCAGGTCTCCTTCATCTTGTCCATGCCCCACTCCGGCGGCGCCGGCGGCTCGTGGAGCAGGTAGTTGGCCATGAGGTCCACTTCTTCCTGCGTCAGCTCGCCCGACGTGCCCCAGTTGGGCATGCCGGCAGGGCTGCCGTAGGTGATGAAGGCCTGCAGGTGCTCGAAGCCCAGTTCGTGGGTGCGCTCGGTTTCCAGGTTCGGCCCCGTGGCGCCCTTGCGCAGCACGCCATGGCAGCCGGCGCAGCGTTCGAAAAAGATCTTCTTGCCCGTGGCGAACTCTTCCGGGCTCAGCTCGGTCACCTCAAGCTGAGGCTGCTCGGGCTCGGTCGGGATGTTCTCCATCTGGGGTTCGTACTGCTGCGTCGTGCCGCCTTCCTTGGCGCGGTCGGGCACGTGCTCCTGCTTTTCGGCGGCCCAGGCGCCCGACGACAGCGCCATCAGCGCCACCGCCGCCACCGAACCGCTGAGGATACGGGTCATTGTTGGGTACGACATGGATGCCCCCTCCTAGGGATGCGGTCATTGACGGTCCCGACAATGATCCCCATCCGGAGGGGCGGCCTTGACCCTGGTCAAAAAAGCAGACAACACCGGTAGGGCTATGCCGTACCACCAAAGGTCGCGCAGAAGCCGCGCAGCAGGCTTTCGTCCTTCACCAGCACGTCGTCGCCCTCGCACACCACGCCCGCCTCATCCAGGCGGCGCAGGGCGCGGGACAGGCTTTCCGGCTCGATCCCGATGCGGCTGGCGATCAGCTGCTTGCGCACCGGCAGCTTACCGTGGCCGGGCCAGGTGTTGGACTCGATCAGGCTGAGCAGGTACGAGGCCAGACGCTCTGCCGGGCTGTGGGCCTTCAGGCGGCGGATTTCGTGCATCAGGAACACCTGACGGGCCAAAAGGCTGTCGAGCATGCGGAAGCCCAAGGCCTGGTTGCCGCGCAGCACCTTCAGAAAGGCGCTTCCGTCGAAGCGCGCCAGCACGGCGCCCGCCTGCACCTCGGCGTTTACGGGGAACCGCCCGGCGCCGAACAGGGCGGCTTCCGCGAAGCTCTCGCCCGGGCCGACGATGGTCACCAGGCTCTGGTCGCCGTCCTCGTTCAGCGCGAACAGGTGGACGTGGCCGTCGGCCACCGCATAGAAGGCATCGGCGGGATCGCCGGCGGAAAACAGCAGCGCGGCGTGGTCGTACCGGCGCATGGAGCCCGTGGCGGCGACGGCCGCAAGCTCCGACTCGTCCAGCCGGGCGAACAGGGGCGCCTCGCGCAGGGCCGTCAGGTCCGTCGGGCTCAGGGGTCGGATGTCGGGCATCAGGCGCTCTCCTCCTCGTCCTCGGGCCAGAACCCGGCGTACTCGGCCAGCGCCTCCATGTCGTCGACGCAAATCAGGTCGCGCCCGCAGGAAGACACGCCCACAGGCCCCAGCTTCGCCAGCGACCGCGACAGGGTTTCCGGCGTCATGCCCAGCTTTTCAGCCACCACCCGCTTGCTGTAGGGCAGCGGGATGCGGGCCGCGCCCTCCTCCTCGGGCGCAAGCTGCACCAGGAACATGGCCAGCCGCTCGGCGGTGGATTTCATCTTGAGTTCCGTCACCTGCGACAAAAGCCCGCGCAGCCCGCCCGACAGCGACCCCATGAGCGACAGCACGACGTCGTAATTGCGCGCCAGCGCCGCGTTCAGGGCGTCGCCGGGCACCACCAGCGCCGTCACCGAGTCCAGCGCCACCGCCGACACCGGATATTCGCCGACGCCGGTGGCCGAGGCTTCACCGATCACCGCGCCGGGGCCGACTATGTCGATGGCCTGTTCGTCCTTGCGCGAGCGGCCGGGAATGAAGGTCTTCACATAGCCTTCGCGCACCACGAACAGCGCATCCGCCCGCGCGCCCTGGGCGCACAACGCGTCACCCGTCTCCAGGTGCCGGACCTCCGCCATCCGCGCCAGGGTCTCGCGCTCGGCCGGCGGCAGGCGGATGAACAGGCGGCTTTGGGCGAGAAGCTCGGCGCTGGCGGCGGTGTTGGGCATGATGGTCTCCGGGCGTGGAACAAGACGAAGGTGCCACCTTCGGCACGCAAGGCCAAGGGTCGAGACGGATACGCCAGTCCTCTCGGCCTATCCGCGCAAGGGCGGAGCATGAAAAAAACGCGCCGGAAAGCGGAGCGGACTTATCCGGAATCAAGGCGCCGGGGCCGGGCCGGCGGCAGAGTGTCCCTGTCATCGGATGAAGCACGACCTCTCCGACCGATGGCTTCCCCACACACCGCCATGCGCGGATGCCTTCGCGGTCCGACCCTTCCCCGGGTTCGGGCCGCTTCTTTTTTCGGGCCCAGTATCAGGCGCCCCGCGGTGCCTCGGGAAACGCCGGCGGACAAGCGGCCTCGTAAGCGGCGCAGAGTTGCAGCACCGTGGCGTCGTCGAACCGGGCGCCCACCACGTGCAGCCCCACCGGCATCCCGTCGTCTCCGAAGCCGCAGGGGACCGAGGCCGCGGGCTGCTGCGTCAGGTTGAAGGGGTAGGTGAAGGGCGTCCAGTCCTGCCACTGCGTCATGGTGCTGTCCGGCGGCACGTTGGCGCCCAGCGGAAAGGCCGTCAGCGGCATGGTCGGCGTCACCAGCAGGTCCCAGTCGCGATGGAAGGCGGCCATGCGCTCGGCCAGGGCGGCGCGGGCCTCCATGGCGGCCAGATATTCCACGGCGGAGATTTCCGCACCCATCTCCGCGATCTCCTGCAAGCCGGGGTCGACCTGCGCCCGCTTGTCCGGCGACAGTTTGCCCAGCGCCCGGGCGGCGCCGGCGAACCACAGGGTATTGAAGGCCTCCACCGGATCATCGAAGCCGGGGTCCACCTCCTCCACATCCGCGCCCAGATCGCGCAGCACCGCCACGGCGGCGTCCACGGCGCGCGCGACGTCGGAATGTACGTGCACGTATCCGAGCGTCCGGCTGTAGGCGACGCGCAGGCCCTGGATGCCGCGCGAAAGGCCCTGCGTCCAGTCGTGCTCGAAGGGAGCGCCGGCAAGGCTGTCGCGGTCGTCGGGGCGGCCCACGATGGTGAGCATCCGCGCCACGTCCTCCACGGTCCGCGCCATGGGCCCGAGGTGCGAGAGCGTTCCCATGGCGCTCGCCGGCCACTGGGGCACGAAGCCGAAGGTGGGCTTGATGCCGGCCGTGCCCGTGAATGCGCAGGGAATGCGAATGGACCCGCCGGCGTCGGACCCCTGGTGCAGCACACCCATATTGAGCGCCGCCGCGGCCGCCGCTCCGCCGCTGGAGCCGCCGGGCGTGCGCGCGGTGTCCCACGGGTTGCGCGTGTGGCCGGTCAGCGGGCAGTCGGTCACGCCCTTCCAGCCGAATTCGGGCGTGGTGGTCTTGCCCAGCAGCACCGCGCCGGCCTCCCGCAGCCGCGCGGCGTAGGGCGAGTCGTCCTCCCACGGGCCGGCGGGATCGACGGTGCGGGAGCCCTTCAGGGTCGGCATCCCGCGCGCCAGCGCCATGTCCTTGATGGTGGCCGGCACGCCATCCAGCGCACCCACCGGGCCGCCGCCCATCCAGCGGGCCTCCGACTCCCGCGCCGCCGCCAGCGCGCCCTTTTCGTCCACATGGCAGAAGGCGTTGACGGCAGGATCGAACCGCTCGATCCGCTCCAGCGCCGCCTTGGTTGCCTCCACCGGAGACGCCTCGCGCCGGCGGTAGAGGCGCAAAAGCTGCCCGGCGGTCAGGGTGCCGAGGTCGGTGCCGCTCATGCCCGCCACCCCTTGCCGGCGCGGCGGCCATCGTGGCCGGCGGCGACCTTCTGGCGCAGCAGCGGGCGCGGCATAAAGCGGGGGCCGTAGGCGTCCTTGAGAATATCCTGCACGTCCTCGCACAGGCTGTTGCTGACCAGGTCCATCAGCTCGAACGGGCCGACGGGATGGCCGAGGCCCAGCTTGCAGGCGGTGTCCACTTCCTCGGGCGTGCAGACCTCTTCCTCCACCAGCCGCACGGCCTCGATCATGAAGGCGTGGAGGACGCGGTTGACGGCAAAGCCCGCCACGTCCTTCACGCGGATGGGCGTCTTGCCGGCCTCGCGGCACAGGTCCATCACCGTCTCCACCGTTTCCGGCGCCGTCTCGAAGGCGGGAATGACCTCCACCAGCTTCATGCGGTGGACCGGCGAGAAGAAATGCGTACCCAGGAACCGCGACCGGCGCCCCTCCCCCACCGCGCTCGCCAGGGTGGAGATGGGGATGGTCGAGGTGTTGGAGGCAAACAGGCAGGCGTCCGGGGCGATCCCGTCCAGCGCCGAGAAGGTGTCCTTCTTCACGGCCTCGTCCTCGAACACGGCCTCGACGATGAACCTGCGGTCGTCGTAGGACCCCAAGCCCTCGACAACACGCAAATTGTCGAGCGTCGTGCGATGCTGGGCCTCCGAGAACACGCCGCGCGCCACCGCCTTCGCCAGCGTCGAGTCCAGGCGCTCCATGACCGCGTCGCGGACCTCCGCCTTGGCGTCGGTAAGGATGGTGGGGTGGCCGGCCATGGCGAAGGTCAGGGCAATCTCGGCACCCATCATGCCGGCACCAACGACGCCCACGGGAATACGGTCCATCTTTCTCTGCTCCCCTGTTCAGAAGTGATCTTCGGCCATGGCGAACCAGGTGTCGTCCACGGCGGCCAAGCGGTCGAGTTGCGGGCCGGTCTTGGGCAGCTCCCACCGGAAGAAGTACCGGCACGCCGCCAGCTTGCCGGCATAGAAGGCGCGGTCGGCCTCGTGCGGGTCGGCGGCCAGAGCATCACATGCCACCACCGCCTGTTTCAGCCACAGCCAGGCGACGACCACATGCCCCAGCATCTCAAGGTACACCGAGGCATTGCCGAGGACCGTCTCGGTCATGTTGGCGCGCAGCGCGGCGGTCGTCAGCCGCGCGCGTTCCACGGTGTCCGCCAGGGCATCGGAGAACTCCACCAGCCCCGGATGGGCGCGGGCGGCGTCGGCGGTTTCCACCATCAGCGCGCAGAGCCGCTCGAACGCCGCGCCGTCGTCCATGCGCACCTTGCGGCCCAGCAGGTCGAGCGCCTGGATGCCGTGGGTGCCCTCGTGGATGGGGTTCAGGCGGTTGTCGCGATAAATCTGCTCCACCGGGTATTCGCGGGTGTAGCCGTATCCGCCGTGCACCTGGATCGCCAGGCTGTTGGCCTCCAGCCCCCACTGGCTGGGCCAGCTTTTGGCGACGGGCGTGAGCAGTTCCAGCAGCTGGTGCGCGCCCGAGCGGGCCTCTTCCGTCTCGCCGGTGCGCCACTCGTCCACCAGCCGGGCGGCGAACAGCGTCAGGGCCAGCGCACCCTCGGCATAGGCTTTCTGCGCCACGAGCATCCGGCGGACGTCCGGGTGCTTGATGATGGGCACCGGCGGCGCGGTCGGGTCCTTGGCCGCCGCCGGTCTGCCCTGCACCCGCTCCCGCGCATAGGCCAAGCTGTGGAGGTAGCCCGTGCAGGCCAGCGCCGCCGCCCCGTTGCCGACGATGACGCGGGCCTCGTTCATCATCTGGAACATGTAGGACAGGCCCTTATGCGGCTCCCCGATCAGCCAGCCGACCGCACCCTCGCGCTCGCCGAAGTTCAGCATGGTCGAGGTGGTGCCGCGATAGCCCATCTTGTGGATCAGGCCGGCCAGCGACACGTCGTTGCGCTCGCCCAAGGACCCGTCATCGTTCACCAGTACCTTGGGCACCAGGAACAGGCTGATGCCCTTCACCCCCGGCGGCGCGTCCTTGATGCGCGCCAGCACCAGATGGACGATGTTGGAGGTAATCGCCTGCTCTCCGCCGGAAATATAAATTTTATTGCCGGTGATGCGGTAGCTGCCGTCGGCTTGCGGCGCGGCGGTGGTGCGGATGTCGGACAGCGAGCTGCCGGCCTGGGGCTCGGTCAGGCACATGGTGCCGAAGAACTCGCCCGACAGCATGCGCGGCAGAAACCGCTCCTTCTGCTCGCCGCTGCCGAAGGTCTCCAGCATGTTGGCCGCCGACTGGGTCAGGAAGGCATAGGCCATGGTGGAGATGTTGGCGGCGCTGAACACGGCGTTGATGGCCATGTTGACCGTGAACGGCATCTGAATCCCGCCCCACCGTTCATCCCCCAGCGCCGCCATGAACCCGGCCTCGGAGAACCGGCGCAAGGACTCGCCGGTCTCCGGGATTTGCGTCACGCGGCCGTTCTCGAAGCGGGGTTCGTTTTCGTCGGCCTTGCGGTTGTTGGGGGCAAAATCGGTTTCCGCCATTGCCTCGGCGGTATCGAGCATGGCGGCGATGGTGTCGCGTCCGTGGTCTTCGTGGCGCACGCGGGAGGATAAGGCGTCCACGTCCAAAAGCTCGTAAAGCAGAAAATCCAGGTCACGCCGGTTCATTATTCTGCTTTCCATGAATTTCAGCCTCCCGTGACTTTTTTACAGTTGATTTACATTTCAACAAGGCCGTATCGTTTCGGGACAACAACCAACCAGCCGGAGGAGGCGTCCCGCATGTTCGACATTCGCGACAAGGTGTTCCTGATCACGGGCTCCAGCCGGGGCATCGGCCGCGCCATCGCCGAGCGGGCGGCGGAGGCCGGGGCGCGCGTCGTGATCTCCAGCCGAAAGCAGGATGCCTGCGATGCGGTGGCCGAAGGCATCCGCGCCAACGGCGGCCAGGCCATCTCCCAGGCCGCCAACGTGGGGCGGAAGGAGGACCTTCAGGCGCTGGTGGACCGCACGGTGGCCGAATGGGGCGGCGTCGACGCGCTGGTGTGCAACGCCGCCGTCAACCCGCACTACGGCCCGCTTGAGACCATACAGGACGGCGCCTGGGACAAGATCATGAACGCCAACGTGCGGTCGAACCTGTGGCTCGCGAACATGGTGATGCCCGGCATGGCGGAGCGCGGCGGCGGGTCGGTCATCATCCTGTCCAGCGTCGCGGGCTTGCGGGGGTGCGAGGGCATCGGCGCCTACGGCATCTCCAAGGCCGCCGATATCGGGCTGACCAAGACGCTCGCCGTGCAGTGGGGACCGCGCAACCTGCGCGTCAACGCCATCTGCCCCGGCGTCATCAAGACCGATTTCGCCCAGGCGCTGTGGGACAACCCCGAGATCGCCGAGCCCAGCATCCGCGCCACCGCGCTCAAGCGCCTGGGAGAGCCCGACGACATCGCGGGCGTGGCGCTGTTCCTGGCCTCTCCGGCCGCGCGATACGTCACCGGCGCCTCCATCGTGGCGGACGGCGGGATGACAGTGACCATTCCCATGTGAGAATGCCGGCTGCATGGGCGCCCCGCTCAGACGGCCAGAAGGGACAGGCGGTCGACGGCGGCGTCCATGTCCAGCCCCCGCACCGCATAGCCGCGCTTAAAGTCGACGATGTGGCGCGTCATCCAGTCCCGCGCGGTTTTCTCATCCCGCGCGCGCAGGGCGTCGAGCAGGATTTCATGGGCCTTGATGAGGCGGCCTTGCGCGATGCGCCCGGTCTCGGACTTCGTGAACAGCACGCGGATGGCGGGGTAGAACAGCAGCGACATGGGCTCCCGGCACAGCAGCAGGGCCTTGTTGCCGGCGGCCTCGGCGACGAGGGCGTGGAACTCCACGTCCAGCGGCACCACCGGGTCCCCGGCCGCCACGGCCTGCCGTGTGGCCTCCACGTTCTCTTCCAGGCGGGTGAGCGCGGCGTCGGAGATGCGCGCGGCGGCCAGGGCGGCGGCGGCGGGCTCCAGCGCCATGGCGACCTCCCACAGCTCGCGGAACGTCACCCGCTGCATGACCATGGCGCGAGAGACGCGCGGGGCCAGTTCCCGCGTGTGCGGCAAGGAGACATGCAGCCGCCGCCCGGCCTCCCGCCGCACGAGCCCCGATTGCTCCAGCAGGCGGATGCCTTCCCGCACCGTGGAGCGGTTGACGCCGAACTGGCGCGCCATCGCGGTTTCGGTGGGCAGGCGGTCGCCCGCATTCAGGCGGCCCTCGACGATTTCCGTCTCTATGGCCTGGAAAACCAGCTGGTAGGCGGGCGGCACGTCCAGCCGCTCGAACGTCTGCGTCATCCCGTGTCCTCCCGGCTGTCGGCGCCTTGCGCGGGTCTCTTGCCCGTTTGTCCGACAATCAGAGCGTACAACAGGGCCGAAAGGGCCGGCAAGGCCTATCGGTGCACTGGGACATGCCGGGAGACGTAGACCAAGGGGCGGGCGCGAACGGCAATGGGGCGGAATGGTCTTTTTCCTGATGATCCTGGCGGGGACGGCGGCGGCGACGGTGCTGGGTGTTCTCCGGGTGCCGACCATGGGCGACTGGCGCGGCCGGATGCGCTGGGGCCTCGCGGGCGCACTGGCTTTTGCGGGCGTCGACCACCTGATGACGCCCGACCGCTACACCCGCATGATCGAGCCGTTCCTGCCCTTCCCCGAGGCCATCGTGCTGGTGACCGGCCTTCTGGAGATCGCCGGCGCCCTCGGCCTGCTGATCCCGCGCACGCGGCGGTTGGCGGCGGTGCTGCTGGCGGTCTACTTCGTCGCCGTGCTGCCGGCCAACGTCAGCAACATCGTCAACGGCATCCGGTTCGAGGGCCTGCCGACGGGCGACTGGTATTACTGGCTGAGGCTGGTGTTCCAGGTGCCCATTATCGCCTGGACGCTGTACGTCGGCGGCATCTGGCCCCGGCGGGAGGCGTCGCGCGTCAGCCGGGCTTGAGGACATCCGGCGAAGGCACGATGGCCTTGGTGATGCTCGCCCGGCCCACCAGCCGGTCGCTGACGCGGGCCTCGGCCTCCACGAAGGCGATGCCGCGCCCGCGTTTCACGAGCCGGCCGGTGATGGTCACGGTATCGCCGGTGCGCACCGCCCCGATGTTGCGGGCGTGAACGTCGGCCGTCACCGCCCATTCGTCGGGCGCAAGCTCGGGCAGCAGGGCGGCCAGCGCCGGGAACTCATACAGCCCCGTCAGCACGCCCCCGTGCAACCCGCCGAAGGGCATGACGGCCTCCCCCTCCGCCTTGATGGTCACCGACACCGAGCCGTCCGCCGCCCGCTCCGGCGCGGTCATGCCGGCCCAGCGGTGGAAGCCCATGCCGTGCAGCAGGCGGAGCGTCTCCGCCAGCGCCGCCGGATCATCGCCCCGCCGGCTCATGGCATGAAGGAGCCGCCGTTGACCGGCAGCGTGGCGCCGGTCATGTAGGCCGCTTCATCGGAACACAGGAACCGCACCACGCCGGTCACGTCGTCCATGCCGCCCAGCCGCTTCATGGGATTGGCCCGGACGAGGCGGCTTTTCTGCTCGTCCGTGAACGTGTCGCCCATGCTGCCCTCCAGCACCGAGGGCGCGACCGCGTTCACCCGCACACCATGGCGGGCACCTTCCATGGCGTAGGTCTTGGTGAGCTGGTGGACACCGGCCTTGGACGCGCCATAGGCCGGATGCAGGCCGGGATAGCCCACCTGCCCCGACAGCGAGCCCACGTTGACGATCACCCCGCCCTTGCCGCCGGAAATCATGGTCTCCAGCGCCGCCGAGCAGCCGTGCCAGGTGCCCGTCAGGTTGACGGCGATGAGGCGGTGCCAGTCGTCTTCCCCGGCCTCGCGCGTCGGCACGGTGCGGACCAGCCCGGCGGCGTTGATCCAGACCGCCAGCCCGCCGGCCTCCGTCGCCGCCTGCTCGGCCAGGGCGAAGACGGCGCTCCGGTCGGTGACGTCCACCTCCACCGCCGCGACACCGCCCACCGCGCACCGGCGCACATCGGCGCCGAAGACGCGGCGGCCGTCGGCGGCGAAGGCGCGGCAGAGGGCGGAGCCCATGTCTCCGGCCGCACCCGTGACCACCACCGCGCCCGGCGCGGTCATCGGCCGCCGCCCGACTTCAGGACGTCGGGCGGGGTCAGGTAGGGGATGGTGCGGCCCATGTGCTCTTTCGCCTGCTTGATCTCGCGGCGGGCGATGGTGCGCAGGTGCACCTCGTCCGGACCGTCGACGATGCGCAGCGCCCGGCCCCAGGTCCACAGGAAGGACAGCGGCGTGTCCGGCGTCAGGCCGGCGGCGCCGAAGGTCTGGATGGCGCGCTCCAGGATCGTCGTCTGAAGGCGCGGCACGATGACCTTGATCATCGCCACCTCGTTCCGCGCGGCCTTGGTGCCGTGCTGGTCGATCATCCAGGCGGCCTTGAGCACCAGCAGGCGCGCCTGTTCGATGTCGCAGCGGGCGAGCGCGATCCATTCCTGGATGGTGCCCTGCTCCGACAGCGTCTTGCCGAAGGTCTTTCGCTCCAGCGCGCGCTCGCACATCATTTCCAGCGCCAGCTCGCACTGTCCGATTGAGCGCATGCAGTGGTGGATGCGCCCCGGCCCGAGCCGCGCCTGCGCCAGCTTGAAGCCCTCGCCTTCATTGCCGAGCAGGTTGGACGCCGGCACGCGCACGTCGCGGAACACCACCTCGCAATGCCCCTCCGGCGCCATGTGGTGCATGATCGGCACGTTGCGGACGATATCGACGCCCGGCGCGTCCATGGGAATCAGGATCATGGAGTGGCGGGCGTGCGGCTCGCCGTCCGGGTCCGTGATGCCCATGAGGATGCAGACCTTGCAGCGCGGATCGGCGGCGTTGGTGGTGAACCACTTGCGGCCCGTGATGACGTACTCGTCGCCGTCGCGCCGGATGCGGGTCTGCAGGTTGGTGGGGTCGGACGAGGCCACGTCCGGCTCCGTCATGGCGAAGCAGCTTCGGATGTCGCCGTTGAGCAGCGGTTTCAGCCACTGGTCGTACTGCTGGGGCGTGGCGAACATGTGCAGCAGCTCCATGTTGCCGGTGTCCGGGGCGTTGCAGTTGAACACCTCCGACGCCCAATACAGCCGCCCCATGATCTCCGCCAGCGGGGCGTATTCCAGGTTGGTCAGCCGCGTGCCCGGCTCGTCGTCGCGCAGCGCGGGCAGGAACAGGTTCCACAGGCCTTCTTCCTTCGCTAGGGCCTTCAGGTCCTCCATGAAGGGCGGCGGGAAATGGCCGTTTTCCGCGTAGTGCAGCCACTCGCCGTTGCGCGGGACGATGTGGGTGTCCATGAAATCCTGGACCCGCCGCTGAAGCTCCTGGGCCTTGTCGGAGAATTGGAAATGCACGGTCTTGAACTCCCGAGGGAATGAGATGCGGCGGGTCAGCCGCGGGTTTCGATGATGTGGACGGCGCGCTGGGCGAAGGCGCGGGCGCGTCCGCCCACCTCCAGCGCATCGGCGCTTGCCGCGTTGCCGCGCCGGGCGCGGGCAGCCACACCTTCCAGGATCATGGCGAAGCGGAACAGGGCGAAGACCTCGTGGAAAGGCATCATGCTGTTGGGCAGGCCGCGTTTCTCGAAGTAGCGCGCCACATGTTCCTCCGCCGTCGGCAGGCCGAGCGCCGGCAGGTCGAGCCCCGCCAGCCCGCCGTATTCATCGGGCGTCATGCGCCAGAACATGAGCGTGTAACCAAGGTCCGCCAGCGGATGGCCGAGGGTGGACAGTTCCCAGTCCAGCACGGCGACGACGCGCGGCTCCGTCGGGTGGAACATCAGGTTGCCGATGCGGTAGTCGCCATGGCAGAGGCCCGTCATGCCGTCGTCCTCGGGCATGTTGGCGGGCAGCCATTCGATCAGGCGTTCGGCCTCGGGCATGTTGCTGCCGGCTTCCTCTTGATCCGCGCGGTACTGGCGGGTCCAGCGGCGGATCTGGCGCTCGAAGTAGTTGCCGGGGCGGCCGTAGTCCGACAGGCCGACGGCGTCCACGTCCACGTCGTGCAGGGCCGCCAGGGTATCGGTCATGGAGGCATAGCAGGCGCGGCGGTGGTCGGGGTCCATGCCCGGCAGGGCGCTGTCGTGGAAGACGCGGCCGGGCACCCGCTCCATCACATAGAACGGCGTGCCCGTGACGCTGGCGTCGTCGCAGTAGAGCAGCATCTCCGGCACCGGCACCGGCGTGTCGGCCAGCGCCTTCATCACCCGGTATTCCCGGTCCACCGCGTGGGCGGATGGCAGAAGCTTGCCCGGCGGCTGCTTGCGCAACACCAGGTCGCGGTTGGCGAAACGCAGGAAGAACGTCGGGTTGGACTGCCCGCCGGCGATCATCTCCACGCCCATGGGCCCGTCGCCCAGGCCGGGGATCGAGTCGCGCAAGGCCGCCTCCACCGATGCGGGGTCGAGCCCGCGCAGGTCCTCCGCCGTCTGGCTGGACATCGTGCCTCCCAGGTCGTGCCGGGGTGCCTGCCCCGGGCGTTTATCCGTTTGTCGGACAAACGATGGCGCAAAGCTCCTCCCTCTGTCAATCTTGTGCGGTTCATCCGGTGGAGGTGATGCCCGCGCCGTGGACTCGGGCACGCGCCGCCGCCACCATTCAAGCGAAGTTGAACAGGAGCCCGCAGCCCATGTCCGACGCCCCCGCCATTCCGTCGTCCATGACCTACATCCGCCTCACCGAATACGGCCCGGCCGAGAACCTGGTGCCGGCGGAAGGCCCGGTGCCCAGCCCGGCGCCGGGGCAGGTGCTCATCAAGGTGGCGGCAGCGGGCGTGAACCGGCCCGACGTGCTCCAGCGCCAGGGCAATTATCCGCCGCCTGCCGGCGCCTCCGACGTGCTGGGGCTGGAGGTCGCGGGCACGGTGGTGAAGCTCGGCGACGGGGTGGAGCGGTTCAAGGTGGGCGACTCGGTCTGCGCCCTGGTGGTCTCCGACGGCTATTCGCAGTACGTGGTCGCACCCGAGCCGCAGGTGCTGCCCGTGCCTACCGGGCTGTCGCTGCAACAGGCGGCCGCGCTGCCGGAAACCTACTTCACGGTCTGGAGCAACATCTTCGACCGCGGCCGGCTGAAAGAGGGCGAGACCATTCTCATCCACGGCGGGTCCAGCGGTATCGGCACCACGGCCGTCCAGCTCGCCAAGGCCTTCGGGGCCACGGTCATCGTCACCGCCGGCACCGATGACAAGTGCGCCGCCTGCAAGGACCTGGGGGCCGACCACGCCATCAACTACCAGTCCGACGCCTTCGAGGACAAGGTGTCGAAGTACACCGAGGGGCGCGGCGCCGACGTGATCCTGGACATGGTCGGCGGCGCCTATGTGCCCCGCAACCTCTCGGCGCTGGCCGATGACGGGCGGCTGGTGCAGATCGCGTTCCTCGATTCGGCGGACATTTCGGGCAACTTCCTGCAGCTCATGACCCGCCGCCTGACCTGGACCGGCTCGACGCTTCGTCCCCGCACGGTGGACGACAAGGGGCGCATCGCCAAAGCCCTGGAGGCCAACGTCTGGCCCCTTCTGTCCAAGGGCACGGTGCGCCCCATCATCCATGCGACGTATCCGCTTGAGGAGGCGGCAAAGGCCCACAAGCTGATGGAGAGCAGCAGCCATATCGGCAAGATCATGCTTGAGGTGACGCACCCCGAGCCCGGGCCCGACGAAGAGGGTGACGCCGCGTCCGCCGAGGGCTGAGGACGGAAAAAGGAACCGAGCGTTCCGCTGGGGTAACGGCTTGACGGCCGTCGACACTCCTGCCTACCATTCGATTGTCGGACAAACGGATGAATGGTTTGTCAGAGGCAAGCGGACCGCACCAGAACGGCCGCGCCTCTCATCAAAAAAAAGCCAAGGTCGAGGACCGGCGCCCCGAAGGATCGGAAGAAGGCGGAGCAACCGCCTCTCCTCCTTCGGCGGGCCGCAATAACAAGACAGGCGGCGCATCGGCCGCCCGGCGTCCAAGCAAGAAAGACCACAGGGAGGCTTTTCCACCATGAACACGTTCAAACGGGAGACGTCCGTCCGCGCGGTACTCGCCGCCGGGGCCGCCGCCGCCGTCATGGCGGTGGGTGCCACCGGCGCGCTGGCCCAGTCGGAGGACACCTACAAGATCGGCGTCGTGACCTTCCTTTCCGGTCAGGCCGCCGAAAGCTTCGGCGTGCCCGCCTGGAACGGCGGCAAGGTGCTGATCGAGAAGCTGAACGCCGGCGAAGGCCCGGCGCCCTACGACAAGAAGGGCTTCGGCGGCCTGACCATCGAGCCCGTCGTCATCGACGAGGCCGGGGGCGCGACCAAGCAGGTGCAGGAGTTCCGCAACCTAGTCCAGCGCGAGAATGTCGACGCCGTCGTCGGCTACGTCTCGTCGGGCGACTGCCTCGCCATCGCGCCGGTGGCCGACGAGCTGAAGGCGCTGACGGTGCTGTACGACTGCGGCACGCCGCGCGTGTTCGAGGACGGCGAATACGAATACGCCTTCCGCACCGCCGCCCACGCCACCATGGATAACGTCGCCCTGGCCCGATACATGAAGGAAAAGGGCATGGACGTCGAGACCATCGGCGGCATCAACCAGGACTACGCCTGGGGCCACGACAGCTGGCGCGACTTTACCGCCAGCATGAAGCAGCTTTACCCCGAGTCCGAGGTGGTGGCGGAACTGTTCCCGGCCTTCGGCGCCGGCCAGTACGGCACGGAAATCTCGGCCATCATGCGCGAGAACCCCGACGTCATCCACAGCTCCAACTGGGGCGGCGACCTGCAGGCGCTGATCCTTCAGGCCATGCCGCGCGGCATGTTCCAGCGCAGCCAGGTGGCCCTGTCGGCCGGCGACCACGTCATGCCGCCGCTGGGCGAGAACATGCCGCAGGACGTGGTGATCGGCGCGCGCGGCGCCTACGGCTACATGGCGCCCGACACGCCGCTGAACCAGTGGTGGCAGAAGATCTACATGGACGAATACGACGTCATCCCCGTCCAGGCTCCCTACCGCATGGCGCAGGCGATCCTGGGCCTTAAGCTGGCGGTGGAAAAGGCCATGGAGGAGAATGGCGGCCAGAAGCCCACCAAGGAACAGGTGGCCGCGGCGCTGAAGGGGTCGTCGTGGGAAAGCCCGGCCGGACAGATCGAGATGGCGCTGGGCAACGGCCATCAGGCCATCCAGCCGACCGCCATCGGCCGCACCATGAAGAACGACGAGGGCAAGGTCGTCATCGGCGACATCGTGCGCTTCAACGCCCGCTGCGTGAACCCGCCCGAGGGCAAGAAGAGCATCGAATGGATCGAAAGCGGCTTCGAGGGCGCCCAGTGCGACTGACGCACCGCGCCTGACGCCTTCTTCGTGACCGAGCCCCGCCCGGCCGGTGCCGCCACCGGTCCGAGCGGGGCTCCCCTACCCCCGCACAAGGGGAGTTCCGTTCATGGATTACCTGCTGACCATTCTGGTCGACGGCGTCGTCTACGCGTCCTGGCTGTTCATCGTGGCGCTGGGGCTGACGCTGGTGTTCGGCGTGCTGCGTATCCTGAATATCGCGCACGGCAGCTTTTATGCGCTGGGCGCCTATGCCGCCGCCTCGGCCGTGGCCCTGTCCAACGGCCTGGGCCTGCCGCCAGCCTTGAGCCTGCTCGCCATGCTCATCGCCTCCATCGCCGTCGCCATCGCCGTGGCACCCTTCCTGGAGCGCGTGGTGCTCCGGCTGTTCTACGGCCGCGACGAGGTGCTGATCCTGCTGGTGACCTATGCCGTCTTCCTCATGCTGGAGGACATCACCAAGCTGATCTGGGGTGTGACGCCCTACTACGTGTTCGAACCGCGCGGCCTGTTCGGCAATGTGGAGGTCGGCAGCCTGTTCTACGTCGGCTACGACCTCATGCTGATCGTGCTTGCCGTCGTCTGCGGGCTGGCGGTGTGGTTCGGGCTGAACCGGACCATCATCGGCAAGGTGGTGCTGGCCGTCATCCATAACCGCGAGATCAGCGCCGCCATGGGCGTGAACGTCGCCCGCGTCTACGTGCTGGCGTTCTTCATCGGCGTGCTTCTGGCGGCTTTGGCCGGCGCCTACACCGCACCGCTGATATCGGTCCAGCCGGGCATTTCCGTCAGCGTCATCATCCTCAGCTTCGCAGTGGTCATCATCGGCGGCCTGGGGAGCATTCCGGGGGCCGCCATCGGCGCGCTGATCGTCGGCATCGCCCGTGCGGCGGCGGTCTACGAGCTGCCGGAGGCGGAAATCTTCATCGTCTACCTGGTCATGGCGACCGTGCTGGTCTTCCGGCCGGAGGGCCTGTTCCAACGCGCGCAAGTCCGGAAGATCTGACCCATGCATGGCAAGACCCTGAAAACCCTTCTCGGCGGCGCGGTCCTCATGGCGGTGCTGCTGCTCGCCGGCTTCGCCGCCCCGCAATGGCTTCTGTTCACCGCCACCAAGGCCATTGGATACGGCATCGTCGCGCTTGGCATCGTGGTGCTGATGCGCGGCGGCGTGGTCTCCTTCGGCCAGGGGATGGTGTACTGCGCCGGGGCCTACGCCGCCGGGCTGATCGCCGCCAACTGGGGCCTGACGGACGCGCTGGTGCTGCTGACCATCGGCGGCGTGACGGGCATCGTCATCGGCGCCGTCGTCGGGCCGCTGATCGCGCGTTACCGGGGCATCTTCTTCGCCATGCTGACGGTGGCGCTGTCCATGGTGCTGTACGGCGTGCTGGTGAAGATGAACCAGATCGGCGGGTCGGACGGCTTCAACGTGCCCGAGCCCACCTTCTTCGGCTGGCCCCCCGACCGCGACAGCGCCGACCTGGCGCTCTACTGCACCGCCATCGTGGTGGCCGGGGTGACCGCCATGCTCTGCCGCGTCTACTTCGACAGCATGGCCGGCCTGATGAGCCGGGCCGTGCGCGAGAACGAGTTGCGGGTGGAGTACCTGGGCACCTCCGTCCACCGGACCATGGTGCTGAACTTCGTCGTCGCGGCCGGCTTCGGCGGCGTGGGCGGGGCGCTCAACGGCATGGCGCTGGGCCACGTGGACCCGCTGTTCAGCTTCTGGACCACATCGGGCGAGTTCGTCTTCGTCGCCATCCTGGCCGGGCCTTACAGCGTGGCGGCGGTGTTCGTGGCGTCGATCATCCTGGAGCTGGTGCGCAGCTTCTCCAACCTCTACTTCCCCGAAACCTGGCAGCTGGTGCTGGGGGCCTTCCTGCTGGCGGTGATCCTGTTCCTGCCGGAAGGCATCGGGTCGCTCTGGGCCAAGGGGCGGATCATCGCCCCGCGCACGCCTCGCGACGACGTCACCCGCAGCCGCGCCGCCGAGGACCGCTCCACCGGCGGATCGCGCGTCGCCACCGCCACCCGCGCCGCCCGTCCCACCGCCAAGGAGCCGCAGGCATGAACGCATCCCCCGCCCGCGCCCCGCGTTCCGCCCCCTCGCCGGCCGTTCCGGTGCTGGAGGCGCGCAACCTGAACAAGAGCTTCGGGGCGGTTTCCGCCGCTGCCGACATCTCCATCGAGTTCGCCACCGGGTCGAAGGTCTCCCTGATCGGGGCGAACGGGGCCGGCAAGACCACCTTCGTCAACATGGTGACGGGTTACCTCAAGCCCGACAGCGGCGCGATTCTGCTGGACGGCGTGGACGTGACCAAGAAGAAGCCGCGCGCCATGACCCACCTGGGGGTCTGCCGCAGCTTCCAGATCCCGCAGTTGTGCGAGCCCATGACGAGCGTGGAGAACATGCTGGTCTCCTTTGGTGCCTCGGGCCGGCGGTTCAGCCTGTTCCGCCCCTGCGGGTCCGAGGGCAGCGAGGACGAGGCGCGCGCCATGCTCGACCGCTTCGGGCTGACGCAATACGCCGACCGCGTGGTGGCGGAGCTTCCCGGCGGCGTGCGGAAGCTGCTGGACATCGCCATGGCCATGGTCCGCAAGCCCAAGGTGCTGCTGCTGGACGAACCGACCAGCGGCGTCTCGGCGGAGGAGAAGTTTCCGCTGATGGATACCGTCATGGCGGCGCTCGCGCACGAGGACGTGACCGTGCTGTTCGTGGAGCACGACCTGGACATCGTCACCCGCTACTCCGACCGCATCGTCGCCTTCTACGCCGGCAAGATTATCGCCGACGACCGGCCGGACGAAGTGCTGTCGGACGACGCCGTGCAGAAGTACGTCACCGGAGGCGCGAGGTAGGCCCATGCTGCTGCAACTGAACGACGTGGAAGTCATGATCGGCAGCGTGCAGGCGCTGCGCGGCTTCTCCATGACCGTCGATGCCTCGGAAATGACCGCGCTGGCCGGGCGCAACGGGGCGGGCAAGACCACCGTCATGCGCTCCATCATGGGGCTGGTGAAGACCACCGGCGGCTCCCTCTCCTTCGACGGTGAGGACCTGGCGAAGGTGCCCGTCCACCACCGCGCGCGGCTCGGCATCGGCTACATGCCCGAGGACCGCGCGCTGGTGCCGGAACTGACGGTGGCGGAAAACATTCTGCTGCCAAGCTGGGTCACGCCCACCATCGACGGCCCGAAACGCCTGAAACAGGTGTGGGAGATCATGCCGGAACTCTACGGCATGAAGGACCGCCGTGCCCTCCAGTTGTCCGGCGGGCAGCAGAAGATGGTGGCACTCGGCCGGGCGCTGACGGTGGGCACGCGGCTCCTGCTGCTGGACGAGCCCTTCGAGGGCGTGGCGCCGGCGCTGGCGCAGCGGCTGGCGGACGTGATCGCCGAGCTTCGGAAGGAAAAGCTGGCCGTGATCCTCAGCCAGTCGGAACTGAACCACGCCTTCAGCCTGTTCGACAGCGAATGGATCATCGAGCGCGGCAGCAACGCCGCCAGTCGCGAGGCCGCAGAGTAATGTCAGCCACCTTCCCGCCCATGCCGCCCATGCGGGCCGAGGCGCATTTCGGGGATCGGGTGGTGGCCTGCTTCACCGACCGCCCGCCCCACACCGACGCCATGATCCGCGCCGCCGTGGCGGCCAACACGCATGGGGATGCGGTGGTGGATGGCGATGTGCGGCTTTCCTACCGCGACCTGGACAGCCACGTCTCTGCTGTCGCCCGCGCGCTGCTGGCGCGGGGGCTGGAGGCGGGGGCGCGGGTCGGGCTGCTGATCGGCAACCGCTGGGAATGGGTGGTGGCGGTGCTTGGCACCCTCCGCGCCGGGCTGGTGGCCGTGCCGCTGTCGACACGCGCGCAAGGGGCGGAACTGGCCTACATCCTGGAAGACTGCGGTGCCGCCTTGGTGGTGGCGGAGCCCTCGCTGGCCGACCGTCTGCCGGAGGGGCTTGACCTCATCGCCCTCGACAGTCCGTTCGAATCCCTGCTGGCGGACTACGCCGATGGCCTGGTGCCCGATCCGGCGCCGGCGGAAGAAGACCTGGCCGTCATCCTCTACACCTCCGGCACCACGGGGCACCCCAAGGGTGCGATGCTCACGCATCTCAACATCGTGCATTCCTGCCTGCATTTTTCGCTTTGTTTCTCCATGACGGCCGCCGACCGCTCGGTGGTCGCAGTTCCCGTCAGCCACGTAACGGGCCTGATAGCCTGCGTGCTGGCCCCCATGAGCGTCGGCGGGGCGGTGCTCATGCTGAAAGCGTTCAAGGCCGACGCCTTCCTGGCGCTGGCGGAAGGTGAACGCATGACCTACACGGTCATGGTGCCGGCCATGTACAACCTCTGCCTCCTGCGCAGCGACTTTGCCCGCCACGACCTTTCGGCCTGGCGCATCGGCGCCTACGGCGGCGCGCCCATGCCGGAAGCGACCATCCGCAAGCTCGCCGACGCCCTGCCGAACCTGGAGCTTGCCAACGCCTATGGCGCCACCGAGACCACCTCCCCCACCACGCTCATGCCGCCGGGCGGCACGGCGACCCATTCAAGCAGCGTCGGCCGCGTCGTCCCCTGCGGCGAGGTGCGCGTGATGGACGATGCCGGACGCGAAGTGCCGCCGGGCGAGCCGGGCGAAGTCTGGATCGCCGGGCCGATGGTGATGCCGGGCTACTGGAACAAGCCCGACGCAACGGCGGAAAACTTCCAGGCCGGGTTCTGGAAGTCGGGCGATATCGGGTCGTTGGACGCAGACGGGTTCCTGCGCGTCTTCGACCGCAAGAAGGACATGATAAACCGGGGCGGCTACAAGGTGTTCTCGGCGGAGGTGGAGAACGTGCTGGCCCATCATCCCGCTGTGGCGGAGGTTGCCGTCGTTCCCCATCCCGACCCGGTGCTGGGGGAGAAGGTCCACGCCTTCGTTCACGCCAAGGACGACATCAGCGAAGACGCCATCCGCACCTTCTGCGCCGAGCGCCTGTCGGACTACAAGGTGCCCGATTTCGTGACCTTCAGCCGCGAGCCCCTGCCCCGCAACAGCAACGGCAAGCTCATCAAGCGGCAGCTTCGTGACGGCATCGAGGCCGGCTCATGAGCCTGGAGGAAACGCCGGAACAGCCCGTCGCCGGGCGGCGGCGGCTCATCTTCATGCGTCACGGAGAGGTGCTGTACCTGGGCGAGGACGGCCGTCCGGTCCACCCCAAGCACGTCCAGTTGACGCCGCGCGGACTGGCGCAGGCGGAAGCCGCGCGGGAGCTTCTGGCAGGGGCACCGCCCGACCTCGTGCTCGCCTCGCCCAAGGAACGCAGCCGCCGCACCGCCGAGATCGCCGGCGGCGGACGGCCGGTGCGGGAGGAGCCGGCGCTGACGGAAATCCGCTCCGGCAACGCGCTGCGCCTGCCGCCTGCGCGCTTCGACGCCGAGTTCACGTACGGGTTCGAAACGGCGGCCGAGCCGGGCGCGCTGTTCTGCGGCGGCGAGCCCTTCGCGACCTTCGCCGACCGGGCGATGGGCGTCGTCCACCGCCTGCTGAGGGAGCCCGGATGGTCGACGGCCCTGATCGTCAGCCACGAGGGCGTCAACCGCGTGATGCTGTCCTGGGCCGTGGGCGCGGGGCTGAGCGCCTGCGGGGTGTTCGACCAGGACATGGGGTGCCTGAACATCATCGACGTGGACACGGATAAAGCCGGAACCGTGATCCGCACCACCCTGAAGGCCGTCAACGTCACCCCCTGCGACCCGGCGAAGACCGGCCGCCGCCTGACCTCCATGGAGCGCCTGGGCGCCGACCTGCGGCCCTTTTGCGCCACCACCGACGACAGCGGCACCTGACCGGAGGGCGCATTCTGCTCCTTCCTCAGGCGTGTACGCCCCCTCCTTGACCGGCCGCTCGCCCGAGCCGCACGCTCGGTTTTGCAATCATAAAAACGAGCAAGGGAGGTTTCGTCCGATGCGTACTGCTCCCCTTCGCGCCGCCGCCCTGGCGGCTTCGCTGACGCTGTTGCTGGGCTCCGCCGCCATGGCCCAGGATGACCGCGCGACCTTCGACAGCCCCTACGGCCCCGACGACCGCATCGGCGCCGCCAACAACATGACGCCCGACACCGTCAAGGCCGCCGCCGGGCTGGTGACCGAAGGCAAGGTTTACCCGCTGGGCATGGTGGTGGACCGCGAGACACCGGCCTTCCCGCCCCGGTCGGTGAGCGTCACCGTGCTGACGCCCAACCAGGGCATGGGGAAGACCTTCGGGCCGAACCGGGGCAGCTACAACGACGACATCTTCCACGGCTGGCTGGGCGTCGGCACCCAGATCGACGGCCTGGGGCACCTGGGCCGCGACCACGTCTACTACAACAACCGCAAGGCCGAGGACCTGGTGAACGTCACCGGCCTCACCGACCTGGGCATCGAGCAGATCCCGCCTATCGCCACGCGCGGGGTGCTGGTGAACATGGCCGCACACGAGGGCGTGGAACAACTGGAGGGCGGCCACGCCATCTCCGCCCAAGCGCTGCAAGCGGCTTTAAAGGCGCAGGGCACCTCCGTCGGCAAGGGCGACGTGGTGATCGTGCACACCGGCTGGATGGGCCTGATCGGCGAGGACAACGAGACCTGGGGCAGCACGGAACCGGGCCTGGACGTGGACGCCGCCGAATGGCTGGCCGAACAGGGCGTGGTGGCCGTCGGCGCCGACAACTGGGGGCTGGAGGCCGTGCCCTCGGCCGACGGCGAGAGCTTCTTTCCCGTGCATGTGACGCTGTTGGCGGAGAACGGCGTCTACATCCTGGAAAACATCGTCACCCGCGAGCTGGTGGCCGACGGCGTGAACGAGTTCCTCTTCGTCCTCGGCCCCGCGCGGGTGAAGGGCGCGGTGCAGATGATCATCAACCCGGTCGCGATTCGGTAGGGCGACACTTGACGGCATCGAGAGGCCGCCCGACAAGGCCAAGTTCGACCGGTTGCCACCAGAGGTGTCCAAGGGCGGCCAACGGAGTTGTGTGGGCCCTTGCTTTCGCAGAGGCGACGGGATGATTTTAAGTATTGGTCCAGCAGGAATAACTACCCGTCATTCTTGCGAAAGCAGGAATCCACATACGGTGCCACCCATCCTGCAGCACTTCGTGGGCGCCGCGCCGAAGGCGTCCGCGGAGCACGCACAGCGGCACCGATGACTGCAATCATCGCTTCGTCTCAGTCAACCCCCGCGCCGTCAGCCACCCGACGACGGCGCGGGCCTTGGCCTCGCCGTGTTCGGCGGCGAGGTCGGCCGGGCCGTGCTCCCGAAGCCGCCGCCACGCCTCGACCACCGGCACGCCGGCGACGAAGGCGACGCCCGCCGGCTCCTGCGCGGTGACCACCACCTCGCGCTCCTCCAGCAGCCCGTCGACCACGACGATGGCCGTTTTCACGCCCGGTTCGGCAGCCTCGTGCACCGGCGCGTCATCGGGAAAGGACAGGCGCCGCGCCCAGAACGGTTGATCCTGGAAACGGGTCTCCTGACGCAGGAAATCGCGGCCGAGGCGCGCCTGCCGGAGGTAGGTTTCGCGGATGCGCTCGCCGATGTAGCGGGTCGCCAGGGCCTCGCTCTCCGGCCCCGGTCGTTCCGTCATGGTGCGCCATGCTGCCACCGCCGCCAGCGCGCCGGAGACCGCCCAGAACATGCCGTGGCCCGACAGCGGGTCCATGCCCGCCGCCGCGTCGCCCGCCGGCAGAATGCGCGGATCAATGGCGTCCGTCGGCACCACCGGCGCACATTCGCGGATGGAGAGGCCCTCCGGCTCCCCCGCCAGTTCTGGCGCGACCGCCGCCAGCGCCGCCCGCAGACGCTCGGCCGGCGGGGCGTCGTCGGCGCGGGCGTCGAGCGTCGCCTGTGCCCACACCCGCCCGTCGCCCGGCCGCGCGATCCACACCCAGCCATCGGCGAAGGGCGTGACGGCAGCGCCGGGCTCGGCCTCGCCGGAAAGCCAGCCGCCGACGGCCAGCGTCGCCGGGCCGCGCATCACCGGACGGTTGGCGTGGGCTGCCCGCCCGCGTGCGTCGATCACCCGCCGGGCCAGAACCTCCCGCCCGTCCGACAGACGCACCCGCACTGTGCCCTCTTCCGCCTGGAGCGTCGCCGTCGCCTGAACGTGCTCCGCACCGGCCGCAACGGCGGCGGACCGGAGCGCGCGGTCCATGCTCGCGCGCTCCACCAGGTGTTCGCCGTTGTGCGCCGTTTTCTCGCCCGCCCACGAGGCCCGGCGCGGAACCAGCGGCGCGACGTCGGGGAGGCGGTCGGCGAGCCCTTCCGCCCGCAGCCATGCCATCAGCCGCTCGCCGATACCCTCCAGCCGGGCGGGCGTGCGATCCGGGTCCACCAGCAAAACCGTCGCCCCCTGCCCCGCCAGCGCCCGCGCCGCCACCGCACCCGCCGGGCCGCCGCCGATCACCGCTACGTCCACCGTTTGCTCGTGCATGACTCCTCCCTTCCGTTCCGCCATGACAGCGCACGCGAGGGCGAGCGTCCAGGGCCTTGCCGAAGACGCTTAGCAGCAGCGTCATCTTTGTCCGGATCTGTCAAGAAGTGCCCCCGAAAGCGCGATAGCCTCATCAGTGGTCGGAGGACGACCAATGCCCACAAAAGAGGCATGGCTACTGACCAGGGAACGGATTGGCTTCAACGACATGGGGGACACCATGCGATTGACCGTGCTTTCCGGGGCGCTTCTTGTCGGCGCCCTGGCGTTGGTGCCGTCGGCCCAGGCCGCAGACGGCCCGGCGCTTCTGGAGGCCAAGTGCGCCTCCTGCCACGCCGAAAACGGCGACGGCACCTACACCCGCATCGACGCTGGACGCCGCACGCCCGAGGGCTGGCTGATGACGCTGGTGCGCATGGAGCGCAACCACGACGTCAAGCTGACGGCCGAGGAACGCCGCACCCTCGTCCGCCACCTCGCCGACACGCGGGGCCTGAGCGTCGCCGAGACCGAGGGCTCGCGCTACATCCTGGAGAAGAACCCCATCGCCTGGGACGAAGGCCCGACCCAGGAAATGACCGAGATGTGCAGCCGCTGCCACTCCTGGGCCCGCGTCGCGCTCCAGCGCCGCACCAAGGAGGACTGGGCCAAGCTGATGCACTTCCACCTGGGCCAGTTCCCCACCGCCGAATACCAGGCGCTGGCGCGTGACCGCGCATGGTGGGACATCGCCCAGAACCAGATGGTGGACGAACTGGCCGAACGCTTCCCGCTGGGCAAGGCGCCCGAGGCGTCCACCGCCGACCTGTCCGGAACCTGGTCGGTGGCCGGCGTGCAGCGCGGCCAGGGGCCCTATCACGGCACCATGACCGTCTCGCCCAAGGACGGCGGGATGCTGGACGTGATGGTCGACCTGACCTACGAGAACGGAACGGAAGTCACCCAGGCCGGCACGGGCATGCTCTACGGCGCCGGCGAGTGGCGCGCGAGCCTGACCGGCGCGGGCACGCAGCTTCGCCAGGTCATGGCCCTGTCCGAGGATGGCGAGACGCTGACCGGCCGCTGGTTCGACGCCGATCAGGACGTCATCGGCGGCGCCATGACGGCCGTGAAGACCGACGCCGACCCGCGCGTCATCGCCGTGGCTCCGTCGCACCTGCGCCAGGGTGCCACCACCCGCGTCACCGTCGCCGGCGTCGGGTTGAACGGCGATCCCGATTTCGGCGAGGGCGTCACCGCCACCGTCGTCGAGCGCACGCCGGAAATGATGGTGCTGGACGTCGCCGCCGACAGCGCGGCCCAGGCCGGCCCGCGCGATGTCTCCATCGGCGGGCAGTCCATGGACGACGCCTTCGTCGTTTATGACGGCATCGACCGCCTGACCGTGGAGCCTGCCGTCACTTTCGCCCGCGTCGGCGGCAACGGCGGTCCGATCCCCAAGGTGCCCGCGCAGTTCGAGGCCATCGGCTGGATGAATGGGCCGGACGGGCAGCCGAACACGGAAGACGACATCCGCATCGGCGCCATGCCGGCGGAATGGAAGACGGACAACTTCGACGCCACCGCCGCGGCGCTGGACGACGCCAAGTACGCCGGCCAGATCGGCGACGGCGGCCTGTTCGTTCCCGGTCCCGCCGGTCCCAACCCGGCGCGGGTGAAGGGCACCAACAACGTCGGCAACCTGTCGGTCATCGCGTCGGTCTTCGACGGCGGCCGCGAGGTCGAGGCGACGGGACAGCTTTACGTCACCGTCCAGCGCTTCGTCGACCCGCCCATCCGCTGACCCGAACCCGATGGAAAGGAGGATCACCCATGGGCATGCTGACCCTGGTGCCTCATAACGTCCACGACGTGTCGGTCGACGGTCACCGGATGCTGGTCCACGTCCCGACCACCAGCCTGTTCGAGATGGACGACGTCAGCGCGTCCGTGCTGGAGCTGTTCCGCCAGCAGGGCATGGCGTCGGCCGAGACCATGCGGACCGCCTTCGGCGACCGCTTCACGCCCGAGGACCTGGCCGACTGCGTGGACGGCTTCAAGCGGCTCGACATCCTGCGGGATGCCGGGGCGCCGGACACGCCGATCACGGTGACGGAGGTGGAGGACATTCCGCTGTCCACCATCATCCTGAACGTCAACACCGGCTGCAACCTGTCGTGCACCTACTGCTACAAGGAAGACCTGACCTCGCCGGCCAAGGGCGAGCGCATGGACTTCGACACCGCCAAGGACTCCTTTGAACTGCTGCTGCGGCAGGCCAAGGACCGCGACCGCGTCAACGTGGTGTTCTTCGGCGGCGAGCCCCTGTCCAACCTGCCCCTCATCAGGCAGGTGGTGGAGTACGCAGAACCCCGCGCGGCCGAGGTCGGCAAGACGGTGGACTTCTCGCTGACCACCAACGCCACGCTGCTGACGGAGGCCACCGTCGACTGGCTGGACGCGCACAAGTTCGCGCTGACGGTCAGCATGGACGGGCCGAAGGCGCTGCACGACGTCAACCGCCGCACCGTCGGCGGCAAGGGCACCTATGACCTTGTCGCCAAGAAGGTGCGGATGCTGCTGTCGCGCTACCGCAGCCGTCCGGTGGGCGCGCGGGTGACGCTGACCAAGGGCGTCACCGACGTCATCGGCATCCACGATCACCTCAAGTACGACCTGGGCTTCTTCGAGGTCGGCTTCGGCCCGGCCACGTCCGGCCCGCTGTCCACCTTCAACCTGGGCGACGCCGAGCTTCAGGCGGTGTTCGATGCCATGAAGACCCTGGGCGAGCGATACGTGCAGGGTGCGCTGGAGGGCCGCAACATCGGCTTTTCCAACATGCACCAGTTGCTCACCGACATCGCGGCCGGCACGCGGAAGACCGTGCCCTGCGGCGCGGGGCTCGGGATGCTGGCCGTCGACAAGGGCGGCGACCTGCACCTCTGCCACCGCTTCGTCGGATCGGACCAGCCGACCTACGGCAACGTGCGGCAGGGCATCGACGTGAAAAGCCTCGGCGCCTTCATCGAGGAGGCGCAGGACCGCAGCAACTACGACTGCCGCACCTGCCGCATTCGCTCGGTCTGCGCCGGCGGCTGCTACCACGAGAGCTATGCCCGGTCGGGCGATCCGCACGCGCCCGTGCTGCACTACTGCGACCTGATGCGCGATTGGGTGGACTTCGGCATTGCGGCCTACGTCCGCATCATGCAGGGCAACCCGTCGTTCATCCGCACCCACGTCGAGCCCCGGAGGCTGCCGCAATGAAGCACCTGAAACCCGCCAACGCCAAGGCCCAGCAGTTCACCGAGGCCGCCAAGGACGGCCGCGAGGAGGAGGTCGTCGCCATGACCTCGCTGGTGGGCTGCACCACGTCGTTCGACCCCGGATGGGAGGTCGACGCCTTCGGCGGCGTCGCCGCCCTCTGCCAGCCCATGGAGGCCGACCTGTACGGCTGCGCCGATCCCTGCTGGTGGCCGGCCCAGGTGGCCGACACGCTGAACACCTATCCCGACTGGAACGCCGATGCACCGGCGGCCCAGACCGACTGGCGCAAGCTCAACCAGGTCTTCCCCGAAGACAAGGGCTGAGGCCCGACGCTTGCAGCCAATCGACGTGGTGAACGCAGTGCATTGGAGTGAACGAACCATGCGAACCCTGACACGCTCGGCCATTGCGGCCGCCGTAGCGGCGGGTTTGGGCCTTTCGGCCGTGCCCGCGCTGGCGAAGGACTACATCCTGACCGCCGTCAAGCCCAACAAGCTGCTGGTGGTCGACCCCGACGCCATGGCCATCGACAAGATCATCGAGATCGAGAACGGCGGCCCGGCGCCCCTGACCCTCATTCCCACCGAGGACGGCACGCGCGCCTATGCGCTGGTCAACCGCTGGGAAAGCATCGTCGCCGTCGACCTGGAGACGGGCGAGGAGACCATGCGCATCGACCTGTCCGACAAGGACACGCGCGTGAAGGCCATGTTCGGCGTCGACCTGTCGCCGGACGAGAGCACGCTGGCGGTCTATGAATCGCCCGTGGAGATCCTGGCCGGCGAGATGCAGGTGCAGCCCACCCGCATTTCCTTCTACGACGCCGAGACGGGCGAGCTGAAGGGCCGGACCGAGGCGCCGCGCCAGATCACGCTGCTGATGTACAACGCCGACGGCTCCAAGCTCTATGGCCTGGGCCGGGCGGTGCACATCTTCGACGGCCAGACCGGCGAGAAGATCGGCGAGCACGCGACCCAGACCTGGGAGCGCGCCAACTACAGCCAGCCCGACATCCTGGACGTCTGGAGCCAGTGGGAGACGGCCAACGTGCTGTCGACGCCCTACTATGCGGCACGCACCGACATGGACCCCATGAACCCCGAAGCCTACTGGACCGGCATCCTGACGCTGGACCTGGAAACCGGCGAGTTCCGCATGAAGGACGTGGAGAACACCGACATCTTCTACTTCTCCACGGCTGTCAGCCCGACGGACAAGGACATCGTCTACGGCGCCTACACGCAGCTGTCCAAGTTCGACGTCGGCGAGGGCAAGCCGCTGAAGCGGGTGGAGCTGCCGCACAGCTACTACTCCATCAACGTCTCCAGCGACGGCAGCAAGGTGTTCGTCGGCGGCGCCATGGGCGACATCGCGGTCTATGACGCCGAGACGCTGGACATGATCGGCCAGATCCCCATGCCGGGCGGCGCGAACATGAGCCTTGCCACCATGCGCGTCTTCCAGCGCGACGAGTGAGGCAGGGAGCGTGGCCGGCGGTGGTTCGCTTCGGGCCGCCGCCGGCCGCGAGCCGGATCATGAACGACTTTTGCATCGGCATCATCGACAGCGGCGGCCCCTCCCTGCAGGGCGGCCGCCGCTTCGTGCTGACGGACGGGGGCGTGGCGACGGCCGCCCCCCTGCCCGACCGCCTGCGCCACGGATCGGCGGTGGAGGCGGTCATGCGCCGTGCATTAACGGGGGTGACGGTGCGCCACGCCCAGGTGTTCGGCGAGCGCCCGGTGACCAGCGCCGCCCAGGTGGCGGCGGCGGTGCGCTGGCTGGCGCTGGAGGAGCGCGTGCCCCTGATCTGCCTGAGCCTCGGCCTGCCGACCGACCGGCCCGTGCTGCGCGAGGCTTGTGCGGATGCGGTCGCGGCCGGCGCGGTGCTGGTGGCGGCGGCCCCGGCGCAAGGGGCGGCCTGTTACCCGGCTGCCTATGCTGGCGTGATCGCGGCGACGGGGGATGCGCGGTGCGCCTTTGATGAAATATCCGCCCTGCCCCACGCGCTGGGCGCCTGGTGTTCCTCGCCGGAGCATGGGGACGGCGGCGGCATGGGCGGAGCGAGCATCGGGTGCGCGCGCCTGGCCGCTCATGCAGCGCGCATGATTACAAAGGGCGTGCCGGACGTCCGCGCGGCACTGGAGGCGGCGGCGGTGTATCACGGGCGGGAGCATCGGGGAGTGACGCCATGATGTTTCACACGCAAGCGGCAGGATGGCCGACGCCGGAGGTGGACCCCTGCTTTCGCAGGAATGACGGGTATTGTCTGGTCGCTCCCCAGCCGCTTAAACAACCGTCATTCCTGCGAAAGCAGGAATCCATGTCCGCTGCCAGCCGACGTGCACATCGGCCCCAGCCGGCGCCACGGGCGGAGGTCCCCGCCCGATGACCACCCTCCGCGCCCGCCTCGCCGGCCTGTTCGCCCGCACCCTGTTCGGCCCCGCCGCCGGGGGATGGCTCGCGCCCGTCGTGCGGCACTACCTGCCGGCGCTGGGCATGGTGCTGGCGGTGTCGCTGTCCGCCGCCGCGCTGGGGCTCGCGCCGCCCTACCTGACCAAGCTGCTCATCGACGAAGGGCTGGTGGCGAAGGATGCCGAGGCGCTGTTCACCTGGGCCGCCGCCATCTTCGCCATCGGCCTCGCTGCGCTGCTTATGGGAGCGGCCAACAGCCTGCTCCACCTGCGTTTTTCCGCCCGGATGCTGGCGGATGTTCGGGCGAAGGCCCTGGATGCCACGCTCCGCCTGCCGCCCGACCGCCATGCGGGGATGCGCGTGGGCGAGATCATGACGCGGCTCGACGGCGATGCCGGCGAGGTCCAGCAGTTCGCCTTCGACGCCCTGCTGTCCGGGCTTGGTGCGGTGTTCCGGCTGGTGGGCGGGGCGGTGATGCTCATGGTGCTGGACTGGCGGCTTGCGCTGGTCGCCATCGCGCTCACCCCCGTGGAACTCGCCTTCCTCGCCTGGGCCCGCCCGCGCACCGAGCGGATGGCCCAGACGGTGCGCGAGCGGCGCGGCGGCCTCTCCAGCTTCCTGGCCGAGAGCGTCGCCGGCCTGGGCGTCCTGAAGACGCTTGGCGCCGAGCGCACCCGGTCCGGCGCGCTCCGCCCCCTCCAGGACAGCCAGATCGACGCGCTGATCCGCCAGCGCCAGTGGCAGGAGGTGACGGGCGGCGTGCCGACGTTCCTGGGCGCCATCGGGCGGACGGCGGTGCTGATCGTCGGCGGGCTGTGGGTGATCCGCGACGGCTGGCCCATCGGTTCGCTGATCGCCTTCCTGGCCTACATGGGCTTCCTGGTCGGCCCCATGCGCACGCTGCTCGGCCTCTACCACGCCCAGGCGCGGGTGAAGGTGGCCGTGCGGCGGCTCATGGAACTGGTGGGCGACGACCGGGCGGAGACCGACGCCGGCGAAGCCCTGCCGCCGGGGCCGGGCGCGCTGGCGCTGGAGCATGTGACCTTCACCCACTCAGGCGCCGAGGCGCCGGTACTGCAAGGCCGCAGCCTGACCATCCCGGCGGGCGCGAAGGCCCTGCTTAACGGCCCCTCGGGCAGCGGCAAGACGACGCTGCTGGGCCTGCTCACCCGCGCGCATGATCCGCACGCAGGCCGGGTGCTGCTGGACGGCGCGGACGTCGCCGCGCTCGACCCCGTGGCGCTGCGCCGGGCGGTGGTGGTGGTGCCGCAGGTGGGGTGGCTGTTCTCGGGCACCGTCGCCGACAACCTTCGGCTCGCAGCACCCGAGGCCAGCGACGCGGACCTCTGGCGGGTGCTGGAGATCGCGCAACTGGCGGACTGGCTGAAGGCGGAACGCGAGGGGCTGGAGACGGTGGTGGGGGAACGCGCCCTGGGTTTCTCGGGCGGTCAGCGCCAGCGCCTCGCCATTGCCCGCGCGCTGCTGGTGCCGTTCCGCGTGATGGTGCTGGATGAAAGCCTGTCGGAGGTGGACCCGGCGACGGCGGCGAAGATCGTCGCGGCCATCGACGCCGCCTTCCCCGACCGCACGCGCATCCTGGTCGCCCACGCGGGGGCGGAGACGCTGGGGCCGTTCGATCAGGTGGTCAGCCCGCGCGCAGACTTGCGCACCGCACGGGGCGAGGCACCGGCCCAACGGGTGAAGGCGCGCGAAAACGCCGTCTGATCGGAATACCCGAGCCGAAGCGCGATTTCGCTCAGGCTCAGGTCGGTGCGCGTCAGCCACGCCACCGCAGAGGAATGGCGGCATTCGTCCACCAGTCGCTGGAAGGTGATGCCCTCCTCCTCCAGCCGTCGCCGCAGGGTGCGGCGCGACATGCCGAGCGCACCGGCCACCGCCGTCTGGTCCACCTCGCCGCCGTGCAGGCCCTCCAGCACCGCCAGCTTGACCCGCGTGCGCAGACGCAGCGCCCGCTCCGTCTCCCGCACCCGGCGGTCGAGCATGCGCGAGATCTGGATGAAGCCGGCGTCGGACGCCTCCGGTCGGCGGCGGTCCAGAAGACCGGCCGACAGGGTCAGGCTGTTGCTGTCCTGGTTGTAGCGCACGCCGCGCCGCAGCCGGTCGGACAGCGCGATCGACCCCGGCCCCGCGCCGTGCTCGAACCCCAGCGCCGCGGGCCGCCAGTCGGGACCGCAGAACCGTCTCACGAGGCCCGAAAGAAGACCCAGCGTCAACTCCGCATCCTGCCGGCGCGGCCAGATGTCCTGGTCCAGAATGGTGTAGTGGAACGTCGCCTCGTCGCCCTCGACCTCCAGCCGGACCCGCGTGCCGGTCTGGATGGTACAGAAGGCGCGCTCGAAGGTACGCAGCGCGGTCCCAAGCGTTGGCGCCAGCGACAGGGCCAGGCCGAACTCGCCCAGCTCCTGAAGGTCATAGCTTTCACCAAATGCCCAGCCGAGGATTGAATCGCCGGTGACGGCGCCCAGATCCTCCATGGCCTCGACGAAATCGCGCAGCGGGATCGCCGCATCGTCGCCGCCGTTCAGCGATCCGTCGTCAAGGTGATGGCGGGAGAGAAAACGTGTCCGCTCCGCCCCGGGCAATCCGAGGCGGCGATCAAGCACGGCCAGCGGCCTGGCGCTGATCTTCGCAGTTTCCAATGCGCACCCCCTGGCGTGGGCGATGGGGCAAGTATCGCCCGGCCCGCCGGGGGTATCAAGACGCGGAAAGTCGTAGACCGTTCACACAAGGTCGCGCGGCAACCGGCGCTTCCAATTTTCGGAGAACACACGCTCTTCGCCCTCGAAGGCGTCCAGGCTGGCGTGGATGGTGAAGTGGGTCGCATCGCACGTCAGCACCGTGCGGGTGCGCGTCAGCACGTCCCATCCCGCGCGACGGAAACGGCGTTCCGTGCGGGTTTCGCCCCGGGCGGTTGAGACGTCCTCGGCGCGGACCGTGTACCAGTCCCAGGTACGGTCGGTGATCTCCATGTCGGCATCGGGCAGGCGCCAGACGCCCTCGTCCTTGATGATCTCCAGCGTCGATTCCTCGTTGGCGAGATCGCGGTGAACCAGCCAATTGTGGTGCGGCGCCTCCACGGTTTCCCGCGCGGCCGGCGGCGCGCCCTCGGGCTCCTCGAACCCGACACGGGCATCATCCTCCTCGGCCGACGGGCGCTCGGGCAGGATGAGGGTCGACTCCAGCGGGTAGACCGTCAGCGTCGCCGGCTCGGGCGGCGTCCACGCCAGCGGGAAATAGGAACTCGACAGCGACAGCCGCAGCTTGTGGCCTTTGGGAAACCGGTGGCCGATGGCGTTGAGCCGCACGGAGACGCGATACCGCCGCCCGGGCTCCAGCGGCGCCGGATGCTCGTTGCCCTCGCGGTGGGTGAGGTTCAGCAGGCCGTAGGAAACGCGGGTCACCCGCCCGTCGGGAGCCACGTCCGAGAGCCGGGCGGCGACCATGGCGACGGGCTTGTCGGACGCCACTTCCAGTTCCGCCACCGGGCGCCCCAGGATATCCACGGCCTCGTCCAGGGCCGGCGTTTCGTAGACGAGGGCGCCGCCGTCCTCCTCCCGCTGGTCATAGGGCAGGTCCGGCGCATAGGTGTAGGACGCCCACTTGCCGGCGAACAGTCCGACACTCAACGGCGAGCGCAGAAGCTGCGCCGGCGCTTCGCCGTCCCGTCGGTCGTTGCCGTTGCCCTGGGTGCACAGGCGGCCCGGCGCCATGGGCAGGCGTCGCTCGGCAAGGCGCGGCGACGGCCAAACGGCCTCCGCCACCCAGCGGCCCGGACGCTCCGCGTACGATGAGCCGGGCGGCATCCAGTCCTGGAGCCACGCGCGCAGCATGGGCTCGTCCATGATCCCGGTTTCCGCGCCCTTGAGCCAGTAGTCCCACCAGCGGGTCATCTCCTGAAGGAAGCCGATGGCGGGACCGGGCTTGCCCAGGTGCGGATACTTGTGCCCCCACGGCCCGACCAGGCCCAGGCGCGGCACCTCCAGCCCTTCCAGCAGGCGGAAGACGGCGTTGGTGTAGCCGTCCGCCCAGCCGCCGACGGCCATGACCGGGCAGCGCACCGCGCTGAAGTCCTCGCACACCGAGCCGTGCTTCCAGTAGTCGTCGCGGCGCTGGTGGGCGAGCCAGGTTGCAAGCCAGAGGCCGCTGCCGCGCAGGCGGTCCATCCACATCTCCCGCCACCGCTCGCCGACCAGGTCGGGGTCCGGCGGGCAGGTGTTGACCGAGAACATGGTGGTCGCCTCCGACAGATTGTCCGACAGCAGGCAGCCGCCCATGTAGTGCATGTTGTCGCGGTACAGGTCATCGGTTGAGCAGACGGTGACGACGGCCTTGAGCGCGCGCGGACGGTTGGCTGCGACCTGCAGCGCGTTGAAGCCGCCCCAGGAAATACCCATCATGCCGACGTTGCCGTCGCACCAGGGCTGGGCCGCCATCCACTCGATGGCCGCGCAGCCGTCGTCCATTTCCTCCTGCCGGTACTGGTCGGTCATCACGCCGTCGGACTCGCCGCTGCCCCGGATGTCGAGGCGCACGCAGGCATAGCCCTGCCCGGCCAGCCAGCGGTGGGTGATCTCGTCGCGCTCCCGCGTCAGGTCGCGCTTGCGGTACGGGATGTATTCCAGGATGCCCGGCACCGGCGCGCTCTCGGCGTCCTCGGGCAGCCAGATGCGGGCCGCCAGCCGCGTGCCGTCGGAACCGGGAAGCGTCACGTGCTCGATGCACCGCACGCGGCGCGGGAAGTCCGTGACCGTGTGCATGGCTCTAGAACCTCTTCTTCTCGAACTGGATCTGCTCGAAGGTGCCGCCGTCGGAAAACTTGAACCCCAGCATGTCGGCGGCCTGCTGGTAGTTTTCCAGAAGCGTGTCCTGGTCCTTGGCGCCCAGGTAAAGGTCGGCGCACTCGAAGGAATAGCTGTCCTGGTCGCGCAGGTCCGACAGGCGCTCGCCTTCCTTGACGCTGATCTTGACCTTGGCGCCGGGGAACCGCTCGAGCACCGCGCGGATTTCGTCCTCGCTCGGCACCCGCTCCACCACGGCGTCCTTGTAGCGCCGCAGCAGGAACTTTGCGGCCTGCTTGTAGCGGCCTTCGTCGCGGCAATAGGCCGGATCGCGCCCCAGCGCCAAATCGATGGCGACCTGATGGTTGGAGGCGCCCTCGGTCATGATGAGCTGTTCACTGTGGGACTGGGAGATGCGCGTGTTGACCTCCAGCACGCCGATCTCGTCGGTTTCGTCGTCCCAGAAGAACTCGATGCCGAAGGGCTGGTTGTCGTAGCCGATGTGGGCCATCAGCGCCTTCGTCGCCTCCAGCATGCGGTCGCGGATGCGCTGCGGCCAGTGGGACGGCAGTTCGTAGCGGGTGAAGCTTTTCTTTTCCGTGTCCTTCACGCAGTCGACGATGATGTGGATGGCGACGTGGCCCTCGTGGACATAGCCCTCCAGCCCGCACTGCTTCCCCTTGATGATCTGCTCGGCGATCATGTGGTTGCCGTCGACCTTGGCGATGTCGTCGGGCAGGTCGGCGTGCTTGAGGATCTCGTTGAAGGGCTCGCCCAGCCGCCGGATGTTCTTGCGGATGGTCGGCAGCACCTCGTAGAAATCGTCGGCCTTGTCGATGCGGTAGCCCAGCGTGGAACTGAACCCCTTGATGGGCTTCACCCAGAAGGGATAGGGCACGTTGATCCCCTCCAGCGGATCGTCGGCGAAGGGGTCGATGGCCGCGAACTCGGGCGTCAGGTTGGGGATCGCCTCGCGCTGCATCACCCGCGCCCAGTACTTGTGCTCGCACTTCAGCACAGCCTCCAGCGATGCCGAGCGCAGGCCGTGGCGGCGGCAGATGATGGGCTGGATTGTGCTGGCCGGAAAGTCCCAGTGGGTAATGAGGCCGTGCACCGGGCCGTCGAAGTCGCGCAGGGTGGCGTCGGCTTCATCGATCATCTTGGGGATGTCGTACTTCTTGGGCTGCACCACCTCGTTATGGTCGAGCACGCCGTGGAATTCATACTCCTCGTCCCCGCGAACACATTTCGCCTGTTCCAGATGAAAGGGATCGAGGCCGAAGACGAAGATGTTTTTCTCGTCGGGCAAGACGTTTCCCTCCGTCAGTGTCTGGTACGGACGGAACGCCACCCGATGGAAGAAGGAGGCAAGACAGTCTGTTTTGCAGATGTCTCGTCATCCATCGCCCCGATCCATAACACCCGGAATGTCCTGCGTCGGACGCTTGAACCGGCCCTTCAAGGCATCCACGCCGACCTGGGGATGCGCCTCGTCCACCAGGTCCCGCCGGGCCAGACGCCTGGCGTCGGTATTAGTCCCAAAGTCCCGGTCGCGGCGGTCAATGAGCCATTGCAGGGCCTCGCCGTCGCGGCAGAACGACCACGCCAGCATGGGCTCGCCAATGGGCAGGCGGCGGGTCAACGCATCGGCGCTGGTGGTGTCCCACAGGTGCCAGGTCTTGCCGTAGCTGTTCATCTTGTCGCTCATGAGCGTGTGCTCGGCCGGCTCCGGCAGATTGGGCGCGATCAACTGCCCCGAGAGGATTTCCCCGTTGTGGGGGTGCCAGTAGCGGCGTTCGTCCTGCGGCAGCTGCTCGAACAGCATTTCCGAGATGATGTATTCGATGCCCACCAGATTGGCATCCGGCCCGTTGCCGTCGAACAGGACGCACTCGGCGAAATCCTCGTTGACCTGACGGCAGAGGTGATGCGCCTCGAACTGCTTTTCCGGGTCGTCCTTCATGGGGTGGAAGCCGACAAGGTAGATGTCGAAACCCTTGAAGGCCGGATGACCCTGGAGCATGGCGGCCCCGCCCTCCAGGGCGCGGGTGCGCGGGCTTTTGGGGCGGCCGGCGGGGCGTCCGCCGCGGCTGTTGACGGGCGTGCCGCCGCGCAACAGGCGGCCGACGCCATAGCCCAGGCCGGCGGCGGCAAGGGCGATGAAGGGGCTGAGTCGGGTCATGCGAGAAGGCTCCGGCCGTTGGCGGTGTCCCGCATCAACGGCCGGAGCCGGATCAAGGCTCAGCGGGCTTCCGCCACCCACCGCCCGGCGGCGGCCCGGCGGCGGATGGTGCCGTCGTCGTGGAGCGCGCAGAGCGTCAGCCAGCCGTTGTCCACCAGCGCGCGGACAGCGGCGTGCTTTTCCAGCACCTTGTCCATCTCCGCTTCCGGCGCGGCGACCACCACCGTCAGGCGGATGGGCTCGTGCACCAGTTTCTCGCCGTCGTGGACGGACTGCCACGGCAGGCCCGTGCGCAGGTCGCCGCCGTTGCCCTCCAGCACGCCGAGCGTCCCCACCACGTTGTGCAGCACCTTGTCGCCGCTGCCAAACGCCCGGTTGTTCACGGTGGAGCCGTAGTACTGAAGGCTGATCCAGCTCGCCACCACCATGGGCGCGGTCAGGATCAGTTCCAGCACTCCGAAGCCCAGGTCCTTGCGCCAGTCGTAATCGTGCAGGAACACCCGGCCGTCCAGGTCGATGCCCCGGGTCACCGACCGGGGCGCGGCGATGAAGCCCCGGTTGCCGGCCAATCCCCACTCGGGCCGCACCTGGGCCCAGTCCTTCGCCCGCTCGCGCACCTTGGCGTCGAGAGCGGCGTCGGACGCGCCGGCCAGGCCCAGCTTGTCCGCCCGCATCCGCCGCGCCTTGGCCGAGGCCTCGGCCAGTCGCGCTTCCAGGGCCGCAACGTCCGTCTTGTGGCTGTGCGGCACCCCGGCGGTGTCGAACAGGCGCACGTCGTCAGTGGTGGTGTCGTGCAGGGCCGCCATCACCCAGGTGTCGTCGGGAATGACGATGCCCCGCGCCGTAAGCCCGGCCCGCACATGCGGGTCGTTGAGCAGCATGGCCGCCACCCGCGCGTTGGCGTCACCCGCATGGCCGCCGCAGGCACCGCAGTCCAGGCCGGTGGCGTGCGGGTTGTTGACCGTGGTGCTGCCGTGGCCGGCCAGCACCAGCAGCCGTGCGAAGCCGTCCGTCAGCGACATGGCGCGCAGGACCGTTTCCGCCGCGTCCACCCGCTGGTCCGGCGTCATGCCGGTGTGGCCGTGCGGCTCCAGCGTCGGCGTGCGGCAGGCGGCATGGTGGCTCGACAGGCCCGCCGTCGCCGGGTCGGGCACCGGGCGGCTGAGCTTCAGCGAGTCGCCCGCCAGCCGGCCGATGTAGCCGAGCCCCATGGTCTCGACGAACACGAAGGACGATACCGCCTGCATCTTGAAGGCCTTCCACGCCTTCGCCAGCCGGCGCTTGAGCGTCCGGCTGTCCGCGACCGCGGTGGCGTCGGCGCCGTCAACCGTTTCCCGCACGGTCACCTTGGGCGCCAGCAGCACCGGGCAGCGCGCCCCGGCTTCGCCGCCGCCGAGCGGCTCCAGTTCCAGCGCCACGCCGAAGAAGCCCGCGAAGCCCGAGGTCCGCGCGCCGGGCATCACGTCCTCAAGCGCCCGGCGGTAGACCTCCGACCGCACGTCGATACAGAAGATCGCGTGGACGTCGGGCCGGGCCGACGGCTCGGGCGACGAGGGGCCCGACAGGGCCGCCACCAGTTCGCGCCGCGCGGCGATGTCGAAGGCCTCCTGCGCCAGGGCGTCCAGGCGGGTGTCGGTGTCGGCCGCTTCCGCCGCCGGATCGGTGGCGCACGCCAGAGCCTCCCGCCAGGCGGAGCGCAGGGCATCGTCGGCGTGGGTCCGATAGAGCGCCTGCTCCCACGCCAGCCGGATCGCCAGGATGTGCACCGGCAGGGTCAACTCGCGCCCCTGAAGCCCCGCCTGCCAGGCGTGATAGCGGGCATAGGCCGCCCAGCCGGCCACGTCGGCGAGCGCCCGGTGCAGGACGTCCGCCACCGCATCGGCGGGAACCTCCAGCACCTCCAGCGCCGTGGCGACGGCGGCCTGGGGATCGTCCGGCAGGTCGGTCAGCGCCGCCCGCAGACCGGTCCAGCCCAGCGCATCAGGCGTGCGGTCGGCGGCGGCGGCGTGCTTCCAGGCCTCGAAGGCCGGCAGGTCGCGCCAGGGCAGCACCCACGACGCCTGCCCCTCGTCGAACCAGGCCGCGCACCAGCGAGAGACCTGCTCCCGCGCCATCTCCGCCGCCTCCGGCCCGACCAGGGCGGAGACGGTGGGCACCACCGGCCGGGCGCCGATGGGCGCGTGCGTCAGCGCCTCGCGCAGGGCGGCGGCGGTCTGCGGCAGGCCATGGGCGTCGGACGCGCGATCCAGCGCCGTCTCCAGGTCGGCGTCGGTGATCCGGCCCGCCGCGATCTGCTCCCCATACCAGCCGCGCGGCATGAGCATGGTTTCGCCGGTGGTCCGCCGCAGGGTGGTGGCGGCCTCGGCGAAGGGCTTCTCCGCCAGCCCCAGGAAGGGGTTCACGGCGACGAAGTGCTTGAGCGGCCACAGCGGCGCCACCCGGTCGCAGGCGGCCTTCACCGCCTCTGCGACGGCTTCGGGCGTCGGCTTGGTCTCGACGGAGGCGGCCGCCTCGGCGAACTTGAGGGCGTGGGTCTGGAACGTCATGGATCAGGCTCCCTTGATCGCGGGCCACGCCCGGGTGACCAGCCGGTTGAACAGGGTGTTGAGGTAAAGACCGTTGAGCAGGTGGACGTAGAGCACCCGGAGGCTCCGCGGCGTGCGGCCCGTGGCGACGGCGTTCTGAAGCAGCAGCACCGCGCCAAAGCCCGCGATCATCACCGCCGCGATCCACGGCGCCCCCACCGGAACCGCCTGGGCGGCGAGTGCGTTGGAGGCAAGCCAGGCGGTGCCGCTTTGAAGCGCGAAGTAGACCACCGCCAGCACCGCGCCCAGGCCAAGGCCCCGCAGGGCGGCGGCGGGGCGGAAGGCGCCGGTGCCGCCGGTGCGCACCATCATGTGCGCCAGGCCCATCACCAGAACCGCGCCCAGGACGAAGGCGCCGGGGTTGCCGCTCGCGCTGGTGCCGATCAGCGCGCCGGCGCCCGCCGTCAGCCCGACCGCCACCGCCAGCGCCGCGCCCAGGTGCCAGGCCTTGGCGGGCTTCCCGCCGCCAACGCCCGCGGTGGCCCGCGTCAGGTCGACGATGGAGCCGGCCGACAGGAAGGCGTGCGCCTTGTAGAGCGAGTGCGCCACGATGTGCAGCAATGCCGCGCCGAAGGCTCCCAGGCCGCACTGAAGCAGCATGAAGCCCATCTGGGCGATGGTGGACCACGCCAAGGCCCCTTTCACCGCCGACTGCGTCAGCATCACCAGCGAGGCGAACAGGGCCGTCACGCCGCCCACCACCGCCAGCAGCAGCAGCGTCCCGCCCGACAGGCTCACCACGTCCGAGAGCCGCAGGATCAGGAAGCCGCCGGCGTTGATGATGCCCGCGTGCAGCAGGGCGGAGACCGGCGTGGGCGTCTCCATCACCTCGGTCAGCCAGCCGTGCACCGGCATCTGGGCGGACTTGATGAGCGCCGCGAGCGCCAGCAGCACCGCGATCCCGGTCACCGCGCCCGTAACCTCGGCGCCGGCCATCGCCTGCGCGGCCGGGAAGATCACCGCGAAATCCAGGCTTCCGAATACCGCGAGCGTCAACCCGACGACGGCCAGCATGGCGACATCGCCCATGCGGCTGATGACGGCCTTCTTGCGGGCCGCCAGCCGGGCCGCAGGACGATTGGGGAAAAACACCAGCAGCCGGTGCAGGCACAGGCTGGTGGCGATCCAGGCCAGCGCCAGCTGCGCTAGGTTGGTCGCGACGATCAGCCCCAGCACCGCCGCCAGTGTCAGGCTCAGCCACTTGAAGAAGCGGCCCTGGCGCCGCTCGCCCAGCAGGTAGGTGCGGCTGTAGGCCATCACGACGAGGCCGATGAAGCCCACCAGCACCACCATGATGGCCGACAGCGCGTCGATGCGCGCCCCGATGCCGATGCCGTAGGGGCCGCTCACGCCCGCCGTCAGCGCCGCGCCCGACACCACCAGGGCGCCGGCAGCCAGCAGCGCCGCGCCCAGGGCGCCGCCGGCGGCAAAAACGGCGGCGCGCGCCATGGCGGCCGGTGCGGCGTCGGCGCGGCGGGGGGGGGGGGGGGGCCCCCCCCCCCCCCCCCCCCCCCCCCCCCCCCCCCCCCACCGGCCCACCCA
>NZ_ANHY01000020.1 GCF_000315795.1 Caenispirillum salinarum AK4
CCCGGGGCGCCGCCGGCGGCAAAAACGGCGGCGCGCGCCATGGCGGCCGGTGCGGCGTCGGCGCGGCGGGTGGGCACGAGGCCCACGCCCACCAGTGCCGCCAGCGCCACAAGGACCACCCAGGGACCCAGATCAACCATGTGAATGCTCCCGCTGCGTTGCGTTCATGTCGTGCGGGAGACCTTGGCATTGCGCGGCGCTTAATAAAAATTCATAGTTTGCAACAAACCGTTCGCTTTAAGGGAACGATAATCGCCATGCGGCACCTGAACTACCATCACCTGCGCTATTTCTGGGCCATCGCCCACGCCGGGAGCCTAACCCAGGTGGCGGAGCGCATGAACGTCTCGCAGTCCGCCCTGTCGGTGCAGTTGCGCAAGCTGGAGGAGCAGTTGGGCCACCCCCTGTTCCAGCGCGAGGGCCGGACGCTGGTGCTGACGGAGGCGGGCCGCATCGCGCTGGACTACGCCGACACCATCTTCTCCGCCGGCGAGGACCTGGTGGCCACCCTGGAAGGGCGCGGCACCCAGCAGGTGCTGCGCGTGGGCGCCATCACCACCCTGTCGCGCAACTTCCAGTTGGAATTCCTGCGTCCTCTCATGGGACGCCGGGACGTGGAACTGGTGGTGCGGTCGGGCTCCATGCGCGACCTGATGACGCAACTGGAGGCCCACGCGGTCGACATGGTGCTGTCCAATGCGCCGGTGGCGGGGGACGCCCAGGCGCCGGTCAAGTGCCACCTTCTGCGTGAGCAGCCGGTCAGCCTGGTCGGTCCCGACCGCCCGGAGCGCACCGGCTTCCGATTTCCCGAAGGCCTGGCCGAACAGCCCGTCCTGCTGCCGAGCCTCGACAGCGGCCTGCGCACGGCCTTCGACCAGCGCATGGACCTGGCGGGCATCCACCCGGTGATCCTGGCGGAGGTCGACGACATGGCCATGCTGCGCCTGCTGGCGCGCGAGACCGACGGCCTGACGCTGGTGCCGCCGGTGGTGGTGCGCGACGAACTGGCCGGCGGCGCCCTGGTGGAGTGGTGCCGCATTCCCGACATCGCCGAGCGCTTCTACGCCGTCACCCGCACCCGCCGCTTTCCCAATCCCCTGGTGCGCGAGCTTCTGGAGGGCGGGACGCCGCCTTGACCCGGATCAAGGCGCTTGCGGTGCCGAAGCGGCAGGCTCCAGCCTGAGACCATGCACCTCGAAAACGGCCGGGAGACCATCATGACCCGCACGATGTCCGCCCTCGCCCTCGCGCTCATGCTTGCCGGGGCTCCGGCACTCGCCCAGAACGCCGTGCCGGCCGAGCCCGTCGGCCCCAAGCTGCCCGCCGACGTCCGGGCCCTGCTGCTCAAGGAAATGAACGCCATCGAGGCCGCCACGCAGGACATCATGAACGCCCTCGTTCGCGGTCGAAGCGACGTGGTGGCCGAGAAGGCACAGGCCATTCACGACAGCTTCATCCTCAAGCAGGAAATGACCGAGGCCGACCGCAAGGCGCTCGCCGAGGCCGCGCCCAAGGCCTTCGTCGACCGCGACCGCGCGTTCCACGCCCTGACCGGGGATTTGGCGGAGGCAGCCCGCACCGGTGATGCGGAGCGCCAGCGGGCGCTGTTCGGGGAGGTCGTGGAGGCCTGTGCCGCCTGTCACGAACGCTATGCCACCAACCGCTTCCCCGCCTTTGCGGAGTAACCGGGGGTTTTTTGCGGCAGGCACGGCAGCACCCGCCGCCGTCACCCCGTCCGCAGGACGCCGCTGGCCGTGACGCTCAGGGTGTTGCCGTAGCCGTCGCTGTCCTGGTTGCCGTCCACCAGCACGCCGGCGAGGCCGCCTTGAAGCGGCTGAGCGTCGGCCGTGAGCGTGACCGTGCTGGAGCCGGTGACCGCGCTGCCGCCGCTGTTCTCGCCCAGGAAACTGAAGGTACATTCGGCCTTGTGAATGACCTCCGTCCCGGCCACGGTCAGCGCCGCGTAGGAGGTCAGTTCCACCGATCCCGCCGTCCAGTCCCCCGAGGTCGCGCCGGTATAGAGACCAGTGCCGACCCTGGCCGAGACATCCCCTTTCACGGCCACCCGCTTCATGGCCGCGCCTTGCGTCCGAGTGCCGATAAGGTTTTGGCCTCCGCCGCCCAACGGCCCGCCTCGCCGGGCGCCACCGAAGTTCCCGCACGGCGCAGCAGGCGCACCAGTGCGCCCGGCGCCGTCGCCTTCAGCTTGCCCAGCGTGGTCACGCCCGCGGCGTCGAGCGCCTTCCGGCTGGCCGCCGGGATGGCCTTCAAGGCCGCGGTGGGTGTCTCGTCGACCGCCGTGCCCGCCTTGTCGAGGCCGATGCTGGCGACCAGCGTTTCCGCCATCAGGCCATCGCGCGCGATCTTTGCTCCGGCCTCTTCGGCGACCGCGTCGATGAGCGCGTCCGCGTTCTCCAGCCGTGCGTCGCGCGGCACGTCCTTCAGCGCCTGGGCCAGGGTGCCGCCGCCGGGCAGTGCGTCGCTTCCGAACGCCGACACGAGGTCATCGACCGAGAAGGCGTCGCCGCCGAACCGGGTCTTGATGCGCCGCTCGTTGGCACCGGCCCATTCCGCCACGGCGCCGGCCGCACGAAGGTCGGGATGGGCCCAGGCACGCTCGTCGGCGCCGGTGAGGATGTCGCCACCTTCCTCCACGACCACCGGCGTCATCACCAGCCCGCCCGCCATGGACCAGACCTCGTAGGTCTTGCCGTTCATGTCGCGCACATCCAGGCGCCGCGCCGGCTGTCCGGCGATCAGGCCGACGGTGGGGTCATCCACCGACCGCGCGACCTTGAGAGCACTGGCGCGCGGCGGCAGGGAGTCCAGCCATTCGCGGGTACCGCCGCCGAACATCCAGGGTCGCGGATCACCCCACGTCCCGCCTGGAATGGTCCCGCCGCCGGGACCGCCTGGAATCGTCGGGCCGCCGGGACCACCAGGGATCGTCCAGGGATTGCCGCCGGGAATCGTCGGGCCGCCGCCGGGACCACCAGGAATCGTCCAGGGATTGCCACCGGGAATCGTTGGGCCGCCGCCCGGGATCGTCCACGGATTGCCGCCCGGAATGGTGGGCCCCTCGCCCCCCGGAATTGTGGGACCGCCACCGGGGATGGTCCAGGGCGGCGCCGGGAAATCGTCTCCGGGCACGAAGGGACCGGTCCACCAGCCGTCGTCGTTCGACCGCATCTGCCGCAACTCGTGAAGGTCGGCGTTCACGCGGTTGATCTCCTGGCGCAACTCGTCCAGCCGCTCCGCCAGTTCGGCACGCAGGTCGGCGAGGCACCCGAAGCTTTTGGAAACGTCCTCCGCCAGCCCGTCCAGGTCGTCCTCGATCTTGTGAAAGCGGCTGTTGAAACCTTCCTCGATGGTGCTGGTCTCGGCCTGGACCACGCTCTCCCCATCAATCCAGTCGGTGTGGGCGAAGGACCGCACGAACGACGGAGAGCAGCCGGCGCGCTCGGCATCGAAGGTCTCGCCGTACTTGAAGACACGCTTGCTCTTGCCGACCTTTTCGGCCAGCAACCCGATGAACAGGTCGTCCACCTGCTGCGGGCTGAGCTGCTTGTCCTTGATGATGTCCAGCGCCTCGGTATAGGTCAGATCGTCAGTCAGGTAGAACTCGGTGATCGCCATGGCTCGTCTCCGTGCGTTCAGGACCCACCGCGGCCGGGCGCGTCGCCCGTGCCCGCGAAGCGCGGCCGGTGGAATGGCCGATAGGACCGCGACAGGCGCGGCGGCAGGGGCGCGACGGTTTCCCCATCCAGGGCCACATGGCGCCGCCGCAGGGTCCAGGTGTTGATCTCCACGCCCAGCGGGTGCAGCCGCCCGAGCATGTTCATGACCATCTCGTACTGCGCGAGATCCAGCTTGGCGCCCGGCGGCAGCCGCACCTGCCACGAGAAGGGATCGGTCAGCCCGATGCGGGCATAGGAGATCACCGACACGGCGTACAGCCCGTCCCGCGCCGCCGTCAGGCGGGCGCGCGCGCCGGTGCCGCGGATCGTCGCCGGGCTGCCGGTGATGGGCATCACGCTCCAGAAGAAGGCCGAGGCCCGGCGCGGCCCGATATTGGTGCCGATCTGCGGCAGGCCGATGGACGAGACCACCAGCATGATGTCGGCGCGCTCGGCCATGACGGCGAGGGCCGCCGCGCCGTTGGCGCCAAGAACCTCGGCCACCTGCAGAAGCTGCTGTGTGGCGCCGTCGTCGCCCCGGATCAGGCCGCGCGCGAAGGCGTCGCCCAGACGCAACAGGGCGACCACATGAGCCGGATACTGCGCCAGCGCCGCGCGGAACCGCCGCCCCGGCGGCTCGGGCTGAGACAGTCCAGCCTCGTTTAGAGCCGCCGCCGCCGGCAGATCGGGAACGATCAGCCGATCGATCAGGGCCGCTTGCCCCTCCCGCACCACGTTCCAGTCGGCCAGACCCTCCGGCCACCCGTCGGCCCCCCCGTCCAGGGCATGCGACAGGGCGACGTCGGTGTCCGCGCCCGGCCGCCGCAGGCGAACGCTCACGGGGATGCCCGCCTTGGCATCGTCCCGCGCGATGTCGGACGCGGCCTCGACCTGCACGTGGGCCATTGACACGTGGGACACCAGCGTCGTCGCCTCCGTCAGATGCTCCACGGTGCGGAAGCCGCACGCGCGCAGGAACTCCTCCCACACGGCGGCTGCGTCGCCCGCCCCTGCGCCGCCGTCTCGGGAAAGCACGGACAGCACGCCGGCAACGTCGGGGTCCTCCGCCGGACGCCGCGGCGGGCGACGCAGCCGCGCCCGCAAGGCCGACAGCGCCCTGTCGGGCCAGCGCGCGATTTCCGCCATCAGCCCAAGCTCGTGGCGGCTCCCGCCGCTGTCATCCTGGGCCCGCAGGACGACGGTCCGGGCGTCCACTTCAAGATGGTCCAGCACCCGGGCCATGCGGTCGAAGGCCCGCGCGAGGTAGGGCGCCATCGGCGCGCCGCCGCCGTCAGCGAAGGACAGCCGCCGGCGCAGGCGCTCCCGCAAGGCCTGTTCGCGGGCCAGATGCGCTGCCGGCATCCGCCGGACCGGCGGGACGTTGTCGGCGGGGTCTATGAGGGTGGTCTCGCGCAGGAACCGCAGGTAGGCCCGCCGCGCGTCTTCGGCGGCCTGCACCGTGGGTCCGATGGCGATGATCCGAAACCCGATCTGGTAGGGATTGTCGGCCTCCAGAATGTCGAACCCCGCCGGTCCTCCCATCGCCTGCACCACGCCCCTGCCCCCGGGTGGCCCGTTGAGAAGGCGATCGGCATAGCCGCGCGTCGGCATGGCGAAGGTGCGGAACAGGCCCAGGCGCCGGCGGTAGTCGGCATCGCCCTCTTCGCCCGGAACCTGCACAATCTGGCCTTGCCTTACCGCCAAGGCCTCGCGGAAACGCGGGACGCTCAACTCGCTGCCGATGCGGTCGAGCATGAAGCCGCGCGCCAGCGCCACGCTGCTCTGTGCGGCGACCTCGCGGCCCAGCCGCCGCAGGCGCGGCGTCTCGGCCTGCAAGACGTGCATCAGCTTCGCCAGCCGCCCTTCCGAGACCCGCGCGCGCAGCAAGGCCGCGACGTCGCGCGGCGCGACGGGCCGGCCGCCCACGGCGACCTCCAGCCGCACGCGCCACGCGGCGCCGGTGCGGCTGTCTGGCCCCACGTCCGGCACCAGGGCCGGGAGCTGTGCGCCCCGTTCCGTCCAGGCGGCGAAGCGGAGGTCCGGCAGGCCGCCGGCCGGCCCGGGCTCCAGCCGCTCGACCCGGACACGCATCTCCTCGCGCACGTCCTCGACCGGCGCCAGGGTCAGCAGCGGTTCGTAGGCGCCGGCGGAGAGGGTCACCGTGGCGTTCTCGGCGATCGCCACGTCGTCGTAACGGAGCGCCGCGGCCAGCGGCCCGGCGGCAGCCTCGCGCTGCGAGCCCAGCGTATCGGCGGCCCAGCCATCGATGTCGCGCGTCCTGGTGGTCATGGCGTCCCCATTGGTTCTTGCATTCCGCGCTTCAGATGATGGTCAGGTCGTCGGGATCGTCGATGTAGACGGCGATTTCATCCGCCCCTGTCCGCAGCGCCTCGCCGCACTCCAACTCGCGGGCCCCGCTGGTGTCCGCCACACCGAAGAAATCGATGGTCGCGGCGTCGCGCGGGTACCGGATGAGCCGCAGGTTGCGGACATCGGCCACGCCCGGCTCGCTCATCAGGGCCCAGGTGATGCGGGCCGGGCTGATGGAGGCGCCGAAATCCAGTCCCTCGATGTAGGCGCGGACGCGCTCCATCAGCCGGGCCTTGAGGACTTGCGCCGGATCGGAGGCATTGACCACCGCGCGCGTGCCCGTCGAAAGCGGGACGCCGTCGATCACCAGGTCGGCACGCACGCCCACGCCCACCTCGATGGCCTCGCGAATGTCGGGGAACAGTCCGATGGGGCGCAGGTCCTCCACCGCCTCGGAGATGGCCGCGGCAAGACCGTCGGCGCCCTGCCAGACGGCGGCGGCCGTCGGGGCCACCAGGATGGTGAACATGTACGGCGAGGCCAGGTCGCGCTCGGTGCCGAACACCGTCTCGCCAAAGCTGAAGTTGCCGAAGATGGGCTGGTCGATATCCAAGCCGCCATAACGGTCGATCACCTTGACCTGGCGCACCCCGGGCACGAGACCGACCGCGATTTCGATGGCGCGGGTCGTCCATACCGACCGCGGCGCCCGCAGCAGAAGCTGCCGGTAACGGGTGTCCGGCCAGCGCATCTCGCCCCCTGTCAGCGGCGCGGGCTGCGTGATCGCCACCACGTCCTCCAGCGACGCACCCCCCCTGAGTGACGCCAGGGCGGCCACGGCATCAAGTCCGGGATCGAGCGCGTTCCACGTAGCCAGCGTGGTCTCCGGCGTGGCGCCGTCAAGGTTGTGCTCCGGCCCCGGGTGGAAGGCGGCGACCGGCACCGACTGGGTGGTCCGGCTGGGCGTGAGGACGACGCTGCGCGACAGCGCCGCGTGGTGCCCGCCGCCGCTGAGGAGCCGCGCTCCGGCCGGAAGCGTCAGGCTTTCGATGCCGTCCGGGAAGGCACCGACGAAGGACAGGTCCACGGTGCCAGTGGCTGCCTCGAAAGGGCGCGGCAGGCCCAGTTCCTCGCCCAGCCGGTCGAGCGCCTGCCCGCGCGCCGTCGGCACCGTCAAATCATCCACCAGTCCCGACAGCATGGTGTAGGTGCGCGCATGCTCGATGGAGGTCAGTTCCACCACCCGCCGCAGCACGGACCCTGGCCCGGTATCCACGTCCGGCCCGAACATTTCGCGCGCCAGCGCCAGGCCCTCCGCCACCAGCCGGCCATAGGGCTTGGGGACGAAGCCGCCCGGCGTCAGGCCGTAGGCGCCCGTGCCCGTATCGCGGAAGGTGGCCGGATCGACAGCTTCGATGTCCGCCAGTTCGTCTCGAATGTCGTTCATCAGGCTCCTCCCAGGATCGGGCCGACCGCCACGGTCAGGGTCTCGCCCGAGCGGATGGTGAACTGCGCCTCGACGTCGACCACGCCGTGGCCGGCGCGCGGCGGCACGGGCTCGTCACGGCCGGCATGCCAGGCGGCGATCTCGTCCCCGATCAGCACCCGCAGAACGGCGACGATGCGCGGATCGGCGCGCAGCACCGCCAGAACGGAAAACCGCAGGCGCTCGCGCAGGAGCAGCGGGTCGCCTTCCTCCGCAAGAGCCCTGAAGCCGGCAAACCCGTGCCGCGCATTGAGCGGATCGCTGCCAAGGGCGGTCGCCATGGCGGTGGTCAATTGCTGCCGAAGGTTGTCGATCCCCGACACCAGCGCCAGATCGCGGGTTCCGGCCGTCGTCGTCTCGAACGCGATGTCGGCGTGTTGAATGACGCCGGCATGGATGGGTGCGGTGACCGCGTCCCACTTCATCAGGCGTCGCAGTTGGCTGTCCGTCAGGCGCGTGCCGCTCATGATCCCCCCTTGCTTACGTCCACCGTTCCCCCGGTTGCGACGATCTTCACGTTGGCGCCCTTGAGGGTGAGGTCCCCGGCGGCGACGATTTCCACGGTGCCGTCCTTGAGCATCCGCACGGCCGATCCGGCCGAGGCGTGCTCTATCGAGATCCCGCTGTCGCCGGCTCCCGCCGGCCGGTCGGTTGCCTGCGTCAGGTCGTCGGGCGCGAAGGAGCGGATGGTGAAACCGTTGACGTGAACCACCCGCTCCCCCAGCCCGTCGATCAGGTCATGGCTGGCGCGCCCCTCCTCGGGCAGCGGCACCGGGTCCGTTCCCTCGACCTGCGCGGGGATGCCCGCGGCCTCCTTGAAAGCCGGCAGGATCAACCACCAGTCGCCCGGGGCCGACCGGGCCGGAGCCGTGGCATCGGCATCGTCGCGGGTCTGCCAGAGGGCGCCGATATCCACCGGATCGTGCGGGTTGCGCTGGTTGTTCAACAGCATCACGCGCGTTCCGGGATATCGCGGAAGAACCTGTCCATACGGGCCCCACGCAAAGGTGGTGAGATACGGCACGTTGTCCTGAATGTCGTTCTTCGCCCGGTCGATGGCGTCCAGCCGCGCCCGGCGGGTCCCGCCGTGGTCGACGGTGCCGCGCAGCACCGCCGTGGCGTGGCCTCCCAGCCGCACCCGGTCTCCGTCCATTTCCGTGCGGGCGACGTGGCGGCGAACCTCGGCGATGGTAGCGACGGGACGCGCCGCGAAGGCGCTGTTGATGCGGTCCCCGACGCCCTTGCGCACCCCTTCGGCGGCACCGGCGGAGGGGCCGGCCTCCGCGTCCTCGCCGGCGTCGCCCTCGCCGTCACGCACGCGGGCGACGTCCCACGCCTCGGCGCCGCCGCCCTCGACCACCACGCCCGACAGAACGGTCCGCCATCCCGACCGGCGGCCGAGGTCGTGGGCGACGCCGCTGATGTAGAGGGTTACGGACTCCGGCGCGTCATTGCCCAGTCCCGCCGGGGCGGATGCCAGGCCGAACCCGCCGAACAGGCCATCGCGCGCCGGCAGGGGCGTGAACGACACCAGGTCACCGGGCTTGAGGTCCGGCTGGCCGACGCAGGTCAGGCGGTAGCCGGCGCGCGCCTTGGGCCGGCCGTCCACGTTCTCGTGCGGCGCCACGGGCGCGTGATCGCCGGTCGCGGCAATTTCGACGATCACCTGGCGGGCATCCAGGTTCACGGTCCCGGCGGCCGCGTCGTGGGGAATGGGCCGCCAGGGCCCCACCGTCAGCCTGCCGTCGCGGAACAGGAACAGCGCCCGGCCGCGGCGGAAGGGCGGTCGGGCCATCATCTGCCGGCGCAGGTCGGACAGGGCCTCCAGCGCCGGCCGGCCGGGCGGAAAGGCAATCGGCCCCGGCGCAACGGTGCTGCCGTCGTCGGGCGCCGGGATCGTGAAGTCCACCTCCGCGGTCAGACCCAGCGCTTCCAGAAGGCGAGCGGCGGCATCGAGCGCGTCTTCGCCGGCCACCGGATCACCCGGAGACGGGGTCCGCGCGTTGGCGATACGGTCGTAGAGGGCGGTCCGTCCCTCGACGTGGGTGGCGATCTCCAGCCCCTCCACCGATCGGGCAAGGCGGGTGACGCGGAACGTCTCCAGCACCGGCGCCGCATCGTCGTCCGGCGCGTCACCCACCCGATCGCGCCAGAACAGGTGCACCGAAACGAAGATGCCCGCCGGACGCTCCACGCGCGTGGTGGCGCCGGCAGGACCGGCGCCCGCCTGCGCGTTGGCGAGGGCGGCGAAATGGTCGTCCCGCAGGCGCCACAGCGTCCCGGTCAGCCGTCCGGCCGTCAGGCCACCCTCAAGGGAGACCGAGAGATCGGCGTAATGATCCGTGTGATCGACCGCGAACAGCTTCTTGCCCACCGCCTCACCATCGGCGGCATGGAAGGTCAGTCGCCAGCCCGGCGACCGGCCCGGGCGCATCGTCGGGTCGCTCTCAGCCATGCAGCAGGCTCCAGTTCAGTCCGCCGGGCACGGCGGCGGCGGCGCCTGTGCCGGAGGACTCGCTTTCAGCCTCCACGGCGATGCGCTCGCGCTTGTTCTTCGGCCCTGTCAGGTAGGACAGCCGGCCGCGCAGGCTCTCGCGGCAAACCTGGGCGTCGAAGGCGGGGCTGCCGTCGCGCAGCGTCCGCCATGCCAGGTCGATCCGGCTGCCCGCGACAGCCGGGCCGGCCATGGCCCCGGACGTGAGCGTGAAGGACAGCACCATCAACTCGACGCCCGCCGACGCCGGCCCGGCCGACACCGCCGGCAGAAGCATCCGGTGGCCGGCGACGAGAGGGCACGCGCCGGCCGCCACGCCGTCGGCAATGAACAGGATGCGCGGCGCGGGCCTGGAGCGGCTTTCAGCCAAGGCCGAGAGCACAGCGTCCGACGTTGGAAGGCCCGGGACGGGCGCTGGCGCGGAGGCGCCCTGATCGGCGCCCCGGGCGATCACCAAGTCGCGGGGCTCCGTCAGCCAGCGGCGCACCTGGCCGCTCGAGAGGAACAGGACAGCGCGGAAGCCGTCGGGCCCGAACGGCAGGCGGAACGGCAAGCCGCGCGCGACGTCGACCCGGAGGCGTGTGAACCCGGCCGGCACTGCGGGGATACCGCCGCCGTCTTCGGCAGCCGGCGGATTCAGCGCGGCGATGGTGGGGGTGTTCAGATTCATGGCATCACCCCGTGAACGGATCGATGGCGGAACTGATCGCCACGTTGGCGACGTCCAGCGCCTGAGGCAGAAGACCGGGGCGCGGCAGGTGGGCGAGCGTCATGCTGACGTCCAGCGCCTTGCGCTTCTGCGCGCTGGCGGAAAACGTCAGGCTTTCAATGTAGATGTCGGTCCGCAGCGTCATGGAGGTCCAGAGGAACAGGCCCCCGACCTCGCCGTTGGTGAGGTCCTGCAAGGGGTTCCAGGCGATGGCCTGCTCGGCGAAGGTCTCCAGCGCCTCCTTCCACACGAACCGCAACTGTCCGGGCAGCACGGCGGTCAGGCTGATCCTGTCGTCGTGGGAGTTCATCAGGACGCGGTCGCTCTGCGTGCCGATGGGCGGCAGGTGGTAGCTTGACGTCAGGCTGATCGACGTCACCGACCACAACGGCACCGGCGCGGCGACAAGACCGATGATGGCGCTGGGCATTCCGTGGCGCTGAAAGGTGGAGCTGCTCATGCGCGGCGGGCCTCCTCGATCCAGAAGGTGAGCACGTCGGCGAACCGGCCGAGCAGCCGGCCGGTTTCCGGGTGTTCAGGGTCGCTGCAGGCCAGAAGCCGGTCGGCCGGCAGGTCCTGCCAGTCGCCCTGGGTGACACCGAGCGTGCCAAGCTCGGGATCGTGGCCGACGATCACGACGCCGCCTCCGGCGACGGCCCGCATTTGGTTGAAAGGCACGATTTCGCGGCGCGAGGCGGCAAAATAGACACCGTCGGTGACCTTGAGGATCTCTCCCAGGGCAAAGCTCACCACCAGACCCCCCGCACGCCGGGCCTGCACGAATGCAACCGGCGCGATGCCGGGGCGAAGGTCGACGCCCGGAGGGGGATTGGCAGCCGCGGCGCGGAACCGCTCCAGCGCGCGTTCGCCCAGCGTCGGCGCGTGCCAGGGGTGGTGGCCGTCCTGCACGGCTGCCAGAAAGGCGGCCAGCGTTTCACCGCAGGGCACCACCTCGTCGGCGGCCATGAGCCCGCGCTCCACCCAGAAAACGAAGCCGGGTCCGAGGCCGAGGCGGTCGAACATGTCCAGGAAGAAGACGCCCTCCGCCCGGTCGGTGGCGAAATACGTCATGTCCGCCAGTTCACCGAAGGCGGCCCGGCCGCCGTTGACGTCTTCGAAAACGGGGGGCTCCAGCAGCTCGACGGGCCCCACCGCCAGGTCGAACCGCGCGGTGTAGAGCGCCGTCAGCTCCGCCGGCATGGGCGCGACCTGCGCCATGCGCGCCAGTTCCTGGGGCCGCGCGGGTTCAGGGCGGGCGCCGCCCTCCAGGGCACGCGCGATGACCCGGTCGATGGTGGGGGGCGGTCCGCTGTGTCCGCCCGGCCCGCTGTTCCTTTGCTTCTGCTTCCTGCTCATTTCGGCCGCCAGTTCCCCAGCAGTTCGTCGTATTTGTCCTTGGGAATGTTGGGCAGCACCGCGCTTTCGAAATAGGCGTCGAACACGGCCAGATACTCGGCGATCTTGTGTTCCGGCATCTGGGTGATCCGCAAATCGGCGATTGCCCATTCCCGGATGTCCTCGAACGTGATGCCGGCGGCGTTGCGCGTCGACTTCTGCCCGTTCTGCACGGCCGTGATCGAGCCGTGGGGCGAGCCCCGACGACTGTTGCGCAGCCAGATAGTGGGTGCCGCGCCGCCGTCGTAGTTGTACGTCTTGAACAGTTTGGTCATCAGCGAGTTCTGCAGGCCGTGGTGACACTGCATCAGCGCCGTCGTGCGCGGCCGGCGCTGATAGGGCGACTGGAGCACGTCGAACTCGCTGAATTCCAGTTGCTTGTTGCCCGAGGGATCGAAGGTTTCCACGTGGTAGCGGCCGTTCCGCACCCGGAAACGCACCGATGCGTCGTCGGCGAAGAACCGGGTGTAGCTGCCGTCCGGGTTGCGCTTGAAGGTGTAGTGACCGCCCTCGATCCGCGACCGCCGGCCGGGTTTCGTGGGCGTCAGGTCGGCGGTCACGTCACGCCGGTCCTGGGTGCGGACGGAGGCGTCCGTCTCCCTGATCTCCTTCACCAGGTGTTCGGGCAGGCCGAGCGCGATGTCCGGCGGCGGCTCGATGTCGTGGAAGGGCTTGCCCAGGTCCTTGAGCGCGGCATCCAGCTCGGAATAAAGGCCCTCGATCTTCCGAAGCTGCGTGTCGAGGTCGTCCCGGTCGCCGGAAAGGCGCCCGCCCGACCCGTCCCGGCGTTCGAAGTTCAGAAGCTCGTCGTACAGCGTGTCCAGCCGGTCACGCAGGTCGACCACCTTGGCCACCAGGCCCGACTTCTCGCGCACCAGATGGTTGCCGTAGCGCAGAAGGGTGGTGCCCAGCATGTCCTCAAGGATGCGGTCGGCCTTTTCCGGCGGGAAACCCAATTCGTCGGTCATGCGACGCCGGGCGGCGCCAAAGCCCTCGTCGCCGGCGATGATGGCGCCAAGGTCTATGCCGGTGTCGTGGCCGCGGAACGAAAAGCGCATGGTCAGGGCGCCTCCTCGGCGCTGGGCAGCCTCTCGTCGCGCAGGCCCTCCTGGTATTCCTCAAGGCGTTGGATGAGGGCGTTTTCGGCCTCGTCGGCCACGGGCTCGGCGGCTGCGGGCGCCACCGGGCCGCCCGGCCCGCTTCGGGCTGCCCCTCCGCCGGCACCGATCGTGATCTCGCGGTGGATTTCCCGCATGAGCGGCCCGAGAACCAGCGGCATCACCTGCCCCATGGCCTGTTCGGTCAGCACCTCCTTGGCGACGGCGACTTCGATGCCATGCCGGGCCTGCTCGGCCATGCTGTCCATGAACCGGCGACGGGCGTGGCGCCCCATTGCGCCCACGCCGGCCGCAGAACCCTGCCGGCCCACCACGCGGGCTCCGGCACCGGCCGTTTTCAGGACCGGCACCACCACGTCGATGGCCGCCATGACGACCTCAAGTTCGGCCAGGAACAGGTCCATCTCCACCTGTGCCTTGGACAGGATGACCTCCGGATCGATCATCGCGCCGTACAGGCGCGCCTGCCCGGCGGCGTCGGCATAAGAGGCAGCCGCCACCCCCGCACCGGCAACCATGGCCAGCGGCGGGCAAACCACGGCCAGGGCCAGCAGGCTCACCGTCTGGCCGAAGGCCACCAGCCCCTGGCGGCCCAGTTCCACGCTCATGACGAAGTCGAGGCCGCCGGCATAGGCGCGGTCGCCCTGGAAGGCGTCGCCGACGGCTTCGTGCGCCAGAAGGTGGACGCCCTGAAGCTTGTAGCTTGTGTAGGGCACGGTCCGGTTGGGCAGGTCGTCGGATATCTTGCCGGACAGGAAGGCGAAATCGTCTTCCGCCTTGGTCTTGCGCTGCATTTCCGCGTTGTTGGCGAGCATCTCCTGCAGCAGGCTTTCCAGGTACGCGCGCGCGGCACCGGGGTTCTGGCGGAACGCGCCGACCACTTCGGGAATGTCCTGGAACTGGTGGATCAGAGGATCCACGGACGTCGCCATGCCGTGGCGGAAGGCAATGGCCTGCTCCAGTTCGGCGACCGACCACAGCCGCCCGTCGGCATCGCGGATGCGGGCGCCCTGCGGCGTGCGGACGATCTCGCCGGCCTTGCGGCCGCCAGGATCGCGCAAGGCGGCTTCGTCCAGCACCTGCTGGCCGAGCGACGCGGTGAGCGCGCCGCGCGCGTCCTTCCACGAGGAATAGACCTGCCCGATCATGGCCGAGGTCTCGCCGGACCATGCGGCGTCCTCCCGCAGGCGGTCGCGCAACTGCCGCAGGTCGGCCTCCGGCGCGACCAGGCCCAGGATAAGCGCCCGAACCTGGCCGTAATAGCGATCCATGTTGGCCAGCCGCGCCCGTATCTGCTGCTCGGACGCGCGCAGAAGCTGCAGCATGACGATCTGGCAGGTCCGCTTGAACAGGGCGCCGGTGGCCCGTTCCACCGTCGGCGAATAGCGCTTGTAGAAAGCCAGCGCCCATCCGACGCCGTCGCCCTCGAACGTGCCGGTGATCATCCGCTTGATGGGCGGCAGGTCGTATACCTCGACCATCAGATGCTGGAAGCGGGTCAGCAGCGGCGTGACGCCGGCCACATAGCGCATCACCTGCACCGCCCGGCTGCGTTCGGGCGCCATGTCGATGCTGCCCAGGTTCCCGCCGCCGCCGGGTGTCGGGCGGGTGCTCGACGGTGCCGTCTCGGCATGGGTGGCGACCGAGGACGCGCGGACGCCGATCATGTACGCGGCGGCGATGGCGAAGCTGCCGCAATGGTCGCCTTCCGGCATTTCCAGGCGGAAGGCGATCTGCCGCATCAGCCGGCTCAATGCATCGCCGAAGCGGCCCAGCTCGTCCAGGCTGGGCTCGCCATTCAAGGAGCCCAGGCCCAGTTCGACGGTGGTGCCGTCGGGGCTGGCGGGATAGAAGGCGGCCGGCCCGGTCAGGGCCTCCCCGGGCGCGGGCCCGCCGAAGGCCGCACCACGCCGACCACCGCCGGCGCCGGCGTTTTCACGGCCATCGGCACCGGCATTGGCATCGACACCGGCGCCACCGTCTTCCGCCGTGCCCGCCGCAGCGACGTCGCCCCCGTCCTTGCCGTACGCCTCGGCGCGCGGCGCGACGTGCGTCATCGGAAAGACGGCCAGGCTGGAGCCGGGAAACGCATCGGGCGGAACGGAACACCAGGTCGTATCCCCCGGAGCCTCGAGCGCGGCCAGATACCCCTGCTTGTGGATCAGCGATCCGGCGGCACTGGCGGCGTGCGCATCAAGGGCCTCGCGCATGTCCGCGTCCAGGCTTGCCCCCTCCTGCGCAAGGATTTCACGGGCCACCTCGTAGTACCGCTCCCGCAGATAGGCTTCAGCGCCGCCGACCGGAACGACCTTCCGCAAGGTGACCCGGGGCGCCGTCGGCATGGCTCCGCCGGAAACGGCGACGTCGCCCTCATCGTCGATCTCGGTTCTCTGGACGGATTGCCCGACCTCGAAATTCGCGACGTGGCGGTAGTACAGACGCCCGTCGGCGCGCTGCGTGACCTTCACCACCACGACGGCATACGCGCCCGGAACAATCAGAAGAACGCCGACCGGCTGCCCGAGCGGCGCATGAGAGTCCGGCACAGTCAGAAGAAACCGGCCGATGCTCTGCCGCAAATAGTCGGCGTCGCTTCCGTCCCAGGCCCACAGCCTGACGCGCTGGGTATCGCGGTCCACCTCCGGGGCCTCGGGGCCGGCCATGTAGATGGGAACATCGGCGGTACCGCCGGCATAGCTGGGGATGCGATAGCGGCCGCCCCGCCGGCGGCCGCGCTCCATCCTGTCCCGTGGCGCCGCCGGCACCGGCTCGGGCGCCTGGGTGAGTCGGGCGGCGGCGGTGTTGGGTGTGGCCGCCACGGCAGCGCGCAGACCGGCTGACACCGCCCGCTCGGCATCCTGCTGCCAGTCCCTTGACAAAGCTGCGGCCGCGCCCGCCCACGTGAAGGTGGGCGCGTGCAGGCGGGGCACGGCATAGCCCCCGCGCGGCGCGATCACCTCGGCATCGACTTCGGCCAGCGCCCGGCGGGCGGCGGCGGACACGGCCGCCTCCACCTCCGCCAGGTGCTCGGCCCGGGCCAGCGCCGGATCAAGCCGCAGCGTAAGCGGTATGTGCACCTCCACCGGCATGCCGCACGCGCCTCCTCAACCGTCGGACAGGACCGCCGCGACCGCGCGCAGGGTGCGCTCCTCGGCCTCGCCGCCTGTGCCGTCGCCAGCGGTCGACGAGCGCGGAGCGACCTCGCGCAGTTCCACCTGAACGGGGAAGAAGACCTGAACGGTGGTGCCGGCGTCTTCGACCGCCTGGATCGCTTCCGCCTCGCCGCCGGCCGCCGGGTAGACGATTTCGTTCTCGTGGACCAGCGCGAGCCCGGTGCGGGTGACGCGCTTGGGGCGCCGGGGCACGCTGCCGCCGCCCAGAACGCCGAACGTGGTGTCCGCCATCAGCTTTCGATGGGCGCGCCGACGGCGGCCGCGTCCTGGCTGGCAGACTTGGCCTCGCCGCCCAGGGCGAAACCGGAGAACGTCGCCGTGGGGGCCCCGGAAATGGCCGCTGAGCTGGGCGTCGCATTGGTGATGAAGCAGTTGTCCAGCAGAACCTCGGTCAGCGACCATTCCGGATCGCTGCCGTCGTCCACTTCCTCCATCACCACCCGGAACGCCGTGCGGTCCAGCGCCAGCTTGGTCAGTTCCGCCGTCGCGGTCCCAAGCGCCTTCACGGTGATGGTGAAGTTGATCTGCTCGGGCATGGCGATGACGCCGATGTTGATCGCCTCCACCGAATGCAGGGGCTCGGCGTTCATGGCGAAGCTGGGCTGGAAGCTTTCGATGGGCGTGATGGTCTTTTCGCCGCTGCCGGTGTCGTATTTGACGACAAGGCGGGAGTTCCAGGACGGCATGACTGTGGGCTCCTATCGGGCTAGGCAAGTGCAGGGCGGGCGGCCGCGCCTCAGAAGCGCGGCTGCAGCGTGATGCTCAGACGGTGGATCGCCGGGCCAAGGACGATGATGACCGTCATGTCCACCAGCCGCTGGGCGCGCGCTGTGGCGATGATCTGGTCCTCGGCGGCCGTGCGGGCGGCGGCGGGCTTGAGCAGCGCGTCATAGACCGGGATGATGATGCTCGACCCGGTGATGCCGCCGTCGCGCTGCACCACCCCCAGAATGCCGTTGGCCTTGCGGATGACGGCGGCCAGGCCGGCGCGGGTGATCCGGGCATCCCCGATCATGCCGATCAGGCCGGCCTTCAGGCGGAATTCGACGTCGTCGAGCAGCCGCACCGTGTCGATGTAGGTGGGCTGGGCGTCGTACATGGTGCCTTCGGCGAAGTGCAGGCCCTCGCCCACGATCAGCGCCGGGTCGATGACCGGAATGATGCCGTCCTGGCTCAGGGCCTTGATCTCGCCCGGCGAATACTGCCCGGCCAGCGGCATGGTGAAGCCCGTGACGCTCTTCAGCACGATGGAGGCCGCCACCGGCTGCCCGGCGATGGCCGAGGCCGCCGCCGCCGCCACCTGGGCGGTGTTGCCGGACGGGTCGACCGCGCCGCGCGCCGCCACCACGGCCATGCGCGAGCCCGACGTCTTGAGCGGAGCCGCAAGGCCGGTGACGGTTTCCGCGTAGGCATCGCTGCGGCCGATCGCCGGATCGACGGCGGCGACGCCGATGCGCTTGTTGCCGGCGGCCGACTGGTTGTCGCAATGGGCCTTCAGGGCGGTGATCGGCGCCAGCGGATCGCCCTCCCCGCCCTGGATCACGGCGTCCGCCACGGTGACGAAGGTGATGTCGTCGGCCGCCTCAAGCGCGCGAAAGGCCGCAGCCCAGTCGTTGTCACCGTCCAGCTTGACAGCATAGACCTTGCTGGGCCGCGGGTCCTGCTGGAACACCGCCGCCAGCGCCCGGTACAACGGGGTTTCGGGGTTGGGCGCGCCGTCTCCGTCCACGCGGTTGAAGCGCGCCGTGGCGTCGGCCAGCGCGTCGATCACGACGGGGTCGTTCGCCGCCGCGCTTCCGGCTCCGTTGGTGCTGCCCACCACGGCCAGCACGCCGGGGGCACGCCGGGCCTCTGGCTGCAGGTCGCTGTCGTCGACGGAGACTTCGACGAACGGAAAGGCAATGGCCATGATCTTTCTCCCCCTGACAGCCGTCGCCGGCCCATGAAATAACCCGCCGGGCGTCTACCGTCCGACGGGTGCGAGTGCGATGCCCTGCCCCGCCAGCCAGGACGTGGCATGGGTGATGCGCGCCAGGCGGGCCGCCTCGGGAGCGGCGGCGTTTTCCCCGGCCGGCCAGGCTTCGTCGTCAAACCAGTCTTCGGGCACCAGCCACAGAACCACCGGACGCCCCTTCGGCAGGTCCTCGTCACCTTCGGGCGGCTCAACCCCCTGGACCTGCATCTGCTCCAGGACCGTATGGCTGGCACGCAGAAAATCTGAGAGCCGGAACCCCGCCTGCGTCGGGTCGCGAATCAGCACCGCCGCCGCCACCGGAAACCGCCGCGCCCGCGCGACGTCCGAGCCCGGAACCGGCGCGAACGACAGCGCGATCTGGTGCAGCGGCACCCCGTGGTCATGCGCCCGCGCCAGGGCCTGCGACAGGCTGTCGGCGAACATCTTGCGGACCCAACCGTCGATCACGGCCTCGGTCATGGCGTCGGGATCGATGGCGGCAGCACGCAGGCGCGCCAAGAGTGCCGCGCGGCGGGCCCGGTCAAGGGCCTGAGGATCGGCGGGCGGCGGATCGGGCAGATCGCTATCCAGGTCCGTAATGCGGACGGCCGGGCTCGTCCGCACCCCCACAACGGCACGCTCCCGCCGTGTGGAGGCCGTCACCGCCCCGCGCCAGAGAAGGTCCACATCCGGCCGGCCGGCGAGCGACGGGTCGTGGTCCTGCTCTCCGAAGCGGATGCTGTAGCCGCTCTGCTGGATTTCCGTGCGGGTCTCGGCGCGGAAGCGACCGTATTCCAGACTGTCGAAATGCGGCGTTGCCTGTGCACCAAGGGTGCCCATGGGGATGCGATAGGCCGCATGGACAACGGCGCGCACCGCGTCGGACGACAGCACTGTCGCCCGTGCCTCTGGATCGGTGAACGCCAGAAGCGTCTTGTCCTCGAACTCCACGCCATCCCCCTTTTCAACCGCCCCGTTGGCGCCTCCCTTCATCTACCTTTCCGGCTTTTTACACTTTTTTCAACCCTTGCGCGTTGAGCCCCTTATGATGGGAGGAAGGCGTTGAAACAGAAGGATTTGCCGGCGCGATGAGGATCGCCTGGAGACACGGAAGCCAGCGGCTGGGATGAATGTGGACCCCGAATCCAGGGAAATTGCCGCGAACAAGGGAGCAGTGACCGGAGGTCCGTCGGACAATCAGCGGCCCGGGCAGCCGGTCCATGACCGCCGCCAGTGACGCCGGCGGTCGCTGGAAAATCACCGGCAGCGGCGGCAGCAGCCGATCCGCGACACGGCGACCGGCGTATGCCAGGATACCTGTGCGGAGTGGTCGGGATATATCACCGACGGCCGCCGGGGAGGCATCACAAAAACCACCAGGGGAGACCTCGCGATGCTGGGAATCGTCAAGCTGATGTTCGTCATGACCGCCTGTGCCGCGGCCTGTACGGCCGCCGGACTCCGGCCCTCCCGCGTCCGTACCGGGCGCTGATCACCCGACGGGTCTGGCCAGCAGGCGCACCCGCTTGGTGCCGCCGTAGGGCTCGATCTCGCCGACGCCCTGGAAGCCGAGCGCTTCGTGGAAGGCCATGGAGCCCGGGTTGGGCGGGCGCACGTTGACCTCGCAGGTCACACGCGGCGCGCCCGTCCGCCCGGCCTCGGCGAACACATGCTCGTACAGGGCCCGCGCCGCACCGGAGCGCCGCCGCGTCGGGTCCACCACGATGCGGTCGACGTAGAGGAAGCCCTCGTCGCCCATGTTGGCGCAGAACCACGCATAGTTTTCACTGGCGTAGCGCTTGCCCGGGACAAGGGCGAGGACGAAGCCGGCGACGCCGCCCTCGGCATCCACAGCCTTCACGGCCACCGTCGCCTCGTCAACGATGGCGCGGAAGGCCGCCGCATCCAGGTCGTTGACGTGGGGCACGGCCGCGTTGTTGAGCCCCAGAAGGGCTTCGGTGTCCTCGGCCGTGATTGGCTGCATGGCGAAGGTCGGCGCGGCGGCGGCGGTGGTGGTCATGGCGTCGTCTCGTGGTTCGGAACCGGGCACGGCCGTCCTACCGCCGCGGCCGCATTCCGATCAAGAGCCACTTCAGCGCAGGCAGCCGGCCAGCCGCATCCATACATGCGCGGCGTCCACCGCATCGCCCTCGGCGGAGTGGCGGCGGCCCTGCGGCTCCAGCCCTTCGCGCTTCAGCGCATCCTCCAGCGACACGCGCGCGCCGCAGCCGCGCAGGGTCGCGTATAGCTGCGCCATGTCGAAAAAGCCCGGCGAGAACGGATGCGCCTCGGCATCGCCGCGCTCCACCGCCTCGTCCAGCAGAATGCGGTCGGCGCCCCAGGCGTACCAGGCCTTGCGGGCGGGGCCCCAATCCTTCTTCAGCGTGCCGAACACCTCCGCCAGCGGTCGCCCGTGGCGCTTGACGGCGTCCTGGGTCACGCCCGTCAGATCGGCGCAGAACTCCGACACCGCGGAGTGGCGCGGGCGGACGAGATAGCGGCCGCTGCGGGTGACGGTCAGGGCTTCGGCGTCCACCTCGGCCAGGCCGATCTCGATGATCTCGCTCTGCTCGCCGGGGGGCGGCATGCCCTCCCAGCAGGTCAGCTCCAGGTCGACGAACAGCAGGCGGTCCAGGCGCAGAGAGGTTTTCATGACCCTACCATAGCCCGCCGGCGGCACCGGGACCAGAGGCCGCCCTCGCGCGTTGGTGGCGCAAAGTGCGACCGTTGACGACGAAGGAGCATCGCATGCCCCGCCTGATCCTGCTGCGCCACGGCGAAAGCGTCTGGAACAAGAAAAACCTGTTCACCGGCTGGACGGACGTCGACCTGACCGAAGACGGCCGCAAGCAGGGATGGGCCGCCGGCGAGGCCCTGGCGGCGGAGGACATCCGGCCGACGGTGTGCTTCACCTCGGTCCTGACGCGCGCCATCCGCACCCTGTGGCTGACGCTGGACGCCATGAACCGCATGTGGCTTCCGGTCACCCGCGACTGGCGCCTGAATGAACGCCACTACGGCGCCCTGCAGGGTCTGAACAAGGACGAAAAGGCGAAGGAGGTCGGCGAGGAGCAGGTGCACATCTGGCGCCGCTCCTACGACGTGCCGCCACCGGAACTGCACCCCGACGACGAGCGCGCGCCGCACCACGAGGAGCGCTACAAGGCCGTGCCGCAGAACAGCCTGCCGCTGACGGAGTGCCTGAAGGACACGGTGGACCGTTGCATGCCCTTCTGGCACGGCCCCATCGCCAGCGCGCTGAAGGGCGGCGAGACGGTGCTGATCTCCGCCCACGGCAATTCCTTACGCGGCATCGCCATGGAACTGGACAGCGTGCCGCCCGACGTCATCCCGCACGTGGAGTTTCCCTATGCGGTGCCTCTGGTCTACGAACTGGACGAGGACCTGAAGCCGGTGGAGAGCCGCTATGTCGGCGGTTCGCACAAGACGCCGGCGCAGGTGAAGGCGGAGGCGTGATCCGCCGCCCCGGCCCGGCCCCGAAACGGCGAAGGCCGCCGACCCGGTCAGGTCGGCGGCCTTCAGAGTGGTGCCCGGGGACAGATTCGAACTGCCGACACGGGGATTTTCAATCCCCTGCTCTACCAACTGAGCTACCCGGGCGCCGGGCCTTCGGGGCGGTGCGTGCCCCGTCGTGAGGCCGGCTTTATACGGAACCTCCGCAGCCTTGTCCAGCACAAAAATGCAAAAATTCGACAAGGGGTTAGACAGCGCCGGCCGGCCGGCGCGTCAGCGCTCGCCGTCCTCGGGCGTCCAGCCCTCCGGCGCCGGTTCTTCGGTGGGCACGCGGTAGGTTTCGCCCAGCCAGCGGCCCAGGTCCACGTCGGCGCAGCGCTTGGAGCAGAAGGGGCGATAGCGCGCCGCCGTCGGCTTGCCGCAGGTGGGGCATTTGGCGGTGCTGACGCGGGCAGGTTCGGGCTTGGCGGTCACGGGCAAGGGTCCTTGAACAATCAGGAAAACACGGTCTCGACACGGTCGCGGGCAAGATCATCCCGCGCCCGCAGGGTCAACGGCCGGTACAGGCGCGCTTCCGCCTCGGCCAGCGCGGCGCGGAGCGGGCCGCGCAGGGCCTCGATCACCTGGGGCGCGGCCTCCAGCACAGGCGCACCACCGGGAAGAGCCTCGGCCTCCCGCAGCACCCGGCGCAGGGCGGCCAGGGCCACCGTCTCCGCCGAGAGCCGGCCGTCGGCGTCGCACAAGAGGTCCGCCAGCGGCGGTGCAGCGCGGCGGCGGGACAGTTCCACCAGCCCCAGCGGCGAGACGCCCGCGACATAGGGCGCCGCCGGATCGTCCTCAAGCGCCTGCTTCAACAGCGCGATCAGGTCCCGGCGGCGAGGGTCGCGGCGGTCGGGGATGAAATCCACCACCACGTGCCCCGCCAGCCCGCGCACCTCCAACTGCCGCGCAAGCACGGCCACCGCCTCGGCGTTGGCGGCGGACGGCGCGGCCGGGCCGGCGTCCACGTCCACGGCCACCAGCGCCGCGGTCGGCTCGATGACCAGCGCCCCGCCGCAAGGCAGCGGCACGCGGGGCGAGAGGGCCGCCTCCACCTGCTCGTCGGCGCCCTCGCGCAGGAACAGGTCGGGGCGCGCGGCCTCCATGATGTCCGACAGGGCGGGATGACGGCGGCGGGCCTGGGCGGGAACGGTGGCGCCCTCGAACACGATGGCGTCCGGCTCCGGCCAGCGGGCCAGCGCCTCGGCCAGCAGGTCGGGCGGCGGAGAGAGGCGGCGCGGCACCGGCCCCGCGGTCGCCCGCGCCTTGTCGATCAGCGTCCACTCCGCCCGCAGGCGCGCCAGGTCGGCTCCCAGGGCCTCCGGCGCGGCATCGGCGGCAGCGGTGCGGGCGACGAGCCCCTCGCCCTTCTCCGCCAGCCCGCGCAGCAGTGCCGTCAGCGCCTTGGCCCGGTCCTTCGCCAGCTTGCCCGAGGCCGCGACGCCCGGCCGCAAGGGGCCGTAGGCGAGCAGCGGCGTGGAGAACGACACATCGGCCGTCAGCCGGGCGCCCTTCCCCCGCCGGGCGGCATGGCGCACCTGCACCACCACCGCCGCCCCCTCGGCCGGCAGCCCGCCCAGGACGCGCGCGTCGGGGGCATTCAGGAACGCCGCATCCGGCTCGCCGATGTCGACGAAGGCCGCCGATCCGTCCGGCAGCCGTCCGGTGACGCGGCCGAGGTGCACGCTTCCCGCCTCCGCGCGGTGGGCGCGGTGCAGGAACAGCGCCACCAGCCTGCCGCCGTCGTCCAGGATGGCGGCGCGGGATTCGCCCGGACCGTCGGAGACGAGAATGCTGCCGCCGCGCGGCATGGCCTCAGGCCTCGGGCCGGATGTGGACGGACGCCAGCAGGTTGGCGGTCTCCAGCAGCGGCAGGCCGACCACGTTGGGATAGCTGCCGATGATCTGCTGGATGAACAGCCCGCCCAGCCCCTGGATGGCGTAGCCGCCGGCCTTGCCGTGCCACTCGCCGGAGCGCAGGTACATGGTCATCTCGCGCGTATCCAGGCGCTTGAAGGTGACCGCCGTGGTGACCAGCCGGTGGTGTTCCCGCCCGTCCGGCCCGATGAGCGTCACCCCGCCGTGGACCTTGTGGCGGCGGCCCGACAGAAGCTCCAGGCAGGCGCGCGCCGTCGCCTCGTCCTCCGCCTTGGGCAGGATGCGGCGGCCGGCGGCGACCACCGTGTCGGCGGCCAGCACGGCGCAGCCGGGGTGCCGGGCGGCCACCACGCGCGCCTTTTCGGCGGCCAGGCGCGCGGCGTGGTCGCGGGGAAGCTCGTCGCGCAGGGGGCTTTCGTCCATGTCGGCCGGGTCGACCGCATCGGGCGTGATGTGGATTTGTTTCAGCAGGTCGAGACGGCGCGGCGAGGCCGACGCGAGAACCAGGCGCGGGCGCGCCGTGTCGTCGCTCATGAAAACTCCTTGGCGCCGTCCCCGGCTCGGGACGGCTTACTTGAAGCGGAAGGTGATGCGACCCTTGGTCAGGTCGTAGGGGGTCATTTCCACCGTCACCGCATCGCCCGCAAGCACGCGGATGCGGTGCTTGCGCATCTTGCCGGAGGTGTGGGCGAGGATTTCGTGCCCGTTCTCCAGCTGGACGCGGAACATGGCGTTGGGCAGCAGTTCCACCACCTTGCCCTGGAACTCGATCAGATCTTCCTTGGCCATCTTTTCCTTACCCGGCCCGCCGACTGTTCCCGTGACCGTTTGTCGGTCAGTGCGCCAAACAAATGCGGTGACACTGGCGCGAGGTCAAGTGTTTTCAGGAAGATGGAGACTTTCGGACAATGCGCACACTGCCATTGGACATGGCGGGCTCAGCCGGCCGGCAGGCGCACCGGGGGGAAGGTGTCCAGGATGCGCCGCGTCAGCTCGTCGCGGACCTGGCGATAGGCATCCAGCCGCATCTCCCGCGTGCCCTCCACGATGGCCGGGTCGAAGGTGTTCCAGAACAGCACGTCGCACGCCATGGTGCGCGTCATCTCGACCGCCGAGTGCTGGGCCTCGGGCGACAGCGAGACGATGACGTCGAAACTGCCGTCCTCCAGTTCCTCGAAGGTTTTCGGCCTGTGGCCGGAGACGTCGATGCCGACCTCGTCCATGACGGCGATGACGAAGGGGTCAAGCTCGCCCTTGCGCACGCCCACCGAGTCGACGAACACGCGGGTGCCGTGGTGCCGCTTCATGATGCCTTCCGCCATGGGGGAGCGAATGGCATTCATGGTGCAGGCGAAGAGAACGGCTTGCGGCAGGCTCTCCGACACGGCGCCCTGCCCCTCAGCCCCGGATGTGGAGGACGCAGACCAGCGTGAACAGCCGGCGCGAGGTGTCGACGTCCATCTCCACCTCCGCATCCAGGCGCTCGCGCAGAAGCTCCGCGCCCTCGTTGTGCAGGCCGCGGCGGCCCATGTCGATGGCCTCGATCTGCGAGGGAGAGGCCGTCTTGATGGCACCGTAGTAGCTTTCGCAGACCATGAAGTAGTCCTTCACGATGGCCCGGAACGGCGACAACGGCAGGGTGATCTTTTTCAGGTCGTTGTCGTCCTTGTCGCGGACGTCGACGATCAGGCGATTTTCCGCCAGCGACAGGTGCAGGATGTAGGGGCCGGTGATGCTGTCATCCCGGATGTGGAAGGTGTTCTCTTCCAGCAGGTCGTAGATGGCGACGGCGCGCTCGTGCTCCACCTCGGGCTTGCGGCGCACGAGCGTCCTTTCGTCCAGCTTGACGTCGGCGATCACCTCTGTCTTCGGCGGAGCGGCGTTCATCACCTTCCCCTTTCTCCGTCCCTCGTCCCGTCTCAGCCCTGGCCGCGCGGCACGTTCATGCGCAGCGCCACGGAAAGCCCGTGGGCGCCCAGGCCCTCGACCTCCGCCAGCTTCACCGCCGCCGGACCGATGGCCGCCAGCGCGTCGGGCGTGCAGCCCAGCAGCGAGGTGCGCTTCATGAAGTCGATCACCCCCAGGCCCGAGGAAAATCGCGCCGAGCGCGCCGTGGGCAGCACATGGTTCGGCCCGCCGACGTAATCGCCCACCGCTTCCGGCGTGTAGCGCCCCAGGAAGATGGCACCGGCATTGGTGATACGCTCCGCCAGCGCGTCGGGATCGGCAACGGCCAGTTCCAGGTGCTCGGGCGCCACGCGGTCGATGAGCGGCACGGCATCGTCGATGCTGTCCACCACGATCAGCGCGCCGTGGTCGTTCCAGCTCTGCCGCGCGATCTCGGCGCGGGCGAGCGTCTGCAGATGGCCTTCCACGGCTTCGCCCACCGCACGCGCGAAATCGGCGCTGTCGGTAATCAGGATGGACTGGGACGCCGTGTCGTGCTCGGCCTGGCTGAGCAGGTCGGCGGCGATCCAGGCCGGGTCGTTGTCGGCATCGGCCACCACCAGGATTTCCGACGGACCGGCGATGCTGTCGATGCCCACCGTTCCGAAGACCTGGCGCTTGGCGGCGGCGACGAAGGCATTGCCGGGGCCGACGATCTTGTCCACCGGGGCAATGGTCTGGGTGCCGTAGGCCATGGCGGCCACCGCCTGGGCACCGCCGATGCGGTAGATCTCATCGGCCCCGCCCACCTTGGCGGCGGCGAGCACCAGCGGGTTGAGCACCCCGTTCGGCGCCGGCACGCACATGACAAGGCGCTCCACCCCCGCCACCTTGGCCGGGATGACGTTCATCAGCACCGACGACGGATAGGCGGCTGTGCCGCCGGGGACATACAGGCCCGCCGCCTGCACGGCGCGCCAGCGGCTGCCCAGGCGCACACCGGCGTCGTCGGTGTAGTCGTAACCCTCCGGCACCTGGCGGCCGTGGTACTCGCGGATGCGTTCGGCCGCCAGTTCCAGCGCCTCCAGCAGTTCCGTCTCGGTCTGCTCGTAGGCGGCCTGGATGTCGGCGGCCGGGATGCGCATGGTCTGCGGCGTCAGGTCCAGCTTGTCGAAGCGGCAGGTGTATTCGATGACAGCGTCGTCACCGCGCGCGCGCACGTCGCGCAGGATGTCGGCCACGATGGTGTTGACGTCCTCGCTGGTCTCGCGCTTGTCGTTGATCAGCGCGTCCAGGGCTTCGGCGAAACCGGCCTGGCCGGCGAACAGTTCAACGGGCATTGACGGCCTCTCGGAAGGAATCGATCCAGCCGCCCAGTTCCTCGGGGCGGGTCTTCAGCGCCGTACGGTTGACCACCAGGCGCGAGGTGATGTCGACGATGTGCTCGATCTCCACCAGGCCGTTGGCCTTGAGCGTGGAGCCGGTGGAGACCAGGTCGACGATGCGCCGGCACAGGCCCAGCGCCGGCGCCAGTTCCATGGCCCCGTTCAGCTTGATGCACTCGGCCTGCACGCCGCGCCGCGCGAAGTGCCGGCGGGTCACCTCGGGATACTTGGTGGCGACACGGACGTGGCTCCAGCGGGCGGGATCATCCTCCCCCTCCATCTCCACGGGCTCGGCGACGGCCAGGCGGCAGTGGCCGATGTTCAGGTCCAGCGGCGCGTAGATTTCGGAATAGCCGAACTCCATCAGCACGTCGTTGCCGGCCACGCCCAGATGCGCCGCGCCGAAGGCCACGAAGGTGGCCACGTCGAACGATCGCACCCGCACGATGTCGATGTGCGGATGGTTTGTGGAAAAGCGGAGCGCACGGCTCTTGGGGTCGTCGAAGGCGGGCTCGGGCTCGATGCCCACGGCCCGCACCAGCGGCATGCATTCGTCCAGGATGCGCCCCTTGGGGAGCGCGATCACCAGCTTTTCAGGAGCCATGGATGACGTCTTCTCGGCGGTGTTCGGCATGATGGCGGCGATGTTTACACGTTTCCCCGCCGCCGAACCACCCCGATCATGCGACGGATCAGGCTGCTGGCCGCCGATCACATGCGCGCCAGCGTCATGATGCCGAAAAAGCCGATGCCCAAAACGGCCAGCATGAGCGCCAGCCAGAGCAGACCCTTCGACACCATGTCGACGACACCCCCGCCGCCACCGCTCTGCTGCGCCAGGGCGTCGGACAGCTCCTGCATGCGCTTGCGCATGTGCGGTTCCTGCGCCTTGCGCTTTTCCGGCGGCAGCGACTCGTACATTCTTTTCAAACGGCGGAATTCCGTCAGGTTTTCCGCGCGCGAACGTGACCTGGGATCGGCCATGGTCCCCCTCCCGCCGACCTATACCTGCGGTAGAGGATAGCAGCCGCAACGCATCCCCGCAAAGAAATTGACGCAACGACTACAGGGGCATGGTGGATTTTTCTACTCCGCCGCCTGAAGAGGGGCACGCACCGGCGGAGCATCCAGCCGGGCCGACAGGCGGTAGGCGGCAAGCTGCCGGGCCTCCCGCAGCCGGCCGCCGGGCAGAACGGCTTCCAGATGCACCAGCCCGCCACGGCCGCGGACGGCGCCTTCGGCGACCCGATACAGGTGGGTGAAGACGCCGCCGCGCCGGTGGACGACGGCATAGACCCCCTCCCCCGCCGGCGTGGTGCCGAGCCAGGCGACGTCGTCGTGGGGCCCGACGACGAGGGCGGCGTCGATGTTGGACTGAATGCTGCGCGAGCACATGAAAAAGCCTCCTCGGTCTGGCGAGAAGGCTGACGCGTCGGCTTGGCGGCTGTGTCCGGTGGACCGGGTGTGTCCCGTTTGGTTGCCGGTTCGGCCGCATCCTCCCTCCGTCACCGAAGGAAGCACCACCTTGCCCGGGCAGGCAGGTTGGCGATGGGCGTCAGCCCACTCTCTTGATGCTGAGAAGACGTGTACCGGGATTCGCAGCCGCTGGCAAGGGGCAAGGTGCGAGAGCGTCTTGCGGCGCCCCCGCACGTGGTCTGGCAGCGGACTCGGGACCCACGAGCGCCGGCAGCCGGCCGCCCCTACCGCTCGCCGCGCAGGCGCTCGATGTGGGCGCCGCAGTTGCCCAGTTTCTGCTCCAGGCACTCGTAGCCGCGGTCCAGGTGATAGATGCGGTTGACGATGGTCTCCCCTTCCGCCGCGAGACCCGCGAGAACCATGGAGACCGAGGCGCGAAGGTCGGTCGCCATGACCGGCGCGCCCGACAGGCGCGGCATGCCGCGCACGATGGCCGAAGCGCCGTGGACCGTGATCCGCGCCCCCATGCGGGTCAGCTCCGGCACGTGCATGAAGCGGTTTTCGAAGATGGTCTCGGTCAGCATGGAGGCACCCGACGCCGTCGCCATGAGCGCCATGAACTGGGCCTGCATGTCGGTGGGAAAGCCGGGATAGGGTTCGGTCATCACGTCGACGCCGCGGATGTCGGCACCGTCGGCCCGCACGCGCATGCCGCGTTCGGTCTCGGTGATCTCCACCCCCGCCTCCGTCAGCGTCTTGACGACGGCGTCCATGATGCCCTTGCGCGTCCCGGTCAACTCCACATCGCCGCGGGTGATGGCGGCGGCGACGGCATAGGTGCCGGTCTCGATGCGGTCGGGAATGACGCTGTAGTCGGCGCCGTGCAGGCTGGTCACGCCCTTGACGTGCAGGGTGGACGAGCCGATGCCCTCGATCTTTGCGCCCATGGCGTTCAGGCAGTGGGCAAGGTCGCAGACCTCGGGCTCCTGCGCGGCGTTGGCGATGACCGTGTCGCCGTCGGCCAGGGCCGCGGCCATCAAGGCGTTCTCGGTGCCGCCGACAGTGACCTGCGGGAACAGGATGTGGCCGCCCTTCAGGCGGCCCTTCACGGTGGCGGTGATGTAGCCTTCCGTCAGCTCGATGGTGGCGCCGAGCGCCTCCAGCGCCTTCAGGTGCAGGTCGACCGGCCGGGTGCCGATGGCGCAACCGCCCGGCAGCGACACCCGCGCCTCCCCGAAGCGCGCGACCAGCGGACCCAGCACCAGCACGCTCGCGCGCATGCGGCGGACCAGGTCATAAGGCGCGGTGGTGGAGGTGACCTCGGGCGTCGACATGGCGAGCACCCGGCCATGGGCGCCACCGGCGCCGGCCTCGCCGTTCATCTCCATGCGCACGCCGTGCTGAGACAGCAGGTTCGCCATGGTGGTGATGTCGGCCAGGTGCGGCAGGTTCGACAGCGTCAGCGTTTCCCCGGTCAGCAGCGCGGCGGGCATGAGCGCCAGCGCCGCGTTCTTGGCGCCTCCGATGGGAATGGAGCCCCGCAGGGGCGTGCCGCCGACGATGCGAATACGGTCCATGGTGGGAATGCTCTCTATGTACATGCTCTTGATCTTGGTGGGCGCATCAAGCGATACGCCGAACGCACGGCGGCACCGGGGCGAAACCGGCACCCTTTCGGGAAAATCTGGCGGCGGCCCCGTGGCAGGGGCCGCCGATGGCGATCTTATTGCTCGCGGCCGGAGCCGGAGGTGTCGTCGTCGGCCTTTTTATCAGTGTCCGAGCGGGCGCGCATCTGCTGCTTGCGCTTCTGCAGGTTGGCGCGCAGGGCTTCGGCCTGACGGCTCAGCCGGTCCTCGAGCCGATCCTGGCCCTTGTTGGAGAGGCGCGGATTGGACTTCTCGCGGTTCTTGATCACGGTGGGGGTCCGTTTAGACGGGTTGTCGATGTCTGGATAAAGTGGCGCATCCTGGCGCCTGGACGGCCCTCCGTCAAGCCCGCGCGCAGGTCCCCGCAAGCCATGGCCGCGCCTGGAAAATTTCTTGAAAAAGGTGCTTGCAACGCCGGAACTCGGCGGCTATAAAGCGCGCCTCGGCACGACGGACGGCATCGCCGCCCAGTCATCCGGGACGAACAAGACGGTACGCTGCCGTAGCTCAGGGGTAGAGCACTCCCTTGGTAAGGGAGAGGTCGAGAGTTCAAATCTCTCCGGCAGCACCATCTTTCAGAGCCTCGCAACCCACCGGGTTGGCGAGGTTTTTTTGTGGTTGTTTCTCCGGTCCTGGCGCGGGACTTTCGCACTCTGCATCCCGGCTTGCGACGCAGATCGCCGATGACGCCCGACATGCGCCGGAAAGCTTCTGCGTCGTGGCCGGCACGGGTCTTGCTGCTCGTCATGCCGTGTCAGCCGCCCGCCCCCACGACCCGCGACGCCGGAAAGCTCCTTCATGCCCACCACAGTAGAGACACAGATCGCGAACCTGACCGCGGCCATGCTGGCCATGTCCGGCGAAATGCGCGAAATGATGCGGGAGACGGTCGCCGAAGCCGTCCGCACCGAGATCGACCGCCTCATCGACGAAGGCCGCCTGGCCGTCGTCGCGCCGCCCGCTGACGCGCAGGCCGCGCCGCCGGCGTCCGGCCATGACCCCGCGGGGCACATGGCGGACCTGCTGACGGGCAACTTCGATCTCATCAAGCTCAGTCTGGTGGAACTGGTCGAGCGGCTGGACCTGACGCGCGACTATGTCGCCGGCCTGACACCCGCCGACGGCCAGGAAGACCAGATCCAGACGACCACCGGCGAATTGCGCGCCGTCATCAGCGCCACCGAGCAGGCGACGAACACGATCCTGGAGACGGCCGAGAGCATCCAGACCCTGCTGGACGACAACGCCGACCGCCTGGGCGTGGACCTCTACGAGGCCATGGGAGCCCACGTCATCGACCTGATGACCGCCTGCAGCTTCCAGGACATCACAGGCCAGCGCATCGCCGCCTCCATGCACACGCTGCTTCACCTGGACGTGGAGTTGCGCCGCCTGGTGGAGCTGTGGGACATCGAGGAAGGCCGTGCGACGGCGGAGATCATCCGCAACCATCCCGACGACGCCCGCGCCGACAAGCACCTGCTGCACGGCCCGCAGCACGAGGGCGCCGGCATGTCGCAGGACGACATCGACGCCATGCTGCGGGGTTTCTGACCCGGCCGGCCTCTCGCCCTCAGCCGCCGAAGCGGAAGCCGCCGCCGCCGAACCGGCTGGTGCCGGCGAAGCCGCCGCTGCGGCTGATCGTGGTGCGGGTCAGCACCTTGGGCGCGCTTTTGGGCGTGCTTGCCAGCGCGCGCGCCTGGGTGCGGACCGTGCCGTCGCGGTCCACCATCAGCGTGCCGCCCGACAGCGTGCGGAACGGCGAGGCATCGGCGGTTGTGCGGTAGAAGGGCTGGGTGTAGTAGCGGCCGCCACCCACCCGCAGGCCGCGCTTCTTGCGGTACCTGTCGCCGACCTCGTCAATGGCTTCGGCAGCCAGGCTGCCGACCACCCAGCCGGTGAAGAACGGCATCCAGTACCCGCCGCCCTGCTGCTGGTATTCGCAGGCGTTGAGGCCGAACTCCTCCTCGCACAGGGCGCGCTCCTCATACCGGGGGGCGTTCTCCTCGTGCTCGGCCATGGCCTCCTGCAACATGGTGCGGCAGGCTTCCTCGTCGAACAGGCCGCTTTCCACGCACTGGGGCACGCTGCGGAAGGCCTGGACCTCTGCCGTCGGCTCATCGCCGCAGGCCGACAGGGTGACCACCACCGACCCGGCGAGGCCGGCGCGGAGGACGGTGCCCGACCCGGCCATGCGGCGGAGGGTGAGCCTCTGGCTGCGCTTCTGCTTGGGCATGGGGCGGGCCTCCGTCAATAGGTCATGGACGCGGCGTTGAGGATGCCGACGGACACCGACACGCCGGCCAGCTTCAGCGCCGGGGCCAGGGTACCGGCGACGATGCTTTCCGAGATATTCTTGTAGAAGAACGTGCGCACCACCACCCAGGTCAGAACCTGCACGACGCCCGCGATCACGCCCCAGATGGCGAAGTCCACCAGGCTGACAGAGTTCGCCAGCGCCGAGGCCAGCGGCAGGACGAAGCCGATGAGGGCGCCGATGTAGGCGGTGGCCGCCGCCACGTTGCCGCCCTTGATCAGTTCGGTCTCGCGGTGCGGCGTCACCGCCATGTAGACGGCCTGGAAGACGAACAGCAGCACGATGGCGGTCGCGAAGTACAGGGCGAAACTGGCAAGGGCTTCGAGCATGGGCGGGTCCCCCTTTTCAGAGTGTCAACGCGCCGGCGGCGCGGTCGGCGGTCAAAGCATGTCGCCCGGCAGGCGGGCGCGAGCGATGTAGTGGATCAGGTCGCCCGGCGCGGCCTCGCCCGCCGCCTGCGGCAGCAGGGTGGGATGCGCCGCCCCCTTCTTCTGGTGGCCGATCATTACCGCTCCAGCCTCCTCCAGCCGGCGCTTGATGGCTTCCAGCCCCGCGCCCTCGCGCACCCGGACGGAGAACACCGCTGCGTCCTCCACGGTGGAGGACAGCAACGACAGCACGATGCCGGCACCCGGGTCCTGGGCCTCGCGCACCACCTGCTCCACCGCGTCGGAGATCAGGCAGCGGGCGCGCGGCACATGGGCGCGCAATAGGTCCGCCTGGGCCTCGTCGCGGAAGAAGGCGACGATGGCCACGTCCTCGTCGGCGGCTGAGGCGGCCAGCGCCGCGGACAGCGTCTCGTCGTCGGAATCTCCGTAGATCAGCACCGTCTTCGCGCCGTCCAGCCCGGCCCGGCGCAGGTCGGCGGTAAAGCTGCCCGTACCGGCGCGCACGAAGCGCACCCGCACGTCGGGGTTCTGCTCGACCTCGCGGGCGACCAGGACGATCTCGGCATCGGGCCGGCCGGCCAGAAGCTCGTCGATCATCCGCAGCGTGCGCGCGGGGTGATAGCCGACGATGATGGTGTGGCCGGTCAGGCTGGAGAAGTCGGCGAGGCCGTTCATGCGGCGCCTCCAGAATGCGGAAAGGGAGTTGATGGCCTTGGCGATCACCGCCGTGAAAATGGCGATGCCACCCGTGTAGCCGAAGAACGACACGATCATGCGGCCGGCATCGGTCACCGGAGAAATGTCGCCGTAGCCCACCGTCGTGCTGGTGGTCCACCACCAGTAGATGTAGGTGACCGGCGCCAGCATATCGGTCTCGCCCGCCCAGGCCAGCAGCAGCCACAGCACCCCTGCGTGGGCCAGGGTGGCGGCGATGAGCACCGGCCAGGTGACCTCCGTCAGCTGGCGGTAGAGGACGCGAAGCAGCAGGCGGACGCTCATGAGGGCTCTATCCAGTGCGGCAGGAAGCGGCTGAGATTGCGGGTGATGGGTCCGGCGTCCTCACGCACGGCGAGGCCACAGGCGGCGTCACCGACGATCCACGACCCGAGCACGGTGTGCACCTCGCTGCCATCGGCCCGGCGGAAGACGGGCAGCGGCGCATATTCCTGCGCAACCCAGCCCTCCGCGCCATAGGCGCCGTCGGCCTCGACCGTCTCGTGATCCGGCCGCACGATGGCGATGTTGTCGCCTTCGCGCGAATACAGCGGCTTGCGGACGTAGGACGGCGACAGGTCCTCGTTCGCCTCGCCCCAAAAGAAGGCCGGCAGCAGGTTGGGATGGCCCCGGAAGCGCTTCCACAACAGCGCCAGCAGACCCTTGTTGGACAGCACCGCCTTCCACGGCGGCTCCACGATCATGCAGCCGGCGCCGGCCAGGTCGCGGGCGGCATCGTCGCGCAGCATCATTTCCCACGGATACAGCTTGAACAGGGCGCCGATGACGTTGGCGTCGGCATCGGCCAGCCGCCCCAGCACATCCACGCCGATGTCCTCCATGAACACGAAATGCGGCGTGATGCCGGCCTGCTCGGCACAGTCCTCCAGATAGCGCACCGTCTGGCGATCCTCCTCCGAGCCCCGGCAGGCGGCGAAGTGGACGTGCCCGCCGTCGGGCCAGATCTCGCCCAACCGGTCGATCAGATGTTCCTGAATGCTGTTGAACTGGTCGGCGCCTTCGGGCAGCACGCCGGCGGCGACGCGATCCTCCAGCCACAGCCATTGGAAGTAGGCGGACTCGTAAAGGCTGGTGGGCGTGTCGGCATTGTACTCCAGCAGCTTGGCCGGGCCCTCGCCGGTATACGCCAGGTCGAAGCGGCCGTAGAGGCTGGGAGCACCGGCCTTCCAGCTTTCGGCGACAAGGTCCCAGTGTTCGCGCGGAATGGCGAGCTTCGTCAGCGTTTCCTCGTCCCGCACGGCATCGTCCACGACCGCCAGACACATCTGATGCAGCTCCGCCGTCGGGTCCTCCAGGTCGTCCTCGATCTGGCGGAGCGTGAAGGCGTAGGCGGCGGACTCGTCCCAGTAGGGCTCGCCGTACATGGAATGGAAGGTGAAGCCGAGACTCTCGGCCGTGGCCCGCCAGTCGGGGCGTTCCGGAAGGTCGATGCGCTGCATGAACGGGCCGGGATCTGGGGCAGGAACGGAATCGCCCGAAACGGTAGCCCGCAAGACTGGCAGGAGCAACCGGAAAGGGTGACACCGTCCTGCCGCCGTGGCGTCGCGAGTCGCCCCCGCCCGTCAGCCGCTCAGCCAGGTCGCCTCGAACACCTCCAGCGGGGCCGGCCGGCCGAACAGGAAGCCCTGGATGACGGAGCATCCGATCCGCCGGACCTCCCGCGCCTGCTCGTCGGTCTCCACACCTTCAGCGACCACCCGCAGGTCGTAGGCGTCCGCCAGATTGGCGATGGCCTGGACGAGAGCCGTATCGCGAGGTTCGCCCGGCAGCGCCTGGACGAAGGCGCGATCGACCTTGATCTCGTCCACCGGCAGCCGCGCCAGGTATTGCAGCGAGCTGTAGCCCGTGCCGAAGTCATCAATGGAGGTGGAAACCCCCGCCTCCGACAAGTCCCGAAGGGTGGTGACGGCGGCATCCATGTCCCGGATCAGGCTGTCTTCCGTGACCTCCAGACGCACTGCTCCTGCCGGCACGTCGTGCCGCCTCAAGGTTTCCATCACCGACGTCGCCAGACCCGCATCGGCAAGCTGGCTGCCGGAGAGGTTGAGGCTGATCGTGCCCCGCAGGCGCCCCTGCCACAGCTTGAGGATGCGGCAGGCCTCTTCCATGACCCACGCGAAGACGTCGGAGGCCAGGCCGCTTTCCTCAACGGCCGGAATGAAGTCCGCCGGCGAGACAAGACCGCGAACGGGGTGGTTCCAGCGCAGCAGCGCCTCCGCCCCGACAAGGGCGCCGGACTGCGCGTCGACCTGGGGCTGGAGGTACAGCGCGAACTGGTCTGTGCGCAGGGCCTCGTTCAACTCTGCCGTCAGACGGGTCCGCAGACGGATCGCCTCCTGCAGGGACGACGAGTGATAGGCGACGCTGCTCTTGGGCTGGTCGCGCGTCGATCGCAGCGCGACCTCGGCTTGACCGACAAGCGTGTAGGCGTCGGTGTCGCAGGCGAAACAGTCGGCGACGCCCAGGCAGGAGCGCAGGCGCAGTTCCTCTCCCTGGACGTTGATGACACTGCCCAGCGCAACCGAGATTTTCGCAAGCGCGGATTGCAGCGCCGCCGCGTCGCCGACGCCCCTGAGAAGCACCAGGAACTTGTCTCCGCCCATGGACGCCACCATGCCGGTGTCGTCGATGACGTTCAGCAGTCGGCCGGCCAGTTCACGCAGAACCACGTCGCCGATGCGGTAGCCATAGGTCGCGTTAAGCGCGCCGAAATTGCGGATGTTGATGGCTACGAGAACAACGCCTCGCCCCTGCCGCCGCCCTGCGCCCAGGGCGCGGTCGAGGCGGTCGAGCAGGTGGAAGCGGTTGGCGACTCCGGTAACCGGCTCCAGCCGCCCGTGGTAGTGGTCGAGTTCGTCGGTGGCCGGCGTCGGGCCGGTCAGGCGCCGGTGCGAGATGATCGCCTGCCGCCCGTCCGCCCCGGTGAACGCGGAAAGGGAAACGTTGTACCACCGCATGGCCGTGGGTGAATGGCAGGGGTACTCGTGGGAAAAGCTCTCGATGGCGCCGCTGAGGACATCGCGCAGCCCGGTTGCGACCTGCGCGGCATCGGGATGGTCCGGCGCGCTGCGGCAGATATCCAGGTAATTGGACCCCACGCCGCCGCGGTCTAGATCGCCGCCATTCTCGTCGCAGAACCGGCGCCAGGCCTGGTTCACGAAAACGATGATCCCGTCGGTTCCTGTGATAGCGATCGGATCCTGGAACTGATCCAGCCAGAACCCTGCCCCGGTCACTGCGGTCATGGCGTCCCCCGTGACTGGTTCAAAGCGAAAACACCCTGGCGACCGCAGCGGCACCCCGCAACCTTACCGGATCAATGCCTACGTCGAACGGCCTACTCCATTCAACAGATGCTCCCGCTCCGCCGTTGCCACGAAGAAGACTTGTCACAGGTGTTATGTTGAGCAAGCCGATTCCTGGCCCGCCGGACCTCAATCCAGATACCGCGCCAGCAGCGCCTCAACCTCGGCCACGGCCTCGCCCGCGGGGCGGTAGAGGGTGTGGTCGAAGCAGCGGTCGGGTATGACGTCCGAGGGCTCGAGGTTGTTCAGAATAGTCGGTCCCGGCGCCTCCAGCCCCATGCGCGCCACCGGCAGCACCTGGCCCGAGGTGCCGACGACCAGCAGCACGTCCCGGGGCCGCAAGCTGTCCATGGCGCGCTGAAGGGTGCGGTACTCGGGCGCCATCTCGCCGAAGAACACCACTCCCGGCTTGACGCCGCGGGTGGAGCCGCAGTCGGGGCACGCGTCCTGGTCCACGGTCCAGGGGCCGAGGCCGTGCTCCCACTCATAATCGCAGTCGTAGCACCGCATGTCCTGAAGGCGGCCGTGCAGGTGGCAGACATCCGTGCACCCAGCGCGCTCCAGCAGGTCGTCGACGTTCTGGGTGAGGATGTGCGTCGGCCAGCGCGTCTGCCAGCGGGCGACGGCGTCGTGTGCCGGGTTCGGGTCGGCCTTGGCGGCGGCCTCGCGCCTGGCCTGATAGAAGCCGTGCACCAGCTCCAGGTTGTCCCGCCAGTTGTCGAAATTGCACACCGTGTCGATGTCGTGGCCTTCCCACAGTCCGCCCGCATCCCGGAAGGTGCGGATGCCGCTTTCGGCGCTCAGGCCCGCGCCCGAGAGAATCATGAGCTGCGGCGGCGCGTCGTTGGCCCATTCGCCCTTCATGGTGAACATGCTCGGCCCTTCCCTGTGTGACGGTGTGCTGCGCGGTGATGTCCGACCATACGTCCGGCCGGCAAGCGGCTCAACTCGCGGAGACGGAAACGCCCGCCGGAGGGGCCTCCCCCGGCGGGCGTCTCATTCTGCGAATCGAGCCGCAGACGCGCTTACTTCAGGGCTTCGCAGAAGCGCTTGATGCGCTTGCACGCCTCTTCCAGGTTCTTTTCCGAGGTCGCGTAGCTGATGCGGAAGTACGGCGACAGGCCGAAGGCGACGCCGGGCACCACGGCCACACCCTCGGCCTCCAGCAGGGCCTCGGCGAAGTCGGCGTCGGACTCGATGATCTTGCCGTCGGCGGTCTTCTTGCCGATCAGGCCCTCGCACGACGGATAGACGTAGAAGGCACCTTCCGGCTTGCGGCAGGACAGGCCCGGCGTGCCGTTGATGGCTTCCACCACCAGGTCGCGGCGGCCGGCAAAGGCCTTGCGCCACTCGCCCAGGAACTCCTGCGGGCCGTTCAGCGCTTCCACGGCGGCGGCCTGGGAGATGCTGGCCGTGTGGGTGCTGGACTGGCTCTGGATCTTGTTCATGGCCTTGATGAGGTCGACCGGGCCGGCGGCATAGCCGACGCGCCAGCCGGTCATGCTGAAGGCCTTGGACACGCCGTTGAGCGTCAGCGTGCGGTCCATCAGCTTGGGCTCCACCTCGGCGATGGTGGCGAACTTGAAGCCGTCGTAGACCAGGTGCTCGTACATGTCGTCGGTCATCACCCAGATGTCCGGGTGCTTGAGCAGCACGTCCGCGATGGCCTTCAGGTCGTCGGCGGTGTAGGCGGCACCCGTCGGGTTCGACGGCGAGTTCAGCACCAGCCACTTGGTCTTGGGCGTGATGGCCTTTTCCAGCGCGTCCGGCGTCAGCTTGAAGCCGGTGGAGTCGTCGCAGGCGACGAACACCGGCTTGCCGCCGGCCAGCAGCGTGATGTCCGGGTAGCTGACCCAGTACGGCGCCGGGATGATGACCTCGTCACCCTCTTCCACCGTCGCCATGATGGCGTTGTAGATGGTCTGCTTGCCGCCGCAGCCGACCGTGATCTGCTCGGGCGTGTAGTCCAGGTTGTTCTCGCGCTTCAGCTTGTCGCAGATGGCCTGGCGCAGGGCCGGCGTGCCGGCGACGGCCGTGTACTTCGTCTCGCCTCGGTCCATGGCGGCCTTGGCGGCGGCCTTGATGTGGTCGGGCGTGTCGAAGTCCGGCTCGCCGGCGCCCAGGCCGATCACGTCCCGCCCGGCCGCGCGCAGTTCGGCGGCCTTCTGGGTCACCGCGATGGTCGGCGACGGCTTGATGGCGGACAGGCGCTTGGCGATGATCGACATGCTGTCAGTTTCCCCTGTGGTCTCTGTCAGAGTGAGCCGCGCCCCCGGGTATCAGGCGCACGGACGCCGCCGGAGCCGTTACAACCCCCGGCGGCATGAATTCGCGTCCGCGCAACACTACGATCCTGCCCCGGCGGGCGCAAGGGCGCTTGCGGATCATCCGTCACCCGTCCGGCGCGAGTCCGCCCGCCGCACCATGGAGCGGCAACGGTTTTGCCGGGCAAATTCGCGCCATACTCTTGCCATTGTTCGGCGGCATCACCACAAACGGTGCGACACCGCCCCCTTCGTCTCTCCATCATCCTGTCGTCCGCCGACCGCCATGCGCCTCATTCGGACCGTCGCCGTCCTGTCCCTGACCGCCGTTGCCGGTGGGCTCGCGCTCGCCGCCGCCGACGCGCCCGCCACCGATGCGGCCTATGCCGCCGGGGCCTTGCATGCGTCCCTGGCGCGGCCCGGCTCCGCCATCGCCATCGAGGCCGAGACGGGAACACGCCTGCGCGTGCGCGCCGAGGCGGTGGAGAGCGACCAGGGCATGATCCGGGTCGCCCTGTTCGCCGACGCCGACGCCTTCGACGGCAGCGCCGACGACGCCCGGCCGTTGGAGGTCCAGGCCGTGCCCGCTGCGCCGGGCCGCGTTACCGCCGTGTTCGACGGCCTGTCGCCCGGCCGCTATGCCGTGCGCGTGCTGCACGACGAGAACGACAACGGCATCCTCGACCGCGTTTTCGGCCTGTTCACGCTGGAAGGCGAAGGGGTCAGCAACGACGCCGACCCAGAGCGTGCCCGCTTCGACCAGGCCGCCTTCGAGGTCCCGAAGACAGGCTCCGTGACGGTGGACGTCGACCTGCAGTATTGATGAAACTGTACGTCCTGCCGCTTCGCGTCAGGACTGCGTTCAGTCGGCACGCAGCCTCACGCGCCTGACCGGTGCGGGGTCGCAGTTGCGACCCTATGCGGGAAACCTTGATCCCGGCGCGCCGCTGTCCCACCTTCATGCGGACCTGACTCCCGCCGCATGAGACCAAGACAAAGCCCATGAGCGTCGTCCTTCCCATGTACGAGCGTCCGGCCGCCGGCCCGGCCGCCGACTTCAAGCTCGCGTCCGACTACACGCCCGCCGGCGATCAGCCGCAGGCCATTGCCGAACTGAGCGAAGGCCTGGAGGCCAAGGAGAAGGACCAGGTGCTGCTGGGCGTCACGGGCTCGGGCAAGACCTTCACCATGGCCTCGCTCATCGCCAACTCGGGCCGCCCGGCGCTGGTGCTGGCGCCCAACAAGACGCTGGCGGCGCAGTTGTACGGCGAGATGAAGGCGTTCTTTCCCGACAACGCGGTGGAATACTTCGTCTCCTACTACGACTACTACCAGCCGGAAGCCTACGTCCCGCGCACCGATACCTACATCGAGAAAGACGCCAGCATCAACGAGCAGATCGACCGCATGCGCCATTCCGCCACCCGCGCGGTGCTGGAGCGGCGCGACGTGATCCTGGTGGCGTCGGTCTCGTGCATCTATGGCCTGGGGTCGGTCGAGAGCTATTCGCGGATGACGATCCCCGTGCACGTCGACGACACCATCGACCGCAAGGATCTGATCAAGCAGCTGGTGGAGCTTCAGTACAAGCGCAACGACGCCGGCTTCTCGCGCGGCTGCTTCCGGGTGCGCGGCGACACCGTGGAAATCTTCCCCGCCCACTACGAGGACCGCGCCTGGCGAATCTCCCTGTTCGGCGACGAGGTTGAGGCGATTTCGGAATTCGACCCGCTGACCGGCGAGAAGACCGGCGGCATGGACCGCGTGACCATCTACCCCAACAGCCACCACGTGACCCCGCGCCCTGCCCTGTCGCAGGCCATCAAGGGCATCAAGGCGGAGTTGACCAAGCGGCTGGAGGAACTGACCGAGGCCGGCAAGCTGCTGGAGGCCCAGCGGCTGGAGCAGCGCACGCGCTTCGACCTGGAAATGATGGAAAGTACCGGGCACTGCAAGGGCATCGAGAACTACAGCCGCTACCTCACCGGCCGCAGCCCCGGCGAGCCGCCGCCGACCCTGTTCGAGTACCTGCCCGAGGACGCCATCTGCTTCGTCGACGAAAGCCACGTCACGGTGCCGCAGATCGGCGGCATGTTCCGGGGCGACTACGCGCGCAAGCACACGCTGTCCGAATTCGGCTTCCGCCTGCCGTCGTGCAAGGACAACCGGCCGCTGAAGTTCGAGGAATGGGACGCCATGCGCCCCCAGACCGTCTTCGTCTCCGCCACCCCCGGCCCGTGGGAGATGGAACGCACCGGCGGCGTCTTCACAGAACAGGTCATCCGCCCGACGGGCCTCATCGACCCCGTCTGCACCATCCGCCCGGTGGAGAAGCAGGTGGACGACCTGCTCTACGAGACCCGCGAGTGCGCCGCCAAGGGCCTGCGCGTGCTGGTCACGACGCTCACCAAGCGCATGGCCGAGGACCTGACGGAATACTTAAGCGAACAGGGCGTGCGGGTGCGCTACATGCACTCCGACATCGACACGTTGGAGCGCATCGAGATCATCCGCGACCTGCGGCTGGGCGCCTTCGATGTGCTGGTGGGCATCAACCTGCTGCGCGAGGGCCTGGACATTCCCGAATGCGGGCTTGTGGCGATCCTGGACGCCGACAAGGAAGGCTTCCTGCGCTCCAAGACCTCGCTCATCCAGACCATCGGCCGCGCGGCGCGCAACGTGGACGGCCGGGTTCTCCTGTATGCCGACAAGATGACGGAGAGCCTGGACTACGCCATCAACGAAACCAATCGCCGCCGCGAGAAACAGCAGGCCTATAACGCCGAGCATGGCATTACGCCGGAAACCGTGCGCTCGCGCATCTCCGACGTGCTGTCCGACGTGGCGGAGCATGATTACGTCACGGTCTCCACCGGCGACCCGGACGCGCCCCACATGGTCGGCCACAATCTGCGGGCCACCATCGACGACATGCGCAAGCGCATGGTCGCCGCCGCCGCCGACCTGGAATTCGAGGAAGCCGCCCGCCTGCGCGACGAGATCAAGCGCCTGGAAGCAAGCGAACTGGAACTGCCCACCGCGCCCAACCCCCACGCACCCAAGCGGGGGATGCCGCAGAAGATGCAGAAGGCGCCGAAGAAGCGCCGGAAGTAAGCGCTGCGCAGCGGCGAAAAGACATGCACAAGGGTGCCGCTTTTGCACGCCGACAACAGGAAAAGGGCCGCCCCTCGGGACGGCCCTTTCGCGTGACGATCGCCCGGCGCGAAGGCGCGGGTCTCAGCTCCGGCCGGTGGGGCCGCCGAAGGGGCCGGGCGCGCTCATCATGTGGCGCAGCACCGAGAAGCCCTGCAGGGGCGACCCCGAATGGCGGCGACCGGCGCTGGTGCCTTCAACGCCCACACCCTGGCGGGTGTCGCGCTCACGGTCGACGGTGGTGTAGAAATCTTCGAGATCAGCCGGGCCAAGCATTTCACATCCCTCTTGTTGTCGTCACTCACTCTCCGATGCCGGCCCGTTTGATACCTTGCCGTAGGGGCACGCCGGGCCTGTGGTTGAGCCCTTTACACCCCAACGCAATAAATTTGTCAAATGACAATCACCCTGCGCAATTTCATGTCCCACAGCTAATCAGTTGGTCTTAGGCGCTTCGCCCTAGGGATACCGCGCCTTCCACCTTTGGCCGGAAGCTCGGGTACCTTTCGCGGCGCCTTTTTGTCACACTTTCAGGTCCGCAGCTTCCAGCGGCGCGCGAAGGCAGGCGGCGAGCTGATTCGCAGGCGTCCGGGCCAGCATTTGGCGACGGACAGCAAGTGGTCGTCCTGGCTGACCAGTTCAACATCCGCCGCCGCCGCCAGCGCGGCAAACTTGCGGTCGTCGGGATCGGTGATGGCGTTGAACGCCTCGGGCTCCACCGCGCCCGTGTATTCGTAGCCGCCCTCGAACAGGTCGGCCACCGGCTTGCGCGACAGCGGCGGGATCTTGCGCACGATCCGCTCCGTCTCGCGCCGGGTGGCGGCATTCCACACCAGTGTCAAAGTGCCGCGCCGCACGGCGTCGATGATTCGGCCCGACGCGCTGCCGGGCGAGAAACCGGCGGCGACGAAGACGTTGGTGTCCAGCACCACGCCCACGGGCTCGGCGCCGCCTGGTCCTTCGCCCTCGGCGCCGAAGGGGCTGTCGGCCCGGCCCTCGGCGTGGCTGCCGTTGTCGGTCTCGGTGTCGGTGGTCATGCGGCGCACTCCCCTCCGCGGTTTTCCATGCACCGGCGCGCTTGCGCCACCAGCGCCTTCAGGAGTTCCGACTGGCTCTGTGCATAGAACAGGAACTCCGGATGCCACTGCACCCCGACCAGCAACGGATCGGCGGCGCGCTCGATTCCCTGTACGATACCATGTTCGTCGCGCGCGACGATGCGCAGGTCGGTTCCAGGGCGGTCGATGGCCTGGTGATGCAGGCTGTTGACCTTGATCCGCTTGCGCCCGAGCAGGCTGAGCAGACGCGAATCGTCCTCCACCTCCACCCACTTCTTCGGCAGGATGGTCCGCATGTAGGGTGCCTGGGCGTAGACCTCGCGGATTTCCTGATGCAGCGTGCCGCCGCAGTGGATGTTGATCATCTGAGCCCCGCGGCAGACGCCCAGCACCGGCAGCCGGCGCTCGAACGCCACGTCCAGCGCCCGGCGCTCCAGTTCGTCGCGTTCCGGATCAAGCCGCACGTCCAGCGTCAGTTCGCCGCCGTAGAGTTCAGCGCCGATGTCATCGCCGCCGCCCAGCAGCAGGCCGTCCACCTCGTCCAGCACGCGCTCGTCGTCGGTCGCCGTGATGCGCTGCGCCCGGGCCCCGGCAATGCGCAGGGCCAGGCGATTGAACGCCCACATCCAGCGACCGCCGCGCCGGCTGGCGGTGACGCCGATGACCGGTCGTCCTGACGCGCCGTGAAAGCTCGCCATCATGCCTCCTCGAGTCGTGTGCAGACGGTGCGTGCCCAGTCCGTCCCCGAGCCGCCGGCCGCAGCGTGCCGCCGCCATTCGTCGGCCAGTGCCTCCAGCCGGGCGGTGTCGGCGGCCAGGCGCTCGACCCGGACCCAGTCGTTCCATTCGGTGATCACCGACCAGCCGGGGTCCGACAGGCGGGCGTCGGGCAGGCGGTAGTGGAAGGTCGGGCGCGGCTTGATGAGCGGATCGTCGATGCGCGCCGCCACCCGTCCCGGATCCAGGTGCGCGAACAGCGGCCACAGGTCCAGGCCCCGGTTTCGCGTCTCGTTGAACCGCGCGTAGTCGTCGATCAGCGTCGCCAGATCGGGCGCATAGTCCGGCGCCAGCACCAGCGACTTGTATTCCAGCGGCCAGGGTGCTGCGAAGCGCAGGACGCGGCGCAGCGGGTCGGGATGGATGCGCAGCTTCAACCAGTCCTCAAGCAGCGCATAGGCCCGCACGACGCCGGTGATCCACGCCACGTCCGCGCGCGCCACCTCGGGGTTCAGTTGCAGGGCGAAGGCGTAGACGACGCTGTCGCGCGTTCCTTCGGCCCCGCGCTCCCGCAGGGACCGCAGAATGCCGTCGAAGCGCGGGATGTCGGATAACGGCATGGGTGGGCTGACCACCTCCACCGGCAGCCAGTGCCGTGCGGCATCGGCCATGACGTCGGCGGCGCGCTCCCACACTGCCTGGGCGAGCTGGGCGGCCTTGGAGTCGGTGATGCCGGGCACCGTCTTGTCCTCGGGGTGGACGTACTGGCTGTCCAACTCCGTCTCGAAGCTGCCGAGTGCAGTGTCCCTGACGACGAAACGGTGCGGGTCGCACTCCTCCACCCGGCCGCCGAACAGCTCGGCCACGAGGTCGGCAGCATCGCGGGCGGTGACGCCGGCGAACTCCAGTTCGATGCCGACACGCCGCTCCCGTCCGTCCGGAACGGTGCGCTCCGGCGGCCATTGCATGTCTGGGGCTTGACCGGGCGGCCCCGCCTTTTGTCGCGGCTCCCGGGGATCGGCAGGCATGGACACCTCGTATGGGTTCCTGATGCCCTACCTACGCGTGGAAGGGGCTTTCGGGTGCGTCGCGGGGGTGGACGCCATCGCCGCGAGCCGGCACCCTGATGCTCCCGCCGCGCCCACGCCGTCCAGGAACGAAGGAGCCGCCATGTACATCGCCATGAACCGCTTCCGCATCAAGCCGGGCTCGGAGGAGGCCTTCGAGACCATCTGGCGCGAGCGCGAAACACACCTGCACGAGGTGCCCGGCTTCGTGGAATTCGCCCTGCTCAAGGGCCCGGCGCACGACGACCACACCCTGTACGCTTCGCACACCGTGTGGCAGAGCGAGCAGCACTTCCGCGACTGGACCAATTCCGAGGCCTTCCGCAAGGCCCACGCCGGGGCCGGCGGGTCGAAGGACGTCTACCTGGGCCCGCCCCAGTTCGAGGGCTTCGAGGCCGTGCAGATCATCGACAAATACGGCAATGCCGGCGGCGCCTAAGGGGCCGCCGCAACGTCGGCCGCCTCGCTGAACCCGCACGCCTTCAGCAGTGCCCGCATGTGCTCGGGCACCGGCGCTTCCACCGCGATGGGCTCGTCGCGCGAGGGATACAGCGGCACCGCCACCCCGCGCGCGTGCAGGTGCAGCGGCGCCACGCCCGGCGTGCCGTAGACCGCATCGCCGACGATGGGACAGCCCAGGTGCGCGCAGTGGACGCGGATCTGGTGGGTGCGGCCCGTCTTGGGCTTGCACTCCAGCCAGGTCCGGCGCCCGTCGTCCGACCGGCCGAGCACGCGGTATTCGGTGACGGCCGGCTGACCCTCGGCCTCGTCGACGACCATCTTCCAGCCGCTCTTGGGGGTCAGCTTGCGCAGTTTCGCATGCAGCACGCCTTGCTCCTTGGGCGGCGCCCCGTCGACCACCGCCCAATAGGTCTTCTCCACCCTGCCCTGCTGGAACAGCTTGCCCAGCTTGCGCAGGGCCTTGGAGTGGCGGCCCAGGATCAGGCAGCCCGAGGTGTCGCGGTCCAGCCGGTGCGCCAGCGACGGCAGGCGCGGCAAACCGAAGCGCAGGGGGTCCAGGAACATTTCCAGGTTGTCGCCCCCCTTGGGCCCGGCGTGCACGGGCAGGCCGGCGGGCTTGTTGAGGACCAGCATCAGGCTGTCCTTGTACAGCAGGCAGTTCAGGATCGCGTCGGGGGTCATGGGCGTTCATCTACCGGAAGAGCGGCGCAGGGCCGCCATATAGCGCGATTTCGACGGCACGTCAGCCCCATGCCGGGGCCGGCGGGCCGTGCGCGTCGGGATAAACCCTGGACCCAAGCGGCCGGGTTCCGCACACTGGCGCACGATCGCCCGACGCGACAACAAGAACGGAGGACCCATCCCCGTGTCCCAAGACGACGTGACCTACCGCACCCCGTCCCTGGAAGACGGCGCCGAGATCTGGAAGATGGTCGACGAGGCCGCCGCGCTCGACGACAACTCCTCCTACGCCTACTTCATGGCGTGCCGCAACTTCGCAGCGACCAGCGTGGTGGCGGAGGTGGACGGCGAGATCGCCGGCATGGTCACCGCCTATCCGCTGCCCGAGGACCCGACGCAGCTGTTCGTCTGGCAGGTCGGCGTGCGCGACAAGTTCCAGGGCAAGGGCATCGCCCGCGGCATGCTGGAGCACATTCTCAACAGCGAGCAGTGCGCGTCGGTGCGCTGGATCGAAACCACCATCGCGCCCGACAATGCCGCCTCGGAAGCCCTGTTCTCGCGCATTGCCGAGCACTTCAACACCGAGATCAAGGAAACCGAAGTCTACGCGGACGAGATGTGGCCCGAAGGCGAGCACAAGGTGGAGCGCCTGTTCGTCATCGGCCCCATCAATCGCCTGAACAACGAGATCCACATCCTGCGCGAGGATGACGGCTATCGCATCTGCGCCCGCCTCGACGGCGTGGAGCAGCCGGCCTTCCAGCCCGAGAACCCGCTGTTCTCCACCCTGGACGACGCCCTGCGCGCCGCCGACTTGGTCCGCGAGAGCCACAATGCCCGCGAGGTCATCATCGTGGAGAACAAGGACCACGTCTGAGCGGCCCGCACGGCCGGTTGACGGAAGGCCCGGTGCCGTTCTGGCGCCGGGCCTTTTTCAGTGCCGGATGGCGGTGCGCTGCGCCCTTTGACGACAGCGTTCGGTGGCGGCTTTCGGAGACTCCGCCCGTTGAAATGGAAAAAGCTGCGCCTCGCAGGTTTCGCGGAAACGGGGGGACGCGGCATGACGTTTGGGCGGCATCCCGACACCGCACCGGAGGCTCCGTCCATGACCTTCAACCCGCTTGCCGAAACCGGCATTCCGCTCGACCAGCAGCTGCGCACCTGGAGCGAGCTGAACGTCGAGCCCTACGACACCCGCTCCGTCGACCCCTACACCCGCTGCCGGATCATCGTGATGAACGGCGCGGAGATGGAATCCCAGTGGTTCAGCCACCAGTTCGCCCGCCACTGCCCCGACCTCGACATCAAGCGCAAGCTTGCCGAAGGACGGCGCATCGAGCAGCAGCAGCAAAAGGTCTGCAACTGGCTGATCCCGGCCACCGAGGACGTGCTGGAGGTCACCATCGGCTACGAACAGGTGGCGGTCGACCTGACCGCCTGGATCGCCCGGCAGGAGCCCGACCCCTACGCCCGCCAGGCCTATGAATTCGGCCTGCTGGAAGACTTCGACCACCTCTACCGCTATGCCAACCTGCTGGACCTGAAGAACCCGCGCAAGGCCGCCGAACTGGTGGGCGAGCTGACCGAGATCATGCCCGGCCGCCCCACCATTGACGAGCACCGCCACCCGCACGACGATATCCGCAAGCCGCTGTCCAAGGACGGTGACCCGCGTTCGGTGATGCACGCCATGACGATCACGGCGGCCGAGCAGCAGACCATGAACTTCTACAACAACGTGGGCAACCGGCCGGAAGACCCGCTGGCCCGGGCGCTGTACCTGGAGATCGCCCAGATCGAGGAGCAGCACGTCACCCACTACGAAAGCCTGCTGCCGCCCGACACCACCTGGGCAGAGCGCCTGGTCATGCACGAGTACAACGAGTGCTGGCTGTACTGGTCCTTCGCCCAGACAGAGACCGACCCGCGCATCAAGCAGGTGTGGGAGACGCACCTGGCCATGGAGATCGAGCAACTGAAGGCCGCCGTGGAGTTGGCCAAGAAGATGGACGGCAAGGACCCGACGGCCATGCTGCCCGACACGCTGCCCGAGGCCATGACCTTCGAGACCAACAAGGACTTCGTGCGCAAGGTGCTGCACGAGCAGGTGAACCTGACGGGCAACCTGACGGAGTTCGTGCCGGTTTCCGAACTGCCGGCGGAGAACCGCTACGCCTGGTACCGCGAGCAGGTCAACGGCACCGGTCCCGTTCCGTCGGAAGAGATCATCGACCGCCACCGCCAGGAAACGGGCGACGAATACCGCCTGGAAACCGAAGGCCCCCACCCGGTGGAAGCCCTGCGGAACAAGGCCGCCGAGTAGATACTTCTTACGCGCCGATGATGAGATCATCGACGCTGCGTTCAAGCGGCACGCAGCCTCACGCGCCGTACGGCGCGGCGGCCCGTCGGCCTTGCCGGACGACAAGTGCACGTTTTCAAGCATCGTCCGGTGTCAGTAAGCCTTCAGGCAAAGGAAAAGCCGCCTTCCCTGCGGAAGGCGGCTTTTCAATTCTGGCGACCCCTACGGGACTCGAACCCGTGTCTCCACTGTGAAAGAGTGGTGTCCTAACCACTAGACGAAGGGGTCTTCGCCGTCCGAGGCAGCGGCTTCAGTGAGTGGCTGCGTCCTCGTGAGGGCGCCCTTGTATCCAATCCCGAGGGGGTGCGCAAGACGTTTTTTGCAAAAATCTCCAATGCGTTTTGGCGCTTGCACGGAAACGCTTCCGCCGCCACCGTCTCCGCCCTCCTCTTCCCGCCAGGACACCACCATGACCGACCACCCCTCCCCCTCCCACGCCTTCACCGTCCGCGATGCCACCGATGCGGACATGGACGCCGTGACCGCCGTCTACGCCCACCACGTCCGCCACGGCACCGGTTCCTACGAATACGATCCGCCGCCGGTGGAGGAAATGCTGCGCCGACGCGATGCGGTGCTGGAACAGGGGCTGCCCTGGCTCGTCGCCGCCACCTCCGACGGCGACATCCTGGGCTACGCCTACGCCGCCCTCTTCCACGGCCGCATCGGCTGGCGCTTCACGGTGGAGGACAGCGTCTACATCGCCCCCGGCGCACAGGGGCAAGGGGTCGGCACCGCGCTCCTCAACGCCCTCATCGACCGCTGCACGGCCGCCGGCAAGCGCCAGATGATGGGCGTGGTGGGGGATGCCGAAAACACCGGCTCCATCGCCCTGCACCGCGCCTGCGGCTTTGAGCAGGTCGGCGTGATCAAGGCCGGCGGGCGGAAATTCGGCCGCTGGATCGACACGATCTACATGCAGCGCGCGCTCGGCGCGGGGGCGACGACGGGGGTGGAGGAGTAATATCAGTCGCTGGCATGGTGCGACGAGGCCACCAAGGCACGAAGAACACCAAGCCGGCGTGCTGACTGGGGGCTGCGGCTTCAGCGGTTGGTGGTGATGTTGAACCACCAAGACACCAAGGCTTTCCGGCTTCGCCGGAATAGGATGCGAGGGAGCCGCGGGCTCCCTCGCGCTCCCTCGACACCTTATTCATCATCCAATCCGGCAGACCAGGCAACAGCGACCAGCAGAAGGAGGGAGGCGCGCCTTCGCGCGCTGTCTTGGTGTCTTGGTGTCTTGGTGTTTAACAACAACGACGCCGGCCCCTGAAGCTGGAGCGCCACCCATCAACATACCCGCTTCGTGTTCTTCGTGTCTTGGTGACCTCGCTGCACCCCGCCCGCCGCCTACGCGACACTCGCGTCGTCCACCACCAGCTGCGCTTCCGTCCGGCCCTGCCACGTGTCGGCGCGCAAGGTGCCGGCAATGTGGAAGACCCGGCCGGACCCGTTCAGCAGCGTCTGGCCCAACTCGCCGTCGACGCAGCGGAAGGCGATGGCCTTCAGGCGCCCCATGCCGTTGGACGACGACAGGAACATGCGGACGTGGCCCGAGCCCACTACGTCGGCCTTGGCGATGCGGCAGTGGGAGATGACGAAGCGCGGTTCCTCGTTCCCCGCGCCGTAGGGGCCGCACCGCGCCAGCATCTCCACCAGGTCGCTGGAGGCGCCGGAAACATCAAGGGCACCGTCAAGTTCCAGAGTGGGGGTAATGCCGCCGGAGTCCATCTGGGCGCGCAGGCGCTCGGCGACGAAATCGCGGAACCCGGGCAGCTTCTCTTCCGCCACCGTGAATCCCGCCGCCATGGCGTGGCCGCCGCCGGCCATGAGGATGCCGGCCTCGCGCGCGGCGATGACCACGCGCCCCAGGTCCAGCCCCGGCACGGAGCGGCCGGAGCCCTTGGCGACGCCGCCCTCCACGCCCAGCACGCAGGCCGGCATGGCGTAGCGTTCCTTCAGGCGGCTGGCGACGATGCCGACCACCCCCGGATGCCACCCCTGCCCATGGGCGAAGACCATGGGCGCATCGGTGGGCGTAGTCTCCACCTGCTCGATGGCCTCGGCCAGCACCGCCGCCTCGATCTCCTGGCGCAGGCCGTTGTGTTCGTGCAGCCGCATGGCGAGCGCGGTCGCCTCGTCTGCGCTGTCGGTGGTCAGGAGCCGCGTCCCCAGGTCGCTCTCGCCCACGCGGCCGCCGGCGTTGACGCGGGGGCCCAGGATGAAGCCCAGATGATACGCATCAATACGATCCTTCACGCCGGCCACCTGGGCCAGGGCGGCGATGCCGGGGTTGCGGCGCTGGGCACAGACCTTCAGGCCCTGCGTCACCAGCGCGCGGTTGAGCCCCGTCAGCGGCACCACGTCGCAGACCGTGCCCAGCGCGACGATGTCCAACCACTGGCGCAGGTCGGGCTCGCGCCGGTCGCCGGCCAGGAAGAACCCGCCGTCGCGCAAGGCCCGATTGGTGGCGACGCACAGCATGAAAGCCACACCCACCGCCGCCAAGTGCCCCTGCCCCGACTCGCAGTCCAGGCGCTTGGGGTTGACCACGGCGACGGCCGCCGGCAGGCGCGGTTCCGCCTGGTGATGGTCGACGACGATCACGTCCAGCCCCGCCGCCTCGGCCTGTTCCAGCGGCTCGAAGGCGGTGATGCCGCAGTCCACGGTGACGGCCAGCGATACGCCATCCTGCTGGAGCTTCAGCAGAGCCTGCGCATTGGGGCCGTACCCCTCCTTCATGCGATCGGGAATATAGAACCGCACGTCGGCGCCCAGGCTGCGCAGGTAGCGCACCAGCAGCGACGACGAGGTCGCGCCGTCCACGTCATAGTCGCCGAAAATGGCGATGCGCTCGCCGCCCTCGATGGCGACGGCCAGGCGCTCGGCGGCGTCGTCCATGCCGGCAAAAACCGACGGGTTGGGGATCAGGTCGCGCAGGGTGGGGTTCAGGAACCCCTGAGCCGCCTCAAGGTCGACGCCCCGCGCCGCAAGCACGCGGCCCACGACCTCAGGCAGTTCAAGCCGCTGGCTGATGGCGAGCGCCGCCCGCTCGTCCCCCGGCCGCAGCATCCAGCGCCGGCCGTTGAGCGAAGTCTCGACGCCGAGGAACGGACTGGCCGTCATTCCCCCTCACACTCTCTGTCGTTGGGAAAGATGCCGTTTTAGGCAGGCCCTACAATAGGGCGGAGGGAGGATGACGTAAAGGAGCGCCTGACGGCGCCTGGGCTGCCGGCCAAACCCGCTCAAGAGCGGAAGCTCCCGAACCCTCACTTCTTCTGTTGGCTGAGGAATGACGGGGAACACCGCGCCGCGGCCCACTTTGCGGGAGCGCGAGGGCGCGTTCGCCCTCTCGCATCACCTTACCGCGCCAACGGCGCGGAGCCGGGCTCCAGTAAAAAAAGCGCCTGACGGCGCTTATGAGGATGTACGGAGATCGGTGGATGTTCACCTGAGGGAGCGCGGCAAGATGGCAGGCGGCGCATGTAGATTCATGCTTTCGCAGGAATGACGGAAATTTATTGTTTAATGACAACGGCTTGAAAAAGCCGTCGCCCCGGCGGAAGCAGGGGTCCACGCGCCCCTTCAGCCGCCCCTGTAACGCCCATGGTGGCAAACAGCCGATTTCCTGACACTCTCCAACGCCGCGCCGCAGCCCCCTAAACGGGAGCGCGAGGGGCCGTCGCCCCTCGCATCACCTTACCGGGCGCCAGCCCGGATTACTCGTCGACGGCGGAGAAGCCCGTCTTGCGGTCGAAGTTGTGGTGGGCTTCGACGTAGCGCACGGTGCCGGACTTGGACCGCATGACCAGCGAGTGCGTGATGGCGCCCTTGTGCCAGCGCCGCACGCCGCGCAGCAGCGAGCCGTCGGTGACGCCGGTGGCGGCGAACATGACGTTGCCCGAGGCCAAGTCCATCAGATTGTACTTGCGGTTCAGGTCGTCGATGCCCCAGCGCTTGGCGCGGCCCTTCTCGTCGTCGTTGCGGAACAGCAGGCGGCCCTGCATCTGGCCGCCGACGCAGCGCAGCGCCGCCGCCGCCAGCACGCCTTCGGGCGCGCCGCCGGAGCCCATGTAGATGTCCACGCCCGAGGCCGGCTCGGTGGTCGCGATGACGCCGGAGACGTCGCCGTCGCCGATCAGCATGATGCGCGCGCCGGTCTCGCGCACCCTGGCGATCAGGTCCTCGTGCCGCGGACGGTCGAGGATGCAGACCAGCAGGTCCTCGATGTCCGCGTTCTTGGCGTCGGCCATGTTCTTGAGGTTCTGCTCGGGCGTGTTGTCCAGGTCGACGACACTGTCAGGCAGGCCGGGGCCGACGGCGATCTTGTCCATGTAGACGTCCGGGGCGTTGAGGAAGCCGCCGTCCTCGGCCATGGCGATCACGGCCAGGGCGTTGGGGCCGCCCTTGGCGGTGATGGTGGTGCCCTCCAGCGGGTCCAGCGCGATGTCCACCTTGGGCCCCTGGCCGGAGCCCACCTGCTCGCCGATGTAGAGCATGGGCGCCTCGTCGCGCTCGCCCTCGCCGATGACGACCCGGCCCTCGATAGCCAGGCTGTTCAGGGCCTTGCGCATGGCGTCGACGGCGGCCTGGTCGGCGGCCTTCTCGTCGCCCCGGCCCATCAGGCGGGACGCCGACAGGGCGGCGGCCTCGGTCACGCGCACGACCTCGAGGGCCAGGTTACGCTCCAGCACGTTGGCGGCGACGGTGGACTCGTTTTCCGACATGGATTCCTCGTAAATGGGCTGAACCAATCGCGGGATGAAAGCTTGTAGCCGATTAAAACGCCGAGATGCAGTTACAGTTCCTCGATACGGATCACGTGCGGCGGCTCCACCACGGCGTCCAGGGCTTCGATGCGGTCCAGCGCCTGGCGGAGTTGGCTGCCCTTGACCTCGTAGACGGTCATGACCACCGGCACGATTTCGCCGGGGGCGCGGCCGCGCTGGAGGATCTGCTCCATGGAAACCTCGGCGTCCCGCAGGGCCGTGGCGATATCGGCGAAGACGCCGGGGACGTCCATCACCTGCAGGCGGATGTAATAGGCGCCCGTCAACTGGTCGAGGTTGCCCACTTCGTGCGCGCGCAGGGCCTTCACCGGAACGCCGAAGGCGTACCCATGTCGACCGCAGGCGATGTCCATGATGTCGGCCACCACCGCCGAGGCCGTCGGGCCGGCGCCGGCGCCGCGGCCCTCCAGCACGGTGCGGCCGACCCAGTCGCCTTCCGTCACGATGGCGTTATAGACGCCTTCGACCGATGCAATGGGGCTGTTGATGGGCACCATGGTCGGGTGGACGCGCTGCTCGACGCCGAACTCGGTCTCGCTGGCGATGCCCAGAAGCTTGATGCGATAGCCCAGAAGCTCCGCATACTCGATGTCGACCGAGGTGATGTTGCGGATGCCCTGCACCGTGACCGCGTCGAAGTTCACCGGGCTGCCGAAGGCCAGGCTGGTCAGGATCGCCAGCTTGTGAGCCGCGTCCACGCCGTCGATGTCGAACGACGGATCGGCCTCGGCATAGCCCAGGGCCTGCGCCTCTTCCAGCACGTCGGCGAAGTCGCGGCCGGTCTCGCGCATGGTGGTGAGGATGTAGTTGCCGGTGCCGTTCAGGATGCCGTAGAGCGAGCTGATGCGGTTGCCCGCCAGCCCGTCGCGCAGGGCCTTGATGACCGGGATGCCGCCGGCGACCGCCGCCTCGTAGGCGAGGGCCGCGTTGTTCTCCTCGGCCAGGGCGGCCAGCTCGGTGCCGTGGTGGGCGAGCATGGCCTTGTTGGCGGTGACCACGTGCCGGCCGGCGCGCAGGGCGGCTTCCGTGCAGCGCTTGGCGATGCCGTCGGACCCGCCGATCAGCTCCACCACCACGTCGGCGTCGGCCTTTTCCGCCATCTCCACGGCGTCGTCGAACCAGGCGATGCCGGTCATGTCGAAGCCGCGATCGCGCCCGGCGGTGCGGGCGCTGACGGCGGTGACGGTGACGTCCCGCCCGCAGCGCATGGAGATAAGCTCTGCCTGTTCCTGCAGCAGCTTGACGGTGCCGGCCCCGACGGTGCCGAGGCCGGCGATTGCGACTTTCAGGGAATCACTCACGATGCACTCGCCCGTTTCTTTTCAGAGTCTTCGATGACCTTGTCGTAGGTGGACAGGAAGGTCTTGATGTTGCGCACCGCCTGACGGATGCGGTGCTTGTTCTCGACAAGGCCGATGCGCACATGGCCGTCGCCGTACTCGCCGAAGCCCAGCCCCGGCGCCACGGCCACCTTGGCCTCGCTGAGCAGCAGCTTGGAAAATTCCACCGAGCCCAGGTGACGGAACGCCGGCGGGATCGGCGCCCAGCAGAACATGGTCGCCGGGGGCGACGGTACCTGCCAGCCGGCCTGGCCCAGCCCCTCGATCAGCACGTCGCGGCGCTCGCGGTACATGGCGCGGATGTCGTCGACGCAGTCCTGCGGACCGTTCAGTGCCGCCGTCGCCGCCACCTGAACCGGCGTGAAGGCGCCGTAGTCCAGATAGCTTTTCACCCGCGCCAGCGCCGAAACCAGCTTCTTGTTGCCGCAGGCGAAGCCGATGCGCCAGCCCGGCATGTTGTAGGTCTTGGACATGGAGGTGAACTCAACCGCGATCTCGCGGGCGCCAGGAACCTGTAGGATCGACGGCGGCGGGTTGTCGTCGAAATAGATTTCGGAATAGGCGATGTCCGACAGCACGTAGATGCCATGGTGGCGGCAGAAATCCACCACTTGCCCGTAGAAGTCCAGGTCGGCGGTGTAGGCGGTCGGGTTGGACGGATAGTTGATGACCAGCGCCAGCGGCTTGGGCACCGAATGGCGCACCGCGCGGTCCAGCGCCTCCAGCAGCTCCGGCCCCGGCTCGGCGGGCAGCGAGCGGATGGCGCCGCCCACGATGATGAAGCCGAAGGCGTGGATGGGATAGCTGGGATTGGGCGACAGGATCACGTCGCCCGGGCTGGTGATGGCCGACGCCAGGTTGGCCAGTCCTTCCTTGGAGCCCAGGGTGACGATGATTTCCGTCTCGGGGTCCAGGGTCACGCCGAAGCGGCGCTCGTAATAGGCCGCCTGGGCGCGGCGCAGGCCGGGGATGCCCTTGGACGTGGAATAGCGGTGGGCGCGCGGGTTTCGGGCAGCCTCGCACAGCTTTTCGACGATGTGGTCGGGGGTGGGCTGGTCCGGGTTGCCCATGCCGAAATCGATGATGTCCTCGCCGGCGGCGCGAGCTCGGGCCTTCATCGCGTTCACCTCGGCGAAGACGTACGGCGGAAGCCGCTTTATGCGATGAAACTCCTGCTCGATCATGGCACTGCCCAAAAATTCGATTTCGACGGCCTTGCGGAATGGGGTCGGAGCGGCGCGCCGGTGACACGGCGACGCCCGGGGCACGGGACGCCAAGGCCGGGACGACGTCCCCGTCCCGGCCTCTGTTCTACAACCTGTCCCTTCCGGGCGCGACTGCTTTCTGTAACGAATGCCCGCCCGTACCGAAACATCCTTTCAAGACGCTCCGCCTCAGCGAACCAGGAAAATCTCGACGCGGCGGTTGCCGGCCTCGCCCGAGGGCATGACCTCCAGGTACAGGGGCTCGCGGTCGCCCACGGCGGCCACGTCGATCACCTCGGCCGGAACACCTTCCCGGCGCAGTGCGTCGGCGACCGCCTCGGCGCGGGCGACGGAGGTGGTGAAGTTCACCAGCTTGTGCCGGTCCTGCGGCATGTTGGCGGTGAACAGGCTGGAGTGGCCGACCACCTTGACGAAACCACCCTGGCGCGCCTGGATGTCGGCGACCTGGCGCAGCACCCGGCGATCGCGCGCATCCAGCGTGGCCGCGCCGAAGGGGAACTGGATGACGGCGATGGGCCCGCCGCCCGCCGGCAGGCCGGGCACGGCAGACGGGGCGCCGGTCACGGCCGGGGCGACGCCGCCGCGCGGGCCGCCGCCGATGACCACCGGCCCGTTGCCGCCCGTCACCATGGGTACGGCGCCTCCGCCGGCCGGACCGCCGATGACGACGGGGCCACCGGCCGGCACAGCGCCGCCGCGGGGCCCGCCGACGACGGCGCCGGGAATAAGCGCATCGGGATGGGCCGGCTGGCGCACCTGCGGGCGCACCGCCACGCCACCGTAGGCCGCGGCCACCGCCTGGTCGAGCGCCGTCGTATCGGCACTGAGCGTCGGGCGCTGCGGCGCGGCGGGTGCGGCCTCCGCCGGGGGCTGCTGCGTCCTCGGCGTGCGCGGCGCCTCGCGCGCCACCAGCACCTCGTTCTGCTCGGCCGACGGCGTCGGGCTCTGGGCCACGGGCTGGGCCTCCGGCTCCGGTGCGGGTTGCGGCTCGGCAACCGGCTGCGGGGCGGCCGCGGCCTGAACCGGGGCGACGGGCTCGGACTCGACGTCCTCCGCGCGGCGCGGCGCGACCGATGCCTGGGGCTCGGGCGCCGGCGCCTCGGCGCTGGCGGGCTCCTCCTCCAGCGGGCGGACGGTGGTCACCGGCCGGCGGCTCAGTGTGTCGTCGTAGCGCTGGTTGGCGGTGTCGGGCGGCAGGCCGTCGACCACGCCCAGTGCGTCGGGATCGACCCGCGCCGGAGCCGCCTCGGCCGCCGCCGCGCCTCCCTCCGCGCCGGGGGCGGGAGACGATTCTTCTCCAAACATGGAACAAGACGCGACGAGAGAAATTCCCAACAGCAGTGACCCCGCCTTCACGCCGAAGCGAGCACCATTCACCGCCGTACCGGGCTTGCGCTTGTTCACCATGACGTCTCCGACCCTGTCCTTCGCCGATTCGGCAACAATTCGGTCAACAAATGCGACTTTATGTCGCCGCTGGCACTCCCTACAGTGTAAGCGCCGCGTTGACAATGTCTTGCCGACCGCTGGCGCAGTATACAGGGCGGAGTCGCCCAGGGACAGTACCGCGCGCGGTGCAGGCGCGACGGCCGCACGGGTTACAACAATGGACACCGGTGTGGTTCAATCGTAGCCTGCGCCCGACAACAAGACGGTCGCCCTGGCCGCGTCACCCGCCGCATCACGCCCGTATCCGGGACGGTTCCACGAAGGACTGGAAAATGGCCGACAATCAGGACCCCGATGTGAAGATGCCCGACCCCGCCGAGCTGACCAAGGCGATGACCGGAATCGCGGAGCGCAGCCAGCGGCTCGTGTCAGAGTTTCTCGCGCGGCAATCGCAGAACCCCGAAGTGGCGGCGAACGACCCGCTGAACCTCGGCGAGGCGTTCCTGGAGATGACCACGCGCCTGATGGCCGACCCGACCAAGCTGGTCGAGGCCCAGATGAACCTGTGGCAGGACTACATGCAGCTGTGGACCAACACGGCCCGCCGCATGATGGGCGAGGAGACCGAGCCCGTGGTCAAGCCCGAGCCGGGCGACCGCCGCTTCAAGGACGAGACCTGGCAGGACAACGAGGTCTTCGACTTCATCAAGCAGTCCTACCTGCTGTCGTCGCGCTTCGTGCAGGATGTGGTCCACGGCACCGAGGGCCTGGACGAGCACACCCGCGACAAGGTCGACTTCTTCACCAAGCAGTATGTCGACGCCATGGCGCCCACCAACTTCGCCATGACCAACCCCGAGGTGCTGCGCGCCACCGTGGAAAGCGGCGGCGAGAACCTGGTGAAGGGCCTGGAGCACCTGCTGGAGGACCTGGAGCGCGGCGGCGGCAAGCTGCGCATCACCATGACCGACGAAAGCGCCTTCACGGTCGGCGAGAACGTGGCGGCGACCCCGGGCCAGGTGGTCTACCAGAACGATCTGATCCAGCTCATTCAGTACACCCCGACCACGGAGAAGGTCCGCGAGACGCCGCTGGTGATCGTGCCGCCGTGGATCAACAAGTTCTACATCCTGGACCTGCGCCCGAAGAACAGCTTCATCAAATGGGCCGTCGACCAGGGCAACACCGTTTTCGTCATCTCGTGGGTCAACCCCAACGAGAAGCTCGCCAAGAAGTCCTTCGAGGACTACATGCTGGAAGGCCCGCTGTCGGCCATCGAGCAGGCCAAGAAGCAGACCGGCGCCGACACCGTGAACATGGTCGGCTACTGCCTGGGCGGCACGCTGCTGGCCTCCACGCTGGCCTACCTGGCGGCCAAGGGCGAGGACGAGCAGGTGGCCTCGGCGACCTTCCTGACGACGCTGACCGACTTCGAGAAGGCCGGCGACCTGAAGGTGTTCATCGACGACGACCAGTTGAAGAGCCTCGAGCACAAGATGGACGAGGCCGGCTACCTGGACGGCGCCGAAATGGCGACCACGTTCAACATGCTGCGCGCCAACGACCTGATCTGGTCGTTCGTCATCAACAACTACCTGCTGGGCAAGGACCCGTTCCCCTTCGACCTGCTGTACTGGAACAGCGACTCGACGCGGATGCCGGCGGCCATGCACAAGTTCTACCTGCGCAACATGTACCTGGAGAACAAGCTGCGCGAGCCGGGCGGGATCGAGCTGGCGGGCGTGCCCATCGACCTGGGCAAGATCAAGACGCCCATCTACATGCTGTCGACGCGCGAGGACCACATCGCGCCGTGGGTGGCGACGTACGAGCTGACCAACCTGGTCTCGGGCAAGGCGAAGTTCGTGCTGTCGGCCTCGGGCCACATTGCGGGCGTCGTGAATCCGCCGGTGTCGAACAAGTACTGCTACTGGACGAACAGCCGCAAGGCGAAGACGCCGGAAACCTGGCTGAAGAACGCCCAGCAGAACGAGGGGTCGTGGTGGACCGACTGGGATGCTTGGCTCAAGCCCATGGCCGGCAAGGAGGTCGAGCCCCGCGACCCGACCAAGGGCAAGCTCAAGGCCATCGAACCGGCCCCTGGCTCCTACGTGAAGACCCGCGTGGTGTGAGGCTTCGGCTGGTTCGTTGAATGAGGAAGGGGCGGCTCCTGACGGGGCCGCCCTTTTTCCGTGCCGTCAGCCGGACAGCCAGTTCTCGACACGCAGGCCCTCGACGCGACGGAACTCGCGCTCGTTGGCCGTGACCAGCGTCAGGTTCATGGCCAGTGCGTGGGCGGCGATGAACAGGTCATTGCCGCCGATGGTCTTGCCGCGCGCCTGAAGGTCGGCCCGTATGCGTCCGTAGATGTCATCGGCTGGTGGCTCGAAGGGGAGCACTTCAATGCCGAATAGAGCATCGTCCACACGATGGGCGGCCATCTTCGAGGGACTGCGGGCAGCGCCAAAGCGCAGCTCCGCGGCCACGATAACGCTCACGCAGACGGCCGACAGACCCACTTCTCTGATCCGTGCGGCGACTCGCCCGCTCGGATGGCGCATGCCGTCTGAGATGGCGTTGGTGTCGAGCATGTAGACGAGCATTAAAAGTCCACCGGCTCAGGCGGAGGGTCTTCCGGGTCAGGAAAATCCTCGTCCAAGTCGTCCCACTCATCGAACAGCTCAATGAGGGTTTTCCGCCGCTTCGGCGCGATGACCAGCCGGTCGCCCTCGCGGGTGACCGTCACCTCGTCGCCGGGGAACTGCATATCCGCAGGCAGGCTGATGCGTTGCTCGCCGCCCTCGCGAATGATCTTCAGCGTGCGCTGTGCGTTCATGGGCGCCTCCCGTGCGCGTCTGCCTTGAAGATAGGCCGCGCCGCGCGCAGGGTCAAACGGGGCCGAGGCACCAGACGCGCGCACGGGGCGACCGCGCGGGCCGCCCCTCCTCCACCGGAACGCGGCAGTGGCCTATTGCTTGCGGTGCGGCGCGCCGGGGCCGGACTGGTTCTGCTCGTCCTTGTTGCCCGAATGGACCGGGTCGACGTGTCCCTTCCGCGCCGACTTGCCGGGGCCACCGGCCTGGTGCTTCTGGATGTCCGTGTTCTCGTGCTTGGTCTCGCGGCGGACTTCCTGTTTCTGGCTCTTGCGCTCGGTCATGGCGTCCTCCTTGCCGTCTGGTGTCCGGCAGGAACGACCGAGGCGCGCGGAGGCTCCCCGATGTTTTAAGTCAGTACTGAATGCGCCCCTCCAGGGCCATGTATTCCTCGAAGATCAGGCGGCTTTCGTCGGGCATCAGGCGTTCGAAGGCCATTTCCCGCTCTTCCATCGTGCGCGGCAGTTCGCGGTAGAGGAAGGCGTCGTCGAAGCCCGCTTCCGCCGCGTCGAGGTGGCTCGCGGCCCAGTACACCTTGTCCAGGTGCGCCCAATAGATGGCCGACAGGCACATGGGGCACGGCTCGCACGAGGTGTAGATGACGCAGCCCTCCAGGTGGAAGACGCCCAGCTTCGCACAGGCGCGGCGGATGGCGACCATCTCCGCGTGGGCCGTCGGGTCGCAGCCGGACACCACCTCGTTGTGGCCCTCGCCCACGATCTCGCCATCGCGCACGATGACCGCGCCGAAGGGGCCGCCGCAGCCGGCCGTCATGCCTTTTTCCGCCAGATCAATGGCGCGCTGCATGAAGGCGCGATGCGGCTCGCCGCCGTCCCCGCCGGCGGTCATCAGCCCTGCCCGCCCGAGAGCATCCGACGGTACTGCTGCGCCATGTTGGCGTAATGCGCCGTGCCCTTGGGCAGGCTTTCCAGTTCCTCGGGCTTGAGGTCGCGGATGTATTTTGCGGGCGTGCCGGCCCAAAGCTGGCCCTTGCGGACGATCTTGCCCGGGCTGACCAGGGCGCCGGCGGCCACCATGGCGCCGCCCTCGACCACCGCGCCATCCATGACGGTCGCGCCCATGCCGACGAAGCTGCCGTCCTGAAGCTCGCAGCCATGGATGGTGGCCATGTGGCCCACCAGCACGTCGTCCCCGATGTAGGTGCCGAAGCGCTCGCGGGTCACATGGACCACGGAACCGTCCTGGATGTTCGACCGCGCGCCGATGCGGATCTCGTGCACGTCGCCGCGCACCGTGACGTTGAACCACAGGCTCGACTCATGCCCGATCACCACGTCGCCGATCACCACGCTGCTGGGGGCGACGAAGGCCGTTTCGTGGATGGTCGGCAGGACGTCGTTCCAGGGCAGGATGATGGGGTGGTGCGTGGTCGGCGCGGACATCGCGGCGGCTCTCCTTGGTTCGGTTTCGCTTTGGTTTCGCGGCTTTTACGGGAACATGGGCTGCTGCATCAGCCCGGTGGTCTCGTCGAAGCCCAGCATGACGTTCATGTTCTGCACGGCCTGGCCGGACGCGCCCTTGACCAGGTTGTCCTCCACCGCCGTCAGGATGCAGCGGCCGGGGACGCGGTCGGGGAAGGCGTTCAGCAGCACGTAATTGGACCCGCGCACATGGCGGGTGGCAGGCACCTGCCCTTCCTTCAGAACGCGCACGAAGGGTTCGGCGCTGAAGGTTTCCGACAGGTGTGCGCGCAGGTCGTCGGCGGTCGCGCCCTTGGCGGTCTGCACGTAGATGGTCGCCAGGATGCCGCGCGCCATGGGCATGAGATGCGGCGTGAAGGTGGACACCACGGGCTGCCCGGCGGCGTCCGTCAGGCCCTGGTCGATCTCCGGGCCGTGGCGGTGGGTGCCGACGCCGTAGGGGTGGATGCCTTCGGTCACCTCGGCGTACAGGGTGCCCTCCTTGGGTCCGCGGCCCGCGCCCGTGACACCGGACTTGGCGTCGGCGATGATGCCCTCGGCCTCGATCAGCCCGGCCTTCAACAGCGGCATGAGCGCCAGCTGGATGCCGGTCGGGTAGCAGCCGGGGTTGGCGACGATGCGCGCCGCCCGCACCTGCTCGCGATACATCTCGGTCAGGCCGTAGGCGACGGAGGCCTGCAGGTCCGGCGCCTTGTGGGGCGCGCCGTAGACCTGTTCGTACAGGGCGGTGTCCTTCAGGCGGAAGTCGGCCGACAGGTCGCAGACCTTGATGCGCTCGGGCAGGCCGGCGATGACCTCCTGCGTGGTGCCGTGCGGCAGGGCGCAGAAGACGAAGTCCACGACGTCCCAGTTGACCTCGTCGATGGCGGTCAGCGTCGGCAGGTCCAGGCCGCCCAGGTGCGGGAAGACGTCGGCGAACTCCTTCCCTGCGCGGCGGTCGGCGGTCAGCGCCGTGATGCGCACATGGGGATGCAGTGCCAGCAGGCGCACCAGTTCGGCGCCGGTGTAGCCGGAGGCACCGAGGATCGCGACTCTCGTCTTCTCGCTCATCTGTCTTGACGTCCTGTGTCCTGAGAAATGCGGGGCGCGGCCCCAATACACACGAAAAGGGCGCCCTCCCGCAAGAGGACGCCCTTTCGAACGCAGCGTTTGATCCGCGGGATCAGCGCTTGGAGAACTGGAAGCTGCGGCGGGCCTTGGCCTTGCCGTACTTCTTACGCTCAACCGCACGCGGGTCGCGGGTCAGGAAGCCGGCGGCCTTGAGCGCCGGACGCATGTTCGGATCGAACGCCGTCAGCGCGCGGGCCAGGCCATGGCGCAGCGCGCCGGCCTGACCGGACAGGCCACCGCCGGACACGGTGCAGACCACATCGAACTGGTTCTCGATGTTGGCGACCTTGAACGGCTGGTTGATCATCATGCGCAGCACGGGACGCGGGAAGTAGTTCTCGAACTCGCGGCCGTTGACGGTGATCTTGCCGGAACCGGCCTTCACCCACACGCGGGCGACGGCGTCCTTACGACGACCGGTGCCGTAGGACCGGCCCAGTTCGTCCTTCTTCACCTCGTACTTCGGGCCCTCGACGGTCTCGCCGCCGGTGGTCGCGCCCTTCAGGTCCTCGAGGGTCAGCTTTTCCTCGGCCATGGATTAGGCGCTCCTCTTGTTCTTCGGGTTGCGGGCGGCGAAGTCCAACACTTCCGGCTGCTGAGCCTCGTGCGGGTGTTCGGCGCCGGCGTAGACACGCAGCTTCTTCAGCTGGGCGCGGCCCAGCGGACCACGGGGCATCATGCGCTCCACGGCCTTCTGGATGACGCGCTCCGGGTAGCGGCCGCCCAGGATCTGCTCCATGGTGCGTTCCTTGATGCCGCCGGGGAAGCCGGTGTGCCAGAAGAACTTCTTGTCGGAGAGCTTCTTGCCGGTCAGCTTCACCTTCTCGGCGTTGATGACGACAACGTGGTCACCGACATCGATGTGCGGCGTGTACTGCGGCTTGGTCTTGCCGCGAAGAATGTTCGCCACGGTCGAGGCGAGGCGGCCCAGAACGACGTCCTCGGCGTCGATCAGGACCCACTTCTTCTCCACCTCGTTGGGCTTGGCGGAATAGGTTTTCATGGCACCATCTCGATTGCGGTTCTCGTCGGCTGCGGCGGGCCCGGGCGGGCTTGCCTTCGCCTCGGAAAACGACAGGGGCCACGGCTGCCGCGACCCCGGTGAACTTGAGAGCCGGAATATGCCACGTTTCAGCCGGATGTCAACGTTGGTAAAATCAATAAAATCAGACACTTAGAGGAACGGTATAATTTTACCTCCGCCGAGAGCCGCGGTATGCGGGCGTTCCAGCGGCCTTCGTCCGCCGACTATCCCGACAGGATAAGCCAGCCGCCACCCGCTCCGTTCCGTCTGGACCTATCCTCCTCGCAGCGGCCGTACATCGCCGGGAACGGCGCCTTCGCCCGACGAAGTAGAAGTCTTACGCGTCCTTATGGTTTCTTTATGCAGGAGCGGAAGAAGCCTTATGGACCGCTTATGGAATGTCCCAGCATCCTCGTCAGGCTTATCGTCTTAGACCGAGGTACCGATGGACACCCCTTCAGATTGCATTGAAGATCATCTTCCAGCGATGCGACGTTTGGCGCTGCATCTGACGCGCGACCGTGTCGCTGCGGACGACCTGGTTCAGGACACTGTCCTGCGCGCCCTGGAAAAGGTTCATCGCTACGAGTCCGGGACGAACATGCAGGCCTGGCTCGCCACCCTGATGCGCAACATCTTCCTCAGCCAGCGACGTCGTGACGGTCTTGCGGTGCGCCACGCGCGGCAGGTCGCCATGCAGGAGCGGCGCAGCGAGGCCCCGGCCCGCCAGGACGCCCACATCTACATCGGCCAGATGTGGAGCGCGATGCACCGCATGAAGGACCACGAACGCAACCTGCTGTCGGCCATCGCGCTGGAGGGGATGGAACTGGAGCAGTTGTCGCAGCGCCACGGACTGCCGACCGGCACCATCAAGTCGCGCGCCGCCCGCGCCCGGGCGAAGCTCCGTCTGGCACTTGGCGAACAGGCGGCTACGGCCGGGCGCGCGAAACGGCCTCAGGCGGCGTCGGGGGTGCCGGGCGGGATCGAATAGGTGCCGGTGACGTGGGCGACCATCTGCGGGTCGCCTTCGGAATAGAGGTCCACCTCAACCACCGCCAGGCGCTTGCCCGCCTTGATGACGCGGCCCTCGGCGATCATGTCCTTCGGCCCCGGCTTGCGCAGGAAGTTGATGTTCAGGTTGGTGGTCACCGCCAGATCCACCGGCCCCACCAAGCTGAGCACCACCACATACATGGCCAGGTCCGCCAGCGCCATCATGGCCGGCCCCGCCACAGTGCCGCCCGGGCGGATGAGGTCGGGCTTGAAGCGCATGCGCACGCGGCAGGTGCCGGCCGTCACCTCCTCCACCTGCATGCCCAGCACCTCCACCAGAGGAAGCTCGGCGTCGAGTATGGCCTGGATTTCGGGAATGGTGATCTTGCTCGCCATGGTGCGGACGGATGCCTCCTGGTTGGGTCGACGACCTTGTTTTCGCACCACAATGATCGGGCTTTACGCTTACGTCAACGGCAAGGGCCTTGCCGCCGGGGCGCAGGATCGCCACCATGGGCGAAAGCCCAACCCTCTGACGGAGGACGTTCATGAGCCCCGATAGCCCTGCCACCGCCACGCCCGCCGCCGACGCCGCCGCCGAAACCGACATCCTGCTGCGCGCCGATGCCGACGGCGTCGCCACGCTGACGCTCAACCGCCCCAAGGCGCGCAATGCGCTGTCGGTCGGGCTGATGGCGGCCCTGCAGGCCGAACTGGACGCCATCGCCAAGGACCAGTCGGTGAAGGTTGTGGTGATCGAGGCCGCCGGCCCCGCCTTCTGCGCCGGGCACGACCTGCGCGAGGTGCGGGCCAATCCGGGCCGCGAGGCCTATGAAGCGCTGTTCGAGCAGTGCTCCAACCTGATGATGTCGGTGGTCAACCTGCCCAAGCCGGTGATCGCCAAGGTTCACGCCATGGCCACCGCCGCCGGCTGCCAGCTCGTCGCCAGCTGCGATCTCGCCTATGCGGCCGAGGAGGCCAAGTTCGCCACGCCGGGCGTCAACATCGGCCTGTTCTGCTCCACCCCCATGGTGGCGCTGTCCCGCGCGGTCGGCCGCAAGAAGGCCATGGAAATGCTGCTGTCCGGCCGCCCCATCACCGCGCACGAGGCCGAGGCCGCCGGGCTTGTCAACGCCGTCGTGCCCGCCGCCGAGCTGGACGCAACGGTGGCCAACATGGCCGCGACCATCGCCGGCAAGTCGCCGCTGACGCTGGCGATCGGCAAGGAGGCCTTCTACAGGCAGGTGGAAATGCCGCTGGCCGACGCCTACGCCTACGCCAGCGAGGTCATGACCCGCAACATGATGGCGCGCGATGCCGAGGAAGGCATCGACGCCTTCCTGCAAAAGCGCACCCCGACCTGGGAAGGCCGCTGAGGGTGCTGCGCTGATGCGCGCGACGGGGTGATGCGGGGCCGGATTCCGGCCCCGCCTACTCCGCCGCCGCCTCGCGCCCGGCCTCCCGGTCGAGGTCCTCGAACAGGCGCTTGGCCGCGAGGATGGCATTGAGCGTCACGGGGAAGCCGGCGTAGGGGGCGACCTGCATGACCACTTCCACCAGTTCGTCACGGGTGACGCCGGTGCGCAGGGCCGCGCGCATGTGGATGACCAGTTCCGCCTCCACGTTGCCCATGGCCGTCAGCGCCGAGACGATGGCGAGTTGCCGGTCGCGGGCCGACAGGCCGGGGCGGCTGTGGATGTCGCCGTAGGGAAATTCGACCACCATGCGCGCGAAGTCCGGCGCGATGGCGCGCACCTCGTCCAGAACCCCTTCGCCCACCATGCCGTGGACCTCGCTCAGGCGGCCGAGGCCGCGCGCGTACCGGTCGTTACTCATATCCGCAGGACTACCTTTTACCCGAATGGCCTTGCCACCATAACGGGACACGCGCCTGAAAATCCAGTACCATTGGATGCGGCGGTCACTCCGCCGGCGAAGGCTCGGCCGCGCGGGAGGCCTCGACCACCGCCGGGGGTGCCGGCTCAGGCTCCGCGATGGCGCGGCAGATGCGCTTGCTGAAGTAGTAGACGCGGCGCAGCTGCTCCACCACCTCGGTCTCGCGGGCGTAGGCGTTGACGCGATTGGGCTCCGACGCCAGCAGGCGGGTCGCGCCGTAGTCCAGCGCCTTGCGGACCATGGCCTGGATTTCCGGCTTCATGGCGACAACGCGGCGGGCAGCCTCGCGGTCGTCCTCGGCCACGGCCTTGAGCGTCAGATCCAGGGCTTCCAGCACGCGGGCGTGCAGGTCGCCGACGCGGCGTGCGGTGTGCTCGCTGACGGTGACCTTCTCCTCCAGCCGCCGCCGGCCGATGGAGACGATGTCGGTTTCCACCAGGTCGCCGATGCTCTCCAGCCCGCGCGCGACCTCCATCAGGCGCATGTAAACGGCGGTCTGCTTCGGCGTCAGCGTGCCGGCGCCGAGGCGGCGCAGGTAATCAATGGTGGCCTCGTAGAGGGCATCCACCGAGTCGTCCATGCGCGCCAGGCGGTCCAGCGCGGTTTTTGATCCATGCAGGGCCGCCGGCAGGGCCTCGGCCACCATGCGACGGGCTCGCCACCCGATGCGCCCCAGTTCGCGCCGGACGGCCTCCATGGCGGCGGGCGGGGTGGAGAGCAGCGCCGGGTCCAGGTAGCGGGGCGTGACCGCCTCTTCCTCGGGGCTCTTGGGCCGTTCTGGGATCAGTCGCGTGATGACGGCCGTCAGCAGCGGTGCAAACCAGATCAGCACCACCGTCGCTCCCACGTTCACCAGCGTGTGCGCGTTGGCGATCTGTCGGGCGACGTCGCCGGGCGTCAGGCTCTGCATCAGGTCGGCGACCGGGCCGATCAGCCACACCCAGCCGAACACGCTGATGACGTTGAACAGGACATGCGCCAGCGATGCGCGCACCGCCTCGCGCGGGCGGCCGATGGCGGCCAGCAGCGCGGTGACGCAGGTGCCGATGTTCGCGCCCAGGATGATGGGGATGCCCGCCTCGATGGACATGATCCCCTGCCCCGCCATGACGATGACGATGCCCGTCGTCGCGCCCGAGGACTGGACCAGCGCCGTAAACAGCGCCCCGGCCAGGATGCCGAGCACCGGGTTCTTCATGCTGGCGATGGCGTCCAGGAACGGCGGCCAGTCGCGCAGGGGCTCCATGGCGTTGCCCATGAGCATCATGCCCAGGAACACCAGCCCCAGCCCCAGCAGCACCCCTCCCCACTGGCCGAACACCTTGCCGCGCTGCAGGCTGGCGCCGACGAAGCCGATGGCGATCAGCGGCAGGGCGGCATCCGTGATGCGAAAGGCGATGACCTGGGCGAAGACGGTGGAGCCGATGTTGGCCCCCATGATGACGCCGATGGCCTGGGTCAACGTCATCACGCCGGCAGAAATGAAGCCCACCACCAGCACGGTCGTCACCGACGAGGACTGGATGACCGCCGTCGTCACGGCACCGGTGATCACGCCCAGCAGCCGGTTTCGCGTCATGGCGGCCAGGATTCCGCGCATGTTGTCGCCCGCCGCCGCCTTCAGGGCGCCGGTCAGCTGCTCCAGGCCGAACAGGAACAGCGCCAGCCCGCCGAACAGGCCGGTGATGATGGCGAACAGGGGCAGGTCTCCCCCCGCGGTGACGGTCGCTGCGTCCATGATCGTGTCCCCGGCGCATCCCGCCGCGCGGCGGCATAGCCGCACTGTGTGCGCCTTTCCAGCGAGAATACACCCACCGGCCATTTATGACAATACGATGACAGGAGACGGACCCCGGGCCGATCGCATACGGGCACGGGCTCGATGGGATCGCCGGGTTGAAAAATCGGTCCGCCGCCCCAAGTGAAACCTGTGACGAGAAGACTTCCCCTTCTTCGATCAGATCCCGTCCTTGAGCGGCGAACGGCCCCCCTTGCCGTTCGCCGCATTTTTTGTGCGCATGGCTTCCGTGCCGGAACGACGAAAGCCCGGCCAATCCCGGCCGGGCTTTTCCGTCAGGTCATGCGCGCGAAAGCGCGTCTATCTGTGAGCGTCGTGCTCGAGGGATGGCGGGGCCGGAATATTGGCGTGGGCGTCGGCGAAGGCCTCCAGGTCGCGCACGGCAATGCGCCAGTCGCGGCCCACCTTGATGGCGCGCAGCTTGCCGCTGCGAATCCAGTCGCCCACCGTGCGCGGCGTCACCTTCATTCGGTCAGCCACCTCGTGGACGGTCAGCATGGGAGCCCGAAACATGCGTCCTCTCCGAACATGAGGGGGATGGCGTAACGCCAGCCGGCACCGACCGGTGGCGCACTCACCCTTCCAAAAACGCATATAACCACACAAACGCGTCATTCAACAGGTCTCATAAGATCGTCCGGCTGCCGGGCGGCGACGCAAGGCCGGCGGCAGGCGTACCCTGTAGGGACGACGCGACTCGGGAGACCAGCATGACCGCGAACGATGCCGCCCTTTCCGACGATGCCGCCGCGCTGAACGCCGCGTCCACGGACGAGCGCGTCAAGGCCCTGCTGACGGGGTGCCGGCGCATTGCCGTGGTCGGCGCCTCGCCCAAGGCCCACCGGCCGAGCAACGGGGTTCTGCGCTTCCTGGTACGGCACGGCTACGACGTCGTCGCGGTGAACCCCGGCCATGCGGGAGGTACCGTCGCCGACGTGCCGTGCCATGCGAAACTCGCCGATGTGCCGGGCCCGGTGCACATGGTGGACATCTTCCGCCGCTCAGACCGCGCCGGGGCGGTGATCGACGAGGCGATCACGCTGAAGGAGGAAAAGGGCATCGTCGGCATCTGGACCCAATTGGGCGTCGTGGACGACGCGGCCGCCGCCCGCGCCGCCGCCGCCGGACTGGTGGTGGTGCAGAATCGTTGCCCGGCCATCGAACTGCCCCGCCTCGGCCTGGGCTGAGGCCCTTCCCTACTCCGCCGCCTGGACGGGCGCCGGGGCGGGTTCGGGCACCGGCCGGTCCCCCGGCAGGCGGATGCCCATCACGGCGACGAACAGCGCCGCCCCGGCCAACAGCGCATAAAGCCAGAAGAAATCGCCCGTGGTGCCGCGAATCCAGGCCGCCAGTTGCACGCCGAGGCCCGCCACGCCGAAGGCCAGCACGAACTTCAGCCCATAGGCCGTCGCCCGCCAGCGCGCCGGGGTGTACTTGGCCAGCAGGCTGTTCTCAGCCGGCAGGGCGCCGATGTTCAGCGTCACCGCCAGCACGGCCGCCAGCAGCAGCGGCGCGCCGGTCAGCCCCAGGATCATCGCCAGCATGGGGATTTGCAGCAGGTACATGCCGACGTAGACGTATTTCAGCGGGAAGCGATCCGCCAGATGCCCGCAGACCAGCTGCATGAAGCCCGCGACGCCGTAGACGATCATCACCGCCGTGCCGACGCCCAGCGTCCCGCCGTCGCCCAGCAGGCCGCCCAATCCTTCCTCGAACACCTTGGGCAGCGTCGATTGCGTCGACTGGTAAATCAGCCCGCCGCAGACCATGCACAGCGCCAGGATGGTGTAGGCGCGCACCGTGTCGCGGCGATCCGGCTCGGGCTGCGGCGTGGCATCGTGGCGAGTCTCCCGCACCACGCCGCGCATCATGAGGACCACGAAGACCACCCCCAGCGCCAGCACCACCAGCGACGGCACGATGAAGGCCGCCCGCCAGCCGAACCATTCCACCAGCCCGCCGGCCGTCACGCCCGCCACCGCCGGTCCCAGGCCGCCGAAAATGCCGTTGAACCCCAGCGCCTTCCCGCGCGAGGTTGCCGACCGCACCAGCCAGGCGATGCCGACCGGGTGGTAAATGCTGCCGAACAGGCCGAGCGCCGCCAGTGCCAGCATCATCTCGGTGGCCGACCCTGACATGCCTGCCCACAGGCCCGAGGCGCCGAGCCCCAGGAAGAACACCGCCATCATGCCTGTGGCCGACCACCGGTCGCCCAGCCACCCCGCCGCCGGCGCCGCCAGTCCGTAAAGCAGTTTGCCGACGATGATGAGGGTCAGCGCCGCCTCGTAGGAGACATCGAACACCGTCGGCAGCACCAGCGCGACCACATAGAAGATCGGCTCGAACAGGTGGCTGAAGAAGTGCGCGATGCCGGCGATCCAGGCGACGGCCCGCTGTTCGGCGCGTGTGGGCGTCATGGCGGCGAAAGACCTTCCGTGGCGGACAGTCGTTCACCCTACAGCCCCGCCGCGCCCTCCGACAGGGCCATTGCGCCGCCAGCCCCAACAGCCCCGTTCCCGGCGCGCGCGGGCTGTGGTAAGAGCGGCCCATGCTGCACATCAACGACCTCGTCTATCGCATCGGCGGCCGGGTGCTTCTGGATGGCGCCACCGCCCACATCCCGGCGGGCCAGCGCGTCGGCCTCGTCGGCCGCAACGGCACCGGCAAGTCCACGCTGCTGCGCCTGATCCTGAACGAAACCGCGCCCGACGGCGGCGACGTCACCGTGCGCCCGCGCGCCAGCGTCGGCCGGGTGGCGCAGGAAGCTCCGGCCGGCGACGACACCCTGCTGGATTGCGTGCTGGCGGCCGACAAGGAGCGCGCCGCCCTGCTCGCCGACCTGCCACGGGCAGAGGACGAGGCCGACGCCCACCGGTTGGCGGAAATCCACGAGCGACTGAACGCCATCGACGCGCATTCCGCCCCGGCGCGGGCGGCGTCGATCCTGTCGGGCCTGGGCTTTTCGGCGGAGGCGCAGGCGCGGCCCGTGCGCGATTTCTCGGGCGGCTGGCGCATGCGTGTCGCCCTGGCCGCCGCCCTGTTCGCCCGGCCGGACCTGCTGCTGCTCGACGAGCCGACCAACCACCTGGACCTGGAAGCGACCATCTGGCTGGAGAACTACCTGGCCGCCTATCCGGGCACGCTCATCATCGTCAGCCACGACCGCGACCTGCTGAACAAGGTCTGCCAGCGCATTCTGCATCTGGATAAGGGCAAGCTGGTCAGCTACATGGGCGACTACGACGATTTCGCCCGCATGCGCCGCGAGATGATGGAACTGCGCGAGAAGCAGGCGGTCAAGCAGGAGGCCCGCCGCGCCCATCTGCAAAGCTTCGTCGACCGCTTCCGCGCCAAGGCCACCAAGGCCCGCCAGGCGCAAAGCCGCCTGAAAATGCTGGAGAAAATGGAGCCCGTCATCCCCATCGTGGAAGACAAGGGCATCCAGTTCGACTTCCCCCAGCCCGAGGAACTGGCCCCGCCGCTCATCCAGGTGGACGGCGGCACGGCGGGCTATGACGGCAAGCCTGTCCTGCGGCGGCTGAACTTCCGCATCGACATGGACGACCGCATCGCGCTGCTGGGTGCGAACGGCAACGGCAAGTCGACGCTTGCGAAGATCATCACCGGGCGGCTTGCGCTGATGGAGGGCACCCTCAAGGCCTCCACCAAGCTGCGCGTCGGCTACTTCGCCCAGCACCAGACGGAGGAGTTGAACCCCCTCGGCACGCCGCTGCAGCACATGGCGAAGCTGATGCCGGGCGTCAACGACACCAAGGTCCGCGCCCACCTGGGACGCTTCGGCTTCGGCGCGCAACTGGCCGACAACCGGGTGGAGCAACTGTCGGGCGGCGAAAAGGCGCGGCTGCTCATCGCGCTCATGACCCACGACGCGCCGCACGTCCTGGTGCTCGACGAGCCGACCAACCACCTGGACATCGACACCCGCGACGCGCTGATCGAGGCCCTCAACGTGTTCGAGGGCGCCGTCGTGCTCATCTCGCACGACCCGCACCTGGTGGAACTGGTGGCCGACCGCCTGTGGCTGGTCGCCGACGGCGGCGTCAAGCCCTTCGACGGCGACATGCAGGACTACCGCCGCCTGCTGCTCGACCAGGCGCGCGAGGCCCGGCGCGAGGCCAAGGCCGACGCCCGCGCGGCCAACGGCGCCGACGAGGCCCCCGCCCAGTCCGCCGCCAACCGCAAGGAAGACCGCCGCGCCGCCGCCGAGCTGCGCCAGAAGCTGGCACCGCTGAAGAAACAGGCGCAAGCGGCTGAAAAGAAGATGGAAAAGCTGACGGCGCAGAAGGACGCGCTGGAGGCCAAGCTGGCCGACCCCAAGCTCTACGACGGCCCGGCGGACAAGGTCTCGGCCCTCCAGATCGAACTGGGCGAGGTGGTCAAGCAGCTTGAGGAAACGGAAATGGCGTGGCTTGAGGCGTCCGAGGCCTACGAGGAGGCCATGGCGGCGGGAGCCTGAGCGCTGACGCGCTTGGGGCGGCGCCCCAGGCTCCGCTGTTCGTGTGGGCGCGGCGCGCCCACATCCGCTTTAGGCGATGCGGCATACCGGGCAGTTGGGCCCTCGGCTGCGAACGAGGCTATCAAGAAATCCGTCTATCGCGATTCATCACCGAGCGCCCGCGAGTTCGGGAGGCTTGCCTCCCTGGCGGGTGCGGGCACCAGCCCGCGCGGCGTCAGCCGCTCTGGTGCGAGGCGTCCGTGTTCGCGCTGGCCTTCTCCGTCCAGCCCCCGCGCTCGGTCTGCTGCCAGTAGTGCATCTCCCAGCCCTTGTCGCGGCAGGCCTTCCAGCGTTCGCGGGCGGACTGCACGGCGTCGGGGTCACGGCCGTCGAACAGGTCCAGGCAGCGGTCGTACTCGTCCATGCGCGACGAGGTCATGCCGTCGGTGAGCAGCAGTATGGCCGCGCCGTTGGGGCGCGTGTCTTTTTCCGCCAGCCACACGGGCTGTTCAGCGTCAAAGCCGTCGCCGGGAGTGCCGTGGGGCAGCCAGCTGTCGGGCTTCCAGGTCCACAGCACGGCCGACAGGGCCTCCGCCCGCTCGCGCGAGGCCGTCAGCACCACGGCGCGCTGGCCGCTCTCCTGCACCTTGGACAGCAGCGGCGGCAGGGCCTGTTCCAGCGGCCAGCGTTGCAGATGGTAGAAATCGACGCGCTTCATGCCGCGCACTTTAGCCGCCGCCCGCGCAAAGAGAAAGGGGCGGCCCGCACGGACCGCCCCTTCCCGTTCTTCCGCGGACTGCGCCTGCGTCAGCCTTCCTCGCCGATGCGCACGGCCACGAAGCGGCTGCCGGTGTCGCCCTGAACCATGAGCAGGACCGACTTGCGGCCGTTGTCGCGCGCCTGGGCCACCTGCTCGCGGATTTCCGCGGCGGAAGAGACGCGGGTCTGGTTGACCTCGGCGATCACGTCGCCCGGGCGGATGCCCTTCTGCGCGGCGTCACTGTCGGTGGACAGGTCCGACACCACGACGCCCGTCTGCACGTCGTCGGGAATGCCGTAGGTTTCGCGGGCCTCCAGATCCAGCGGCTGCACCGACAGGCCCAGCGCCGGCACCTCGGACCCGGTCTGCTCCGGCGTCGGGCCGTTGCCGTTCGGCTCGCCGGCGAACGCAGCGGCCTCCTCTTCCTGCAGCTCCGCCACCTCGACATCGATGGTCCGGCGTTCACCGTCGCGCCAGACGATGACATCCACCGTCCGCCCGATCTCGGTCTCGGCCACGGCCTTGGGCAGGTTGCGCATCTCGTTGATGGCCTGGTCGTCCCAGCGCAGGATCACGTCGCCGGGCTGGATGCCGGCCGCCGCCGCCGGGCCGTCCGGCTGCACGCTGGCGACCAGGGCGCCCTGCGCGCCCTCCAGGCCCAGGCTGTCGGCGATCTCGTCGGTCACGGTCTGGATGCGCACGCCCAGCCAGCCGCGCTTGACTTCGCCGTACTCGATCAGGTCCTCGACCACGTTGCGGGCCAGGTTCGACGGTGTGGCGAAACCGATGCCGACCGAACCGCCGCCGGCCGGGGAGTAGATGGCGGTGTTCACGCCGACCACGCGGCCGTCCATGTCGAACAGCGGCCCGCCCGAGTTGCCGCGGTTGATGGAGGCGTCGGTCTGGATGAAGTTGTCATAAGGGCCGGCGTTGATGTTGCGCGCCCGCGCCGAGATGATGCCGGCGGTCACCGTGCCGCCCAGGCCGAAGGGGTTGCCGATGGCGATCACCCAGTCGCCGACGCGCGCGGTGTCGCTGTCGCCCCACTGAACCGACGGCAGTTCCTCGTCGTTGTCGACCTTCAGCACCGCCACGTCGGTCTTGGGATCGCGACCGATGACCTCGGCCGTCAGCGCGGTGTCGTCCTGGAGGATGACGGTGACCTCCTCCGCGCCCTCGATCACATGGTTGTTGGTGACGATGTAGCCGTCGTCGCCGTCGATGACGAAGCCCGACCCCAGCGAGGTGGCGCGGCGCGGAACGCTGGGCGCCTGCTGGCGGTCGAAGAACTCGCGGAAGAAGTCCTCGAACGGGCTGCCCGGCGGAAACTGCGGCATCTGCGGCCCGCGCTCGCCGCCCAGGGTGGTGGTGGTGGAGATGTTGACCACCGCCGGCAGCAGGCGTTCCGCCATGTCGGCGAAGCTGGCGGGGGCGCCGTTCTGCGCCTGCGCCGGCTGCTGCGCGGCGGCGCCGAGCATCAGGGCGCCGACGACCACCAGCGCGGACAGCCAGCGGCCGGCGGCCGGGATGGGGGTGCGGATCGATCCTGTCACGGATACCTCTCCATTCAAGGCGGAAGCGGTGAAAGCGGGCCCCGGACGAGAAATGCGCGCGCGGTGCGTGCGGCCCCGGCCGGGAAGAACGCGGAAAAGTCGCGTTTCAATGTAGGACGCGGCGGCTTCTGGTTCCATAGGCACTATGCTTTTGGCCGGATCATCGTTGCTCCCGCGCGTGGCGAAAATCGGGCACCGGCGGAAGCGCCTCCCGGCGCTTCAGCCACGCACCAGCCAGGCCAGCAGCACGCCGACGGCGCAGGCGGCCAGACCGGCCGCGCGCAAGGCCCCGTCGGGCAGGGTCAGCACCTGGGCGATCATGGCCTTCATGCGACCGGGAAACAGGGCATAGACTGCGCCCTCCAAGGCGATGGCGAGGGCGAGCGCGGCAAGCAGGTCTTCGGTCATGGCGGGGCAGGATGTCGTGGAAGAAGGCTTATCGTGCCGGCGCCAGCCGCCGGACAGGAAAAGGGCGCGGCCGCGATGATCGCGGTCCGCGCCCTGTCTGGCAAAGGCGTCGGCCTACTGCGCCGAGGCGCCGGCCCCGCCATCCTGCTGTCCCGCCGAGGACAGCTGCGGGATCTGGCCGTTGGAGGGAGCCTGATCGAAATAGCGGAAGAAATCGCTATCCGGGCTCAGCACCATGGTCGTGCCGCCGTTCCCCAGCGCCTGGCGGTAGGCGTCCATGGAGCGGTAGAAGGCGAAGAACTCGGGGTTCGCGCCATAGGATTCGCCCAGGATGCGGTTACGGTCGCCGTCGCCCTGACCACGCAGGATCTCGCCGGTCTTGCGCGCCTCGGCCAGGATGACCGTGCGGTCGCGGTCGGCCTCGGCCTGGATCTTGGCCTTCAGCTCCTCGCCTTCGGCGCGCAGTTGGGCGGCCTGGGCGATACGGCTGGAGCGCATGCGGTTGAACACCGACTGGCTGGTTTCCTGCGGCAGGTCCGTGCGGCCGATGCGGACGTCGACCACCTTGATGCCGAACTCGTCGGCGCGGCGGCGCACGGCGTCGGTGATCTCCTCCATGACGCGGCCACGGCTTTCGGCCAGCAGGTCGGTCAGGTCGGCCTCACCCAGCTGGTCTCGGACCGCCGAGTTGAGGATGGAGCCGAAGCGGTCGCGCAGGCCCAGTTCGCCGCGAACCGTCTGGTAGAACTTCAGCGGGTCGACGATTTCGTAGCGGGCATAGGTGTCGACGATGATGCGCTTCTGGTCACGCAGAGGCACCTGCTGGCCCGGCGGGTCCAGGTCGAGCACGCGGCTGTCGTAGCGGACCACGTTCTGGATGAACGGGACCTTGAACTTCAGGCCGGGCTCGGTCTCCACCCGCTTGGGGCTGCCGAACTGCAGCACGAGCGCCTGTTCGGTCTGGTGCACGGTGAACAGGGAGGCATTGAGGACGATCGCCACGACCGCCACGGCGATGCCGAGAATGGCAAGGGTGGACTTTTTCATCGGGCGGCCTCCTGCGCGGTGGTGGAGGAGAAGGTGGGCGACGGGGCCGAGCGCTGCGGCGTCTGGCTGCCGCCGGTGCCGCCGGTGTTGTCGCGGCGATCACCGGGCTGGCGCTTCTGCAATTCGGGCAGCGGCAGGTACGGAACCACGCCCGAACCCTGGGCGCCCGCGTCCACAAGGACCTTGTCGCTGTTGGCAAGCACTTCCTGCAGCGCTTCCAGATACAGGCGCTTGGTGGTCACGTCCTGGGCGGTGTTGTAGCTTTCCAGCACCGACGTGAAGCGCTGCGCCTCACCCTCGGCGTCGGCGATGACCTTCTGCTTGTAGGCCTGGGCCTCCTGAATCATGCGCTCCGCCTCACCCTTGGCGCGGGGAACGATGTCGTTGCGGTAGGCCTGGGCCTCGTTCTGCAGGCGCTCCTTGTCCTGGCGGGCGCGCTGCACGTCGTTGAACGCGTCGATGACTTCCTCCGGCGGGTCGGCCTTCAGCAGTTTGACGTCGAGAATGCTGATGCCGGCCTCGTATTCGTCGAGAACGGACTGCAGCAGGTCCTGCGCCCGCGCCTGCACCTCGATACGGCCGTCGGTCATGGCCGATTCAAGGGGCGTCTGGCCGATCACCTCGCGCATGGCCGACTCGGCGGCGGCCTTCACGGTGGTCTCGGGGTCGCGGATGTTGAACAGGAACTTGCCGGCGTCGGCGATGCGCCACTGCACGATGAAGTCCGTGTCGATGATGTTCTGGTCGCCCGTCAGCATCATGCTCTCTTCCGGCACGTCGCGGGCGGAGCCGGCGCGCGGGTCTCCGCTGCCGCGGAAGCCGACGGTGATCTGGTTGGTGATGGTGACCTTCGGCGTTTCCACCGACCCGATGGGCGACGGGAACCAGTAGTTCAGGCCGGGCCCCGTATTCTTGACGTACTCGCCGAACAGAAGCTCCACGCCCTGCTCGTCGGGCTGCACGCGATAAAAGCCGGTCAGGCCCCAGGCGATGAGCACGCCCGCGACCACGAGCACCACGGTCTTCGGACCGATGCCGCCGCCGCCCGCACCGCCGCGGCCGCCGCCCCCACCGGGACCGCCGCCGCCGGGGAATATCCGGCGCATCTTGTCCTGGGCCTTGCGGAGCATCTCTTCCAGGTCGGGCGGCGGGTTTCCGCCACCGCCTCCGCCTCCGCCGCCTCCGCCGGGGCCGCGACCGCCGCCCCAGGGGCCGCCACCGCCGCCGCCGCTGTTACCGCCGCCGCCCCAGGGGCCGCCCTGCTGATTCCAGGCCATTGAACAAATCCCTCTTCGCCAACAGATGACTGGATGATTAATGTGTCTCTCAAGCAGGCTCCGGCCGGAGCACGCCCAGTGACAAATCATCCGAGCCCAAGACCCGCCCCGTGACGCGCGGTCCTCCATTCCTTATAGGGACCTATACTACCGGGCGCAATGAAGGCCCGGGTCGCGAGCGCCGGGCGGACCTTGTCGATGGGTGGAATATCGGGAAGTCTCAGGAGTTTTCAAGGATGGCGGAAATCGATAAGGACACCATTCTCCAGGCACTGAAGAGCGTGCGGTCCGAACAGGCCGGCACGGACCTGGTGTCCACGGGCTGGGTGAAGGACCCCGTGATCAGCGGCGGGCGCGTCACGCTGATGATCGAGGTGCCGGCCGAACTGGGTCCGGACCTGGAGCCCCTGCGGGCCGAGGCCGAGCGTACCATCGCCGAGCTTCCGGGGGTGGAGGCCGTGACCGCCGTGCTCACCGCCTCCAACCCGACGGGTGCCACCGCCGCTCCGCCGCCCAGGCAGCCGCAGGCCGCGCCGCAGCAGCAGGCGCCGCGCCAGGGCGGGCCGCAGGTGGGCGGCCACGGCGGCGGACCGGGCCAGATTTCGCTGCCCAGCATCAAGCACGTCGTCGCCGTGGCCTCGGGCAAGGGCGGCGTCGGCAAGTCGACCACCGCCGCCAACCTGGCGCTCGCCCTCGCCCGTCTGGGGCTGAAGGTCGGCCTGTTCGACGCCGACATCTACGGGCCCAGCGTGCCGCGCATCATGGGCCTGCACGACAAGAAGCCCGGCACCCGCGGCGACCGGATCGTGCCGCTGGAAAACCACGGCGTCACCGTCATGTCCATCGGCTTCATGGTCGAGGAAGAGGCGCCGGTGGTCTGGCGCGGACCCATGGTGGTGGGCGCGCTGGAACAGCTTCTGCGCGACGTCGACTGGCCGGAACTGGACGTGATGATCGTCGACATGCCGCCGGGCACGGGCGACACGCAGCTGACCATGTGCCAGCGGGTGCCGCTGTCGGGCGCGGTGATCGTCTCCACGCCGCAGGACATCGCGCTGCTGGACGCGCGCAAGGGCCTGCACATGTTCCGCAAGGTCGAGGTCCCCGTCCTCGGCATCGTCGAGAACATGAGCTACTACCAGTGCCCCAAGTGCGGCAACCGCGAGGAGGTCTTCGGCCACGGCGGCGCGCGTGAGACGGCGGAAAAGCTGGAGGCGCCGTTCCTGGGCGAAATCCCGCTGGACCTGAAGATCCGCGAAACCACCGACGCCGGCCGCCCCATCGTGGTCGATGATCCCGACGGCGCCCACGCGCAGGCCTACGGCGCCATCGCGCAGACTGTCTGGAAATCGCTCACCGGCGAGGCGGCCGAGATGGGCGAGGCTCCGAAAAAACGGAAGAAGCCGAAGTTCTGGTTCCGCTGAACCGACTCCGTCTCCGGCGGGACCGACGCCTCACGCCGGTCCCGCCGCCAGCGGCATCTCGCTCATCCCCGTGCCGCCGCCGCCGATGTCACGCAGGCGGGCCTTGAGCGCCAGGCGGTCCAACGCCGCCAGCGGCAGGGCCGTCAGCAAAGTGATGCGGCGCTCGAGGTCCATGTAGGTGGCATGGAAGGCCGCCATCTGGTCGGGCAGCGGCGCCTCGGCCGGGTCGGACAGATCCCAGTGGGCCACCACGGGCTCGCCCTGCCAGTGGGGGCAGACCTCGCCGGCCGCCCGGTCGCACAGGGTGAACACCATGTCCAGGCGCGGCGCTTCGGGACCGGCGAATTCCAGCCACGTCTTGGACCGCGCCGTGCGCGGATCGTGGCCGTTCATCTCCAGCGTGCGCGATGCCGCCGGATGCACGTGCCCCACCGGATCGCTGCCGGCGCTGTAGGCGACGAACCGCCCCTGCCCCATCCGGTTGAGAATGGCCTCGGCCAGGATGCTGCGGGCGCTGTTGCCCGAGCACACGAACAGCACTTTGTAGGGTTGCGTGTCCTGCATGTCGTCGTCCCCCGGTATCATGCGGAACCTTGTGCCGGCCCCGTGCGGGCCACTGGCATGATTCCCGCATCTGCTTTCCGGGTAAAATGATATGGCGGTGACAGATCGGCGGACGAACCATTACGGCGCCTGGGCTTTTTCACGGAAACCCCTTTGCAAGACCCGGCAAGGGTTCTATATAGGGCCTGTCGGGTCGCACCCGACTATGACGCTAAACCCTTCATGGAATAAGCGTAGCGGACCCGGGGGCAGTACCCGGCGGCTCCACCAACTTCTCGACGGGGCCGAAACAGGATCGACGCGCGTGGTAAAGATGAAGGTTGCGTCCGGCATGGCTCCACCGTTATCGGGCCATACGCAATAGTTGCCAACGACAACTTTGCTCCGGCTCGCGCCGCCGCGTAACGCGGTGTCGTGACCGAAATTGAAGCCCTGGCGGTTAGCCCCGTCAGGCGGGGTCCGGGAGGCACCTGGCAACAGAAGCCTCCCACTTACCTTCCGCCTCCGGCCCCGCCCGTCCGGCCGGGTCCGTCCGGCGCCCATCCGCCCGTGCCCCCAGAGCACGGCGTCACGGTGAAACAGAACGGGACCCCAAGGCCTTGACCGAGCACGACGACATCCCCGGCTTCAACTACGAGGAAATGGTCGAGGACGCCCTGCGGGGCGTGCTGCGTCGGGCGCTTGAGATCACCGCCGCGGAAGGCCTTCCCGGCGAACACCACTTCTACATCACGTTCTCGACCGAGGCGCCGGGGGTGAACATCCCCGACCGCCTGCGCGCCCAGCATCCCGAGACGATGACCATCGTCCTCCAGCACCAGTATCACGACCTGCTGGTGTCGCAGGACATGTTCAGCGTACGGCTGAGCTTCGGCGGCAAGCTGGAGACGCTGGAGATTCCGTTCTCTGCCGTCACCGCCTTCGCCGATCCGCACGCCAAGTTCGGCCTGCAGTTCCAACTGGGCATCCTGGACGACGAGGACGATTCGGACCTCGGCGACTTCGAAGGCTTCGACGACGAGGACGCCGACGTGCTGCTGCACGACCCCTCCTCCGACGAGCGCCCGGCTGCCGGCCCCGGCGCAGGCGGCGACTCCGGCGACGAGGATAAGGGCGGCGACAACGTCGTGACGCTCGACGCCTTCCGTAAGAAGTGATCTTGCGCTAAACACTCCCCCGCAGAGTTCCCTACCCGCTCGGGCGGGCCGCTGGTATGGTGGCCCCAGCCCGCGTGCGGGCCCGTCCGCCTAATGTCCGACCTGCGAGGCTGGAGCCATGACCATCGACGTCGCTTTCTCCGAGATGTTCCCCCTGGGCGCCGACACCACGCCCTACCGCAAGATCACCAGCGACTATGTGTCCGTGGAGACGCTGGGCGGCCGCGAGGTGCTCGTGGTCGATCCCATGGCGCTGAGCGTGCTGGCGGAGGAAGCCTTCAAGGATGTCAGCCACCTGCTGCGGCCCGGCCACCTGGCCCAGCTGCGCAAGATCATGGACGACCCGGAGGCCAGCCGGAACGACCGCTTCGTGGCGCTGGAGCTGCTCAAGAACGCCAACATCAGCTCGGGCATGGTGCTGCCCATGTGCCAGGACACCGGCACGGCCATCGTCATGGGCAAGAAGGGCCAGGGCGTGTGGACCGGCGCCAACGACGCGCACTACCTGTCGGCCGGCGTCGCCAACGCCTATGCCAAGATGAACCTGCGCTACTCGCAGATGGCGCCGCTGACCATGTACGACGAGGTCAACACCGGAAACAACCTGCCGGCGCAGATCGACCTCTACGCCACCGAAGGCGACGCCTACAAGTTCATGTTCATGGCCAAGGGCGGCGGGTCGGCCAACAAGACCTTCCTGTACCAGCAGACCAAGGCGCTGCTGAACCCCGACAGCCTTCGCAAGTTCCTGGACGAGCAGATCCGCACGCTCGGCACCGCGGCCTGTCCGCCGTACCACCTGGCCATCGTCATCGGCGGCACCTCGGCCGAAACCAACCTGAAGACGGTCAAGCTGGCGTCGGCCAAGTACCTGGACAACCTGCCGACCGAGGGCAGCAAGGCCGGCCACGCCTTCCGTGATCTGGAAGCGGAAGAGATGGTGCTGAAGATGACCCAGGACATGGGCATCGGGGCGCAGTTCGGCGGCAAGTACTTCTGCCACGACGTGCGCGTCATCCGCCTGCCGCGCCACGGCGCGTCGTGCCCCGTCGGCATCGGCGTGTCGTGCTCGGCCGACCGCCAGATTCTCGGCAAGATCACCCGCGACGGCGTGTTCCTGGAGCAGATGGAGACCAACCCGGCCAAGTACATGCCGGAGGTCAAGACCGAGAAGCTGTCGGACGAGGTGGTGAAGATCGACCTCAACCGGCCCATGAAGGAAATCCGCGAAACCCTGTCGCAGTACCCGATCAAGACCCGCGTCAGCCTGACCGGCCCCATGATCGTCGCCCGCGACATCGCCCACGCCAAGCTGAAGGAACGGCTGGACAAGGGCGAAGGGCTGCCGGAGTACTTCAAGGAAATGGCCGTCTACTACGCCGGGCCGGCCAAGACGCCCGAAGGCATGCCGTCGGGCTCCTTCGGCCCCACCACGGCGGGCCGCATGGACGCCTACGTGGACCTGTTCCAGGAGCACGGCGGGTCGATGGTGATGATCGCCAAGGGCAACCGTTCGCGCGCCGTCACCAAGGCCTGCGAGAAGCACGGCGGCTTCTACCTGGGCTCCATTGGCGGCGCGGCGGCGCAGCTGGCGCAGGAAGCCATCAAGAAGGTGGAAGTCCTGGAGTACCCGGAACTGGGCATGGAAGCCATCTGGCGCATCGAGGTCGAGGACTTCCCGGCCTTCATCATCGTCGACGACAAGGGCAACGACTTCTTCACCGCCCTGTAAGGCGGCGGAACAGCCCGGACATGAAGAGAGCGGCCTCGCGGGGGGCCGCTCTTTTTGTTTATTAACCACCAAGACACAAAGACACCAAGAGGATGTGCTGACGGTGAGGTTTCTGACAACGGGAGGCGGATGAGGCTTTGCGGCGGAGCCGCCCGTATTGAGGCAACGTTTTCGGCCACTGATCCGCGTTCACCCGATCTCTTGGTGTCTTGGTGCCTTGATGTTTCGAAGCCTCAAAGGTAAGGCGGCGTGCAGGCGGAAACCATGATGCACGGCTCGGAGAACGGGTTGCGGAAGCGGTGCGGCTGGCGGCTGTCGAACAGGTAGGTGTCGCCCTCGCCCAGCACTTCAATCTGGTCGCCCACCGTCAGTTCGATGCGGCCCTCGATGACCAGGCCGCCCTCCTCGCTGGCGTGCTGGAGCATGGTGCGGCCGGTGTCGGCGCCGGGCTCGTAGGTCTCGTGCAGGATCTGGAGCGTGCGGTTGCGCAGGTCGCCGCCCACCTGGCGCAGGAAGATGCGCCCCTTGCTGCGCTTCTGGATCTCAGTTGTCAGCTCCACCAGCTCGTGCGGGCGGAAGACGATTTTTTCCGTCTCCGGCATTTCGCTGGCGAAGAACTCGGCCAGCGACATGGGAATGCCCTGCAGCACCTTGCGCAGGCTTGCGACGGACGGGCTGTTGCGATTCTGCTCGATCAGAGAGATCGTGCCGTTGGTGACCCCGGCCCGGATGGCGAGTTGCCGCTGCGACAGGCCCTTTTCCTCGCGGATCGCACGCAGGCGCGCCCCCACGTCGAAATCCATCACGCCCTGTCCTCCCGTTCTTATTGTGTCGTCTAATATTTTAAACTGTCCCCGCACCGCTTTCCAAGGCCGAAATGCCTAGTGGAGCCGCCGGTTTGTGGGTGAATGGACCGTGACCGGAGGCGCACGGATGGTTTGTCTAGTTTTTTAAACGTGGTACTTTTGGGGCCACGCCACGAAGCGCCCATGTGCCGCGTTGTTCCGGCACATCCAGAACCATGCAGAACAGACCGACCAGACGGAGGCAGACGACGATGGTGACGCTGAACGACCCGAAGCTCCTGTGCAAGAAGGCCTACATCGACGGTGCCTGGGTCGACGCCGACGGCGGCAAGACCTTCGAGGTCACCAACCCGGCGACCGGCGAGGTGCTGGCGACCGTGCCCGACATGGGCGCCGATGAAACCCGCCGCGCCATCGAGGCCGCCGAGCGGGCGATGCCGGCCTGGGCCGCCAAGACGGCCAAGGAGCGCGCCAACATCCTGCGCAAGTGGTTCAACCTGATGATGGAGAACCAGGACGACCTGGGCCTCCTGATGACCGCCGAGCAGGGCAAGCCGCTGGCCGAGGCCAAGGGCGAGGTGGCCTACGGTGCGTCGTTCATCGAGTGGTTCGCCGAGGAAGGCAAGCGCATCTACGGCGACGTCATTCCCAGCCACGGCCCCGACAAGCGCATCGTCACGCTGAAGCAGCCCATCGGCGTGGTGGCGGCGATCACGCCGTGGAACTTCCCCAACGCCATGATCACGCGCAAGTGCGGCCCCGCCATGGCCGCCGGCTGCCCCATCGTCATCAAGCCGGCCGCGGAAACGCCGCTGTCGGCGCTGGCGCTGGCCGAACTGGCCGAGCGCGCGGGCGTGCCGAAGGGCATCTTCAACATCGTCACCACCTCGCGCTCCAGCGATGTGGGCGGCGAGATGACCGCCAACCCCATCGTCCGCAAGCTGTCCTTCACGGGCTCCACCGCCATCGGCAAGCTCTTGATGAAGCAGTGCGCCGACACCGTGAAGAAGATGTCGCTGGAACTGGGCGGCAACGCGCCGTTCCTGGTGTTCGACGACGCCGACCTGGATGCCGCCGTGGCGGGTGCCATGGCGTCCAAGTACCGCAACGCCGGCCAGACCTGCGTCTGCGCCAACCGCATCATGGTGCAGGCGGGCGTCTACGACAAATTCGCCGAAAAGCTGGCCGAGGCCGTCAGGAACCTCAAGGTCGGCGACGGCACGCAGGAGGGCGTGACGCAAGGCCCGCTCATCAACGAGAAGGCCGCCGTGAAGGTGGAGGAACTGGTGGCCGACGCCGTCTCCAAGGGCGCGACGGTGGTCACGGGCGGCAAGCGCGCCGAGCTGGGCCGCACCTTCTATGAGCCGACCATCCTGACCAACGTCTCCCAGGAGATGAACCTGTTCGCCGAGGAAATCTTCGGTCCCGTCGCGCCGCTCTACAAGTTCGAGACGGAAGAAGAGGCCATCAAGCTGGCGAACGACACCCAGTACGGCCTGGCCGCCTACTTCTATGCCCGCGACCTGGGCCGCGTCTGGCGCGTGTCGGAGGGCCTGGAGTACGGCATCGTCGGCATCAACGAGGGCATCATCTCCACCGAGGTCGCGCCGTTCGGCGGCGTCAAGGAGTCCGGTGTCGGCCGCGAGGGATCGAAGTACGGCATCGAGGACTTCATCGAGATCAAATACCTCTGCATGGGCGGCATCAAGTAAGCCGGGCAGCCCGCAGACGCACACCGGCCGCCACCCGCGTTTGATCGTGCGGCGGAGCGGCGGAAGACCCCGGGGGACGGGGCTTCCGCTTCTCCGCGACGGCCGGCCTGTGCCTCATCACCACCGCAACCAACTCTTCGTGAGGGAGTTCCTGTTCATGTCCGCGAACACCGACCTGAATGCCCGGAAGGCCGCCGCCGTTCCGCGCGGCGTCGCCACCCTGCTGCCCGTCTTCACCGACCGCGCCGAGAATGCCGAGCTGTGGGACGTGGAAGGCAAGCGCTACATCGACTTCGCCGGCGGCATCGCCGTGCTGAACACCGGCCACCTGCACGCCAAGGTGAAGGCCGCCGTCGCCGCGCAGCTGGACAAGTTCAGCCACACCTGCTTCCAGGTGACGCCCTATGAAAGCTACGTCGCGCTGGCCGAAAAGCTGAACGCCCTCGTCCCCTGCCGGGGCGAGAAGAAGACCATGTTCCTGACCACCGGCGCCGAGGCGGTGGAGAACTCCATCAAGATCGCCCGCGCCCACACCGGCCGCTCGGGCGTCATCGCGTTCTCGGGCGCCTTCCACGGGCGGACCATGATGGGCATGGCGCTGACCGGCAAGGTGGTGCCCTACAAGGCCGGCTTCGGCCCCTTCCCGGCCGAGGTCTACCACGCGCCCTTCCCCAACGAGTACCACGGCGTGAGCGTCGAGGAGGCCCTGCGCTACCTGGACGGCCTGCTGAAGACCGAGATCGACCCCTCGCGCATCGCCGCCATGATCGTCGAGCCCGTCCAGGGCGAGGGCGGCTTCAACGTCGCGCCGGCGGAATGGCTGCAGGCCCTGCGCAAGATCTGTGACGACCACGGCATCCTGCTCATCGCCGACGAGATCCAGACCGGCTTCGCCCGCACCGGCAAGATGTTCGGCATCGAGCATTCCGGCATCCAGCCCGACATGATGACCATGGCGAAAAGCCTGGCCGGCGGCTTCCCGCTGTCTGCCGTCACCGGCACGGCCGAGGTTATGGAGAGCGCCGCGCCGGGCGGCCTGGGCGGCACCTACGCCGGCGGCCCCATGGCCTGCGCGGCCGGCCTTGCGGTGCTCGAGGCCATCGAGGAAGAGGGCCTGGTGGAGCGTTCCGCCAAGCTGGGCACGCTGCTGACCGAGCGCCTGGAAGCCATGGCCAAGAAGAACAGCCTGTCGTGCATCGGCGACGTGCGCGGCCAGGGTGCGATGGTGGCGATGGAGCTGGTGACCGACCGCGAGACCCGCGCGCCGGCGGCCGATCTGACGAAGGCGCTGGTGCAGGCGGTGGCCAAGAAGGGCCTGATCCTGCTGGCCTGCGGCACGCGCGGCAACGTCATCCGCATCCTGGTGCCGCTGACCGCCTCCGACGCGCTGGTCAACGAGGGCCTGGACATCATCGAGTCCACCCTGGAAGAGCTGTCGGCGGCTTAAGCACGGATGGCCGGGGGAAGTGCCGAGAATGGCACTTCCCCCCTTCGCCGAACGCTTGGCACAGTGGTGCCACACACGCTATCCCAATCAACGCCCATCAAGGTCCGAGCCATGACGTCCAACAGCCTTCGCGACGCCGACATCGCCTATACCCTGCACCCCTACACCAACGCGGTGGCGCACGAGCAGAGCGGCCCCATGGTCGCCATGCGCGGCAAGGGCGTGCGCGTCTACGACGACGCCGGCAAGGACTACATCGAGGGCATGGCGGGCCTGTGGTGCACGTCGCTCGGCTGGGGCGAGGACCGGCTGGTGGATGCCGCCACCAGGCAGATGAAGGAGCTGGCCTACTACCACAGCTTCAACCACAAGGCGACGGAGCCCGGCATCCGCCTGGCGGAGACGCTGGTGCAGATGGCGCCGGTGCCCATGTCCAAGGCCTTCTTCTGCAACAGCGGGTCAGAGGCCAACGACACCGCCATCAAGATGATCTGGTACTACCACAACGCCATCGGGAAACCGGAAAAGAAGAAGATCATCGCCCGCCTGCGCGGCTATCACGGCGTCACCGTCGCCGCCGCCAGCCTGACGGGGCTGCCGCTCAACCAGAAGGGCTTCGACCTGCCCATCGAGCGCATCCTTCACACCTCCTGCCCGCACCATTACCGCTACGGCGAGGCCGGCGAAACCGAGGAAGACTTCGCCTCGCGAATGGCCGCCGACCTGGAGGCGCTGATCGAGCGCGAGGGACCCGACACCATCGCCGCCTTCTTCGCCGAACCCGTCATGGGCGCCGGCGGCGTGATCGTGCCGCCCAAGACCTACTTCGAGAAAATCCAGCCGATCCTGAAAAAGCACGACATCCTGTTCGTCGCCGACGAAGTCATCTGCGGCTTCGGGCGCACCGGCAAGATGTTCGGCACCGAAACCTTCGGTCTTCAGCCGGACATCATGACCATGGCGAAGGCCCTCTCGTCGGCCTACCTGCCCATTTCGGCGGTGCTCATCAACGAGACGGTCTACCAGGGCATCCGCTCGGGCAGCGATGCGCTGGGCGCCTTCGGCCACGGATACACCTACAGCGCCCACCCCGTCGCCGCCGCCGTCGCCAACGAGACGCTGGCGATCTACGAGGAGCGCGACATGCTGGGCCACGTCAATTCCGTCAGCCCCCGGATGCAGGAGCGCCTGCGGGCCCTTGCCGACCACCCGCTGGTGGGAGAGGCGCGCGGCATCGGCCTGATCGGCGCGGTGGAACTGGTGGCCGACAAGGCGACGAAGGAGAACTTCGACCCCGCCCGCAAGGTGGGGCCGTCGGTCGCCGCCAAGGCGCAGAACAACGGCGTCATCCTGCGCGCCATGGCCGGCGACATCATCGCCTTCTCGCCGCCGCTGGTCATCTCGACGGCCGAGATCGACGAGATGTTCGACCGGTTCGGGGCCGCCCTCGACACGCAGGCGGAGGCCATGGGGCTTTAGGCCCCGCCACCGCGCCCCACAGCGCAGCCGCGACAGGCCGCCCGCTTTGCCGGGCGGCCTGTTTTTTATTGGCGGTTGCAGAATACCGCACCCCTTTGAGATATCCCGAAAGAGGTGACGCTCGATCTTACAAAAATCAAACTCCAGTTCAGGCCCACGGTTGTTTTTTGCGGTACTGCCGAAAACCCCGCGGACTCCCTCATTTCTCTGCCAGGAGTCCTAGGACACGACCTGGACCTTGGTCGCAGCACTGCGTACCGATGGTCTCGCCCCTGCGGTACTGAGGAACCTCAAGCACTTACGGCACGCCGTCCGGCGTTGTCGGCTGCCTTTACACCGCGCCGTTCCTTTCCAAGGGAAGCGGTTCCCCGACCCAAGCATTTCCAGGCGTGTCGATTGCCGGAAGCACTTGGCACGTTGCTTGCTGCTGTATTGGCGGAACAGTCGCAACGGCTATCCGAAAGCGGCGGAGGACACGTCCGCCGGGATTACGACCCGGCGCCGTCAAAACGGGACCTTGGAAGAAGGACAAGGGCGATGAACAGAATGCTCATGCTCGCGGGCACCTTGATGACCGCACTCCTTGTCGCGGCGGCGCCGGCCCGCGCTGAACCGGCACTGCAGCTTTACATCGAGGGCGCGACCTACGACACCGTGACGGAGACCTGGGTCTTCTCCGGCACCGACCCGTTCACGCTGTGGGCGATCGGCTACGTCGACCACACCGGCCCCATCAGCAACGTGCGGCTGTCGGCAGTCTACGAGAAGTCGGTCATCACCGGCCCCGTCTCCATCAGCCTGACGCCGGTCCTGACCGAGGGCTACGGCGGCTTCACCGACCCCTCGTATGCCGACAACCCCGACTATATCCAGACCGTCGGCGACGGCAGCACCCCGACCCTCGGCGACGGAAGCTCTCTGCCGAACCACGGGGAGTATGGCGCCGACAAGGAATGGCAGGAGTTCGGCCTGGGCGACTTCACGCTCACCGACAGCCCCATCGGGGACTTCATGACCGCCGTTCCCGACGGGACCGACCCGGCCAAGCAGAACAAGGCTCAGATCAACGCCTATCAGGTGGTCGTGAGCGGACTGGAGGCCGGCTCGTTCGTCCACTTCGACTTGTACGACACCATCATTTCCGGCAACAAGGCCCGGGCCATCTTCGCGCCGTTCTCGCACGACGCGGCAGGCGACCCGAACGGCATTCCGGCCCCGGGACCGCTGGCGCTCATGCTGGTCGGCCTCGGACTGATCGGCTTCGCCCGCCGCCGTGCCTGAGCCCGGCCCGAGACGATACCGTAAGGTCCGATGGCGGCATCGCCCCGTAAGGGAGCGGTGCCGTCATCGCCATCGCCCGTCCTTGGTCAATCCGCCGACGATTCCCGTCAGCATCCGCCGCACGGCCGCTGCCGCGATGGACAGCGGCCGGTCGCTGGGGTGGGCCAGGTGGATGGTGCGGGGGATCGTCGGCTCGGTGATTACCGCGCCCGTCAGCCGCCCCGCCTCCAGGCCCGGCGCCGCCACCCGGCGAGAGGCGATGGTGTAGCCCGCCCCGCCTTCCACCAGCGCCCGGATATGCTCCAGCGCGTCCATCTCCAGGATGATGTTGAGAGCCACGCCGCAGGCCGCCGCCGTGCGCTCCACCTCGCCGCGCAGGCCGTAAGGCGGGCCGGTCAGGATCAGCGGCAGCGCGGCCGCCTTGCGAAACGGCATCCCGCCCGCCTCGGCCGCTTGGCTGACGTGCGGATCGCCGGCGGGCCCGATCACCCACAGTTCCTCCTGCGCGATGGGCGTGACCGTCAGGCGCGGCACGGCCGCCACGTCGAACACGATCGCAAGGTCCAGGTCCCCCGCCTGAAGCCATTCCAGCGTATGCCCCGACAGGCCTTCCGCCACGCGCAGGTGGACGTCCGGCAGCTCGCGCCGCACCGCCAGCGCCAGCGGCACCGACAGCATCATGCCGAGCGTGGTGGGGATGCCGACCGCCACCGGCCCGCTGGGTGCGGCCTCCGCCCCCCGGATGTCGTCGCGCAGGGTCTCCACCTCCGCCAGGATGCGGCGGGCGTGGGCGGCCAGGCGCTCGCCGTGTTCAGTGGGGCGGACGCCGCGGGCGGTACGCAGCAGAAGCTCCACCCCCAGATCGTCCTCCAGCTTGCGCACGTGCGCCGACAGCGCCGGCTGGGCGACGTTCAGCCGGTCGGCCGCGCGGGTGAAGGCGCCTTCCTCGACAATGGCGAGAAAGTATCGGAGCTGTCTCAGGTCCATGCCGTCCAGGCTAAAGCCATTTCCTTGTGCCGGCAACCGCGCCATCACTTTGAGTTATGGGATGCATCGCGAGACAGTCTTTGATCCGCCCCGCGCCCCGCGCCATGCTCGGAACCACAGAGAGACACACAGCCGTTGCGGAGACACGCGAGCATGACGCCGTTCCAGTGGGAAGACCCGTTCCTTCTCGACCAGCAGCTCACCGACGAAGAGCGCATGGTGCGCGACAGCGCCTACGCCTACTGCCAGGAAAAGCTGCTGCCGCGCGTCACGTCGGCGTTCGAGGAAGAACGCTTCGACCGCGAGATCATGAACGAGATGGGCGAACTGGGCCTGCTCGGCCCGACCATCGAGGAAGAATACGGCTGCTCCGGCGTTTCTCACGTCGCCTACGGCCTGATCGCGCGAGAGGTGGAGCGCGTGGACAGCGGCTACCGCTCGGCCATGTCGGTGCAGTCCTCGCTGGTCATGCACCCCATCCACGCCTACGGCAGCGAGGAGCAGAAGAAGAAGTACCTGCCCAAGCTGGCGACCGGCGAGTGGGTGGGCTGCTTCGGCCTGACCGAGCCCGATGCGGGCTCCGACCCGGGCAGCATGAAGACCCGCGCCAAGAAGGTCGACGGCGGCTACCTGCTGTCGGGCTCCAAGATGTGGATCACCAACAGCCCCATCTCGGACATCGCCATCGTCTGGGCCAAGTCCGACGCCCATGACAACAAGATCAAGGGCTTCATCGTCGAGGCCAACAGCAAGGGCTTCAGCGCGCCGAAGATCGACCAGAAGGCGTCCCTGCGCGCCTCCATCACCGGCGAGATCGTGCTGGACGAGTGCTTCGTGCCGGAAGAGAACCTGCTGCCGAACGCCAGCGGCCTGGGCGGCCCCTTCGGCTGCCTCAACAAGGCCCGCTACGGCATCGCCTGGGGCACCATGGGCGCGGCCGAGGACTGCTGGCACCGCGCCCGCCAGTACACGCTGGACCGCAAGCAGTTCGGCCGCCCGCTGGCCCACACCCAGCTCGTGCAGCTCAAGCTCGCCAACATGCAGACCGAGATCACGCTGGGCCTTCAGGCCGCCCTGCGCGTCGGCCGCCTGATCGACGAAGGCAACTGGGCGCCTGAGATGATCTCGCTCATCAAGCGCAACAACTGCGGCAAGGCGCTGGACATCGCCCGCATCGCCCGCGACATGCACGGCGGCAACGGCATCAGCCTTGAGTTCCAGGTGATCCGCCACATGATCAACCTGGAAACCGTGAACACCTACGAGGGCACGCACGACGTCCACGCCCTCATCCTGGGCCGCGCCCAGACCGGACTGCAGGCCTTCACCGGCTGACGCCGCAAGGTCCTGCACAAGCGGCGGGGCGGTTGCCCCTGCCCGGCTTCCCATGCAAGCCGTCCCGCCGCTTATTCCCTTCCCGTATCCCGTCCCGCCCGAATCCGCCCGGAGGCACCGTCCCATGTCCGGCCCGCTGAGCCACGTCCGCGTCCTTGACCTGAGCCGCGTCCTCGCCGGTCCCTGGGCCGGGCAGATGCTCGCGGACATGGGCGCCGACGTCATCAAGGTGGAACGCCCGGGCAAGGGCGACGACACCCGCGGCTGGGGTCCGCCGTACCTCAAGGACGAAGCCGGCAACGATACGTCGGAGGCCGCCTATTACCTGTCGGCCAACCGCGGCAAGCGCTCGGTGACCATCGACTTCACCCAGCCCGAGGGCCAGGCCCTGGTGCGCGAAATGGCGGCCAAGGCCGACGTGGTGATCGAGAACTTCAAGGTCGGCGGGCTGAAGAAGTACGGCCTGGACTACGACAGCCTGAAGGCCGTCAACCCGGGCCTGGTGTACTGCTCCATCACCGGCTTCGGCCAGGACGGCCCCTATGCCCACCGCGCCGGCTACGACTTCATGATCCAGGGCATGGGCGGGCTGATGAGCCTGACCGGCGCCCCCGACGGCGCGCCGGGCGGCGAGCCCATGAAGGTCGGCGTCGCCATCACCGACATCTTCACCGGCATGTACGCCACCTCCGCCATTCAGGCCGCCCTGATCCACAAGGAGCGCACGGGCGAGGGCCAGCACATCGACATGGCGCTGCTGGATGTGCAGGTGGCGACGCTGGCCAACCAGGCGATGAACTACCTCGCCAGCGGAGTGGCTCCGAAGCGCCTGGGCAACAGCCATCCCAACATCGTGCCCTACCAGGCATTTCCGACCGCCGACGGCTACATCATCCTGGCGGTGGGCAACGACGCGCAGTTCGCCCGTTTCTGCAAGGTCGCGGGGCTTGACGCCATCGCTGCCGACGCGCGCTTCGCCACCAACGCCGGCCGCGTGCGCCACCGCGAGGACCTGGTGCCGCAGATCGCCGAGGTCATCCGCACCCGCACCAGCGGCGACTGGCTGAGCGCGCTGGAGGCCGAGGGCGTTCCCTGCGGCCCCATCAACACCCTGGACCAGGTCTTCGCCGACCCGCAGGTGGTCCATCGCGGCATGAAGGTCTCCGTCCCGCACCCGCTGGCGGGCCATGTGGACCTGGTGGCCAGCCCCATGCGGTTCTCGGGCACCCCCGTGGACTACGACCGCGCACCGCCGACGCTCGGCCAGGACACCGACGCGGTGCTGGATGCACTGGGCGTGGACGAGGCCCGCCGCGCCGGTCTTCGCGAGAAAGGCATCATCTGAGGTTTCCCCGGGCGGCGCCCCGTCTCCCGCTTCTGGCGCCGCCGCTTTAAGCGCACCCGCGCTTGTCCTCCCCGCGCGCATTCCGCGCACACCTTGCGCCGCCCCGGCCGACCGTCGGGTGCGGCGCTTTTTTCTTCTTGTCCCTGGGTCCGTTGCGGCATCTCCACCGGCGCGAGCAGGAACCCCGGGCCGTCGCAAATCGTCGTTAGCAAAAGACCGAACGCTTTCGAAACGGAGGCAATCATGGCCGACGACTCCAAAAACACCGACGACATCGAGGTCCTGGAGGAAGGCACCATCTATTTCGCCTTCCGCCCCAAGGTGGAAACGCACGATCCCTCGGGATTGAAGGACGTGGAGCGCTTTTCGATGATCCTCGTGCCCTCCGGCCGCAAGAGCGTACGCATGGCGATCATCGGCCGCAAACGCCTGCCCGAGATCGACAGCCACGAGCGCGAATGGGGCTTCATCGAGACCGTAGGCAAGGACCCCAAGAAGCTGGGCCAGGACCTGGCGGAACAGCACCAGGACACCAAGACCCGGGGCGAGCGCACCTATCCCGCCTATCGCCCCGCCGGCCAGGGCGTCTACGCCTTCGTCCAGAAAGGCCGCAACATGCACCTGACCTACGCCCTGTCGGACCCGGAGAAACCGGGCGAGGTACAGAAGGCCTTCAACATCGCGCCCGAGGGCAGCTTCGCCCTTTCGGTGAAGAACCCGGAAAAGGGCCAACCCCGCGCCGCCGGCCTGTCGGACGAGGACAAGGCCGATTACCCCAAGTCCAAGCAGGAGGAGTTCGAGGGACGCCGTTTCGCGCCCACCGACCCGTCGCTGCTGGACTACGAGGGGGCGGAGTTCGTCATGGTCGGTGCCCGCCGCGATCCCGAGGAGGACTACGACCTCGACATTGAAGAAAAAGCCGACAAGATGAGCGACGAGCGCATCTTCCGCCACCTGCACATGGCCAAGACACGCAACCCCGTCGAACCCCTGTTCGACGGCAAATGGGCCTGATGCAGCCCACCGGCCTTGCATCGTTCGCCGCCCCCGGCTAAGTAGCATCTGAGATGCATCTTTAGAGTCGGGAGCGGCGCCCATGCCCTGGGACAAGGTCAGCGAAGACGGAATCGTCGAACTTGTGGATACCTTCTACGGCAAGATCCGCCAGGACCCGGAGCTTGGCCCCATTTTCGAGCAGGCCATCGGCGACGACTGGCAGCCGCATCTGACCAAGATGTACGATTTTTGGTCGTCGATCATGCTGACAACGGGCCGCTACAAGGGCCGCCCCCTGCCCGCCCACGTCCGCCTGCCCATCGAGCCCCGCCACTTCGGACTGTGGCTGGAGCTGTTCACCGAGACGACGGAAGAGGTGTTCGACCCGGACACGGCCCACGCCTTCCAGGTCAAGGCCCACCAGATCGCCGGCAGCTTCATGAGCGCGCTGGAAACGGTGAAGCAGTTCCCCAGCATGGCGCGGTAAGTTGCGTCAGCCCTTGATGCCGACAGCCTCGCAAAAGGCTTCCACCTCCCGCGCCACGGCCGCCGTGCACCGCTCCGCCACTGCGACGTTGGGCTCGGCACGGCTGTAGTCGAAGTCGTCATAGACATGGCGGACGACGTGCCGGAAGGCACGGAGGTCCTGAAGGTCGCGCGCGGTTTCCCTCGTGATGATGGCGGGGCGAGAGCCATCTACCGCCGTGGCAGCCCGCCGGATGAGTTCGGCATGGTAGTCGCGGCCCGTGGGTCGGCTTTCGTCGATCTCGTGGATCAAGCGATCCAAGGCGGATTCAAGGGCGCAGTAAGTGTCGTGGATGAGCTTGGAGATGGCCAACTCGCGATCCAGCCGCGCATCCTCATCAAGTGCCGCGTCATCGTGAAGAGTGGAGGCGCGCCGAACCGCCCGCTCACAAGCCTTTTCCGCCAACGTCAAATCTCGCCGGACATCAGCCCAAAGCGCTGGGTTCCCGCCCATTGCGGTCGATCCTTTCCTTCAGGGACGGAGAGAGGAAGCGTTCGGCGATGACGTCGGCGGAAAAGCCCGCGCGACGGAGCGCGATATCCACGTCAAGCGCCACATCCGAATCCACACCCTCCGGCAAGCCGCAGACAGCGACGTCGATATCCGACCGTTCGTCGAAACGGCCCTCCACCAGCGACCCGAACACGATCAGCCGGCCGCCCGCCTCATGCACGCGCGCATCGGCGACCCGCAACGCTTCCAGCGCCGCCCGGCGGCGCTCCGCCAGGCGGCGGGCGCGGAGCTCGGTGTAGGACGGATAGGTGGTCATGCCGTTCATGCCGCTCCAGACAACTCCTGATGAAACATAGCACAAACCAAAAGGGCGCGCCCCACCGGACGCGCCCCTTCTCCATGACCAGCCGACGAACCCCGCCCTAGCCGTCCAGGCCCAGGTCCTCGGCGATGTGCTTGCGCATGACGTATTTCTGGACCTTGCCGGTCACCGTCATGGGGAATTCGTCGACGAAGCGGATGTAACGCGGGATCTTGTAGTGGGCGATCTGGCCCTTGCAGAACTCGCGGATTTCCTCCTCCGTCGCCTCGTGCCCCTCGCGCAGGCGGATGCAGGCGCACAGTTCCTCGCCGTACTTCTTGTCGGGCACGCCGATGACCTGCACGTCGTTGACGGCGGGATGGCGATACAGGAATTCCTCGATCTCGCGCGGATAGATGTTCTCGCCGCCGCGGATGACCATGTCCTTGATGCGGCCGACGATCTTGCAATAGCCGTGCTCGTCCAGCGTCGCCAGGTCGCCGGTGTGCATCCAGCCGGCGGAGTCGATGCTCTCGCGCGTCTTTTCCTCGTCGTTCCAGTAGCCGAGCATCACCGAATAGCCCCGCGTGCACAGCTCGCCCGCGGTGCCGCGCGGGACGATGCGGCCGTCCAGGTCGACGATCTTCACTTCAAGGTGCGGCTGGACGCGGCCAACGGTGGAGACGCGGGCCTCCAGTTCGTCGTCGGCGGCGGTCTGGAAGCTGACGGGGCTGGTTTCCGTCATGCCGTAGGCGATGGTGACCTCTTCCATGTTCATCTCGGCGATGACGCGCTTCATAACCTCGATGGGGCACGGGCTGCCGGCCATGATGCCGGTGCGCAGGCTGGAGAGGTTGAAGCTCTTGAACTCCGGGTGGTCGAGCTGCGCGATGAACATGGTCGGCACGCCGTAAAGACCGGTGCACTTCTCCCGCTCCACCGTCTCCAGCACCGCCAGCGGGTCGAAGGCCTCGCCGGGATAGACCATGGTGGCACCGTGGGTGACGCAGCCCAGGTTCCCCATGACCATGCCGAAGCAGTGGTACAGGGGCACCGGAATGCACAGGCGGTCGCCGTGGCCCAGGCGGATGGCCTCGGCCACGAAGAAGCCGTTGTTGAGGATGTTGTGGTGGGTCAGCGTCGCGCCCTTGGGGAAGCCCGTGGTGCCGCTGGTGAACTGGATGTTGATGGGATCGTCGAACTGGAGCTTTTCCGCCAGCTCCGCCACCCGCGCGCGATGGCTGTCCTCGGCCATCTCGTAGAGTTCCTTGAAGGCATACATGCCGTGGATGTGGTCGTTGCCGATGTGCACCACGGCCTTCAGATCCGGCAGGCGCTCGGCCTTCAGGGCGCCCGGCGGGCAGTGGTCCAGCTCGGGCGCCAGCTTGCGCACCATGTCGATATAGTTCGACGTCTTGAACTCATCGGCGAGCACCAGCGCCTTGCACTCCACCTTGGTCAGCGCGTACTCAAGTTCCGCCAGACGGTAGGACGGGTTGATGTTGACCAACACCAGCCCGGCCTTGGCGGTGGCGAACTGGGTCAGCGCCCACTCGGCATTGTTGGGCGACCAGATGCCGACGCGGTCCCCCGGTTCCAGCCCCAGCGCGAGGAAGCCGGCGGCGATCTCGTCCACCCGGCGCTTCATCTCGGCATAGGTCCAGCGCACACCCTGGTGACGGACGACCAGCGCCTCGGTCTCCGGCCAGCGGGCGGCGGCCTTGTCGAAGTGCACCCCGATGGTGTCGCCGATAAGGGTGGTCTCGCTGGCGCCGTGGACGTAGCTCGGCAAGGCGGCGGCGGAAGTCTGGGCCTCGGTCATGGTGTCGCGTTTCCTCCGTCTTCATGCGGATCGTTATCCCGCGCGGAGCGTAACGCGAAGTTGCCGTTTACGTAAACGTCAAAGGCGTGAAGATTCGGTGGTAGCGCATCAACGCGCCTGCAACAAAAAAAGGCCGGAACCGCCGTAACGGTTCCGGCCAGGCTCAAGGCTCCGGGAGGAGACCTTTGAGGCGCACGGACGCTGGCGCGTCCGTGCTGCGTTCAATCGCCACGCAGGCTCACGCGCCTGCCCGGCGCGGGGTCGCAGTCGCGACCCTATTCGCCCTTATCGGGCTCTAGTTCGTGGTGCCCTCGGCGTTGGCGTCCTGCCAGGACTTCACCAGTTCATCGTAGGACACGGTCTTGCCCTGGGGCTTCTCGTTGGCCAGCTTCGGCTTCGGAGCACCCTCCTGCTGCAGCCAGTATTCGGCCTCGCGCGGCTCGTTCAGCTGCGGGCCGCACTCGCCCTGGATGCCGGCCCGCTCCAGGCGCGCCATGACGTCATCCTGCTGCTGGGCCAGGTTGTCCATGGCCGTCTGCGGGGTGACCTCGCCGGTCACGGCCTGGGCGACGTTCTGCCACCACAGCTGAGCCAGCTTCGGATAGTCGGGCACGTTGGTTCCGGTCGGCGTCCACTGCACGCGGGCCGGGCTGCGGTAGAACTCCACCAGGCCGCCCAGCTGGGGCGCGCGCTCGGTGAAGGACTCATGCCGGATGTCGCTGTCGCGGATGGGCGTCAGGCCGACGTGGGTCTTCTTCAGCGACACGCTCTTGGAGGTCACGAACTGTGCATACAGCCACGCGGCCTTGCGGCGTTCCTCGGGCGTGGAGTTGAGCAGCGTCCAGGACCCGGCGTCCTGATAGCCCAGCTTCATGCCCTCTTCCCAGTACGGACCACGCGGGCTGGGGGCCATGCGCCACTTGGGGTTGCCCTCTTCGTCCACGACCGGCAGGCCTTCCTTGGCCATGTCGGCGGTGAAGGCCGTGTACCAGAAGATCTGCTGGGCGATGTTGCCCTGCGCCGGGACCGGCCCGGCCTCGGAGAAGGTCATGCCGGCGGCTTCCGGCGGCGCGTACTGCTTCAGCCAGTCGATGTACTTGGTCAACGCGAAGACCGACGCCGGCGCGTTGGTCGCACCGCCGCGGCTCATGGTCGAGCCCACGGGCTTGCAGCCGTCGACGCGGATGCCCCACTCGTCCACCGGCTTGCCGTTGGGCAGGCCCTTGTCGCCGGTGCCGGCCATGGACAGCCAGGCATCAGTGAAGCGCCAGCCCAGCGACGGGTCCTTCTTGCCGTAGTCCATGTGGCCGTAGATGCGCTCGCCGTCGATTTCCTTCACGTCGTTGGTGAAGAAGTTGGCGATGTCCTCATAGGCCGACCAGTTGACCGGCACGCCCAGGTCGTAGCCGTACTTTTCCTTGAACTGGGCCTGAAGCTCGGGGTCGTTGAACAGGTCGTAGCGGAACCAGTAGAGGTTCGCGAACTGCTGGTCGGGCAGCTGGTAGAGCTTGCCGTCGGGGCCGGTGGTGAACGAAATCCCCATGAAGTCGTCCAGGTCAAGCATGGGGTTGGTGACGTCCTTGCCGGCCCCCTCCATCCAGTCGGACAGGGGCACCACCGCGTCATAGCGGAAGTGCGTGCCGATCAGGTCGGAGTCGTTGACATAGGCGTCGTAGATGTTCTGGCCCGACTGCATCTGCGTCTGCAGCTTCTCGATCACGTCACCCTCGCCGATCAGGTCGTGGGTGAGGTTGATGCCCGTGATTTCCGAGAAGGCCTTGGCGAGCGTGTTGGCCTCGTACTCGTGCGTGGTGATGGTTTCCGACACCACGTTGATGTCCATGCCCTTGAAGGGTTCGGCGGCCTTGATGAACCACTCCATCTCCTTCATCTGCTCTTCCTTGGAGAGCGTGGAAGGCTGGAATTCGTTGTCCACCCAGCGCTGTGCCGCCTCCATGTCCGCCAGTGCGGCATTGGATGCCAGCGCGAGACCGATGGCGGTCGCGGCCGCCAACGTTCGACGCATCATTGTGTGTCCTCCCTTGTTGGTCCGTTGTCTTGTCCGGAACCTAAGCAGGTGCGGTCTTCAGTCGACGGCGCGGGGCCACACCACCCCCGGCCTGGCAGCCCCCATCAGACCCAGCGGAAGACGCAGAGCGCGAACACCACCGAGATGATCGAGGCGATCCACAGCTGCGGGCCAACGACCCCCAGCCAGATGAGGTGTATCCAGCCGCTGCCCAGCAGCGAGATGAACAGCCGGTCGCCGCGCGTGGTCAGGATGCCCAGCACCCCGGCGCGTTCCGTCTGGGGCACGGCGCGGTCCCAGACCGTCATGGCGACCAGCGCGGTGACGATGCAGATGAAGAAAATGCCGGTGGGCCACGTCCAGGCCATCCACGCGAGATCCATGGGTCGCTCCTCCCTTGCCCGAAGCCGTCACACGCGGCCCAGGGCGAAGCCCTTGGCGATGTAGTTGCGCACGAAGTAGATGACGATGGCGCCGGGGATCAGCGTCAGCATGCCCGCTGCCGCCAGCACGCCCCAGTCCATGCCCGACGCGGATACCGTGCGGGTCATGATGGCGGAAATGGGCTTGGCCTCCGTCGCCGTCAGGGTGCGCGCCAGCAGCAACTCCACCCAACTGAACATGAAGCAGAAGAAGGCTGCGACACCGATGCCGGATGCGATCTGCGGCATGAAGATCTTGGTGAAGAAACGGGGGAAGCTGTAGCCGTCGATGTACGCCGTCTCGTCGATCTCCTTCGGCACGCCCGACATGAAGCCTTCCAGAATCCAAACCGCCAGCGGCACGTTGAACAGGCAGTGCGCCAGCGCCACGGCCAGGTGCGTGTCGAACAGCCCGACGGAGCTGTAGAGCTGGAAGAACGGCAGGGCGAACACCGCCGGCGGCGCCATGCGGTTGGTCAGCAGCCAGAAGAACAGGTGCTTGTCGCCCAGGAAGGTGTAGCGCGAGAAGGCATAGGCCGCCGGCAGCGCCACGCCGACCGAGATGACGGTGTTCATCACCACGTAGATGGTGGAATTGATGTAGCCGCGATACCAGGACGGATCGGTAAAGATCACCATGTAGTTGTCGAAGGTGAACTGATCCGGCCACAGGTTGAAGGTCGACAGGATCTCCTGGTTGGTCTTCACGCTCATGGTGAACAGCCAGTAGATCGGCAGCAGCAGGAAAATGATATACAGTGTCGGCACGATCCAGCGCTTGGGAATGCGCTTGCGCACGGCGGCGCGGGTGGGCGCCTTCTCCACCACGCCGCCGCGGGCGCGGGTGGACTGCGTGTCGATCTTGGCGGCCGAACCGGCGGGGATGCGGGTGTCCTTCATCGGTCGGACTCCTTGGTCTTGCCGGTCATGACGGTATAGAAGGCCCACGACACCAGCAGGATGATCAGGAAGTAGATGATCGAGAACGCGGCGGCGCGGCCCAGGTCGAACTGTCCGATGGCCATCTTCACCAGGTCGATGGACAGGAAGGTGGTCGCGCTGCCCGGCCCGCCGCCGGTGACCACGAAGGGCTCGGTATAGATCATGAAGCTGTCCATGAAGCGCAGCAGCACGGCGATCAGCAGCACCCGGTGCAGTTTGGGCAGCTGGATGTAGCGGAAGATCGCCCACTTGGACGCGCCGTCAATGCGCGCGGCCTGATAGTACGCATCGGGGATGGACTGAAGGCCGGCGTAGCACAGCAGCACCACAAGGCTCGTCCAGTGCCAGACGTCCATGACCACCACCGTGATCCAGGCATCCAGCGGGTCCTGCGTGTAGTTGAAATCGATGCCCAGGTTCGCCAGCGTGTGGCCCAGCAGGCCGATGTCGACGCGGGCGAAGACCTGCCAGATGGTGCCGACCACGTTCCAGGGGATCAGCAGCGGCAGCGCCATCAGCACCAGGCACACCGGCACCCACAGGCCCCGGCGCGGCATGGCGAGCGCAATCGCGATGCCCAGCGGCACCTCGATGGCCAGGATGATCCCCGAGAACAGGAACTGGCGCCACAATGCGCTGTGGAAGCGCTCCGACCGCAGGATGTCGGTGAACCAGTCGGTGCCCGCCCAGAAGAAGGCGTTGTTGCCGAAGGTATCCTGGACGGAATAGTTCACCACCGTCATCAGCGGGATGAGGGCCGAGAACGCCACCAGCAGCACCACGGGCAGCACGAAGAACCATGCCTTCTGGTTGACCTTCTTTTCCATCGGTCAGGCCTCCTGTTACGGCCAGAGGTGATCGTCGACATACAGGTTCACGGCCGAGGCATCGAACCGCACCCGCGCGTCGTCGGCGGGAATCTCGGCGCCCTCGGGCATGAGCGCGCTGAACGGAATGCCGTCCAGCTTCGCCTTGACGATGCGATAGCGGCCGATGTCGTCGACCCGCTCCACCGAGACGGGGACACCGTCCTCGCGGCCCAGGCGCACGAACTCCGGCCGCACGCCCAGCTCGATCTTGGAGCCGGCCGGCGGCGGTTCGTAGCCGCCGCGCAGCGCGATTTCGTGCTCGCCGACGCGGGCGCTCGCACCGTTCACCGCGCAGGGCAGGACGTTCATGCCGGGGCTGCCGATGAAGTAGCCGACGAAGGTGTGGGCCGGGCGGTGGAACAGCTCGTCCGGCGTGCCCACCTGCACCACCTCGCCCTCGTACATCACCACCACCTTGTCGGCGAAGGTCAGGGCCTCCGTCTGGTCGTGGGTGACGTAGATCATGGTGTGGGCGAAGCGCTTGTGCAGGTGCTTGAGCTGGCTGCGCAACTGCCATTTCAGGTGCGGGTCGATGACCGTCAGCGGCTCGTCGAACAGGATGGCGTTGACGCTGTCGCGCACCAGCCCGCGCCCCAGGCTGATCTTCTGCTTGGCATCGGCGGTCAGCCCTTTGGCCTTTCGCTTCAGCTCCCGCGTCATCTCCAGCATCTCCGCCATTTCATGGACGCGGCGGTCGATCTCGGCGGCGGGAACCTTCCGGTTGCGCAAGGGAAAAGCAAGATTGTCGTAGACGGTCATGCTGTCGTAGATGACCGGAAACTGGAACACCTGGGCGATGTTGCGCGCCTCGGGCGGCAGGCCCGTGACCTCGTGGCCGTCGAACAGCACGCGGCCGTGGCTGGGCGCGAGAAGGCCGGAAATGATGTTCAGCAGCGTCGTCTTGCCGCAGCCCGAGGGGCCGAGCAGCGCGTAGGCGCCGCCGTCGTCCCACGTCAGGTCGAACTCCTTCAGCGCGAAGTCGGCCCGGCTCTGCGGGTTGGGCATGTAGGCGTGGGCGAGGCGGTTCAACTCGATGCGGGCCATGGGACCGTGTCTCCCTCAGTCCGGGCGTATCTGTGTGGCGGCGTCAGGCGGCCTTGGCCTTGGTCTCGGGCGCGGCGACGAGGCTGCCGTCGCGCTCGAAGACGAAGAAGCGGTCGGGGTCCAGGAACAGGCGCACGGGCGCGTCGATCTCGGGCTCGTGGATGCCGTGCGACAGCGCCACCCAGCGGCAATTGGCGTAGTCGGCGTGGACGAAGCTTTCCGAGCCGGTAATCTCGGTCACCGCCACGATGCCCTCCAGCTCGATGTGGCCCGGGCCGGCCTCCTCGGGCGTCAGGTAGAGGTGGTTGGGTCGGAAACCGATGGTGTAGCCGCCATCGCGCAGGCCCGAGAGCGAGCCGCGCGCGGGCGTCACCGACTCCCCGATCCAGACGCGGCCGCCCTTCACCTCCACGTCGATGAAGTTCATGGGCGGGTCGCTGAAGACGGCCGCCGTCAGCTTGTCGTGGGGCTTGCGGTAGACCTGAAGCGTCGGGCCGAACTGGGTCACAGCGCCCTCGTGCAGGGTGGCGGTGTTGCCGCCCAGCAGCAGGGCCTCGGCGGGCTCGGTCGTGGCGTAGACCATGATGGCGCCGGTCTCGGCGAACACGCGCGGCAGTTCCTCGCGCAGTTCCTCGCGCAGCTTGTAGTCCAGGTTCGCCAGCGGCTCGTCCAGCAGCACCAGGTCCGCGCCCTTGACCAGCGCGCGGGCGAGTGCGGTGCGCTGCTGCTGGCCGCCGGAAAGCTCCAGCGGCGTCCGGTCGAGCATCTTCTCGATGCGCAGGAGCTTCGCGGCGTGCCGGACCTTTTCCTCGATCTCGGCCTTCGGGCGCCTGGCGACCTTCAGCGGGCTTGCAATGTTTTCCCACACCGACAGCGTCGGGTAGTTGATGAACTGCTGATAGACCATGGCGACGGACCGCTTCTGCACCGGCAGCCCGGTGACGTCGGTCCCGTCCATGATGACCTGCCCCGACGTCGGCGCATCCAGCCCCGCCATCAGCCGCATGAGGCTGGTCTTGCCGGAAAGCGTGGGGCCAAGAAGGACATTCAGCGTGCCCCGCTCCAGGGTCATGGAGACGTCGCGGATATGGGTCTCGCGCCCCACCACCTTGGTCACGTTGCGCATTTCGAGCGTCGTCATGCCGCGCCTCCCCGGCGGAGTTCCGGCGTCTTTTGCGCGCCGGTGGTCTGCGCATTCATCCAGTCTTGCAGGCGCGCACGCTGGTCGGCATCAAGCCGCAAACCCAGCTTGGAGCGGCGCCACAGGACGTCGTCGGCGCCCTTCGCCCATTCGACGTCCATCAGATACGTCACCTCGCGCGCTGTCAGACCCGCGCCGAACGACTGGCCCATGTCCGCGGCCGCGCGAGCATCGTCAAGCATGGTCCAGGCGCGCGTGCCGTAGGCGCGAACGAGACGCCGCGCCGTGACGTTGTCAAGGAACGGGTAATCGCGCGCGAGAGTTGCGATCTTCCTCTCAACCTCGTCGACGCCGAAATCGCCCCCGGGCATGGTCGCGCCGTCGGTCCAGGGGGGTGCCATGTCGGGGAAGGTGGCGGACAGCTTCGCCATGACGGCCTCGGCCAGCTTGCGGAAGGTGGTGATCTTGCCACCGAAGACGCTGACCAGGGGCGCGCCGCCGCCCTCGCCGCCGTCCACCTCGATCACGTAGTCGCGGGTGGCGGCGCTGGCGTCGGAGGCATTGTCATCATAGAGCGGACGCACGCCCGAGAAGGTGTGGACGATGTCGTCCTTGCGGACGTCCTGCTTGAAATAGGCGCTGGCCGCGCGGCACAGATAGTCCACCTCGCTTTCGGCGATCCGAACGTCGGCGGGATCGCCCTGGAAGTCCTCGTCGGTGGTGCCGATCAGCGTGAAGTCGGTCTCGTAGGGGATCGCGAAAATGATCCGCTTGTCCGGGTTCTGGAAGATGTAGGCGCGATCGTGGTCGAACATGCGCGGCACAATGACGTGGCTGCCCTTGACCATGCGCACCCGCGCCGGCGAGTTGATGCGGAACCGGCCCGTCAGCACGTCGGCGACCCAGGGCCCGGCCGCGTTGACCACGGCGCGCGCCAGGATCTCGCGCGTCTCGCCGCTGTCGCGGTCTTCCACCGTCACCCGCCAGCGGTCGCCGTCGCGGGCGGCCGACGTCATGCGGGTGCGGGTGACGACCTCGGCGCCTTTCTCGCGCGCGTCGATGGCGTTGAGCACCACCAGACGGCTGTCCTCGACCCAGCAGTCGGAATACTCGAAGCCCTTGGTGAAATCGTCCTTGAGCGGCGCGCCGACGGCGTCGCTGGTCAGGTCGATGGAGCGGGTGCCGGGCAGCAGTTCGCGCCCGCCCAGGTGATCGTAGAGGAACAGGCCGAGGCGGATGAGCCATGCCGGGCGCAGGGCATCGTGGTGGGGCAGGACGAAGCGCAGCGGCCAGATGATGTGGGGCGCGGCGCGCAGCAGGCGCTCGCGCTCGATCAGGGCTTCGCGCACCAGCCGGAACTCGTAGTACTCCAGGTAGCGCAGGCCGCCGTGGATGAGTTTCGTGCTGGCCGAGGAGGTGGCGCCGGCCAGGTCGCCCTGTTCGCACAGGAAGACCGAGAGCCCGCGGCCCGCGGCGTCCCGGGCGACACCGCACCCGTTGACGCCGCCGCCGATGACGGCGAGGTCGTATTCGTGCGGCTTCATGTCCTCCCTGCTCCGTCCAGTTGTTGACCCGCAGGTTGACCCGCGTGGCTTGGGCTTGATGGGGCGCCTGCCGCCAGGACCACCACCATCACGGAACTTTCATAAGGGAGCGTACGCGAAATTTTGTGCGCGTCAAAGCGAAAATTACGAAAGAGAAATCGCAATCATTCCGGGGCGATTTCGATGTGTGTCCCGGCGTTGGCGCAGACCGCCGCCAGGCCTTCGGGCGGGGCGCTGTCGGTGATCAGCACGTCCACCTGCGAAACATGGCCGATGCGCACCGGCGCGCTTCGTTCGAACTTCATATGGTCGGCCACCAGCACCACCGTGCGCGCATTGGCGATGATCGCCTGCGACACGCGCACCTCGCGATAGTCGAAGTCCAGCAGAGCGCCGTCCTCCTCGATGGCCGAGGCGCCAATGATGGCGTAGTCCACCTTGAACTGGTTGATGAAGTCGGTGGCGCTTTCGCCGACGATCCCGCCGTCGGCATGGCGCAGCACGCCGCCGACCACGATGGTTTCGATATCCGGCATGGTGTGCAGGATGTTGGCGACATTGATGTTGTTGGTGATCGCCATCAACCCCCGGTGCCCGCCGAGGGCGCGCGCGACCTCTTCGGTGGTGGTGCCGATGTTGATGAACAGCGCGCAGTCGTTGGGGATGAGCCCGGCCGCGTGCCGCCCGATTCGCGCCTTCTCGCCGGCGGCCAGCATGCGGCGGGCGTCGTAGCGCAGGTTTTCCACTGTGGAGGCCACCACCGCGCCGCCGTGCACCCGCTTGAGCAGGCGGCGCTCGCACAGGTCGTTCAGGTCCTTCCGAATGGTTTGCGGCGTGACGGCGAACCGCATGGCCAGGTCGTCCACCCCCACCCTGCCCTGTTCCCGCGCAAGTCCCAGGATGTCTTGCAGGCGGGGCGACAGATCTTCCATCTCGGCTCTCCTTGCCTTTGCGGTTTCGTTTTCTTTCGCAAAGGCTCGCATGAAACGCCGCGAGCGCCTAGCCTGAAAGGACCCGGGGCAATGGCCCGCGCCGGACACCGCTCGCGCTGCTAAGCTTCCCGCCGCACCGCAGGAGAACCCGAACCATGATCGACGACGCCGACGACGCCCCCGTTTCGCTGGACATCACCGATACCCCGGCCAAGGACGACATCGCCGCCATCCACGAGGGCCTCGCCGCCTACAACAGCGCCACCGCCCTGCCCTTCGACCGCCGCGACCTCTGCGTTTTCCTGCGCGACGAGGCGGGCATCGTGACCGGCGGGCTGACCGGCTACACCCAGTGGCAGTGGCTGTACGTGGACTGCCTGTGGCTGGGTGACGCCCTGCGCGGCTCCGGCCTGGGCACGCGCCTTCTGGCCGCCGCCGAGGAGGAAGCCCGTGCCCGCGGCTGCCGGCATGTTCGTCTGTATACGTACAATTTCCAGGCGCCGGCCTTCTACGAAGGCCAGGGCTACGAACAGTGGGGCGTGCTGGAGGACTACCCGCCGGGCCACCGCCAGATCTGGTACCGCAAGGCGCTGTAGGCCGGGCCGCCGGCGCCGCCTATTCCGGCAGCGGCAGTGCGTCGGTCTCGCCGGGCACGGGGGCGAAGCGGCCGGCCTTCCATTCCGCCCTGGCCTGCTCGATCAACTGCCGCCGGCTGGCGACGAAGTTCCACCAGACATGGCGCGGCTCGCCCAGCGGCGCGCCTCCCAGCATCATGACACGCGCGTCCGTCTCCGCCGTCAGCACCGGGGGCGGCGCGCCGTCCGCCAGGGCCAGCGTCAGGGGTTCGATCGGGTGGCCGTCCAGGCGCACCCGCCCTTCCACCGCATAAACCGCCCGTTCGGCGTGTTCCACCGGCATGGTCAGCGAGGCGCCCGCCGGCAGCACGGCGTCGATGTAGAACAGCGGCGACAGCACCGGCGCCGGGGCCTCCCGCCCGTAGGCGCGTCCGGCGATGAGCGTCAGCCGCGCCCCGCCGGCCGACTGCACCACCGGCTGCGCCGCCGCCGGATGGTGCGAAAACGCCGGCGCGATCTGCTCGTGCTCCACCGGCAGCGCCACCCAGGCCTGCATTCCGTGCAGGTGCTGCCCTGTGCGCCGATCCTCTGGCAGGGTGCGCTCGGAATGGACGATGCCGCGCCCGGCGATCATCCAGTTGACCGCGCCGGGCTCGATGGCCTGGCGGAAGCCCAGGCTGTCGTGGTGAATAATGCGGCCCGAAAACAGGTAGGTGACCGTCGCCAGGCCGATGTGCGGATGCGGCCGCACATCGATACCTCCGCCGGGCGGGATGCCGGCCGGCCCCATGTGATCCAGAAACACGAAGGGGCCCACCAGCCGCCGCGTCCGATGCGGCAGAAGGCGGCGCACCGCCAATCCGCCGATGTCGCTCTCGCGCGGCAGGATGACGGCCGGAGCAGCGCCGGCGAACGATCGAGGCATGGCACAGCCTTCCACCATGATGATCCCACAATCGTCGGCACGTCTGCGCCGTCCGTCAACCGCGCAGGTTTTCCGGGCTTTCCGGCCGGGCCACAGCGTTGTCACACCCAACCCAAGCGCACCTAAACCAATTCTTCATAAACCTAGGATTAGCTCGCCTGCAACAAGACCGCCCCTCGTGGCGGCGTCCTTTTCGAGTTCAGAGAGACCAATAGAGGGAAAGCGAGACCTCATCCCATGGCAACCCTGTCCGATTACCAGACGCCTCTGTCGGGCGACAGCAGCGTCGACGCCCTGATCAACACCTCCTGGCTGCGCCCGCAGCCCTGGCCGGACGACGGCACCATCACCTGGTCGATCATGCAGACCGACGCCATGGCCGATCTTTACGGCCACAATGCGCCGGGCTACGCGCCCATGAACGCCAGCCAGATCGACGCCACGCGCCAGCTCATGGAGCATGTGGAAGCCCTGACCGGCGTCGACTGCGTGGAAGTGGCCCCGTCGTCGGAGGCGGAAATCTTCTTCGGCACCTGCGATCTTCAGGACAATACGGTCGGCGTCGCCTACACGCCTTGGAAGTACTGGCACGACGGCAACGGCACCATCACCAACTTCCAGACCGACGCCTTCCTGTACCTGGACAACTCCGACCCCGGCCGGTTCTCCACCGACGCGCCGACGCCCGGGACCTGGGGCTACACCGCCCTGCTGCACGAGATCGGCCACGCGCTGGGCCTCAAGCACCCGTTCGAGGGCGACGTGACGTTGTCGGATGCGCTGGACACCATGGACAACACCGTCATGTCCTACACGGTGGGCTCCGAAGGCCTGCCGACGGAATTCCAGGAGCTGGACGCCGCCGCGCTGGACTACCTGCTGCCCGAAGGCACGCTGGCCACCGAGCCGGCAGCCGACACCACCGACACCACCACCGGCACCGCCACGCCGGAGCCCACGGCCGACAGCTTCGCCGTCTCCGCGGCCGTGACCAAGGAATGGGGCTCAGGCTACAAGGCCGAGATCGTGGTCACCAACACCTCCGACCATGCCGCCGAGGCGCCGACGGTCTCCTTCGACCTGCCGGTGGAGGTGGCCGCGGTGTGGGGTGCCGATCTGGTGGGTCAGGACGGCCATACCTGGACCGTGCGCGACGACGACACCGATATGCTGCAGCCCGGCGAGTCCATGCGCTTCGCCATCAAGGGCGCCGGCGACTACCACCCGGTGCCGACGGACTTCAGCGTCAACGGCATCACCGTTCCCGACGCCGCGCCGGTCGAGGTCGCCAGCGCCGTCACCAGCCAGTGGAGCAGCGGCTACGTCGCCGAGGTGCTGGTGACCAACACCACCGGCGGCGACCTTCTGACGCCGGAGCTGTCGTTCACGCTGCCGGAAGGCATCGACACCCTGTGGAACGGCACCGCCACGCTGGGCGCCGACGGTCGCTGGACGGTGGCGGACGACACCGCGGGCGCGGTCCTCAAGGACGGCGAGACCTGGCGCTTCGCCTACAAGGCCTACACCGACCAGCCCACCCTGCCGCAGGACATCGCGGTAAACGGGACCTCGCTGGACGATGCGGACACGGCCCTGGCCATCGCCGACCTGCTGGACCAGGAAATCGTCATCGACGTGTCGCAGATGCACACGACGGACGTGCCGCCCGCGCTGGCGCACCTGGGCGCAGGCCACGGCGCCGGCTGGGATGAGGACCTGGCCTGGGAGATGGACATGGATGGGGCCTTCGCCGTCTCCGAGCGGCCCACCCTGCCCGCCTTCGACGCCTTCGTCCTGCCGGAACCGGCCGAGGAGGTGTCGTCCGCCCGGCTGCTGCCGGTCGACGACGGCTTCCTGGTGTAAAAGCTTGACCCGAAACTCCGGCGGGTCGGCTGCGCGGTGCTTTTTCCGATGCGAAAAGCCCCTCGCCCAGCCTCAGCCGCTGAATATCGGGTCGCACTCCAAGACCGGTGCAGAGCGGCCCGTCAGGACTCCAGCGGCACGACGCGGACGCGCGCGACCCCGTCGTCGATCATGCCCAACTGGCGGGCCGCCTTTTCCGACAGGTCGATGATGCGGTTCTTGGCGAACGGGCCGCGGTCGTTGATCCGCACCACCACCGTGCGTCCGTTCTCCAGGTTCTTCACGCGCACCTTGGTGCCCAGCGGCAGCGACGGGTGGGCGGCGGTGAGCTTGGCGGGGCTGAAGACCTCGCCGCTGGCGGTGGCGTTGCCGGCCAGTTCGGCGCCGTACCAGGACGCCATGCCGACCTGAATCTCCTCGTCGGCGCGCGCGTCCAGGGGCGCGGAGAGGGCAAGCGGCAGGGCCACGGCAAAAAGCAAGATCAGGCGGCGCACGCGGGTCTCTCCTCGTGGTCGTCGGACGAACGGGTCTTTCCCGTTCCATTACCCCCATCCGCGCCGGGCGGGAAGCCGAAAAACGCACGGCGCGTTCCTCATTGGTCATGAAACGCGCAAGCGGGCGATGTGGACCATGGCACGCCGCAAGTCGATAAAAAGTCTGCGACAGCCACCGAAAGAGATGATCCCGCACCTGCCGTAGTACAGCGCCGGCGGGACGTTGACTTCTAGAAATGCGGCTGCATACCGTTAAGAGAATATAAGAAAAAATCCGCGTTTTGCTGCGGAGCAATAAGACAATCCGTCTTAACGGGAGACATGCGTCATGGGTATGCGGAAAACGCTGGCCGCCTCGGCGGCCGTTGCCGGTCTTGTCGCCGCCGCGCTTGCGGCCCCCGCCGCCGCGCAGGACCGCAACATGGACAAACTGAGTGATTTCAAGCAGACGGGCGAAAGCCTGTCCATCCAGACCATCCCCCAGGATGACGAGCGGGCCGACCGCATCCGCCGGACGCTGGAGCGCATCGAGATGCCCGACGGCTTCGAGATCGACCTCTACGCCATCGTGCCCGACGCCCGGCACATGGCGGTGGGCACCAACGTCGGCGTGGTCTTCGTCGGCACCCGCAAGCAGGACGTCTGGGCGGTGACCGACCGCGACAAGGACCGCCGCGCCGACGAGGTGAAGCGCTTTGCGCCCTCGGTGGATTTCAAGTTCCCCAACGGGCCGTGCTTCAGCCCCGACGGCGTTCTCTACATCGCCGAGCACAACCGCGTGCTCGCCTTCCCCGCCGCCGAGTTCTTTTATGAAGGCCCCGACGTGGCGGTGTCGACGGTCAAGGATCAGTTCTTCCCGCCCGAGGAGGAATACTTCAACCACGCCTTCCGCGTCTGCGAGATCGGCCCCGACAACAAGCTCTACGTCGCCATCGGCCAGCCCTACAACGTGTGGCCGCCCGAGAAGGGGGCGGACATGGGGGTCTTCGGCTCCATCCAGCAGATGAACCGCGACGGCTCCGACACCACCCGCTACGCCACCGGCATCCGCAACTCGGTGGGCATGGACTTCCACCCCGACACCGGCGAGCTGTGGTTCACCGACAACCAGGTGGACGGCATGGGCGACGACATCCCGCCGGGCGAGATCAACCGCATCACTCAGGCCGGCCAGAACTTCGGCTTCCCCTGGTACGGCGGAGGCACCACCCGCACCGACCCGTGGAAGGGCGAGGAGGTGCCCGCCGACGTGGTGAATCCGGTGGTGGAAACGGTCGCCCACGCCGCCGACCTGGGCATGACCTTCTACACCGGCAGCCAGTTCCCCGAGCGCTACCGCAACGTGCTGTTCAACGCCCAGCACGGCAGCTGGAACCGCACCACGCCGGTCGGCGCGCGGGTGATGATGACGCGCTTCGACGAGGAGGGGAACGTCATCGAGCATGTGCCCTTCGCCGAGGGCTGGCTCGACGAGGCCACCGGCGAGTACCTGGGCCGGCCGGTCGACGTGGTGCAGTACCTGGACGGCTCTCTGCTGGTGTCCGACGACCTGACGGGCGCGGTCTACCGCATCTCCTATCAAGAGCCGACGGAATGAGGCGTCGCGCCTTGATCCTGGCGGCGGCGGGGACACTCGCCGCCGCCGTTCCGGCGTTCGCTCAGGCGCAGCAGCCCGCGCCCGATCCGCCGGCCAAGCTGTCCACCTGCCTGCCCTGCCACGGCCGCGACGGCATCGGCACCTCACCGCTCAACCCCAACCTGGCGGGGCAGAAGGCGCTCTACATGGTCAAGCAACTGAAAGCCTTCAAAAGCGGCGAGCGCCGCCACGACCAGATGAGCCTGATCGCCGCCGACCTTACGGCCGAGGACATGGAGGCCCTGTCGGACTGGTATGCGGCGCAGCCCGCCGGTGGCGGAAATCCGTGATCCTCATGTCTGCGTGACCGTAGAGAAGGACAGAGGAGGTCCGGTCCGGCAACGCCTGCCCCGGCCCGGCCCGCTGCCCCGATCACGAATACGGAGACACGCACCATGGCGCTCAAGCCGCAACAGCCCGTCCCCGCACTGGACCTGCCGCTGGTCATCGACACCCGCTTCGACCTGGCGGAGCAGCGGCCCAAGGCCTTCACCATGCTGGTGTTCTATCGCGGGCTGCATTGCCCCGTGTGCAAGGGCTACCTGCAGGAACTGAACGAGAAGATCAACCAGTTCCGCGACCTCGGCGTCACCGCCGTGGCCGTCAGCACCGACACGGAAGACAACGCCAAGACCGCCTGGAAGGACTGGAACCTGGGCGATCTGCCCATCGCCTACGGCCTACCCATCGCGCAGGCGCGCGACTGGGGGCTCTACATCTCCAAGGGCATCAAGGCGGACGAGCCCAAGGAGTTTTCCGAACCCGGCCTGTTCCTGGTCAAGCCCGACGGCACGCTGTACGCCACGTCGGTCAATTCCATGCCCTTCAGCCGGCCGCACTTCGATGACGTGGCGAAGGCCATCGGCTTCGTGACCGACAAGGACTACCCGGCGCGCGGAGAAGCCTAGGCCGGACGAGACGACTCGCCGCCCAGCGCGCGGTCCAGGTTCACGGCCGCGCTGATGAGCGACAGGTGGGTGAAGGCCTGGGGAAAGTTCCCCAGCGCCTCGCCGCTGGGGCCGATCTCCTCGCCGTAGAGGCCGACGTGGTTGGCGAACCCCAGCATCCGCTCGAACATGATGCGGCTGTCCTCCAGGCATCCCTTGTCGAACCGCCCGGCGCGGGTCAGCGCTTCCACCAGCCAGAAGGTGCAGATGTTGAAGGTGCCTTCCTCGCCCTCCAGCCCGTCGTGGAATTCGCCCCGGTTGTAGCGGTAGACAAGGCTGTCGGAAACCAGGCCGCCCTCCTTGGGCGGCTTCAGGGTCTCGCGCAGGGTGCTCAGCATGCGCGGGTCGGTGGGCGCCATGAAAAAGACCAGCGGCATGATCAGGTTGGCGGCGTCCAGGATGTCGCTGCCGTAGGACTGCACGAAGCTGCCGCGTTCGGCGTTCCAGCCCTTGGCCATGATGTCCTCGTAGATGGAATCGCGCACCCGCAGCCACCGCAGGCGGTCGTGCGGGAACGAGCGTTTCTCGGCCAGCCTGAGCGCCCGGTCGATGGCGACCCAGCACATCACCTTGGAATAGACGAAGTGCCGCCGGCCGGTGCGGATTTCCCACACGCCCTCGTCCGGCTGGTCCCAGTTCTCGCACACCCATTCCACGAAGCGGCGCACCGACAGCCACAGGTCATAGGAAATGGGCGCGGCCCACTTGTTGAAGATGTAGATGGCGTCCAGCAACTCGCCGTAGATGTCGAGCTGGAGCTGGTCGTAGGCGCCGTTGCCCATGCGCACCGGCCCGGTGCCGCGATAGCCTTCCAGGTGCGACAGTTCCTCTTCCGCCAGGTGCTTGCGGCCGTCGATGCCGTACATGATCTGCAGCGGCCACTCGCTTTCCGTCTCCGAGCACAGGTTGGCGAGAAACTCCATGAAGGCGCCCGCCTCCTGCTTGAAGCCGATGCGCAGGAAGGCATAGACGGTGAAGGCGGCGTCGCGGATCCAGGTGTAGCGGTAGTCCCAGTTGCGCTCGCCGCCGATCTCTTCGGGCAGGGAGCAGGTGGGCGCGGCGACGATGGCGCCGGTCGGCTCGAAGGTCATAAGCTTGAGCGCGAGCGCCGAGCGGTGCACCGTCTCGCGCCAGCGGCCGGTATAGGTGCAATGGGAAATCCAGTCGCGCCAGTAGGCCACGGTTTCGCGGAACAGGTCCTCCGTCGGGCCCTCGGGCAGGCAGGCGCAGTCCTCCTCCTCGGGCAGCAGTTCGCGGAAGGCGAAGACCGCCGACTCGCCCTCGTCCAGGGTGAAGGTGCAGCCGACGCCGTTGCCCAGGTCGGTGCCCGGCGTGACGGTCAGCGGCACCGTCGAGGCCAGGCCGAAGGCGCAGGGGACGCTGTCGGCGCGGAACACCACGCCGCCGTCGACCTCGTGCACCTCGTGCGGCGCCCGGGCGAAGTCGAAGGCCGGCAGGCAGTCGGCGCGGAAGGTGACCGTGCCGCGCTCCACCCGCACGCGGCGGATGATGCGGCGGCGCTTGTGCGGTTCGCCGCCGGCGTGGCCGACGGGCATGAAGTCCGCCATCTCGGCGGCACCGTCCGGGGCCAGGAAGCGGGTGACCAGCACGTTGGTCTCCGGCCAGTAGAACTGCTTGCAGGCCGCCGCCTCGTCGGTCGGCTTGATGCTGAAATAGCCCCCCTTGTCGTGATCGAGCATGCGGGCGAAGACGCTGGGGCTGTCGAAGTGGGGCGCGCAGAACCAGTCGACGGAGCCTGCCGCGCTGACCAGGGCGATGGTGTGCAGGTCGCCGATCATGGCGTAGTTCTCGATGGGCTCGTAGGGCATCGCTGCGCGTCCGCTCCTCTGCTGCTCGGCGTGTCCCTCCATCCCCTCACCTGAGGCCGCGGGCCGCCCCGCGAAAGGGCATCCGGCGAGAACGGCGGAAAACCGGGGCTGCCGCCGGCCACTCCGCAACCTCACGCGTTCGTGAAAACTGAACCGTTCAGTTTACTCTTGCGCCCGGAGCGTCGGGAGCGTATCTCTGGGCCATCGGAAGCGAACTGAACCGTTTAGTTTTCACAACCGCGTGAGCGGACCGAAAGACCCCTCGCTTCCCCCATCGACCAACGATCCTGAAGGACTGGGAGAAAGACCATGACCATCACCAAGACCATCACCACCGCCGCTGCTTCCGCCGTGATCGCGCTGGGCGCCGCCCTGGCCGGCACCGCGCCGGCCACCGCCGACGACGCCCGCATCATCACCAGCGACACCTGGAAGCCCGGTTTCCGCAACGACGGCGACGGCCACTACAGCCGCATCGTCCGCGATCACGACGCCAGCGACTCCCGGCAGGTGACCCGTGTGGAGCACCGCGACACCTGGGCGCCGGGCTTCCAGGGCAACGGCGAGGGCGACTACGAGCGCCTGGTCAAGGACGTCCAGAGCCCCCACGGCGGCAGCACCAGCATCGCCACTCGTGACACCTGGGCCCCCGGCTACACGCTCGACGACATGAGCGACTACACCCGCATCGTGCCCAACGGCGACGCGGGGTCGCAGACCGCCACCATGCCGCAGGACGCCCGCTGACGTCCGGCGGCCGCCCCGGCCCCCGCACCTCCTCCCGGCGGGGGCCGGCCCGGGCGCTCAATCGCAGACGCTTTGCCTTAACGAATTTTTTTGACGACCGGAGACCCACCATGACCCCCTTCGCCAAGACCCTCGCCACCGTCGCCGCCACCGCCGCCCTGGCCGTGGGTGCGGCCCTGGCCGGCGCCGCACCGGCCGCCGCCGCCACCCAGTTGCAGACCGAGGTGAGCGACACCTGGAAGCCCGGCTTCCAGCGCGACGACGACGGCCGCTATGTCCGCCACATGGTCGTGCCGCGCGACACCGCACCGCGCCAGGTGACCCGCATCGAGACCCGCGACGCCTGGGCGCCCGGCTTCCAGAGCACCGGCGACGGCGACTTCCAGCGCCTGGTGCCGCACAGCCAAAACGGCCAGGGCAGCGCCACCATCTCCAAGCGCGACACCTGGGCGCCGGGTTATCGCAACGACATGGGCGACTATGTCCGCGTGGTTCCCAATGGCGGCCCCTCCCAGTCCGCCAGCCTGCCGGCCGAGGCGAACTGACGCCACGGCCGGTATCCTGAAGCGGCTTCCGCAAACCCCCGGCGGAAGCCGCTTTTTTTCGTGCGCCGGCGGCGCCGGGCCGGGCGTCTCACGCGACGGCGATTGGAGCGTCGTCCGGCATCACGCGACCGTGATTTCGGACCAGACGGTCCGAAGCGTTAGAAAGAAAGAGACAAGGCGACCGAAAAACCACGCCGCGCCGCCACTGGAACGAACGGAGGTTTCCATGATCCAGACGCTGAGGACCACCGCCACCGCTGCTGCCGTCGCCCTGGCGTTCGGCGCCGGCGCCGCCACTGCCGCCGACGACACGCCCTTCGGCGGCCCCGAGAGCCAGGAGTACGCCGCCACCCTGTGGCAGGCCCTGACCGAGGAGCGCTTGGCCGGGGACAACGCCATCGACGGCGTCCCCTATCGCGGCACCGAGCCACACGGCGCCATGCTGGAGACCTTCTTCACCACCATGACCGTCGACGGCCACACCGGCATGGTCGCGGTGAAGCGCAACTATGGCCCGGCGGGCGTCGAGCAGTCGGCGGTCCAGGGCAACCGCGCCGAGCACCTGGGCGCGGTGACCGTCATGTTCCAGCGCGAGGACGGCTACGATCCCGACAACATGAACTGGTTCTGGGCCAAGTACCTGCCCGACGGCTCGCTGGATACCAACCCCGCCGGCATGCAACTGGCCGGTCGCGTCGCCAAGGGCGCCGACCAGGGCTGCATCGCCTGCCACTCGGCCGCGCCCGGGGGCGACTATCTCTATGTCACCGATTTCGTCCGCTGAGCCGTCCGGCACATGACGACCCACCGCCTCCGCCACCCGGCGGGGGCGGTGGTGCGTTGAAGACATCGGACACAGCAGATGAAGGAGGAGGCCCCATGACCCGTCTCGCCGCCGCCCTGGCGCTTGCCGCCGGCACCGCCCTGGCTGCCGTCACCGCCGCCACGCCCGCGGCCGCCGATCCCGCCGCCGAAGGGCTGGTGGTCAAGCGCTCGGCCCATTCGGTGACTGAAACCCTGGACCGCCTGGCGCAGATGCTGACGGACAACGGCCTGACCGTCTTCACCCGCATCGACCACGCCGAGAATGCCGCCAAGGCGGACCTCGACCTGCCGCCGACGCAGGTGCTGATCTTCGGCAACCCCAAGCTGGGCACGCCGCTCATGCAGGAAAGCCGCACCACGGCCATCGACCTGCCGCAAAAGGCCCTGGCGTGGGAGGACGCGGACGGCGCCGTCTGGCTGGCCTACAACCACCCGGCCTGGTTGTCGGAACGTCACGGGCTGGAGGCGCGGCAGGAGGTCCCGGAAAAGATCGGCGGCGCGCTCGACACCTTCGCGACGCAAGCCTCGAACGAATAGCTCTTAACGAATAGCTCTTGTCGTTACGGCGCCCTGCCGCCTCACGCGCCCCGGCAGCGCCACGGCGGCAGGTTCCTTGGTCAGTTGGCCTTGGCGCCCGGCGGCGGCGGCAGGATGACGCGGTAGTCCTCGCCGTCGCCGGTAAGCTCGGCGTGCACGGTGATGTTTGCCACCGCCTCCATGGAGGTGTCGATGGTCCACCGCACCTGCGCCTCGCCGGCCGCGTTGCCGGCGGCCACCGCCTCGGGCAGGATCTGCTTCTGCATCAGGCCGGCCACGCCCGCCAGGGCCCGGCCCGCGATGCGCAGCCGCCCGGCGGGCACGGTGAAGGCATAGCCCTCGGCGGCGATGGCGTCGGCGATGCGCGCAAGCTCGTCCATCATCTCGGCCACCTGCGGGGTCACCCGATCCGTGGTGCGGGCGACGAACCGCAGCTGGGCGATATAGAAGCCGTAGTCGGCCATGACGTAAGGTCCCGCGACGCCGGCCTTACAGGCCGCGCGCGTCGGACGGGTCCGGCGGCAGGTCGAGGTCCAGGATGGACATGTGCAGGTCGTAGGAGACCTCGCCCTCGTCCTCGTCGCGGTGCAGGACGCCGATGAACTCGTCGGCGCAGTAGACCTCCACCGGCTGGCCCTGCTTCTTGGGCGGCTTCACCACGATGCGCGGGTTGGCGAAGGTGATGCGGAGGTACTCCTGAACCCTGGCGATCTCGGAACGGGTCACGGCGTCTCTCCTCCTCTGGTCAGGCAATGAAAAAGCCCTGCAAGCATATCATGTTGGCAGGGCTTTGGCGTTTCGTCTCGGTGGCCGATGGCTTACGGGCTTTTCCCCGAAGCGTCAAGGCGCAATCCCCGGAGCGTCCTCGAGGTCGCCCTCAAGCGGCGTTCGCAGCACCGGTTGCCGCCGTGGGTGCGCCGCCAGACCGCGTTCCGGCCATGGCCGTGTTTTCCGCCAGTTCCCACGGGGCCGCCGCGGGTTGCCCGCCGCGCCGCCGAAAGGGGCACCTGAGGCTGCCCTACGACCACCTTAAGGGCGCTTCATGGTCGTGTCTTGGTCGCTGTCGGGTCACCCCGGCGTGTCCCTCGGGTGGCTGTCAGGTCGCTTTCGGGTCTTCTGTCTGAAACCCTCGTTTTCTCAAGCCCTTGGCTGCGTCTCTTCGGCGCGGACAGCACGCCTTCCTTTCATCCGGACAGCCCGCCCCCGCTGCCCTGCCTGTTCGGATCGATCCGCGCATTGGGTGGCGACGCATCGCGTTCACTGCGCTTTTGCCGGCTGGCCGACAGGGAAAGCCCCTCGCCAGCTCCGGACTCGATGAAACCGCTCGATGGAGGTCGCGCCGCCCCGCCCCGACGCGGGCACGACCGGCTGCGCAACGGCCGGTGCGTGGAGAAGCGGACAACAGCGCGCGCATCACCGTCGTCGTTCTCTTTGGCGGCGTGGCGCGATGCAGCTGTCGGAAATCATCTTCCGGACGGTCCATGTGCTGATGGTCGCCCATCACAAGGTCTCCGGCCACATCACCCCGCGTCCGGCAGCTCGACCGGTCAGGAAGCGGCACCGGCGCTGCGGTGACGCTCAAGCTCCCCCGGTTGATCGGCCTGGACGTCCAATCTGGACGACTGCTAAGGGAACGGTGCGCGCCGGGCGCTGCCTTTTGACACCCAGCCCGGCGCGCGCCATCAGCAGAGTTGGTAGCAGAGCCCTGCCTAACCGCCCTGGTCGCGTTTCCGTCGCCTTTTCTCTTCCTTGCGCTGCTTTTTGGGAAGGTCGCGAAGGTGCTCACGCCAAAGGTATTCCTCCAGGGCCAACGCGACGAGCCCAGTGAGGGTCATGCGCCGCCGCAGCGCGGCACCCTTGACCCGCCAATACAGTTCGGCGTCGATCCGCACGTTGAGAGGATGCTTTTCCGTCATACTACGCTCCAGAAAAATGCGCCCGCCGCCCCGCAGGGGGCGGCGGGCGCCAAAGGCCATTGATGCTGCTGTTAGATCTGCTGCGCGAGGCCGGCTGGAACCTGGCGGCGGCTTTCAAGGCACTGCACCGCGGTCCGCAGGTTGCTGCAGGAGCTCTGATGCTCTGCCGCGTCAAGGCGTTCGCTGTACAGTTCATGGTGAAGGAACAGCGCTGCGACGGTGATGGCCTTGCTGAGGTAGATCCCGGCGAAACTGGCGTTGATGTTCACCGGCGACACGATGGTCGCCGTCTTCAGCCCTGCGGCCGTGCCGTCCGGCAGTTGCAGCACGGCGCCAACGGCCTCGAGATGCGGGGCTTCCTCGCCGTGTACGGCCGACAAGGCCCGCCGAAGGTCGATGTGCGGCGGCTGGCCCATGGTCGCAGCCACGAGCGGTGCCGGCGCCGCCAGGCGATAGGTCAGCGCCCGCGCGCGCAGCATTGCCAGTTCAAGCCGAAGCCCGTCGAAGGTGACGATCCGGGCATCCGGATAGACCTCCATCGCCTGAAAGAACGCCTGCAGCATTTTCTTCTCGCCGTTGGCATGCCGCTGCAGCACTTGTGCGTCGCGGAGATCCCAGTTGTTGCTTTTGGGCGCCCTTTCGAGGAGGACATAGGCGATCACGTCCGCCCAATGGGTGAACGGGTTTTCGTCGGTGCACGCCGACGTTCTCAGCGCCCGAGGGACATTCCCGGTCTGGTCAGGAAGAGCGGCTGGATCACTGTCGCCGCCGATCCAGAGCACGAAAGCATGTTCTGTCATTGATGTTTTCCCTTGCATGGGTGTGGAGGCGCAGGACTGAAGAGCCATCTGCGCCGCTCTTGCTCAGAAGACTTTTCATTTCCTTCCAAGCTCACCCCACCAGCGGTGGACACTTGCCCGCCGCAGGCGCCGAAGGGTTGTCAGAGCATATAACCTGTTCGCGGCTTGGTTATCATGACCCGGCTGCTTCAATCACACGGACGGGGCGACTATCCCGCATTCGATGAAGTACGAGGCGCGGCGGCGGGCTTATCAGAAGCCGGCCGAGGGCCCTTCACTCAGAATTTGGCGGCATGCAATGACCTGACCCCAGCGCCACGGAGGCGGCGGATTTGCACCGCCCTGCCGGCGAGCGCGATCCATCAGTCTGCAATCGCCGGCTGCCCCCCAGCTCAAGCTGCCCCTTTCACCGGAACCAGTCACATCGCTCCCTGGAGCGGACGGAAGGCGGTGTGCCGCATTGCCGACCGCGCCCTGCCCTCCGGCCACATGGCCAGCGGAACCCCGTGTTGCAATGTCGCCACAGTGTGAGCCGAATGTCACTTTTGATCACCGCTGTTTGTTGACCAGCTCCATCCACAGCAGTAGCGTCTCACCCGTAGCCGAAAGCGCCGCCGCCACATGTGGCGCCCAACTGGTTAAACCCACTTGCGAGTAAGGGAAGAGAAAATGAAGAAGGTCCTGCTTGGCACCTCCGCGCTGATCGCCGCGGCCGCCATTTCCGCTCCGGCGATGGCCCAGGAGCAGATCCAGCTCGGCATCGGCGGTAAGATGGAACAGTACTTCGGCGTCACCTCGATCGACGACGATGCTGCTGGTTTCGATCCGACCACGACCGGCATCAACACGGACGCTGAGGTGTACTTCACCGGCGCCACCACCCTGGACAACGGCCTGACCGTCGGTGCCGTGATCCAGCTCGAGGCCCAGACCAACGCGAACGTCACCTTTAACGCTGACGAGCAGTATGCCTACATCGAGGGCGCCTTCGGTCAGCTGCGCGCTGGTCAGAAGAACGGCATCCTGCAGGATCTGGCCCACACCGCGCCGCAGATCGGCATCTCCTTCCTGGACGCTGCCAGCTTCGTTCCCTCCGCTGGCCTTGCCGTCGGCACCAGCCAGTCCAAGCTCGTGGACACCACCGTGTCCGACGACAGCGCCTCCGTCAGCTACATCACGCCGACCCTGGCGGGTTTCAGCGCTGGCGTGACCTTCAATCCGAACCCGGGTGGCGCTCTTCAGGCGAACCAGGAGGACGGCGCCGGGACCCATAACAAGTTCCAGGTGGGTCTGGCCTACAACGGCGAGTTCTCGGGCGTCGGCATCGGTGTCGACGGCTCTTACCAGACTGAAGAAGCTGACGATGCCATCGTCGGTGCTGACGATCCGACCGTGTGGCGTGCCGGTCTGAACCTCGCCTACGCCGGTTTCCAGGCTGGCGGCAGCTATCTCCGCAGCGAGGACACCGCCGATACCGAGACCACGACGTGGGACGCCGGTGTGGCCTACGGTGTCGGCCCCTACCAGGTTGGCGTCGGCTACGTTCAGACCGAGGTCGATGACGGTACCGTCGCCAACGATGTGGACGAGTACCGTCAGGTTCAGCTGTCCGGCTCGTATCAGATGGGCCCGGGCATCAAGGCCGTCGGCGGCCTCTTCTGGTACGAGTCCGAGAGCAACGTCGGCCTCGGCACCACCACCACCAACGAGCGCGACGGTGGCGGCGGCATCGTCGGTCTGGCGCTGACCTTCTAATCGAAGGCTGCTACAGCTTGGCCATGGAAAGGGAGCGGCATTCGTCGCTCCCTTTTTCTTTGGGCGATATCTGCACCTTGTAGTAGGACACCAGCGGCTTAGGTTAGAAGCGCAAGCGGGCGCCTAGCAGCGCCGCGGCGACCGCTGGGAGCTCCCGGGTTGGATGGTCGTAGACATGGAACCGAAGCCCTACATATAGGTCTGTCGCCCAATCATCGACCACCTGCACCGCCTGTAGTCCCGCTACCCAGGCGATGCCGCCCGTTGTTTCCATGTTCCGCACAACTGCGCCATCAACAGAAACGGCATTTTCACCGATGGCCCATATATCGCCGCGCCAGCCAGTCTTTATGTAGACGGCTGTGATGGCCCTGCCTTGTTCCACATCCTCCCATCCCCCGGCCAGCGTCGCCACCCATCCCGACGGGAGCCGCAGCGACGCCGAGCCATTAACCCGGTGTCGGTCGCTGTCGCCTGATGCCAAGCCGGCGGCACCCTTTATCTCCGCGCCGCCAAAAGACGCTGCGCTCCGGACGGCGACATCCCAGGCCTGGTGCTCATCTACACTGGCGGAAACAGTCAGTCCCCCGATTTCTGGCGTGTCGTAACGCAGGCGGTCGCGCTTGCCCAGGCCATCCAGGTTGGTGAAGGCGTCGCCCACCCGGATGTGCGTCAGACTGCCATCGCCAGAGCGGAAGAACAAACCGCCAGCCACGTCACCGATGTCCGAGCCGCCGGCCAATGTTGTTCCGGAAATGTCGACTTCAGATGTGTCCTCGGTCGCCATCGGCCCATGGCCGATCCACAGACGACCGAGCCTGCTCATGCCGAACCAGACTTCCAGGCGGCGCTCGTTCAGTTTGCTGTTCGTGTCTCCCCAGAGATCTCGCTGACTGACCTCGGTGGTCGCGTTGGCGTTCACTTCTACTTCGACGGCGGCACCAGCGCTCCAAGTCATGCCGCCACCGGTTTCGACAACACCCGTGAGGCGGGTTGAGGAATGGTCATTATCGGCGAAAAAGGCGTTGGTTCCACCACCGTCCGCTGCAACAAGGACGGCGCGATTAAGCTGCCCCGACAGCGTCACCCGAAGCCCTAGCAGCCCAGCGCGCTCTATAGGAGCGGCTCCCGTAGCATCCGTTGCCTCGCCGGCGAACGCCGGACCGGCAAACGCCAGCCACGCCGCCACCGCGGCCGGCGAGAGCGCGTGGCGCGCAGCGAGGTTAGGGCGGTGGCGCCGAGGCATGAGCGTTGACCCTTGTCGTCGATCCACGGCTGGACCGCTAATTGGCGGCGTCCACCGTCAACGCACCAACGGGCGGGTTGGTGCGCGGCCGCTCCGGCAGTCATCGCCGGCCGGAGCGGCCGGGTCAATTACCAAAGCCATCAGCAGCGGGCCGAAGAAAGGCTCGTACTTGTGCCAGCGCAGGACTGAGCGGATGTATATTGGCTTGCTCGCCTACCAGAGGTTGGGGTTAGACATGCCGCGCTTGTTCTTGTGATAGCGCGTGGCCGCGTCGTACCAGTCCAGGTCCAGGTGACCGATCATGGCCATGACCGACGATACCGTTGTCGCCCTGCGCCAGCCAGGGGAAACCGACGACCCGCTGACCGAGATCCTGCGCGCCGGGGCGCGGCAGCTTTTGGCGCAAGCCGTGGAGGCGGAGGTCGCCGCCATGCTTGCCGAGCATGAACACCTGACGACGGAAGACGGCCGCCGGCGCCTGGTCCGTCACGGCCGCGGCCCGGAGCGCGAGATCCTGACGGGCATCGGTCCCGTTCCCGTGCGAAGGCCGAAGGTCCGCGACAGCGGCCCCGATGGAGAAGGCCGCATTCGCTTCACCTCCGCCATCCTGCCGCGGTTCGCCCGGCGCACGCGGTCCATCGACGCCGTCCTCCCGACGCTCTACCTGCGCGGCCTGTCGAGCGGCGATTTCCAGGAAGCCCTGGAGGCGTTGCTTGGCAAGGAGGCGCCCAGCCTGTCGCCGCAGGTGATCAGCCGCCTGAAGGCTGAATGGCAGGCCGACTACGACCGCTGGCGCAAGCGCGACCTGACGGCCCGGCAGTACGTCTACATCTGGGCCGACGGCGTCTATCTCCAGGGCCGCCTGGAGGACGAGAAGCAATGCATCCTCGTCATCACCGGCGCCACCGCGGAGGGCCGCAGCGAGTTGGTCGGGTTCCAGTCCGGCTTCCGCGAAAGCGCCCAGAGCTGGCGGGAGTTGCTGAACGACATCAAGAGGCGTGGCCTCGCCCCGGGGCCGAAGCCCGCCACCGGCGACGGCGCGTTAGGGTTCTGGAAGGCAATCGACGAGGTCTATCCCGGCGCCCGTCATCAGCGTTGCTGAGTGCACAATCCTCAACAAGCTGCCGAAATCACGTCAGCGGGCGGCCAAGGAGGACCTCCACGCCATCTGGAGGGCCGACGGCCGCGCCGAAGGAGGCCGCCATGGACACCTTCGAGGCGAAATACCGCGCGAAGTACCCCCAGGCCGTCGGCTGCCTGTTGAAGGACCGCGTTGCCCTGCTGGCCTTTTACGACTTCCCGGCCGAGCACTGGCAACACGTGCGGACGACGAACCCCATCGAGAGCGTCTTCGCCACCGTCCGGCACCGCACCGTGCGCACCAAGGGCTGCCTGTCGCACAAGACTGCCCTGGCAATGGTCTTCAAGCTGGTTACCGCCGCCAACAAGACCTGGCGCCGCCTCTCGGGCAACAACCGCTTGCCCCAGGTGATCAAGGGTGTCAGGTTCCGCGACGGCATCCAGGAGAAAGACGCCGATCAATCCGCCGCCGCCTGATCACGCCGTCACCCACAAATGGTCATAGCTCTCGGCAAACCCTGCGCGGTTCACGGCGGGAGATTTCAGGACGTTGGGGAGCATGATACGCGTCCCCTTTGACTGTCCCCGGTAAGGGAACAAGGAGGCGCGGGGTGCAGTCTGGACGGGGCCCACAGAAGGGAAAGGCCGACTTCACCCGGCGAAGCCCGGAAACCTTGACTTCGACCGCGGAATTGTGGAATTTTACTCACGTCTTCTCTCGCAAGAAGATACTGCTAAGCCGAAGCAGGATCTAGGGCGGCGCCGTACATACCGACGGCGCCGCCCTAGTGCTTTGTGTGTTAGTCCCCCGATAGGCGCAGCGCGACCAGAACCAGTGACGGATACTCTATGATGAACCAGGACAACGGGGAGAATGGAGCGCACCGCCCACTTCTTGATCTCCAGAAGCTCCGGGCCGCCGCCAAACCGCGCAAGCAACTCAGCTCGAAGCTGACGGTCGGCGACGCTCTGGCAAACGGCGGCTGGCCCCTGCTGCGCGCGATCTACCGCGACCGCCCGCACAGCGTCTCGGAATTGGCAGATACGTGGGGCGAGGACCGATCAAAAGTGTCTCGGATGGTGTCACGTCTGATAGAATTTGACCTTGTTCGCTCGGACGCGTCCGGCAACCGCAACCGCCTGCAGGTCACCGGGCGCTACTTGGTTCTCGATCTGAAGACCGGCCGGTATAAGCTGACGGACAAAGTCAAATAGCCCGCTGAGGGCGTCGCTGAAGCGGGATCAGGAAGAGCGCAACCTACCCGCCTTAGCGGTTTTCCAAAGAAGTTCTAGCCGGAACGGCAGCCGCACCCGGCGGATCGGACGACCACACGGCCCGATACAGGACGGAGGAGCACAACGTCTCCCGTCGACGACGGCCCCAAGTGTGCGACTACGGGAGCCGCTCGCAGGGGCGGCCGTTCTCATCACCGTCCAGCCGGTGCGGGTCGCCTGTTCCGGCAGAGTTGAAGAATGCCTGTGCTTCAGCCTGACTTGCGAAGTCGGAACAATCCTTGTCCGCCCGAGACGTGCTGCCGCTGCGCCTCTGCTGCCGCCATTCCCATGGAGGAACAAAATCGCCCTGCCATAGGCCGCGCCGCTCTTGCGCCGCAGCCTGTTCCTTGGAAACGTAATCCCGGCTATAGCGAGTATAGGCCAGAGCATGGCCGTGCCGGACCATCCACGCGTTCAGGTCCGTTCCGCCCAGATAGCAGACCGCCACAAGCCGTCCATACCGGTCATGATCGCGGCCGGCGCACGACACCGGACGACGGCCTATGAGACCGTCGAGCGCGTTTGCAGCCAGTTGACCGCAACGGCGCTGCCTGCCCAAGTGCCCACAGATCTGGCCGGTTTCCGGTGCATCAATGCCGTGCAGTCTGACCCGCTTCCCGGCTATCGCCAGCGTATCACCATCGATAACGGTTGCACGACCGCGGAGCAAGCCAGGTTGCGGATCAGCGCAGGCCTCGCGGCCAAACACGGCGCCGGAGTCGCAGTAGACCGCAGTCGCCGCTCGGCTGACCGGCTCGATCCGCTCAGCCCACAGAGGATAGGTGGCGTAGCCCCCGCCAGCCATCAGGAAAGCGATGCCGCCCAACGCCAACCTTGTGGCCGTCGCCGGTTTGCGGCGCTTCCGGCGGGTGCCGCAACTGATCATGCGCAGCCGCCGCCCCAGAACCTCGCTCTTGCTTTCCGGGCGCGATCCCCACGGCCCCGACCGTTGGCGTTTAGCCATCGTCACCTCCAGACACCGACCACCACCACCGATCATGCCGCAGCCAGCTCGGCTCAAGAAGGTCGAAACAGCGCTGCTGATCCACCATCTGTCAGCCCCAGGGAAAGAGCATCATGGAAACTGAGCAAGTTTAACCTTCTGGAAAGGATTATGAAATTATTAGCCGGCACCACCTGCTGGTGATATCTGAAGTGGACCCGGTTTAGAGGTGGCCCCGTTCGTTTGGACAGGGTTGGCGGCAAAGTTAAGCTAATCCCGATGAGGGTGGCGACGCCAGTGGGATGGCCGACACCGTCTCCGGGTCGCACGCCGCAGACGGTGTCGGAGCGATCTGACGATACGCCTCGTCGGGCGTCCGTCCAGGCAGGGCCGAATGCGGCCGCCGCATATTGTAGTAGGCGATCCAGCGTCCGAGCTCCTCGCGCACTCCGCTGTCGGTCTCGAGGGCGTGGAGGTAGATGCATTCGTACTTCATGGAGCGCCACAGCCGTTCGATGAAGACGTTGTCCATCCAGCAGCCTCGGCCGGCTATGAAAGCACCTCAAAAGGCCCCCTTGTTGCCACCAGATCCGGAGTGGTGAGGAGGTGCTCGATCACGGGAAACACCATGCGGTTTCAGCTCGGGACGCTTGGACAGGGCTGTTGATTTCGGTGGACGCCCGCCCCCGCACCGCCCTATCTTCCGGGTCGGCCGAAGCACGAACCGGAGATCACTGTTGAGCGACGCTCGCCGCATTGCCGCCGCCTTCCAGGAAGCCGCCGACAACTTCGTCAAACTGCAGGAGCAGGCCCCGGTGGTCGCCGAGGCCGCGGCCATGCTGATCGAGAATCTGAAGGCCGGCGGCAAGGTCATGTTCTGCGGCAACGGCGGCTCGGCCGCTGACAGCCAGCACCTGTCCGCCGAACTGATGGGCCGCTACATGCGCGACCGCCCCGCCCTGCCGGCGCTCGCGCTCAGCGTCGACACCTCCGCCCTGACCGCGATCGGCAACGATTACGGCTATGAGCATGTCTTCGCCCGCCAGGTGGAAGGCATCGGCCGGACCGGCGACGTGCTGGTGGGGCTCAGCACCAGCGGCAACAGCGCCAATGTGTTGGCGGCGCTGGAGGTGGCGCGCGGCAAGGGCATCCGCACCATCGGCCTGACGGGCGCCGGCGGCGGCCGCATGGTCGAGGCCTGCGACCTGTGCATCAAGGTGCCGGCCACGCGCACCAACAGCATCCAGGAAATGCATATCGCCGTCGGCCACCTGCTGTGCGCCATGGTGGAAGACGCCCTGTTCTAAGGCACGGCGTCAGGCCATCCGCAGGGTGGTGAGGCGGCAGCCAATGCCCTGGTCGGTCAGGTAGTCCGCCTGGCGGTTTTCCAGCATCTTCGCCGTACCGTCGCGGACGATGGCGGCAAAGGCGTCCTTGAACCTGTAGTCCTCGTAGACGCCTTCATTGATGGTCAGGCAGACAATGCCCCCCGGTCGCGTCACGCGCAGAAGCTCCGGCAGGCCCTCCGTGCCCACATGGCCGTGGGTAAACGTCCCTGGGGCCTATAGCGCTGGCTCAGCAGATACCAGATTTTGTGGTTGCTAATCCGTTCTCAATCTGATGACATGAGCAAAGGTGGCCGATGCACAGGAGTTGCCGCTTTGCTAGGAATGTCTCTGCTGGACTTCATCGGCGAGGTGCCCGATGAAGACGTGGCCGAGCGCTGGCTGATCAAGCAGCGCTGGCCGTCCGGCATGACGTGCCCGACGTGCGGCAGTTCCCATGTACGGCGGCTGCGCGGTCGACGGCTGTTCCAGTGCCGGTGTCGCAGGCAGTTCAGTGTCACCAGCGGCTCCGCCATGCACGGCACGCGTCTGCCGCTCCGCGCCTGGGCCGTCGGCATCTTCCTCTTCGTGACATCGTCCAAGGGCATCAGCGCCCGGAAGATGTCAGCGTGGCTGGGGATTTCGTACAAGGCGGCCTGGTTCATGGGGCATCGCATCCGGGCGATGATGGCGGCCTGGAGGCCGTTGAGCGGCATCGTCGAAATCGACGAAGCGTACTACGGCACGCGACGGCGAAAGCCGGGCCGGGGAGCCGGTCCCGCGCTGGTCATGGTCGCCGTCGAGCGCAGTGGTGACGCTGTTGCTCGGGCGATCCAGAGCCACGGTCGCGTCTACATAGCCGACGCGCTGAAGGGCGTGCTTTCGAAAGACTCGGTCATCATGACCGACGGACTTCCCGCCTATCGCTGTCTCGGCGGCCGTTCGGTGCGCCATAGCGCCGGCGAGTTCGTTCGCGGGGAAGTCCACGTAAACACGGCCGAAGGCTTCAACGGCCTGTTCAAGCGCGCGGTCACCGGCGTGTACCACTGGATTTCGGTGAAGCACGCCGACCGCTATGCCGCAGAAGCCGCTTTCCGCTGGAGTGAGCGACGGCTTTGCAGTGGAACACCAATGCCTTACGGCACGTTGGTGGGCTGATGACGGAACAGGTCCTCCCGAAAAAGACGCACCGGTGCGATCTGCTACCGCACGCCATGAACGACGGCAAGGCTGCGGCCGTGCGCGATCTGTTGCGCGCGTGGAGAAACACGGCTACACGCATCGGTGCCGAGCAATGGCGGCTCTTTTTCGAGTCCAGAGCTTTCGACAAACGGACCAAGATCACCTACCCCGACGACCCGATCGGAGCGGCCCGCGTCCAGATGGTCCGTTATCAGGTGGTCGGCATGCTGTCTTCGTTCGTGACCAACCGCGCCAATGACTACCGGGACATGGTCGAGCGGTCGTCACTGGACAAGGACACCAGACACCAGCTCCACGTCATCAACCGCCGGAAGGCGTGGTTCAGCCACAAGTCCGTGACCGTGAAGGACGCTGATGCGCCCATTCCCGACGACATCCGCCGGCTGGCCCGGTCGATCATGCGTGGCGTTCTGAAGCGCCACCGTAAGCCGTCCATGCGCCGGATCAATGCCGTCGTCGACCAGCGCGGTGTCGCCTGGGGCCCGGCCGAGACGGCGACGGGCTTTCCGTTGTGGGCGACGCTGAAAACGATGGAGCGTCGGCTGAATGCCGCAGGACAGCCGTCCAAGGCTTTCGGCGAGATCCACGTCCCGTTGCTGCCCTACGAGCACTACCTGGAGCGGCCGGGCCGGCGATGCCTGGGGCTGCAGGTCAATGAGGCGGACGACGGCACCATCACCTTCGGCATCATCACCGAAACCACGGAGGAATTCGCCGGCAGCCGGGGAGCCTATGCACCAGAGAAAGAGGTGGTCAGCGTCGATTTCGGCCTGCGCACCATGTTCGCCACCGACGACGGCGACCTGTTCGGGCGGACCTGGTTCGAAAAGCTCAAGCGCTACGATGTCGAGATCACGGCGCTCGCTCGCGCAGTGCAGAAGGCCGGACGGAAACCCCGGCACGATCCCGCTTACAAGGCCGCTGTAAAGCGCTTGCGCGGCTTCGTGAAGACCGAGATCGGACGGGTGCTGAACCGCATCGTAGCGGTGAAGAAGCCGAAGGCTCTGGCGCTGGAGCAGCTGAACTTCCGCAGTCCCGACCTCAGCCGGCGCATGAACCGCATTCTGCAGAACTGCGGCCGGTCGGTGATCCGAGCGAAGCTGCAAGACCTGTTTGAGCGGTTCGGCATCACCTCTGAGGAGGTGAACCCGGCCTACAGCTCGCAGGAATGCTCGGCTTGCGGCTATGTCGACAGGCGCAACCGCAAGCAAGACACCTTCAAATGCCTGCACTGCGGGCACACAGCTCACGCCGACGTGGACGGTGCGCGGACTGTGAGGTCGAGACGTTCTCGGCCCATCGCACAACCCTACCTCACGAAGGCGAAAGTCCTCGACATGCTGGTCACCCAGTTCGTCGAGCGGCACCCGGATGGACGGGTCTACACCGGGGCCGGGCCTTGGCAGTCAAATCCGTACTTCGCCAAGGTGCGGCGCGCTAGTCAGCGACCACCAGATGTGGTGGCTGCTGAGCCAGCGCTATAATGACCAACGTCCCCACCGAGATCACGCCGGCATAGGCGTCCGTCGCGAGCGCCGTCAGCGGCTTGGTCATGTCCGCTTCCACCAGGTCGCGATAGACGCCCTTGGCCCGCGCCTCGCCCAGCATCTCCGGCGAAATATCTAGGCCGTCGACGACGGGAAAGCCCCGCGTCGCCAGTTCCACGCCGACCAACCCTGTGCCGCAACCGGCGTCCAGTACCGGCGACACCTTGGCTTCGGCGACCCGGGCGAAGGTTTCCGCCGCCACGCGCGGGAGCTATAGCGGAAAGTGGGTGACAGCCTGAGAAGGGGGTGGCGTATCGTGGAGGTGTCTTACGCCTTCCACATCTCCAACAAGGGAGTGATACGCCATGACCGAAGATACCGTTGTCGCGCTGCGCCAGCCAGGGGAAACCGACGATCCGCTGATCGAGGTTCTGCGCGCCGGGGCGCGGCAGCTTTTGGCGCAAGCCGTGGAGGCGGAGGTCGCCGCCATGCTTGCCGAGCATGAACACCTGACGACGGAAGACGGCCGCCGGCGCCTGGTCCGTCACGGCCACGGCCCGGAGCGCGAGATCCTGACGGGCATCGGCCCCGTTGCCGTGCGACGGCCGAAGGTGCGGGACCGCGGCGCCGACGGAGAAGATCGCATCCGCTTCAGCTCCGCCATCCTGCCGCGCTTTGCCCGGCGCACGCGCTCCATCGATGCCGTCCTGCCGACGCTCTACCTGCGCGGCCTGTCGAGCGGCGACTTCCAGGAAGCCCTGGAGGCGTTGCTTGGCAAGGATGCGCTTGGCCTGTCGCCGCAGGTGATCAGCCGCCTGAAGGCGGAATGGCAAGCCGACTACGATCGCTGGCGCAAGCGCGACCTGACGGCCCGGCAGTACGTCTACATTTGGGCCGACGGCGTCTACCTCCAGGGCCGCATGGAAGACGAGAAGCAGTGCATCCTCGTTATCATCGGCGCCACGCCGGAGGGCCGCAAGGAGTTGGTCGGCTTCCAGGCGGGCTTCCGCGAAAGCGCCCAGAGCTGGCGGGAACTGCTGAACGACATCAAGGGGCGTGGCCTCGCCCAGGGGCCGAAGCTCGCCATCGGCGACGGCGCGCTCGGCTTCTGGAAGGCGCTCGACGAGGTTTATCCCGGTGCCCGCCATCAGCGCTGCTGGGTGCACAAGACGGCTAACGTCCTCAACAAGCTGCCGAAGTCGCGCCAGAGGGCGGCCAAGGAGGATCTCCACGCCATCTGGATGGCCGACGGCCGTGCCGAAGCCGAGGCCGCCATGGACACCTTTGAGGCGAAGTACGTCGCGAAGTACCCTCAGGCCGTCGGCTGCCTGACCAAGGACCGCGTCGCCCTGCTGGCCTTCTACGACTTCCCGGCCGAGCACTGGCAGCACGTGCGAACCTCGAACCCCATCGAGAGCGTCTTCGCCACCGTCCGGCACCGCACCGTGCGCACCAAGGGCTGCCTGTCGCACAAAACCGCCCTGGCGATGGTCTTCAAGCTGGTCACCGCCGCCAGCAAGACCTGGCGCCGACTGTCGGGCAACAACCGCTTGCCCCAGGTGATCAAGGGTGTCAGGTTCCGCGATGGCATTCAGGTGAAGAACGCCGACCAATCCGCCGCCGCCTGATCATGCCGTCACCTACGATTGGTCATAGCTCCACGCGCGGTGCGACATAGCCGAAGCGCCCCACCACATCGTCCTCGTATCCGTTCGCCCAGTCACGGTAGGCGTTGACGCAGTCGTCGGGCGTCTGGACCGAGTAGACCTTGCTCAGGGTGGGATCAATACTCATACACATTTTCCGTGGCTGTTCGCGGATGAGGGCCCTAGTCTAGCCGCTATGGCCCCGGAAACCAACCAGTTGCTGAGGTCTGCTTGGCTGCACGAACAGCAGAACGAGCGGAAGGCGTCCTCCGCCAGAGGCCGAGCAGGAGCTGTAAACCGGACCCACCTGCTGCAGTCGCTCGGTGCCCCTGTGGAGGACGAGCGTACATCGTCGACCGCTTGGCCAGCGGACTCAGTTCTGTTAAAGCCGCCGGACGAGGCAACTAATAAGTTCAATTCAGCCACAACGCGGGTACTAGCGCGTGTAGCGCCCAAAGAGCCTACACAACGGTTTATGCATTTTATGCATTTTGTGCATTTTCCGTTCTTTTTCTCTTGACCAAGCCAAACACTTGCGCCATACGCTGTCTTGCTGTTCAAGCCGTAATCGAAGAGCCCTGAAAACTCACCACGCCGAGACACCGTGGTGGGTTTTCTTGTATGGCTGGGTCGGTATTTCGGGAATGCATCATGAGGCGCAAACCTTCTCGTGCTAACGACTGGCCGGTTGCTGTACCCAGTCATGCTGCCGTAGGTTATAGGTGTCATGCCGTCCGTACGCGCTGGATTATAAATGATATCATTGGTTACTGGCGGGGCTGGCTTTATCGGATCGGCGGTAGTGCGTCGCCTGCTTAAGGCGGGACATACTGTTGTCGTCGCTGACCTACTGACCTACGCCGGCAACCGCGCGAACTTGGCGGAAGTGGCCAATGATCGCCATTTCACGTTTGAGGCCGCGGACATCTGCGATGCCAGCGCCATGGCCGATGTTTTCCACCGTTACCAGCCGACAGCCGTGCTGCATCTTGCGGCCGAGTCCCATGTGGACCGCTCCATCGACGGCCCCGCAGCCTTCATCCGCACCAACGTGGACGGGACTGGCGTGATGCTGCAGGCCGCCCGCGCCTATCAGGAGACGCTGCCCCAGCCGGCGCGGGACGCCTTCCGCTTCGTCCATGTCTCCACCGACGAGGTGTTCGGCGCCCTCAGCGCGCACGGCCGTTTCAGCGAGGAATCCCCGTATCGCCCCAACTCGCCCTATGCCGCATCCAAGGCGGCGGCCGATCATTTGGTCCGCGCGTGGCACGTCACTTATGGCTTGCCGACGCTGGTTGTCAACGCCTCCAATACCTACGGCCCGCGCCAGTTTCCCGAGAAGCTGATCCCGCTGACCCTGATCCGCGCCCTGCAGGGGAGGACGCTGCCGGTCTACGGGCGCGGCGAGAACGTCCGCGACTGGCTGCACGTCGACGATCATGCCGACGCCCTGGTGGCCGTGCTGAGCCGGGGCGCGCCGGGCCGCGGTTACTGCATCGGCGGCGGCTGCGAGCTGGCCAACATCGACGTTGCCCGCACTCTCTGCCGCCTGCTGGACGAAGCCTCGCCCCGCGCCGACGGCCTCCCGCACGAAAGCGCCATTGCCTTCGTCGCCGACCGCCCCGGACACGATTTGCGCTACGCACTCAACAGCAGCCGCGCGGCGGCGGAATTAGGCTGGCGCCCGCGCGTGCGGTTCCACGACGGCTTGCGCGACACGGTCCGCTGGTACCTGGACAACCGGCCCTGGTGGGAGGCGATCCTGCGCGGCGGCGCCTATGGCGGGGAGCGCCTGGGCCTCGCCTCCGATGAACCGGAGGCCGGACAATGAAAGGCATCATCCTGGCCGGCGGCGCAGGCAGGCGCCTTTATCCGCTGACGCTGGTGGCAAGCAAACAGTTGCTACCGGTCTACGACAAGCCGATGATCCACTACCCGCTGTCGACGCTGATGCTGGCGGGCATCCGCGACATCCTGATCATCACGACTCCCCAGGACGCTCCGGCGTTCCAACGGCTTCTGGGCGATGGATCGCGCTGGGGCCTTGCGCTGTCCTACGCCGAGCAGCCGGTGCCCGAGGGCATCGCGCAGGCCTTCCTGATTGGGCGGGCCCACATCGGCGGCGATCGGGTGGCGCTTGTGCTGGGCGACAACATTTTCTACGGCGACGGCCTTAGCCGGCTCGTGCAGCAGGCCGCCGGCGGGTCCGGCGCCTGCGTGCTGGCCCACCGGGTGCGCGATCCTGGCCGCTATGGCATCGTGCGCTTCGACACGGGGAATAGACCGCTGGACATCGTGGAAAAGCCCCGGCACCCCGACAGCCCGTGGGCAGTGACCGGGCTCTATTTCTAAGACTCCGATGTCGTGGAGATGGCGGCGGAGCTGCGCCCTTCGGCCCGTGGCGAACTGGAGATCACCGACATCAACAACCGCTACCTGCGGGAGGGACGGCTGTCGGTGCGGCGCATGGGGCGCGGCTTCGTGTGGCTGGACACCGGCACCCACGGCAGCCTCCATGACGCGGCGGAGTTCGTCCGCGTCATGCAGACCCGCACCGGGCAGATGGTCGGGTGCCTTGAGGAAGTCGCCTACCGCATGGGCTTCATCGGCGCCGAGACCCTGCTGCGCCTGGCCCACGGCTTGTCCGGGACCCACTACGCCGACTACCTGCTCGGCTTGGCCGCCGAGGCGGGCGATTAGCCGTCGGGCGAACGATTCAGGTCTTCCAGAATGATGTCAAAGGCTTCCGGCGCGATCCGGTGGTCGTGCTCGGGCAGGATCACCAGCTCGTACCGGCCGCCGAGGGCGGCCGTCGCCTCGGCCACGGCCGAGGCATAACCGCGCGCGCCGATGCCCCGGAAGCAGCACGAGTCGTACTGGTTGAGGATCTGGATCTGTCGCCGCCCCTGCCCTGCCGCACCGAGCACATATAGGTCCAGGTATGAAGCGATACGGTAGATGTCCGCATGGACCTGCTCCCAGTCGCCCGGGCGGTTGGGCGGCAGGGCGAGCAGATACATCGGTAAGCTGCCCGCCACCGGATACGTCGCCTGGATGCGTCGGTCGACTGCCGCCGCCACCGTGATGCTCCAGGCCCCGCCCGAGATGCCGGTCGCTGCTATGGTCTCGTACCCGTCGGCCAGCCCCTGGTCTACGGCCGCCACCAGCGGCGCGACGAACAGCCGGATCGGCGAATACTCGGCCGTCTCAAGGAAGGAAAAGCTCTCGTGGTCGAGGCGGTTGGCGATGGAGCCGTGGCGGACGGTGTCGATGCGACCCGGTGTGGTGTTGGGCCGGCGGTTGGGCATGGACAGCGCCGTCACCGCGTGCCCCGCCCGCAGGAATTGCTCGATGGCGTGCCGCGCCTCCTTTCCGAAGATGTCCGAGACGTGGCCGTGATTGTAGAGCACCAGCGTTTCCGCCGCCTCACCCTCCGGCACCAGATGATAAGCTGTGGCCCCGTAACCGTGGTCGAGCGCCATCCTCATGCGGTCGATGCGCGCAGCCGGCAACCCGGCGAGATTCGGCTCCTCGACGCCGCGCTCAACAGTGTCAAAGCCCCGTCCGGCGGGCAATCCAGCATCGCCGAAGATGCGCACGATCAGGCGCTGGCGCACCGCCTCGGCGGCGGGCGCGTCGTCCACCCGGATCAGCGCCTCGGCAAAGGCGGGATCATCGTAGGGAGCCGGCGGCATCTCGTTATAGGCGGCGGCGCCGACGGGGCTACCCTCGCGCCGCTCCAGAATATCCTCGCTGCGCACGGCCAGGAATACGATGGCGGCGGCGTTCAGGGCTGCCAGTGCCGGCCGCAGGAAGCCCCGCGCCGCGCCCCGCGGCACGGCGAGCGCCAGCAGCAGCACCAGCAGATTGGCCGCCGCTGCCGCAAAGGCGGCTTGGTAGGTGACGCGGCGTTCCAGGGTCCAGCCCAGCAGCGTAACGGCCTTCTTGTCGCCCAGGCCGAGCGGAATGCTGTAGAGCGCCCCGAACGCGACAAGCAGGCCGAGAGCCAACAGCGCGACCGAGACGGCCAGAAGGCCTTGGTCGCGGGACTTCAGGTAACGGATTAGGAAGGAAGCCATGGCGGAACCAGCGGTGACGGGGGACGGCGGCACCGGCCATAGGAGGCGACCGGCGGCCGAACCATAGCCCGTCCTACGGCACAGACAAACCGAAAGGCGCAATTCTACTTCGATGGGGATGGGCCCCTCAGCAGGCTTGGAACGCCCGTTGCGCGGGGGTAAGCTGCTGGCCTTCTGACGGAGGCGGAGCCATGGATGACGCGCAGTTTGAAGTGCTGAAAGCGGCCATAGCCAACGAACTCACGGCTGCGCAATGCGTGGAACTGGAGGGTGTGGTTCGAGAGGTGTCCAGCCGCCGTGTTGGCGAAACGACCCTTCTTCTGCGGACGGAGGCTCTCGACGGCGATCGCGTTTGCCCCCGCTGCGGCAACACGCGCATCGTCAAGAACGGCCTCGACCACCTGGGCCGCCAGCGGTTCCGCTGCGTCAAGCACGATGATGATGAGGAGGAACGCTGCGGTCGCGGCTTCAACGTGCTGACGGGAACGCCCTTCGCCCGCATGCGGAAGCCCGAGAAGTGGTTGGCCTACGCTCGCCTGATGATGCGGAGCGCCTCGATCACCGACATCCATGAAAGCGGGATCGGCATTTCGCGCCTTACCGCCTGGCGCTGGCGGCATCGTTTCCTGGCTCTTCCAACGACTCTCCAGGCGGAGCGCCTCGACGGCATCATCGAGGTGGACGAAACGTACTTTCGCTCATCCTACAAGGGCTCTCGGGCGTGGAAGGAAGGCCGTCCCCCCGAGAACCGACCGCCACGCTATAGGGGCGGACCCGCGAAGAGGCGCGGCCTGTCACGTGAGCAGATCCCTGTGCTGACGGCCGTTGACCGAAGTGGCGGCGTGGTGGAAGGCGTGATGATGCGCCGTGCCGCCAGTGTCGCGCGCACCATGCTTCTCGGCCGCATTGCGGAGGGAGCGGTTCCTTGTTCCGACGGATGGGCCGCTTACCCGCAGATCGCCGAGGCATGCGGTGCCGATCATCGCTTGGTGGAAGCGCCGAGAGACGACTGGCTGGTGCGGGCGCTTGGAACAGGTCCTCGCCGCCCAGGCCGCATGGGGCTTGGGCGCATCAACGCCCACCATGAACGGCTCAAAGCCTTCATGAACATCGTCCTCCGCGGGGTATCGACGAAGTACCTGCCCGCGTACCTGGGGTGGCTGCGCTTCAGGCGGCAGCCTGGGTTCAGCCCAGAGGCGCTGATCCGCCAACCTCTTCTCCCTCAAGCGGGATAGCGCTTGAACGCCGCCGAATGCCGCCATCCCCATTCATGTAGAATTGCGCCAACCGAAATGCTGCCGCCCCGTCCCGGCCCTCACCCCTCGGCGACGAGGCGTCTTATGTCCTCAGGCAGGCTCAGGCCCTGGCCGTCCAGCGTGCGTGCAAGGCCCGCCACGAGCCGACCGAGCGCCGCCTTATCCTCTCCCTCGCAGCGGGCCACCAGCGCCGCCTGCGTGTTGGAGGCCCGAAGAAGCCACCAGCCGTCGGGCGTCGTGACGCGCACGCCGTCGACCGTCGAGACCTGAGCCTGCGGATCAACCGTCACCGCCTCGGTCACCGCGCGCACGGTGTCGAACTTGCGCTCCTCCGGGCAGTCGATGCGGATCTCCGGCGTGGCGTGCAGGCGCGGCAGCGCGGCATGGCGCTCCGCCAGCGTCGTGCCCTCGGGCCAGGCGCGGCCGACGAGGTCCAGCAGCCTCACTGCGGCATAAAGGCCATCGTCGAAACCGTACCAGCCGTCGGCAAAGAAGATGTGGCCGCTCATTTCGCCGGCCAGCGGAGCACCGGTCTCCCTCATCTTTGTCTTGATGAGCGAATGCCCGGTGCGCCACATGACGGGTTCGCCGCCCAGCGCGGCCACATGGTCGAACAGGGTCTTGCTCGCCTTGACGTCAGCGATGATCGGCGCGCCCGGATGGCGGGCCAGCACCTCCTCGGCCAGCAGCATGAGGAGCTGATCGCCCCAGAGAATTTCGCCCCGCCCGTCGATGACGCCGATGCGGTCGCCGTCGCCGTCGAAGGCGATGCCCATGTCGGCGCCCTCCTCCGCCACGGCCGCGCGCAGCTGCTCCAGGGTCTCCGGCAGCGTCGGGTCGGGGTGATGGGCCGGGAAGGTGCCGTCGATCTCGGCGTTGAGAAGAACCTGGCGGCCGGGGATCCGCTCAGCCAACCGAGACATGATGTCGCCGGTGGCGCCGTTGCCGGCATCCCACACGACCGTCAGCGGGCGGATATCGCGCCCGTGGTCGCGCAGCAGGCGCTCGGTGTAGGCGTCGCGCAGATCGCGCTCCTCGACAGCGCCTGCTCCAGCGCCTTCCCCCCACGCGCCGGCAGAAGCGATCTCGCCCAGGCCGGTAATGGCGTCGCCGTAGAACGGCTTGCCGCTCTTGACCATCTTGAAGCCGTTGTGGGTCGGCGGGTTGTGGGACCCCGTGACCATGACTCCGCCGTCGGTCGGAAACTCGGCACAGGCGTAATACAGCATCGGCGTCGGCCCACAGCCGATGCGCGTCACACTGCAGCCCGCTGCCGTCAGCCCCTCGACAAGTGCTGCTTCAAGCTCCGGCGACGACAGCCGCCCGTCACGCCCGACCGCCACCGACCGGCCGCCGTCACGGCGGACGATCGTCCCGAAGGCACAGCCGATGGCGCGCGCATCAGCGGCGGTCAGCGTCTCACCGACAATGCCCCGGATGTCATAGGCCCGCAGAATGGACGGATGGAATTGGTGCGCTGGGATGGCGCCGGAAGACGGGAGGGTCACGAGGGGCAAACCTTTCTGTGAAACGAACGGCTGCAGACTGTATAACGGCGGGATGATACAACCAAGGGATCTCAGCCCTGGCGCAGCGGCTCGATCCGGCCATAGGCGTCGGTGAAGCGGACGATGTCGTCCTCGCCGCAATAGGGGCCGGACTGCACCTCGATCAACCGCAACGGCAGCTTGCCGGGGTTGCACAGCCGGTGGGTCTGGCCGGTGCGGATGAACACCGACTCGTTCTCGAACAGCAGGAAGGTCTCGTCGTCGCGGGTGACCTCGGCAGTTCCCTCGACGACGATCCAGTGTTCGCTGCGGTGGTGGTGCATCTGCAGGGACAGGCTCTCGCCCTGCTTGACCATGATGTGCTTGACGTGGAACCGCGGCCCCTCGTCGATGGTCTGGAAGGTGCCCCAGGGGCGGTAGCTGCAGGTGTTCTCGGTCGCTTCCTTGCGGCCGCGGGCCTTCAGGTCGGCGACCACGTCCTTGACCCGCTGGTCGTCGCCCTTGCGCGCCACCAGCACGGCGTCATCCTCGGCGACCACCACCAGGTCCTCGATGCCGATGGCCACCAGAAGCCGGTCCTCGCTGCGCAGGTAGCTGCCGGCGCAGTCCATGGCCGTTACGTCGCCAACAAGGGCGTTGCCGTCGGCATCGCTCTCGGATTCCTCGTGCAGCGACGACCACGACCCGATATCGCTCCAGCCGGCGTCCAGTTCGGCGACGACGGCATCCCTGGCGTGCTCCATGACGGCGTAGTCGATGCTGTCGCCCTTGATGGCGTTGAAGGGCTCGGGCGCAAGACGCAGGAAGTCGAGGTCCTGCTGCCCCTGCGCCACGGCGGCGCGGCACAGCGCCAGCATGTCGGGCCGCGTTTCGGCCAGGGCATCAAGATAGACGGCCACCGGGAACAGGAAAATGCCGGCGTTCCACAGGAAATTGCCGCTTTCCACGAACGCCTTGGCGCGGTCCGCGTCGGGCTTTTCCACGAAGCGGATAACGGGCGCGACGCCCGGCGCGATCGGCTCCGCCGCACGCTCGACATAGCCGTAGCCGGTGTGCGGCCGCGTCGGCGTGACGCCAAGGCAGGCCAGCCGGTCTTCACCGGCCGCGGCGGCGCAAGCCTCGACGGTGGCGCGGAAGGCGTCGGTGTCGTGAATCGCGTGGTCCGACGGCATGACCAGCATGCGCGCCGAGGGATCCTCCTCCCCCAGCATCAGGGCGGCGACGGCGGCGGCGGGGGCCGTGTTCCGCGCCGAGGGCTCGATGACGATGGCGCGCGGGGCGATTCCCGCCTGGCGCATCTGCTCGGCAATCTGGAAGCGGTGCTCGGCGTTGGAGACGATGAGCGGCGGCGCCCATGCACCGGCGCGGCGCGCGGTATCCTGCAGAAGGGTGCGGTCGCCCAGCAACCGGCGCAACTGCTTCGGTCGCGACTCCCGGGACAGCGGCCACAGGCGTGTACCAGCCCCCCCGGACAGGATGACGGGATGGATGATGCCGGATGACGGCTGTCGAACGCTCATGGAACTCCGTGCCTCCCCTAATACAGTCCCTCAAGAATGGAGGCTGAGAGGAGCTCGGGCAAGGACGCGGCAGAGCTAAGACACCGGAACGATGCCGCGGTCCTTCTGCGCCGTCCAGGGCGGGGAGCAGATAGGCACGGCGCTCTGCTCCGCCGATCACCCTTCTTGCAGTGGAAGCAAACCCTGTGGGCCGCTGGCCGCGACGGCTGGCCTGGCAGTAACGCTTCGCGGCGCGCCTTCCCCAAGACGAAACAACCCGACGGAACCGCAGGGGGTCCCGCCGGGTTGATCTTTCCTCTGGGTGAGGAGCAGGCCACGCCCGCTCTTAAAGGTTAGCGCAGTCACGGCCGGAAGCCAACTGCCGTGATCCGTCACACTCGTGCCGACGGAGTGGCTCCAGGTGATGCGCGCGTTCCAGGAACCGCGGGACGAACGGCTCGCCGCAAGTCCAGCTCTTGGACATTGCACGCTAACGGTGCCGGCAATCGGCCGTCGATCGGACCGCTTGGGCGCCTGCCGGCCTTAGCGACGACCTGCACCCCGACCACCACGCATGCCGGGCGAGCGGTGCAGCAAGCTGAGCGCCGCAATCTCGGGGGCCAGGGCTGTACCCCGCGCGCGCCGCGTCGATTGCCCGGCTTGTACGCTCGGGAGCTTGAGGCCTCGGTTGCACGGCCGCCGGAGCCAGTCGAGAAACTGGGCACGGAAGGTCGCCCGTTCAAGTGGCGAGATATCCTGCCGGACCGGCACCTCGAGCCGAGCAGGACCAAGGGTCCCCGCCTCGATGTCCAATGCTTCTGGCGATATTCGCCGGACGATGCGGCACGCCTCCCGTTCCATCCCGGCAACGAGGGCACGCTCGGCCGGTGTCAATTCCCATTTCGGCGCCCGCGTCTGGAGTTCCACGCGCGGAAGGACTTGCCCGGCATCGCCCACGACATCGGTCCCAAGCCCGCTTGGAAGCGCAGAAACAATGACAGCCTTCGAGACGAGCGTGGAGACTGGGGACGAGGCAATGTGACAGTTTACGACATGAGCGGCGTCCGCAAGACGCAGCTGAGTTTGGTCGGCGCTCCCGCCGAAATTGGTTGCATACATCTGGATCCAGCTCAGCACATTGAGCCCGATGCTCAGCTTGTCGCCCGTGTTCGGACGCGCCTTGACAGTCCGGATGATGATCTGGTCGCACTGCCCATTGTATTTGGCACTCAGTTCGATGGTGTGGGCGCGGGCATTGTTTCTGGCGATCATGAATTGGGCACGGCCATTCCGGAAGTGCACGTTTTCATCATCGTCCAGCCCCATTTGGATATCGTCGGGGCTCATGGACTTCAGGAGAGCAGCGACACTTGAAAGCGTACTGAAGTTTTTCATAATCTCACTCCATTTTTAGGTTACTCTTTTGTTTTGGTAACGCATCCCCCATATCGCCAGCGATATTTTTAGGTAGGCGGAGATTTTTTTTGCGTTTGGGCGCGCGCCCGGATGAGAACTTGGAGGCGCGCTTGCCCATTCATCCGCAGGCGGCGGATGGGCAGAGACACTGGCGAGGGATTGGTGCTCGCTTATGGTGATGGCGCTGCCGTCGGTGCAGAAGCTGATACAGCTGGGGCCGCTTTTTGACGACCTGCCCTTGTCGGCGGACTTGACGCAGTCCGTGCGCCGACTTTGCTATGCGGCAAGGATCGAATTCCCATTGATCGTCCGAGCGCCAGGTAGCCTCGGTCAATCAAGATCCACATCGACTCTGCGGCCTTGCGGCGTCCCATTCGCTCGAACATCCTCCGCACCGTGTCGATAAACTGCATCGTCGCCAGAACGGCAGCCATAGCGCCGGCATGACCAGCGGGTACAATATGACCATCGAACGCACGTCCCGGGACAAAGCCGAGGACGAGGTATTCAATAAGTTCCCGGCGCCCTGTCACCCAAGGATCCTTTGCCTGCTTGACCCGCTGCATCCAAAGCGCATCATTTTCAGCCGAACGGCGGGCCGACACCGGCTCCCTGTTGCCAACCGGTATCACTTGAAGCGAGCCGATCCCTTTGCGAAGCTCCTTGGCCAACTGACTTGCGCCCTCCCTCATGTCGCGAACCGCAGACTGCGAGCACTTCTTTTTTTCGAACCGCCAAAGGTAATAGGCTTCGCCGAACGTTTCCGTAGCGATAGAAGTCACCGAGCACCGCGGCGCATCAAAGATGGGAATCTCGCGAGCGCGCCCGGCCTGGAATATTTCGTCTTGGGAGATTTCACCGCGGATTACCGCAAGGACAATAGCGTTCACATTCGCGTCACGCCTTTCCGCAAGCTCGTCCAGAACGCTTTTGGCTCTGGGGTCGACAAAAATCTCCTTTTGCATCACATCGTCTCCTTTCCAACTCTTCTTCTGCGTGGTCATTTTCCAGTGCCGCGTCTTTTGCCCTTCGCCGCTTTCTGTCTGCGGGGGTCTGCCGCCGGTACAAGCGGGCGCGGCTGGCCCATCTTTTTCTGGGTGTCGTCTTGGGCGTCCGCCGGCAAATCCTGCGCCTGCTCTTCGTCCTCCTCCGATGTGCGCTGGCACGATGATGACGATCTGCCGATTTCGTCCCGTTCCGCGAGCCGGTTGGGCTCAGACCCGATCAGGCGCAGGCGGGCACCAGCGGACAGAAAGCGTTCGAAGCGCTCGATTACCTGAACCACGCCGTCGATATCCGGTGCGCCGACCCGCTGCTGTTGCACGAAGTTGCCGAAGGTCGGGACAGACGGGGCGGCTTCGTAGGCTGGCTTGCCCAGTTTTCCGCCGGCCAGACACCACGCGCGCAGGAACACCCAGCGCTCGAATGCAGCAGTCCTAACGGTTTGGATGTAAGCGTCGAGCAGGGGTTGGGAGGGCTTGCTGTCGACTAGCATGCGGCCAAAGCGCGCAGCGAAATTCAAGTGCCGCTGCTCGACTGCCTCGCCGCCGTTGATTTGCTTCTGCAGCTTGTCGCCGCGCCACCCGGGATGGATATCCTCAAGCGCTCGCAGCAGTCCGCTCCCGCGCTGTCGCGCAGCAAGCCACCGTCCCGCGAGTTCGAGTGAGTAGCCCAGAGGCTCAAGAAGGAAATGCAAATCAAGGATGTTTTTCACCTGTTTCGCGCTGCCCCGCAGCGCCATCTCGAGCGGCTTGAACTGAGCCTTTGTGCGTTTGGCTTCTTCAAGCCCGGTCAGATCCACTGCCCGTGCCGCCTCGTGCGCAGCAGCCTTCAGCCGGTTCACGATCCGCTTTTGATCGGCGACGCGACGATCCGCCGCGTGGGTGCGCGCGACCACGACATGCATGTGAACAAGCTCGTCCTTGATCCCCTGCAGTCGCCTGACGTTCGAGTGGCCGTCTCTGTGCACGACGAAGAGGGACGGGCACCCGGAAAGTCCCAGATCGACGGCGATGCGCTTCCACGCTGCCTTGAGGCGTTTCAGAGCTTCAGCGCAGCCGTACTCCCAATGGTTTTGATCCAGGTCCGCCTCAAGTCCGAGGCGGAAGATGTCGGTCACGGCGGGGGTCAGCGAGAACACCATGACGTGCTTGGTGACTGGATCATTAGCCTTGACAGCCTTCAGCGCCCCCATCATGATCAGCGCCCGCTCGGCAATAGCCATGGGACTGAGATTCGCATCATTGAGAAAGAGGTTCTCGGACCAGACGTCTCCCGGCTTCAGCGGATGCGCTCGGCCAAGGTCTGAGCGGCGACAGACGTAGTCGATCGCCTCGGACGGGCTCTCGTAAAGCTTGCACCGTGGCAGCATAACTCCCTCCTCGATTATTATTGAGAATCATGTAGCCATTGCGTTCTGATTCTGCCCGAGAAATTTTGTAGGAACATCTTCCTCTTGCGGAGTATATGAGCGGCTCAGCCGTCCATCCGGCAAACGCTGCGCAAAGCAGCGGCTTGAATCCGGTGCACCGGACGATGGCGCCACGGCCGCAGAGGCCGAGCGGACGCGGCGGGTATCGGTCGGCCGGCAGATCGTCTGTGCCCGAAGATCGCCGGTCGCGGCACAGCCCCTCGTTCCCAGGTCGGGGTTCGCTTTTGGGCACCCAGAGCTTCCTTGCAAAGCCACGGGGACCTCACCGGCTCGCTCGCACCCCCGCAGAACCGCCTGCAAATCAGCCAGCGTCTGGAAGTGGCGCGGCTCCGAAATTGCGTCGCGCCAACGCAGATTACGGATGAAGGGCCTATAGCGACGTGAAGGCTTTGGCCTGGATCTGCCGCTTGACGGCGCGATCGATGACCGCAGGGCTATTTAATGTCAGCAGGCCATTGTCGTCCGGGACGACGAGGATTGCGGCAAGGCGCTCGAGCGAGGGTGCATCTTTCTTGAAGATGGTGCGCAGGTCGACGTGCGACTCCCGCCCTCCCACGGCCCGCACGATGGCGGCAGGCGTCGGAAGGCCGTGCACCATGGCGCGCGTCATCACCACCTGCCACTCGAACACTTCGCCGTCGAACGTGACCAGCTGCGCATCAGGGTGGCGGGCGGTGAGATTGTGAAGGTCTTGGAGCAGGCAGCGCTCACCTCCTGCGCTGGCACCGATCACGCCGCGCTCGGCAGCATGATAGATGGCGGCGTCGGACGCCTTCAGCACCATGTAGAGCAGTTCGCGGTGCCCGGGCCATTCCACCAGAAGCGGAAAAAACCTGCTGCGATGCCCGGATCCACTTGCAGAACCGCAGTTGCCGTGCATCATCCTGCGCCATGACCGACGCCTTCGCCCTGCCCCTCTTCGCAGTAACCGCCTGCGCTACCGTCTTTCTGACCGGCAGAGTTCTAGCCTGGCTGCGCCTGCGCCAAATTCTCGACCGGCCCAACGAACGCTCAAGCCACGCGCTGCCGACGCCGCGCGGCGGTGGGTTGGCTGTAGTGCCACTGGTTGTGGGCATATGGACCCTGGCGCTGGCGGCGGGGGCGCCTGCCCCCCTGGGAGCGCCGTGGGTGACGGTTTCCATTTTGGCGGCGGCCGCAGTGCTTGCGGCGGTGTCTTGGATCGACGACCGGCGCCAGCTTCCGCCGCTGCCGCGCTTGACCGTGCAGGCCGCCGCCGTTGCGCTGGGGATGACGCTGCTTCCCGCAGAAGCGTTGGTGCTGGACGGCGCCCTGCCCGTGTGGCTTGACCACACGCTAGCCGGAGTAGGCTGGCTGTGGTTCGTCAACCTCTATAACTTCATGGACGGCATCGACGGGATCACGGGCGTCGAGACGGGCTCCATCGGCGGCGGGCTCGCCATTCTGGCGCTGGCCGGACTTGCGCCGGAAGGTTTTCTGGTGCCGGGCGTCGTGCTGGTGGCGGCGGCCATGGGGTTCCTGCTCTGGAACTGGCATCCCGCCCGCCTGTTCATGGGCGACGTGGGCAGCGTGCCGCTGGGCTACGTGGTGGGGTTTCTGCTGATCGCGCTGGCAGCCAGCGGGCACCTGGCGGCGGCCGTCATCCTGGCGCTGTACTACTTGGTCGATGCCACCGTCACCCTCCTGCGCCGGATCGTCCGCGGCGAGAAGCCGTGGACGCCCCACCGCAGCCATTTCTATCAGCTGGCTGTGCGGGGCGGGCTCGGCCATGACCGGGCCAGTGCGGCCATCGCCATCGTTAATGCCGGCCTGATCGGCTGCGCCGTGGCCGCGGCCGCCGGCCACGGCCTTGCCGGGCTGGCGGGGGCCGCCGGTCTTGTTGTGCTGTTGTGCGGCGGCTTCCTGCGGATCTGGCTGCGCGCGGAGCGTCCGTAGGACCGGCGATCACGCGACCGGCAGCCGGTCCCCCTCCAGCAGCCGCTCGGCCTCTGCCGCCACGGCGTCCACCGTCAACGACGTCATGAGCGATGGCGTCGTACGGCTGTCGAAGCCCGGCGCCACCATGATCCTGCGCCAGTGCTCGAAATCCTCCGGCGTGCGCACGACGCTGTTGCCGGCGCCCCAGGGGCCGTAGCGGCGCTCGTCCGTTGGCCCGAACAGCCCCACCGTCGGCGCCCCGGAGGAGGCTGCGATGTGCATAAGGCCGCTGTCGTTGCCTATGAACAGGCGGCAACGGCGCAAGAGGGCCGCGATGGTCAGAAGATGCGCGCCCCGGGTCAGGTCGATGCGCCGGTCCTCGGGTACGGCCGCCAGCACCGGGGCGACGGCCTCCTGCTCGGACGGGCCAGCCAGCACGGCGACGGGGGCATCGGCTAGTGGACCGTCGGTCCCGGTCAGGCGGTCTAGCAGGGCGACCCAACGGTCGGCAGGCCATTCCTTGCCCCGCCAGTTGGCCGTGGGAGCCACGGCGAGCACGGGCGCGCCGGCGGCGGCACCGGACACACCGGCCAGCAGGCTGTCGGCGGCGGCCTCGTCCTTTGGCCGTGTCCACAGCACCGGGGCCGGCGGACAGGCGCCGCGCCCGATGGCTTCCGCGTTTAGCACGACGCGGTGCTTGGGCTGGCCGTTCTCGGCATGGCGGCTGTCGCCCCCGACCGAATGACGGTGCCGCGCCCATACCATCCAAGGCATCAGCGACCGGCGCAGGTCCACCACCCGGTGCCAGCGCGTACCGGCGACCATCTTCCAAAGATCCACCCAATGCCCGCCACGTGGGCGTTTGGTCAGCGCGATGATGCGCTCCAGCCGGGGCGTGGCCTCGAAAAGCTGCGCCGGCAGAGGACCTGTGGCGACCGTCACCGACAGCGCCGGATCGTCGCGCAACAGGGCGTCCAGGATGCCGGTAGAGAGGACGGCGTCGCCAATGCGCGTGTTCGTGATGAAAAGAAGATGCCGTGGCATAGGCGATAAAAGGTCCTTGCTGGCCGCTCATCAACATCTCGGACCCTAAAGGGCACCGGTGAGAGGGAGTGAACTAACAGAGCCGAATTGAAATGGAAAGGCGTCGCGGCCGGGCCTGCGTCAACCTGGAAGCGCCTCATCCCGCCCACGAGGTACAGCCAGCAGGTTTGCGTCCTCCGGGCGCGCGATGGCGCGGGGATCAATCCGCTCCTGCACTGGCCCCAGAGTATCATCCCCGATCTGGCGGAACCTGTAACCGTGGGCGCCCAGCAGGTCCATCAGCGCGGCCGCGCGCTTGACGCGGCTGTCGTCATCGCCGGCGTCGCGGCGGGCCGGCAGCAGTTCGAAAACCACGAAGGGCACATGGGCGGCGAGCGTCCGCTCAAATCCGCGCAGCACCTCCAGTTCTGCCCCCTCCACATCCACCTTCAGAAGTGTTACCGCCTCCAGCCCCAGGGCTGCGACCATGTCATCCCCGCGGACCGTCAGTACCGATTGGCTGCGGCGGAAAAAGCCGACATCATGGACGTTGTGGGCCAGCGAGGCGAACACGTCAAAGCCCTCCTTGCGCACGCCCAGGGGGCCACGCCAAAGGAGTCCGAGAGGGCGACGGGAAAGGCGTCCACACCCGCCCAGTCGTTCAAGGCGATCAATCGCTGCAGGTATTCGTAGTTGCGGGCGTTGGGCACGAACCCGGCGTAGCGGGCATCGGAGCGGCCGACGCGGAGCGCCATGAGGAACTGGGCCGATATTGGCCCCAACGTCAATTACGGCCGGCTGAGCATTTCCCGCCAACAGGCGTGGCAGCAGCGTGTCCATCCATGGCTCGCGGAAAGCGTGCAGCACCGATCCATCGCGATGCACCGGCACGCGCAGGTCCTCCTCGCCGACGCGCACGCGCCGGACTATTTCGCCACCGGCCAAAGTGCACGTGACCTTCCGCCACTGGTCGCTTAGACCCACAACACCCTCCGTCCCCGTCAGTTCGCTGAACGCGGCGTTTAGCAGATGGATGGCAGGCTGGCTAGGCCGCTCGTCCGCTCGTCTTGGCGGTAGGGCGCTCCTGGCCGGAGAATGGAAGCGGAAGGAAGGTGACCTTTTCGGCTCAAGAGGCTAGGGTCCAGCCCGGTCCAAGTTCAAGCGGCCGGCGCCCATCATCATCATCCATGAGACGTCCAGATGCTCCACCGCCTTTCATTCTGAAGAGACTCGTCCCAAGCGCAAAGAAACGTCTCTATGCCCTGGTCAGCCGGGGCGACTTCGTCCTGCGTCGCCGCTCAGGCGCGGTTTTCCTCCTGAACCCGGCCAACTTCGTCGACCGGCAGATCCTGTTCTACGACGACTTCGAACAGGCGCAGAAGCAGGTCTTCATGGAGCAAATCCGGAAACACGACTGCGACCTGTTCGTCGATGTGGGCGCCAACCTGGGCTACTACTCGATTCTGCTGGCCCTGGCCGTGCCGAACCTTGAGATCGTCGTCTTCGAGCCCGACCGGCGCAACCGCCTGCAGATGGGTGCCAACATGTTCATGAACGGCGTCGCCGACCGCATCACTCTTCTGGATAAGGCGGTGTCGGACCGTTCGGGCACCGTCTCCTTCGTGCCTGCCGCCGCCACCTCCACCGGCCAGTCCAAGGTGGCGGAGGGGCCCGGTGCCGTCTCCATCCCAGCCGTTGCCCTGGACGACGCGCTGCCAGTTTCGGGCCGCCGCATCGCAGTGAAAATGGACATCGAGGGTTTCGAGGCCGTCGCCGTGCGCGGCATGCGGCGCCTGATCGCGGAAAACCAGGTCGTGATGCAGGTGGAATGCTTCGAGCACAACCACGCCGCCCTGGACGAGCAGATGCGGGCCATGGGCATGCGCTTGCTGCGCAGCATCGACGAGGACCGTTATTATACCAGTTCCGTCAATTGGTGACCTTCGCCCATCCAGTGGAGCAGACGGAGCGGATTGTTCCGGTCTCGGCCAGCGCTGCGTTCCAGGCGTCACAGCACGCGGTTACGACGGCATCGAGGTTCTGAAAGATGCGATCTGACAGCCAATTGTCCTTGAGGTGCTGCC
>NZ_ANHY01000021.1 GCF_000315795.1 Caenispirillum salinarum AK4
CGGTGCGACGGGCGCCCAGGCCGAGGCGGCCGCCCGCGCCGCCTCCGGCCACCGTCCCGCCGCCAATGCGCCGCCGCTGCGGCCCTGCCGGCGCTGCGGCAAGGTGACCGCCCAGCCGCGCCACGTCATCCTGCGCCAGGTCACGGGCCTTCTCCGCCGGTCGCTGGTGGAGCGCATCGAGGGCGTGTTCTGCCGGCGCTGCTCGCAGGTCTCGGCGGTGCGGGCGAGCTATGCCACATGGCTGCGGGGCTGGTGGTCGCTGCCCGCCGGGCCGCTGGACACCGTTCGCGCCCTGGTCGTGAACCTGCGCGGCGGCGAATTGCCCGCCGAGAACAACCGGGAACTGCTGGTCGAACAGGCGCGCGCTTTCCTCGCCCGTCGCGAGCCCGATCTGGCGCGCGGTTGCGCCGAGCAGGCCACCGCCTTCGTCCGCACCGGCATGGACCGCCGCGAGGTGGAGCACCTGCTGGGCCAGATCCCCCGCTCCCGCCGCCGCCTGCGCGACCGCTGGCGGGGCCCCGGATGGGCGGCGCCCGTGCAACTGCTTCCGCTGCTGGTGATCGGCGCCGCGGTGTCGCTGGTCACGCCGCGGCTGGACGAGATGCCCGACCTGCCGATGCTCACCGCCGAGACGCCGGCACCGGCCAACGACGAGACAGTCACCAGCCGCCCCGGCGCCCTCGGCCCGGAGCTGGACAGGCTGAACGTCGCCGCCGAACGCCTCACCGTCCGCACCGGCCCCGGCGCCGCCTACCGCGTGGCCGCCTCGCTGGCGGAAGGAACCACGGTGGTCGTCAAGGAACTTTCGCCCGACGGCGGCTGGGCGCGCGTGCTGACCAGCGACGGAACCACCGGCTTCGTCGACGCCGGCGGCCTGCGGCGATGGGCCGAGGAGGACGGGATCAATCCCTGAGCGGACGGCGGCGGTGCCGGGATAGCCGCGACGACGCGAAGGACGCCAAGCGGCTGTGCTGACGGTGGCGGCGTCGCTTCATCGGCGTGCGAAGGTTGATAAACCACCAAGACACCAAGGCACCAAGACAGCGCGCGAAGGCGCGCCATCATCCGTTCGCCGAACGCCTTTGCCCGGTCTTTCGGCGTGATGATGATTAATACCGGGCGACACTTGAAATCGTACACTTGTCGCCCGGCAAGGCCGGAGTCCTGACTAACGCGAAGCGGACACCGGCCGCCGCGCCTTATGGCGCGTGAGCCTGCGTGGCAACTGAACGCAGCCTCGATGATTTCAATCATCGAGGCGTATAAGTAGCCGAGGGAGCGCGAGGGAGCCCGTGGCTCCCTCGCATTTCATTGCGGCGCAGCCGGAAAACCTTGGTGCCTTGGCGTCTTGGTGTTTTGAAGCCACCGCCCGCCCTTGACGCCGCACCGTCGCCGTCGGCACACCGGCGTCGCGTCTTCGTGGCCTCCCTGCACCGCCGTCAGCCGCCAGGCCAGGAAAAAAGGGCGGCGCCCCGAAGAGCACCGCCCTGTTTCCGAAACGGCCCCGGCGTCAGCTGTCCAGGAAGCTGCGCAGCTTGCGCGAGCGGCTGGGATGCTTGAGCTTGCGCAGCGCCTTCGCCTCGATCTGGCGGATGCGCTCGCGGGTGACGTTGAACTGCTGGCCGACCTCTTCCAGCGTGTGGTCGGTGTTCATGCCGATGCCGAAGCGCATCCGCAGGACCCGTTCCTCGCGCGGCGTGAGCGTCGCCAGGATGCGCGTGCAGGTTTCGCGCAGGTTGCCCTGAATGGCGGCATCCAGCGGCTGCACGGCGTTCTTGTCCTCGATGAAGTCGCCGAGGTGGCTGTCTTCCTCGTCGCCGATGGGCGTTTCGAGGGAGATGGGCTCCTTGGCGATCTTCAGGACCTTGCGCACCTTCTCCAGCGGCATCTGGAGCTTTTCGGCCAGTTCCTCGGGCGTCGGCTCGCGGCCGATCTCGTGCAGCATCTGGCGGCTGGTGCGGACCAGCTTGTTGATGGTCTCGATCATGTGGACCGGGATGCGGATGGTCCGCGCCTGGTCGGCGATCGAGCGCGTGATGGCCTGCCGGATCCACCACGTGGCGTAGGTGGAGAACTTGTAGCCGCGCCGGTACTCGAACTTGTCCACCGCCTTCATCAGGCCGATGTTGCCCTCCTGGATGAGGTCCAGGAACTGAAGGCCGCGGTTCGTGTACTTCTTGGCGATGGAGATCACGAGACGCAGGTTGGCCTCGATCATCTCCTTCTTGGCGCGGGTCGCCTCGCGCTCGCCCTTCTGCACGGTCTGGACGATGCGGCGGAATTCCGAGATCGGCTGGCCGGCCTCTTCGGCGACCAGGGCGATCTCGCCGCGGATGCGGGTCACTTCCGCCTCATGCTTGACGGCGAAGTCCTTCCAGCCCTTGCCGGGGCGCTGGGCCACGGTTTCCAGCCAGTTGGGGTCCAGTTCGTAGCCGAAGTAGGACTGCAGGAACTCCTCGCGCTTGACCTTGCTGCTGACGGCCAGGCGCAGCAGCTTGCCCTCCAGCCCCATGATGCGGCGGTTGAGGTCGTTCAGACGCTCCACCAGCCCCTCGATGCGGTTGCTGTTGAGGTGCACGCCTTCCATCAGGTCGATCAGTTCGGCGCGGGTCTTCTCGTACTTCTTTTCCTGCGCGGCCGAGACCGTGTCGCCCTTGCCCAGCGCGGCCAGGCGCTGGTCCTGAAGCTTCTTCAGCTTGCCGTAGGTGGCCGCGATCTGCTCGAAGGTCTCCACGACCTTGGGCATGAGCTGGGCTTCCATGACGGCGAGCGACACCGACGTGTCGGCCTCGTTGTCCTCGTCGTCCTCGCCTTCGGACGCGCCTTCCTTGGCCTCGCCTTCTTCATCGGCGCCGGCGCCGTCGGCCTTCTTGGCCTCCTGGCTTTCCTTGGCCGGGTGGGCGATGACCTGGGCGCCGCCCTTTCCGTCGCCCTTGGCGGCGGGGGCGGGAGCCTTGGCGACCTCTGCCTCGTCTTCCTCGTCCTCGGCTTCCACCTCGTCCAGCTCTTCGCCGCCGGGGCCGCTGCCGTAGGTGGTTTCCAGGTCGATGATGTCGCGCAGCAGCATCTTGCCTTCGAGCAGCGCGTCGTGCCACTCCAGCAGGGCGCGGATGGTCAGCGGGCTTTCGCAGATGCCGCCGATCATCATCTCGCGGCCGGCCTCGATGCGCTTGGCGATGGCGATTTCGCCCTCGCGCGACAGCAGTTCCACCGAGCCCATCTCGCGCAGGTACATGCGCACGGGGTCGTCGGTGCGGCCGATGTCTTCCTCGCTGACGTTGCCGGACTTGCTGTCCTCCTCGTCACCGCCCGAGGTGCTGCTGGTCTCGACGTCGTCCTCGCCCTCGATGACGTTCACGCCCATTTCCGAGAGCATGGACATGGTGTCCTCGATCTGCTCGGAGGACACGTCGTCGGACGGCAGGGCGGCGTTCAGCTCGTCATAGGTGACGAAGCCGCGCTCCTTGCCCTTCGCGACCAGCTTCTTGACGGCGGCGTTTATGGTGTCCAGCAGCGGACCATCGGTATTCTCTTCGGTCGATTCGGTGTTTTCTGCCGCGTTCGCCGTCTTTGTCGCCATTCGTATCCGCTCCTTAACGAACCGGTCCGCGAACCGCACGCGTCGTCAGACGGTCCGCTCTTCTGTCCCATCGGCACCGGGGTAATAAGGTCTTCGCCGACCCGAGCGCCACCTTACGCGGCGGGGCATGAGACGCCCCGCGTCAATCGTCGAGCGGATCCTCGCTGATCCGCCGCATGTCCTGGAAAAACAGCGCCTTCAGTCGTGACAGCGCCTGTTCGGACGCAGCCTGGTCATCGGTCTGGCCCGCATAGGCCGCGCCGGCGCGCATGACGTCCGCCCTGAAATCCTGCTGCTGCCCCTGTTCGAACGTGTGGTCCCATCCACTCATGGCCCTCTCGGTCGGCGCGTCGGGTCGTGCAAACGAAGCGTGGGCGTACACGTTGGAACTCAGGAGAAAGTTCAGGGTCTCTTCCAGTCCATCCCGCCGTAAGTGGCGTGACACGCCGTCGAAGTCAAGCCCCGACTCGGTCGAAAGCAGCAGAAGAAGCCGCTGCCGCAGACGTTCCACGGCCGCCTCGTCGCACTGGACGGACCCCAGCCTCTCGCCGATGTGGTCGAACAACTCGGGATGCGTCACCGCCGCCGCCACAAGGATTCGCTGCCGCCGCACCGCCGCCGAGGGGGGCGGGGTCAGCGGCGCCGGCGCCACCATGTCGGGGGCGTCCCAGCGGCCCTTGCCGTTGCGCCGGGCCCCGCCCGACCGCCCGCCGCCGGCACCCTGGGGACGGCCCTGGAAGCGGCGCTCGCGGAAGAACTGGAACAGCCGGTCGCGGAACTCGCGCTTGTAGGCCATCTGGACGGTGCCGTCCTGGATGGTCTCGGCCATGGTCATCAGGTTGGCCTCAAGGGCGGCGCGGCGCTCCGGCGTGTCCACCTGGTGCTCGGCCAGCGCATTGCGCCACAGAATATCCGACAGCGGCGCGGCGGCGCCGAGCACCTTGTCGAGGCCCTCGCGCCCCTCGGCCTTGAGCAGTTCGTCGGGGTCCTTGGCGCCGGTGACCAGGGCGAAGCGCAGGGAGTACCCCGGCTTGAGCATGGGCAGCGCCCGCTCGGCGGCCTTGCGGGCGGCACGGATGCCGGCCGCGTCGCCGTCCAGGCACAGCACCGGCTCGGGGCACAGGCGCCACAATTCCTGGATCTGGTTTTCGGTGATCGCCGTGCCCAGCGGCGCCACCGCCTCATGCAGGCCGAACTGGGCCATGGCGATGACGTCCATGTAGCCCTCGGCGACGATCACGCGCCCCGTCTCCCGCGCCGCCTCTCGCGCGAGTGCCATATTGTAAAGCACGCTCCCCTTGTGGAAGACGTCCGAATCGGGGCTGTTGAGGTATTTCGGCTGGCCGTCGCCCATGACGCGGCCGCCGAAGGCGATCACCCGGCCGCGCCGGTCGGTGATGGGAAACATCACCCGGTCGCGGAAATAATCGACCACGCGGCCGTCGTCGCGGCGCTTGAGCAGGCCGGCCTCGACCATCTGGCGTTCCTGGATGCCCTGCCCGGCCAGGTGGCGCGTCAGGGCGCCCGGCGGCGGCGCATAACCCAGGCGGAATCGGCGGATGGTTTCATCGGACAGACCGCGGTCGCGCAGGTAATCCAGCGCCGCAGCCCCTTCGGGGCGTTTCAGGGCGTCCTGGAAGAAGCGGCAGGCGGCCTCCACCACCTCTTGCAGGGTGGCCTGGCGCTTGGCCTTCTCCACCTCGCGCGGGGACGCCTTGGGGACCTCCATCCCTGCCTCGGCGGCCAGGGCCTCCACGGCTTCCATGAAGGACAGGCCCCGCGACTGCATCTCGAAATCGAGCACGTCGCCGTTCGCCTGGCATCCGAAGCAGTGGTAGAAGCCCTTGTCCTCGCTGACCGTGAAGCTGGGCGTCTTCTCGCCGTGGAAGGGGCACAGGCCCTTGTACTCGCCGCGGCCGGCCTTGATGAGCTTCACCTTGCGCCCCACCACATCGACGATGCTGGTGCGGCTGCGAAGCTCTTCGAGGAAACGGGGCGGCAGAGCCATGAAGGGGCGGCCTTTCGACACCACGGCGGCCCCAGACTGGCGGGGCCGCGCGAAGACGGCATGGGGAAGCGGGTCAGCGCATATAGGAGTAGCGCGCCCGCCTCACCAGCCGGTTAACGAAAAGGACGGCGCATGCGGCACGCCTCAGCCGGCGGCCTGGAGCTTCTGCTTGACGATGCCCGAGGCCTTGCCGAAGTCCATCTGACCGGCGTGACGCTCGCGCAGGGCGGCCATGACGCGGCCCATGTCCTTGAGCCCGGAGGCATCCAGGTCGGCGATCGCGGAGTCGACGGCGGCGGCGGCCTCGTCCTCGGTCATCTGCCGGGGCAGGAACTTGGAGATCCACTCGATCTCGGCCTTTTCGCGCTCGGCCAGTTCCAGGCGTCCGCCCTGTTCATACATCTGGATGCTTTCGCGGCGCTGCTTGATCATGCTTTGCAGCATCTGAAGGATCTCGTCGTCGGAGATGCCTTCCATCTGGCCCTTCGAACGGGCGGCGATGTCGCGGTCCTTCAGCGCGGCCATGATCAGGCGAATGGTCGCCACGCCGCTGGAATCCTTGGCGCGCATCGCTTCCTTCAACGCGTCCTGCAGGTCAGAGCGCAACATTGGGCAAGGGCCTCTTGAAGCTTTCGGGGAAGTGACCGACATTACACCAACGGGTCGCCCCCGGCAATACCGTCTAAGTCATTGAAAATAAAGACTTAAACCGCTTTCTTGACAGGGCGGCGGCGAACCCTTAAAAGACCGCCAATTTGCCCGCAGCCGCGAATTCGCGCCCTCTTCCGCAGCCACACCCCTGTTGCCGGCCCCAAAGGGTCGCGCCTGGATGAACGGAAGAGAGCGCCTTTCGGCTGCCCGGGCGCCAGCGACACGCAAGTTGGGACGCATCCATGTCAGACACCACCGCCTCCTCCGCCCCGCAGCCCGCCGGCGCGACCGCCGCGGTCGTCCTTGCAGACGGCACCGTCTTCTGGGGCCGCGGAGTCGGCGCCACCGGCGAACAGGTGGGCGAGGTCGTGTTCAGCACGGGCCTCACCGGTTATCAGGAGACGATGACCGACGCCTCCTTCGCCGGCCAGATCATCACCTTCACCTTCCCGCACGTCGGCAACGTCGGCGCCAACCCGGAAGACATGGAGGCGACGACCCCCGCCGCGCGCGGCTGCATCCTGCGCGCCGACATCACCGAGCCCAGCAACTGGCGCGCCGCGCAGCACCTGTCGGACTGGCTGCGGTCGATGAACCTGATCGGCGTGACCGGCATCGACACCCGCGCCGTCACGCGCCGCATCCGCGACCATGGCGCGCCCAACGGCGTCATCGCCCACCACCCGGACGGCGTGTTCGACATTCCCGCGCTGGTCGCCATGGCCAAGGCGTGGCCGGGGCTGGAGGGCATGGACCTCGCCCGCGACGTCACCTGCGCCCAGACCTATCAGTGGTCCCAGACCCGCTGGAGCCTGAAGGACGGCTACGGCACGCTGACCGAGCCGAAGTACAAGGTGGTCGCCGTCGACTACGGCGCCAAGAAGAACATCCTGCGCAGCCTCGCCGACCAGGGCTGCGAGGTGACCGTGGTGCCCGCCACCGCGACGGCCGAGGACATCCTGCGCCACAACCCCGACGGCATCTTCCTGTCCAACGGCCCCGGCGACCCGGCCGCGACCGGTGAATACGCCGTGCCGGTGCTGCAGGAAATCGTCAAGACCGGCAAGCCGGTGTTCGGCATTTGCCTGGGCCACCAGCTTCTGTCGCTGGCGCTGGGGGCAAAGACTTACAAGATGGACAAGGGCCATCGCGGGTCCAACCAGCCGGTCAAGGACCTGAAGACGGGCAAGGTGGAGATCACCAGCCAGAACCACGGCTTCGGCGTCGACCGCGCCAGCCTGCCCGCCGGCGTGGTGGAAACCCACGTGTCGCTGTTCGACAACTCGGTGGAGGGCATCGCGGTGGACGGCAAGCCGATCTTCTCGGTGCAGTACCACCCCGAGGCCAGCCCCGGCCCGCAGGACAGCCATTACCTTTTCAAGCGCTTCACCGACCTGATGGACGAAGCGAAGGGCTGACGCCCGCTTGGCATAGCATGATCCCGACGGGGCGGCGCCTTGCACAACGCGCGGCCCCGCCGCACAAACAAAGACCGCATCCACGTTCACGCGCCGCAGCGCCGCCCGGCGCGCCGCCGTCCCCGGAGAGTGAGAGCCCGACGCCATGCCCAAACGCACAGACATCCAGTCCATCCTCATCATCGGCGCCGGTCCCATCGTCATCGGCCAGGCCTGCGAGTTCGACTACTCCGGGGCCCAGGCCTGCAAGGCGCTGCGGGAAGAGGGCTACCGGGTCATCCTGGTGAACTCCAACCCCGCCACCATCATGACCGACCCCAACATGGCGGACGCCACGTATGTGGAGCCGATCACGCCCGAGATGGTCGCCAAGATCATCGAGAAGGAGCGCCCGGACGCGCTTCTGCCCACCATGGGCGGCCAGACGGCGCTGAACACCGCCATGAAGCTGTCCGAGGACGGCACGCTGGAGAAGTTCGGCGTGGAGATGATCGCCGCCCGCCGCGACGTCATCGAAAAGGCGGAAGACCGCCAGCTGTTCCGCGAGGCCATGGACAAGATCGGCCTGGAAAGCCCCAAGTCCATCGTCGTCAACACCATGTCGGAAGCGGCCAACGCGCTGGAATTCGTGGGCCTGCCGGCGATCATCCGCCCGTCGTTCACGCTGGGCGGCCAGGGCGGCGGCATCGCCTACAACAAGGAAGAATACGAAAAGATCGTCGCCAACGGCCTGGCGGCCAGCCCGACCACCGAAGTGCTGGTCGAGGAAAGCGTGCTGGGCTGGAAGGAGTACGAGATGGAGGTCGTCCGCGACAAGGCGGACAACTGCATCATCATCTGCTCCATCGAGAACATCGACCCCATGGGCGTCCACACCGGTGACTCCGTCACCGTGGCCCCGGCGCTGACGCTGACCGACAAGGAATACCAGATCATGCGCGACGCGAGCCTCGCGGTGCTGCGCGAGATCGGCGTCGACACCGGCGGCTCCAACGTCCAGTTCGCGGTCAACCCGGAAGACGGCCGCATGGTCGTCATCGAGATGAACCCGCGCGTCTCGCGCTCGTCCGCGCTGGCGTCCAAGGCCACCGGCTTCCCCATCGCCAAGGTCGCCGCCAAACTGGCCGTCGGCTACACGCTCGATGAGCTGACCAACGACATCACCGGCTGCACGCCCGCCAGCTTCGAGCCGACCATCGACTACGTGGTCACCAAGATCCCGCGCTTCACCTTCGAGAAGTTCCCCGATGCCGAAGCGCTGCTGACCACCTCCATGAAGTCGGTCGGCGAGGCCATGAGCGTCGGCCGCACCTTCGCGGAAAGCCTGCAGAAGGGCCTGCGCTCGCTGGAGACCGGCCTGACGGGCCTCAACGAAATCGAGATCGCCGGCGCCGAGGACGGCACCAACCGCGACGCCATCCGCGCGGCCCTGGCCGCTCCGCGCCCGGACCGCATCCTGACCATCGCCCAGGCCATGCGCCATGGCTTCACGCCGGCGGAAATCCAGGCCGTCACCAAGTACGACCCGTGGTTCCTGGCGCAGATCAAGGCCATCGTCGATGCCGAGGCCGAGGTGCGCAAGGACGGCCTGCCCGACAGCGCGGCCGGACTGCTGCGCCTGAAGAAGCTGGGCTTCTCCGACCCGCGCCTGGCGGAACTGGCGGGCACCACGCCGACGGCCGTGCGCGAGCGGCGCGAGGCGCTGGACGTGCGCCCGGTCTACAAGCGCATCGACACCTGTGCCGGCGAGTTTCCGTCGGAAACGCCGTACATGTACTCCTGCTACGAGGGCGACGGCGTCCAGAAGCCCGAGTGCGAGAGCCAGCCCACCGACCGCAAGAAGGTCGTCATCCTGGGCGGCGGCCCCAACCGCATCGGCCAGGGCATCGAGTTCGACTACTGCTGCGTCCACGCGGCCTACGCGCTGGAAGACGCCGGGTACGAGACCATCATGGTCAACTGCAATCCCGAGACCGTCTCCACCGACTACGACACCTCCGACCGCCTGTACTTCGAGCCGCTGACGGCCGAAGACGTGATCGAGCTGATCCGCGTCGAGCAGAGCAACGGCAGCGTGCACGGCGTCATCGTGCAGTTCGGCGGCCAGACCCCGCTGAAGCTGGCGCACGCGCTGGAAAGCGCCGGCATCCCCATCCTGGGCACCAGCCCCGACGCCATCGACCTTGCCGAGGACCGCGAGCGGTTCCAGCAGCTTCTCCACACGCTGGGCCTGAAGCAGCCGCCCAACGGCCTGGCGCGCAGCGTGGAAGAGGCCCGCGCCGTCGCCGCCCGCGTCGGCTATCCGGTGGTGGTGCGCCCGTCCTTCGTGCTGGGCGGCCGGGCCATGCGCATCGTCTATGACGAGGCCGACCTGAACCGCTACATGCACGAGGCCGTGGTGGTCTCGGGCGACGACCCGGTGCTGCTCGACCACTACCTGGCCGGCGCCATCGAGGTGGACGTGGACGCCATCTGCGACGGCACCCGCGTCTACGTGGCGGGCGTCATGCAGCACATCGAGGAAGCCGGCGTCCACTCGGGCGACTCGGCGTGCTCGCTGCCGCCGTACTCGCTGTCGGACGAGGCGGTGGAGGAGTTGAAGGTCCAGACCCAGAAGCTGGCCGAGGGCCTGGGCGTGGTCGGCCTGATGAACGTGCAGTTCGCCGTGCAGAACGGCACCGTCTTCATTCTGGAGGTCAACCCGCGCGCCAGCCGCACGGTGCCCTTCGTCGCCAAGGCCACCGGCCGTCCCATCGCCAAGATCGCCGCCCGCGTCATGGCCGGCGAGCGCCTGGACGACTTCGACCTGCCGGAAATGGCGCGCCCGCGCCACGTCGCGGTGAAGGAGGCCGTGTTCCCCTTCGCCCGCTTCCCCGGCGTCGACATCGTGCTCGGCCCCGAGATGAAGTCCACCGGCGAGGTCATGGGCATCGACACCGACTTCAAGCGCGCCTTCGCCAAGTCCCAGATCGGCGCCGGCGTGCGCCTGCCGCTGGAAGGCACCGTGTTCCTGTCGGTGCGTGACGGCGACAAGCCCGCCGCGCTGGAGGTGGCGCGCAAGTTCGTCGACCTGGGCTTCACCCTGATGGCCACCAGCGGCACGGCGGCCTTCCTGGCCGAGAACGGCGTTGCCGTCGAAAAGGTCAACAAGAAGACCGAGGGCCGGCCGCACTGCGTCGACCGCATGGTGTCGGGTGACGTCCATGTGGTGGTCAACACCACCGAGGGCGCGCAGGCGCTGAAGGACAGCTTCGACATCCGGCAAACCGCCCTGACGCGCAACATCGCGCACTACACCACCATCCCTGGTGCGCAGGCCGCCGTGGACGCGATTGAGGCCGTCAAGCGCGGGGCGCTTGATGTGGCATCGCTTCAGTCCTATTTTGGTTAGCCATCGTGACGGGGCGGGTCCTTGCCGCGCCCCGTCGCTTTTTTGTGTTTTTGCATTTTTCCAGGGGTTCTCGAATGGAGAAGGTTCCCATGACTCGGAAGGGCCTGACCCTTCTTGAGCAGGAGTTGAAGCAGTTGCGTTCGGTGGACCGCCCCGGGGTCATCAAGGCCATCGCCGAGGCGCGCGAGCACGGTGACCTGTCCGAGAACGCCGAATACCACGCCGCGCGCGAGCGCCAGAGCTTCATCGAGGGCCGCATTTCGGAACTCGAGGACGTGATCGGCCGCGCCGACGTCATCGACGTGTCCAAGATGTCGGGCGAGACCATCCGCTTCGGCGCCATGGTGACGCTGGCCGACGAGGACACGGATGAGGAAGTGACATATCACATCGTCGGCCCCTACGAGGCCGACCTGAAGAACGGCCGCATTTCCATCCAGTCCCCCATCGCCAAGGCCCTGGTGGGCAAGACCGAGGGCGACAGCGTGGAGGTGACCGCGCCTGGCGGCTCGCGCTCCTACGAGGTGGTCACGGTGAAATTCGCCGACCTCTGAAGGCGCTGCGCCTGACGTCACCGACGAAAAACGCCGCCGCTCCGAGGCCTTCGGGGCGGCGGCGTTTTTTTGGAGGCAGCGGATGTCTCGCGCGTATCTGGCTGCGGAGATTCCCCGGAAAGCGGCGCGGCAGGATGTCCGGCGCCGCTTGTGGATTCCCGCTTTCGCGGGAATGACGAGTATTTTCCCTCTATAACAATTTCTCGGGAGAACCCGTCGCACCTGCGAAAGCAGGGGCCCACCGACGATGCCGCCCGCCCCGCGACGCTGCCACCGGTCAGCCCCCGCCCCTGGCCTCCATCTCGGCGATGTTGCATTTCACGTCCAGGAAGCTGTCGGGCGTGACGGAGATGGACGTAATCCCCTGCTCCACCAGGAACTGGGCGAACTCCGGGTGATCGCTGGGGGCCTGGCCGCAGATGCCCACCTTCACGCCCGCGTCGCGGCCGGCGTGGATCAACTGGCCGATGAAGCGCGCCACCGCCGGGTCTTCCGCCCGGAACAGGTGGCCCAGGCGGTCGTTGTCGCGGTCCAGCCCCAGCACCAGTTGCGTCAGGTCGTTGGACCCGATGGAAAAGCCGTCCACGCGGCTGGCGAACTGGTCGGCCAGGATGACGTTGGACGGGATTTCCGCCATCACGTAGACCTCCAGCCCCTTGCGGCCGCGGATCAGGTTGTGGGCGGCCATTTCCTCCAGCACGCGGTCGGCCTCGCCAGGGGTGCGGCAGAAGGGGATCATGACCTTGATGTTGGTCAGGCCCATGTCCTCCCGCGCACGGGTCACGGCCTTGCACTCCAGGGCGAAGCCCTCCCGATACCGGTCGTCGTAGTAGCGGCTTGCCCCGCGCCAGCCGAGCATGGGGTTGGCCTCGTCCTGCTCGAACTGGGCGCCGCCGATCAGGTCGGCGTATTCGTTGGTCTTGAAGTCGCTCATGCGCAGGATCACGGGGTTGGGATAGAAGGCCGCCGCGATGCGCGCCACGCCCAGCGACAGCCGATCGACGAAGTATTCCGTGCGGTCCTCGTAATCGGCCGTCAGCTCGGTGATCTTCTGCTTGGCCTCCTTGTCCTCCAGGTCGTCGAAGTGACACAGCGCCATGGGGTGGATGCCGATCATGTTGTTGACGATGAACTCCATGCGCGCCAGCCCCACGCCATCCGCCGGAAGCTTCCACCAGGTATAGGCACTGGTCGGGTTGGCGAGGTTCACCATCACCTGCGTGCGGGTCCTGGGGATGGTCTCGGGGTCCACCTCCGTCGTCTCGAACTCGCGGATGCCCTCGTAGACCTTGCCCTGGTCGCCCTCGGCGCAGGACACCGTGACCTCCTGCCCGTCCTTGAGGCGTTCCGTCGCGTCGTCGGCGCCGACGATGGCCGTCAGGCCCAGTTCGCGGCTGACGATGGCGGCGTGGCTGGTGCGCCCGCCCCGGTCCGTGACGATGGCGCTGGCCTTCTTCATGATCGGCACCCAGTCGGGGTCCGTCATGCCGGTGACCAGGACGTCGCCGTCCTCCAGCTTGTCGCGCTCGTCGGGGCTTTTCAGCCGCTTGACCTTGCCGGCGGCGATGGCCGCGCCGATGGCGGTGCCGGTCGCCAGAACCTTGGCGTCCGTCTCCTTCATGGCGTAGGTGCGCAGAGGTTCGGCGGAGCGGCGGCTGTGGACGGTCTCCGGCCGGGCCTGGACGATGTACAGCTCCCCGCTCTCGCCGTCCTTGGCCCATTCCATGTCCATGGGCGTGCCGTAGTGGGTCTCGATCTCCACGGCCCAGCGGGCGAGCTGCATGACCTCGTCGTCGGTCAGCACCCAGCGGCGCTGTTCCTCGGGCTTGGTCTCGACGGTCTTGGTGGGCTTGTCGAAGACCATCTTCACGCCCTTGCGGCCCTTCTTGCGCCAGACGATGGGGCGCACGTCCTCCTCGTCCAGCAGCTTCTTGAAGACGTGGTACTCGTCGGGCTCCACCTGCCCCTGCACCACCGTCTCGCCCAGGCCGTGGGCGGCGTTGATGAGCACCACGCCGGGGAAGCCGCTTTCGGTGTCCAGCGAGAACATCACGCCCGACCCCGCGATGTCGGACCGCACCATGCGCTGCACGCCGACGGACACGGCCACCTGCATGTGGTCGAAGCCGTGGCGCTCGCGGTAGCTGATGGCGCGGTCGGTGAACAGGCTGGCAAAGCAGTCCTTCACGGCCTTCAGCAGCGCGTCCTCGCCCTGAATGTTGAGGAAGCTTTCCAACTGCCCGGCGAAGCTGGCGGACGGCAGGTCCTCCGCCGTCGCCGACGACCGCACGGCGACGCGCGGCAGGTCCTCCCCGGTTTCCGACTTCAGGCGCGAATAGCCCTCGCGCACCTGGGTCGCGAGCGCGGCGGGAAGCTCCGCCTTCTCGATCATGCCGCGCACTTTCTTGCCGATGGCGGCCAGGTTGGAGCCATCGTTCTTAAGCCCGGCCAGCGCCTCGGTGATGCCGTCGCGCAGGGTGTTCTCGGCGATGAAGGTGCGGTAGGCGTTGGCTGTGGTGGCGAAGCCGCCGGGCACGCGGATGCCGTGGGCGTGCAGGGCGCCGATCATCTCGCCCAGCGATGCGTTCTTGCCGCCCACGCGGTCGCCGTCGTCACGGCCGAGCTGGTCCAGCGGGATCGTCAGGGCGTCGTCGGTCATGCTGTCCTCGGGCTTGGGTTGACGTCGATCTCGGCGGATCAACGTGCGGCTCCCGGCCAGCGTTGAATGGCACCCTGTGGGCGTGCTTGATGCGGGACCCCCTCAGGCCTTATCCTGCGACGGCCTGGGGCTGTCGAGGGACCGCCATGCACGCCCCCGGCGAACCTTGAGGAGACATCGCCCATGACCGCTTGCGGCGGCCCCGCCCTCCATCGGAGGGGCGCGGCATGACCCAGACTTTCGCCCGCCTGGACGTCCCCCCGGCCTACAAGGTCGTGTACGAGGCCATCGAAACGGAAATCATGGCCGGGCGCCTGAACCCGGGCGACCAGCTTCCCACCGAAACCACGCTGGCCGAGCAGTTCGGGGTCAACCGCTCGACCGTGCGCGAGGGCATCCGCCTGCTGGAGCAGTCGGGCCTGGTGCGGCGCGAGGCCGGCCGCCGGCTGCACGTCTCGCTGCCCCACTACACCGAACTGGCCCCGCGCGTCTCCCGCGCCATGGTGATGCAGCGCGTCACCTTCCGCGAACTGTGGGAGGTGTGCATGGTGCTGGAGCCCCAGGCCGCCGTGGACGCCTGCGAAAAGATGACGCCGGAGAAACTGGCGCCGCTGGAACGCAACCGCGATGCCATGGAAGAGGCGCTGAACGCCGGCAATTCCATCACGGCGCTGGACGTGCAGTTCCACGCCCTGGTGGCCGAGGCGACGGAAAACAAGGCGCTGCTGCTGGCACGCGAGCCCATCTCGCTGCTGTTCTACCCGGCCGTCCACGTGCTGTTCGAGAAGGACGAAACCGGCGCCATCGCCGGCCGCCGCCTGGTGGAGGCCCACACCCGCATCGTCGACGCCCTGCGCGCCCGCGACGTGGAGACGGTGCAGACCTGGATGACCAAGCACATCGTCGACTTCAAGCGCGGCTACGACGTCTGCGGCCTGGATATCGACGCGCCGGTGGACCGCATGCCGGCCGATCCGGATCTTTCGGATTAGAACCCTGCCAAATGAAACCCCCGCCCGGCGCGGCCGCTGGGTTAGTCTGCATATTGAGGAGCGGGACGGCACCCAGGTGCCACACCCCTGACGCGCATGCAGGACTGACCGCAGTTCAGCGCCCGGGCCGACGGCAGGCGGCGCCGTCGGAAGCCTCCCCCCGGTTGCGCGAACGCGGCCGGGCGGGCCCCCATTCGTTCGGCGAATGGGGGCTTTGCCCGTGGCACCCGCGCGGGATCAGCGGGTAAGGCGGATGTCACAGGAGACGTGGCCGGCGATGCGCGACCACGAATGCTGTCACTGACAGCACTGCTGTCACGACGCCGAGCGCAAGGCCTTCTTCTGCTCCAGCAGCCATGCCACCTTGGCCGCCGTCAGCGGTTGCGCCACCGTTGGCACGCCCAGGCGGCGCAGCGTGGCGGACAGGGCCGGGTCTTCCTCGGACAGGACGGCGGAAACGGCGACGCGCGGGCCGATGGCGGCTAGGCGGCGGACCGTTTCAACGTCGCCGGGACCGCGGACGCGGACGCAGGCTGCGGCCGCCTCGCCCCGCCGCAGGCGCTGCTCGGCCTCGAGAGGCGTCTGCACGGCGCTGACGCCGGCGCCGCGGGCCGCCAGGATGGCGCGGACCAGCGCCTCCGTCGCACCGTCGAACCCGAGCATCAGGCACGACAGCCGCCCTTCCGACGGCATCAGCACGGACTCCCCCGCCAGCGGCATGACCGGCACGGTGACCACGAAGCTGGCGCCGTCCTCGGGGGCGCTCTCGACGGCGATGGAACCGCCCATGCGCTCGGTCAGTTCACGGGCGATGGCAAGGCCGAGGCCGGCTCCCCCGAACCGCCGCGTCAGGCTGTCGTCGCCCTGGCGGAAGGGCTGGAAGATGTCCTCCAGCCGGTCGGCAGGGATGCCATGCCCGGTGTCCTCCACCCGGACCTCCAGAACGGAGCGGCCGTCGCGGTCGAACATCCGGGCGTGCACGGTCACGCCGCCGCGCTCGGTGAACTTGACGGCGTTGCCCACCAGGTTGGACAGCACCTGGCGGATGCGCCCCCCGGCGCCGTGGACGGACAGGCCCTCCAGCGTCTCCACCTCGGCCTTCAGCGACAGGCCCTTCTCGCGCGCCTGCATACGGAAGCCGGCCAGCACGTCTTCGACCAGCCGGGCCGGCGTGAACCATGCGGCCTCCACCGTGACCTGGCCGCTCTCGACGGCCGAGAGGTCCAGCAGGTCCTCGACGATGGCCAGCAGGTTGCGGGCGTTGCGGCCGATGGCGCGGGTGTCGCGCCGCACGCGCTCCAGGTCCGTCTCGCCCTCGGTCAGTTCGGTGAGGCCGATGATCCCGTTGAGCGGCGTGCGCAGCTCGTGCGTCACCTTGGCGAGAAACTCCGACTTCAGGCGCGCGGCCTCCAGTGCCCTGTCGCGGGCGGCGGCGATGCTGGCGCGGGCCTCCTCCAGAACGCTGACGTCCAGCATGACGCACAAGGTGCCCCGCCGCCCCAGGTGCCACAGCCGCGTGCGGCGGGCGGTGTAGCGGCGGGGACGGCCGCCCGCGCCGGACAGTTCCAGGATGTCCTCGCGCTCGACCTCCGCGGCGCCATCGGCGGCCATCGGCGTCAGGGCCTCGCGCACCGCATCGTGGCCGTGTTCGGCGACCAGGGCGTCATAGGCGCTGTTGTGGGCGATAACCACGTCGGGATTGTCGCCGAAGAACACCACCGGCACCGGCAGGTTCTCGATCAGCGAGCGACGGAAGGCGTCGCTTTCCTCCAGCGAGCGCGAGGCGGCGACCAGCCGGTCCGTCTTCTCGCCCAGTTGGCGGCCCATGCGGGCGACGGCGTGCGACAGGTCGGTGATTTCGGCCACCGGGCCACTGGTCTCCGGCTGGTGGAAGGCGCCTTCGGCGATGCGGCCCGCCGTCCGGCTCAGGTCCTCCAGCGGCGCGGCCAGGCGCGCGGCGTTGCTCCGGGCGACCCAATAGAGCGCCGTCAGAAAGGCGATGTAGAACAGCACCAGGATGCCGACGATCACCAGGCCCAGGCGGTCGAACCGGTCGCCGACCGCCACCGCGGACTGGTACAGGTCCGCCTCGGGCACGAAGACCGCCAGATGCCAGTCCACGCCCGGCACCAGGTTCCACGCCACCAGATGGCTCTCGCCGCCCAGCCGCGCGGTGCCGACGCCGCCCGCCTCGGCCATGATCGGCAGGTCCGACAGGCCGGCGACGCGGTCGATGGCATAGTCCTCGGACTTGAAGGTGTTGGTGCGCACCGCCTCGGCATAGGAGTGCGCCCCCACCTCCGCCAGGCCCAGCGCCGCCTCGGCCTCGGGCGGCATGGCGAGGATGGTGCCGTCGCGGCCAATGAGCACGGCCTGGCCGCCCCAGGGCGTGGAGATGTCCAGGACGCGGTCGACGATGGTGTTCAGCGTGATGTCGATGCCCACCACGCCCTCCAGCACCTTGCCGTCGTAGACGGGTGCGATGGCGCTGGTCAGCCAACCCTGTCCGGCCGGGTCCACGTAGGCGTCGGTCCACACCACGCCGCGCGACGGATTATGCGCGGCGTCGGCCTCGTAATAGAAGTTGAAGCTGGGGATATCCAGCTTCTGGGCGTAGGTCGCCGCCGTATCGAAGAACGGATAGATGCGGTTGTAGCTGTCGCGCGTGTTGTAATAGGCCTGGACGGCCAGCGCGTTGCTCTCCGTCACGTCGCGCAGCACGGGGTCGAGCACCGCCAGCGCCGCCGCCTTGCGCTGCATCGCCTCGTCCACCGGCACGATGCCCGAGTAGAAGCCGGCCGCGCCGCCGGTATTCACATCCGTGTAGTAGACGATGCCGTCGGCGTCGAAGGTGAAGCGGGCGGCCTCGTCCGGGTCGACGGTCAGCGGGCCCGTCACCAGGTCGGCCGTCCGGCGCTGCAGGACGCGGGTCAGGTCGGTGACGGCCGCCAGCCGCTCCGCCGCCAACCCGGCGTTCAGGCGCGCCACCTCGGTCAGGGACTGCTCCGCCGTCTCGCGGATGGCGGCGATGTTGGCGTCCTTGGTCAGCGCATTGGTGGCGAAGTAGGCGACGATCAGCGTCAGTTCCACCACCAGCAACGGCACCAGCGCCGTGCGCAGGTAGGACCGCCACATCCAGCGGAACAGCGTCAGCCGGTCGGCGTCCCGCGCCACCCTTCGGTCAACGGCATCGATCGATGCAGCCCCACTCCGGCCCATGCTCTGCCCGTCCCAAGCCCACGAAACTCGAATACATCAACCGCCTGCACATTTTATGCCGGTGCGCGGGTGCCGCCAAAGGCGAATAGAGAGGCGCCATCCCCCAACAGGGGTCGCATGCTGCCATGCAAAGCGCAACACGCCTCTCATCCTGCAACCGTCAGGGGACGAGACATCATGGGCGCATTTTCCCGTGATGGCGTCAGGATATCTGCAGGGCGCCCCTGGAGGCCATCACCAGATCGATGACGTCATCGGCGGTGATGACGGGAAAGCGGCTGTCCAGCTGGTCGGGCTTCAGGCCGTTGTGCTCCATGCAGGACTTGCACACCGCCACCTGTCCGCCCTTGGCGAGAAAGCCTTCCAGCAGTTCCGGCACCGGCTTGAAGGGCGCGCCGATGTCCATGCCGTCGACGCGGCCCGGCAGGCCCAGGTGCACGGCCTGGGCCATGAGGATCACGGTGGCGGAGTGCCCTTTCTCCAGCGCCTTGTTGCCCATGGTGAAGGCCACGGTGACCTTGTCGGGATTGCCCTGTTCGTCGAACAGCGTGCCGACGTAGTCGGTCGTCTGGATGGTCATGGCTCTGCTCCTCGTCGATGGTCCGCTGGATTCTGGCGAGCAGCGTACATCAGGAAATCCTGATGCACGAGGGAAAGGATAAGGATACGGCCTATTCCACAGTCGGCGTCGGGGCCGGCGCGATGACGCGGCCGCCGTAGTCGTCGCTGGAGATGTAGTCGGACAGCGAATCGCCGCCCAGGCGGTCGTCATACACGCCGCCGAGGCCGCCGCCGTCGCTGGTCATGGGCATGGCCTCGGTCTCCGAGGGGTCGGGAATGCCTTCCAGCGAATAGGACGCGCCGTCCTCGGCCGCGGGCGCCGTGCCGGTTGGAACCAGGGCGAGCGTGATGTCCTGGCGGTCCGGCGTGGCGGCGACGGCGACGGGCTCCTCGACGGTGTAGAGCGTGCCGCCGCGGCCGATCAGGCGGCCGGTGACGACGTAACGGTGACCCTCGGGCAGCGCGCCCGGACGCCATTGCAGGCGGAAGGGCACCGGTGCGCCGGCGGCGTCGGTGACGGTGCTGGCGACCAGGAAGTCGCCCTCGGTGCCCGTGCGGTCCAGGTCGACCAGGCGGGCCTCGGCGCGCGAGGTGGGCGGCACCTCCGCGCCCTCGGGCAGGACCAGCAGGCCCTCCACCACAGCGACGTCGCCCGAGGGGGCGAAGACGCGATCCACCGGGTCCTCGGCCTTGAGCCCCGAACAGGCGCCGAGCGCGGCGGCCATGGCGGCGACGGCAGCCAACCGGCCGGCGCGGCGGCCGGCGGCTGGGATGGTGGTGGTGGTCATGGAAGGCCCCTCTTTCGTTCGGTTGCTCCGTCCTTCAGCAACACCATCCCCCGGCGTGCGGTTCCCCTTACGGTTCCTCGCAGTTGAGGAAGCGGGTGCGAATGGTGCCCTCGATGGCCTCCAGGTCGCGACGCACGCCCATGCCGGGCTCGATGATGCCGTCGACGTCGACCACCACGTAGCCGACCTCTTCATCGGTGCGCAGGTACTGGCCGACGATGTTCAGTCCGCGGCGGCTGAAGACGTCGTTGATCTTGGAGATGACGCCGGGAACGTTGCGGTGGATGTGCATGAAGCGCGCCCCGCCCACGTGCACCGGCAGCATCACCTCGGGGAAGTTCACGGCGCCGACGGTGGAGCCGTTGTCCGAGTACTTGACCAGCTTTTCCGCCACTTCCGTGCCGATGTTGGCCTGCGCCTCCTGCGTCGAACCGCCGATGTGCGGGGTCAGGATGACGTTCTTCATGCCGCGCAGGGGGCTTTCGAACACGTCCTCCACGCTGGCCGGCTCGACCGGAAAGACGTCGATGGCCGCGCCCGCCAGGTGGCCGGTCCGCAGGTGGTCGGCCAGGGCGTCGATGTCCACGATCTGCCCGCGGGCGGCGTTGAGCAGGAAGGCGCCCTGCTTCATCCAGCCGAGTTCCGTGTCGGTGATCATGTTGCGGGTCTGCGGCGTGTCGGGGACGTGCAGCGACACGAAGTCCGACGTCTCCATCAGCTCCTTCAGGCTCATGCAGGCGGCGGCGTTGCCCATGGGCAGCTTGTCGACGATGTCAAAGAAGCGCACCTTCATGCCCAGCGCCTCGGCGATGACCGAAAGCTGCGTGCCGATGTGGCCGTAGCCGACGATGCCCAGCGTCTTGCCGCGCACTTCCGTCGAGCCTTTGGCGGACTTGTCCCAGCCGCCCTCGTGGCTGATCCAGTTGCGGCGGGGAATGCCGCGCGCCAGCATGATGATCTCGGCCAGCACCAGTTCCGCCACCGAACGGGTGTTGGAGTACGGCGCGTTGAACACCGGCACGCCCAGGTGCTTGGCGGCGCCCAGGTTGATCTGGTTGGTGCCGATGCAGAAGGCACCGACGGCGACCAGCTTTTCCGCCGCCTTCAGCACATCCTCGGTCAGCTTGGTGCGCGAGCGGATGCCGACGACGTGGGCGTCGCGGACGGCGTCCTTCAGCGCGTCGGCGTCCAGCGCGCCCTTGTGCACGTCGATGTTCTCGTATCCGTGCTGGCGCAGGTAGGCGACGGCGTTGTCGTGGACGTTTTCCAGCAGGACGAACTTGATCTTGTCCTTGGGCAACGAAAGCTTGCTCACGGGCGGCTCTTCCCAAAACAATGCGTGGACGGTGCGGCGGACGGGTCGGCGGGCGCCTAAGCGGCCCTCGCCCGCCCCGAGTCGGTGCCGCAGGATTACCACATCAGCAACCCCCAAGGGAGAACCAATATGTCCGGGACCATCGAGGCACGCCTGACCGAGAAGGGCATCACCCTGCCGAACGCCGCGGCCCCGGCCGGGAACTACGTCCCCTATGTGGTCAGCGGGACCCTGGTCTTCATTTCCGGACAGCTGCCGCTGGTCGACGGCAGGCCCGAGTTCAACGGGCGGCTGGGCGAGTCGGTCAGCCTGGAGGACGGCCAGCGCGCCGCCCGCCTGTGCGGCCTGAACCTGATCGCCCAGCTCAAGGCCGCCTGCGGCGGCGACCTGGACCGGGTGACCCGCGTCGTGCGCCTGGGCGGCTTCGTCAACAGCGCCGCCGACTTCACCGACCAGCCCAAGGTTATCAACGGTGCGTCGGACCTGATGGTGGAGGTGTTCGGCGAGGCCGGCAAGCACGCCCGCGCCGCCGTCGGCGCACCCACCCTGCCGCTGGGCGTGTCGGTGGAAATCGAGGGCACCTTCGAGATCAAGGGGTGAGACAGGGGCGCGGCGGCCCGTCTTGAGCCGCCGCGCCGCCGACACCACCTTCAGCCCATGCCAGACGGACGCGACGATTCCCTGATGCTCAAGGCCGTGCCTTCCATCGCCGCCGTGCCGGCCGATGCGTGGGACGCCTGCGCCGGCACCGACAACCCCTTCGTCCGGCACGCCTTCCTGTCGGCGCTGGAAGACAGCCGCTCGGCCTGCGGCGAGGAGGGATGGCTGCCGCGCCATCTGGTGCTGGAGGACCCGCAGGGAAGCGTGCTCGCCTGCGCGCCGCTGTACGTGAAAAGCCACTCCTACGGCGAGTACGTCTTCGACTGGTCGTGGGCCAATGCCTACTCCCAGGCCGGCGGGCGGTACTATCCCAAGCTTCAATGCGCCGTGCCCTTCACGCCCGTGACCGGCCCGCGCCTGCTGGTCCGGCCCGACGCCCCCGACCCGGCCGGCCTGCGCGAGGCCCTGGTGGGCGGCATGGTGAACCTGGCCGAGCGCGCCGGGTGCTCGTCGGTCCACGTCACCTTCCCCACCGAGGCCGAGGCCGGGGCCATGGAGTCCATGGGCCTGCTGCGCCGCATGGGGGTGCAGTACCATTGGGAAAATCCCGGCTACGCATCGTTCGACGACTTCCTGGAAACGCTGTCGAGCCGCAAGCGCAAGGACATCCGCAAGGAACGCGCCCGCGCGCAAGCCTCGGGCGTGCGGCTGGAAACCCTGACGGGCGACGCCGTCACGCCCCGCCACTGGGATGCCTTTTACCGATTCTACGTCGCGACCAGCGACCGCAAGTGGGGCAATCCCTACCTGACGCGCGAGTTCTTCGACCTGCTGGGCCAGCGCATGGGCGATGCGGTGGTGCTGGTGATGGGGTTCGAGGACGACCGTCCGGTCTGCGGCGCGCTGAACCTGCGCGGCTCCGACACCCTGTACGGCCGCAACTGGGGCAGCCTGGGCGACTACCGCTACCTGCACTTCGAGGCCTGCTACTACCGGGCGCTCGACTTCGCCATCGAGCACGGGCTGACGCGCGTGGAGGCCGGCGCCCAGGGCGAGCACAAGATCAAGCGCGGCTACATGCCCCGCCCCACCTGGTCCGCCCACTGGATCGCCGATGCCGGCCTGCGGAAGGCGGTGGAACGCTACCTGGGCCAGGAACGGGCCGTCATGCAGGCGGAGATCGAGGACCTCGCCACCCTGGCCCCCTACAAGAAGACCGACGACTCCCCGCCGGATTCTGCTTGAACCGCGGCGCCCCCGCCCCATATGGTCCGGCATGAATTTTCCGCATGGCTGATATGCAGAAGCATGTGCCGTGCCGTCTGGAGGGTCGTCCATGCCATACGCCGCCCGCACGTCCGGTCCGCTGCCGTCGGAAACGGTGGCCCGCGTCGTCGCCTTCTGGTTCGGGGAGCCCGGCTCGCCGACGGAGGGCGAGCCGCGCAAGGAATGGTTCGTCCAGGACGACGCCTTCGACCAGGCCATTGCCGAGCGCTTCACCGAGGAAATGGACGCCGCCGCCGACGGCCGGCTGGACGGGCTGATGGCCACGCCGCTGGGATGCGTCACGCTGGTCATCCTGCTGGACCAGTTTCCCCGCAACGTCTTTCGCAACAGCCCGGCGGCATTCGCCTGCGACCAGAAGGCGCGCACGGTCACCCGCCATGCCCTGGAACAGGGGTTCGACGCCGACTTGAGGCCGGTCCACCGCCTGTTTCTCTACATGCCGCTGGAACACTCCGAATGCCTGTCCGACCAGGAGGCCTCGGTGGAGCTGTTCCGCCAGTTGGGCAACGCGGAGTGGCTGGATTACGCCATCAAGCACCGCGACCTGATCGCCCGCTTCGACCGCTTTCCCCACCGCAACGCCGTGCTGGGCCGGGCCTCCACTCCTGAGGAAGAGGCCTTCCTGGCCGACCACGGGCGCGGGTTCTGATACGCGCCGGTGGTTGAAATCATCGACGCTGCGGCGTGTGCTCCGCACACGCCTTCGTTTCGCCACGCCGGCTGGCGCGTGTACGACGGCACGCTTCGTCCGGTATGAGGCCCGCCGTCCGAGCAGGCCTCACCAAAGCATCCCGCGCGGACTAGCCGTCGGTATAATTTTCGCGCCTTGGCCGAAATCAAGGTTGAGCACACCCCCTTCGAGGTAGAAGGCTGTCCTTTGGATCGGGCCGCGCCGACGGACGATCCGGAGCAGAACAGCGTGCCGCCGCTTGGCGACGACGCTTCCCTCGAACCCAGACGATCAAGGGGTGGTCTGCCATGAACCTCGGCGCTCTCCGTGTCTCCACCAAGATTTTCGCTCTCATCGGCGTCCTGGGCCTTGTGGCGGCGATCAACGCCGCCGTCGGCTACTATGGCCTGAACGTGCTGTCAGAGGATTCGCGCGGGCTGAACACGGCCTCCGCCGAAATCCGCCTTGGCGCGCGGCTCAGCCAGAACGTCGTCGAACTCAGCCGTGCCGAATACAGGCTGGCCGCCAATCCCGGTGCGCATCCAGAGGTGGTGGACCGGATCACCGACATCCGCACCGAGGCGCGCACCCGGCTCGACGAGGCGCGCGCCACGGCCGGGCCGGAGCAGGCGCGCATGCTCGACGAGACGGAAGCGGCCATTGAAAACTACGTTACCGCCCTGGAAGACACCGTGGCCGTCGCCCGCGCCCAGGCGGGCTCGGTAACGCTTGACGCGGGGCAGGAGGCCATCCTGGCATCGGTCCGTGACAGCCGGGCCGAGGCCGCCGTCCTGCGCAACGTGGTGGCCGACTACGTCAGCTACACCGACGACAAGGGAGACGCATTCGCCCGGCAGGCCGACGAGAACGCCGCCAGCCTCTCGACGACGGCGATCGTCGTCACCGTGGCGGGTCTGGCCCTCGGCCTGTTCCTGGGCTGGCTGTTCGCCATCAAGGGTACCGTCCAACCCATGAAGAAGGTGGTCGGCAACCTGAGGCAGCTGGCCGACGGCGACCTGGACATCAAGGTGGACGGTGCGGGCCGGAAGGACGAGGTCGGTGAGATCGCCCGCACGCTGGAGATCTTCCGCGCCAACATGCTGCACACCCGGGAGATGGAGGAAGAAGCCCGGCTGCGCGAGGAGCGCGAGCAGGAGGAGCGCCACCGCCAGATGCTGCAGATGGCCGACGACTTCGAGGCCCGCGTCGGCAGCATCGTCGGCACCGTGTCCTCGGCTGCTGAGGAAATGCAGTCGACCTCGGAAAACCTGTCGGCCATGTCCGAGGAGGCATCCTCCCAGTCCACCACCGTCGCGGCGGCCTCCGAACAGGCCTCGGCCAACGTGCAGACGGTCGCCTCGGCGACCGAGGAGCTGTCCAGCTCCATCGGCGAAATCGGCCAGCAGGTGGCGCGGTCGTCGGACATGGCGGCCCAGGCCACCAACCGCGCCGAAAGCACGCGCCAGCAGATGGAGGCCCTGGCCACGGCGGCCGAGGAGATCGGCGAGGTGGTCGACCTCATCAACGACATCGCCGACCAGACCAACCTTCTGGCGCTCAACGCGACCATAGAGGCCGCTCGCGCCGGTGACGCCGGCAAGGGATTCGCCGTGGTCGCCAACGAGGTCAAGACCCTGGCCGGCCAGGTTTCCAAGGCGACCGACCAGATCGCCGGCCAGGTGCAGGCGGTGCAGGGTGAAACCCGTGAGGCGGTCAAGGCCATCGGCAGCATCGTGACCGCCATCGGAGAGGTCAGCGAGACGGCGTCCGCCATCGCCTCGGCCGTGGAGGAACAGGGTGCGGCGACGCAGGAAATCGCATCCAACGTCCAGCAGGCCGCCACCGGCACGCACGAGGTTTCCAGCAACATCCAGGGCGTGAACGAAGCGGCGCGCGAGACCGGCGCCGGGGCCGATCAGGTGCTGACGGCCTCCCGCCAGCTCGCCACCGATTCCCACCACCTGCGCAAGGCGATGGACGAATTCCTGGACCAGGTGCGGGCGGCGTGAGGCGCCACCCGCCGGTGGAGACGGCGCCTGGGATCAGGCGCCCTCCAGCGCCGCCAGGTAGACCGGCAGCGGCGCGCCGCTCTTGACGGCGTTGAGCACGATGCTGGCCTCGTGGGTGCGCACCAGCGGGTTTTCCACCAGCATCACGCGGACGAAGGCCTCGTACATGGCGATGTCGCGCGCCACGACCACGAGGCCATAGTCGAACCCGCCGGTGACGTGCCAGCACGATATGACCTCGTCAGCCGCGAGCATCGTCGCCTCGAAGGCGGCGATGGTTTCGGGCTGTTTCTGCTGAAGGGTCACCCGGACCAGGGCCTGAACCCCGACACCCACCTTCTCCGGCTGAACAACCGAGACGTCCGCACGGATCACGCCGTGACGGCGGAGGCGGTCGGCGCGGCGCAGGCAGGCCGCCGGCGACAAATGAACGGTATCCGAAAGAGCAGCGCTCGTCTTGCGATTGTTCCGCTGCAACTCCGCCAAAAGGCGTGCGTCGAAGGTATCGAGGTGCATAATTTTCGAGTACGTCCAGTAATGACCGCTACCAAGAGGGAAGCGAACTGCGGAAATTTATCATGCAGCCCCTGCGTTTTGCGCGCATTTTTCGCGGTTATGCCGCTATCTTTCAACGTGTGGCGGCGCCGGTTTTCTCTATCCCGGGTGCACCGGTCCGTCGCGTTCCGGTCGAAATGCGTCAAATGGCGTTCGTGTACCCCCGGCGCCGATGCATGCCCCCGCCCGGACCGGCAGCCAACCGCTCGGCCCCTGCCCGCGTATCCTGCGGCCGGACGGCTGGCTGCCGACTGGTCGCGGACCGGATCACGCGGGCATTTCCTGGTCCGGTCCGGCCTTTCATTCCTCGCAAGAGAAGCTTGTGCATCCCGCCGTTCTGGCGACCGGGAATGACCCGTCGGCGCCGCGGCGCGGGCTTGCTCCGCGCGGAAAAATGCATGCACGGAAGAGCCCCCTGGAAACAGCAGTCATAGACAGCCCTGACGCCAGGAAGCGCCCCCAGTGCGTGACCCGGTGCCCCAGGCGGGCCAGCAAGGAACGCCTGCTAACTACATGAAATGGGACGATTTTCCTGTTTACTTACTAGTCGAATCATTGGATGAGTCTTCTTGGTTGAACCCAATATAAAGGACTACCAATGAGCGAACCCAAAGCCAAGGACGGCTACATTCTTCTCGACCGCAAACTGTCGAAGTCGTTCATGACGGCGGCGTCGGTGCCGACCAACCTGGAGACGCGTTACGGTGGCGCGGGTGGCGCACGCGGCATCTTCGCGATCGTGCCCTTCATCGGAATCCTCGGTCCGCTGGGCATCGCCCTTGAAGGCGCGATCACGTGGTCGACGATTAACAATCCGCAGACGATCCGCGACCTGAAAAAGGCCAAGGACGAAATCAATCATATCGATTTCAAGGAGGCGCATGACCGGCAGGTCGGCCAGAATGTCTCCTTCGAGGTGGTCGCCCTCCAGCGCGACCCCGACACCGTCGACCTGGTCGTCAAGGCCCACGCCAACTACGTCACGGCCTTCAAGAACTCCGTGGACGATCCGGCGGCGATGCGGTCGCTGTTCCGCGACAAGGCGGTTTTCGCGCTGGGCGGCGACGCGCTGCGGAAGCAGGGCCATGCGCTGCCGCATACGACCATGGTCATGGACCCCAGCTCGCTCGCACCGCCGACCGTGCTGAACGAAGTGACCTACCAGTACTCGAACACCTGGTCCCTCGACGCCGGTTTCTCCGGCAGCATCGGCGGCGGCAGCGGCGGCGACGGCGCGATCACCGGCGGGTACTCTTTTACCACGTCCGCCTCGACAACCCGGTCGGACTTCGGCATGACGCGCACCAGCCGTGGCCCCCTGGCCTCCATGTGGTCGGCCGATCTGCAGAACGTGTACGAGGGCCATCATGCGTTCCCGTACAACACGGCCAAGCTTGAATCGGTCATCGGCCATTCGATCTTCGCGAACTGGGTGCGCTCGGTGCCGGCGGCCGCCGAGGGTGACCTCGACCTGGAGTACCTGGCCGCCGTTACCGTCCGCGGGCCGCTTCCCAAGACGATCCGCGTGCCGTTCGCGCTGAACCAGCGCTTGATCCATGCTGAAGTCGACGGCCGCTGGGGCGCTCCGGGCGCCCGCGTCGGCGGCATGCCGATCGTGCTCCCCAATACCGTGGAGACCAACGGCTTCCTGGTCGTGGATACCGAGTCCTGGACGGTTTCGGTCGAGGACACGGAGACCAGCTTCATGAACACCAAGCAGATTCTTGCGAAACTTCTGGAGAAAGCAGACGCCTGAGGAGCGCTGACGGCCTGAGTTCGGCGTGCGCGGCCGGCGGTGATCCTTGCGGGACCACCGGCCGCGCGCGCCCCGTTATTCCGCCGGCACCTCGCGCTTGCGGCCGGCCTCGTCGATGGCGACGAAGGTGAAGGTGGCTTCCGTGACCTTCTCCTGCTCCCACGTTCCGCGCCGCAGGACCCAGGCTTCGACCTTCATGGTCAGCGACGTGCGGCCGACCCGCTCCACCGAGGTGTAGCAGGTCAGTTCGTCGCCCACGCGCACCGGCTTGTGGAAGGCCATGCCGTCGACCGCCACCGTCGCCACACGCCCGCGAGCCCGCTTGGAGGCCGCGACGCCACCCGCGATGTCCATCTGCGACATCAGCCAGCCGCCGAAGATGTCGCCGGCCGGATTGGTGTCGGCGGGCATGGCGAGCGTGCGGATGGCGATCTCTCCGACGGGCTGTTCGGTCTGGGTCGTCATGGTGGTTCGTGTCCCTCGACAATGGGTTGATGGGGTTTTTCCACACCATATAGCGGCGGGCGAACGATGGCGCCACGGCATCGTCTTGCTGGCGTGGCGGACCCTCCATATAATGCGCGCCATGTCCGACGATCTCTTCGAAAAAACCGCCGCCAAGACAGACGCCTACACCGCCAAGGACATCGAGGTCCTGGAGGGGCTGGAGCCCGTGCGCAAGCGCCCGGGCATGTACATCGGCGGTACCGATGAAAAGGCGCTCCACCACCTGGTGGCGGAGATCCTCGACAACGCCATGGACGAGGCGGTGGCCGGCCACGCCACCGTCATCGACGTGGAACTTGGGCTGGAAAACCGGGTGACCATCCGCGACAACGGCCGCGGCATCCCCGTCGACCCCCACCCCAAGTATCCGGAAAAGTCGGCGCTGGAGGTGATCTTCACCACCCTGCACTCGGGCGGCAAGTTCGGCGGCGGGGCCTACAAGGTCTCGGGCGGCCTGCACGGCGTGGGCGTGTCGGTGGTCAATGCCCTGTCGGACGACCTGGTGGTGGAGGTCGCCCGCGACCGCAAGCTGGTGCGCCAGGCCTACAGCCGCGGCAAGGCGGTGACGGGGATCGAGGACCTGGGCACCGTGCAGAACCGCCGGGGCACGACGGTCACCTTCCACCCCGACCCGGAAATCTTCGGCCCCCGCGCCCGCTTCCGCCCGGCGCTGCTGTACCGGATGACGCGGTCGAAGGCCTATCTGTTCCGCGGTGTGCGCATCCGCTGGAAGTGCGCGGCCGACCTCATCAAGGAAGACAACCCGACGCCGGTGGAGCAGGAGCTGCACTTCCCCAACGGCCTGACGGACTTCCTGTCGGAGCTGATGGACAAGCGCGAGATGGTCACCCCCACCGTCTTCGCCGGCCGCCAGGACTTTCCCGACGACATGGGCAGCGTGGAGTGGGCGGTGGCCTGGCCGACGGATCAGGACTACCTGTTCTCCAGCTACTGCAACACGGTGCCCACGCCCGAGGGCGGCACGCACGAGCAGGGCCTGCGCAACGCGCTGACCAAGGGCATGCGGGCCTTCGGCGACATGGTCGGCAACAAGAAGGCCGACAAGCTGACCGCCGACGACGTGATCGGCGGCGCCTGCATCATGCTGTCGTGCTTCATCCGCGAGCCGCAGTTCCAGGGCCAGACCAAGGAGAAGCTCGCCAGCGCCGAGGCCACCCGCTACGTCGAGCAGGCCATGAAGGACCAGTTCGACCACTGGCTGTCGGGCGACGCCCAGGCCGGCGGAGAGCTTCTGTCCCACGTGGTCGCCCGCGCCGAGGACCGCCAGCGCCGCAAGCAGGACAAGGAGCTCAGCCGCAAGACCGCCACCAAGAAGCTGCGGCTGCCGGGCAAGCTGGCCGACTGCTCGCGCTCCATCGCCGGCGGGACTGAATTGTTCCTGGTGGAGGGGGATTCGGCCGGCGGCTCGGCCAAGCAGGCCCGCATGCGCGAAACCCAGGCGGTGCTGCCCCTGCGCGGCAAGATCCTCAACGTCGCCTCGGCGTCGACCGACAAGCTGCGCGCCAACCAGGAGCTGACGGACCTGATCGAGGCGCTGGGCTGCGGCGTGCGCGACCACTACGACGACGACAAGCTGCGCTATGAAAAGGTCATCATCATGACGGACGCCGACGTGGACGGTGCCCACATCGCCAGCCTTCTGATGACCTTCTTCTATCGCGAGATGCCGGCCCTGATCGAGAACGGCCACCTGTTCCTCGCCATGCCGCCGCTCTACCGGCTGGTGCAGGGCGGCAAGAGCATGTACGCGCGCGACGACGCCCACAAGGACCAGCTATTGAAGACGGAGTTCAAGCCGTCGAAGGTGGAGATCAGCCGCTTCAAGGGCCTGGGCGAGATGCCGCCGGCGCAGCTGAAGGAAACCACCATGGCGCCGGGCTCCCGTACGCTGTTGCAGGTGACCATCCCCGACACCCATACCGAGGAAAGCCGCGAGGAAGCCAAGCAGACCGGCCGGCTTGTGGAACGCCTGATGGGCCGCAAGCCGGAACTGCGCTTCCAGTTCATCCAGGAAAACGCCCGCTTCGTGGAAGAGCTGGATATCTAGGGCGGGCGGATCCATGGCCGCGCGCTTCGATCGGGATCAACTGCAGGACGCGCTCGACCGGCTGGGAGAAGCGGCAGCCGCCAACCACACGCAGTTGGACCTGGCGGTTTATGGCGGGGCGGCCCTCATGCTCGCCAGTCGCTTCCGCTACGCGTCCGAGGATGTGGACATCGCCTCCATCGGCGAGTGGCCGGACTGGTTGCGGAAGGCCGTCGACAAGGTCGCCCGCGATAACGGGTGGGCCGCCGATTGGCTGAACGACGCCATCCAGTTCCACCTGAGCCCGGCCGCGACGCAGTCGGACGATCACCTGGAGTTCGGCACCTATCCGCGACGCGGGGAGCCGGGCCTGCGCGTCTTCGTCCCCAGCGCGGAGTACCTTCTCGCCCTGAAGCTTAAGGCGATGCGGGTGGCCGACCCGGTGAAAGGGCCGCTGGAGGCGCGCGACATCCGCAAGCTCATGGCGGCCTGCGGCCTGACGGGGATTGACGACGCCATCGCCATCCTTGGACAGTACTTCCCTCGGTCGGCGGCGGATGCCGACAAGCAGCGCTTTCTCCTCAAGCATGTGCTGTCGCAGGAGGACCCGGACGATGACCCGCCCGACTACCCTGTCCGAGACCTATGACCGGATCGCCCAGGGCGAGCCGCGCGAGGGTCTGTTCGCGGGCTTCCTCGATACGTTCTACGGCACCGACGACCTCGACCGGCAGGCCGCCATGCTGGCCGACGAACCGGCGCTGCTGGAGGATGCTCGGCTGAACGCCCTGGCCGGCGGCATGGCGGAATACCTGTCCAAGCAGGTCATCCGCCGTGCGCCGCCCCGGTGGGCATCCGGCCCCGCGCGGCGGCTGGCGGAGCCGTGGTTCACGGTGGAGAACGCCGGGCCCGGCATGAAGGAATGGCTGGTGTTCTCCTCCCCGGCGGAGTTCCTCCACCGGAACATCTTCACCGAGAGCCAGCCGTTCCGCCGCGCAAGCCAGGCCCGCCCGCGCTCGCCATCGTAGGCGGCAGAATCAGGCGCCTTCCCCCACCGTGTCCGCTGCATGAGCGCCCCGGCGGCCCAAGGGTTCGCGCCGGCCGTGGGTGGTGTCGTGCTTCGTCTGGCGTTCCAGTTCGGCGTTGATCTCCGCGCCCAGCAGGACGATGAAGGCCGACAGGTACAGCCACATCATCAGGACCACGACGCCCGCGAGCGACCCGTAGCTCTCGTTGTAGCTGCCGAAGTAGCGGACATAGAGCGAGAACAGCACCGACGCCGCCACCCACAGCAGCGCGGCGATGACCGAGCCGGGCGTCACCCACTGCCACCGCGCCTTGTCGCGGTCGGGCGCCACGCGGTAGATGACCGCCAGCGCGCCCATGACCAGCACGATCAGCAGCGGCCACCGCCCCAGCGAGACGATCCACTGCAGCGTCGACGGCAGGCCCAGCGACCCCACCAGCGCCGGGACGGCGGCGATCAGCACCAGCGAGACGATGACGAACAGGATGGCGGCCACGGTCAGGCCCAGGATGATCGCAGTCTTGCGGACGAAGCCGCGCTCATCCCTTTCGTCGTAGGCGATGTCCACCCCGCCCACCAGCGCCTTCATGCCCTTGGATGAACTCCAGATGGCGGCCAGCAGCCCGATGATCGCCCCGATCCCCAGCGCGCTGGACGAGGCGGACGCCAGCCGCTGAAGCTGCTGGCTGATGACCTGTTGGGCGCTGTCGGGCAGGGCGCCGCTGATGGCCTGGATCTGGGTCGTGACCTGTTCCGGGCTCGCGAACAGGCCGTAGATGGTCAGGATCGCCGCGAGCGCCGGGAACACCGACAGCAGCGAGAAAAACGCCACGCCGGCGGCGACGATGCTGATGTTGTCGTCGCCCAGCTCCGTCTTGACGCGCATGGCGACGTCCTTCCATCCGCGCCTGGGAATCTCGCGCGGACGCTCGGCCTCGCGGCCCCGGCTGTCCCGTGCCTTGCTCATCTCCGCATCCTCTCTCCGCACGAGGCGTCTTCGGTATGAAGCGGAGAACGGGCGGACACGGGAGGGGGGTTGAAAGAAGCACCCGGACAGCTGCCGCTTCTTCTTTTATCGCCAATCTTTCCGCCGCCGCCCTCCCCCTTCCGCCTAGTCTTCGGAACCTTCCCGCGCCCCCAACGCTTGCCCTTGAACATCCCCAGGCATCCCAAGCGTCACGGAAGGGCGGTATCGTCATGCGGACACGGGTCATCCACCTCATCAATCCCAAGACCGACAGCCTCACCACGCGCCCCATCTACATGAAGCGCGCCCTGTATTCCCCGCTGGCGGGGCTGCTGGCGGTGGCGGCCTGCATCCCGCAGGACCGCTACGAGGTGGTGCTGACCGACGAGAACATCGAGGACATCGACTTCGACCTGGAGTGCGACATGGTCGGCATCTCGGCCATGACCTCTTACGTCAACCGCGGCTACCAGATCGCAGACCGCTTCCGGGCCCGCGGCATTCCCGTCGTCATGGGCGGCGTCCACCCCAGCTTCATGCCGAAGGAGGCGCTGTCCCACGCCGATGCGGTGTGCATCGGCGAGGCGGAACTGGTCATGCCGCGCATCCTGGACGACTTGGAGAAAGGCGACCTGCGCGGCACCTATCGCGCTGACACGCTGTGTCCCATGGAGGGCATGCCCATGCCGCGCTACGACCTGGTGAAGGGCCACCGCTATGTGAACAAGACCTTCGTGCAGACCTCGCGCGGCTGCCACCAGGCCTGCACCTTCTGTGCCGAGCCGCTGATGAATGGGCTGAAGTTCCGCTACCGCCCCATCCCCGAGGTCATCCATGAAATGGAGACCTGCGGCCAGCGCACGGTGTCCATCAACGACGCGGACTTCTTCGGCACGCGCGAGCGCCCCATGGAGCTGATGAAGGCCCTGCGCGGGCGCGGCATCAAGTGGCAGGCCGGCGTCACGTCCAAGCTGGCGGGCGATGACGAGATGCTGGACCTGGCGGCCGAAAGCGGCTGCACCATGATGTCCATCGGCTTCGAGAGCATCTCCCGCGACACGCTGAAAAGCGTCCACAAGTCGGTCAACCGCCCCGACGATTACGTGAAGCTGGTGGAGAAGATCCACAGACACGGCATCATGGTGTTCGGGCTGTTCATGTTCGGCTTCGACACCGACGACGCCGACGTGTTCGACGAGACGGCGCGCTTCAACATCGACGCCGGCTTCGACATGACGGCGTACTCGGTGCTGACGCCGTACCCGGGCACGTTGACGTGGTACGAGATGAAGCGCGCCGGGCGGCTGGTCAGCCACGACTGGACCAAGTACGACCAGGCCCACATCGTCTACCGGCCCGAGCGCATGGACGCCGAAACCCTGCGCGACGGCCACCGCCGGGCCTTCCGCACCTTCTACAGCGGCTCCAGCATGGCCAAACGCTTCCCCTGGACGGGCCCGCGCGACCGGACCATGTGGACCATCTACAACCTGTTCATGAAGAAGGGCGCGGCCGGCGACAAGCGCTTCAAGCAGGTGGCGCCGGAAACGGCCAAGACGCAGCACGCCCCCATGCCGCCCATCCTGCCGACGAAGAAGGACTGGCGGAACGCCATCCTGTCGGACGCCGAAACGGCCGGCGCCTTCAAGACGGCGGAAAAGGCGCGGCGCTAGCCGCTGGCGCCGCTGCCGTCACCGCTGTCCGGCGGCGGCGTGCGGCGTTCCGCGACACCTCCGAAGACCACCAGGATCACGCCCGCTGCGGCGATGAACAGCAGCGCCTCGCCGATGCTCTGGGGGTCGATCACGACGGCGGCGGCCGTCAGGAACGCCAGAACGCAGGCGACCAGCACCCAGCCCTGCCACGTGATGGGAATGTAGGTCCAGCCGAAGCTGGGGCCCAGGGCACCGTGGCGGCGGCGGAACCAGATGGGGCGGTCGGTCATGGGCGAGCGTCCTTGCGGCCGGGAAAAGCGGAAAGCGGTTTCGCGCCATCCTTAGCCTCCGCCGCCCCGGCCGTCCAGATACTGAAATTCATGCAACCTTCTTCTGGTTGTTGGCGTTTCGATGGACGTGAAAAGCGGGCCGTTCGCCCCGGCATCCACGGCCGGGCGCGGGCCGCGTTGTCCTGATCGCACCACGTCTTAGGGGGCCTCATGGGTAGCGAAAGCCTTCATGCGCCGCGCGAGCGCATCAGTCGCCGGACGCTTACCATCCATCACGCCATCGTCTCCATCAAGGAAGAGTTGGACGCCGTCGACTGGTATCAGCAGCGCGCCGACGACTGCGAGGACGAGGAGTTGAAGGAAATCCTGCTGCACAACATGCGGGAGGAAATCGAACACGCGGCCATGGCGCTGGAGTGGCTGCGCCGGTACTCGCCCGACGTCGATGAGCAGTTCCGCACCTACCTGTTCACCGAGGGCCCGATCATGGAGATCGAGGAAGAGGCCGAGCACGAGGAGGCGCTGGAGGACCTGGGCCTGGACCCCGCCGCCGCCAAGGGCGGTGTCGCCCGCCCCGCCGAGCCCGAGGGCAAGGCGCGCCCCGCCCGCGCCCGCCGCGCCACCATCGGATCGCTGAAAGCCAAGGGGAAGGACTGACATCATGGACATGCTCAACCGCTCGCAGGCCCCCATCGACGCCGAGCTGTGGGACGCGATCGACGAGGCCGCCAGCGAGTCCGCCGCCGCCATGCTCACCGGCCGTCGCCTGCTGGAGACGGAAGGCCCCTACGGCCCCGGCCTGACCTCCATCGAGGTCGGCAACGACGGCTATTGCCGCACCGTCGGCGACGAGGAAGCCGGGGCCGTGGTCAGCCGGGCCGTCTCCGTCCCCATGCTGCGCAAGCGCTTCAAGGTGTCCATCCGCCGGCTCATGGCCGCCACCGAACACGGCCAGCCGCTGAACCTGAACGTCGTGGAGGACGCCGCCGAGGCCGTGGCCCGCCGCGAGGACGAGTTCGTCTACTACGGCAACAAGGATTTCGGACTGGAAGGCCTGCTGACGGCAACCGGCCGCAAGACGCTGACGGCCGGCGACTGGACCAAGGTGGACCAGGCGCTGGAGGACGTGGTGAAGGCCGTCACCCTGCTGGACGACGGCGGCTTTCCCGGCCCCTACGGCATGGCGCTGTCGCCGGCGCTCTACAACCAGCTGTTCCGCCGCTACGAAGGCTCGGACCTGCTGCAGCTGGAGCACCTGAAGCGCGTCTGCACCGCCGGCATCTTCAAGGCGCCCATCAAGGGCGGCGTGATCGTGGACTCCCGCGTCGGTCCCATCGTGCTGGGCCAGGACCTCATGGCCGGCTACATCGGGCAGGACGGCATCCATCATGAGTTCTTCCTGTCGTCGAGCATGGTGCTGCGCCTGGACGACCCGGAGGCCATCTGCGCGCTGGAAACGGCGGAGGCCTGACGCCGCCCACGGCGACGCGATGACGACGGTCGACGCCCCCTCCGTCGATCCATCTGCAACGGCGCCCGGCCCGTCCGGGCGCCGTTCGCGCGTCACAACACCACATGGTGCCGGTCATATTTCGATAAAATACTTTATGTTGAAGAGGATGCGGCACCATGGCAGCCTGTTGCTGAGAGCAACAGCAGGAGGGTTGAACGATGGTCTCCGTGCTTGCGTTCATCGTGGCGCTGCCGACCCTTTACGCCCTGACGTCGTGGGCGCTGACGGGGTATGACGCCGTGGCCGTCAAGCCGCTGGACCGCAACGCCGCGGTTTTGGCGCTGACCGGCGCCGTCGCAGCCGCCGCCGGCGCACCCGTGGCCTACGCCACCTGACGCCGCCGCGCCCGCCCTCTCCGCAGCCGCGCGGGGCACCCCTTTTCATTCCCGCGCGCCGCCGCTATCTAGGCGGCATGCTGAAGCCTCTCGCCCTCTCCGCCGCCCTGTGGAGCGCCGCCCTGGCGCCGCTCGCCGTGGGCCTTGCCGCAGCCGGCCTTGCGCCCGCTCCGGCCGCCGCGCAGACCACGCCCGTCGCCCTGACGCAGGCGCTCGAGGCCAACATGGACCGGCCGCTCACCCCGCCGGAAGCCTGGGCCGCCGCCTCCGCCGCGCAAAGCCACGCCAACGACGTCCGCCGCATTCGCGATGCCTTCGCCGCGCGCGTGGTGGAGATCACGCGGCTGCCGCCGGACGCCGTGGCCGGGGTGATCCCCCCGCTGGGACGCGGCCCGCAGAGCGCCATGCCGAACGACCTGGGGCCGGCGCTGGCGGCGGCGCTGGGCCGCCCGCTGACATCGGAGGAGGCCGCGGCCCTGCGGGAGGCCGACGCCGAGCGCCGCGCCGCGATCGCACCCCACCGCCGCACGCTGGCGGCCCGGCTGGAGCGCCTGACAGACCTTCCGGCGGACCGCATCACGCCGCTGCTGGAGGCGCTTGGTCTCTAAAAAACCCTCTCTGCGGGTATCGCAGCACTCCTGTTGCGGAAATATGTGGGCATGCCGGGCGATTTGTTGCATCCTCGCGGCCGGGCGACCGCGCCGGGGTGAGGGACGGCGCGCGCGCCCGCGTTGGGATACCCTATGATGTCTCCGTTCCTGGCCCGCACCATACGCACGCTCAGCATCGGCCAGTTCGTCTTCCTGCTGTCCATGGCGGCCATGATCCTGGCCGTCGTCGTCGTGCTGCTCATGTCCACCTTCGTGGAGCGCCGCGCCATCGGCGACCTGGCGCAGGAGGAAGCGCGCCAGACGTCCGAGCTGATCTTCCAGTCGCTCTACACGGCCATGCGCAAGGGCTGGACCAAGGACGAGATCGGCGAGATCGTCGACCGCCTGAACGAAAGCCAGCCGGGCACCGACATCCGCGTCTTCCGCGGCGCGCCGGTGATCGCCCAGTACGGCGACATTCCCGGCGAGGCGCCGGTGCGCGACACCGATCAACTGGTTACCCAGGCCTTCCGCACCGCCGAGCCGGTGCTGGAGACCGGCGAGGATCACATCCGCTACGTCTATCCCGTGCTGGTGCGCGACGAGTGCCAGACCTGCCACGAAGCCGCCATCGGTCAGGTCAACGGCGTGGTGGACATCAGCTATCCCATCACCGACCTGAAGGTCTCGGTCGGCTTCGTCATCAAGTCGGTGATCGCCTACTTCACGCTGATCCTGACCACGCTGTTCCTGGCGCTGTACTTCAAGCTGCGGGTGTTCGTCGCCCAGCCCATCTCGCGGTTCGCCGGCGTGATCGAGGAGATCATCAGCCACACCGACCTCAACCGCCGCGTCGGGCCGGGCACGCACCTGCGCGAGGTCAACAGCCTGTCGCAGCACTTCAACCGGCTGCTCGGCACCATTCAGGAATACCAGGACAAGCTGGAGCACTTCAGCCAGCGCGATCCGCTGACCAACCTGTACAACCGCCGCAAGTTCGAGGACTTCCTGCGCATGGAGGTCGCCCGCGGGCAGCGCCACGGGCACCCGTTCAGCCTGATCATGATGGACCTGGACGACTTCAAGTCCATCAACGACACCTACGGCCATCCGGTCGGCGACCTGGCGCTGAAGGAACTGGCGACCGTGCTGGACCGCCGTATGCGGCGAACCGACATCATCGCCCGGCTGGGCGGCGACGAGTTCGCCGTACTCATGCCCCAGACCACCGCCGAGCAAGGGGCGATCGCCGCCGAGAACCTGCGCAAGGCCGTGGCGGAAACCTCGTTGCGGCTGCCCGTGGGCGCGACGCGCGTCGGCGCCAGCTTCGGGCTGGTGACCTTCCCCGACAACGGCGCGACGGTAGAAAAGCTGTCGATCGCCATGGACGTGGCCATGTACAAGGCCAAGCGCCTGGGCAAGAACCGCGTCGCAACCCTGGACAGCGGCGAGGAGGACGCCGCCATGGCCGTCTTCCAGAAGGGCCGGATGCTCAAGGACGCGCTGGCCGATGATGCCATCGAGCCGGTCTTCCAGGCCATCTGCACCAGCGCCGACACGCGGCCCTTCGCGCTGGAGGTCCTGGCGCGCGTGCGCACGCCCGAGGGGCTGAAGACGGCCGGAGAGTTCATCGAGGCCGCCGACGAACTGGGCCTCACGCGCGATATCGACGAACGCATCTTCGAGAAGGGGCTGGCGACGCTGGCGGCGCAGCGCGACCCCGACCTGAAAATGTTCTTCAACCTGTCGGGCCGGTCGCTGGCGGCGGCGGAATGGATGCATGAAGTGCCGGCCCGCGCCAGGGCCGCCGGCGTGGCGGCGGAACGGATCGTCTTCGAGATCACCGAGCGCGAGGCCCTGCCCCACTTCGACAAGCTGGTGAAGATCATCGACGCCATGCGCGGCCACGGCGTGCGGTTCGCCCTGGACGACTTCGGCAGCGGGTTCTCGTCTTTCGTGTACCTCAAGTTCCTCGACGTCGATTACATCAAGATCGAGGGCAGCTTGATTCGCAACCTTCGTCGCGATCCGCGCGACCGCGTCATGGTCAGCCACATCCACCAGATGGCAAAGGAGTTCGGTCTTTCCACCATCGCCGAATTCGTCGAAGATGCCGAGACGCTCGCCCTGCTGCAGGAGATGGGGATCGACTACGTTCAGGGCTGGCATCTGGGTGCCCCGGGGCCAATCTAAAGACGTATGTCTTATGCGAAAAGGCCTATTTGCACAGCTTTAGCTGAAGCCCACCCTGCGAAACATCCCCTTGGTAGAATTATTTGACATCATAGCGTGTGTTTATGCGCGAACAAGCCGCCGCAAGCATCGCAAAGGCGGCCGCATATTATATCCCTCGGTATAGTTCCATTTTTATTCTAATCAGTTAATATGTTCTGGGGCAGGGGATTGAAAGACGGGATCGTGGGGCCACCGATCCCGCCGCAAACGGGGGGCCTTTTTAGGCATGTCTGACACGTCTGTACGCATCCTCATCGCCGACGACCATCCGCTGGTCCGTCGTGCGCTGGCCGTGTCCCTTTCGGGACTGGCCGAGACGGTGACGCTGGACGAAGCCGGGTCGCTGGACCAGGCCCTGTCCATCCTGACCGACACCACCAAGGGCATCGACCTCGTCGTTTTCGACCTGCGCATGCCGGGCTCCAGCGGGTTGGCGGGCCTGGCCCAGGTGCGGGCGGCGGCGCCGGGGGTTCCCGTGGTGGTGCTGACCAGCGACGAGAACCCGCGCCTGGCGCTCAAGGCGCTGGAGCAGGGTGCCTCGGGGTTCATTCCCAAGACGGCGCCCGAGCCCGTGCTGCTGGCGGCCATCCGGCTGGTCCTGCAGGGCGGCGTCTACATTCCCTCCATGGTGGCCGAGCACGCCGCGCACGCCGAGTCCGGCGGCCACGGCGGGTCCGGCAACGGCGGGCGCTCGCCGCGCCTGGCGCTGACCAGCCGTCAGCGCGACGTTCTGGCGTTGGTGCTGGAGGGCATGAGCAACCGCGAGATCGCCACCCGGTTCAACCTGTCGGAAGCGACGGTCAAGGCGCACGTCACCGCCATCCTGCGGGCCTACGGCGTTGCCAGCCGCGCCAAGCTCATCCGGGTTGCTTCGGACGAGCACAACGGCCACGACACGGCGGAATCGCTCGACTACTGACGGCCGCTCCCGCACCACCGGGTACAACGGAAAACGGGCCGCCCCGCACGGGGACGGCCCGTTTTCCCGTTCCGGCCGGGCGGGCGCGCGTTACTGGCTGACGCTGCCCCATCCGGCGGTGAAACCGCTGAGGGAGGCGTCGGCCGACACCTTCTGTCCGGCGGCGGTGACAAAGCTGACGTTCAGGCTCGCGCCGGCCTTCATCTTGCTCAGCATCTGGTCGTTCAGGGGCACGATGGCGCGGCACAGGCCCGGCGTGCAGATCTGGTAGGGCACGCGCGCCTCCTGCCCGCCGTCCACCGCGAACATGGCGCCCGGCTGGATCATGATGCCGGTGGGCAGGTCGGCCAGGATGGCCGGCTGGTTGTTTTCAAGGAAGGTGCCCACCTTCAGCGACATGATGGGCTGGCCGCCCTGGCCCTGCTGCACGGTCTGGAAGATGTAGCACTCGCGCGCACCGCCGGGCACGGTCTCGCACGCGCCGGTCCAGTCGCCGTAGGTCTGTCCGATGTCCGCGTTGCCGATCTTGCCCGGCTGACCGGCGCCCTGGGCGGCGGCGGGCTGCGGCGCCGCCGCAACGGCCAGGCCCAGCACGGCCGCGGCCATGGCGGACAGGCCGAACGCCGGGAAAAACTTGCGGAGAGTCATCAAGGGCTCCTTTGCCTTTGGTATCGCGGCCACGCCCCCCGCGCGGCCGGTGTCGTCGTCTGTTGCCCCCGACCGCGCCGGGCCCGCCCCGTGCTGACGGGGCCTGCGGGCGGCGCCGGGTCACGGGCGCGCGCGGAACAATAGCACCGGCCCGCAAGCGATGCACGGCCTGTCTGCGGCGCAGACTGCGGGCCCCACATGGTGACCCCGTGACCATCGAGTGGCAGAATAATGGCACTTCGACGGGCGCGGAAAAACCATGACGGCGGTCGGCGCGTTCTTCTCCAGCCGCCAGACCGTATCCGACCTCCATCACGACCACGTCAAGAACGGACGAAGGAATACCCATGCCGCAAGACGCCACAACGGCCGCGCCTGAGGCGGGCCTGTCCATGACGCCCGAGGACATCGTGCGCGACCTGAGGCTCTACCGGGTGCGCTACGACATGCCCGACACCTCGGCCTTCGTGCGCTACTCGCCCAACTTCCAGCGCGACCCCGACGAGTTGACGGTGCACATGGACGCCGCACTGGAACGCCACATCAACGCCACCGAGACCGGAACCTTCTCGCTGTCCGAGTTGGTCAACGAGCTGGTCTACGCCTACATCAACGTCCACGTCTTTCCCGACCGCGAGGCCCTGGACTTCTTCGTCTCCGGGTTCGACGGCGGGCTGATCCAGGTGGGCTTCATCGGCGGCCATTTCGACTGGGGCCGCATGTGGATGATGCGCGGACGGTCGAACGTCGGCCTCCCCGTCGCCGTCTTCCTGGGCCAGCGCAGCGCCGTGAACGGCCAGGCGGCGGTCACGCTGGTGGACCACCGTCACCACCGCCGCGGGGTGCGCGTTTACCGCGCGGTCGGCGGGGCCGGCACGCATGTCGGCGAGGAGTTCTTCAAGGAACCGCCCGCCGACGAGACCAAGCTGTAATCCATCCAGGCGGGAAGGACTGACAATGCGCGCGGAAACCGGCCTTCTGAAAGGCCTGAACCCGACCATGGCCCTGGTCGCCCTGGTGGTGGTGGCCCTGTTCCTCATCGCCGGCGTGGCGGCGCCGGAAACCTCGTCGACCTGGTTCGTCACGGTGCGCGACGGCATCGTGAAGTACTTCAAGTGGTACTATGTTCTGGTGGTCGCGCTGTTCCTGCTGTTCAGCCTTTGGCTTCTGTTCAGCCGCTTCGGCGACCTGAAGCTGGGCGACGACGACCAGCAGCCGGAGTTCAGCTACATCTCGTGGTTCGCCATGCTGTTCGGCGCGGGCATGGGCATCGGGCTGGTGTTCTGGTCCATCGCCGAGCCCATGTACCACTTCCAGGGCAATCCCTTCACCACGGACCCGGAGACGCCCGCCGCCGCCGTCACGGCCATGCGGCTGACGTATTTCCACTGGGGCCTGCACCCGTGGGCGATCTATGCCATCGTCGCCCTGTCGCTGTCGTTCTTCTGCTATCGCAAGAAGCTGCCGCTGGCGATCCGCTCCGCCCTGTATCCGCTGATGGGCGACCGCATCTACGGCGGCTGGGGCCATGCGGTGGACGTGCTGGCGGTGTTCGGCACCGTGTTCGGCGTGGCGACGTCGCTGGGCCTGGGTGTGACACAGATCAACACCGGCCTGAACGTGCTGTTCGGGCTGGACGTCTCGACCACCAACCAGATGATCCTGATCGCCGTCATCTCGGCCGTGGCCACGCTGTCGGTGGTGTCGGGCGTCGGCAAGGGCGTGCGCATCCTGTCGGAATGGAACCTGTACCTGTCGGCGCTGATCCTGCTGTTCTTCTTCGCCTTCGGCCCGACGCGCTACCTGCTGGAACTGTTCGTCCAGGGCCTGGGCGAGTACATGCGCACCGTCATCCCCATGAGCTTCTGGACCAACGCCCAGTCCGGCGGCACAGGGACCTGGCAGTCGGCGTGGACGGCCTTCTACTGGGGCTGGTGGATCGCCTGGGCGCCGTTCGTCGGCATGTTCATCGCCCGCATCTCGCGCGGCCGCACCATCCGCGAGTTCATCCTGGGCGTGCTGCTGGTGCCGACGTTGCTGGGCATGGCGTGGCTGACCGTCTTCGGCGGCACCGGCCTGTGGCTGGAGCTGTACCAGGAGGGTGCGGGCATCGGCCAGGCGGTGTCCGAGGACGTCACCATGGCGCTCTACCAGACGCTGGACGTCATCACGACCATCGACTGGCTGAACTTCCTGGCCATGTGCCTGGTGACGCTGCTGATCGCCACGTACTTCATCACCTCGTCGGACTCCGGCACCCTGGTGGTGACGACGCTGCTGTCGCTGGGGGACCGCGAGCCGCCGACCGTCCACCGCGTCATCTGGGGCCTGGGCGAGGGTTTCGTCGCCGCCGTTCTGCTGCTGTCGGGCGGCCTGGAAGGCCTGCAGGCGGCGTCCATCATCGCCGCCCTGCCCTTCTCGGTCATCATGCTGTTCATGTGCTGGGGCCTGGTGCAGGGCCTGTACGAGGAAAAGAAAATCCTGCACGACGCCGACCGCCGCATGCGGGAAAGCCTGGGACAGATGGAGCCGCAACAGCAGACCTGGCCAGGGGGCTGAGCGTCAGTCCCCTCCGGCGAGAGGGAAAAAGGGCCGGACGCCTTGGCGCGTTCGGCCCTTTCTTTCGGTCGGGTGCTGGAAGCGGCGGATGTGAATTCCTGCTTTCGCAGGAATGACGGGTAATTTATTGTTCTATCACAACACCTTGCAAAATCCGTCGCCCCTGCGAATGCAGGGGCCTGCCACGGATTTCAGCCGCCCTGCACTGCCCTCACCTCACGGCGCCGGCGCGTGGCGGGGGTGGGCGGCGTCCGCCTCCAGCCCGCGGCGGTCCACCAGGTAGTCGGTCAGCGCTGCACCCGCCCACATGGCCGATAGCGCGAGCCAGGCCGTCAGGGCGAAGATCGACCCGCCGGTCACGCCCGCGCCCACCGCGCAGCCGCCCGCCAGCATGCCGCCGAAGCCCATGAGCACGGCGCCGATGATGTAGCGGCGCATGGAGGCCCCGCCCTGGAAGCCCTCCAGCTTCAGCTCCCGACCCAGCAGCGCGGCGAGGAAGCTGCCCAGGAAGACGCCGGGCACCAGCCCGATGTCGAAGTCCCAGGACTCGAACGGGTTGAGCACCAGCATCAGCACGTCGGCCGACGGGCCGGTGAAGCTCATGCTTTCCACGCTGGTCGGCTCGAAGGTCTGGTAGGAGAGCGTCCAGGTCAGCCACCAGCCCAGCACCACGGCCATGCCCGCCCCCAGCGCGCCGATCCACAGGCGCGGCGTCAGCTTGTTCCTGGCGGCGAAAAAGATGGCCGTGGCCAGGAAGAACAGCCCCAGCACCACGCCCGTCCCCTGGCCCAGGCCCAGCGCCGAGAGAAGGTTCAGGTTGCCGATGCCCGTCACGGTCCAGGCGCCCGCCAGCTCATCGCGAACAGGGGCCAGCGCGCCATGCAGGCTGGCCTGGGCGACGACGGCGAAGATCAGGCCCGACAGCAGCGAACGAAGGTTGCCGTTGGCCGACAGCACCAGCAGGCGGCTCGCGCAGCCGCGCGCCAGCACCATGCCGCAGCCGAACATGGCGCCGCCGATCAGCGCGCCCGAGATACTGCCGGCGCCGGTCAGCTGGCGCGCCTCGCCGACGGACAGCCAGCCGGCGGAAATGAAGATCTGCACGCCCGCCACCGCGATGCCGAAGGCCAGCAGCCAGACGGACAGCTTGGGGCCGAAGGACCCGCGCGCGAACTCGATCACGGCGGCGCGCAGGCAGAACCGGCTGCGCTGCGCCATGAACCCGAAGATCATGCCGATGATGAGGCCGCCCAGCGCCGTGGCGCCAGCCTCGCCGAGCAGATCGAATGCGGCGGTCAGATCCATGTCCGCCTCTCCCTTCGTGATTGGATGCACGGCGGCGGCGCGCCCCGGGCCACGCCGCCGTACATGCGCATAATGCCATATTTGTTGAGGAATTGCGCCGTCGAATCTTTGACTTTGATCATATACCGCGGGCCGCCGGGAGAATCCCGACGGCCCGCGGGGCCCGATCGGCCACCCAAGTCCCTGACGCCAAACCTTGAAGGGGAGAAAGGCCCCGCGCCGGGGTGGGATGAAAAAAGCTACAGACCGACCAGGCGGCCCAGCCGCTCCGCCACCGCCTCGGGCGTGAAGCCGAAGTGCGCGAACAGCTCACCCGCCGGGGCGGACTCGCCGAAGGTCTCCATGCCGACCACGTCGCCCTCCGGCCCCACAAGCCGCCACCAGCTTTCCGGATGCCCGGCCTCCACCGCCAGACGCGGCACGCCCGGCGGCAGGACGCTATCGCGATACGCCCGGTCCTGCGCCAGGAACCGCTCGCGGCAGGGCATGGAGACGACGGCGACGTGCCGGCCCGCCGCGCCCAGCGTCTTGCGCGCCGCCAGCGCCAGCGCGACCTCCGACCCCGTGGCGATGACCACGGCCGTCGGCGCACCCTCCGCCGCCGCCAGAACGTAACCGCCGCGCCGGATCATCTGGACCTGATCGGCATCGCGGCCCTGGCAAGGCAGGCCCTGGCGCGAGAGCAGCAGCGCCGTCGGGCCATCGGCGGTCTCCACCGCCGCGCACCAGGCCGCCGCCGTCTCCACGGCATCGCAGGGGCGCCAGACCGCGAGGTTGGGGATAAGGCGCAAGGATGCCGCGTGCTCCACCGGCTGGTGCGTCGGGCCGTCCTCGCCGAGCCCGATGCTGTCGTGGGTCAGCACGTGGACGACCCGGCGCTTCATCAGCGCGGCCATGCGGATGGCGTTGCGGGAGTAGTCGCTGAAGGTCAGGAACGTTCCGCCGAAGGGGATGAACCCGCCGTGCAGCGCCATGCCGTTCATGATGGCCGCCAGCGCGAACTCCCGCACGCCGTAGGACAGATACCGCCCCGCGCCCGTCTCGTTGACGCTCTCCGCCCCCGGCCAGTCGGTCAGGTTGGACCCCGTCAGGTCCGCCGATCCGCCGAACATCTCCGGCACTCGCAGACAAAGCTGCTCCAGCACCTGGGCGGAGGCCTTGCGGGTGGCGATGGACCCGGTGCGCGCAGCCGCCGTCTCCATGATTTCGTCGACCACCTGCGGCCAGTCCGACGCCAGGTCGCCCTTCATGCGCCGGTCCAGCGCGGCGGCCTGGGCGGGGTAGGCTTCGCGGTAGGCCTCCATGCGAATGCGCCATTCGGCCTCCGACCGCGCGCCGTGGGGGCGGGCGTCGGTGGTGTCCATGATCTCGTCGGGCACCGTGAAGGGCGCGTGCCGCCAGCCGAGCGCCGTGCGCATGGCGGACACTTCCTCCGCCCCCAGCGGCGCGCCGTGGACCTTGTGGCTGCCCGCCTTGGTGGGCGCGCCCCGGCCGATCTGGGTGCGGCAGCAGATAAGCGTCGGGCGGTCGGCATCGGCCTTGGCCTCGGCCAGGGCGGCGCGGACGGCGGTGACGTCGTGGCCGTCGACGGCGCGGATCACCTGCCAGCCGTAGGCCTCGAACCGCCCCGGCGTGTCGTCGGTGAACCAGCCGTCCACCGGCCCGTCGATGGAGATGCCGTTGTCGTCCCACAGGCACACCAGCTTGCCCAGCTTCAGGGTGCCGGCCAGCGAGCAGGCCTCGTGCGAGATGCCCTCCATCAGGCAGCCGTCGCCGAGGAAGACGTAGGTGTGATGGTCCACCACATCGAAGCCCGGCCGGTTGAACTCGGCGGCCAGCAGCTTTTCGGCCAGCGCCATGCCGACCGCGTTCGCCAGCCCCTGCCCCAGCGGCCCGGTGGTGGTTTCCACCCCCGGCGTCACGTCCACTTCCGGGTGGCCCGGCGTGCGGGAATGCATCTGGCGGAAGCGCGACAGGTCGCCGGGCGTCAGGTCGTAGCCGGTCAGGTGCAGCAGGCTGTAGATCAGCGGCGAGGCATGGCCGTTGGACAGCACGAAGCGGTCGCGGTCGGGCCACTTGGGGTTGGCGGGGTTGTGCCGCAGGAATCCGGCCCCGCCGGCGCCCCACAGCGCCGTCGCCATCTCCGCCATGCCCAGCGGCGCGCCGGGGTGGCCGGAATTGGCGGCCTCCACCATGTCGACGCTGAGCACCCGGATCGCCGCCGCCATGAGCGCGTCGGCGGAAAGAGGCGGCTTGGTAAGGGTGATGGTCATGTTGCTCGTTCCTTCCAGTGACGCGGGGGCTGCCGCCCCCGATCCCCCACTTGGAGGGCACAGCCCTCCAAACCACCCAGTCTTTTTGAGAAAACTGAGGGGTTCGGGGAGCTGTGCTCCCCGAGCGGGCTTCGGGCGGCAGCCCGTCGGCGCAAGCCGAATTACGCGGCGGCTTCAGCCACCCCCTCCACGCGCGGGTCCAGCTCGCCCGACCGGTACCGCGCGGCCATGGCCGGCAGCGGGATGGGGGTGATGCGGCTGGCATGGCCGGCGCTGCCGAAGGCCTCGATGCGGTCGGCGCAGAGCTTCTCCATGGCGTCCATGGCGGGCTTCAGCACCTTGCGCGGGTCGAACTCTTCCGGCTTTTCCGTCAGTACGCGGCGGAACTCGGCGGTCATGGCGAGGCGGCAGTCGGTGTCGATGTTGACCTTGCGCACGCCGTGCTTGATGCCCTCCACGATTTCCGCCACCGGCACGCCCCAGGTCTGGGGGATGGCGCCGCCGTGGGCGTTGATGCGGTCCTGAAGGTCCTGCGGCACCGACGATGAGCCATGCATCACCAGATGCGTGTCGGGCAGGCGTTCGTGGATGCGCTTGACCGTGTCCATCGCCAGAATGTCGCCCGTCGGCTCGCGGGTGAACTTGTAGGCGCCGTGGCTGGTGCCGATGGCGACGGCCAGCGCGTCCACCTTGGTCCGCGCGACGAAATCCGCCGCCTGCTCGGGGTCGGTCAGCAGGGCGTCGCGCTCAAGCGATCCTTCGAAGCCGTGACCGTCCTCCGCCTCGCCGCTGCCGGTTTCCAGCGAGCCGAGGCACCCCAGCTCGCCTTCCACCGAGACGCCGATCTTGTGGGCGAGCGCGGCCACATGGCGGGTGATGCCGACGTTGTAGTCGTAGTCGGCGGGGGTCTTGGCGTCCTCGCGCAACGACCCGTCCATCATCACGGAGGTAAACCCGTGGGCCATGGCGGACAGGCAGGTGTCGATGTCGTTGCCGTGGTCCTGGTGCAGACAGACGGGGATGCGCGGGAACATCTCCGCCGCCGCGCCGACCATGGCGCGCAGCATGACGTCGCCGGCGTAGGACCGCGCGCCCCGGCTGGCCTGGAGGATCACGGGGCTGTCGGTCTTCTCCGCCGCCCGCATGATGGCGAGCACCTGTTCCATGTCGTTGACGTTGAAGGCCGGCACGCCGTAGGCGTTCTCGGCGGCGTGGTCGAGCAGCTGACGCAGGGAAATGAAGGCCATTGCACTGGCTCCTTGGTCTGGAGGTCAGGAGGCGGGCGCCGGGTCGGGCGCGGCGGCGGGCTGGGCCTTCGCCTTGGTCGCCTCGGGCGGCGCGGCGCGGCACAGCATCTGCCGCCGGCGCTCCATCAGCCGCCAGATGAAGGGGGTGAAGATCAGCTGCATCGCCAGCTCCATCTTGCCGCCGGGCACCACGATGGTGTTGGGGCGCGACATGAAGCTGTCGTGCAGCATGTTCAGCAGGTAGGGGAAGTCGATCCCCTTGGGGTTGGCAAACCGGATCACCACCATGCTTTCATCGGCCGACGGAATATGCCGCGCGATGAAGGGGTTGGAGGTGTCCACCATGGGCACCCGCTGGAAGTTCACATGCGTGCGGGTGAACTGCGGGCAGATGTAGCGGACGTAGTCGTCCATGCGCCGCAGGATGGTGTCGGTCACGGCCTCGGTGGAATAGCCGCGCATGTTCTTGTCGCGGTGGACCTTCTGGATCCATTCCAGGTTGATGACCGGCACCACGCCGATCAAAAGGTCCGGATAGCGCGCGACGTCGTGGGCGTCGGACTTCGCGGCACCGTGCAGGCCCTCGTAATACAGCATGTCCGATGGCGGCAGGTCCTCCCACGGGGTGAAGGTGCCGGGCTCCTGGCCGTAGGGTTCGGCTTCCCCAAGGTCGTGCAGGTACTTGCGGCGCTTGCCCGTGCCCGTCTCGGCGTAGTCGCGGAACAGGGCCTCCAGGTCGCCGAACAGGTTGGCGTCGGGGCCGAAGTGGCTGAAGGTGGTGTCGCCGCTGTCCAGCCGCCGCTTCATCTCGGCCTTCATGCCGGCGCGGTCGAAGGCGTGGAAGCTGTCGCCCTCGATGATCGCGGCGTCGACGCTCTCGCGCCGGAAAATCTGCTGGAAGGTCTGGGTGACGGACGTCGTGCCCGCGCCCGAGGACCCGGTGATGGCGATGATGGGATGGCGTTCGCTCATGGGGATGGTCCCTTGTGTCTTGTCATTGGAGCCGAGCGCCCTCCGGGCGACGCCGACAACGCAAAAGTTGTCGCCCGGCAAGGCCGACCGGCCGCCGCGCCTAGTGGCGCGTGAGGCTGCGTGCCGCTTGAACGCAGCGGCGACGATGGAAATCGTCGTCGCGCATCAGACGCGCCCCACGGGCGCGGCGGGGATGTCGCGGAACAACGACCGGCTGTTGAACAGCGGCGTCTCGAACATCTGGCCGGCGCCGGCCTCGGCATGGGCGGCGTGCAGGGCCTCCACGTGCGCCACTTCCTCCGCGCAGCCGAAGATCAGCGGGATGCGCTGGTGCAGCTCCGTCGGCTGGACGGTCAGCATCCGCTCGCGCCCCGTGGAACACGCCCCGCCCGCCTGCTCCATGAGCATGGCGCAGGGGTTGGCCTCATAGAGCAGCCGCAGCCGCCCGGCGCGGCCGGGCACCTTGGTGTCGAAGGGGTAGAGATAGATGCCGCCGCGCATGAGGATGCGGTGCATGTCGGCGACCATGCTGGCGATCCACCGCATGTTGAAGTCCCGCCCGCGCGGGCCGCTCGCGCCCTGGATCAGTTCCTCCACATAGGCCTTCACCGGGTCCTCCCAGTAACGGCCGTTGGACGCGTTGATGGCGAACTCGGATGTGCTGCGCGGCACCCGCATCTCGGGATGGGTGAGCACGAAGTCGCCCATCATGGGGTCCAGCGTGAAGCCGACCACGCCCCTGCTTAGGGTCAGCACCAGCATGGTGGACGGGCCGTAGATGGCATACCCCGCCGCCACCTGATCGGTGCCGGGCTGGAGGAAGTCCGCCTCCTCCACCGGCTTGTCGGCGGCACCGGGCGCCTTCAGCACGGAAAAGATGCTGCCGACGGAGACGTTGATGTCGATGTTGGAGCTGCCGTCCAGCGGGTCGTAGACCAGCAGGTACGGCCCGCGCGGGTAGCCGTCCGGCACCGGGCAGGGATCGTCCAGTTCCTCCGACGCGACGGCGCGGACGCAGCCGTTGAATTCGGTGCGCTTGCGGAAGACCTCGTCGGTCAGGATGTCGAGCTTCGCCTGGTCCTCGCCCTGCACGTTCATGGTGTCGGCCTTGCCGTGCGTGCCGCCGAGCGCCCCCATGGCCACACCCTTGGAGATGGCCTTGCAGGCGCGCGCCACGTCGATGAGCAGGGTCATCAGCGCCTCGTCGGCGTGATGGTCGGGGTCGCGGCAGGTCTCGATCAGGTACTGCGCGAGGGTGGTCTGGTCGGTGCGGATCATGGCGGGTTCCCTTCCCTGGCCCCTTCAGGCGGCGTCGGCGGGCGCGGCGGCGGCCTGGACGGCGCGGGCGCGCATGTCGGCGATGACGGCGGCATAGTCGGGCTGGCCGAAGATGGCCGAGCCGGCGACGAAGGTGTCCGCCCCGGCGGCGGCGACCGCGGCCACGTTGCCGGGCTTCACCCCGCCGTCCACCTGAAGGCGGATCGGCTTGCCCAGGGTGTCGATGCGGTCCCGGATGGCGGCGATCTTGGGCAGGCTCGCGGGAATGAACGACTGCCCGCCGAAGCCGGGGTTGACCGACATGACCAGCACCATGTCCAGGTCGTCCAGCACATGATCCAGCACGGCAAGGGGCGTCGCCGGGTTGAGCGCGAGGCCCGCCTTGCACCCGTGTTCATGGATCAAGCCGATGACGCGGTGAACATGGTCCACGGCCTCGGGATGAAAGCTGATCCACTCCGCCCCGGCCTTGGCAAACGCCGCCACCAGGCCTTCCACGGGGCGCGTCATCAGGTGGACGTCGATGGGCACCGGGCAGTGCGGCTTGACGGCGGCGCAGACGTCGGGGCCGACGGTCAGGTTGGGGACGTAATGGTTGTCCATCACGTCGAAGTGCAGAAGGTCCGCCCCGGCGGCACAGACGGCGGCCGTCTCCTCCCCCAGGCGGGCGAAATCGGCGGCCAGCAGGCTGGGCGCGATGGCGATGTCCTGGCGCGTCTGGCGCATGGCGTCGTCCTCCCCGGATCATGGCTTGTCATGGCGGACGCGCCTCGTTGCGCTGGGCACGTCTCAGGGAGGCAGCATGATGGAATGCTGAAATAAGGAGAAATCGGAACTTCTGGGCCCTCCCATATATGATACCTTATACACGAACGAGCCGGAGGACCCGCCCATGCGCCACGCCACGCTGCGCCAGATGCAGGTGTTCGACGCCGTCGCGCGGCACCTCAGCTTTTCCAAGGCGGCGCGGGAGCTGCACCTGACGCAGCCCGCCGTCTCCATGCAGATCAAGCAGCTGGAGGGGCTGGCCGGCCTGCCGCTGTTCGAGCAGGTGGGCCGCGTGCTCTACCTGACCGCCGCCGGCACGTCGCTGCTGGACCACGCCCGCGCCATCCTGGGCGCGGTGGCCGACGCGGAAGAGGCCATGGCCGCCCTGCGCGGGCAGCGGACGGGAGGGTTTCGCATCGGGGTGGTGTCGACGGCGAAGTACTTCGCGCCGTCGCTGCTGTCGGCCTTCACGGCGGGCTATCCGGGGATCGAGGTCAGCCTGCAGGTCGCCAACCGCCGCCAGATCCTCGCCGACCTGGCGGAGAACCGGGTGGACCTGGCGCTCATGGGGCGGCCGCCGACGGACATGAAGGTCAACGACGTGGTCTTCGCGGCCCACCCCCATGCCGTCATCGCCGCGCCCACGCACCCGCTGGCCCGCAAGCGCGCCAGCCTCTCGGCCCTGGATGGCGAGACGCTGCTGGTGCGCGAGCAGGGGTCCGGCACCCGCGCGCTGATGGAGCGCCTGCTGGCCGAGCACGGCGTCACCCCCGGCCGGCTGATCGAGATGGCGTCGAACGAGACCATCAAGCAGGCCGTCATGGCGGGCATGGGGGTCAGCTTCCTGTCGGTGCACACCATCGGGCTCGAAGTGTCCGTCGGCCGGCTGCTGGTGCTGGACATGGAGGACACGCCGGTGGAGCGCCAGTGGCACGTGGTCTGGCGCGAGGGCAAGCGCCTGCTGCCCATCGCGGACGCCTTCGTCGGCTTCATGAAGGACAACGGCGAACGCCTGATCGAAGAAGCCGTGCATCCCGCGCCAACGGGCCGGCGCACGGCCAAGGCATAAGCCACGACTTATGCCAGGCCGCAGCGTTTCCGATTTCCGCTTATGGGCGAAGAGGCCGTAGAGTGAGGCTTGTCAGCGCTTTCCTCTCACCCGCGCCGTTGAACCATCCAGTCCTCGGGCGGCGCGGGACCGGGCGGGGGCGCCCGCCAAAGGCAGCCGAAACTCAGGGCGCGGTTTCCGGGGAAACCGCGCCCTCTTTCTTTGGGTTCTGGCCGAAGAAGACGTCAGTCCTCGTCCGCCCACCCCTCCGCGCCCAGCAGGGGCACAAACTGGACGCCGCCCAGGTTCTCCTCCACGAAGTCGTCGTCGGGGGTGCGCGTGATGCGCTTGAGCGTCTGAAGCCGCCGCGCCGAGCCGACGGGGATCACCAGCCGGCCGCCCACCTTCAACTGTTCCCGCAGCGATTTGGGCACGCTCGGCCCGCCGGCGGCCACCGTGATGCCGTCGAAGGGCGCGCGGTCGGGGCAGCCGCGCGTGCCGTCGCCGCAGATGACGGTGACGTTGGTGATGCCCGCCCGCTTCAGGTTCTCCCGCGCCAGGTCGGCCAGGCGTTCGACCCGTTCGATGGTGACCACCTCCCGGGCGATGCGCGACAGGACGGCGGCGGCGTAGCCGCAGCCCGCGCCCACCTCCAGCACCCGCTCGGCATGGTCGCCCAGGTCCAGGGCCTCGGCCATGCGGGCGACGATGTAGGGCTGGCTGATGGTCTGGCCCTGGCCGATGGGCAGGGGCGTGTCGTCGTAGGCAAGTTCCTGAAGGTGGTCGGGCACGAAGGCCTCGCGCGGGACTGCCTCCATGGCGTCCAGCACCGCCCGATCGGCAACCCCGCGAGCGGCTATCTGCCATTCCACCATGGCCCGGCGCTTGGTGGCGGCGTCATCCATGCTCGTCCCTCCGTTTGCGAAACGTCCAGAGACAAAACGCCTATGGCAGAGGCCGCGTTGAAGGCGTGAACGTCGGCCCGGCCTCTCCATTGTTACGGCAGAGTCCAGCCGATAATCGCAGAGACAGGACACAGGGCCGCGACGCAGCCCGGAGACAACTCGGCCCGGGTCGCCCGCGCCCGCCACGGCGCCCCCATCGAGGTCATCGGCCGGCGCGCCACCGCCGCCATCGCCGTGCCACCCACAAGCGGGCGGGGCCCGACCCGCCAGCCCATCGGTTTCGGCATCACTCAGCAGTAGCGGGCGGCGCCCCCTCTGCCCTGTCGGTCACGTCGCCTTCCACCGCGGCGCGCAGGCGGGCCATGTCGTCGATCTCCACCCGGCGGCGGCGCACGCGGATGCCGTCGGCCGTCAGCCGCGTGAAGATGCGCGAGAGCGTTTCCGGCGCCAGCCCCAGCATCCCCGCCGCCACCACGTGCGACATCGGCAGGCGGAAGACCGCCGGCCCCGCCGTTCCGGGCGCGTAGCCCGCCGCCAGGGCCTGGCGCCACAGGAACACCTTCACCCGCCGCGGCGGCTGCAGGGCCTTCTGCTCGGCCAGGCGCTCGGTCATGTCGCGCCAGCGCCGGCCCAGCGCCGCCAGCAGGTCCGTCACCTCCTCGGGCCGGGCCGCCAGCCGCGCCAGCAGCGCGCCGCGGTGGGCGACAGCCAGGCGGCAGGGCGTCAGGGCCTCGGCGTTCACGGGATAGCGTTGCAGCCCCACCACCGCCGGCAGGCCGAACAGGTCGCCGCCCTTGAAGACGTGCAGCACCGTCTCCGCCCCGCCGGCGTCATCGCCGACGAACAGCCGCACCCGGCCCTCGCGCAGCAGGAACACGCGGTCAGCCTCGTCCCCCTGGCCGAACAGCAGCGTCCCCGCCGGCACGGTCATGTCCGGCGCCTCGGCCATCAGGCGGGCGACAAGGTCGTCCACCGCTGAAGTGTCGGGACCGTTCAGCGGCAGCGGCGGCGTCATGTCAGGGTGCTCCCGGCCAGCCGGGCGCGGTCGGCGATGGTCACGCGGCGGCCCTGGATCACCACGCCGTCGTCGCGCAGGCGCTTGAGCACGCGGGAAAAGCTTTGCTGCGTCATGCCCAGGTGGGCCGCCACCAGCTTCTTGCTCATGGGCAGGCGCACCGACTCGCCGCCGCCGTCGGGCGCGCGCTGGACGGGCAGGGACAGAAGATAGGCCACCGTGCGATCCCGGACGCCGCCCCGGCGCAGCGCGTCGGTCGCGGCGATGCAGCGGCGCAGGGCGTTGGACAGAAGCCCGACCAGCAGCAGCGCCATGTCGGGCTCCGCCGCCGCCCGCGCCCGCAGGGTGGCCGCCGGGACCTCCAGCACCTCGCCGGCCGCCACCGCAATCACGGTCGCCGCGTGGGGCGCGCCGGCCAGCCAGTCGCCCAGGCCGACCACCGCGCCGGCGGTCGCTTCCTCCACCGGCACGGGGCCGTCGGCGCCGGCCAGCGGCAGCAGCCCGATGAAGCGGCCGCTGCGCACCATGAACAGCGTGTCCACCGGATCGCCCGCCCGGCACAGCACGGCATCGCGGGCCACTGGCCGCACACGGCCGAGCGGCTCCAGCCGGCGCTGGGCGGCGGCGGCGACGGCGGCGTCGGACAGGCAGGCGATGTCGATGGGCATGGCCGGCGCGGCCCTCCATGACGGTCTGGAACTGCCCCCATGGTTCCAGAAGCCGCCGCCGCCGCGCTTGATTCCGATCAAGGAAGTCAGGTTTTTCGCAATCGTCAAGGCGGGGCCGCCCCGGATGCCGTCTGATCGATGGGTATAACCATAAAACCTTGGGAGGTCGCACCATGACGACGAGGATCACGCCCCATCTTTCCGATCACCGCGTCCTGATCGCCAACGGCAGCCCGGGGCTGCGGCGCCTGTTGAACACCCTGGTGGGCACGCTGGCCATGCCGGCGGGGATCGATGAAGCCTGCTGCGGCACCTGCGCACTCGACACCCTGGTCGAGACGCCGGCGGGCCTGGTCATCGCCGATGCCTGCATGGATCAGATGGACGGCCTGGCGCTGCTGACGGCCATGCGGCGCGAGGCCCGGCTGGCGCGCGTGCCGGTCATCCTGCTGCGCGACCCCGTCCGCGACCCGACGCCGTCGCACATATGGAAGGCCGCCGGCGCCGACGCTGTGCTGGACAAGCCCCTGTCGCTGCGCAAGTTCGCCGTGTCCCTGCGCGACACCGCAGAGCGCACGGCCGTCGCTCACTCCGGGGCGGGGACGGCCTAGACCCCCGCCGCACCCGCCCCGCTCTTTCTTCTGCGTCCGTCAGGCCACCCAGGCCGCCCCGTCGCCGCCATTGAGGAATCCGTTGGCGGCGGGGCGGCCGTCCAGCATGTCCAGCAGGCGATCCTCGGCCGCCGTGCCCGACAGGCATCCGGCCGCAAGCTCGGCATAGACGCGGCCGACGACGCCCATGTCCATGTCCAGCGGCGAGATGCGCAGGACGTTCACCCCCGCCGCCACCAGGTCCGGCACCTCGCGCGCCAGCACCGTGACGGCGTGCGCCTGGGTCTGGGTGCCGTTGACGGTCAGGAAGTCGGCGCCGTCCAGGGTTTCCACCGCCATGCCCTCGGGGTCCTCGCCGCAGACGTAGCGGCAGCCGTCCTTGGACAGGCCGTGGGCGCGGGCATGATAGCAGCGCGCCGAGATGGCGAGCGGCGCCCGGCCGAAGACCGTCACCGCGCAATCCATGCCCAGCCGCCGCGCCTCCGCCGCCAGGGCGTAGACCGACTCGCGCGGCAGCTCCCACGGCAGGGTGACGCAGGTCGCCCCGCGCGCCGCCAGGACCCGCAGGGTGCCCTCGTTGTAGACGTTGACCATGGGGCCGATGTGGTGCGGCCGGTCGGCCAGCAGGGCGAGCGCGCCGGCGTCGTTGGCCTCCACCAGCGCGCCGTCGGCGGCGGCCGCCGCCACGCCCTCCAGCGCCGCCGTCTCGCCGGGCGTCACCGCCAGGGCCAGGGTCGCATGGACCACCGTCCGCCCGGCGGCCTCCAGCACCTGGGCCGCGTCGGCCATGGCGTCGGCCACCAGCGGCTCGCGCTTGGAGCACACCGTCTCTCCCAGCACCACGGTCTGGAAGGGCCCCTCGTCGGCAAGGCCGGCGTAGAAGGCGCGGCGGCGCTCCGCCGGCCAGTTGTACAGCAGCGGCCCCAGGGTGAGCGTCGCGGTCTTGGTCATGGCGCCGGGTTCCTCCCTCTTGGATATCATTGCCAGCCGCGCGCATAGGCGCCGGTGGTCGCCTGGCCGCCCTCCAGGAAGGCTTTCGGGTCAGCCGCCCGCCCCCTGTCGGCGGTCATGCCCGCCATGGCGGCCTTCAGCCCCCGCACCACCTGGGCGACATAGGCCTTGCCGCGCTGGCGCCCCTCGATCTTCAGCGCCGTCACGCCCGCCGCCGCGAAATCGGGCAACAGGGCCGAGGCATCCAGGCTGACCGGGTCCTCGAACAGGTGTCCCTCGCGCCCGCGCGCCCGGAAGCGCCCCTTGCAGAGCGTCGGATAGCCGGCCTGCTCGCCGGGGCCGAAGCGGTTGATGGTCCACTCTCCCAGGCGCGAGACCATGACCTCGCCCTCCTGCTCGTAGCGGACATGGCTGGCCGGCGAGCACACCCCGTCCTTGTTGGGCGACAGGCCGGTGGCGTAGGAGGACAGCGCGCAGCGGCCCTCGGCCATGACGCACAGGCCGCCAAAGACGAAAACCTCCGTCTCCACGTCGGGCACGGCCTCGGTCAGCGCGGCGATCTGCGGCACCGTCAGCACGCGCGGCAGCACCACGCGCCGGACCCCGAAGGCATCGCGATAGAATCGCACCGCCGCCGGGTTGGACGCCGAGGCCTGGACCGACAGGTGCAGGCGCAGGCCGGGATGCCGCTCCGCCGCATAGGCCGCGACGCCCATGTCGCACAGGATGACGGCGTGCACGCCGGCCTCCGCCGCGATGTCCACCGCACGACGCCAGATCCGGTCGTCGCCGGCGTCGGCGTAGGTGTTGATGGCGATCATCGGCCGCACGCCCCTGGCCCGGCACAGCGCGACGGCATCGGCGGCCTCCTTCGGGCTGAAGTTCAGGCCCGGAAAGTTGCGGGCGTTGGTGCGGTCGCGGAAGCCGAAGTACACGGCGTCGGCGCCGGCCTCAACGGCGGCGGACAGGGCGGCGGGCGTGCCGGCGGGGCAGACGAGTTCCATGAACGCTCCTTGGGTCTGTCGAGCCATCAGCGGCGGCGCTTGGCGGCGGCCTCGACCCGCGCCAGCCGCGCCTCCTGCCGGGCGAGATCGGCGCGCAGGGGGGCCAGCGCGGCATCCTGAACCAGCGCGAGATCGCGGCTGGCCCTTGCATGAAGCCGTCGCGCCAGCCCGCCGCCGCGCGCGAGCACGGGCCGCGCCGGCGCCGGCAGCGCGGCCATCAGGTCGGCGGGACCGGCATCGGCGTCCTCCAGGGCATAGCGCAGCGCCATGACGAGGCCGGTATCGCCCTCGATGGTCAGGGCGCGGGAAAAGAAGGTGGCGTCGCCGTCTAGTCCGGCGGAGTCGGTCAGCGCGGCCAGGACCTCCAGCGGCGCGCGCACGATGGCGTCCGCCGGGGCCTCGGCGTCGTCGACGTCAAGGAACAGCGTGCCGTCGGCGATGGTCGCCACCACCGCCACCGGATGCCCGGCGGGCACCACCGCCACCCGGCCGCTCAAGCCCTCCAGGCGATCGCCGAGGCGCGGGGCGAGGCGGGCACGCAGGCGTGCGAGAACCGGGCGCGACAGGCGGCGCAGCAGCGACGGCGGCAGCGGGCGCAGGGCCAGCCCGGCCAGAAGACCGGGCGTCAGGGCACGGACGGAGGCGGCGGGCATCGCTTCTCCCGGTGGTCGAAAGGGTCCAAGCCCCTTGCGTAGACCGGCGGGGGCGCCGCGACCATGACGCTGGTTCAAAAGCCGGTGCGGACACCGCATTTACCCAAAATCAAGTCATGCCGCGCGGCGGGCCGCTAGGGTGTGCCTGTTCATCGGATGCGCCATGCACGGCCATTTTCCGCCGGTGACGTTCCCGCTTCGCCCTGCCATGGGGCGCCCCTCGCGGCCCGGACGCCCTCTTCTCCCGTCCGGGCCGTTTTTTTTGTCCGGGCGTCATACCTCAGCGCGGCGCCGACTGGTCCGGCCGCTCCGCCCGCGGGGCACGGCCGAAGCGGGCGCGGTAGCTGCGCGCGAAATGGGAGGCCGAGCAGAAGCCGCAGGCGTGCGCCACCTCCGTCACCGACATGGACGTCTGCCCCAGAAGCTGCCGCGCCCGCTTGAGCCGCAGGTCCTGGTAATAGCGCGAGGGCGTGGTGCCCAGGCGGGACTGGAACAGGCGCTCCAGCTGGCGCGGCGACAGCTTGACGTGGGCGGCGATGGCCTCGGTGGTCAACGGCAATTCCAGGTGCGATTCCATGGCGGCGATGGCGGCCAGCACCTTGGCGTCGCGGATGTTGGTGCGGTAGCGCAGGGCCATGCGCTGGGGGTCGTCGGCCGGGCGCAGCAGCGTGTGCATCAACACCTCGGCCGCCTGCATGGCAAGGTCTCGGCTGTGGTCCAGGGCGATCAGGTGAAGCATCATGTCCAGCGCCGCCGTCCCGCCCGAGCAGGTGAAGCGGTCGCGATCGATCTCGAACAGCGTCGCCGTCACCGCCAGATCGGGGAACTCCTCCACGAAGGGTTCCACCGTCTCCCAATGCAGGGTGCATCTGTAGCCGTCCAGCAGCCCGGCACGGGCAAGAATCAGCGGCCCCGTGCACAGGCCGCCGATGGGCGTGCCCTGCCCCGCCATGCGCCGCAACCAGGCGAAGACGGGACGCTCGCGGTAGTTTTCCACGCCCATGCCGGCGCAGACGAAGATGGCCGCCGGGATCGGCGCGGGCGTCAACGGGCTGCCGTCGGGCAGGACATGCAGGCCGTTGCTCGCCACCGCCGGCGAGCCGCTCGCCGTCAGCGTGCGCCAGGTATAGAGCGTACGCCCGGCCATGCGGTTGGCCGCCCGCAGGGGCTCCACCGCCGAGGCGAACGCCATCATGGAAAAACTGGGGGCCAGGAAGAACCACAGGTCCTGGGGCTCCTGGGACGCCGGTTTGCCGAACATGGCCGCGCCCTCCTTCCGGCCGCCGCGCTAGGACGCCGCCGCCACGTCGCCGATGACCGAGCCCGGGCCCTGGGCCGGGTCCGGGCCCGGGCCGGCGCCCGCCGCCCGCACCGCCTGGGGCGATTGGCCGAAGGCGGACTTCAGGTGACGGGCGAAATGCGAGGCATCGGCGAACCCGCATTCATGGGCGATGGCGGTCATGCTGAGCTGTGTGCGGGTCAGCAGCGCCCGTCCGTGGCGCAGGCGGACCATGCGGGAATAGCCGGCGGGCGTGCTGTCCATTTCCGCCCGGAACAGGCGTTCGAGCTGCCGGCGCGACAGGCCGACGCGGCGGGCCAGGACCTCGGTCGACGGCGGGTCGGCGAAGGACTGCTCCAGGATCAGCACCGCCCGGCGCAGGCGCGGATCGCGCGGCCGCGCGCTGGCGCCGGCCTCGTGCGGCTGCGGCGCGTCGGCCGGGCGGGCCCCGTCGGAGACCATGATGTGCAGGGCCTTCTGCGCCGCCGCCGGGCCGACGTGGCGGTCCACCAGCCAGGCCGCCAGATCGATGGCGCCGGTGCCGCCGGCACAGGTGATGCGCGGCCCGTCGACCACGAACAACTGGTCGGCCACGGGCGTGACGTCGGGGTGCCGGTCGGCGAGATCGGTGTAGTGATACCACGACACGCAGCACTGCCGCCCGTCCAGCAGCCCCGCCCGCGCCATGGCGAAAACGCCGGTGCACAGGCCGACAAGCCGGGTGCCGGCGGCGGCGGCCTCCTTCAGATAGGTCAGCACGCGCTCGTCCACCGGCGGTCCGGCCAGAAGACCGCCGACCACCACAACGTAGTCCACGGATCTCGGATCGACGAAGCCGCCGTCGGCGCGGACGATGGCGCCGCAACTGGCCCGCACCGGCGCGCGGTCGACGCTGGTCACCACCCAGCGGCAGGCGATCTGGCGCGACCGGTCGCCCTCGTCGGCGGCCAGCCGCAGCACGTCCATGAAGCCCGCGAAGGGCAGCAGGGTGAAATTGGGCAGCAGCACGAAGGCCACGCGCAGGCGCACGCCTTCGCCGTCCAGAGCGTCCCCGGGTCCCGTCATGTCGCCTCCGCCGGCCGGTGCGTCGCGGCCGTTCTTCGGTGTTTCATAAAGAGTTGGAGAGGCGCGCCCGGCTGTCAATCGGCGCGACGCGGGCATGTCGCAAATCTACCGCCCGCGTGTCCCGAATGTTCTAGTCGGCCGATCGGGTTCGGCGCAGTGTTTCGGGAATACCGGCCCACGGAACGGGCCGGCAGGAGGCTTTGCATGACCCGCTATTCGATCTGGTCCCTGGCGCGTAATGCCTTGACCTGGCACGAGAACTGGCCGCGCTACTGGCGCAGCCCCGACCCCCGCCCGGAGTACGACGTGGTTGTGGTCGGCGGCGGCGGGCACGGGCTGGCCACCGCCTACTACCTTGCCAAGGAACACGGCATCACCAATGTCGCGGTGGTTGAGAAGGGCTGGCTGGGCGGCGGCAACACGGCGCGCAACACGACCATTGTCCGCTCAAACTACCTGTTCGACGAAAGCGCGGCCCTCTACGAACTCTCGCTGAAGCTGTGGGAGGGCCTGAGCCGGGACCTCAACCTCAACGTCATGCTCAGCCAGCGCGGCGTGCTCAACCTGGCGCATACGCTGGGCGACGTGCGCGCCGGCCGCCGCCGGGCCGAGGCAAACCGCCTGAACGGCATCGACAGCCATTGGCTGGAGCCCGACGAGGTGGCGAAGGTCTGCCCCATCCTCAACATGTCCCGGTCGCTGCGCTATCCGGTGCTGGGGTCGACCTGGCAGCCCCGCGGCGGCGTCGCCCGCCACGACGCCGTGGCCTGGGGCTATGCCCGCGCCGCCGATGCGCGCGGCGTGGACATCATCCAGAACTGCGAGGTCACCGGCATCAACCGAAACGGCGACCGCGTCACCGGCGTCGAGACCACGCGCGGCACCATCCGGGCGAAGAAGGTGGCCGTCGTCACCGCCGGCCATTCCTCGGTGCTGGCGGAAATGGCGGGTTTCCGCATGCCCATATCGTCGCACCCCCTGCAGGCGCTGGTGAGCGAGCCGATCAAGCCGGTGCTGGACTGCGTGGTCATGTCGGGCGCCATCCACGTCTACGTCAGCCAGTCCGACAAGGGCGAGCTGGTTATCGGCGCGGGCATCGACAGCTACAACTCCTACGCCCAGCGCGGCAGCTTCCATGTGATCGAGGGGCAGACGGCGGCGCTGGTGGAACTGTTCCCCATGTTCTCGCGCCTGAAGATGATGCGCTCGTGGGGCGGCATCGTCGACACCTGCCCCGATGCTTCCCCGATCATCGGCAAGACGCCGGTCAAGGGGCTGTACTTCAACTGCGGCTGGGGCACCGGCGGGTTCAAGGCGACGCCGGGCTCGGGCTACGTCTTCGCCGCCACCGTCGCCAACGACGAGCCGCACCCCGTCGCAGCCCCCTTCGCGCTGGACCGCTTCACCACCGGCGCGCTGGTGGACGAGCACGGCGCCGCCGGCGTGGCGCATTGAGGGGGAGGAGCGAAACCATGCACATCATCCAATGCCCCTACTGCGGCCCGCGCGAGGAAGTGGAGTTCACGTACGGCGGCCAGGCCCACATCGCCCGGCCGGAAAACCCGGAGGCGCTGGACGACGCCCAGTGGGCCGACGTCCTGTTCATGCGCGACAACCCCAAGGGCATCTTCGCCGAGCGCTGGATGCATGCCGCCGGCTGCCGCCGCTGGTTCAACGCGCTGCGCCACACCGTCAGCCACCAGATCCTGGCGACCTACCGCATGGGCGAGGCCCCGCCCGCCCCGGACACGCTTGAGGAGGCATCGCGATGACCGGCCCCGACCGCCTGCGCGACGGCGGGCTGATCGACCGCACCAAGCCCGTCACCTTCACCTGGAACGGCCGCGTCCTCGGCGGCTACGAGGGCGACACGCTGGCCTCGGCCCTGCTGGCGAACGGCGTGCACCTGGTCGCCCGCAGCTTCAAGTACCGCCGCCCGCGCGGCATCCTCGGCCATGGCACCGAGGAACCCAACGCCATGGTGCAGACCGGCGACGGCAACCGAACGGAGCCCAACCCCAAGGCCACCGTCGTGCCGCTGGTGGAAGGCTTGCGCGCGAAAAGCGTCAACACCGCCAAGGGCGGGCCGGAGAGCGATCCGCGCGCCGGCATGGGGATGCTGTCGCGGTTCATGCCGGCGGGCTTCTATTACAAGATGTTCCACGGCTCGCAGACGATGTGGCAGCGGGTGTGGGAGCCCATCATCCGTCAGGCCGCCGGCTGGGGCACCTGCCCCACCGAGCCCGACCCCGACACCTATGACCACATGAACCTGCACTGCGACGTGCTGGTGGTCGGCGGCGGCCCGGCGGGCATCGCGGCAGCGCGCGAGGCGGCGAAGTCCGGCGCCCGCGTGGTGCTGGCCGACGAGCAGGAGCGCTTCGGCGGCAGGCTGCTCGACCGGCCGCGCAACCTGGACGGACTGCCCGGCCACGGCTGGGCCGACCGCGAGGTGGCGGCGCTGGCCGAGGAAGCCGAGGTGACGCTTCTGCCGCGCACCACCGTCTTCGGCTACTACGACCACAACCTGCTCTGCGCGCTGGAGCGCCGCACCGACCATCTGGCCGAGGCCCCCAGCCACGTCACCCGCCAACGCCTGTGGCACATCCGCGCCCGGCGCGTGGTGCTGGCGACCGGCGCGCACGAGCGCCCGCTGGTCTTCGCCGACAACGACCGTCCCGGCATCATGCTGGCAAGCGCGGTCGCGGCCTATGTGCATCGCTGGGCGGTGCTGCCGGGGCGCGAGGCCGTCGTCTTCACCAACAACGACGGCGCCTGGGAAGCCGCGCATCTGCTGAAGAAGGCCGGCGCGCCGGCGGTGACGATCATCGACAGCCGCCCCAAGGTCTCCGATGCGCTCAAGCGGGACGCCGAACAGGCGGGGATCACCGTGAAGACCGGCCACGCCGTCACCGGCACGCGCGGCGGAAAGCGGGTGACGGCGGCCCTGGTCCAGCCGGTGAACGCCGACGGAACCAGGGTCAACGGCCCCGCGCAAACCCTCGCCTGCGACCTGATCGCCACCTCGGGCGGCTGGTCTCCGGTGGTGCACCTGTTCAGCCAGTCGCGCGGCACGCTGACCTATGACGACACCTGGGCCTGCTTCCGCCCCGGCGTCGCCGTCCAGCCGCAGGCCAGCGTCGGTGCCTGCAACGGCACCTTCGGGCTGGCCGAGACCCTGGCGGAAGCCGCCGAGGCCGGCGTTGAGGCCGCCCGCGCCGCCGGTTTCGAGACCGCCGCCCCCGCGCCCGCGCCGTCCGTCGAGGCGCCCGAGGCGACGCCGCCCGTGCCGCTGTGGCTGGTGCCCGCCGACACCGCCCCCGGGCGCGGCGGCAAGTGGTTCGTCGACTTCCAGAACGACACCACCGCCGCCGACATCCTGCTGGCCGTGCGCGAGGGCTTCGAGAGCGTGGAGCACGTCAAGCGCTACACGCTGGCGGGCTTCGGCACCGACCAGGGCAAGACGGCCAACATCAACGCGCTGGCGATCCTGGCGGGCACGCTCGGCCGCCCGATCCCCGAGGTCGGCACCACCACCTTCCGCGCGCCCTACACCCCCGTCACCTTCGGCGCCATGGCGGGCCGGAATCTGGGCGACCGGCTGGAGCCGCAGCGCCTGACCAACATCCACGACCGCCACGTCGCCCTGCGGGCTGCGTTCGAGGACGTGGGCCAGTGGAAACGCCCCTGGTACTACCCCAAGGCCGGCGAGGACATGCACGCCGCCGTCGCGCGCGAGTGCAAGGCGACCCGCGACAGCGTGGGCGTGCTGGATGCCTCCACCCTCGGCAAGATCGACATCCAAGGGCCGGACGCGGCGGAGTTCCTCAACCGCGTCTACACCAACGCCTGGACGAAGCTGGCCGTGGGCCGGGTGCGCTACGGCATCATGTGCGGCGAGGACGGCATGGTGTTCGACGACGGCACCACCGCCCGCATCGACGAAAACCGCTACCTGATGACCACCACCACGGGCGGCGCCGCGCATGTGATGGACCATCTTGAGGAATACCTCCAGACCGAGTGGCCGGACCTGCGCGTGCGCCTGACCTCGGTCACCGAGCAGTGGGCCACCGTCGCCGTCGCCGGGCCCAAGGCGCTGGAGGTGGTCAAGCGCGTGTGCCCCGACGATGCCATGGCGCCGGCGGACTTCCCCTTCCTGTCGTGGAAGACCGCCACCGCCGCCGGCATCCCGGCTCGGATCTTCCGCATCAGCTTCACCGGCGAGCTTCAGTACGAAATCAACGTGCCCTGGCACCACGGCGCGGACCTCTGGGACGCGGTGATGGAGGCCGGCAAGGATTTCGACATCACCCCCTACGGCACGGAAACCATGCACGTGCTGCGCGCCGAGAAGGGCTTCATCATCACCGGGCAGGAAACGGACGGCACCCAGACGCCCTTCGACCTGGGCATGGACTGGATCGTGTCGAAGAAGAAGCCCGACTTCATCGGCCGGCGGTCGCTGTTCCGCCCCGACATGCAGCGGCCCGACCGCAAGCAGCTCGTCGGCCTCAAGCCCGAGGACCCCAAGGTGGTCCTGCCCGAGGGCACGCAGATCGTCGAGCCGGGCGCGCTCAACCGCCCGCCGCCGGTGCCCATGCTGGGCTTCGTGACCTCCAGCTACCACAGCCCGGCGCTGGAGAGCGGCTTCGCGCTGGCGCTGATCGCCGGCGGCCGCGACCGCCTGGGCGAAACCGTGGAGGCCGCCCTGCCGAGCGGGCCGGTGACCGTCCGCCTGCATGATCCCGTGTTCTATGACGCCGAAGGAGCCCGCCGTGACGGTTGATACCCTTCCCTCGCGCCCGCAGGCCTCCGCCGCCGCCGTGACGCTGGAACGGCTGGCGCTGCGCACCACGCTCAACCTGCGCGGCGACCCGGCCGACGCGGGGTTCCTCGACGCCGTCAAGCAGGCCACCGGCCTGACGCTGCCGACCGACGCCAACACCTGGACCGAGGGCGGCAGCCGCCGGGCTGTCTGGCTCGGCCCCGACGAGTGGCTGGTGGTCGCGCCCGACGACACGGCGGAGGCGCTGGAGCAGGCCGTCCGCACCGCGCGCGGCGGCGATCCTTGGCTGTCGGTGACGAACGTCTCCCACAATTCCACCGTCTTCCGGCTCGCCGGGCCGGCCGCGCGCATGGTGCTGGCGAAGGCGACGCCCATCGACCTGCACCCGCGCGCCTTCGGCGCCAACGCCTGCGCCCAGACGGTGCTGGCCCGCACCCGCGCCCTGATCCTTCTGGCCGAGGCGCAAGCGCCGGCCTTCGAGGTCTGGGTGCGCAATTCCTTCGCCCAGTACACGGCCGACTGGCTGGAAGACGCGATGCTCGAATACCAGTCGCCCCCATAACGGGGCCGCCAACATAACAAGGCCCCGGCCCAGACCAGACAGCACGGGAGGACAGCCATGGAGACGCATGCACGCGTGGTGGTGATCGGCGGCGGCGTGGTCGGGGTCTCGACCCTCTACCACCTCGCCCGGAAAGGCTGGTCCGACGTGATGCTCATAGAGCGGCGCGAATTGACGAGCGGGTCGACATGGCACGCCGCCGGGCTTCTGCCGCTGTTCAACATGAGTTACTCGGTGGGGCAGATCCACAAGTACTCGGTCCGCTTCTATCAGGAGCTTCAGGAGGAAACGGGCCAGGACGTCGGCTTCCGCAAGGTGGGCAACATCCGGCTCGCCACCACGCCCGACCGCATGGACGAATACCGCCAGTATGCCGGCGTCGCCGAGACCATCGGGGTGAACGTGGAGTTCCTGACGCCCGATCAGGTCAAGGAGCACTGGCCGCTGTGCGAGACCGACGGGTTGATCGGCGCCATCCGCCACCCCGACGACGGCTACATCCAGCCCGCCGACCTGACCCAGGCGCTGGCCAAGGGAGCCCGGATGCGCGGGGCGAAGATCCACCGCCATACGACCGTGTTGGGCATCGAGCGCACAGGCTCCGGCGAATGGCTGGTGAAGACCGACAAGGGCGACGTGACCTGCGAGCACATCGTCTCCGCCACCGGCAATTTCGCGCGCAAGACCGGCGCCATGGTGGGCCTGGACGTGCCGGTGATCCCGGTGGAGCACCAGTACATCGTCACCGACGCCCACCCCGCCGTCCAGGAGCGCCAGGCCAAGGGGCTGCCGGAAATGGGCGTGCTGCGCGGGGCGGAAGGCAGCTGGTACATGCGCGAGGAGCGCGGCGGCCTGATCCTCGGCCCGTATGAAGTCGGCGCGCCCTGCTGCTACGTCGACGGCCCGCGCCCCGACAGCGAGTACGAACTGTTCCCCGAGGACGTGGAGCGCCTGGAACCCCACATCGAGGACGCCATCAGGCGCGTGCCCGTGTTCGGCGAGGCGGGGCTGAAGACCGTCTACAACGGCGCCATCGCCTACACCCCAGACGGCAGCCCCATCGTCGGCCCGGCCTGGGACCTGAGGAATTTCTGGCTGAACGAGGGCCACAGCTTCGGCATCACGGCGGCCGGCGGCGCCGGATGGCAGCTGGCGGAATGGATCGTCGAGGGCGAACCGTCCATCGACATGATGGGCGTCGACCCGCGCCGCTTCGGCCCCTACGCTACCCGCGGCTACCTCAAGCGCAAGAACGAGGAAGCCTACGCCAACGTCTACACCGTCCACTATCCCGACGAGGAACGCCCCGCCGGCCGGCCTTTGCGCACCGCCCCCTGCTACGAGCGCATGAAGAACCTGGGCGCGGTCTTCGGCCAGAAATTCGGGTGGGAGCGTCCCAACTGGTTCGCCCCCGCCGGCGTGCCGCAGGAGGATCACTGGTCCTTCCGCCGCTCGCGCTGGTTCGAGCATGTCGGGGCCGAATGCCGCAACGTGGCGGAAAACGTCGGTCTTCTGGACATGACGGCCTTCGCCAAGTGCCGGATCGAGGGGCCGGGGGCGGAAGCCTTCCTCGACCACCTGGTCGCCAACAATCTGCCCAAGAAGATCGGCCGCGTCGGCCTGTGCCACGCCCTCGCCCCCTCCGGCGGAGTGATGAGCGAGTTCACCATCCAGCGCGAGGCGCCGGACCGCTTCTATCTGGTCTCGGCCGGCGCGCTCCAGCGCATCGACCACGACTGGCTGCGCAAGCACATGCCGACGGATGGCTCGGTGCGCATGACGGACCTGACCACGCAGATGGGCGCGCTGGTGCTCGCCGGACCCAAGGCGCGGCAGGTGCTGGAGCGGGTCAGCGACGACGACTGGTCCAACGCCGCCTTCCCCTGGCTGTCCGGGCAGGATGTGGTCATCGGCATGGCGCCGGTGAAGGCCCTTCGCGTCAACTTCGTCGGCGAGCTGGGGTGGGAGCTGCACCATCCTCTGGAGATGCAGAACCATCTGTTCGACACCCTCATGGCCGCCGGCCAGGACCTGGGCCTCAAGCCCTTCGGCATCCGCGCCATGGACAGCCTGCGCCTGGAGAAATCCTATCGCATGGTCGGCGCCGAACTGTCCATCGAGTACGGGGCCGAGGAATCCGGCCTGGACCGCTTCGTGCGGCCCGACAAGGGCGACTTCATCGGCCGCGATGCGCTGCTGAAGCGGCGCGAGGAGGGGCTGCGCTGGCGCTTCGTGACGCTGAAGGTCCACGACGTCACCGATGCCGACGCGGTGGGCAACAACCCGGTCCACGACACGGGCGGCGAACTGGTCGGCCGGGCGACGGCGGGCAACTACGGCTGGCGGGTCGGCGCCTCACTGGCGCTCGCCATGCTGCGGCCCGACGCGGCCGAGCCGGGGACGGAACTGGTGATGGACATCCTGGGCACGCCGCACCGGGTGGAGGTCATTGCCGAAAGCCCCTGGGACCCGGAAAACCTGCGGCTGCGCGACAAGGCCGAGGCGCCGGCCACACCCGCCCATGCCTGACAAAAAGGATAAGGCTTAACCCAACGGCCGGCGCCAGCGCCGGCCGTATCCGCATGGGCGGAACCCCTTCAAACTTGATGGCGCAGAATGGTTATTCCATGTCGCATCCGTGACGGCGGAGGTGTCGCAAGCGGCGCATGGTAAGGGGGTGAAACGGACCCATAGGGAGGTTGCCCCCGATGACCCCGCCGAACTCCGCCTCCGCCGCCGAAGCCCTCGACACCGCCACCGCAGAACCGGCCGACGCGCCGCTGCGCCGCCTCGACCTTCTGGAAACGCAAGCGTCGAGCGTCGACCAGTCCGACCGCCGGGTGCCCATCAACCTGCGCCAGAGCGGCCCGACGCCGACCGAGCTTCTGATCTCCACCCGCGTGCGCAAGTCGCCCTACTGGCACCTGAGCCACAAGGCCGGCTGCTGGCGCGCCACCGTCTACAACCGCATGTACCACCCGCGCGGCTACGTCCGTCCCGAGGACGGCGGGGCCATGGTGGAATACGACGCCCTGGTCAACCGCGTGACCATGTGGAACGTCGCGGTCGAACGCCAGATCTGCGTGAAGGGCCCCGACGCCGAAGCCTTCGTCAATTACGTCATCACCCGCGACGTCACCCGCGTCGCGCCCATGCGCGGTAAATACGTCATCCTGTGCAACGAGCGCGGCGGCATCCTGAACGACCCCGTCCTGCTGCGCATCGCCGAGGACGAGTTCTGGTTCTCCCTGTCCGACAGCGACATCGAGATGTGGCTGCGCGGCGTCAACACCGGCCTGAAGATGGACGTCGACATCGCCGAGATCGACGTGTCCCCGGTCCAGATCCAGGGGCCCAAGTCCGAGGACCTCATGGCCGACCTGGTGGGCGACGCGGTGCGCGCCATGCCCTACTACGGCCTGATGGAAGCCACCGTCGGCGGCCGGTCGGTCGTGGTCTCCCAGACCGGGTTCTCCGGCGAGAAGGGCTATGAAATCTATCTCCGCGACGCCACCCTGTATGCGGAGGACATGTGGAACGCCGTGCTGGAGGCCGGCGAGAAGCACGGCCTGATGGTCATCGCGCCGGCCCACCATCGCCGCATCGCCGCGGGCATCCTGTCGTGGGGCCAGGACCTGGACCACGAGACCCTGCCCTTCCAGTGCAACCTGGGCTACCAGGTGCCGCGCAAGAAGACCGCCGACTACATCGGCAAGGCGGCGCTGGAAAAGGTGCGCGCCGACCTGGAGGCCGGCGGGCGGCCCTATCGCCAGCAGCTTGTCGGCATGGTCATGGGCGGGCGCCCGATCACCGACTATGCGCCCGACTTCTGGCTGATCTCGGGCGCCGACGGCGGCGAGCCCGTGGGCTATGTCACCAGCCCGTGGTACTCGCCGGAGCTGGGCGCCAACATCGCCATGGGCTACGTCCCGTTGGAGATGTCGGCCCTGGACACCCCGCTGAGGGTCTGGCTGCCCGAGCAGTACGCGGAAATCCCCGGCCAGCCGGTGGAGGCCAAGGTGGTGCAGATGCCCTTCCGCGCCTCCGCCAACCCCAGCGCGCGCGAACGGGCCCGCCTGCAAGGCCGCGATTACGCGGACTGAGACCGCCCGCCACCCCGCAAGCCACTGAAACGGCGGCCCCGCCCAAGGGGCCGCCGAAAGGAGAGGTGCGTCATGTCGCCATCGCCTTCCCCATCCCCTGCGTCCTCCGGCGAGGAGGACCCCGAGCCCGGCCTGGCGGAGGCCGCGGCGGTGCGCGCGCTGTCCCGGAGCTTTTCCACCGAGGTCACGCCCCGGGCGGCGCGCGCGCTTTCCCGCTTCGACGCCCTTCTGCCGCACGGCACGGCGGTGTACGTGCCGCATCTGCCCGGCCTGGATTACGAAGCCGTCGTCCCGCCCCTCTGCGCCCGTCTGAAGGCCGAGGGCATGGTGCCCGTCCCCCACCTGGCCGTCCGCGCCGTGCCGAGCCGCGAGGCGCTCGACCGCTGGCTGGCCGCGCTGGTGGACCGCGGCGGGGTGGACCGCCTGCTGCTGCTGGCCGGCGGAACCGAAACGCCGGCCGGCCCCTTCGCCTCGACCCTGCCGGTGCTCGACGACGGCATCCTGCTGCGCCACGGCCTGACCACCCTGGGCGTCGCCGGCCACCCGGAAGGCCACCCCCAGGCCTCGGCCGAGGAGCTGGCGCGGGCGCTGAAGGCCAAGCAGGACTACGCCGCCGAAACCGGCTCCACCCTCTGGATCACGACGCAGTTCACGTTCTCCGCGACGCCCGTCGTCGGCTGGCTGCGGGCAATCCGGGCCGCCGGGATCACCCTGCCGGTGCGGGTCGGCCTGCCGGGACCGGCCAGCCCCCGCACGCTGCTCCGCTATGCGCTCAGTTGCGGGATCGGCGCCTCCCTCACCGCCCTGCGCCGCCGCCCCGGCGCCGCCGCCGGGCTGCTGGGCACCTGGACGCCCGAAGCCATGATCCGCGACATCGCCGCCGCCGCCGTGGCCGAACCGCAAAGCGCGCCGCAGGGGTTGCACGCCTTTCCCTTCGGCGGGGTGGAGACCACCGCCCACTGGTTCCGCGCGCTGTCCGGTCAACGGGCCGAAGAGGAAGCACAGAGCTTTTCACGCGCGCAGCGCGGGCGCGAAACGCGAATAGGGTCGTGACCACGATCCCGCGCCGATCAGGCGCGTGAGCCCTCGTGGCGCCTGCCCTCGTGGCGCCTGAACGACGGCCCCGGCGTGCCAAGCGCCGGGGCGCAAGCAAGGAAAACGGAGTCCGCCGCCATGACTCGCCCGACCGCCGTCCACCACCATGCCGACGTCGCCGCGCACCCGGCGCGCGTCGCCGACCGCCCCCGCTCCGACCTTGAAATCGCGCGCGCGGCCCCCCTCAAGCCGATCGCCGAGGTCGCCACCGACCGCCTGGGGCTGACCGCCGACGACCTGATCCCCTACGGCCGCCACAAGGCCAAGCTGGACCTCGACCGCGTCGCCGACCTGGCCAGCGCGCCGCGCGGGCGGCTGGTGCTGGTCACCGCCATCACCCCCACTCCCGCAGGCGAGGGCAAGACGACCACCACCGTCGGCCTGGGCGACGGGCTGAACGCCATCGGCAAGCGGGCGGCCGTCTGCCTGCGCGAGCCCTCCCTCGGCCCCTGCTTCGGCATGAAGGGCGGGGCGACGGGCGGCGGCCGGGCGCAGGTGGCGCCCATCGACGAGATCAACCTGCACTTCACCGGCGACTTCCACGCCGTCACCAGCGCCCACAACCTGCTGTCGGCGCTGCTGGACAACAGCCTGCACTGGGGCAACCCGCTGGACATCGACACCCGCCGCGTCACCTGGAAGCGCGTCGCCGACATGAACGACCGGGCCCTGCGCCACATCGTCGCCGGCCTGGGCGGACCCGCGCAGGGCGTTCCGCGCGAGGACGGCTTCGACATCACCGTGGCGTCGGAGGTCATGGCGATCCTGTGCCTGTCCACGGGACTGGACGACCTGCAGCGGCGGCTGGGCGACATCATCGTCGGCCGCGCCCGCGACGGCCGCCCGGTGCGTGCCCGCGACGTCGGGGCCGACGGCGCCATGGCCTGCCTGCTGCGCGACGCCATGGCGCCCAACCTGGTGCAGTCGCTGGAGCACAACCCGGCCTTCATCCACGGCGGTCCGTTCGCCAACATCGCGCATGGCTGCAACTCGGTCCTCGCCACCCGCACGGCCTCGGCCCTGGCCGACGTGACGGTGACCGAGGCCGGCTTCGGCGCCGACCTGGGGGCCGAGAAGTTCCTGCACATCAAGTGCCGCCAGAGCGGCCTGCGCCCGGACGCCGCCGTGCTGGTCGCGACCGTCCGCGCGCTGAAGATGCACGGCGGCGTCGGCAAGGACGCGCTGGGCATCCCCGACCCGCAGGCCGTGCGCGCGGGCGGGGCCAACCTGGCCCGCCACGTCGGCAACATGCAGCGCTTCGGTCTGCCCCTGGTGGTGGCGCTCAACCGCTTCTCCGGCGACACCGAGGCCGAGGTCGCCGCCGTCCGCGCGCTGTGCGACACCGCCGGCGTGCCGCTGGTGGTGGCCGACCACTGGGCCTCCGGCGGCGGCGGCGCGGTCGCATTGGCCGAGGCCGTGGACGCGCTCACCCAGGAGCCGACGCCCGAGCCCCGCTTCCTGTACGAGGAGTCCCTGCCGCTGGCCGAGAAGATCGAGGCCGTGGCGACGGGGCTGTACGGCGCCGCCGGGGTGGTGATCGAGCCAAAGGTGCTGCGCCAGTTGCAGGAGTTCGAGGCCCTGGGCTACGGTCGCCTGCCGGTCTGCATCGCCAAGACGCAATACAGTTTTTCCGCCGACCCGTCGGCCAAGGGCGCGCCGGACGGCCACATGCTGCCGGTGCGCGAAGTGCGGCTGGCCGCCGGCGCGGGGTTCGTGGTGGCGGTGTGCGGCGACATCATGACCATGCCGGGCCTGCCCCGCCAACCGGCGGCCCTGCGCATGCACCTGAACACCGCCGGCCATGTCGACGGGTTCTGACGACAGAGGTCAGGAGGCCCCGAGGCGGACGGGCGTTCCGTGGGGCGTGGTGCGGTAGGCCTCCGCCCACGCCTCCTTCAGGGCCTCCAGCGCCGGCTTCTCGGCCTCGCCGCGCGCGGCCAGAAGCATCTCCAGCGCCGTCACCCAGTGCTCCCAATAGGCCGCGCCGTCCACCGGGCGGCCGGCCGTGCGGGCCATGGACAAGACGGTGCCGAAGGTTTCCGTCCACTCGGCCCAGGTGAACAGGCCCGTCTCCGACAGGTGCACGGCCATGGCGAAGGCCTGGGCCTGCCAGGGCTCCTCGAACGGGCGCTCGGGCATGGGCACGGGCGCGGGCACGGCGCGGCGGGTGTCAGACGGCATCGAGGTAGGGCTCCCACAGGTCCAGCGTCACGGTGTCGCGCGGATGGGCGTCCGGCCCCCACAGCTCCCGCGCCGTGAAGCGCACGGCATAGAGCGGCTGCGGGTCCTCGCCCCGGAAATGGGCGTTGGAGTCGGGGAAGACATGGCCGCCGTGGTGCTGCACCACTTCTCCCACCTTGCCGCGGGCATAGCGCGGCAGGCGCGTGTGGCCGTCCGGGTTGAGGTTTTTCGCCCGCACCCGGTCGCCGACGGCAAAGCGCGGCGCCCGATCGAGCGGACGCGCCGAAGGCCCGCCCTTGCGCAGTACCGGCCCGACCCGCTCGGGCGTCAGCGGCGGCTCGGCCCTGGGTGCATCGGGGTCAGGCGCGCACGACGCGGCCTCTTCGGCGGAAATCAGGCCGTGCTCGACCATCATGTCGGTCAGCGCGGCGATCCAGCGCTCATAGTACGTGTAGTCGAGATACGCAGCCGGCGGGATGCGCTCGCGGGCGTGGCGGCTGGCGTCGATGTTCCACTTGCCCCAGGCGGCCATGGCCAGCGTCAGGGCCAGCGCGCGCCTTTCCCAGTCGGCGTGGAAGACCGGCTCGTCCGGCTCGGGGCGCACGGGGCCGAAGCCGTGCATCCCGCCCATGTCGTGGATGCCGTTCATCGCCCGGCCTCCGCGGGCGACAGGGCGACGCCGGTGCCGATCATGGAATCGCGGGTGACCAGGTCGGCGAGCTGGTCTTCCGCCAGGCCTTCGGTGCCGGCGGGGCGCTGGGGGATCACCAGGTAACGCGTCTCGGCGGTGGAGTCCCAGACGCGCACCTCGATCTCGTCGGACAGCCTGATGCCGAAGTCCGCCAGCACGCCGCGCGGGTCGATGACCGCGCGCGAGCGGTAGGCGTCGGACTTGTACCACACCGGCGGCAGGCCCAGGACGGACCAGGGATAGCAGCTGCACAGGGTGCAGACGACCATGTTGTGGACGGTGTCGGTGTTCTCGGCGATCACCATGTGCTCGCCCTGCCGGCCCTCGTATCCCAGTTCGGCGATGGCGGCGGTGGCATCGGTCCGCAGGCGCTCCAGGTAGGCGGGATCGCTCCAGGCCTTCGCCACCACGCGGGCGCCGTTGCGCGGGCCGACGCGGTGCTCGTAGGTGTCGACGATCTCGTCCAGCGCGGCGGGGTCGACCAGTCCCTTTTCCGTCAGCAGGGTTTCCAGCGCCTTGACGCGCAGCGCGGGGTCGGAGGGAACGGCCTGATGGTCATGGTCGTGACCGTCGTGCGGCATGGGTCAAGGTCCTCCGGCACAAGGAAAAAGGGCTCCCGATGGTGGCGCATCGGAAGCCCTTTCGCAACGGTCGGATACTCGCCCGCCCTACTTGCGCTCGGCCAGCTTGCGCAGCAGGAAATCGCGGAAGACGGCGACGCGCTTGGAGTGACGCAACTCCTCGGGATAGACGAAGAAGCAGTCGAAGCCGGGCCCGCGCAGTTCCGGCAGCACCTGGACCAGATTGGTGGCCTCGGTGGAGAAGTAGTCGGGCATGGCGGCGATGCCGAGCCCCGACTGCACGGCCCGGAAGATGCCGTAGATGTTGTTGACCCGCAGCACCGGCTGGCGGCGCTGGCGCGGCACGCCGCCGGCGGTCAGCAGCCAGTTCATGTTGTCGACCGGCGCCTTGGCGTCCTCGCCGTAGACGATGAGGCGGTGGTTGTCCAGGTCCTCGGGATGCTTGGGAATGCCGTACTTCTTCAGGTATTCCGGCGAGGCGTAGATCTGGTAGTGCAGCCCCATCAGGTGGCGCTGCACCAGGTCGGGCTGGCGCGGCGGGTGGAAGCGAATCGCCACGTCCGCCTCGCGCATGGCCAGGTCCACCTCCCCGTCATCGAGCAGAAGGCTCATGTCGATGTGGGGGTAGGTGTCCATGAACTCCTTGATGCGCGGGGTCAGCCAGACCGAGCCGAAGGCGACCGTGGTGGTCACCTTCAGCGGGCCTTCCGGACGCTCGCGGCTTTCGGTCAGGCGGGCTTCCGCCATGGACAGCTTGGCGAAGACCTCGTGCACCGTGTTGTACAGAAGCTCGCCCTGTTCCGTCAGGATCAGGCCGCGGGCGTGGCGGTGGAAGAGGGAGACCGTCAGGCTTTCCTCCAGCGCGCTGATCTGCCGGCTGACCGCCGACTGACTGAGGTTCAGCGTTTCCCCGGCGTGGGTGAAGGAGCCTGCTTCCGCCACCGCATGGAAGATGCGCAGCTTGTCCCAGTCCATCCTGCTGCCGGCGCGGTGCGGCATGGAGGCCTCCCTGCGAGCCATTGTCTGTTCTTCAGCCTTGTTGTTGAACCTGTATCAGGTCTGGCCGTGGAGCGCCAGGAAGCGGTCGGCCTCGATCGCCGCCATGCAGCCTGTGCCGGCGGCGGTGACGGCCTGGCGGTAGACGTGGTCCTGCACGTCGCCGGCGGCATAGACGCCGGGGATGCTGGTGGCGGTCGAGTCGGGCTTGGTGATCAGGTAGCCGTTCTCGTCCATCTCCAACTGGCCCTGGAACAGCGCCGTGTTCGGCGTGTGGCCGATGGCGATGAACACACCTTCCAGCGGCAGTTCCGACACCGCGTCGGTCTTGACGTTGCGCAGCTTCACGCCGGTCACGCCCAGCGGCTCGCCGCCGCCCAGCACGTCGTCCAGCACCGAGTCCCAGACGGGCTCGACCTTGGGGTTGGCGAACAGGCGATCCTGCATGATCTTCTCCGCCCGCAGCTCGTCGCGGCGGTGGATCAGGTAGACCTTGCTGGCATGGTTGGTCAGGAAGATGGCTTCCTCGACGGCCGTGTTGCCGCCGCCGACCACGGCCACGACCTTGTTGCGGAAGAAGAACCCGTCGCAGGTGGCGCAGGCCGACACGCCGAAGCCCTGGAAGCGCGACTCGCTCTCCAGACCCAACCAGCGGGCCGAGGCGCCGGTGGAGATGACCAGGGTTTCGCCGTAGTACACATCGCCCGAATCGGCAACCGCCTTGAACGGGCGCTGGGACAGGTCGACCTCGGTGATGGTGTCGTGCATCCAGGTGGTGCCGACGTTCTCCGCCTGCTTCTGCATCTGCTCCATCAGCCAGGGGCCCTGGATGGGATCGGCGAAGCCCGGGTAGTTCTCGACATCGGTGGTGATGGTCAACTGACCGCCCGGCTGGATGCCGGACACCAGGATCGGGGCCAAGTTGGCGCGCGCGGCGTAGACGGCGGCGGTGCAGCCCGCCGGGCCGGAACCGAGAATGAGAACCTTGGTGTGATGCTCTGCCATGTCCTGCGAAGGCCTCTTGGTCTGTCACCCCGCCGGCACAGGCCGCGGGGGTCGGGTTTTCAAACGTGGCGGCGAGAATAGTGACGGCGGCGGGGGCGCGCAACTGCGCCGCGCCCGGACCGGCCCGAAACACGACCCCTGTCCGCCGCCGAAACGCGACGAGGCGCCCGATCGCTCGGGCGCCTCGCGCATGAAGGCGGTGATGCCGGAGCCGATTACAGCTCGCTGGCGCTTTCCTTCAGGAAGGCGGCGACGCCGTCCGGCGTGGCCTGCATGCCCTTCTTGCCCTTGGTCCAGCCGGCGGGGCAGACCTCGCCGTGCTCTTCGTGGAAGGCCAGGGCGTCGACCATGCGCAGGGCCTCGTCGACGTTGCGGCCCAGCGGCAGGTCGTTGATGGTGGCGTGGCGAACGTTGAAGTTCTTGTCGATCAGGAACGAACCACGCAGGGCGACGCCGGCGTCCTCCAGCAGCACGCCGAAGTCACGGGCGATCTGCTTGTTCAGGTCGGCCACCATGGGGAACTTGACGTTGCCCAGGCCGCCTTCGTCCTGCGGGGTCTTCTTCCAGGCCAGGTGGGTGAACTGGCTGTCGACGGAGACGGAAACGACCTTGCAGCCCTTCTCCTCGAACTGCGCCATGCGGTGATCGTGGGCGATGATCTCCGACGGGCACACGAAGGTGAAGTCGAGCGGGTAGAAGAACACCCAGCCGTAGCTGCCCTTCAGGTAGTCCTTCAGGCTGAATTCGGCGTTGATGGAGTTGTCACCCATCACGGCCTGGGCGGTGAAGTCCGGGGCCTGCTTGCCGACCAGCGAGGTCACGGTGGGGGTGGTCTCGGTCATGATTGCTCGCTCCGTTCTCGAAAATGTCTTTCTGGATCGCAAGGACCCGAGTGCGGCCTCTATGTAGACGCCGGGCGCCCCGGTTTGCAAGTCGGAATGATTAAATTGTAGCGCCCACACCGCTTGCGCGCCGTAGGGCGCAGACGCTGCACCTCCCGATCGCCGGGCGGCCCTGCCCGACTCGGGCATGCGGGAATCTCCGCAACCCCACCGCCGCGGCGCACCGATCGGCGCTTTTCGCAGCGGTGCCATGCAGCATTCGGGCTTGTCCCGCGTTCCCGATGAAACGACGTTACCCGGCTTCGCGTCAATGGGCACATGAAAAATGACGCCTTTGGCCCGAAACCCTTATTGTCATTGCCGCGCGCGGCCATTACCTTGAAATATCATTGCGCCGGAGCGACATAAGATTCCGGCGGAACACCGGGGAGGATAATTTACGACATGCAGCGGGTGAAGCTTGATCGCATCGATCGGCGCATCCTGAGCGACCTGCAGGCGGATGGCCGGATGACCAACGTGGAGCTGGCCCGCCGTGCAGGCATCTCGGCTCCGCCCTGCCTTCGGCGCGTGCGGGCGCTGGAGGAAGCGGGGTTCATTCGTGGCTACCACGCCGACATCGACCCCGGGGCGCTCAACTACAACGTCACGGTGTTCGCCCATGTCGGCCTCAACAGCCAGGCCGAAGCCGACCTGCGCGCGTTCGAAGGGCTGGTGAACGATTGGCCCGAGGTGCGCGAATGCCACATGCTGGCCGGCGAGACCGACTTCCTGCTCAAGGTGGTGGCGCACGACTGGGACGACTATCAGCGTTTCCTCACCACGCGGCTGACGGCGGCGCCGAACGTTGCGCACGTGAAGTCGGCGCTGGCGATTCGCACCGGCAAGCAGCAGCCGGGCGTGCCCATCGACGTCGAGGAAGGCCCCGAGCCGCATCCGGAGGCCGACTCGTAGGCCGGGCTGGACGCGGCTGGCGGTGGTTTAGGGATGCCACCAAGACACGAAGAACACCAAGAGGGTGTGCTGACGGGGGCGGTGTCGCTACAATGGCTGGCGTGGGTTCTTGAACCACCAAGACACCAAGACAGCGCGCGAAGGCGCGCCATCCTCATTCCGGTGTCCGCTTTAGCCAGGTCTTCGACAAGGTGATGAATAAGGAATCGCGGGAGCGCGAGGGAGCCCGTGGCTCCCTCGCATCATATTCCGGCGCAGCCGGAAAGCCCTGGTGTCTTGGTGGCCTCGCCGCACACCGCCACCGGAGCCTGCCGCGCTCACGGCCGGCCATGCTCTCGCGCATAGGCGAAGTACAGCTCCCGCGCCCGCTCGTACAGCGGCCCCTTCATGAACGTCCGGTCGTTCAGCTGCTTGCACCAGCCCAGCTTCTGATAGTTGCCGGTGGCAAAGACCTCGTCGGCGCCCAGCACCTCGTTCCAGGTGATGGCGTGTTCCTCCACGGTCACGCCGGAGTCGCGCAGCAGCTTGATGACGCGCTGGCGGGTCAGGCCGTTGAGGAAGGTGCCGTTGGGCGCCGGCGTGTGGACGACGCCGCCCTTGCCGAAGAACAGGTTGGTGTAGGCGAATTCCGCAACGTTCCCCGACGGGTCGAGCATGACGGCGGTGTCGCATCCCTTCGCCTTGGCCTCGGCGACGGCGCGCCCGGTGTTGGGGTACAGGCAGCTTGCCTTGGCTTCCGTGGGGGCCATGTCGCGGGCGGGACGGCGGAAGCTGGACAGCATGGCCTTGAAGCCGTCGGCCGGCGGCAGCGGCGACGGATAGATGGACATGCCGAACCCGACGTCGTGGCTGTCGGGGACGATGAAGCCCGACTCGCCCCAGAACATGGGGCAGATGTAGAGCTGCGAGTCGCGGGGAAAACGGCGGATGCCCTCCCATGCCAGCTCGGCGATCTCGGCGCCGGTGATCTGGGGCTGCATGCCCAGCACGCGGGCGGACGTTACGGCGCGTTCGCAGTGGGGCAGCAGGTCCGGCGCGACGCCGTCGAAATAGCGGGCCCCGTCGAACACCACCGAGCCCAGCCACACCCCGTGGGTGCGCGGTCCCAGCAGCTTGGGGTTGCCGACGTGCCATTCCCCTTGCGCGTAGACGACGCCTTCCGTCGCGATCTGGCCCTTCATGGCGCTCCTCGATTTTATGCTTGGCCGCCGGCGAGCGCGGCGGCGTGAGAGCGGTTGGTGATCCTGATTGGAACGCTCAGGATAGCCACGGGCTGCCGCCCCTGTCCAACGCCGCGGCACGCGCCGTTACAGGGCGCGACGGCGCCAGTGTTCGGCCTCCGCCCGCGCCCACTCCAGGCGGTCGGCGCAACGGGACAGGGCCGCCGAAGGGGCGGCGCGGCGGCGCAGGTGGGCGACGTCGGCGCGGGCGCGGGCGGCCATGCGCGCCAGGGCGCGGGCGCGGGCAAGCGCCTGGCGGCGGCGCAGCACCGCCTCGTCCACCACCGTCCCCAGGGCCAGGGCGCACGGCACCGGCCCATTGAAGCGGCGCTCCAGCGTTTCGGGCAGCATGACAGGCTCCTTCCGGCGAATCTCGGAGGGGAGAATTAGGACCACAGTCCTTTGCCTGTGGTCAAGGAAAATGATCTATTGGCTCACCCACAGCACCCGGGCGATCCATTCCACCTGTTCGCGCGCCAGCGAACGGTCGTCGTGCACGGGGTTGAGGCTTTTCAGTTCCACCCGCTTTTCCGACAGGCGCAGCAGTTCCTTGACCATGACCTCGCCCTCCATGGTGCGGACCACCACGCGGTCGCCGCGGCGGGGCGCTTCGTCGGGTGCGACCACCAGGATATCGCCGTCGCGGTAGACCGGCTGCATGGAATCGCCCGAGACCTCGAGGGCATAGGCGTGGGGATCGGTGACCTCGGGCGTTCGGATCTCGTCCCAGCCGGCGCCGACGGGCCAGCCGGCATCGTCGAAGTAGCCCGCCTGCCCGGCCTGGGCAAAGCCGATCAGCGGCAGGGTCTGCGGTGCCGGGCGGCCGATGCCGTCGCCCTCCACCAGCGCCGTGAATTCTGCCAGCGAGGTGTTGGTGGCCTGCAGGATCTTGGCGATGGACTCGGTGGAGGGCCAGCGGGGCTTGCCCTCGCGCGTCGTGCGCTTGGACTTGTTGAAGGTGGTGGAATCGAGTCCGGCCCGTCGCGCCAGCCCGGAGGGAGACAGGCCCTTGGATTCGGCAAGGCGATCAATGGCGCGCCAGATCTGCGAGTGCTTCAGCATGGGAACATGGTCTTACAGCAGGACCGCTAACGCATTAAGAAGAAATTCCGAGAATTTCCTTGACCGGCTGGGCGCGCAATCCTAACACTTCCGGTTGTTCTTGTTATGTTCCAACCGTGGAGAGACCCGTCATGGCCCAATCTCAGCCCGCCGCCGTCCGTGCCCTGGACGAGCGGCCGACCGACCCCTTCGCCGATGCCCAGGAGGCCTGGTTCTGGTTCTGGCAGTGCCAGATCGCCCGTGACGAAGGCGCCCGATTCGTCGCCGGCGCCGGCCGCGTCGCCCGCCCCTGCGACCCCGACGACATCAGCCGCGCCGCACTGGCACTCGCCCGCCGGCGCGTCATCGACCGGCGCCACCTGCGGGTGCTGGGGAACTACGGCCGCGCGCTCACCCCACCGGACCCCCGCCTGCCCGACCAGGTCGTCGCCCACCGTCTGTGGGAGGACGCGCTGGACCGCCTGACCACCGTCCTGCGCGGCAAGGGGATCGTGGCATGAGCGGCACGGCGTCCTCCCCCGCCTGCGCCACTGCAGCTGCGGCCGTACCGCGCCCCGGCCTGCCGCCAGAGGCCGCCGCCACGACAGACGCGCCTGGAGCACCGGCGCTGGTGGTGTTCAGCGGCGACACCGACATCCGCTGGCTGCGCCTGCTGCGCCCCGGCTTCCGCCACTGCTTCGCCGTGGTGCGGACGGACGGGGCATGGGTGGTGGTCGACCCGCTGTCCCACTATACCGCCCTGCGCGTAGTGCCCGAACTGGCGGGATGGGACCCGGCGCGCTGGTTTCGGGCGCGCGGCCTGACCGTCCTGCCGGCCCGCATCCGCGAGCCCGCCCGCCGCCTGGCGCCGTGGCGGCCCTATACGTGTGTGGAAGCGGTCAAGCGCGTCATTGGCGTGCGGCTGCCGGGCGTTTTCACCCCCTGGCAGTTGTACCGCGCGCTGGGCGGCACGAAGACAAAATGCGTTTTCGAAGAAAATATTCTTGACACGACGCCGGAATATGGGGCATAAATCCTCTTGTCAACGCCACAGGTGCGCCCACCGCCCGCCGGACACCCCGTCCGGCGGGCTTTTTCGTAGGCGGCCCGGGCGTGACCGCTCATCCACCCACCCACCCACCGAAGGGAGATCCGGTCCATGGGAGGTTTTGCATCCCTGCCGCCGCTCGACACCATCGAGGACTTCGAGCGGTTGATGGACTCCGGCAACCTGCCGCCCGGCCGTCCCAGCAAGGCCCTGCTCGACAGCCTGCCGACGCCGCCGCCGCCCAAGCCCATGACCTGGGTCGACGACGGCGCCGGCGAGCCCGTCCCGCCGTCCTGGATGAAGACCCCCGGGCGCGACTGGTACCGCGTCGTGTTCGATGACGGCACCGAGATGTCCGCCGCGGAATACCGGGCCTGGCGCAAGAAGACGGGGACCTACGCCCCGCCCACCGCCGTCACCGCCGACGGCCGGGTGGTCGCGGCGGCCAGCGACGGCCCCGCCGAGAGGAAGGCGCCGGCACCCGCCGCCCCCGACCCGGCGCCGGTTTCGCCGCAGCCGGACAACGCCGCGCCCCCGCAGGGTGCCGAGCCGTCGCCCAACCCCGCCTCGGCGGCGCCCGCCGGACCGACGCCGCAGGACGACCGCCGCCGTCGGATGCGCGCCCGGGAAGAGGCCGAGGCCGCCCGCCGCCGCACCGTCGCGACATCATGGCGCGGCGTCCTCACCCCGCCGCCCGGCGCGCCGGAGCGCCGCCGCAAGACCCTGTTGGGAGAATGACCCATGACCGTCGACACCGAGGCCCTGTTGCGCCGCTACCGGGCCGCCCGGTCGCGCCGCAGCGCCTGGGACGGCCACTGGCGCGAATGCTACGACTTCACCCTGCCCAGCCGTGACGGCTCGACCGCCGGCACGGGCGCGGAGGGAGCCAAGCGCACCGACCGGCTGTTCGACGGCACCGCGCCGGACGCCGTCGACCAGTTGGCCGCCAGCCTGCTCGCCCAGCTCACCCCGCCATGGGCGCGCTGGTTCGGGCTGGCCGCCGGCGTGGAGGTGGAGGACGCCGAGCGCGACGCCGTCGCGCCGCTGCTGGAAAAGACCGCCGAGATCGTCCGCGGCCACTTCGACCGCGCCAACTTCGCCGTGGAAATGCACCAGGCCTACCTGGACCTGGTCATCGCCGGCACCGCCAGCCTTCTGTTCGAGGAAGCCCCGCCGGGCAGCCCCAGCGCGTTCCGCTTCACCGCCGTGCCGCTGTCGGAACTGGTGGTTGAGGAAGGTGCCTCGGGCCGGCTGGAAATCACCTTCCGCCGATCGGAAGCCGGTCTGCCCACCTTGCGCGAGCGCTTTCCCGCCGCCGCCCTGCCCGACGCGATGGTCGCCCGCGCCGAGGATGATCCCGACGCCCGCTTTGCCGTGCTGGAGGCCGTGACGCCCGCCCCGGACGGCGCGGGCTTCGTCTACACGGCCCTGCTGGACCCGGAAGGCATGCCGGCGGTGTCCGACGCCGTCGTGCTGGCCGAAGGGCGCTTCGCACGCTCGCCGTTCATCACCTTCCGCTGGCTCAAGGCGCCCGGCGAGGCCTACGGCCGCAGTCCGGTGATGAAGGCCCTGCCCGACATCAAGACCGCCAACAAGGTGGTGGAACTGGTGCTGAAGAACGCCAGCATCTCCGTCACCGGCATCTGGCAGGCCGACGACGACGGCGTGCTGAACCCAGCCAACATCCGCCTGGTTCCCGGCGCCATCATTCCCAAGGCCGTCGGCTCGTCGGGCCTGACGCCGCTGGAGGCGCCGGGACGGTTCGACGTCAGCCAGCTTGTCCTCGACGACCTGCGCGGGCGCATCCGGCACGCCCTGCTGGTCGACCGCCTGGGCCAGCCCGACGCGCCGACCATGACGGCGACGGAGGTGCTGGAACGGTCGGCCGAGATGGCGCGCATCCTGGGCGCCACCTACGGCCGGCTGCAATCGGAGCTTCTGACGCCGCTGGTCATGCGGGCCCTGTCCATCCTGCGCCGGCGGGGCGAGATCCCCGACATGCGTGTGGACGGCCGCGTGGTCGACCTGACCTATCAGTCGCCGCTGGCGCGCACGCAGGCCCAGGCCGATGCGCAGAACACCCTCACCTGGCTGACATCCGTCGCCGGCCTCGGCCCGGAAGCGGCCGGGGCCGTGGACACGGTGGCGGCGGCCCGCTGGTTGGGCCGCGCGCTGGGCGTGCCCGCGGAACTGATCCGCGAAACGCCGCCCGAGGCGCCCGTCCCCGGCGGCCCCGTGCCGCTGGGCGTGACGCCCGCCGCGCCGCCGCCGCCGTCCGCCGGGGCCGCTCCGCCCTCGCCCGATCACCCCGCCACCGCCGGCCTGACGCCCGCCCCCTCCCCGGGCGCGGCCGGTCCCGGCGCGGGAGGCACGCCATGATGCCCGGCGTGCCTGATCGCGAGGGCTGGAGCGGCCTCGATCCGGGGGCCGGGGGTGCGGTCGAAGACGGTCGGCAGAACGCCGTCGCCGCCAAGGAAGACGACACGGGTTTCCTCTTCGCCCGCGTCTTTTCCGGCGGCGACGGCGCCCGCGCGCTGGAGCACCTGCGCGCGCTGACCCTCGACCGCGCCCTCGGCCCCGAGGCCAGCCCCGACGCCCTGCGTCACCTGGAAGGCCAGCGCTGCCTCGTCCGCCACATCCTCGCCCTGGTGGCGCGGGGACGGGCGGGCTGAGGCCAGCACATTTTTTGAACCACCAAGACACCAAGACACCAAGGCTTCGCCGCTGCGCGGCGATGAGGTTGCGAGGGAGGCACGGCCTCCCTCGCGCTCCCTCGTTTCCTTTGCCCGGCGGCACAAGCCGGGGAAGGAAATAGGGAAGGCGCGCCTTCGCGTGCTCTCTTGGTGCCTTGGTGTCTTGGTGGTTCTTCCTCTTCACCCGAAGGAAGGAGTCACCATGACCATTCCCGCCATTCCCGCGCCCCAGCCCGCCAGCGTCACGCCCGCGGTGCCGGCGGAGTTCCTCAACCCCGAGACCGGCGAGGTCGACGTCGAGGCGCTGTTCGCCGCCTACATGGCGCTCAAGCAGCAGGTCGCGGCCGGCCCCATCGGTGTGCCCGACAGCCCCGACGGCTACCAGATCGCCGCGCCGCACGCGCTGCTGGAGGCCGACCCGGAGGTCAACGCCCGCCTCCACGCCGCCGGCTTCACGCCCGAGCAGGTGCAGCTGGTCTACGACCTGGCCGCCGAGCGCGTGATCCCCGTGATCGAGGCCATGGCCGCCGACATGGACGGCGACCGTGAGCTGTCGCGCCTGATCGAGCACTTCGGCGGCGAGGAACGCTGGGGCGAGATCAGCCGCCAGCTCCAGGCCTGGGGCAAGGCCAACCTGCCCGCGGACGTGCTGACGGCCCTGTCGGGCACCGCCGACGGCGTCATGGCGCTGTTCCGCATGATGCAGTCCGGCGAACCCGGCCTCGGCGGCATGGACAAGGGCGCGGCCGGACCGTCGTCCGAGGACGAGGTCAAGGCCCTGATGCGCGACCCCAAGTACTGGCGCGACCGCGACCCCGCCACCGTCCGCAAGGTCGCCGAGGGCTTCAAGCGGCTCTACCCGGGGGCGTAAGGCCCCGGCGGCGGGGGATTAACCACCAAGGCACCAAGACACCAAGACTTCGCCGCTGCGCGGCGATCCATTGCGAGGGAGGCACGGCCTCCCACGCGCTCCCGCGGTCCATTGCCCGGCGGCGAAAGCCGGGGAAGGACATGAGGGTGACGCGCCGTCGCGCGCTTTCTTGGTGTCTTGGTGTCTTGGTGGTTCCCCTCTCGCCCTTCCCCAAGACACCACCACCACAACCGAAGGACCGACCAATCATGTCCGTTCAGATCGACAAGTCGTTCGTGAAGCACTTCCAGGCCGACGTCCACCTGGCCTTCCAGCAGATGGGGTCCAAGCTGCGCAACACCGTGCGCACCAAGAACGACGTCCGGGGCTCCTCCACCGTCTTCCAGAAGGTGGGCAAGGGCACCGCCTCCACCAAGGCGCGGCACGGCAAGGTGCCGGTGATGAACCTCGACCACACGCCGGTCGAGTGCCAGCTGTATGACTACTACGCCGGCGACTGGGTCGACCGGCTGGACGAGCTGAAGACCAACATCGACGAGCGCCAGGTGCTGGTGAAGGCCGGCGCCTACGCGCTGGGCCGCAAGACCGACGAGCTGATCATCAACGAGTTCGACGCTTCCACCAACTACGCCCAGGACGGCACCACCGGCCTGACCAAGGAAAAGGTGCTGGCCGCCTTCGAGATGCTGGGCGAGGCCGACGTGCCCGACGACGGCGACCGCCACGCCGTGGTCGGCTGGAAACAGTGGTCCGAGCTGCTGGCGATCCCCGAGTTCTCCAACGCCGATTACGTCGGCGAGGACGACCTGCCGTGGAAGGGGACCCAGGCCAAGAAGTGGCTGGGGACGCTGTGGATGCCGCACAGCGGCCTGACGCTCTCCAGCGGCGTGCGCTTCTGCTACTGGTACCACAAGACCGCCGTCGGCCACGCCATCGGCTCCGAGGTCGTCACCGACGTCTCGTGGCACGGCGACCGCGCGTCGCACTTCGTCAACAACATGATGAGCCAGGGCGCCAAGCTGATCGACCCCTCGGGCGTCGTCTCCCTGCGCTGCCTGGAATCCTGATCCCCCGCCTTTAGGGGACTGGGGAACATTTCATAAACAAACCGGAGTATCGAACGATGGCCTTCCAGAGCAAGGACCTGTCGGTCCTGGCCTACGCCAACGGCTTCACCCTGTGGCACTACGCCAGCGCCGACACCGCCGCCACGGTCACCGGCGCGGGCTACTTCAATCCGGCCGCCGACATGATCAACACCGGCGACCTGATGATCCTGACCACCGACACCGGCACGGCCCCGGCCACCGCGCTGTCGCGCATCAGCGACGTCTCGGGCGGCACGGTCACCACCGCCGCCGTCTGACCGGTGCCGCAGCCCCCGTCCATCGCCCCGGCGGTGCGGGGGCCGCGGATGCCCAGCGCGCCACCAGCGATTCCGAGAGCGACCCATGACCATCGACATCTTCCCGACGTTCAATCTTCTGGCCCGCCCCGGGGCGACGATCAGCTTTCCGCCCTTCACGCGGGAAGGCGAGTCGACGCGCATCGACGCCACCGGCGCGCGGGTCAGCGTCGCCAGCAACACGCTGCGCCACGATTTCGAACGCAACAGCGGCGTCTACCGCGGCCTTCTGCTGGAGGGCCGGCGCGACAACCTGCTGCTCAACAGCCTGGCCCCGGCCAGCCAGACCGTGACCCTGGACGCGGGCACCTACACGCTGTCCGTCCACGGCGCGGGATCGGCCACCCTGTCGGGCGCAGCCAGCGGATCGGCGAGCGAGGGCACGCCGCTGACCGTCACCACCGGCGGCGGCAGCGTGACCGTCACCGTCACCGGCACGCCCGACGCATTCCAGCTGGAACTCGGCGCCTTCGCCAGCAGCGTCATTCCCACCACCTCGGTCAGCGGGCGGCGGGATTACGACGGCCTGTACGGCAGCATCGCCGACATCGCCATGCGCCCCGACGAAGGGACGCTGTACGTCGAGGCCTCGACCTTCGGCCTGTCGCACGCCCTGACGGCCCTGGAGTTGAGCAGCGACCAGAACAACCGCCTGTCCCTGCGCTTCGACGGCTCGCGCCGCCCCAGCGTCATGGTCAAGGCCGCCTCCGTCGTGGAAGCCGAAATCACGGCGTCGACCGCCGCCGCCGCCGATGCGCCGGTGCGCATGGCGGTCGCCTATGCGTCGGGCGAGGTGAGCTTCTGCGTCGCCGGCACCATCATCGGCACCGCAGCGCCGGCCGCGCTGCCCGCCGTCACCCACCTGCTTTGCGGCGTCAACATCGGGGCGACCGAATGCCTCTACGGTCACTTCCGCCACGGAGCCTATTTCCCGCGGCGCCTGTCCGACGCCGACCTGCAACTGCTGACCCGCTGAGCGGCCCCGCCGCCCGACGCCGCTTCTTAAGGAGACCCTCGCCATGGCGCTGACCGCCATCGCCCTGTGTTCGCGCGCGCTTTTGAAGATCGGCGCCACCGGCATCGCCTCCTTCGACGAAGGCACCGCCGAGGCCGAGGTCGCCGCGAACCTCTACCCGTCCTTGCGCGACGCGCTGTTGTCGTCGCACCCCTGGAACTTCGCCACCGCGCAAAGCGCCCTGCCGCGCATGGCCGCCGTCCCCGCAGCCGACTTCGCCAACGCCTTCCAGCTGCCGCCGGGCTTCCTGCGGGCGCTGTCGGCGGGGGCGGGAGCCAGCGGCCGGGGCCTGCGTTACCGCATCCACGAACGCCGCCTGCACACAGATGCCGACGCCGTGACGCTGACCTACGTCTTCCGGCCGGGAGAAGAGGCCTTCCCGGCCTTCTTCGACCAGGCGCTCATCATGCGGCTGGCGGCGGAATTCTGCCTGCCGCTGACCGAGAGCACCAGCCGGGCGGAGCTTCTGCACAAGCTGGCGGAAGAGGAAATCCGCCGCGCCCGCCTGATCGACGCCCAGGAGGACACGCCGGCCGCCATCCAGGACTTCAGCCTGATCGAGGCCCGGCGATGAGCGGCATGGTGATCCAGACCAAGACCAACTTCTCCGCCGGCGAGCTGTCGCCCCGCCTGTACGGCCGCGGCGACCTGCGCGCCTACGAGAACGGGGCGAGCCGCCTGCGCAACGTGGTCATTCACCCGACGGGCGGCGTCAGCCGGCGGCCGGGGCTGCGCTGGGTGGACGGCATCGAGGGCAAGGCCCGCCTGCTGGCCTTCGAGTTCAACACCGAACAGGTCTACCTGCTGGTGTTCACGCACGCGAAGATGGCCGTCTACAAGGACGACGTCCGCATCGCCGTGCTGGACACGCCGTGGACCGAGGCCATGCTGCCGAACCTCAACTGGACGCAGTCGGCCGACACGCTGCTGGTGGTCCACCCGGACTGCGAGCCCCAGACCATCACGCGGACCAGCCACACCCGCTGGGTGATCGCGCCGTGGTACTGGTACGACGTGCAGAACCGGCGCCATCAGCCGCACCACAAGTTCGCCTCGACGTTTTCGCGCATCACGCCGTCGGGCACCTCGGGCAGCGTGACGCTGACGGTGGACGAAGACGTGTTCACGGCCGAGCACGTCGGCGCCCGCCTGCGCATCGACGGCAAGGAGGTGGAGATCACCGCCGTCACCGACGCCCGCACCGCCACCGCCACCTGCCATGAAACCCTGGCGTCGACCGACTCCACCAAGGACTGGACGGAGATGGCGTTCTCGGCGGCGCGGGGCTGGCCGGTCAGCGTGACCTTCCACCAGGACAGGCTGGTCATCGGCGGCTCGCGCGACCTTCCCAACCGGGTGTGGATGTCCAAGACGTCCGCCTACTTCACCTTCGATCCCGGCACGGGCCTGGACGACGAATCGGTGGACTTCGCCATCCTGTCCGACCAGGTGAACGCCATCCGCACCGTGTTCTCGGGCCGCACCTTGCAGGTCTTCACCACGGGCGCGGAGTGGACGGTGACCGGCAGCCCGATCACGCCGACCAGCATCGCCGTCCACCGCCAGACCCGCGTCGGCATGCCGCCAAGCCGCGCCATCCCGCCGCGCGACGTGGACGGGGCGACCCTGTTCATCGGCGCCGCCGGCAAGGAACTGCGCGAGTTCCTGTTCACGGACGCCGAGCAGGCCTATCAGGCCGCCGACCTGGCCATGCTGGCCCGGCACCTGATGGTGGACCCCTCGGACATGGACTATGACGCCACCCGCCGACTCATTCACCTGGTGATGTCCGACGGCTCGCTGGCGACCGTCACCAACTATCGCGCCGAGCAGGTCACCGGCTGGACCCGCCACGAAACCGACGGCGCCTTTCACGCCGTCGCCGTTGTGGGCGAAACCGTCTACGCCTGCATCGAGCGGGCCGGCACCTGGTCGGTGGAAGCCTTCGACGACGTCCACGCCATGGACGCCGCCCTGTCCGGCACCGCCGCCGAACCCAAGACCCGCTGGAGCGGCCTCGACCACCTTGAGGGGCGCACGGTGAAGGTCCTGGGCGACGGGGCGGAACTGCCGCCGGCCACCGTGTCGGGCGGCGCCGTCGATCTGCCCTATGCCGTCTCCGGAATCCGCGTCGGACTGCCGTTCACGCACGAGATCGCACCGCTGCCGCCCGTCTCGGTGGGCCAGGGCGGCGTGCGCCAGAGCCGCGCCCTGCGCCTCATCCGCGCCAGCTTCCGGGTGCTCGACACACAGGCGCTGGCGGTGGACACCGGACGCGGCCCTGCGCCGGCACCGCTGAAAAGGCTGGGGCCGTCGGGCGTGCTCGACAGCCCGCCGCCGGCGGTGTCCGGCGACGTCTCGGTCCGCGCCGTCGGCTGGCGTCGGCAGGCGCTGGAGCCGGTGTGGCGCGTCGTCCAGGACACGCCGCTGCCCTGCACGATCCTTTCCGTTGCAACCGAAATGAAGGTCACCGACTGATGGGTGGTTTCACCAACGCCGTGGTGGGCGTCGGCACGTCGCTGCTGCCCGCCGCCCTCGACTACGCCAATGCCCGCGCCGGCTATCAGCAGCGCGCGGCGGCGGCGGCACAGGATGCCGGGCGCCTGCGCCAGCTTCATGCCCTGGACCAGGAGTCCTATGCCAACGTCCGCCAGGAGGCCGACGGCATGGTCGCCGACGCCAAGGCCGAAGCCGAACGCCGGCTGGCCTTCCTGGACCTGGAAACCGAGGCCCAGCGCGCCGCCGCCGCGCGCTGGAACGATTTCACGCTGACCAACGCCGAACGCGAGGCCGAACTGGCCGAGGCCCAGGCGCGCGCCGAGGCCGAGGCCGCCCAGCGCCGCCTGGAAAGCGAGCAGCAACGGGCCGACATCGAGCAGCGCAAGGCCGCCGACGCCCGCGCCGAGGCCGCCCGCCTGCGGGCCGCGGACCTGAAGAAGGCCCAGGCCGCCGCCCGGGCCCGCTTCGGCGCATCGGGCCTGGCGGCCTCCACCTCGGCCACCGCCGTGCTGTCGGGCATGGCGCAGGAGAAGGCGGCGCGCGACGCGGCCGCCGGCCGCACCGGACAGGCCGCCCGCGACGCGGCCGCCGAGCAGGCCGCCCAGCGCGCGCGCGACATCGGCTCGCTGTGGCGGTCGGTTGAGAGCACGCGCCAGCAGAACCTTCTCGACCTCAGCCAGATGCGCCAGCGCGCCACGCTGTCGCTCAGCGACCTGGCGGAGGCGGCCCAACTGGATCGCTCGCGCGCCGTCTCCGACAACGAACTGGCCGTCTACCGCGCCAGGAGCGCCGCCAACCGCATGGTCGCCGACGCCTGGCTGCAGGTGCGGCGCAGCGCGCTGCAGACCGAAGGCCGGCTGGCCGACCTGACGGTACGCCGGCCCGACCCCATGAGCTTCTTCCAGCCCGTCGTCACCCGCACCATCAGCGGGCTGGCGCGGCGTTTCTAGGTCCGAAGGACACCCGCCATGACGGCATCGCAACACATCACCATCGGCGACCTGCGTCCGCGCGTGCAGTACGTGGCGGACGGCACGCTGGCCGATTTCAGCTATCCCTTTCCCATCTTCGACGCCGCCGACCTGGAGGTCTATCTGGGCGAGACGCTGACCGCCAGCGGCTTCGCCGTGACCGGCATCGGCGAAAACGGCGGCGGCACGGTCGCCTTCACCGCCGCCCCGGCCGCCGGCACGCTGGTCACCCTGCGCCGCCGCCTGACGGTGCAGCGCGTCACCGACTTCCAGGAGGGCGGCGCCTTCCGGGCCAAGGTGGTCAACGACGAGTTGGACTACCAGACGGCCGTGCTCCAGCAGTTGGCGGTGGACATTTCGCGCTGCCTGCGCCTGTCTCCCACCGACCCCACGCAGGCCAACCTGGAACTGCCGCACGTGGAGCCGGGCAAGCCCATCGGGTGGAACGCCGACGGCACCGGCCTGACCAACGATCCAGCCGACTTCACGGCTGTGCAAAGCGCCGTCGCCGCCGATGCCGCCGCCGCCGAGGCCGCCGCCCAGCGGGCCGACGAGCGGGCGGCCATCGCCGAATCCGTGACCGAGCCGCTGCTGCTGTCCACCGTCGATGCCCAGGAGGCGGCGATCATGGCCCAGGACAGCCAGACGGCAGCCGCCGCATCCGCCTCCGCCGCAGCGGCCTCGGAAACCGCCGCCGCCGGGTCCGCCGCCGAGGCCGCGGCCGACGCGACCGTCAGCCGGACGGGTGGTGACGATACGATGACATCGCTGTGGATCGCCGAGGTGAACCGGCTGGCCGTGTCGGGCATGGCCGCTGTGGCGCAGGCCGCGGAGACCGGCGCCCGCGCCGCCGCCGACGCCGCCCTGGTGGAGCGTCTGCGCACCGAAGCCGCCGCCGCGCGGGCCGAGGCAATGGTTGTCGTCGGCAGCAAGCCGTGGCAGGTTCTGCCCAATTGGGCCGCCACCGGCAGGGCGTGAGGCGATCAACCGCGATAGGGCGCCGTGCGTTCACAACCGAAGGCAGCCCGCCCCGCAACCGACCGGCGAAGGAGCCCGCGCGTGTTCGACCGCCCCATCGAGACCCCCGTCAGCCAGACCGAACAGCCCCTTACCTCGGCCGACGCCACGCCCTCCGGTCATGCGGCACCGGCGGAGGCCACGCGGGTGAGTCTGCGCAAGTACGAGCGGATCGCACCGGTCTATGACCTTCTGGACGCCGTCTACGAACGCTCGTGGAAGGGCCGTCTGCGCGAGCACGCCTTCGCCGGCCTGTCGGGCCGGGTGCTGGACGCCGGTGCCGGCACGGGCTGCAACATCCCCTACTATCCGGCCGACGCCGACGTGCTGGCCGCCGACCTGAGCCCCGGCATGCTGGCCCGCGCCGAGCGCCGCGCACAGCGCCTGGGCCGGCCGGTGGCGTTCCGCGAGACCGACCTGACGGCCACCGGCTTCGCCGACGATACCTTCGACGCCGCCGCCGCCACCTACGTGTTCTGCGTCATTCCTGAAGAAGTGCAGCGCGCCGCCCTGGCCGAGATGACCCGCATCTGCAAGCCGGGCGCGGAAATCCGCATCCTGGACTACACCCAGAGCAAGAAGCCGCTGGTGAAGGCCTGGAGCCGCGTCATGACGCCGTGGCTGAACTTCGCCTTCTCCGCCCGCTACACCGCCGGCTACGAACGCTACGCCCAGGAGGTCGGGCTGGAGACCATCGACAGCCGCTTCCTCATCGGCGACGTGGTCAAGCTGCTGACCCTGCGGGTGCCCGAGAAGTAACCGACATCGCCGGGCCGAGGCCCGGACCAACGTGCTCGCGAAAGAAAGGCCGCGTCCCCCAGGGGCGCGGCCTTTTTCGCGTCCGCATCCCAGTAAAGGACCGAGACATGACCCTGCTTCCCCGACACTACCCTGGGCTGGTGCTCGCCGCCCGCCCCGGTCTTGTCCCGCCGCGCCTGGAGGTGGTGCGCAGCTCGCCCGCCACCCGCGTCACCGCCACCGGCCTGGTGGCGGAGGTCGGCAACGACGTCCTGCGCGACGACTTCGACCGCGAGACCGGCGCCTACCGGGGCTGGCTGGTCGAGCCCTTCGCCACCAACCACCTGCCCCACGGCCGCGACATGGGCGCCGGCGCCTGGACGCGCACGGGCCTGACTACGGTGAAGGACCGCGCCGGTGCCGACGGCGTCGCGGGCAGCGGTTGCCGCCTGCGCGCCGATGCCGCCGACGCCACCGTGACCCAGGCCCTGTCCCTGTTTTCCGGCGAGCGCACCTTCAGCGTCGACATCCTGCCGCTGACGGTGACCGGCGCCGTCTCCATCACCGTCGACGGCGGCGCGACCTGGACCGCCGTGACGAGCCTTCTGCGCGCCGGACGCTTCACCCGCGTGACGCTCACCACCACCGCCGCCGACCCCTCCGTCGGCATCCGCCTGTCGGCGGCGGGGGATTCGGTGGTGGCCGATTTCGCGCAACTGGAGGACGGCCCACACGCCACCAGCCGCATCGCCACGGGCACCGGCGCCGTATCCCGCGCGCCGGACCGGCTGACCGTGCGCGACCTGTCGGACTTCTGGAACGCCGCCGAGGGCGCGCTGATCGTCCACTGCCGCCCGCTGGCCGCCGATCTGCCCGCCGGCGCCGCCGTGCAGACGCTGGTGGCGGTGGGAGACAGTTCCGCCGCCACCGACGCGCTGCTGGAAGTCAAGCGCGAGCCCGACCAGGGCGACCGCACCGGCTGGGCCTTCGGCACCTCGGCCGGCTACGGTGCGGGCGGCGGCGCGACCGGCACCTGGAACGCTGCCTGGCACCGCATCGCCCTGGGCTGGACCGCCGGCGAGAGCGATCCCACGGCGGTGATGAACGGCAGCCTGAGCCGCACCGCCCTGACCGGCGGCGGCACGGTTTCGGCCATCGCGGCGGAGACCGGCGTCGCCCTGGCGCTCGGCCACCAGCGGCGCGAGAACGCCGGACGGGACTTCTGCGGCCATATCGGGCTGCTGCTTCACTATCCGCGCCGGCTGCCGGACGCCGACCTGATCGAGGCCACGCAATGAGCGCGCCCGCCTCGACCTCCACCACCGCCGCGCCCCGCGACCTGGACGGGCTGAAGGGCGTGCTGGCGGCCCGGCTGCCGGCCCGGGCGGCGGCGGCGGTGGCCGATTACGAGGCCTTCGCCGGGCAAGCCCCGCCTGACGACGCCAAGGGCTTCGCCGCCCATCATGCGGCCTGCAAGGCGGCGCTCGCCCACGTCGAGGCGGCGGTCAAGCTGCTGCGCTGGGCGGCGCCGCCCGAGCCCGCCGCCACCGCCCCGGACCCCGAGGCCGACGACCTGGCCCGCCTCATCGCCGAGGCCCGCGCCGCCCTGAGCGAGGACAGCGATCCCCATGACCACCCGACCGCCCGCCCCGACCCCTTCGCCGCCGACGACGCGGGAGAGGACGACACCGACGAAGAAGACGACGCCTGACCTGACGGTCGGCGGGCCGCTGGATTTTCCGGAGTTCGCCTGGATCTGGAACCGCGCCACCGGCCTTTCGACGCCGCGCCACCAGGTCCGCATGGCCCGCTGGCTGGCCGAACGCTGGACGACGAACCAGCGCGAATGCCTTCTCATGGCCTTCCGCAATTCCGGCAAGTCGACCGTCGTCGGCCTGTTCTGCGCCTGGCTGCTGTGGCGCTGGCCGGACCTGCGCATCATGGTGCTGGCCGCCGATCATGCGCTGGCGAAGAAGATGGTGCGCAACGTCAAGCGCATCATCGAACGCCACCCGCTGACCAAGGGACTCAAGCCCAAACGGCGCGACAGCTGGGCGTCCGACCAGTTCACCGTGAACCGCCCCGGCGAGCTGCGCGATCCGTCGATGCTGGCGCGCGGGATGGGCGGCAACATCACGGGCTCGCGCGCCGACGTCATCGTCTGCGACGACGTGGAGGTGCCCAACACCTGCGACACCGCGCCCAAGCGCACCGACCTGCGCGCCCGCCTGGGCGAACTGGACTACGTGCTGGTGCCCGGCGGGATGCAGCTCTACGTCGGCACGCCGCACACCTTCTACACCATCTACGCCGCCGAGCCGCGCACCGAGGTCGGCGAGGCGCGGCCCTTCCTGGACGGTTTCCACCGCCTGGAAATCCCGCTGCTGGACGGCGCAGGCGCCAGCGCCTGGCCCGAGCGGTTTCCGCTGGACAAGGTGGCCGGCATCCGTCGGCGCACCGGCCCCAACAAGTTCGCCAGCCAGATGATGCTGAAGCCCGTCAACATCGCCGACGGCCGGCTCGACCCCGACCGCCTGCGGCTCTACGACGGCGAGCTTGAGTATCTGGAAGGCAACGGTGTCGCCACGCTGACCCTCATGGGCCGCACGCTGGTTTCGGCGTCATGCTTCTGGGACCCCGCCTACGGCGCGCCCGGGCGCGGCGACGGCAGCGTCATCGCCTGCGTCTTCACCGACGAGGCGGGACAGTACTGGCTCCACCGCATCCAGTGGCTGGAAACCGACACCGCCGCCAAGGAGGACGAGGCGACGCAGCAGTGCGCCGCCGTCGCCCGCTTCCTGGGCGAGCATCACCTGCCATCGGTGCGCGTGGAGACCAACGGCGTCGGCAAGTTTCTGCCGGGCCTGCTCCGCAAGGCCATCGCCGACGCCGGCCTGCGGTGTGCGGTGGTGGAGGTTTCTTCGAGCCGCAACAAGGACCTGCGCATCATCGAGGCCTTCGACGCCGTGCTGGCGGCGGGGGCCCTGTCGGCGCACCGCTCGGTGTGGACGACGCCCTTCGTGGCCGAGATGCGCGAGTGGCTGCCCGGCACCGGCGGGCGCGACGACGGCCTGGACGCCGTCGCCGGCTGCCTGGCGGCGGAGCCCGTCCGCCTGCCCCGCGTCCCCTCCGCCACCGCCCGCCACCCCGGCGGCTGGCGCCCCGGCGGGGCCGGATGGACGGCGGAAAGCGAGTTCAGTTTTTGAGCCTTTTGACGCCGAGCCTTCGGCTCGGCTGCGTCCAAGCGCCACGCAGGCTCACGGCCTGACCGGCCGGCGGGCAGTCGCCCTTGCCGGCACGCGCACCGCGCGCGCCGTTTTTAGAGCTTTTGACGCCGAGCCTCCGGCTCGGCTGCGTTCAAGCGCCACGCAGGCTCACGGCCTGACCGGCCGGCGGGCAGTCGCCCTTGCCGGCACGCGCACCGCGCGCGCCGGGTTTTTAGAGCTTTGGACGCCGAGCCTTCGGCTCGGCTGCGTTCAAGCGCCACGCAGGCTCACGGCCTGACCGGCCGGCGGGCAGTCGCCCTTGCCGGCACGCGCACCGCGCGCGCCGGATGACCGTGGCGCTTCCACCGAACAATGAGGAGACCCCCATGGTGATGGACATCATGTGGTGGATCAGCGCCGTCGAGTTGCCGGCGCTGGGCGGGCTGTTCTGGCTCGTCTGGCGCAACCGGCGCGACGCCGATGCCGCCACCGAGGACAACCGCCGCTGCTTCGAGCGCGGCATCGCCCAGGTGCGCGAAGGCCTGGCCGCCTACAAGCTGGAGGTGGCGCAGTCCTATGCCTCCCTCGGGCATCTGCGCGACACCGAAAAGCGCCTGACCACCCACCTGGAGCGCATCGAGAAGAAGCTCGACGGCGTGCAGGTCCAGGCCACGGCCGCGAGCGTGGCGGGAGGCCGCCCATGAGCCGCCGCAAGAGCCGCTGGCACAACGCCTGCGTCGCCCTGGCCGCCATGGCCGAGGCCGAAGTCCCCGTCACCGCGCCCGCTTCGCCGCCGCCGCCTCCGCCCAAGCCGCCGGCCCCGACCGCGCCGGCACCGCCGCCGTCGGACGAGGCCGTGGACATCCTCGCCCGCACCATCTGGGGCGAGGCACGTGGCGAGCCGGTGCGCGGCAAGGAGGCCGTCGCCTGCGTCGTGCTAAACCGCGTCGCCCGGTCGCTGGACCGCCCCGGCGGCTACTGGTGGGGCGGCAGCGTGGTGGAGGTCTGCCACAAGCCCTGGCAGTTCTCCTGCTGGAACGAAGGCGACCCCAACCGCGCCAAGCTTCTGAAGGTCACGCCGCGCGATCCCGCTTTCGCCGCGTGCCTGCGCATCGCGCGCCGGGCGCTGGCCGGGCGCCTGCCCGACCCGACGGCCGGCGCCACCCATTACCACGCCCGCGGCATCCATCCGCCATGGGCGTGGCGGCTGATCCCATGCGCGGAGATCGGCCGGCACCTGTTCTACAACGACGTGGAGTAACCGCCATGCTGCCCGCCCTTCTGGCGCAGATCGGCCTGCCGCTTCTTCTGAAGGCGGTGGGGCTCGGCCTGGACGCCATCGACAACCCGGTCGCCAAGGCCGCCAGCGCCGCAGTCGGCGATGTGGAAAAAGCCATCAGCGGCCGCCAGATCACGCCCGACCAGATCGCCGCCGCCAATCATCATACCGAGCGCATGATGGAGATCGAAAGCCGCGAGGTGCAGACCAAGATCCGCGAAATCAACCGCACCTTCCGCGCCGAGATTTCCAGCGGCGACGCCTATGTGCGGCGCTGGCGGCCCACGTTCGGATACGCGGTGGCGCTGTCGTGGATGGCGACCATGGGGGCCGCCGCCTACACGGTGGTGGCCGAGCCCGAACTGGCGCCGGGGGTCATCTCGGCCCTGGTCAACACCGCGCCCATCTGGGGCGTGGCGCTGGCCGTGCTGGGGGTCTCCGTCGTCAAGCGCAGCCAGGACAAGCGTCTGGGGGCGCCGGGAGACTCCGGCGCCTGAGTCCATGGGCGGCGGGTTTCGTGCGCCGGTGGTACGACGGCTGCACACCTGACCGGGCGGCGCGGGAATGGTCTGATGGTCGCTCCCGCACTTCACCGCCGCCCGGAGGCACGCGCATGAAGACCGCCGTCACCATCCTGTTTCCCACGCTGGCCGGCATCCTCATCGGCATCGCCCTCGCCCAGGCGCCGCTGGCCCAGCAGAACCCGCTCAAGCCCACCGCCTACGCCACCTCCATCGCGTCGGCCGGGGCCGTCTCCGGCGACGTGAGCGGGGCGTGGCTCTTGTTCAACGACGGCTCGGTGAAGCTGTGCACCGGACGCCTGGGCACGCCCCCCTCCACCCCCCGCTGCTCGGCCGCTGTCGAACCCTGATCCGGCGTCCGCTTTCCCGTCGCATCCTCCCTCCGGCCGAGGCGCTCCCCCAACGGAACGCAACAGCCGGAGCGGCGTCACGGGGGCGGCGCTGGCGGCACTTCAGGGGGCCGCTGCACCGGGGCCGGCTGAGGCGCCCGGCCCCTTGTCTCAGGTCAAATGCTGGCTGCCGATGTAGTCCTCGGACTGCATTTCCATCAGGCGCGAGACGGTGCGCTGGAACTCGAACTTGCCTTCGCCTTCCACGTACAGGTCCTCCGGCGGGGCGGCGGCGGAGGCGACGAGCAGGGTCTTGTGATCGTAGAGCGCGTCGATCAGCGTCACGAAGCGCCGCGCCTGGTTGCGGTTCTCGGGCCCCAGGCGCGGGATGTTCTCCAGCACCACCGCATCATACAGCGTCGCGATCTGCAGGTAGTCGTGGGTGCCCAGCGGCTTGTCGCACAGGTCGGTGAAGTCGAACCGCGCCGTCCCGTTGCCCGCCTGCGGCACCGGAATCTCGCGGCCGTGCACCACCACCGTGTCCGGCTTCGCCGGCTTTCCGTCCAGCAGGCGGTCGAACAGGCGGTCGATCTCGGCGTCGGCCTCGGGCCCCAGCGGCGTGACGAAGACGTTGCCGCCGCGCACCCGGCCCAGGCGGTAGTCGGTGACCGAGGCCAGTTCCAGCACGTCCAGGTTCCGGCACATCAGGTCGATGAAGGGCAGGAACTTCTCGCGCTGGAGGCCGTCCTTATACAGGTCCTGCGGCGGCCGGTTGGACGTGGTGACCACCACCGTGCCGGCGGCCATCATGGTCTGGAACAGGCGCCCGACGATCATGGCATCGGCGATGTCGTGGATTTCCAGCTCGTCCAGGCACAAGAGCCATGTGCGGTCGGCGATGCCCTTGGCGATGTCGGCCAGGATGTCGTCGCCGCCCTTCTTGGCGGTGCGCCGCGCGTGGAAATCGGCGTGGACGTCGCGCATGAACTCGTGGAAGTGCAGGCGCTGCTTGCGCGGCACGGGCGCGGTCTGGAAGAACAGGTCCATGAGCATGGACTTGCCGCGCCCGACCTCTCCGTACAGATAAAGCCCCTGCGGCGGCGTCGGCGCCTCCTGCCGCTTGGCCAGCCCGAACCGCGCCCGCCAGCCGGTGGGGCCGGTGGCCGGCTCATAGCCGTTAAGCGCGTGGTGCAGGCTCTCCAGCTTTTCGGCAGCCAGTTCCTGGGCGCCGTCGGGCTTCAGCTCGCCGTCGGAGAGCTTCTTGCGGTACAGGGCGAGGGGGCCGGTCTGGGACATGGACTGCGCGGAAACCTTCCTGTTGAACGCCAAGGGCGGCGGAACGATACCGGGTTATAATGCAATGCGGAAGGGCGCGTTGCCATTGCCCCCTCACCCCGGCATCCGGGTGTCCTCCACCTCCGCCCGCAGCGCATCGCGCACGTACAGGCGGCGCACCAGCACCAGGATCGCCAGCGTGATGGGCGTGGCGAACAGCAGGCCGATGAAGCCGAACATCAGGCTGAAGGCCGTCGCCGCTGCCACCGTCAGCGCCGGCGGCAGGCTGACCGCCCAGCGCTCGGCCAGGGGCGTGATCAGGTAGCTTTCCACCTGCTGGATCACGAAATACCCGAATGCCGCGAAGGCTGCCGTCTGCGGTCCCACCGTCAGCGCCACCAGCACCGCCGGCACCGCCGCCAGCCACGGCCCAAGGATGGGGATGAACTCCAAGAGCCCCGCGATCAGCCCCAGCGCCCAGGCCATCGGCACCCCCAGAGCATAGAGCAAAGCCGTCGTCAGCACGCCGATGATGAGCATGGAGATGAACTGGCCGATCATCCAGCGCCACAGCGCCTCGCCGGTGGCCTGGAGCGCGCCGCTGATCTGGGCGTGGCGCTCCCTGGGGAACAGCAGCACCACGCCCTTGCGGTAGACGTCGGGCGTCGCCGCCAGATAGAGCGCGATGAACAGCACGATCAGCGCCCCGACCACCGCATCCACCGCCACGGTGGCGACGCTGACAGCCCGCTCGACCATGCTGCCGGACAGCAACTCGCCGAACCCCTGTGCCCGCGTGCCGGTGTCCCCGGACCCCGCCGCGCCGGCTCCGGTCGCGGCTTCCATGCTGACGCCGACCTGCCCGAACCACTGGCGGACCTGGTCGATGCCCTCAGACACCGTTGTGCGCAGGTCCTGCACCTCGCTGATCACCTGCGCTCCGAACAGGGTCCCGACGGCGCCCAGGATGATCGCCAGCGTCGCCAGAACCAGCGTCAGCGCCCAGCGGTGGCCGAGGCCCGTGCGGGCGCAGAGACCGGCCGTCACGCGGTTGAGGATCACCGCCAGCAGAATGCCGCCGAACCCCAGGATCAGAAGGGTGGAAACCTTCCACGCCACCCACAGCGCCACCACCGCCATCACGACGATCAGCAGGCGCCGCGAAAAGGCGGCGAGACTGGCGCGTTCCTCGGCTGCAAGCATGACCGCCCCTCGGCCTCCGTGTCGTCCGGGTCAACGGACCAACACGGCGGCCGGGACCGGCGTTCGCCATGGGCGCGGGAAGAGCAGCCGGCCTCAGCCGTCGGCGGTAATCCGGTCGATCAGCGCCTGGCGCACCTCCTCGGCCATGGCGTTGTCCACCTGGCAGGTGCCGGCGGCCTCGTGCCCGCCGCCGCCGTATTCCAGCATGAGCGTGCCGACGTTGGTCTTGGACGACTTGTCGAAGATGCTCTTGCCCACCGCGAACACCGTGTTCTGCTGGCGGAACCCCCACAGCACGTGCATGGAGATGTTGGTTTCCGGGAACAGCGCATAGATCATGAACCGGTTGCCGGCCCAGATGGTTTCCTCGTCGCGCAGGTCCAGCACCACCAGGTTCTTGTGCACCTCGGAGCACCGCTTGAGCTGCTCCTTGAACTTGTCCTGGTGCTCGAAATAGAGGTCCGTCCGCTCCTTCACGTCGGGCAGGGCCAGGACGTCGTCGATGGAGTGGTCGAGGCAGTAGTCGATCAGCTCCATCATCAGCTGGTAGTTGGAGATGCGGAACTCGCGAAAGCGCCCCAGGCCGGTGCGGGCGTCCATGATGAAGTTCATCAGGTCCCAGCCCTGCGGGTTCAGCACCTGCTCCTTGGTGAAGTTGGCCGAGTCGCCCCGGTCCACCGCCTCCATCATCTCGTCGGAGATGCGGGGGAACTTGGACTTGCCGCCGTAGTAGTCATAGACCACCCGCGCCGCCGAAGGCGCGTCGGGATCGATGATGTGGTTGTCCTTCTGGCCGACGCGCAGGGTTTCCGAAAAATGGTGGTCGAAGGCCAGGTGCACGCCGTCCACATAGGGCAGGTTGGTGGTGATGTCGCGGCCGGTGATCTCGACCTTGCCGTCCTGCATGTCCTTGGGGTGGACGAACTTGATGTCGTCGATCATGCCCAGTTCCTTCAACAGCATGGCGCACACCAGGCCGTCGAAGTCGCTGCGGGTCACCAGGCGGAACTTTTCACCGGCGGTCATCTCTTTCCCCCATCCGAACAGTATCTAAGGTGGTAGTCCGGATGGCAGAGTAGACGCGCGGCGCGGCCGATGCAACGCGCTCTTGTGCGGCGCGGCAGACCGGTCACGGCGGGCCGGGAATATCCTCGGGCGGCGCGGCGGCGAACGCGCTTTCCATGTCGTGGCGCAGACGCACGGCCAGGGAGTCGCGGTCGAGCGTCACCGCCGCGCGCGTCACCACCTCGCCCTTGCGCACCGGCCGGGTCAGCGGCACGCCCTGGGCCAGCCCGATGGGCAGGGCGCCGGCGGCCACCGAGTCCTCGGCGGGCATGAGGCGGCCCCAGACGGTTTCCCCGCCCTCGCCGTCCAGCACCTCGCCGGCCTTGAGGTCGCGCTTGGCGATGCAGACGACGTCGCCGGTAAAGCCGTGGCACTGGCCCGTCGGCTCTCCGCGCAGGGCGGCCGAGGCCACCGACACCCCCAGTTCCAGCCCGATCAGGTGGTAGGGGCGGTAGAGCGCGCCGTAGCGCCCCGACTCGTCGGTCGCCATGCCGTATTCGCCGAAGCAGCGCGCCATGTAGTCGCCGTTGGCGCGGAAGGTGACGTAGACGCCCCAGCGCAGGTCCCGCGGCACCGCCGACCCGTCGCGGTTCAGGCTGGAGACCACCTCCACCACGCCGGCCTCCGCCAGCAGGCCGCCGTCGGCCTCGGGCTTGAGGCGTTTGGCAAGGTCGTCGCAGCCCACCGGCGGGAAGTCCAGCCCCGCCGTCGGCACGGCCAGTCCGGTGGCATTGGAGACGGCGGCCATCTCGATGGCGCTCTTGGTGCCGTCGAGAAAGCTGTTGAACATCTTGGGGTTCATGCCGCCCTCGCGCGCCTGCCCGGGCGTCAGGCCGTAGTAGCCCCACACCGTGTCCGGCGTGGAGGCATGGTAGTCCGGCAGGTACTTGGTGCCCTTTCCGGCCGCGACCACCTCCAGGCCGCAGGCCCGCGCCCAGTCCACCATCTCGCAGATCAGCGCCGGCTGGTCGCCGTAGGCCATGGAATAGACGAGGCCCGCGTCGGTGAAGCGGCGCGCCAGCAGCGGCCCGGCCAGCACGTCGGCCTCCACGTTCACCATCACCACGTGGCGGCCGTTCTCCAGGCACCACAGCGCATGGCGCAGGCCCGGCTCGGGGTGGCCTGTGGCCTCCACCACCACGTCCACCCCGCCGGCGGTGATGGCGGCGTGGGGGTCGTCGGTGACCCAGGCGGTGCCGTGGCGCAGCGCCTTGGCGGCGGTGTTGGCGTCGGCGTGCCCCTGCGGCCAGCCGGTGGCGGAGAACGCCTGGCGGGCGCGTTCGGGGTCCAGGTCGGCGACGGCCATGACGTGCAGCCCCGGCGTCGTGCGGGCGCTGGCAAGGAACATGGTGCCGAACTTGCCGGCCCCGATGAGCGCGACGCGCACGGGGCGGGAGTCGGCGGCGCGGCGGGCGAGCATGGCGTGCAGGTTCATCAGGCGGACGTCCTTCAGCAGGCGACGGATTTTTCCCGTTCTGTCACCGCAGTCTAGCCGATCGGCGCGCGATCCCCTACAACTGGACCGTCTTCAGAAGGAGTGCCACCGCCGATGTCCGCACCCAGCCGCCGCGCCCCTGCCGCCCGGGCGCTGATCGTCCTCGTTGCCGCCGGTGTCGGTTTGACGGCCTGCAATCCGCTGCCCGAGCCGTTCATCGACATGCGGCGCGAAGCGGGGACGTTGCGGGTGGTGGGCAGCTCCAGGCTCGAACGGCCGGCCATCTGCTACAACACCATCAACGCCACCGCCCAGGAGGTGCAGGCCCTGGCCGATGCCGTCTGCGCCGAAACCGGGCGGGTGGCCGTCTACGAGACCTCCGACGTCGGACAGTGCACGGTCCTCCACCCGCACCGCAGCTTCTTCCGATGCGACCAGCCCGAAGCGCCGGCCGACGGCAGCCAGCAGCGCGTCACCGGCGTCGAGCCCGGGCCGCTGGGCGTGCGCGTCCCGGGACCGGTGGTCGACGAACCGGCTGAGGGCGAGGACCCCGGCGTGCCCGACCTGCCGGCGGCGCCTGTGCGGCCGGGCGATCCCGACGGCGGCGGGCTGCTCGACATCTTCGACTAGGAAGGGCGCGCGCCTTGCCGCCGGACCGCCCGGCGTGCAAACTGGCGCCCAGCGTCTCATCCAATTCTCCTACGCCGACCGAGGGACCCGCTCCGGCCGTGACCCTGGCCTTCGCCCCCGCACTGATGACCGCCCTGGTGGCCGCGCTCGGCGCCGCCGGCGCGCTGCTGGCGCTCACCCTGCTGCAGCGCCACCACCGCGCGCGCTCGGACGCCCGCGCCAGCGCCCTGGCGGAACGTGTCGCCGCCCTGGAAGGGGCGCTGGCCGCCGCGCCCGACGGACACTTCATCTGGTTCCACCGCGACGGACCCGAGGAGGCGGCGGGCGGCTGCTCGCGCCGGCTGGCGGTTCTGCTGGGCCTGTTCCGCGGCACGGACACCCCCTGGAGCGACGTCGCCGGCGGTTTCGGCGGCGGCGAGACGGCCCGGCTGGAAGACGCCGTCGGCACCCTGCGGACCCATGGGGAGGGGTTCGAGATCGAACTGGAGCACCGCGACTCCGGCCGCCGCATCCTCGCCGTCGGCATCCGTGCGGTGCGCGACGACGGTGGTCCGCTGGCCGACGTGGTGTGGATGCGCGACGTCACCGAGGGTGCCGCAGCCGTCGAGGGCCTGACTGCCGAAACCGCCGCCCTGAGCGCCGAGCGGGACCGCCTGGGGGCGGCGCTGGATGGGCTTGACTGCCCCGTGTGGCTGCGTGACGAGAACCTGTCGCTGGTCTACGCCAACCGCGCCTACATGCTGGCCGTCGATGCCGCGGACCGCGACGCCGTCACCGCCGAGCAGCGCGAGCTGGCCTCGACCACCACCGCCCGGCGCCTGCGGGCGCTCGCCGCCGCCGCCCGCGCCGCCGGCACCCTGCGGCAGGAAGCCGTGCCCATCGTGGTGCGCGGCAACCGGCGGCTGATGGAGGTGTCCGAAGGGCCCATCAACCTGCCCGGCCGCACGCCCCACGACCAGCCGCGCCGTTTCACCGCCGGCGTCGCCTACGACGTCACCAGCCGCGAGGACCTGGCGAAACGCCTGGCCCGCGAGGACGCCGCCCATGCCGAGGTGCTGGAGCGCCTGTCCACCGCCATCGCCATCTTCGACAACGACGCGCGGCTGCGCTTCTTCAACGCCAGCTTCTCGGAACTGTGGGCGCTGGACCCGGAATGGCTGTCGCAGGGGCCCGGCTACGGCGAGGTGCTGGAGATCCTGCGCGAGAACCGCCAACTGCCCGAGGTGGCCGATTACCCCGCCTTCAAGGAAGGGGAACTGGCGCGCTTCCGCCACCAGCTCAGCGCGACGGAAGACCTTCTGCACCTGCCCGACGGCTCAACCCTGCGGCGGGTGATCGCGCCGCACCCCATGGGCGGGCTGCTCTGCACCTTCGAGGACGTCACCGACCGCCTGGCGCTGGAACGCAGCTACAACACCCTCATCGCCGTCCACCGCGAGACCCTCGACCACCTGCGCGAGGCCGTGGCGGTGTTCGGCGACGATGGCCGCCTGCGCCTGTCCAATCCCACGTTCCTGGCAATGTGGGACCTGCAGCCCACCGACGTCGGCAGTCGGCCCCACGTCGTCCAGTTGGCGGAACGGCTGGACGACCTGTGCGCCAGCGAGCACGAGGCGCAGTCCCTGCACGCCTTCCTCGCGCCGCCCGCCCCCGGCGAGCGGTCGGCGCGGCGGGCGCGGCTCATCAAGGCCGACGACACGGTGCTGGAGGCCGTCTCCGTCCCCCTGCCCGACGGCGGGGTGCTGGCGACCTTCGCCGACGTCACCGACAGCGCGCGGGTGGAGCGCGCCCTGCGCGAGCGCGCCGAGGCCCTGACCACGGCCGACCGGCTGAAAAGCCGCTTCCTCGCCAACGTCTCCTACGAACTGCGCACGCCGCTGACCACCGTGTCGGGCTTTGCCGAGATCCTGGCCGACGGCTATTACGGCCCGCTCAACCCGCGCCAGCAGGAATATGCGCGCTCGGTGGCGGAGACGGCGCAGTCGCTGGTGACGCTGATCGACGACATTTCCGACCTGGCGTCCATCGAGGCCGGCGAACTGTCGCTGGAGCTGGACGCCTTCGACGTCCACGCCGCGCTGGCGAGCGTGCTTGCGCTCACCCGCGAGAGCATGAAGCGCAAAGAGGTGACGCTGAACTTCGACTGTCCGCCGGACACGGGCTGGATGGTCGCCGACGAGAAGCGCGTGAAGCAGGTTCTCTACCACCTTCTGTCCAACGCGGTGAAGTTCACGCCCCAGGGCGGCAGCGTCATCCTGGCGGCCCAGCGCGATGGGGCGGACATCGTCTTCACGGTGGCCGACACCGGCGTCGGCATCGCGCAGGAGGACCAGCGGGTCATCTTCGACACCTTCGCCCGCGGGGGCGGCGCGCCCGGCCACGGCATGGGCCTGTCGCTGGTGCGCAGTTTCGTGGAACTGCACGGCGGCTCGGTAGAGCTGGTGTCGGTGCCCGACGAGGGGACGACCGTCATCTGCCGCATTCCGTCGGGCACAGGCACGGAAAGCCGGCAGCTGGCGGGGTGACGGGGCGTCAGCGGCTGGCGTGGTGCGGGGATAGCCACCACGACACCAATGGCCCCAAGACAGCGCGCGCTGGCGCACCGGAACGCCCGCCGGCGACCTCTTCACCCGGTTTAAGCGCTTGATCGATCCCACCAGGAAGCGACGGAGCCCGAGGGAGGCCGTGGCTCCCTCGCATTTCACTGCAGCGCAACCGGAAAACGGTATGAAAAACGGGGCGGCCCCGTGGGAGCCGCCCCGCTTTCGTCATCCGGTACGGTGCCGCCGGGTCAGGCGGCGGAGTGGCGGGCCGAGGCCGCCTTGTCATGGGTGCGCCCGACCAGGGCGTCGTAGTCCTCCACCAGCGCCTTGCAGACGTCGCCGGGGGTGAAGCTGTAGGGGCCGATCTCGCGCACCGGCGTGACCTCGGCGGCCGTGCCGGTCAGGAAGCATTCGGTGGCGTCGGCCATCTCTTCGGGCATGATCTTGCGCTCGACCACCTTCAGGCCGCGCTTCTTCGCCAGCTCGATGACCGTGCGGCGCGTGATGCCGTCCAGGAAGCAGTCCGGCGTCGGCGTGTGCAGGTCGCCATTCATCAGGAAGAAGATGTTGGCGCCCGTCGCCTCGGCCACCTGACCGCGCCAGTCCAGCAGCAGGGCGTCGTCGTAGCCTTCGTTCTCGGCCTTGTGCTTGGACATGGTGCAGATCATGTACAGGCCCGCCGCCTTGGACTTGACCGGCGCGGTGCGCGGGTCGGGGCGGCGCCAGTCGGAAATCGCCAGGCGGATGCCGCGCAGGCGGGCTTCCGGCGAGAAGTAGCTGGGCCACGGCCAGGTCGCGATGGCGACGTGGGTCTTGGTCTGCTGGGCGGACACGCCCATCTGCTCGGACCCGCGCCAGGCGATGGGGCGGACGTAGCCGTCGACGATGTTGTTGGCCTTGACCGTCTCGATGGTGGCGGCGTCGATCTCCTCCACCGTCATGGGAATCTCGAAGCCAAGCTCCTTGGCCGAATCGATCAGGCGCTGGGAGTGTTCGCGCAGCTTGAACACGTTGCCCGCGTAGACACGCTCGCCCTCGAACACCGCCGACGCATAGTGCAGGGCGTGGGTCAGCACGTGCACCTTGGCGTCGCGCCAGTCAACAAGCTTGCCGTCGTGCCAGATCAGGCCGTCGCGGTCGTCGAAGGAGGGAACCGACATGTTTCTGCGCCTCTTGGTGATAGAAATTTAGCCGTACCGGGTTATCCTCGGTAACATTGTTCCCGCAGATATGTCAATATGACTGTCCCATGCAGTTTATGCCATACTGCCCTGTGTCGGACGCCCCCGGCCAGGTCCGCCCGCCCGCCACCGACCACAGCCGAGACGCGCGCAAAGCTTCCATGTCAGACATCAAATCCGGCGCAAACCTTCTGTTCCTCCGCGAGGAGGAACTTCGCCAGGGCATCGAGCTTCTGTTCTTCGCCTATCGCGACTTCACCGGCGAGGCCGATGCCATGCTCGCCAAGCACGGCTTCGGTCGGGCGCACCACCGCGTCATCTACTTCGTCGGCCGCCGCCCCGGCATGAGCGTGAGCGAGCTTCTGGGCATCCTGAAGATCACCAAGCAGAGCCTGTCGCGCGTGCTCAGCCAGCTGGTGCGCGAGGGCTTCATCACCCAGAAGCAGGGCACGCGCGACCGCCGCCAGCGCCTGCTGGAACTGACCGACAAGGGCGTCGCGCTGGAAGCCGAGTTGACCGAGCGTCAGCGCCGCCGCATCGCCCGCGCCTTCCGCGAGGCGGGGCCGGGAGCGGTCGACGGTTTCCGCAAGGTGCTGACGGGCATGATCGACGAGCCCGACCGCAGCCACTTCATGGCCGCCGCCGCACCGACCGGCCGCCGCCGCCGCCCCTGACCCGGCTGCCCGCAAGACGGAGATGATCCGCATGACCGCCGACGAGGCGCCCCACATCCTGGTGGTCGACGACGACGAACGGCTGCGCCGCCTGCTGCGCAAGTACCTGACGGACCACGGATATCTGGTCTCAACCGCCGCCGACGCGGCCGAGGCCCGGGCGCAGATGGCGGCGCTGGCCTTCGACCTTCTGGTGTTGGACGTCATGATGCCGGGCGAGAACGGCCTGGACCTCACCAAGGCCCTGCGCGCCGACGGTGCGGCGGTGCCCATTCTCATGCTGACGGCCATGGGCGAGACCGAGGACCGCATCAACGGACTGGCCAACGGGGCCGACGACTATCTGGCCAAGCCGTTCGAGCCGCGCGAACTGCTGCTGCGCATCGCTTCCATCCTCCGCCGCACGGCACCCGCCCCGGCCCCGGCGGCCGAGGCGGCGGCGGGCGACGTCCCGCCGGTCCTGCGGTTCGGCGCATTCCAGTACGACCGCACGCGCGAGGACTTGTCCCACGACGGCGTCCGCATCCATCTGACAGGGGCGGAGGCCGCGCTGCTGCGCGCGCTGGCCGACCACCCGTTCGAGGTGCTCGGCCGCGAGGACCTGGCGGCGATGACCGGCACCAGCGGCGCCGGGCGCAACGTCGACGTCCAGGTCACCCGCCTGCGCAAGAAGCTGGAGGACGACCCGCGGCTGCCGCGCTATCTTCAGACCGTGCGCGGCAAGGGATACATGCTGCGGCCCGACTGACACCGGGCCACCGGGCCACAAGGACGGACGAGACCGCGATGGGCATTTCCATCTCACGCTCCGGCGGAACGGGCGCCGACGGCACGGAGGACGCCGGCCGCACGGCCGACCCGTCCCGTGACGACCGGCCGCGCCGCCGGCGCCTGCTGCGCACGCCGCGCAGCCTGAAGAAGCTGGCGCCGCGCGGGCTGATGGGCCGGTCGCTGCTCATCATCATCACGCCGCTGGTCATCACGCAGGTGGTGGCGGCCATCATTTTCTACGACCGCCACTGGGACACCATGCTGCGCCGGCTGACCGGCGGCCTGGCGGGCGAGATCGCGCTGGTCTCCGACATGCTGCGCCGGATGCCCGACGAGGAAGCGCGCGCCCAGCTTCTGACCAACGTGCACCACCGCCTGCACCTGGCGATCACCCTGCAGGAGGGCGCCATCCTGCCCAACCGCGCCAAGGCCGAGCCCTGGGGCCAGATGGAAAACGCCCTCGTGAACGCATTGGACGAGCGTGTGCGGCGGCCCTTCATCATCGACACCGAGTCGGTGGAGGACCGGGTGGAAATCCGCGTGCAACTGGCCGACGGCGTGCTGCGCGTGCTGGCCCCGCGCAAGCGTCTGTTCAGCTCCACCACCTACATCTTCGTGCTGTGGATGGTCGGCACGTCGATGCTGCTGATGGGCATCGCCACCGTCTTCATGCGCAATCAGGTGCGCAGCGTCCGCCGCCTGGCCGCCACCGCCAACAGCTTCGGCAAGGGCCGCGAGGTGCCGCGCCTGAAGGTGGAAGGCGCGCGCGAGGTGCGGCAGGCCAGCCTGGCCTTCAACCAGATGCGCGAGCGCATCACCCGCCAGATCGAGCAGCGAACGGAAATGCTGGCCGGCGTGTCCCACGACCTGCGCACGCCCCTGACACGGATGAAGCTGCAGCTCGCCATGCTCGACGACGAGGACGAGGACGTCGCCGCCCTGCGCGAGGACATCGCCGAGATGGAGCGCATGCTCAACGACTACCTGGCCTTCGCCCGCGGCGAGGGGACCGAGGGCATCGCCCCCACCGACCTGGGCGCCCTGCTCTTTGAGGTGGCGGCGCGCTTTCGCCGCCAGAACCACCCGGTCGACCTGCACCTGGAGCGCGACCTGGTGCTGCCGCTCAAGCGCAACGCCATGGAGCGTTGCCTGCAGAACCTGATCGGCAACGCCATGCGCTACGGCAGCCATGTGGCGGTGCGCGCCGGCTTGCGGGACGGGACCATCGTCATCCTCATTGACGACGACGGCCCCGGCATCCCCGAGGACAAGCGCGAGGCCGTATTCAAGGCCTTCGTGCGGCTGGAGGGCTCGCGCAATCCCAAGACCGGCGGCACGGGCCTGGGCCTGACCATCGCCCGCGACATCGTGCGCAGCCACGGCGGCGACATCACGCTCGACCGCAGCCCGCTCGGCGGACTGCGGGTGCGGGTGGAACTGCCGGTGTAGACCTCAGTCCGGCGCCGTGCCGGAGACCTTTTCGGCGAGGAAGGCGCGGATCGCCTCGCCGGCCTGCGCAATGCCGATGACGCCGTCGAGGTGGCCGCGGGTGCCCTGAAGCTCCACGATGTCCACCGGCGTGCCGTCGGCACCGATCAGCGTCGCCGTCTCGCGCACCTTCTCGGGGAAGAAGATCAGGTCCTCGGGCGCATGGATCACCAGCGCCGGCGCCTCGATGGCGGCCAGCCCATCCGCCAGCGATCCGCCGTGGCCGGTCAGAAAGGTCTGGTTGGCCTTCACCAGGTACAGGAAATGATTGGCGTCGGACTTGGCCGCACGGGCGGCGGCGACCTGATCCAGCACGGCCTCCACCTGATACTGCGCCTCCATGCTGCGGGCGGGATCGGCGGAGGCGTCCGCCCAGGCGCGGCCGAAGGTGTCGTCGGCCCATTCCCAGTGATTGGCCTGCAGGGTCACCAGCTTCAGCGCCTCGGCCAGCCCGGCCGTCGGCGGCGTACCGCCGTAGTAATCGCCGCCCTGCCAGTTGGGGTCCAGCCTGATGGGCGCGGCCCAGGCGTTCAGCCAGCCGATCAGGTAGGCGTCGGACGCGCCCGAGCCGATGACGGGAATGACGCGCTCCACCATGTCGGGATAGGCGCTGGCCCACTCGTAGGCCTGCAAGGACCCCATGGAGGCCCCCATGACGGCGTGCAGGCGCTCGATCCCCAGGCTTTCCACCAGCGCCTTTTGCACGTTGACGAAATCGCGGATGGTCACCACCGGGAAGTCCATGCCCCAGGGCTCGCCGGTCTCGGGATTGATGCTGGCCGGGCCGGTGGTGGTGACGTTGGGGTCGCCGGTGTTCAGGTTCACCAGCGTGTCCGACGAGATGACGTAGTACCTGTCGGTGTCGATAGGCTTTCCGGGGCCGATGATGCTGTCCCAGTAGCCTGGCGCGGCGTCGTCGGCGGCATATTTTCCGGCCGCGTGACCGGTGCCGGAGAAGAAATGCGTGATCAGGATGGCGTTGTCTTTCGCCTCGTTCAGGGTGCCGTAGGCCTCCCACCCCACCTTGACCGGCGCGATGGTCTCGCCGCCGGCGGTGGTGTACTCGGGCATGTCGAAGACCTGCTTCTCCACCAGCTCGTCATAGGCGGCGGCCGGCCCGGCGGCCAGAAGACCGACCGCCACGGCGGTCGAGGCGGCCAGGCGTGAAAGGGTAAAAGCCATGCGTGACGTCCTCCCGGTTGTTGTGCAGCAATGACAACCGGTTAAACCCGAGTCGGTCAATCGGGAATCGGACGTAAGCGGCTTCAGTGCAGACGCTGGCCGTTCGGCACGGGCTGGTCCGGGGCGATGAGGACGATGCCGCCGTCGGGGTCGGCGAATCCCAGGACCAGGCATTCGGACATGAACTTGCCGATCTGCTTGGGCGGGAAGTTGACCACCGCTGCCACCTGCCGGCCCTCCAGGCTTTCGGGCGTGTAGTTCGCGGTGACCTGGGCGGAGGTGCGCCGTTCGCCGATGTCGGGCCCGAAGTCGATCCACATCTTGATGGCCGGCTTGCGGGCCTCCGGGTAGGGCTCGGCGCGGGTGATCGTGCCGACGCGGATGTCGACCTTCAGGAAGTCGTCGAAGGTGATGGTGCCGTCATCCTGGGCCATGGCCGCGCGCTCCTTGCCGTCGAGAGGAGCGGCGAGCGTAGCCGGAGCGGATCAGCGAGGACAAGGCCAGGGCGGCCGACCCACCGCAAGTTGCATCATCCGTTGCGGCAGGCATCGAATCCGGCTTGGATGGCGAAGGTCGGCGAAAGCAGCAGCGCCGGGGTCAGGCGGCGCGATCGGGGGGATGGGCTTCCCCGGCCGTGGCGGAGGCCCCGCCGACCGACGGAGGAGGATGCGATGAACTGGTTATCCAGGCTTCGTATCACCCTTAGGAACGACAAGACCCAGAGCGCCTTGACCTTCAGCCTCCGGGTCCACTTCGACTCGTAAGGAAACGGGTGGGGCGTGGCCGCGCCTCACCCACTCCGTCTTCAAAGGTAGCGGCCCCCGGGGCCCCCTGCAAGTCCTCGCCACAACGCGATGCCTCACAACGGCTTCTTGCAACGCCTTCCGTTGCTTTCGGCAGCGAATCGGGGCGTGGCCGCAGTCCAGTGCGACCGCTTCAACGCAAACCGGCCGCCCTGCGGGATGCGGGGCGGCCGGTGCAACGCTCGGCGGATGCCGTGGCGGCGAAGATTACTTCTTCGCCGCGCCCGGGATCTGCTGGCCGGACTTGGCGACGGTGGTCTTCACCTCGTCCAGGACCTCGGCAAAGCGCTTGTTCAGCAGGTCCAGCACCTCGGTGTTGGACTTGGCGACCAGCTCCGACAGCTCGCGCATGTTGGAGATGGTGCGCTCGAAGGTCTCCTTGGTGACCTCGGTCTGCTTGACCATCTTGTCGGTCGGGGTCTGCGCGCCGGCGACGCCGGTGGCGGCGGCGGCGGACTCTTCCACGGCCTGACGCATGATCTCGGTCTGGCGCTTCATGATGGCCTGCATGCCCTCGAACGCCAAGCGGTTGGCGGCGGTCAGGGCCTCCAGGTTCTTCTGCTGGGTGGCGACCATGGCATCCATGTCCACACCCGGAACCTTCATCTCGGTCAGGTACTTGCTCATGTCGAAATCGAACGGCATGTCGGTCTTGGCGGCCATCGGGTCACCTCCCTCCAATTGGGTTAAATCTCCGTGGAAAGACGCTAGTTTTCGCAACCGCACAAGTCAAGTCGAAATATGCTGCGCCGCACAACGGTCATGCCGTACCACAGAAAATTCACACCGGGCGGCGCGCGTCCCGTCCCGTCTCGTCCCGTTCCGGCGCCGGTCAGTCGTCGCCGGGCTCGATCTCGGGCTCGTCGCCGGTGGGAGTCGTGCGGGCCGGCCTGGCATCGGTGCCGGGCGCCTTCATGACCGGTTCGTCGGGGCCGACCCCCTCGCCGGGCGCCGGCTCCATCCCCGAGCCGGTCTCCGCCGCCGCCGCGCCGGGACCGGCGAACGGATTGCGGAAGCCGCCGGAGCCCAGGCCCGGAACCATGGCCACGATGTCGTCGACGTTCTTCAGCGCCTTGTCCAGGGCCGCCATGGTGCGGGCCATGTCCTCGGTGTCGTCGTTCAGGAAGACGCGCAGCACCCACAGGTAGGTATAGGCCAGGCCCTTGATGCGCACGTACCCGCGCACGCCCGAGGCGGAGATGCCGGCCGCCTCCAGCGACAGCGCCATGGAGCGCCCCAGCCGCAGCGCCGAGATCATGCCGGTCATGGGGTGCAGCGGCAGGCCGCGGACGTATCGGTCGACGGCCTCGCGGTGGGGCTTGAGGGCCTCGAACCGGGCCATGAGCACGTCGAACAGACGCTCGCGCACCGGTTCGCCGGGGTCGGGCTCGGTGCGCCCCTCCAGGGCATGGCGGTCGATCATGCGGAAGGCTTCGTCCACCAGGGCCTCGTGGCCCGGATGGGTGCGCGAGACGTCGCGCGGGTCCAGGCCCGCGTGGAAGGCGACCTCGGCCGGGGTCACCTTGGACCACCCCTTGGCCGTGGCGACGGCGAAGACGGCGGCGCCGATGGCGTCGAAGTCGGTCGGGGCATCGGAAGCGGTCATGAACCCTCCTGACGAAACGCGAGTGCATGGCCGGACGGCGCGTCACCAGGGTCACGACGCCGTCCAGGTGTTACTGCTAGAAACCCTACATCATCCCGCGAGTTCCTTCGACCGCCGGGCGGCGGCGGCCACCGCCTTTTCCAGCAGCGCGGGAAACCCGTCCTCGCCCCGCAGAACGTCCAGGGCCGCCGCCGTGGTGCCGCCGGGGCTGGTGACGTTCTCGCGCAACTGGGCGGGGTCCTCGCTGGCGCGGTACATCAACTCCCCGGCACCGCACACGGTTGCGCGGGCGAGCATGGCGGCCAGGTTCGCCGGCAGCCCGGCCTTCTCGCCGGCGGCCGCCATGGCCTCGGTCAGCGCGAAGACGTAGGCCGGGCCCGAGCCGGATACGGCGGTGACGGCATCCATCTGCGCCTCGTCGTCCACCCAGGCCACCTGGCCGACGGCCTCCAGCAGCATGGTGCAGGTGTCGCGCATGGCGTCGGTCACGCCCTCGCCGGGGCAGCAGACCGTCATGCCGCGTCCGACGGCCGACGGCGTGTTGGGCATGGCGCGCACGATCACGGCCTCGTCGGCGCCCACGGCGCGGCGCAGGGAGGCGAGCGTCCGGCCGGCGGCGATGGACAGGAAGACGGTCTTGTCCGACGCGAACCGGGCGAAGGCCGGCGCCACGTCGTCCATCATCTGCGGCTTGACGGCCAGCACGACCACGTCGGGGCGGAACCCGTCGGGCACCGCGTCGGCCGAGGCGACGACCTTGGCCGTGGTCTCCTCGACGCCGTTGGGCTCGACCACCACCACGGCCTCGGGCGACACGGAATGCTCCAGCCAGCCGGACAGCATGGCGCCGCCCATCTTGCCGCAGCCGACGAGGAGGATGGAAATGCTCATGGGGGACCGTCTCCTTGCGTGGGGCGTGTGAGAATGCCGAAGCTTCGGCATGAAACGCGAAGGAGGCCCACCGCATCAAGCCCCGAGGTGCGGGCCCGGGCGAGGCGGACGGGAAAAGCGGCCCCCGAAGCGCGGACTTGGGATGGAGGTGGCGCGCTCCGGGGGCCAGTACGGCCGGCGAGAGGGGTCAGGCCTCGCCGACGGTATCGAGCATGGCGGCGTCGATGGCCTGCCGGGCCGTCATGCCGCCGTCGATGAGGAACTGGAAGGCGGGATGGAAGCGCTCGCACTCCTCCACCGCCAGGTCCATCAGTTCCTCCAGCGTCTCTTCGTTCAGCCCGTGGCGCAGCATGGCGGTGTGGCGGAACATGGGGATGCCGTCGTCATGCCAAAGGGCGAAGTGGCCCAGCCACATGCGCTCGTTCAGGTGGGCGAGCAGCTCGTAGGCGTCGGGCCAGCGGTCCTTGGGAATGCGCATGTCGAAGGCGCAGGTGAAGTGCAGGCTTTCCAGATCCTGCGACCACGCGAAGAACAGGCCGTACTCGCACCAGTGGCCGGGCACGTCCAAGGCGGCTTCCTGGGCGCTGGGCCGATCGACGGGCCAGTCCCGGGACAGCGCGACGGTTTCGACGAGGTCGATGGGGTTGGCGTCGAGCGACGCGGCGTCGAGCGGGGCCGAATACATGCGGTCACCTCCCTGGCGCAAGGCGGACGCGGTGTTTCGCATCCGCGAAAGGGCGGCACGGATGGACGCGGCGGGAGTAAATCTTGTTGCCGCGCACGGCCCGGGCCACAAGAGGTAGCCTGACAGAGGCGGGAGTCCCTGGCAAGCGTCCTGTTGCGCCCGCAAAACGAAAAAACGGCGGATATCGGACGGGTCATCGAAATTTCATCGGCCGCGACGGTCCTTCGGACCCCGCGACGGCCTTGCAGAGAAAAAAGGAAAGAAGCGTCGCGGCAAGACCTGTGGACTGACAGCTGCCGGCAGTGACACTCTGTCGGAGCGTGCCCCGATGCTGCCGCGTTTCTTGACATGTCGGCTCGCCAGACGCCCAGAAACAACGGAGAAATCCGATGACGAAAGCCGACCTCTTGATCAGGCGCCAGAAGGTGCTCGGGGATTTCGGCGAACTGGCCCTGCGATGCGAGGACCTGGACGACGTTCTCCTCGAGGCCTGCCGGCTGGTCGGCGAGGCCCTGGACACTGAATTCGCGAAGGTCATGGAAATCGACCAGGACGGCGAAAGCCTGCTGGTGCGGGCCGGTTTCGGCTGGCAGACCGGGGTGGTCAACCAGCTGCGCCTTCCCATGGCGGACAAGTCCTCGGAGACCTATTCCGCCGCCCTGGGGGAACCGGTGATCGTGCAGGACATCCAGGCCGAGCAGCGCTTCGAGTTTCCGCAGTTCCTCAAGGACGAGGGCGTGCGGGCCATGGTCAACGTGCCGATCCTTCTGCCCGGCGGCCGGCACTACGGTCTGCTGCAGGTGGATGCCAGGTCGCCGCGCGAGTTCGGCGACGAGGACATCGCGTTCCTGCGCACCTACACCGCCATTCTGGGCCCGGTGATCGACCGCCTGCACAAGGCCCACAGCCTGAAGCTCGCGTTGGAGAAGAACCAGCGCCTGCTCAAGGAACTGCAGCACCGGGTCAAGAACCACCTGGCCATCATCACGGGACTTGTGGGCATGCGGGCCCGCAATGCGGCGTCGGACGACGCCCGGGCGGAACTGAAGGCGGTGGAGGAGCGCATCGAGACCCTGCGCCTCGTGCACGATCAGCTGCATCAGGCGGAGATGACGGAATCGCTGTCCCTCAGGACTTACATCGTGCCCCTGGTGGAAAACCTGTGCCGCGCGCACGACTGCGCCGCCGCCGACCTGGAACCGATGTTCGAGGTGGAGGACATCGACATCACGCCCGAGGTCGCGGTCCCCATCGGCCTCGTGGTCAACGAGTTCATCACCAACAGCATCAAGCACGCCTTCAACCAGACGCCGGGGCGTCTCGGCGTGAAGACCGTGGTGGCCGACCCGGGCCACGTCACGCTGCACCTGTCCGACAACGGCAAGGGCCTGCCGGAAGGCGCGCAGGAGGGGCGCGGGGGCAGCGGCTCGGGCATGCGGCTGATCGACGGCCTGGCGCGCCAGATCGGCGCGGAGCCCCACTGGTCGTCCAGCCAGGACGGTACGGAACTGCGGCTGGAGGTCAATCTCGGCGAAAAGCTGCCGGAGAGATAGGCGGCGGATTGCGCGGCGCGGGCCGGTGGGCCGCCGCTGCGCTCATCCGTTTCTCGCATGGCGGGCCGCCGCTCGCCGCCCGGCCGACCCGCCGGTGTCTCGGGTTGAGCGTTCAGGCCTTGTCGTCGCCGCCCTCGTCCTCGGGCCCGGTTTCGTCGATCTCCCCTTCCGGGTCGACGCCGGCCTTGCGGGCGGCGGTGCCGGTGCCGGCCGGGGCGCCGGCGCGGCGGGTCGTCTGGGTGGACTGCCGGCGGCCCTGGGTCGCGCTGGAGGCTGAAGCGCCCGAGGCGCGGCGCTTGAGCGCCTCTTCCAGTTCCTCGATGCGGGCGGCCAGGTGCTCGTTCTCGGCGCGGGCCTCGGCGGCCATGGCCTTGACCGCCTCGAACTCGTCGCGGGTGACCAGGTCCATCTCCGAGAGCGTGCGCTCCAGGCGGTGGCGGATGATGCCCTCGATCTCGTCGCGCACGCCGGTCAGCGCGCCCAGCGCGCCCCCGGCGACGCGGGCGACATCGTCGAACAGGCGGTTCTGCGTCTGCATGTGCTTCGATCTCCGTCAAGCGCGGCAGCCCGGGCCGCCGCCGAATCCTGAGCCAGAGTATGGAGACGCCGCGCGGCCTTCGCAACCGCCCACGCCTTGCGGCCCGACCCCGCGCGGCCTATAACCGGACGGCCCGGCCGGACGCGACGATCGCGCCACGCCGGGCCCGCGCAAGTTTGGGAGGGTCCGCATGTACGTGGTGACCGGCGGCGCCGGCTTCATCGGCTCCAACATTCTCGCCGCCCTGGAGGCGCGCGGGGCCCGCGACCTTGTGGTCGTCGACCGCCTGCGCGACACCGACAAGTGGCGCAACGTCGCCAAGCGGGAACTGACCGACATCGTCCACCCGGACGCGCTGTTCGACTTCCTGGACGGCCACCGCACCCGCATCGAGGCGGTGTTCCACATGGGCGCCATCTCCTCGACCACGGAGCGCGACGCCGACCGCATCGTCGACAACAACTTCAACCTGTCCATCGCGCTGTGGCGCTGGTGCACGGTCAACCGCGTGCGGCTGATCTACGCCAGTTCGGCCGCCACCTACGGCGACGGGTCGCAGGGGTTCGACGACGCCATGACGCCGGCGCATCTGGCGTCCTTGCGCCCGCTGAACGCCTACGGCTGGTCCAAGCACCTGTTCGACCGCCGCATCGCCCGGCGCGTCATGGAAAAGCGCGAGGCGCCGCCGCAGTGGGCGGGCCTCAAGTTCTTCAACGTCTACGGCCCCAACGAATACCACAAGGGTCCGCAGTCCAGCGTTGTCAGCCAGGTCTACCCGCACGCCGCGGCCGACGCGCACTTCGACCTGTTCAAGAGCCACAACCCCGACTATCCCCACGGCGGGCAGTTGCGCGACTTCGTCTACGTGCGCGACGCCGTGGACGTCATGATGTGGCTGCTGGACAATCCGCAGGTCAACGGGCTGTTCAACGTGGGCACCGGCAAGGCGCGCTCCTTCGCTGATCTGGCATCGGCCGTCTACCGCGCGTTGGGGAAAGAGCCCAACATCCGCTACAAGGACATGCCGGTGGAGCTGCGCGGCAAGTACCAGTACTTCACGCAAGCCGACGTGACCCGGCTGCGCGACGCCGGCTACGACAAGCCCTTCACGTCGCTGGAAGACGGCGTGACCGATTACGTGCAGGGGTTCCTGCACGCCGCCGACCGCTACAAGTAAAGGGGCGGCGCCGGCGCGCTCCGCCTCCGCCCCGTCCCTGTTCATTTCTGCCGCCGGAAGAGACCGCACCGTGGAAACCCTTGCCCTGACCTACCCGGTCATCGACCCCATCGCGATCCAGATCGGCCCGCTGGCCATCCGCTGGTACGCGCTGGCCTACCTGACCGGCCTGCTGCTGGGCTGGTGGTACGTGCGCGCCCTGGCCAAGCGCACCTCGGACTCGCCCACCGGCGAACAGGTGGACGATTTCCTGGTGTGGGCGACCCTGGGCGTGGTGCTGGGCGGGCGCCTGGGATACGTGCTGTTCTACAAGCCGGGGTACTACCTGGCGAACCCGCTGGAAATCGTGCAGGTCTGGCAGGGTGGCATGGCCTTTCACGGCGGCGTTCTGGGCGTGCTGGCGGCCATCTGGCTGTTCTCGCGGCGGCACAAGCTGTCGTTTCTGCGCGTGGCGGACCTGGTGTGCGCCGCGGCGCCCATCGGCCTGTTCTTCGGCCGCATCGCCAACTTCATCAACAACGAGCTGTGGGGCCGCCCGGCGCCCGACGTGCCGTGGGCCATGGTCTTTCCCGGCGCCGGCGACGTGCCACGACACCCCAGCCAGCTCTACGAGGCGGTCCTGGAAGGGCTGGTGCTGTTCGCTGTGCTCTACATCCTGTGGCGCATCCCGGCCATCCGCGCCCGCAAGGGCTTCATCGCCGGGGCGTTCCTGGCCGGCTATGGCCTCGCCCGGTTCGCCGTGGAGTTCTTCCGCGAGCCCGATCCGTTCCTGGGCACCCTTGCGGCGGGGCTGAGCATGGGACAATTCCTGTCCCTGCCCATGATCCTGCTGGGCATCGCCGTCATGGCGGCCTCCGGCCGCTTCCGGGCGGCGCCCGAATCCGCACCCGCCAACGACAAAGAGCGTGAGGCATGACCGGCGTCCGACGCGACACCGACCCCTATCCCGACAGCGTGCTGCGCGCGCGCATCGACGCCGAAGGCTCCATCCCCTTCGACGCCTACATGGCCGAGGCCGTGGCCGCCTACTACGGCCGCGGCGACGTCTTCGGCCTGGCCGGCGACTTCACCACCGCCCCTGAAATCAGCCAGATGTTCGGCGAGATCCTGGGCCTGTGGTGCGCCGTGGCGTGGCAGTTGATGGACGGGCCGGGGCGCGTCGCCCTGGTGGAGCTGGGCCCGGGGCGCGGCACCTTGATGTCCGACGTGCTGCGCGCCGCCCGCCTGCTGCCGCCCTTCCGCCAATCGGCCTCGGTGCACCTGGTTGAACGCTCCCGCCCGCTGCGCGCCATCCAGGCGCGAACCCTGGCGGAGTCCGGTGTGGCGCCCCGGTGGCACGACGACATCGCCGAACTGCCGCGCGACGTGCCGCTGATCGTCATCGCCAACGAGTTCTTCGATGCCCTGCCCGTGCGCCAGTGCCAGCGCGCCATCCACGGCTGGCACGAGCGCCACGTGACGGTGAACGAGGAAGGAGCCTACGCCTTCACGCCCGGACCCGAGGTGGACGCGGCGGACCTGCCGGACCATGCCCGCGCCGCCGGCCCCGGCTCCATCGTCGAACTGTGCCCCGCCGCCGGCGCCATCGCCCGCGACCTGGGCGCGCGGCTGGCCGAGCAGGGCGGCGTGATGCTGGCCGTCGACTACGGCTATGCGCAGTCCGCCGCCGGCGACAGCGTGCAGGCCCTCAAGCGTCACAAGTTCCATCCGGTGCTGGTGGACCCGGGCTGCGCAGACATCACCGCCCACGTCGACTTCCAGGCCCTGGCCGAGGCCGGCGAGGCGGGCGGTGCGACGGCCTCCGGCCCGGTGGATCAGGGCGCGTTCCTCAAGGCTCTGGGCATCGTGCAGCGGGCCGACGTGCTGGCTCAGAATGCCGCACCGCAGCAAGCAGCCGACGTGCGAAAGGCCTTACATCGCTTGATTGATCCCACGGAAATGGGCACCTTATTCAAGGTCTTGGCTCTGGCCGATCCGGCCCTGCCGCCCCTTCCGGGATTTGAGGGATCAGGCTCCACATGATTACCGTCTCCGCGCTCAACGCGCTTTCGAACGTTCGCCACGCCTATTTCACGCGCAATCACGGTGTTTCAACGGGCCCCTTCCAGAGCCTGAACTGCGGCTTCGGCTCCGGCGACGATCCGGCCAACGTGCGCAAGAACCGCGCCATCGCCATGGAACGGATGGAGCTGCCGCCCGAGGCCCTCGCCACCGCCGCCCAACAGCACACGACCGAGGTCCTGGTGGTCGAGAAGGGCACCTGGGACAGCGAGAATGCCCCGGTGGCCGACGCCCTGGTCACAACCGTGCCGCGGCTGGCGGTCGGCGTGCTGACCGCCGACTGTGCGCCGGTCCTGCTGGCCGACGGCCAGGCGGGCGTCGTCGCCGCCGCCCATGCCGGATGGAAGGGCGCGCTGGAGGGCATCCTGGACCGCACCGTCGAGGTGATGGTCGAACAGGGCGCGAAGCTCGACCGCATCATCGCCGGCATCGGCCCGTGCATCGGCCAGCGCTCCTACGAGGTGGGGCCCGAGTTCCCGCCGCGCTTCATCGAGCACGACTCCAACAACGAGCACTACTTCAGCCCGTCGGGGCGCGAGGGCCACTACCGCTTCGACCTGCCGGGCTACGTCGCCCGCCGGCTGGCGCTGATCGGCATCACCATGGTCATGCCCACCCCCTGCGACACCTTCCGCGAGGAAGGCCGCTTCTTCAGCTACCGCCGCAACACCCTGCGCGGCGAGGCGCAGTACGGCCGCCAGCTGTCTGCCATCGCGCTGGAACGCTGACCGGGCGCGCGCCGTCGCCATGCTCCGCCGACACGCGCGACTCCGGCCCGCCGTCCAGAGGATCATGGCCGGCGCGCTTCTGGCGCTGACGCTGACGCTGACGCTCGGCCTGACCGCCTGCGCCGATCCGCCCCGCCCCTTCGCCCGCGACGCCGCGCCGCCTGATGCGCGGCTCGCTCGGCCGGTGACGGGATCGGTCGTGGCCGTACCCCCGACGGACGGCGCCCCCGCCGCCGTCGCCCGGGCCCTGGCCGCCGCCGTGGCGCGCGGGCTGGCCGCCGCCGAGGTGCCCGCCGACGTGGATGCTCCGCGCGACGGCGAGCACCGCGTCATCTCCTCCCTCCTGGACCTGGCTGCCGATGACGGCTCCGACACGCTGACGGTTATCCTCGGGCTGGAGTTGCGGGACGGGTCGGGCCGGCCGCTGATGATCACCCAGGCGCGAGGCCGCGTGCCCGGCGCCCTGTGGACGGCCGCGCCCGCCGGACCGGACGAGGCCGAGGCCCTGGCCGCCGCCGCCGACGCCGTGGTCGCCGCCGCCATTCCCGCGCTCGCCGCCGCCGAACAGGCGCGGGTGCCCGTGCCGGACGGGCAGCCGCTGGGCCTTCTGGACGGCATCGAGCCCCTGCCCGGCCCGGGCGGCACCACGACGCCGGGCGTCGCCGGTCTGCCGCGGGTGGAAATCCTGCCCGTCACCGGCGCGCCGGGCGGCGGCAGCAACAACGAGGTGATGGCCCGCGCGGCGGCGTCGGTCCTGCGGCAGGTCGGCGCCCCCATCGCCGCCGATGCCGGAACGGCCGACGCGGCGCTGGCCGCCCTCGTCTCCATCACGCCAGAGATCGAGCAGCGGGAACGCATCCGCATCGTGTGGAGCGTCATGACGCCTGACGGCGCCGAAATCGGCACGGTCAAGCAGGAAAACGTGCTGCCCCGCGGTTACGCCCTGCGCGACTGGCCGGATTTGGCCTTCCTGATCGCCGGCAATGCGGTGGACGGGATCGTGCCGCTTCTGCGGCGCGTTCATGGGCAAAAGGACGAGGGGCCCGACTGACGCCCGGCGTCGGCGGGACTGCGTGCCGCCGGAAACCCTTGCCAGGGCACCATGACACGCCGGTGAACACGGCTTTACACCCGGGGGGGCGGTTGTTAAAGTCCGCGCGCCTGGGAGCCCCCGCCCCCGGGCTTTTCGCTTCGCCCCCCTGTCCAGCGCCCCGGGAACCGCCATCCCATGAAAGTCCTCGCCTGTAACGCCAACCGTCCTCTCGCCGAAGCCATCGCGGCTTATCTGCACCTGGAACTGACGCACGCGAGCATCCGCCGCTTCTCCGACATGGAGGTTTTCGTCGAGATCCAGGAGAACGTGCGCGGCGAGGACGTCTTCGTCGTCCAGCCGACCAGCTATCCGGCGAACGACAACCTGATGGAACTGCTGGTGTGCCTGGACGCGCTGCGCCGCGGTTCGGCCCGCCGCATCACGGCCGTCATCCCCTACTTCGGCTACGCCCGCCAGGACCGCAAGACCGGCCCGCGCACGCCGATCACCTCCAAGCTGGTCGCCAACCTGATCACCCAGGCCGGCGCCAACCGCGTGGTGACCATGGACCTGCACTCCGGCCAGATCCAGGGCTTCTTCGACATTCCGCTCGACAACCTGTACTCGGCCCCGGTGTTCACCCAGGACATCAAGGACCGCTACGAGGGCGAGAACCTGATGGTCGTCTCCCCGGACGTCGGCGGCGTGGTCCGCGCGCGCGGCATCGCAAAGCGCATCGAGGCCGACCTGGCCATCATCGACAAGCGCCGCGAGCGCGCCGGCGTCTCCGAGGTGATGAACATCATCGGTGACGTGAAGGGCCGCAACTGCATCCTGGTCGACGACATCGTCGATTCGGCCGGCACGCTGTGCAACGCCGCCGTCGCCCTGATGAACGCCGGCGCCACCAGCGTTTCGGCCTACGTCACCCACGGCGTGCTGTCGGGCGGTGCCGTGGCCCGCGTGACCTCCAGCCCGCTCAAGGAACTGGTGGTCACCGACTCCATCCAGGCGACCGAGGCCGTGCGCCTCGCCGACAACATCCGCCAGATCACCGTCGCCCCCCTGCTGGCCGAGGCGGTGGACCGAATCAGCGACGAACGCTCGGTCTCCAGCCTGTTCGACTGACGCGCGAGCGACAACGGGTTTGACCCGCAACGGCTGAACGCCCCATACTGCTGGCAAGCAGTGTGGGGCGTTTTCCTTGGCGGGGTGGACGATGTCGTGGCGGGCGGTTCTTCTGGCGGCGGTTCTGGCCATTCCGGGCAGCGCCTGGGCTGCGCCGGTGCGCGATGGCGTGACGGTGCTGGCGACAGTGCCGGCCGCGACCCAGCCGCCCAACCCCGATCTCCAGATTTCAATGATGAACAGCGCGACAAGCCGCCTGTTCAACACCGAGATCGGTGTCGAGACCACCCTGGCGGGCGCTGCCACCTTCCGGTCACGCTGGTTCACCATGAGCAACGGCATCGACCTGCCCGGCGCCAAGTGGGCGGCCTTCACCGAGGGCGCGCGCAAGGCGTTCGACTGGTGCCGCACCATCGAGACCGAGAACGTGACCGTCGAGAAGCATGTCGGCCACTACACCGCCATCGGCGCCAGCGGCAAGTGGGAGGGCCTGTCGCTGGCCGTCCACGGTGTCCGCAATGCCGGGTGCGCGGTGCGGATCACCGGCTACCAGTATCCGTCGGGCCGGATGGATCTCTACGTCGCGCCGCGCGATGCCCTGAAGCTTGGCGGGACGCTCTCGGCCATCCCTGCCACTGCCCGCGCGCTGCGGGAAGAACGCGCCCGCGCGGCGGCGGTGCGCGAGCAGTTGCAGTAAGGCCGCCGTTTGACGGCGGATCGGGAAGCGCCCCATATTAGGCGTAAAGGCGACTCCAGGGAGGCCCGGCAATGGGCAAGGTGTTTCTGCAGGCCAAGGACCTTGACGTCGAAACCTCATGGCAAGCGTGCGGGAGGGCAACGAGGTCGTGCTGAAGGACGGCGACGAAGAGGTCGCGTCGGTCACGCCGTGCGGGCCCAAGCCCGAAGGTGGGCGGCGCAGCACCTTCGGCATCTACAAGGGGCTGATCCATAGCGATGACAGCATTCTTGACCCGCTGCCGGAGGAAGAGCTGCGTCTGTGGGAAGGGCGCTCGTAAGGCTCCTGCTCGACACCCACGCTTTCATCTGGTGGCTGGAGGGCAGTCGACGCCTTTCGCCCGCTGCCGTGGCAGAAATCGAAGCATCAACTGACACAACTTTCGTCAGCGCAGCCACGGCATGGGAAATTGCAACGCTGATCCGATTGGGAAAACTGGAAAAGAGCCCGCATTGAACGTTCGACGTTGTCCAGGCCGTCGCAGACGCCCGCTTCACGACTCTGCCAGTCACCTTCCCCCATGCCGAACACGCGGGACGTATGGACGGCGCTCACCGTGACCCATTCGACCGCATGATTGCGGCGCAGGCGCTGCTGGAGAATATGGTCCTGGTTTCGCGTGACACCGCGCTGGATGCCTTCGGCGTCACCCGCCTCTGGTGAATCCGCCCATTGGCGGTTGCCATGTCGGCCCATCCGGTATAGATACGCTGCTTTCGATGCCCCGCCGGTCGCCGTGCGGGGCTCGGCGTCTTGGGCACCCCTGGAGGCCCATGACGTTGTCAGGCCCTAAAGGAGCTTTCGAACAATGGCCAACGAAAACACCCTGAACGTCTCTCGACGCGATCGGGCCGGTAAGGGGGCAGCCCGTGCGACCCGTCGAGCCGGCCTCGTGCCCGGCGTGGTCTACGGTAACAAGCAGCCCACCGAACTGGTCGCCATGGACCCGCGCCCGCTGATCGCGGAACTGCACAAGTCCGGCTTCAACACCCGGGTCTTCACCCTGAACGTCGAGGGCGGCAACTCCGAGACCGTCATGGTTCACGACGTGCAGTTCAACCCGGTGACCGACGATCCGCAGGCCGTCGACTTCCTGCGCGTCTCCGCCGACAAGGAAGTGGTGGTGAGCGTTCCCACCAGCTTCGTTAACGAGGAGAAGTCCCCGGGCATCAAGCGCGGCGGCGTGCTGAACGTCGTGCGCCACGAGGTCGAGGTGAAGGGCAAGGCCACCGGCCTGCCGGAGACCATCGAGTGCGACCTGACCGGCCTGGACGTCAACGACAGCCTGCACATCAGCGCCGTCAAGCTGCCGGCCGGCGTGACGCCGACCATCACCGACCGTGACTTCACCATCGCCACCATCGCCGCGCCGTCCGGCCTGAAGGCCGCCGAGGCCGAGGCCGCCGCGGAAGGCGAAGGCGAAGGCGAAGAGTAAGCCCCGAACGACGGGAGAGACCGATGAGACTGGTGGTCGGACTGGGCAATCCCGGCGCGGGATACGCCAAGAACCGCCACAACATCGGGTTCATGGCGGCGGACGAGATCGTCCGCCGCCATGGCTTTTCCGCGTGGAAGAGCAAGTTCCAGGCGGACTACGCCGACGGCATGATCGGCGGCGAAAAGGTGATGGTGCTCAAACCCATGACCTACATGAACCTGTCCGGCCAGTCGGTCGGAGACGCCTGCCGCTTCTTCAAGATCCTGCCACGCGACGTCATCGTGCTGTATGACGAGATCGAGCTGGCCCCCGGCAAGATCCGCGTCAAGCAGGGCGGCGGCCACGCCGGCCACAACGGCCTGCGCTCCATCGATCAGCACATCGGCAAGGACTACTGGCGCGTGCGCCTGGGCGTCGGCCGTCCGCCGGGGAAGGAGCAGGTGGCGAAGTACGTCCTGCACGACTTCTCCAAGGCGGAGGAAGCGTGGCTGACGCCGCTGCTGGAGTCGGTGGCGACGCACATGCCGCTGATGGTCAAGGGCGACGAAGGCCGCTTCATGAACAAGGTCACCGTCGAGACCCAGCCGCCCAAGCCCGAGAAACCGCCCCGCCCCGCCCCGGTGACGGCGGAGACCAAACAGAACACAGAGACCGGACCGAACGCCGCTCCCGCCGCTGCCGCCACGCCCGACAAGACCCCCGAGCCCCAGGGCGCGCTGGCCCAGGCACTGGCGAAGGCGAAGGCGAAGCTGACCGGTTCGTCCGGCGGTCCCGACACGGAGTCCTGAGAACCATGGGTTTCAACTGCGGCATCGTCGGCCTGCCCAACGTCGGCAAGTCGACCCTCTTCAACGCCCTGACGTCGACGGCCGCCGCCCAGGCCGCCAACTTCCCCTTCTGCACCATCGAGCCGAACGTGGGCCGCGTGGCCGTGCCCGACGAGCGCCTGGACAAGCTGGCCGAGATCGCCAAGTCCAAGCAGGTGATCCCCACGCAACTGGAATTCGTCGACATCGCCGGCCTGGTGCGCGGCGCGTCGAAGGGCGAGGGCCTGGGCAACCAGTTCCTCGCCAACATCCGCGAGACGGACGCCGTGGTGCAGGTGCTGCGCTGTTTCGAGGACGAGAACATCACCCACGTCGACGGCTCCATCGACCCGCTGCGGGACGCCGAGACCATCGAGACGGAGCTGATGCTCGCCGACCTGGACAGCCTGGAGCGCCGCATCCAGCCGCTGCTGAAAAAGGCCAAGTCCGGCGAGAAGGAGGCCAAGGAGTGGGTCGCCGTCATGGAACCCATCCTGGACGGCCTGCGCGACGGCAGGCCGGCGCGCCTGTTCCGTCCCGATGACAAGGAAATGGACGCGCTGAAGATCTTCCGCCAGCTTCAGCTGCTGACGGCCAAGCCGATCCTGTATGTCTGCAACGTCGACGAGGAGTCGGCGGCCGAGGGCAACACCCTGTCGGCCAAGGTCGCGGAAATGGCGAAGGCGCAGGGCGCAGCCAGCGTGGTCATCTCGGCCGCCATCGAGGCAGAGGTCGCGCAGCTTGAGGACGCCGAGGAAAAGCAGGCCTTCCTGGCCGACATGGGGCTGGAGGAAACGGGCCTGTCGCGCGTCATCCGGGCAGGCTTCGACCTTCTGAACCTCATCAGCTTTTTCACCGTCGGCCCCAAGGAAGCCCGCGCCTGGACGGTCCGCAAGGGCAGCCGCGCGCCGCAGGCCGCCGGCGAAATCCACACTGACTTCGAGCGCGGCTTCATCCGCGCGGAGACCATCGCCTACGACGACTTCGTGGCCTGCAACGGCGAGGTCGGCGCCAAGGAAGCCGGCAAGATGCGCGCCGAGGGCAAGGAATACGTCGTGCAGGACGGCGACGTCATGCACTTCCTGTTCAACGTCTGACAACGCATCGGGCGGGGCGCCGGAAATCCGGCCGCCCCGCATCTCCCGCCGCCCAGTGCGCGTTTCGGGAGCATGAACACGGCCCTTCGCCACATTATCGCCCGCGTCCCCGACGCCGCCATCCTGCTGCGGCGCGAGGCCAGGTGGCTTGTCACCCTCATGCTGGGCTTCGCCGCCATCTGGGCGTTCGGCATGATCGCCGACGAGGTGGCGGAGAACGAGACGCGCACCTTCGACGTCCAGGTGCTGCACTTCTTCCGCGCGCAGGGTGACCTGTCCGACCCCATCGGCCCCGGCTGGGTGGAGCAGAGCGCCAACGACATCACCGCCCTGGGCGGCTATCCGGTCCTGACACTGTTCACCCTGATTACCGTGGGATACCTGCTGCTGATCCGGCGCGGCGGCGCCGCGGCCCTGGTGGTGGCGGCCGTCGGCGGCGGCATGGTCATCAGCCAGGGGCTCAAGGCCCTGTTCGACCGCGCCCGCCCCGACCTGGTGCCGCACCTGGTGGACGTCCATACCCTGTCCTTCCCCAGCGGCCATTCCACCCTGTCCGCCGTCACCTATCTGACCCTGGGCGCCCTGATCGCCGCCGTGCAACCGGGGCGTCGGGTAAAGGCCTACGTCATCGGCGTCGCCTTGACCCTGGCGGTCCTGGTGGGCGTGTCGCGCGTTTATCTCGGCGTGCACTGGCCGACGGACGTGCTGGCCGGCTGGAGCGTCGGCGCCGCCTGGGCGTTGCTGTGCCGCGCGGTGGCCGAAGGCCTCATGCGCCGCCGCAAGATGCGGGGCGAGCGGCAGGCGCCGACCCCGTCCTAGACCGGTTTACGCTCTGACGCGGTTCGGCGCGTGGTCGCCCTGTGTCGCACACGCCCTCGGCTCGGCGACCCCGTTCACCTTTCGCGCTTTTGACCGATCGGGAAAGGCTTCAGGCGTCGTCGTACCACCCCCGGCGGGCTGTGCGACCGCAGCCGGCGCCCTATCTGGGGAGCACGCCGCCCCGACTCGTGACCCAGGCTTGGGAGGAGTTCATGCCGCAGACCCGTTCCATCGCCGCCGCCGCCCTGATCGCCGGGACGGCGGCGCTTGCGCTGGCCGGCCCGCCCGCCGCCATCGCCGCCCAGGAGGCCGCTCCGGGAGCGGGAGCAGCGGCCGCCGCCGCCAACGGGAACGGCAACGGCAACGGCGGCAAGGCGGTGAAGGAGGTCGTGCCGCTGACGGGCTCGGACATCGAGGCGTTCATGGCCTCCATCCCCGACGTGCAGATCTGGGCCATGCGCCAGGACGAGGAGACGCGCGCCCTGACGGAGCGCCGCTTCGACGCCGAAACCCTTGCCGCCGAGCCTTTCAGCGTCGGGCTCCAGCGCATCCAGGGCAGCCAGGCCTACGACGAGCTGACCGACACCATCCGCGCCCACGGCTTCACCGAGCCCGAGCAGTGGGCTGTGACCGCAGACCGTGTCATCCGTGCCCTGGCCGCCCTGCAGATGGAGGAAAGCGGCCCGACCCCCGACCAACTGGACCAGACACGCCGGCAGGTGCTCAACAACCCCAACCTCTCGGCGGCGGAGAAGGAACAGATCCTGGCCTCGGTGGGGATGGCGACAGCCATGCGAAACGTGCCCGAGGGCGACCTTGAGGCCGTCACTCCCTACGCCGAGCAGCTAGCCGAAGCGTTGGGATCGCAGGAGGAATAATCGGCGGCCCGCCTTCCGATCGCCACGGTCGCGTGGCAGGGTGGACGCCGACCCGCCCCACCCGGACCGGACCCGACCGCAGATTGGAGACCGCGCCCATGCGCCTTTGCCGCCGCCTGACCGCCCTCGCCTTGTCCGCAGCACTCGTGGCGGGCGTCGCCGCCAGCCTTCCCGGCGCGTCGGTCCTCGCGCCCACGGCCGCCCAGGCCGCGCAGGAGGAACGCGCGGCCCTGACCGACCGCACCATGGAAGCCTTCGTCGCCTCCATCCCCGCCATGCGCGCCTGGACGGAACAGCATGACGAGGCCACCCGCGCCGTGGCGCCGAAGGTGCTCAAGCCCTCTGCCCTGTCGGGCAATCCCTTCGCCCTGGTGGTCGAGGAATTGCGCGGCTCCGACGCCTACACCGCCATGGGTGCCACGGTGGGCCGCCACGGGTTCGACACGCCCGAAGCCTGGGCAGGCGTCGCCAACCGGGTCACCAAGGCGCTGGGCGTGCTCGCCAGCCGCACCGACCAGGCCGACAACGCCCTCGCCGAAGCGCAGCGGGAGATCGAGACCAACCCCCAGATCACCGCCGAGGACCGCATGAAGCTGAAAGGGCTGTTGATGGCCCTCAGCCTGTTCGCCAACGCGCCGGAAGCCGACGTCGCGGTGGTCGCGCCCTATTCGGGCCGGATCGTGGAGGCGCTGCGGTCGCCGCTGTGACCGGCTGTTACCCTCTGATACAGGCGCGGACGCACGGGCGTTACGTAGAACCGGCACAGTCCCCTCATCGACCCACATCGAAAGAGGACGTTTCCATGAAGACCTTCGGCAAGACCCTGATGATCGCCACCACCGCCGCCACCCTGGCCGCCGCCGCGCCGGCCCTGGCCCAGGGCGTGGGAAGCGGGCCCGACGGCGTGCCGCCGCGCTTCGCCGCCGCCGATACCGACAACGATGGGGCCGTCAGTCGCGCCGAGGCCGACGCCATGCACGCCGAGCGCTTCCAGAAGGCCGACGCCGACGGCGACGGCACGATCACTGTGCAGGAGATGCAGGCCGCCCGCGCCGAGATGCGCGCCGAAATGATGGACCAGCGCGGCGGCATGGGCCGGCATGGCGGCATGCAGGGTGGTCATTCCGGCATGCATGGAGGCATGCATGGCAACTACGGCAAACATGGCGGCCATCACGGCATGAAGGACATGCACGGCGGCGGCACTGCCAGGCTGCAGCGGCTGCTGGAGGTGATGGACACCGACGGCTCGGGCGCCGTCAGCCAGGAGGAACTTCTGGCCCGCTTCAAGGAGCTGGACACCAACGACGACGGCGCCGTGACGGTGGCCGAGGCCCGCGATGGCATGCGGGCGATCATGCGGGAGGCGCGCACGGGCACGGCCGAGACGCCCGAGGCGGCCGAATAAGCGGGAGCGGCCTCGGTAAACCGTCCCCGATGAGAACTCGGCAGGACGGGTAGCACCGTACGTGGATTCCTGCCTTCGCAGGAATAACGGTTATTTTTGTCTTTTAGAACAACATCTTGAAAAAAAACCGTCGCCCCTGCGAGAGCAGGGGCCCACCGCCGGCGTGGCCCGCACTGGCACGCTCCCTTCCGAGATGCTCTTCGCTTTTCCTGCCCGCCTGGAAGCTGGGCAACACTGTTCACGCCGCGATCAGCTCGAACCTGTCCACGTCGACCAGTCCCATATCGGTGATCTTCAAATGAGGGATCACCGGCAGGGGCAGGAAGGCCAGTTGCAGGAACGGCTCCGGCAGGCCGCAGCCCATGGCGCGGACGACGTCACGCAGGGCGATCAGGTCCTCGCGCACGTCCTCGAACCGCTTGAGGCTCATGAGCCCCGCCATGGGCAGGGCCAGTTCCCCCAGCACCTTGCCGTCGCGCGCCGCGACGAAGCCGCCGCCCAGCTGCCGCAGGCGGTTGACCGCGACCGCCATGTCATCGTCGGAGGCGCCGACCACGCAGACGTTGTGGCTGTCATGCCCCACCGAGGACGCCAGCGCGCCCTCGCGCAGGCCGAAGCCCTTCACGAAACCGCGGCCGATGTTGCGGTTGATGCCGTGGCGCGCCAGGACGCAGACCTTCAGCACGTCGCGCGCCACGTCGGGGTGGCGCAGGCCGGCCTTGTAGGGCAGGTCCATGGTCAGGTGCTCGGTGACGATCTTCCCCGCCCCGACCCCGATCACCGGCCCCGACGGGCCATTGGCGGGAACGGCGAAATCCTCAGCCCGCACGGGCGGCAGCTTCATGCTGTCCAGCCCCACGGGCGCCACCGCCGGCCGGTCCTCGAACAGCTCCGGCGTCACCCGGCGGCCGGCGGAAATCACCGAGTGGACGTCGCAGGTCGCCAGGTCGTTGAGCAGCACGATGTCCGCCCGCCGGCCCGGCGCGATCAGCCCCCGGTCCGCCAGCCCGAAGCCCTGCGCCGCCGACCACGTCGCCGCGCGGTAGACGTGGGCCAGCGGCGCGCCGCCCGCGATGGCGCGGCGGATGACGTGGTCCAGGTGGCCTTCCTCGTGGATGTCCAGCGGATTGCGGTCGTCGGTGCAGAACCCGCAGAAGGCCGAGGTTTCCGCCGTCAGGGCCGGCGTCAAAGCGTCCACGTCCTTGGACACCGTGCCCTCGCGGATGAGCAGCTGCATCCCCTTGCGCAGCTTCTCCATGGCCTCGGGCAGCGTGGTCGTCTCGTGGCAGTTGCGAATGCCGCACGACAGGTAGGCGTTGAGGTCGCGCCCGCTGACCAGCGGCGAATGGCCGTCGATGACGCCGTCCTGGAAGGCCGCCAGCTTTTCCATGACGCCGGGGTCCTTGTTCAGCACCCCCGGAACGTTCATGAACTCCGCCAGCCCCAGCGCCTTGGGATGGCCGTGGAAGGCCAGAAGGTCGGCTGCCGACAGCGTGGCGGCCGAGGTTTCCAGATGAGTCGCCGGCACGCAGGAGGACATCTGCACCCGCAGATCCAGCGCCGTGCCCTCGGCGGCACGGGTGAAGTAGTCGAGCCCGGTCCCGCCCAGCACGTTGCACATCTCGTGCGGGTCGCAGATGGCGGTGGTGGTGCCGCGCGGCAGGACGCAGCGGTCGAACTCCATCGGCGAGACCAGGGTGGACTCGCAGTGCACGTGCGTGTCGATGAAGCCCGGCACGCAGACCAGGTCGCGGCCGTCGATTTCCTCGGCGCCGTCGTAGGACTCATAGGTGCCGACGATGCGGTCGCCGCAGACCGCAATGTCGCCCTCGGCGACCTCGCCGGTGACGACGTTCAGGAAGCGGGTGTTCTTGATGACCAGGTCGGCGCGGCTGCGCGCCATCGCCTGGTCGACACAACGGCCGAGAAAGGCCGGGTTCTTGTGATCGGGGGCGGGCCGGGGCGCCATGGGTGGTCTCCTATGGGTGGCGTCGGTGCGCTTTCCCACAAGATCGTGCGTCTCGCCCCGGTTCGGAACCCCTTATGATGCTTTTCGGTTTCGGCGCAGGCGCCAAAACCGACGCTGTGTACTCCGCACACGCCTTCGGCTCCGGGACCCTGTTCGCGGTCTCCGTCCACAGGCGTGGCCGGAAACCGCTCTGAAATCACGCGAACAGCCCCACGATGATGACCACCGCGATCACCACGCCCAGCACGATCAGGGTGGTGCGCAGGGTCTTGCTCTTGGGCGGCTCGCCTTCGGCGCCCAGGCCCTTGCGCGCGCTGGTGGTTTCCGTCGCGGCCCCGGTGGAGGTGGACGGGCGCGGCTGGTTCGGCGGGCTCTCGTGCGGAACGGCCTTGTCCGTGTCCGTCTTCGGGCGGGGCTCGTCGGTCGGACGATCAGCCATGGGAATACCTCCCGTTTCTGGGTGAACCTGCATGAAAAACGCAGGGACACCGCCTCGGGTGGCGAAGTTTCATCATGCGGCGCGGCAGCGGCGCGCGACGCCGCCTACTCCGCCGCCGTTCCCCGCCGCCGTGCCGCCACCAGCTCGGCCAGGCAATCATCGTCCAGGGGCTCGATGGGCGTGAAGTCGCGGTGGGCGATCCATTCCTTGCGTTTGAAGCGGCGGATGTGGTTTTCCACCTCGCACAGGCTCAGATAGACGATGGTCCGGCCGAAGGGGCTGATGTTGGGCGGGCTGGCGTGCACCAGGTTGGAGTGGAACATCAACACCGACCCCGCCTTGCCCATGGGCGCGACGATGCCGCCGGCTTCCGCCAGTTCGGCCACCTTGGCGCGGTCGAGCGTCCACAGCGGATAGCTGGTGGTCTCCAGGTCGTGCCCGGCCTCCTGCACGCCCGCCTTGTGGCTGCCGGGGATGACCATGAGCGGCCCGTTCGCCACCGTCACGTCGTCCAGGAACACGGCGATGTTCATGGCGCGCGCCTCGGGCATGTCGTCGTCGTTCTTCCAGGTGCCGTAGTCCTGGTGCCACTGCCAGACCTCGCCGTCGAACGGCGCCTTGGCGTTGATCTTGTACTGGTGCATGTAGACCTGCCCGTCGAGCAACTGCATCACCGGCTCGATCAGGCGCGGGTGTCGGCCCAGGCGGCGGAACGGTTCGGAATAGGTGTGGGCGGCGAAGGCCGTGCGGGCGACGCCGCTGGTCTCCCGCCAGACCTCTTCCCGATCGAGCGTGAAGACGTGGGCGGCCTCGTCCCGCAGGACGGCGGTTTCGTCGGCGGAGAACGTGTCGGGCAGGAACAGGTAGCCTTCGTCACGGAAACGCGCGACCTGATCTTCGGACAGTCGCATGGCAGGCATCTCCCGGCGGCCTGGGGGTGTTCGTTATTCCTTCAAGCATCACCTGTCCTCGCGGCGCACAACAACGCCAGGGAAGCCAGGGGAATGCATCCTGCGCGCGCACGGCAAGAGCCCGCCGGACCCGGGGAAATCCGACGGGCTCAAGTGACGTCGGTCGGCCGTGTCAGTCCACGGCCACGCCGCCGCCATCCTCCGGCGTCACATCGATCTGCGCCGCGCGGCCGACGATTTCCGTCGGGACGTCGCAGTCCTTCATGCACACCACCTCGGGCTGGGCATCGGGACGCGGGTCCTCGATGAAGCCGTCGGCGTTGGGCATCTCGATGCTGCCGATGGTTTCGTTGCTGACGACGAAATCATCCTCGACCACGTTGTTCACCCACAGGATGAAGGCGGTCAGGGCATAAGTCTGGTCCGGCGTCAGCGACTGCGCGTTGCCGAACGGCATGGCGCGGTAGATGTAGTCGTAGAGCGTGGAGGCGTGCGGCCAGTAGCTGCCCGGCGTCTTCACCGGGTTGGGACCGGCCAGCGATCCCTCGCCGCCCATGAGCACGGGGTAGCGGCCCGCGCCTTCCGCGAACTCGCCATGACAGTGGGCGCACTGCTCCAGGTAGACCTCCTCGCCTTCCATGGCGTCGCCCTGGCCCACCGGCGCGTCCTTGCCGTCGGGCCGGACGTCGATGTTCCAGCCCTTCACCTGTTCGGGCGTGGCTTCGGTGCCGAGGCCGAGCTTCAGGCCGTCACCGGCCCAGGCGGCCGTGGCGAGACCCAGGCCGACGACAGCGCCGGCCGTGGCCGCGATGAGGCGCGTCTTAACCGAGACGGACATTTTCAACCTCCCCGTTCTTGTTCACCAGCCAGGTCTGGATGGAGTTGTTGTGGTAGACGGAATGGGTGCCGCGCACCTTCTGCAGCGCCTGCATGGTGGGCTGCACCACGCCGTGCTCGTCGATGCAGCGCGACTGCATCAGCAGTTCCTGGCCGGTGTATTCGAACGGCATGCGGAACATGACCATGGACTTGTCCAGCACCGGCTGGTCGAGCTGGGCTTCCTGCCAGTTGCGGCCGCCGTCCAGCGAGACGTCGACGCGCTTGACCTTGCCGCGCCCCGACCACGCCAGGCCGCGCAACTGGTTCAGGCCCTTGTGCAGGACCGGCTTTTCCGGCGACGGAGAGGTGATGACCGACTTGGGGTCCATCTCCCAGGTGAACAGCCGCGCCTTGCCGTTGGGCATCAGGTCGGTGTACTTGCTGGTTTCCTCGCGGGCGAACCAGGGCTTGTCGCCCACCTCGATGCGGCGGATCCACTTCACCCACATGTTGCCTTCCCAGCCCGGCACCACCAGGCGCAGCGGGTAGCCGTTGCCGGGCCGCAGCGCCTCGCCGTTCATGGCCCAGGCGAGCATGCAGTCGTCCAGCGCCTTTTCCATGGGGATGGAGCGGTTCATGCCTGCCGAGTCACCGCCCTCGGCCATGATCCACTTGCCGTTCGGCTTGACCCCGGCCTCCTCCAGCACGGTGCGCAGCGGCACGCCGGTGTACTGGACGTTGTGGATCATGCCGTGGGTGAACTGCACGCCGTTTAGCTGGGCGCCGCGCCACTCCATGCCGCTGTTGGCCGCGCACTCCAGGAAGTAGAAGCGGCTGACCGACGGCATCCGCATCAGGTCCTGCAGCGTGAAGACCAGCGGCTTGTCCACCAGGCCGTTGATCATCAGCCGGAAGTCCACCGGGTTCACGATGGCCGCGCCGCCGTGGTGACGCTCGAAGCAGACACCGTTGGGGGTGACGAAGCCGTGCATGTCCTGGATGGGCGTGAAGTTGATGGACGCCTCGCGGGTCGCCGTCAGCCACTCCACCGACCGGCGCACCACGTCCTTCTCGTACTCCGACGGCAGGCCGTAGGGCTGCCAGTCCACGGAATAGCCCAGGTACTTGTTCCACTCCGGCACGTTGGGCGGCAGGTTCTCCGGGTTCGCCTCGGCCATGGTCGCCGCGCCGGCGGGGAACGCCTTGCCGCCGACCAGCCCGGCGGCGCCCACGGCACCCACGGCGGCCGCGCTGCGGCGCAGGAAGTTGCGTCGGCCGGTGTCGGCGACGGGCGCCTCGGGCGCCGGCGTCTGGGTCCGCCCGACGGGCGTCGCGTCCCTTTTCATGCTCATGTCCTCCCTGATCCTGAACTGTGGCGAGCGGGGCTCGCTGGAATGTGATCTGGCTTGTGTCGTATGTCCGATTGTCGGGCTGGAAGTGCGTCGCGCTTTGGGCCACCATGTCGCTCAGCGGCCCGCCCGCGCCGCCATGCCGCGCATTCGATCGTCGAGCGCGGCAGCGGCGGCGGACAATCCTCCGGGCCGCCATCCAGGGAGGCCCGCAGGTGCTTGACATGACGAAGAAAATCGCTCGCCGCCGCGTTACGGGCGGCCTTGTGGCGGTCGCCGCGCTGATGCTGGCGGCGCCCGTTCCCCTCGCCCCGGCCCAGGCGGCCGAGCTGGAGTTCGCCGATCCGCCGCCGGGGTTCGACACCCCGCGCAAGATCATGCTGCAACTGACCAGCGACGACGAGAAGACGGTCAACAACGTGCTGTGGAACGCCATCAACCTGCAGAAATTCTACGGGTTCGATAACGTCCAGCTCGCCATCGTCGCCTATGGCGACGGCATGAAGGCGCTGTACAAGGACAGCCCCGTCGCCGAGCGAATCGAGAACCAGCTGAAGTTCAACATCGAATACATCGGCTGCAAGAACACCATGGACACCACCGACCGCGCACCCGACGACCTGATCGAGGGCGTCGAATGGGTGCAGGCCGGCATCGCCGCCATCGTGGAACGCCAGTTGGACGGCTGGGTCTACATCGCCCCCTGACAGGGCCGCGCGGGCGCGTGGGCGGGCCGCATTGGGTCCGCCACGCCCCGGCGCCGGGGCGCGCGTGTCGATATCGTCCAGGCCAGTCATGGCCGATGTCTCCCCGGTATCACGTGCTTTCAAGGCGGCCGCCGTCCGCGCTCGGTCGGCGGCCGCGCCGGTGCGGTTCCTTAGCTGCGCACCTGAATGCTGTCGTTGGGCGCCAGTTCGACGGTCTTGTGCTTTTCGATGTAGTTGGTGACCACGTCCCAGATGGGCGGCCCCTCCGTGCCCTCGTTGACAGAGGCCCAGCCGGCGACCGTGTATTCCCTGGACGGGTCGACGGGCTCGCCCGTCTTCAGCATGGTCATGTTGCTGATGCGGCTGCCCATGGGCTTGTCCACGTCGATCGTGTAGCCCATGCCGCCGACGCGGACCATGTCGCCGCCCTGCTGGTAGAACGGGTCTGGGTTGAAGATGTTGTCGGCGACGTCCTCCAGGATCGTCTTCAGCATCTCGCCCTTCATCTGCGAACGATAAGCTTCCGGGTAGGTGATCGACGTCATGGAGTGGATGTCGTCCACCGTGATCTCCTGCCCCGGCAGCAGCGTCGCACCCCAGCGGAAGCCCGGCGACAGCGCGATCTCGGCGTCGCGTTCCTCCAGCAGCGCCTGGCAGATCAGGTCGTCGAACGTGCCGTTGAAGTTGCCCCGGCGGTAGAGCAGCGAGTCCGTCGTGCCGACCACCCGGTCGATCTCGGCCGCGAAGGGCGCGCGCACCTCTTCCACCAGTTTCGCCATGTCCGGGTCCGGCGTGATGACGTCGGAGAACACGGGGATCAGGCGATAGGTGTAGTCGGCGACCTTGCCGTTCTTCACGTCCAGGTCCAGGCGCGACAGGAACTTGCCGTGCGAGCCGGACGCGATAAGCAGCGTGCCGTCGACGTCGATGGCGCGCGGCAAGGCGTCGTGGGTGTGGCCGGTCAGCAGCACGTCCAGCCCGTCGACCATGCCCGCCAGCTTGCGGTCCACGTCAAACCCGTTGTGCGACAGCAGCACCACCACTTCCGCCCCGTTGGCGCGGGCGTTGTCGATGTGCTCCTGCACCATTTCCGGTCGGATGCCGAACGACCAGTCCGGGATCATGTAGCCGGGGTTGGCGATGGGCGTATAGGGGAAGGCCTGGCCGATGACGGCGATCTTCACGCCGCCGCGCTCGAACATCTTGGTGCTGTCGAAGACGGCCTCTTCCCAGGTGGCGTCGATGACGTTGCCCGCCAGGAAGGGGAAGTCCATCTGGTCGATCAGCTCCTGCACGCGGTCCTGGCCGTAGGTGAATTCCCAGTGCGCCGTCATGGCATCGGTGGTCAGCGCGTTCATCACCTTGACCATGTCCTCGCCCTTGGTGTGGTACGAGGTGTAGCTGCCCTGCCAGGTGTCGCCGCCGTCCAGGAACAGGGTGTTGTCCGGGCGTTCGGCGCGGATGGCCTTGATCAGCGTCGCCAGCCGGTCGACGCCGCCCAGCTTGCCGTACTGGCGGGCCAGGTCCACGAAGTCGACGTAGGTCAGCGCGTGGCACTCGGGCGTGCCGCGGGCGATGTCGAACATCTTGAGGAATTCCGGCCCGACCACGTGGGGCGGCTTGCCGGCGACTTCACCGACGCCCAGGTTCACGGACGGCTCGCGGAAGTAGACGGGCTTGAGCTGCGCGTGCATGTCGGTCACGTGCAGCAGCGTCACCTGGCCCTTGGGCGTGAAGCGCAGCAGGTCGTCCTGGGTCATCATCTTGGACTGACCATAGGCGGTGCGCCCCAGGCTCACGGTGCCGGCGCCAGTGAGGATGGCGGTGGCGGCGGTGGCGCGAAGGAAATCGCGTCGGGTAAACAGCATTTCTGGACAAGCCTCCCCGGTTCGGGCGCGCGCGTTCGCGGCCCGGGCTCATGTCGTCTCGGTCTATGGTTGAAGATCGGTCGGCGTCGCCTGCCGTTGGCGGGGCGGGACGTGAAGGCATCCCGCCCCGCCCGCCTTGGTCAGGCGATGCCTTGCGTCACTTGCGCACGGCCGGCGTCTCGATGGGCAGGCCGTTGCCGCGCCAGGTCACGTACAGCTCCAGGTTCGTGTACTCGTCGGAGCCGTAGGGCAGCTTCTCGGCGCGGATGTTGTTGTTGCAGCCGCGGAACCGGCGGTGCAGCGAGCCCACCTTCTGCCACTTCAGGCGATACAGCGGGAAGCCGTTGCCCTGGCCCTGGCTCAGCGTCTCGGCGCGGATCAGGTTACCGGCGTTGTCCACGTGGCAGTGGGTGCAGGCCAGGTCCAGCTGGCCGCGGCGGGTCTCGTAGAACTCCTTGCCCTTTTCCCAGAACTCCTTGGCCGGACCGTCGATGGACACGTCGACGGGCATGCCCTTGGACTGGTTCTTGACGTAGGCCGTCATGCCCAGCAGCTCGTCGCTTTCCCACTTGTAGGGCTCGGCCTGCATGTTCTCGGTGCGGCAGAAGTTGATGCGCTGCTCCAGGTTCATCATCTTGCCGGTCTCTTCGGAATAGACCGGATACTTCGTCGCCACACCCGCCATGCTTTCCTCGGCGTCGCCGTGGCAGTCGGCGCAGGCCTTGCCGGCGTCACCGGCCGCGTTTTCCCACTCGCTCATGCCCGTGTCGAGCCAGAGCATGGCGGGGTTCTGGAACTCGTCGTCCTGCATGGCGCGGGTTTCCGGTCCGGCATAGGTGTAGCCGGACCGCTTGTCGCCCACCTGGTATTCGCCCCACTTGCCTTCCGCCATCTCATCGGCGAACGCCGGTCCCGTGGTCAGCGCCAGGGCCGGAAGGCCGAGCGCGATGGCGGCGGCCATGGCCTTGAAAGTGGTATTCATGGTTAACCTCCCCGGTCGTTCTTTCTTTCGCCCCGACCGTTGCTCGGCCGGTGGTGGACGGGCCGGGGGCGCGCCGTGTTGCGCGGCGGCCCCGCCCCGCGAGCGGGATCAGCCTTCGACCGTCAGCTTGCTCTTCTTGGAGTAGGTGGAGCCGTCGTCGTCGTTCCAGACGAACTCGTACTCCCCGCTTTCCTGGGGCTGGTGGTAGAAGGAAATATAGGGGTTGGCCGACACCGCCGGCTCGATCTCGGCGATGAAGAAGGGCTCGCCGTTAAAGCGTGCCTCGAAGTGGTTGATGATCTGGCGCGGGATGACGTTGCCGTCGCTGTCCTTGCGCTGGCCGCTTTCCATCTTGTGGGAAATCAGCGTCTTGATCTCGACGACCTCGCCCTTGGAAGCGGACTTGGGCGCGCGCACGCGGGGCTTGCTGGCCATTGTAAAACCTCCGAACTTGTCCTGTCGCGGCCGCCTCACGCCTCTGCGTGTTCAGGCGGAACGGCCGCCATGATGTCTGTCGCCGGACCCGGCGGTCAGGCCGGCCGGCCCTGCCCGATCAGCCGCCGCAGCCGCCGATGGTCACCTTCACGGGCTGGGCCGCGCGATAGACGGAGCCGTCGCTCATTTCGGCGAAGGCGACCACGTTCTGCGTCTGCGCCAGGCGCATCCGGGTCGAGGCCTCGGCGCGGCCCGACTGCGGGGTGAACTTGAAGGTGATCACCTCGGGGGAGGGATTGCCGTCGGCCATCAGGTGCACGGCCTTGACGTAGCTGTCCTGCGTCATCGGGCTGTCGACCGACACGCCGACGGGTACGGTGTTGCCGTTCTCGGCGATTTCCGGCAGGTCCAGGGACACCTTGCCTTCCTGCGGCGTGGTGTCGCCGATCATTTCCTTGATCGCCTTCTGCACCTCTTCCGGGCTGGCCTTCGCCAGGCCGGGCATCAGGGTCATGCCGACCCCGGCGGCGGCCACGCCACCGATGGAGAAAAACACCTGTCGGCGGCTCATCGCCTTGGACATCATCTTCATCTTTCCTTGACCTTTCTTCCAAGTCTCCCCGGACGAGCGCGAGGGTTCGCGACCCGCCTTCAGTGCGGGCCCGGTGCTCGCGTCTCGCGACACGGTAGGGTCGTCCTCAGTTCGTCTGCGGTTCTTCTTCCGTCAGCGTCATCAGGTAGGCGACGACGTCTTCCACCTGCTGCGCCGTCAGGATCGGCTGATCTTCAAAACCGTCCTTGACCATGTGCAGTCCCTCGACCCTGTAGAACGCCGGCATCATGGTCTCGGGGTTGATGACCTTCGAATCCACAATGCGCAGCCGCAGGTGTTCGGGCTCGTATCGGTTGCCGACGCCCCAGAGCGACGGCCCGGTCTCGCCGTGGAACTGCTCCTCGGGAATGGGCATCTTGTGACAGCTCAGGCAGTTGCCGAGCTTGCGATCGATGGCGACCACCTTGCCGTTGACCGGATCGCCCGGCTGGCCCGTCAGACTCTCGGGAATGGTCCAGTCGTCGACCACCTTGTAGTCGACCAGATCAGCCGCCTGCGCCGGTGCGGTCAAAGCCAGACCGGCCACGGCAGCCGTCGCCACCATCGCGGAAATCGCAGATGTCTTGCGCTGCACGAACGCCTCCCTTTCTTCCCCGGTTTATTTGACACAAGGCAAAGCTCGTCCGATGCTCGCAAAGGCGCGGCCAGCATTGCGTCAACTTGTTCTAGGCGGGGCTTTGGACCTTCCGCCTCCCCACATTTTCTTATTCTACTCAGAGCACGGTGTTGTTTTGAGTCTTTGACCCGGCGGCTCTGGGTATATTAGTGTTTTCTGGAATAGCGTGACCTGATGCGACCCAGGATGCAAGAGGAAAAAAGACACAAAATTAAGCAGGCCTTGAAAGCCGCTGCGAATCAGTGACTTGGGTCGTCGCGCATGGGGAGGACAAGGAACGCCATGAAACGGATTTTGTTTTACTTGCTCAGCATTATACCCCTTTTGGGGAGTGCATCAGCGGCCCACGCGGCCGAGCTGGTTATGTTCGAAGCGCCCCGCTGCGCCTGGTGCGAGGCCTGGACAAAGGAAATCGGGCCCATCTATCCGAAGACGGAGGAAGCCGCGCGGGCGCCGCTGCGCCGCGTCGACCTGACCCAGAAGCCGCTGCCCGCCGATATCAAGACCAAGGAACCGGTGCGCATGACGCCCACCTTCGTCCTGGTGGACGACGGCGGCGAGGAAATCGGCCGGATCACCGGCTATGCCGGCGACGAGATGTTCTGGTGGCAGCTCGACAACCTCATGGAGGCCCTGGAGGACTGACCGCTCGGGGCGTGCATACTGCCGCATAAAGCGGTATCCTGGCGGCATCTTTTCGCCGGAGCCGCCGCCATGCGCCTGACCCAGCACACCGACTTCGCCCTGCGGCTGCTCATCGCGCTGGCCGTGGTGGAGCGGCGCGCGCCCGGCGCCGGCCGGACGCTGACCGTGCGCGACGTCGCCGAACGCTACACCATCTCGCGTCATCACCTGATGAAGGTCGCCAATGAACTGACGCGCCTGGGCGTGGTGGAAGGCTTGCGCGGACGCGGCGGCGGCGTGCGCCTGGCGCGCCCGGCCGAGGAGATCAGCATCGGGACGGTTGTGCGCGCCCTGGAAGCCAGCGACGACCTGGTGGAATGCTTCGACCGGGCTTCCGACGCCTGCGCCATTTCCCCCGCCTGCCGGCTCAAGGGCCTTCTGGGCCAGGCGCAGGAGGCCTTCCTGGCGGTGCTCGACCGTCACACGCTGGCCGACGTGGTGCGCCGCCCGGATGCGCTGGAGGCCCTGCTGGGCCTGAGTCCCGAGGTCAGGGCCGACTGACGCCGCCGTGGCGCAGGTGTGTGTCGTGCTGGTGGGTGAACCGCAGGGCCTGCCAGCGCTCGTCCAGCGGCACGCATTCCGTTGCGCCGAAGCCTTCGGCGATCAGGGGCTGCCAGCCCTTTTCCCGCGTCAGGTCACTGTGGGACCCGCGTGGATGGGCCACCCAGAACACCGCATCCTCGGCCAGGACAGGCACGGCGCGCGGCACCAGGGCCTGCAGCGCTGCCCGATCGGACGCGAAGGCCAGCAGCCAGGAACACGGACCCCCGCCGACCCACGTCACCCCTTCGGCCGCCATGGCAGGCAGCCGTCGGGACCAGTCATCCGGCGCGTCCATGAGGCGCGCAACGGAGCCCGGAACAAGGTGCAGGCGGTCAAGCAGCTCGGCGGTCATGGCGTCGTCTCGCGGCGAGGGCCGGCTACTGCTCCAGCGCCGGCCGCAGATAGGTGTCGAACAGGGCGATGTGGCGCTCGACGCGGGGACTGTCGCAGCCGTCCTCGGCCACCACCTCGCCCATTTCGCGGGCCGCCGCCTCCAGCTCGGCCAGGGCCTCGGACTCGCTCTTGGGCACCTCGACGGTTTGCAGCAGGCGCATCTGGATGCGCTCCAGGTCGACCTTTTCCGGCGTCGCGTCCGTGCAGCGCAGCCACGCGATCAGGGCCTTCTGCAGGTCCAGGTGCGACGGATTGTCGAGCGGCGCCGTCTCGTGGGTCAGGGCCGATTCGCCGCCGACCTGGGCGATGGCCGGCGGGGCGGCGGGAACAAGCAGCGCGCCGGCGAGCGCGGCAGCGGCGATGGATCGCAACATCATGGGATTCGGGTCCTTCCGGCCTGGGCCGTATGGGGGAGTGTCTCTTCTCGCCTTACGCGCGGGCGGCGGTGAAGGTTCCTCGACAGCCGCCCGATTGCAAGCCCTCGCAGCCTGTCGTTGAGGTGCCCCTTCTGCTCTGCTAGGGTTGCGTCGGTGCCGGTTCCCGGAAACGGGATTGAAAGGGAACACGGGACGGCAGGGCTTGCGACGACCGCGTCCGCCCCGCCGAGCCGTGGCTGCCCCCGCAACTGTGCGCGGCGAGTCTCCGCCCCACCTGAAACCATGGCCACTGGCACAGCCGGGAAGGCCGCGGATGGAGACGACGACCCGCAAGCCAGGAGACCTGCCGGCGCAAGCGTCGCCTTTCCGATGGCCGGGGTGTGCCATTGGTCCGGTTCTATCCGCAGCGGTGGCGCGCTGAACCCAACGTCACGCCACCGCCCCGGCCGGATCTCCGCGCCGGACGGAAGAGCCATGAAAGGACCCGACGCCATGCGTCAGACCACGTTCACGCTTTTCGCCGCCGCTGCCCTGACGGCCGCCGCCGCGCCGGCCGCCGCGCACTTCCAGGAAATCATCCCCTCGGCCGACATCCTGACGCAGGACACGGGCCCGACGGTGGACCTGGACGTCCGCTTCACGCATCCGATGGAACAGGGGCCGCTCATGGACATGGCCCCGCCCACGCGCATTGGCGTCCTGGCCGACGGCACGGTCAGCGACCTGACCGACACCGCCCAGCCGCGCGAGATCGACGGCAGGACGGCCTACACCCTCTCCCACACCGTGGCGATGCCGACCGATTACGTGTACTTCGTCACGCCGGCGCCCTACTGGGAGCCCGCCGAAGGCAAGATGATCGTCCACCACACCAAGGTCGTCGTCGATGCCTTCGACGCCCAGGAAGGATGGGACGCCCTCGTCGGCCTGCCGGTCGAGATCGAGCCGCTGGTGCGGCCCTACGGCCTGTGGACGGGCAACGTCTTCCGCGGCATCGTGCGCAAGGACGGCGAGCCGGTGCCCTTCGCCGAGGTGGAGGTTGAATGGCGCAACGACGGGTCTGTCACCGCGCCGGCGGACGCCTTCATCACCCAGGTCATCAAGGCCGGGCCGGACGGGGTGTTCTCCTACGCCATGCCGCGCGCCGGCTGGTGGGGCTTCGCCGCCCTGGTGGAGGCCGACGATCCGGTGGCCAACCCCGACGGCGACATGGTGCCGCTGGAGGAAGGCGGGCTGATGTGGGTCAACGTCCGCGACATGGAGTAACGGAACCATGGTGCACATGGTGGAGGGCGTGGTCAGCGCGCCCGTCATCGCGGGCTGCACCGCCCTGGCTGCCGCCGGGGTGGGCTACGGCCTGACGAAGCTCAAGGCCGACGACATGCCCAAGGCGGCAGTGGTGGGGGCGGCGTTCTTCGTCGCCTCCCTGATCCACGTGCCCGTCGGGCCGTCGAGCGCCCACCTGCTGGCGAACGGCCTCATGGGCCTGCTTCTGGGCTGGAGCGCGCTGCCCGCCATGGCGGTGGCGCTGCTGCTGCAGGCGGCCTTCTTCGGCTTCGGAGGCGTCACCACGCTGGGCGTCAACCTGGTGCTGATCGGCCTGCCCGCCATCATCGTCCACCACCTGTTCCGCGACCTGGTGACCCGCGGCCGGAGCGCCTGGGCGGCGGGCTTCGCCTGCGGGGCGCTGGCCATCGCTCTGTCGGCCCTGGGCGCCGCCGGAGCACTGGCGGCTTCGGGCGCGGCGTTCGTGCCGGCGGCCAAGCTGGTGGTGCTGGCTCATCTGCCGGTGATGGCCGTCGAAGGCGTGGTGACGGCCGCCGCCGTCTCCCTGCTCGCCCGCGTCAAGCCGGATGCCCTGTGGACGCGGCCCGCCCCGCAGCCCGTGCCCGCCGTGGGGAGCAACGCCTGATGCGCACGCTCCCGCTCATCACGGCGCTGGCCATCCTGCTGCTGGCGCTGACGGCCGCGCCGTCCGCGTGGGCGCACAAGATCAAGCTGTTCGCGACGGTGGAGGGCACCACCATCACAGGCACCGTCTACGTTCCCGGCGGCGGGCGGGTCTCGGGCGCAGAGGTGACGGCGGCCGGACCGGACGGCGCGGCGCTGGGAACGGCCGTCACCGATGCCGAAGGCCGCTTCTCGCTGGAGGCCACCCGCCGGGTGGACCACCTGCTGGAGGTCGATACCGGTGACGGCCACCGCGCCACCTTCCGCGTCACCGCCGCCCAGTTGCCGCCCACCCTGCCTGGACCAAAGGGGGCGCCCGCCTCCGCCAAGGCCGCCCCGGCGGCCGAAACCCAGCCGGCGCAGGACACCGCGGCGCCGGCCATGTCGGAAGCCGCCCTGGAGGCCGTCGTCGCCCGCGCGGTGGCGGCCCAGGTCAACCCGCTGCGCGAGCAGATGGCCGCCCGGGAAGACCGCCTGCGCCTTCAGGACGTCCTGGGCGGGCTCGGCTGGATCATGGGCGTGACGGGCATCGGCTTCTTCCTTCTGGCGCGGCGGGAGCGCAAGCGCGGCGGCGGATGATGGACTTCCATGCTGCGGCGCGGCAGGATGCGGGCTGATCCTGACTCCGAGAGGCCGCGCCGTCCGCCATGCTGCGTCACATCGTCCTGTTTTCCGCCAAGGACCCTGCCGACATTCCCGCCATCCGCGACGGCCTGTCCATCCTGCGCGATATCCCGCACGCCCGGCTTCTGGAAGTGGCCGTGAACGAACGCCACGATGCCCTGTCCGACGAGCCGGACGTGGTGGTCTACGGCGAGTTCGACGACGCCGAGGCCCTGGCCGCCTACAAGGCGCATCCGCTCTACCTGGAAAGCATCCGCCGCGTCCGCCCCCTGCGCGACATGCGCCTGGCCGTGGACTACACGGTGCCGGCGGGGTGACGCGCGGGGGCTGTGCCGCGCCGGCGGCTGGTGCTAGGCTGGGTCCATGAGCGCCATCACCCTTCCCGAGTTCCAGAAGATCATCGAGGCCGACGCGCCCTTCGTGCCCGTCTTCGGCATCGAGACCGTGTCCATCGGCACGGGCGAGGCGACCCTGCGCATCGCCCAGCGGCACGACCTGCTGCGCGGCCCCAACCGCGACCGCATGGCCGAGCCCGTGCTCATGGCGCTGGCCGACCTGACGCTGTATGCGGTCGTGCTCAGCCATGTCGGTCCCGTCGCCCTGGCCGTGACCACCAGCATGTCCGTCGACGTGGTCGACACGCCCGGCGCCAGCAGCGTCGTCGCCCACGGCCGCACGCTCAAGGCGGGCAAGCGCCTGGTCGTCGCCGGCGTGCGCATCACCGCCGAGGACGACGGCCGCCCCATCGCCAACTGCACCGGCACCTACTCCATCCCCCCGGCACGATTGTAACCCATTGGTTCCATTAGGTCCGAACGCCCCTTACCTTTAACCGGCCGGACGATTGAAACGGACCGGCCGGCGCCCATAATGTGGGTAAGGGCTATGAGGAGGAGGGGACGGCTCGGTTATGGGTCTGGATAACGTTTTTCACGAACTTTCGATCGTGCTGCTGTTCGCGGCGGCCGTGGGCGCGATCGGCCTGGTGCTGAAGCAGCCGCTTGTGGTGTCGTTCATCGCCGCCGGCATCCTGGCCGGACCGTCGGTGCTGGACATCGCCACGGCGTCGGAGCACCTGGACGTGCTGGCGAAGTTCGGCATCGCCATCCTGCTGTTCGTCGTCGGCCTGAAGCTCGACCTCCATTTGATCCGCACCATGGGCGCCGTGGCGCTGACGACGGGCCTGGGGCAGGTGTTGTTCACCTCCGTCATCGGCTTTTTCATATGCCTGTGGCTGGGCATCGACCCGCTGGCGAGCCTGTATATCGCCGTCGCCATCACCTTTTCGTCGACCATCATCATCGTCAAGCTGCTGTCGGATAAAGGCGAGATCGACGCCCTGCACGGCCGCGTCGCGCTGGGCTTCCTGATCGTGCAGGACATCGTGGTGGTGCTGGTGATGGTGGTCGTCTCGGCGCTGGCCGCCGGCACCGGCACGACCAACGGCGAGGAACTCGGCGCCGCCGGCATCGCGCTGCGCGTGGGCGAGGTGGTCGGCAAGGGCGTGCTGATGGTGGGCGCGGTCGCACTGTTCATCCGCTACCTCGCCCGGCCCATGTTCGACCGCATCGCCCGCTCGCAGGAACTGATGGTGCTGCTGGCCGTGGGCCTGGCCGTCGCGTTTGCCTCGGGCGCCGACCTGCTGGGCTTCAGCATGGAACTGGGCGCCTTCCTGGCGGGCGTGGCGCTGGCCTCCACCCCCTACCGCGACGTCATCGGGGCGCGCCTGAACCCCTTGCGCGACTTCATGCTGCTGTTCTTCTTCATCTCGCTCGGCAGCCACATGGACGTGTCCACGGTCGGCGACCAGATCCTGCCCGCCCTGGTGCTGTCGGCCTTCGTGCTGATCGGCAACCCGCTCATCGTGCTGGTCATCATGGGCGTGATGGGCTACCGCAAGCGCACCGGCTTCCTGGCCGGGCTGACGGTGGCCCAGATCAGCGAATTCTCGCTCATCTTCATGGCCATGGGCCTGGCGCTGGGCCACGTCTCCGGCGCCGACGTGGGGCTGGTGACGCTGGTGGGCATCGTGACCATCGGCCTGTCCACCTACATGATCCTTTATTCCCACCGCCTCTACCGCTGGCTGGAGCCCGTGCTCGGGCCGTTCGAGCGCAAGGTGGCCCACCGCGAGGCGGGGGCCGAGGAGGAGGTCGTGGAAGCGCGCCCCGACGTCATCCTGTTCGGCCTCGGGCGCTATGGCAGCAACATCGTGCGCGGCCTGGCGCGGCGGGACGTCGCGGTCCTGGGCGTCGACTTCGACCCCGAGGTGGTGCGCGAACGGCGCGAGGCCGGATGGTCGGTGGTCTACGGCGACGCCAGCGACCCCGATTTCGCCGAGACCCTGCCGCTGTCCACCGCCAGCTGGGTGGTCCTGGCCGTCCCCGCCGTGCGCCCCGTGCCCGGCGCCTCCGACCCCAGCGAGACGAACGTGCGCGCCCTGCGCACCGGCGGCTATACTGGACGCATCGCCGCCACCGCGCACTCCGCCGCCGACGCCGCCCGGCTGAAGCGCGCCGGCGCCGACGTGGTGCTGCTGCCCTACGCCGACGCCGCCCGCCGCGCGGTGGAGGTGATCGCCGATGCCGACGCCGACTCTGACGCCGACGCCGATTCCTCCGCCGAAACGGCGTCCAGCACCGTCACACCTTATCGCCGAGGAGCCGCCGCCGATGCCTCCTGATATCGCCCCGCCTGCCACCATCCTCATGGCCACCGACCTCTCGGCCCGCGCCGACCGCGCATTGACCCGCGCCGTCCACATGGCGCGCGAGACCGGCGCGGCGCTGGAGGTGCTGCACGTGGTCGACCAGGACCTGCCGCCGGCCCTGCGCGATGCCCACCACCTGCAGGCCGAACGCCTCGTTCGCGAACAGGTCGCCGCCCTGGCCGAGAACACCTCCGTGCAATGGGACGTGCGCATCGCCGCAGGCATCGATATCGAAGAGATCATCCGCCACGCAGAGGCCGCCGGTGCCGGGGTCATCGTCCTGGGGGCCTCGCGGCCCGGGCGCTTCCGCTCCATCGTCTTCGGCGCCACCGCCAACCGCGTCATGCGCCTGAGCCGCGTGCCCGTGCTGGTGGTCAAGGCCGGCTTCCGGGGCGCCTACCGGCAGGTGATGGCGGCCGTCGACACCTCCCCCGCCGCGGCCCGCGCCCTGGAGCACGCGCTTGCCTGGTGGCCCGAGGCGACGACCGAAGCAGTGCACGTCACCGACCCGGCGCTTCCCGCCCTGCTGCCCGCCAGCGACGAATACAGCGCCGACACCCACGACACCGCCGTCAACGCGCTCTATCCGCTGGTCCACCGCCTGCGCCACGACACCGGCCACCGCCTGCCCCTGGAAATCGTGGAAGGCCAGGCCGGCCCCGCCCTGGTGGCACGGCTGAAACGGTTCGCCACCGACCTGGCCGCCATCGGCTCCATCGGCGACACCTCCCCCTTCCGCGCCGCCTTCGGAGGCACCGCCGACCACCTCATCCACGAAGCCCCCTGCGACGTGCTGGTGGTACCGCCGGTGGCTTGAGGGCTTCGGCGCGCTGCGCCGATGGAAGGCGGGGGAGGCGACGCGCCTCCCCCGGACCCCCTGCGGTTAGGGGGAGCGGTGCCAGACGGTGACGCCGTCGCGGTCGATCTCCGCCATCATGTGCGGGTCCCGGGCCGGGTCCAGGTAGATGACGTCCACCGGACGCTCCAGCGGCAGAAGTGCGGCGGTGTCCAAGTCGCCTGGGCGTACGCCCTCGCCGATCACCGCGAGGTCCACGTCGGACAGGCCGTGAAAATCGCCGCGCGCGACCGAGCCGAAGGTGGCAATCCGCTCAACACGAGGCGCCTTCTCGGCGCCGGAGAGAATTTCGCGCAGGCAGGACAGGATTTCACCGCGGATGCGTTCGCGGGACGCCTTGGCGCGGGCGGCGATGTCCAGGGGGAGTGTCATGCCCCCTCTCCGAACTTGCTCCACGCCGCTTCCGCCACTGTTAGAGCGCGCGTTGCGCGGTCCGCATCAAACATCTCGCCCGGCGCCGTCAGGGCATCGCCCATGGGGTAGCGTGCGGTCACCGCGAAGTCGCTGAGTTCATTCAAAGCGCCCAGATCGCGCCGCTCCTCCGGCGTCAGAAGCCCAACCTGCTCCAGGACACGAGCCAGTCCCACAAGGTCATGGGTGCGAGGCGGCGTCTGCCCGGCCTCGATCAACACGGCCTTGAACAGCTTCTCGACCGACTGCTGGGCAGCATTGCACGCCCACTCGAAGTCCTCCATCTCGAAGGACTTTCGAGAGTGCGCCAGATCGCGCCCCGCCTGCCGGCGCCAAGCATCGGCCACGGGCGTCATATGCGGCCTTTCGTCGTCATGGGGCTATTGTCGGCCAACACCGCCCAACACACAAGCCGGTCCAGGACCCGCCGGGTCCTGGCGGGGAGTGTGAGGGGCGGCGCCCCTCACCGGCGCGGCAGCGCCTCCCACATCAAGCGGCTTCCTGCGTCTCGCTGTCGACCAGTTCGATGATGTCGCCGACGATCTGGGTCAGGTCGTAGTCCTTGGGCGTGTAGACGCGCGCCACGCCGGCGGCCTTGAGGGTCTGTTCGTCCTCGTGCGGGATGATGCCGCCGACGATGACCGGAGTATCCCCCAGCCCTGCCGCGCGCATGCGGTCCATGACGTCGGTGACCAGCGTCACATGGCTGCCCGACAGGATGGACAGGCCGACCACGTGCACGCCTTCTTCCAGCGCGGCGTTGACGATCTGCGCCGGGGTGAGGCGGATGCCTTCGTAAACCACTTCCATGCCGGCGTCGCGGGCGCGGACGGCCACCTGCTCGGCGCCGTTGGAGTGGCCGTCCAGCCCCGGCTTGCCGACGAGGATCTTCACGCGGCGGCCCAGGCGGTCGGAGACCTGGTCGACGCGTTCGCGCACCTTGACCATGCCGCCTTCCTTGGCCGCGCCCGCCGCCCGGCCGACGCCGGTCGGCGCCCGGTATTCGCCGAAGATTTCGCGCAGCGTCTGCGACCATTCGCCGGTGGTGACGCCGGCGTGGGCGCAGGCGATGGAGGGCTCCATGATGTTGCGGTCTTCCTTCGCGGCGGCGGCGAGGTCGGCCAGGGCCTTGTCGGCGGCGGCCTGATCGCGGTTGGAGCGCCAGCCGTTCAGGGCATCGATCTGCGCCTTCTCGAAGCTTTCATCCACGGTCATGATGGAGCCTTCGCCGGTGGTGAGCGGGCTGGGCTCCGCTTCCTGGAAGGCGTTGACGCCCACCACCGTCATGTCGCCGGACTCGATCGCCTTCAGGCGCCTCGTGTTGGATTCCACCAGCCGCTGCTTCATGTAGCTGGACTCGACGGCCGAGATGGCGCCGCCCATGGCGTCGATGCGGGCCAGTTCCTCGCGCGCCTGTTCCTTCAGGGCCTCGACCTTGGCGTCGACCACGGCGGAGCCGTCGAACAGGTCGCCGTATTCCAGCAGGTCGGTCTCGTAGGCGACGATCTGCTGGAGGCGCAGCGACCACTGCTGATCCCACGGGCGCGGCAGGCCCAGCGCCTCGTTCCAGGCGGGAAGCTGCACGGCGCGGGCGCGGGCCTTCTTCGACAACGTGACAGCCAGCATCTCCACCAGGATGCGGTAGACGTTGTTTTCCGGCTGCTGCTCGGTCAGGCCCAGGCTGTTGACCTGCACGCCGTAGCGGAAGCGGCGGTACTTCGGATCTTCCACGCCATAGCGGTTGACGCAGATTTCATCCCACAGGTCCACGAAGGCGCGCATCTTGCACATCTCGGTGATGAAGCGGATGCCGGCGTTGACGAAGAAGCTGATGCGGCCGACCACCTTGGGGAAGTCCTCCGCCGGCACCTGGCCGGAATCGCGCACCGTGTCCAGCACCGCCTGGGCGGTGGCGAGCGCGAAGGCCAGTTCCTGCTCGGGCGTCGCGCCGGCTTCCTGCAGGTGGTAGCTGCACACGTTCATGGGGTTCCACTTGGGAACCTCCTTATAGGTGAAGGCCACTACGTCGTTGGTCAGCTTGAGGCTCGGCTGCGGCGGGAAGATGTAGGTGCCGCGCGACAGGTATTCCTTGACGATGTCGTTCTGCGTGGTGCCCTGGAGGCTCTTGCGCTCCGCCCCCTGGCGCTCGGCGGCGGCGATGTAGAGCGACAGCAGCCACGGCGCCGGGGCATTGATGGTCATGGAGGTGTTCATCTGCCCGAGCGGAATGCCGTCGAACAGGGTTTCCATGTCGCCCAGGTGGCAGACCGGCACGCCCACCTTGCCCACTTCGCCGCGCGCCAGCGGGTGGTCGGAGTCGTAGCCCGTCTGGGTCGGCAGGTCGAAGGCCACCGAGAGGCCCGTCTGGCCGCGGGAAAGATTCTTTCGGTAGAGCTTGTTGCTCTCCACGGCCGACGAATGACCCGAATAGGTCCGGAAAAGCCAGGGCTTGTCACGCTTGGGCGCCGACTCGGCGGTGGTGGAAGCGGGCTTCTCGGTCATGCGGATCTCCTCCGAAAGCGGTGACAGCGCACCAAAGTTTCAACCCTGGGTTTGGCCGTGGCGTCATTTTGTTTCGCCCGTCATGGCCTGTTGTGCAAGAAAGTATCATTTTGTGCATTGCGAAGAAAGCGACAAAACGCTAAGGATGGGTCAACGCCGTCCGCCGCAACCAACGTCCCACCGCGGCCATTGGCTTCCTGGTGCAGCGCAACATGGGGACGCAACGCCCGCGCCGCTGCCGATGTCCCTTGGACGGCCCGGACACGACAAAGGGGAGTGCGTATAGATGACCAGCACGGCCGAAGTGATCGAGCTTAAAGCCGGTCAGGAAAAGAAGGACCTCTACGAGATCGGCGAAATCCCGCCGCTCGGCCACGTGCCCAAGAAGATGTATGCCTGGGCCATCCGCCGCGAGCGTCATGGCGAGCCGGAAGAGTCTTTCCAGGTTGAAACCGTGGATGTCGTCGAGCCCGACAGCCACGAGGTGCTGGTCATGGTCATGGCCGCCGGCGTCAATTACAACGGCGTGTGGGCCGGCCTCGGCAAGCCCATCAGCCCGTTCGACGTGCATGGCGCCGACTACCACATCGCGGGCTCCGACGCCTCGGGCATCGTGTGGGCCGTGGGGTCGAAGGTGAAGAACTGGAAGGTGGGCGACGAGGTCGTCATCCACTGCAACCAGGACGATGGCGACGACGAGGAATGCAATGGCGGCGACCCGCTGCTCTCCCCCACCCAGCGCATCTGGGGCTACGAGACGCCGGACGGCTCCTTCGCCCAGTTCACCACGGTCCAGGCGCAGCAGCTGATGCCGCGCCCCAGGCACCTGACCTGGGAAGAGAGCGCCTGCTACACCCTGACGCTGGCGACCGCCTACCGCATGCTGTTCGGCCACCGCCCGCACGTGCTGCGTCCCGGCCACAACGTGCTGATCTGGGGCGCCTCGGGCGGCCTGGGGTCCATGGCGATCCAGCTGTGCGCCACCGCCGGCGCCAACGCCATCGGCGTGATTTCCGATGAATCCAAGCGCGACTTCGTCATGAGCCTGGGTGCCAAGGCCGTGCTGAACCGCAAGGACTTCAACTGCTGGGGCCAGCTGCCGACCGTGAACGGCGAGGGCTTCAAGGAGTACATGAAGGAGACCCGCAAGTTCGGCAAGGCGATCTGGGAGATCACCGGCAAGGGCAACGATGTCGACATCGTGTTCGAGCACCCCGGCGAGATGACCTTCCCCGTCAGCTGCAACGTGGTCAAGCGCGGCGGCATGGTGGTGTTCTGCGCCGGCACCACGGGCTTCAACCTAACCTTCGACGCCCGCTTCGTGTGGATGCGCCAGAAGCGTATCCAGGGCAGCCACTTCGCCCACCTGAAGCAGGCCAGCCAGGCCAACCGCCTAGTGATCGAGCGCCGCATCGACCCCTGCATGTCGGAAGTGTTCTCGTGGGAGGACATCGCCAAGGCGCACACCAAGATGATGAACAACCAGCACAAGCCCGGTAACATGGCCGTGATGGTCCAGGCCAAGGTGCCCGGCCGCCGCACCATCGAGGACGTGCTGGAGGGCTGATCGCCCGCCGCATCATCACCGCAGAAGGCGCGCCCGGCCGCTCATCCGGGCGGGCGCGCCGACCGTCCCTTCCCCTGCCATGCGAGAAGATCCGTGCAGATGCCCGCCAAGCTCATCATCCCCGACCTGCTGCACACCTGCGAAAAGGCCCTCTACACCGTTCGCGGCCTGCTGGACGTCATCAAGGAGCGCCTGAGCGCCAAGGTGATGGTCGACGGCAAGGTGGACTCGGCCGCCCTGGAACAGCACCAGTTCGCCGCCCACGGCTACGCCTGGTACTGCACCTACGAGGCCGCCCTGACCCAGATGCTCGCCTGGGGCAAGCGCCTTGAGGAACAGGGCTCCTTCACCGAGCTTGAGCAGCTGCTGGTCCAGGCCGCCTACTCCGAATACCTGCACCAGATCTTCGGCGGCCTGCCCATGAGCCAGGGCGAAATGGTCCGCCTGGCCGACTTCGACATCGAGGTGCGCCAGCGCCAGCTGCTGCAAAGCCCGCAGACCACGCTGCTGCGCGAACACGGCTACACCAATGCCTGCAAGAAGCGCATCGCCGAGCTGATCCAGGACGGCGAGCACTTCGGCCACCTGGGCCTCCAGGACGAAACCCTGGACATGGTGCGCGACACCTTCCGCAAGTTCTGCGAGGAGCAGGTCGTCCCCCACGCCCACGACTGGCACCTGAAGGACGAACTGATCCCCATCGAGATCATCGCGCAGATGGCGGAACTGGGCGTCTTCGGCCTGACCATCCCCGAGGAATACGGCGGGCACGGCATGGGCAAGACCGCCATGTGCGTGGTGACCGAGGAACTGTCGCGCGCCTACATCGGCGTCGGCTCGCTCGGCACCCGCTCGGAAATCGCCGCCGAGCTGATCCGCCTGGGCGGCACGGAAGAGCAGAAACAGAAGTACCTGCCCAAGATCGCCGCCGGCGACATCCTGCCGACGGCTGTCTTCACCGAGCCCAACACCGGCTCCGACCTCGCCAGCCTTCGCACCCGCGCGGTGAAGCAGGGTGACGAATACGTGGTGACCGGCAACAAGACCTGGATCACCCACGCCAGCCGGTCGGACCTGATGACCCTGCTCGCCCGCACCAACCCGGACGAGAAGGGCTATCGCGGCCTCTCCATGCTGCTGGCCGAGAAGCCGCGCGGCACCGACGACCAGCCGTTCCCGGCCGAAGGCATGGACGGCGGCGAGATCAAGGTGCTCGGCTACCGCGGCATGAAGGAATACGAACTCTCCTTCGATGGATTCAAGGTGCCGGCCGAGAACCTGCTGGGCGGCCAGGAAGGCCAGGGCTTCAAGCAGCTCATGGAGACCTTCGAAAGCGCCCGCATCCAGACCGCCGCCCGCGCCGTCGGCGTCGCCCAGAACGCGCTGGAAACCGGCCTGCGCTACGCCAACGAACGCATCCAGTTCGGCAAGCCCATCTACGAATTCCCCCGCGTCTTCACCAAGCTGGCGTGGATGGCGGTGGAAACCATGGTGGCGCGCCAGCTCACCTACTTCGCCGGCGAGGAAAAGGACTCGGATCGCCGCTGCGACATCGAAGCCGGCATGGCCAAGCTGCTGGCCGCCCGCGTGGCGTGGTCCAACGCCGACAACGCCCTGCAGGTCCACGGCGGCAACGGCTACGCCGAGGAATACCAGATCAGCCGCATCCTCTGCGACGCCCGCATCCTGAACATCTTCGAGGGCGCGGCCGAGATCCAGGCCCACGTCGTGGCGCGCGGCCTGCTGACGCGGTAAGGGTTCGGGTCAACGTCCAAGAGCAAGAGAAACCGGCGGTCGCTGTGAAGGCGGCCGCCGTTTTCGTTCGTTCGGGCGCTGACGCGCTTGGGCGGCCGCCCCCCGCGTATGCGAGAGGCGCGGCCTCTCGCGCTCTCGCTGAGGAGGCGCTGCCGGGGCATGAGCGGGACCGGATGAGCCGCACCCGACGGGCCCCGGTTTCAAGGACGTGACGATATCGCCTGAACGCGTCTGGCGGCTTCGCAAAGGCGGCTGACGGGGCGCGCCCGGGTCCCTGCGTTCGCAGGCTGTAAAGGGTCCCGTCCCAGCGAGTGGTGTAGGAGCTGAGGCTGATCCGC
>NZ_ANHY01000022.1 GCF_000315795.1 Caenispirillum salinarum AK4
CGGCCGTCGGCGCCGTACTTGCCCTTGCGCGCGCCCACCATGATGGCACCGGCCAGCGCCGCCCAGCCACCGACGGAGTGGACGATGGTGGACCCGGCGAAGTCCGAGAAGCCCATCTCGGTCAGCCAGCCGCCGCCCCAGGTCCACGAACCCTGGATCGGGTAGATCACCGCGCCCAGCACGAAGACGAAGGCGATGAACGGCCACACCTTCATGCGCTCGGCCACCGTGCCCGAGACCACCGAGGCGGCGGTGGCGACGAAGACCACCTGGAAGAACCAGTCGGACATGACCGAATAGCCGTTGCCGACCACCTCGGACACCATCTCCGGCGTCGCCTCGTCGGCGCCCAGCAGGGCGGTTTCCGCGCCCGACGGGTTGTAGAGCAGCGCGAAGCTGCCGATCCAGCCCGACACGTCGACGTACATCAGGTTGTAGCCGACCAGGTAGAAGGCGATGGACGCCGTGGCGTACAGCGCGGTGTTCTTCAGGCAGATGGAGGCGACGTTCTTGCCCCGCACTAGGCCGGCTTCCAGCATGGCGAAGCCGACGGCCATGAAGAACACCATGGCGCCGTGAATGAGGAACGAGAACGTGTTGAAGGTGAACGCCGTCTCGGCCGACACCTCCGCGTGCGCCGGGGCGGCGGCCAGGGCCACGGCCAGGGCGGCGCCCGTCGGCGCCAGAAGGCTGCGCAATTTGGTCATGGGGTAAGGGTCCTTCTTTCCTTCGCCCGCCGGCGGCGGACGGGTCTGGACGGTATGGGCGGTCAGACCGCATCCATGTCCTTTTCGCCGGTGCGGATGCGCACCGTGCGGGCGACTTCGGTGACGAAGATTTTTCCGTCGCCGATCTTTCCGGTGTGGGCGGCTTCGCGGACGGCCTCGATGACCTTGTCTTCCAGGTCGTCCTCGACGGCGACTTCCACCTTCACCTTGGGCAGGAAGCTCACCTCGTACTCGGCGCCGCGGTAGACTTCGGTCTGGCCTTTCTGGCGGCCGAAGCCGCGCACTTCGGTGACCGTCAGCCCCTGCAGCCCGAGGTCGAGCAGAGCCTCACGCACGTCGTCGAGCCGGAACGGCTTGATGATGGCGGTGACGAGCTTCATGGGTGGTGTCCTCATGCTCGGGTATCCCGGCCGAAGACTTTTCAAGGGGCGTGCCAGACTCGGCCGGGCCGCGCGACTCGTTATGAACCGGACCATTCACCGCCACCGGGGCCAACAGGTCCCGTCCGTCACTGCACAAAATCAATGCATATTGTCATTTCTGCATTAATTTTGCGCACAATCGCTGTGCCCCTGCTTGAAGTCTGGACAAACGGCGTGGTCGGGGCTCAAATCGGGCGCGTATACAAGCCGGCCCGTAAGCCTCGGGCATGGCATCGGAATTCACGGGAGCGGATCATGGAGCTTCGGACCGAGGTCCTCATCATCGGCGGCGGACTGGTGGGCGGCACGATGGCCTGTGCGCTGGGGCGCTTCGGCGTGCCCTGCATCGTGGTGGACCGCGACGATCCCTCCACCCTCACCCACGAAGGCTACGACGGCCGCTGCTCGGCCGTCGCGCTGGCCTGCCAGAAGGTGCTCGACGGCGTCGGCCTGTGGCAACACATGGCCGAGGACTGCCAGCCCATCGAGCACATCCGCGTCGCCGATGGCGAAAGCCTGCTGTTCCTGCACTACGACCACCGCGACGTGGGCGACGCGCCCATGGGCTACATGGCGGAAAACCGCGTCATGCGCCGCGCCATCTACACCCAACTGGAAAGCCTGCCCGACGTCACCCACCTGGCGCCCCATTCTGTGGTGGCGCTGGACCGCGGCCCCGACGGCGTGACGGCGGAAATGGAGGACGGGCGCATCATCCGCGCCAAGCTGGTGGTCGCCGCCGACGGCCGCCGCTCGCCGACGCGGGAGGCCGCCGGCATCCCCATTCATGGTTGGGACTACGGCCAGGACGGCATCGTCATGACCGTCTGGCACGAGCGCGACCACAACGGCACCGCCATCGAGCACTTCCTGCCCGCCGGCCCCTTCGCCATCCTGCCGCTGAAGGGCGGCCACCATTCCTCGCTGGTGTGGACGGAGCGCCGCGCCCTGGTGGAAGAACTGATGAACCTGGACGACAGCACTTTTCACGCCGAACTGGTGAAGCGCTTCGGCGATTTCCTGGGCGACGTGAAGGTGGTCAGCAAGAAGTTCCACTATCCGCTGTCGCTGCAATTCGCGCGGCGCTACACCGACCGCCGCCTGGCGCTGATCGGCGACGCGGCCCACGGCATGCACCCGGTGGCCGGCCAGGGCATGAACTTCGGCCTGCGCGACGTGGCCGTGCTGACCGAAAAGATCGTCGACGCCCATCGCCTGGGCCTGGACGTCGGCACCATCACGGTGCTGGACGACTACCAGCGCCTGCGCCGTTTCGACAACTTGCTGATGCTGGGCCTGACGGACGTCATCGTGCGGCTGTTCTCCAACGACATTCCGCCGGTGCGGCTGGCGCGCGACGTGGGGCTGGCGGTGGTCAACAAGATCAACCCGGCCAAGAAGTTCTTCATGCGCCACGCCATGGGCGAGATCGGCATCCTGCCCAAGCTGATGCGCGGCCAGACCCTGTAACCGAAGACGGATTGACGGCAGCCAAGCGGCGGGAGTAGGCATCGCGGAGACCCCAGCTCCAGGAGCCGCGCCATGTCCTCGCCGTCCGCCGCCGTCAGCACCCTGACCGAGCCCGCCGTGCCGGAGGCCTTCCTGGCGCTCGCCAACCGCTTGGCCGACACCAGCGGGGCGCTGATCCGCCGGCATTTCCGCACGCCGCTGGACATCGACGACAAGGCCGACGACAGCCCCGTCACCGCCGCCGACCGCGGCGCGGAGGAGGCCATGCGGGCCGTCATCGCCGAGACCTTTCCCGACCACGGCATCATCGGCGAGGAATTCCCGGCGGTGAACCCCGACGCCGAACACGTCTGGGTGCTGGACCCCATCGACGGCACCAAGGCCTTCATCACCGGCAAGCCCAGCTTCGGCACGCTGATCGCGCTTCTGAAGAACGGCCGGCCGTGGCTGGGCGTCATCGACCAGCCCATCCTCGGCGAACGCTGGATCGGCGCGGCCGGCCACGGCACGACGCTCAACGGCACGCCCGCCGCCACCCGGGACATCGGCCGCGTCGACGCCGCCGCGCTGTACGCCACGGCGCCGGAGATGTTCGTGGGCGGGGACTGGCCGGTCTTCCAGCGCCTTTACAAGGGCGTGAAGCTGCCGCGCTACGGCGCCGACTGCTACGCCTACGGGCTGCTGGCCTCGGGCTTCGTCGACATCGTGTGCGAGGCGGACCTGAAGCTGCACGACTGGGCCGCCGTGGTGCCGGTGGTGGAGAATGCCGGCGGCGTGGTGACCGACTGGACCGGCGCACCGCTGGTCAAGGGCGCGGACGGCCATGTGCTGGCCGCCGGCGGGCCGCAGGTTCACGCCGCCGCCCTGCGCGTTCTGCGCGAAGGCTGAGGCCGGCGATACCCTTCCCCGGCGCAACAAAACAGCGTCGATGCGCCTGAACGGTGTGCTTTTCGGTCGCGTTGGATGAAGACGCCGCCGAAAAGTTGCCCACCGCTTCTTGCGGTGGGGCGCCTGTCGGCCCACTATCCCTTTATCTCAATGGGATCGTGGGTGTCTGTCCGGGAGGGTCCGTTGCGCCACTTCGTCCGTCGTCTCGCCGCCGCCATGCTCGCCGCCGGCCTCGCCGCCGCGCCGGCCGCCGCCCAGGAGGCGGAGACTGCGACCGCCCTGCCGGACATCGCGGCCGTCGAGCCGGTGGTCGGCATCGCCATGCATGGCGAGCCGCGCTACACGGAAGGCTTCGCCCACTTCGACTACGTCAACCCCAACGCGCCCAAGGGCGGCGAGATGAAGCTGTTCACCACCGGCACGTGGGACAGCTTCAACGCCTATATCGCCAAGGGCACCTCGGTGGCCGGCATCGGCATGATCTACGACACGCTGCTGACGCCGTCCGACGACGAACCGTTCAGCGAATACGCCCGCGTCGCCGAAGCCGTGCGCATGCCCGAGGACCGCAGCTGGGTGGCGTTCGACATCGACCCCGACGCCCGCTTCCACGACGGCGAGCCCATCAAGCCGGAAGACGTGATCTGGACCTTCAACTTCCTGGTGGAGGACGGCGATCCGCTCTACCGCTTCTACTACGGCAACGTGAAGGACGTGGTGAAGACGGGCGACCGCCAAGTCACTTTCCTGTTCCAGGAGGGCAGCGAAAACCGCGAGCTGCCGCTGATCGTCGGGCAGCTTCCGGTGCTGCCCAAGCACTACTGGACCGCCGAGGGCCGCGACCCCACCGCCACCACACTGGAACCGCCGCTCGGCAGCGGCCCCTATCGCGTGGCCGGCTTCGAGGCGGGCCGCTACGTCGTCTACGAGCGCGTGACGGACTACTGGGGCAAGGACCTGCCCGTGAACGTCGGCCGCAACAACGCCGGCCGGATTCGCTACGACTACTATCGCGACACCACCGTGGCGCTGGAGGCCTTCAAGGCGGGCGCCTACGACATCCGCATGGAGAACTCGGCCAAGAACTGGTCGGTGGGCTACCAGTTCCCGGCCTTCGAGCAGGGCCTGGTGAAGAAGGCGACCTTCGACCACGACCTGCCCGCGGGCATGCAGGGCTGGGTCTACAACATGCGCCGCGACATCTTCGCCGACCCGCTGGTGCGCGAGGCGCTGGCCTACGCCTTCAATTTCGAGTGGGCGAACCAGACCATCTTCTATGACCAGTACGCCCGCACCCGCAGCTATTTCGACAACTCGGAACTGGCCGCCACCGGGCTGCCGAGCCAGGAGGAGCTTGAAATCCTCGAGCCCCTGCGCGGGGAGATTCCCGAGCGCGTGTTCACCGAAAGCTACACGCCGCCCATGGGCGACGCCTCGGGCAACATCCGCGAGAACCTTCGCGCCGCCTTCCTGCTGCTGCAGGAGGCCGGCTGGCAGGTCGACCCCAAGACGCGGATGCTGGTCGATCCTGAAACCGACGAGCCCTTCAGCTTCGAGATCCTCCTGGTCTCGCCGGAAGCCGAGCGCTACACCCTGCCCTTCGTGCAGAACCTGAAGACGCTCGGCATCGACGCGCGCGTGCGCACGGTGGACACCGCCCAGTACATCAACCGCCTGCGCAGCTTCGACTTCGACATGACGGTGGTGGTCTGGGGCCAGTCGCTCAGCCCCGGCAACGAGCAGCGCGAATACTGGTCCAGCGCCGCCGCCGAGCACACCGGCAGCCGCAACTACGCCGGCCTGCAGTCGGACGCCGTCGACAAGCTGGTGGAGCTGGTCATCCAGGCGCCGGACCGCAAATCGCTGATCACCCGCGTGCACGCGCTCGACCGGGTGCTGCAGTGGAATTTCCTGGTCATCCCGCACTTCCACGCGCCCTATCAGCGCGTCGCCTACTGGGACAAGTTCGGCTTCACCGATGCCCGGCCCATGCGCGGCATCGACCTGATGGCTTGGTGGATCGTGCCCGACAAGGACAAGGTCGTCGCCGAGGGCAAGGAGGACGCCGCCGAGACCCAGGCCGAGGCCGGCGCACCCACCGGCCCCGAAAGCGGCGGCTGAGCGGGCAGGAGGGCTAGAGCCGCATGTTCGCCTATATCGTCCGCCGCCTGCTGCTGATCCCGGTCACGCTGTTCGGCATCATCCTCATCAACTTCGTGATCGTCCAGTTCGCGCCGGGCGGTCCGGTGGAGCAGATGATCGCCCGCATCGAGGGCACGGCCGTGGAGGCCACCGCCCGCATCACCGGCACGGGCGGCGGCGAGACCGGCGGGCAGGCCCAGCAGGGCGGCGGCGGCGGCGAGAGCGAATACCGCGGCGCGCAAGGCCTGCCGCCCGAGTTCATCGCCGAGATCGAGGCGCAGTTCGGCTTCGACAAGCCGGCGCACGAACGCTTCTGGCTGATGATCAAGAACTACGCCACCTTCGACCTGGGCGAGAGCTATTACCGCGACGAGGGCGTGCTCGACCTCATCATCGAGAAGATTCCCGTCTCCGCCTCGCTGGGGATATGGTCGACACTGATCATATACCTGGTGTCCATCCCGCTCGGCGTGATGAAGGCGGTGCGCGACGGGTCGAAGTTCGACACATGGACATCGGGGGTGGTGATCGTCGGCTATGCCGTGCCGGCCTTCCTGTTCGCCATCCTGCTGATCGTGCTGTTCGCCGGCGGGCGGTATTTCGACTGGTTCCCCCTGCGCGGGCTGACGTCGGACGGCTTTGCCGACATGACGCTGATCCAGCAGATCGGCGACTACTTCTGGCACCTGACCCTGCCGGTCACGGCAATGGTCATCGGCGGTTTCGCCGGGCTGACCATGCTGACCAAGAACAGCTTCTTGGAGGAGATCAACAAACAGTACGTGATCACCGCCCGCGCCAAGGGGCTTGGCGAGCGTCAGGTGCTGTACGGCCACATCTTCCGCAACGCCATGCTGCTCATCATCGCCGGCTTCCCGGCCGCGCTGGTGACCATGCTGTTCACCGGATCGGTGCTGATCGAGGTGATCTTCTCGCTGGACGGCCTGGGGCTGCTCGGCTTCGAGGCCACCATCAACCGCGACTACCCGGTGATGTTCGGCACGCTCTACGTGTTCGGCCTGATCGGTCTGCTGCTGAACCTGGTCAGCGACATCACGTACCACATGGTCGACCCGCGCATCACCTTCGAAGCCCAGACCACCTGAGGACCCGTACGCGCCCATGGCCCTGTTCTCCGACATGAGCCCCATCACCCGCCGCCGGCTGGCCCGTTTCAAGGCCAACCGGCGGGGGTTCTGGTCGCTGTGGATCTTCCTGGTGCTGTTCGTGCTGTCGCTGTTCGCCGAGTTCCTGGCCAACGACGAGCCCATCTTCGTCTGGTACGACGGCAAGCCGCACGTCCCCGTTCTGGTCAGCTACCCCGAGACCGAGTTCGGCGGATTCTTTCCGACCGAAGCCAACTACAAGGACCCGGCGGTGCAAGAGCTGATCGAGGCCGACGGCTGGATGATCTGGCCGCCCATCCGCTACGACTACGCGACACCCGACGTCATGCTGGGTCAGGCCGCGCCCTCGGCCCCCGACGCCCGCCACTGGCTGGGCACCGACGACCAGGGGCGCGACGTGATGGCGCGCATGATCTACGGCTTCCGCATATCGGTGCTGTTCGGCCTGATCCTGACCATCGTCTCGTCGGTGATCGGCGTCCTGGCCGGCGCGGTTCAGGGCTACTTCGGCGGCTGGCTGGACCTGATCGCCCAGCGCTTCCTGGAGGTCTGGAGCGGCCTGCCGCAGCTGTTCATCCTGATTATCCTGTCGAGCATCATCGCGCCCAGCTTCTGGACGCTTCTGGTGATCCTGCTGCTGTTCAGTTGGACCGCCCTGGTGGGCGTGGTTCGGGCGGAGTTCCTGCGGGCGCGCAACTTCGACTACGTGCGCGCGGCCAAGGCCCTGGGCATGGGCGACGGCAAGATCATGGTCAAGCACGTCCTGCCCAACGCCATGGTGGCGACGCTGACGTTTGCGCCGTTCATCCTGTCGGGCGCCATCGTCAGCCTGACGGCGCTGGACTTCCTGGGCCTCGGCCTGCCGCCGGGCTCGCCCTCCCTCGGCGACCTTCTGCGCCAGGGCAAGGAGAACCTGCAGGCGCCGTGGCTGGGCATCACCGGTTTCATGGTGATGGCGGTGATGCTGTCGCTGCTGGTCTTCGTCGGCGAGGCCGTGCGCGATGCCTTCGATCCTCGCAAGCGGGTGGCGTGATGGCGAACGACGACCTCCAGACCCTGCCCCCCGCCGGCACCGCCGCCGCCCCGCCCCGCGACACCGGGGAGCCACTGCTGCGCGTGCGCGACCTGCACGTCTCCTTCGGCCATGGCGAGCGCGAAGCCCGCGCGGTGCGCGGCGTCTCCTTCGACCTGCACCGCGGCCGCACCCTGGCGCTGGTGGGCGAATCGGGTTCGGGCAAGTCGGTCTCGGCGCTGTCGGTGCTGCAACTGCTGCCCTATCCGCTGGCGCATCACCCCAAGGGCTCCATCCGGCTTGAGGGGCAGGAGCTGGTCAACGCGCCCACGCGCACGCTGCGCCGGATTCGCGGCGACCGCATCGCCATGGTCTTCCAGGAGCCCATGACGTCGCTGAACCCGCTGCACAACATCGAAAAGCAGATCGGGGAAATCCTGGCGATCCACAAGGGCCTGACCGGCAAGGCCGCGCGGGCGCGAATCCTGGAGCTGCTGGAGCTGGTTGGCCTGCCCAACGCCAAGGAGCGCCTGACCGCCCTGCCGCACGAGCTGTCCGGCGGCCAGCGCCAGCGCGTGATGATCGCCATGGCGCTGGCCAACGACCCCGACATCCTTATCGCCGACGAGCCGACGACGGCGCTGGACGTGACCATCCAGGCGCAGATCCTCAAGCTTCTGAAGGACCTCCAGGCGCGCTTCGGCATGGCGATCCTGTTCATCACCCACGACCTGACGGTGGTGCGCAAGATGGCCGACGACGTCTGCGTCATGCAGGGCGGCGAGGTGGTGGAGAGCGGCCCGCTGGAAGACATCTTCGACCGCCCGCAGCACCCGTATACCAAGATGCTCATGGCGTCGGAGCCCAAGGGCAAGCCGGCCACGCCGCCCGGCGACGCCGAGGAAATCATGGCCGCCGACGACCTGAGGATCTGGTTTCCCATCAAGAAGGGCATCATCCGCCGCACCGTCGACCACGTGAAGGCCGTCGACGGGGTGACTGTGAATGTGCGCGAGGGCCAGACGGTCGGCGTGGTCGGCGAATCGGGCTCGGGCAAGACGACGCTCGCCATGGGGCTCTTGCGGCTGACGTCGTCGGACGGGCCGATCCGCTTCCAGGGCCAGCGCATCGACACGCTCAAGCGCGACGCCATCCGGCCGCTGCGCCGGCAGATGCAAATCGTCTTCCAGGACCCTTACGGCAGTCTGAGCCCCCGCATGTCCGTCGGCCAGATCGTCGGAGAGGGCCTGGACCTGCACGCCATCGGCTCGGGCGCCGAGGAGCGCGAGCAGATGATCATCGACGCGCTGAAAGAGGTGGGGCTGGACCCCGATACCCGCCACCGTTACCCGCACGAGTTCTCCGGCGGCCAGCGCCAGCGGATCGCCATCGCGCGTGCGCTGGTGCTGAAGCCCCGCTTCATCGTGCTGGACGAGCCGACCAGCGCGCTGGACGTGTCGGTGCAGGCGCAGATCGTCGACCTGCTGCGCGACATCCAGCAGCGCCACCGCCTGGCCTACCTGTTCATTAGCCACGACTTGCGCGTGGTGCGGGCGCTGGCGGACACGATCATCGTCATGAAGGACGGCAAGGTGGTGGAGTCAGGCCCCGCCTCGCAAATCTTCGAGGCCCCGCAGCGCGACTACACCAAGGCGCTGATCTCGGCGGCCTTCGAGCTGGAGGTCTAGCCACCTTTACCCCCTCTTAACCGCGCCGTGGCATGGTACGGCGGTTACGGTTTCCATTCCCACACGCGCCCGGACGGTCCATGAGCGACAACATGACCCTCGGCGAGAGCGGAGCGCTCGACGCCATTTACAAGGTCCCGGTGGAGATTTCCGTCGTGCTCGGCAAGTCCCACCTGCGGGTCAACCAGCTGCTGAAGCTGGGCCGTGGTGCCGTGGTGGAGCTGGACCAGAAGACCAACCAGCCCGTCGAAATCTACGCCAACGACATCCTGGTCGCGCGCGGCGAGGTCGTCATCACCGAGGGCGACCGCATCGGCGTCACCCTGACGGAACTGGTGAAGTCCATCTACAGCGGGACGCTCGATCACCGCTGAAAAGAACAAGGCCAAGGCCGAGGGACCAAGGGGCTGCCGGGATCCGGCGGCCCCTTTTTCATGGGCCGCGGCACCGGCGTCAGGGCCAGATCAGGTAGACGTAGACGGCGTAGGCGGCCACCAGCAGCGCCCCCTCGAGCCGCCTGATCCGCAGGCCCGTCCAGGCGAACAGCAGCAGCAGCAGGCTCGCGACGATCATCGCCGGGTTGTCGAAGGTCACGATCTGCGGCGGCACGCTGACCGGCGCGATGACGGCCGTGATCCCGCCGATGGCCGGGATGTTGTAGATGTTCGACCCGACGATGTTGCCGAAGGCCACGTCCGCCTGCTGGCGCACCGCCGCGATGAGCGACGTCACCAGTTCGGGAAGCGACGTGCCGACGGCCACGATGGTCAGGCCGATGACCGTGTCTGAAATCCCCATCTGCTGCGCCAGCGCGACCGCGTTGTCGACCAGCAGCTTGCCGCCGCCGATCAGCAAGGCCAGCCCCACCACGCAGAAGATCACCGGCAGGACCCGCGACGGCTTTTCCACCGGGCGGGGCACCAGCGCCGGGTCGGCGCCTTCCAGGGCGAGCGCCTTGTCGTATACCGCACCGTGCGCGGCGGCGGCGGCGCGGCGCTCCTGGCGGATCACGTAGAAGACGTAGCCGGCCAGCACAGCGACGAAAACGATGCCGACGGGCCGCGTCAGAGGGAAAGCCGCCGCCAGCAGCGAAAAGACCACCGCCACGCCCAGCATGATGGCCCCGTCGCGCTTCAGGGCCACCGACTGCACCACGATGGGGAAGATGACCGCCGACAGGCCCAGGATCAGCAGGATGTTGGCGATGTTCGAGCCGACGATGTTGCCGATGGCGATGCCCGGCGTCTCGGCCAGCGCGGCCTGGATGGAGGTGACCATCTCCGGCGTCGACGTCCCGAAGCCGACCACCGTCAGCCCGATCACCAGCGGCGAGATGCCCAGCCCCTCGGCCAGGCGGACCGCGCCGCGCACCAGCAACTCGCCGCCGACGAACAGCAGCAGGAGCCCCACGCCGAGAAAAACAAACGTCATGCGAAACCACCTCGATCACCACCGCGACCGACGGGCAGGCGCCCGCCGCAACATGAACGTTCCCGGCGTTTTCGGTGTTCCCGGTGCGACATTCCTGAGCGCGCGACCCGGCCGGCGTGCGTCGGCGCGTCAGCCGCTCCGGCGGCCGGTCACCGCCTCCAGTTTCAGCAGCACGGGGCCGCAGAACAGGTTTCGGCGCGCGAAGGCGGGGGGCGTCTGGGCCCGCATGATGGCGTCGGCGTGGGCACCGGCCATGACGTGCGGCGCGTCCAGGAAAAAGACCGGCTCCCGGCACCAGTCGGGCGCCGCGCGGCCGGCCAGCGCCGCCAGATGCTCCGCCATGCCACCCAGATGCGCCCGCAGGACCGCCGACTCCGGCAGGGGCGGGCGCGTGGCATAGGCCGACTCGGGCAGCACCGGCGCCTCGGCGATCAGCGTGTCGATGAATTCCTTCATGGCCGAGGTGTAGTCGCCCGTATGGATCGCCCGCGCCGCCACGTCGGCCAGGCTGCGCGGGCGCGCCGGGATCCCTTCGGCGCCCACCCTCAGTGCTCGTCAGGGATGCCGGCGGCCAGCCGCGCCTTCATCAGGCTCTTGCGTTCGCGCTCGCTTTCCGACTTGAGCTGGCCGCAGGCCGCCAGGATGTCGCGGCCGCGCGGCATGCGGATGGGGGCCGAGAAGCCCAGGTCATAGAGCAGGTCCGAGAACTTGCGGATGCGGTTCCACGAACTGCACTCGAACTGCGATCCCGGCCAGGGATTGAAGGGGATCAGGTTGAACTTGCACGGGATGCCCTCGACCAGCTTCGCCAGGGCCCGCGCGTCGGCGTCGCTGTCGTTGACGTCCTTCAGCATCACGTATTCGAACGTGATGCGCCGGGCGTTGGAGACGTTGGGGTACTCGCGGCAGGCCTTCATCAGCTCGGCCAGCGGGTATTTCTTGTTGATGGGCATGATGCGGTTGCGGATCTCGTCCGTCGCCGCGTGCAGGGACACCGCAAGGTTCACGTTGATGTCGTTGCCCAGGCGGTACATCTCCGGCACGACGCCGGAGGTCGACAGCGTGATGCGCCGGCGGGACAGGGCGATGCCGTCGCCGTCCACCAGGATTTTCAGCGCCTTGACCACGTTGTCGTAGTTGTACAGCGGCTCGCCCATGCCCATCATGACGATGTTGGACAGGCGGCGCGATTCGTCGGTCGGGCTCGGCCACTCGCCATAGCTGTCGCGGGCGACCATGAACTGGCTGACGATCTCGGCCGCCGACAGGTTGCGCACCAGAAGCTGCGTGCCCGTGTGGCAGAACTTGCACGTCAGCGTGCAGCCCACCTGGCTGGAGATGCAGACCGATCCGCGCGGCTCGTCGACATCCGGGATGTAGACGGTTTCCGCCTCCTTCCCGTCGGCAAACCGCATCAGCCACTTGCGCGTGCCGTCCTCGCTCGTCTGCTCCACGGGCAGGGACGGGCGGCGGATGACGAAGTGGGCATCCAGCTTTTCGCGCAGGGGCTTGGACAGGTTGGTCATGGAGTCGAAATCCGTGACCCCCTTGTTGTAGATCCACTGCCACACCTGCTTGACGCGGAAGGGCTTCTCGCCAAGCTCGGCCATGGCCGCGCCCAGTTCCTCACGGCTGAGGCCCACCAGGTCGCGCTTGCCGTGGTCGGCGGCGACGGCGGCCCTGGCGGCGGTGTCGGACGCCTGAAGCGGCAGTTTCTCGATGCCGTCATCGGAAACGGCATTCGCCTGGGCGTCGGAAACGGCGGCGTCCTCGCGCGCGACGGCGTCGGCAGCGGTGGTGTCGGTGGTCATGGCACGTCTATCTTGGAAGAAGGGCAGTCTCGCCCGGACATATAAGGCGTCGAGGCGCGCGCGCAAAGCGGAACATGCCCGCAAAACCGGCGCGGGATCGGGTTTCGGCCTTGATCCCGCCACAGTGCCACTCCACCCTGCCGCACAACGTTCCGAGCCTGGATCAGAGGATCGAGGGAGATGAAGCCCATGCCGTCCGTCGCCATCCCGCGCCCGCTTGCCCGCGCCACCGCCGCCGCCCTCGCGCTCGGGCTGGCCGCCTGCGCCGGCGAAACCAGCCCGCCCGAGGGCTCCGTCAGCCCCGCCGCGGCCGCCATGGCGCCGCAGGCCGTCATGGCCGCGCCCATCGTCCAGGGCCAGGGGCTCGATTTCCCCGCCGCCCTGGCCGAGGCCTACGCCACCATGGCCGCCTACGAGGACCGCGCCGGCGATGCGGGCGACGCGGCCTTCTTCCGCACCAAGGCCATGGCCGCCGCCTCCACACCCGTGCCCGAGCCCGAATCGGCGCCGACCGGCGAGTTGGAACGCGCCCGCGCCGCCCTCATGCTGTCCATGAGCGCGCGCGACACCCTGCCCGAGCAGCTCGCGACCGCCCAGGCCGCATACGACTGCTGGGCCAACGACGTCCGCGTCGGCACCGGCATCACGCCCATCGACTGCGAGTCGCTGTTCCGCGACACCCTGCGCGACATCCAGGCGCGCGGCTGAGCGGCCGGCCCATGCTGATCTTCCTCGACATCGCGGCCTCGGCGCCCGAGGACGGCGTGCCGGTGGAAATCGCCTGGGCCGCCGCCGACCTGTCGGCCGCCGCCTCGTGGCTGATCCGCCCGGCGCCGGACTGGGACGAGTCGCTCTATGCGCCCGAGGCCGAGTCGCGTCACGGCCTGTCGCGGCCCGCGCTGGAGGCCGACGGGCGCGATGCCCGCCGCGTCGCCATGCTGCTGGCCGAGGATCTGGCCGGCGCCACCGTCGCCTCGGCCGACCCGGCGGGGCACGAGGCGCTGCTCGACCGCCTGTACGAGGCCGCGCCCTTCCCCCGCCCCTTCGCCCTGCGCGATGCCGACGGCCTGCGCCGCGCCCGCTGGGGTGACCCGGACGAGGCCGAGCGCCTGCGCGCCCGCGCCGCCGCCCGGCTGGAGGACGGCCCGGCGCTGGACGGCGCCGTGGACCTGGCGCTGGCGTGGACGCTGGCAAGCGGCGGCGACGCCGGAGCGGCGGCCGGGGCCGCACGCGCGCTGATCGCCCGCGAAGGCCGGTAGGCGGGGCCGGTTTCAGCGCGCGTGATCGTCGGGTGCGGTGCGGACGTTCCCCTTCGGAACCGAAGGAGACCCGATGCCGCGCCTCAGCCCGCTACTGATCGCCTTGGCAGCCATGTTCTGGGGCCTGGCCGGCGGGCTGGGCGGCCTGCTGATGGCGGCCGGCTGGGCGCCGCTGACGGTAACATTCCACCGCGCCGCCTTCGGTCTGATCTGCGTCGCCCTGTGGCTGGCGTGGAACCGTCACGGTCCGCGCTCGTCCGGGACTCTCGCCGGGCTTCTCGGCTGGTCGCTGGTGGCCGGGGCCGGCGTGGCGGTCAACTTCACCTTCTATTTCCTCGCCATCCGCGAAACGGGCGTGGCCGTCGCCGCGACCTTGATGTACAGCGCGCCCGCCTTCGTCTTCCTGTCGGCGGTGCTGTGCCGGATCGAGCGCCCGACCCTGCCCAAGGCGCTGGCCGTCGCCGCCGTCACGGCGGGCGTGGTGCTGCTGACCGAGGTCCACCGCACCGACGGGAGCGTCACCCTCTGGGGCGTGGCCTTCGGGTTGCTCGCGGGCGTGTCCTACGCCGTGTTCATTTTCAGCTTTCAGGCAGCCGCCCAGCGCGGGCCGGTGCCGCTGGTGCTGTCCATCGCGCTGGCGACGGTGGTGGTCGCGCTGCTGCCGCTGGTCGAACTGGAGGCCGTCGCGGCGGCACTGGTCTCGGAGTCGTGGCCGCTCTTCATCCTGCTGGGCGTCCTGGGGGCGGGCCTGTCCTTCGCCCTGTATGTCGCCGGCGTGCGCCACACGCCGCCCACCATCGCCTCCGTGCTGGCCATGGTGGAGCCGGTGACGGCCGCGACCTTCGGGGTCCTGGCGCTGGGGGAGACCCTGTCCCCGGTCCAGTTGACGGGCATGGCGGTGATCCTGGTCACCGCCACCCTGCTCAGCCGCGCCCAGAGCGCCTGACGCCTGTTGCCTGATGTCTGATGCCTGATGCCGGGCGCCGGGCGCTATCCCGCCGGTGCCGCCGAATCGGGCCGGCCGGCCATGGACATCATGGTCGCCTGCATCAGCGCGACCGTTTTTTCCCGGCCGTCGACAACGCCCACCACCTCGGCCCGCGTGACGGTCAGGGAGCGGCCGGGTTTCTCCACCATGCCGCGTGCGATCAACATCTCGCCGGCGCCGGGGGCCATGAAGTTGGTCTTGAATTCCACCGTCAGGACCGAGCTGTCCTCGGGCATGAGGGAATAGGCCGCATATCCGCAGGCGTTGTCGGCCAGCGTGGTGGTGACGCCGGCGTGGATGAATCCGTGCTGCTGGCACAGGTCGGCGCGCCACGGCAGGCGGATCTCGCAAAAGCCCGGTTCCACCCGGCCCAGTTCCGCGCCGATGGTCGCCATGAAGCTCTGGCGCGCGAAGCTGGCCGCGACGCGGGCGGCATACTCCGGGCACTGCGGCTCGAACCGCCCGTCGGGGCCGGTGATGCGGGACATCGGCAAAACCTCCACGTTATGTCGATATTTTGCCGACAAAGTTGTCCGATACTTTCATCAGCGTCAATTCATACGGCCCTTGCGCGATGCACCCGTCCTGCTCATTCTGTGCGCGTCATACGCCTGGGGAGAGGTCTCGCGAGATGAGCCTTGTTTCGGGGAGCGGCACCGTGGGACCGCTGTTCGACCGCTACACCGCCGCCGACTGGGCCGTCGCCTGGGGCGGCAGCGCCCCGCCGCCGCTGGACGCCGACGACATCCGCCGGCTGCGCGGCATCGGCAACCCGCTGACGCTGGGCGAGGTGGAGCGCATCTACATGCCGCTGGTCGAACTGCTGGTGACCCATATGGGCGCCCAGTGGGACCTGCGCCGCCGCCGCGCCGCGCTCAACCGCCGGCCGGGGCGCCCCATGCCCTTCATCATCGGCCTCGCCGGCAGCGTCGCGGTGGGCAAGAGCACCGCCGCCCGCGTGCTGCAATCGCTGCTCCAGGCCGAGGGGCGCAAGGTCGCGCTGGTGCCCACCGACGGCTTCCTGCTGCCCAACGCCGAACTCAAGGCGCGCGACCTGATGCACCGCAAGGGCTTTCCCGGCACCTACGACATGCGCGCCCTGGTCGGCTTCCTGACCGACCTGCGCCTGGGCCGCCCCGCCCACGCGCCCGTCTACAGCCACCAGACCTATGACGTCGTCCCCGGCCGGACCGTGGCGGTGGAGGACGCCGAGGTGGTGGTGCTGGAAGGGCTGAACGTCCTCCAGGTTGGGCCGCTGCAACAGGAGGGCGAACACCGACCCTTCGTGTCGGACTTCTTCGACTTTTCCGTCTACGTCGACGCGGCGGAGGACCACCTGCGGCGCTGGTACCTGGACCGCTTCCTCGCCCTGCGCGCCACAGCCTTCCAGGACCCGGAGGCCTATTTCCACCGCTACGCCGCCATGCCCGAGACGGAGGCCGCCGCCTTCGCCGAGTCGGTGTGGGAGAGCATCAACCTGGTGAACCTGCGCGACAACATCCTGCCCACCCGCGCCCGCGCCGACGTGGTGCTGCGCAAGGGCGAGGACCACCGCGTGCGCGAGGTGTGGCTGCGCAGGGTTTGAGGACTTCTGCGAGGGGAAGGCGCGGCCTCCCCCTCGCGCTCCCCCGCGCAAAGTTAATCAGCCCTTCGCGATTGCCGCCAGGCCTTCGCGGTAGGTCGGGTATTTCAGCGTCACGCCCAGTTCCTGCTTGATGCGGTCGTTCCGCACCCGGCGGCTGTCGCGGTAGAAGCTGCGCGCCATGGGCGACAGGTCCGCCTCCTCGAAGTCCACCGCCGGCGGCGGGTCCACGCCCAGAAGGCGCGCGGCTTCCTCGATGGGCACCTGCGGCGGCGCCGGCTCGTCATCGGCGACATTATATATGCGCCCTGCATGTGGCTGCGCCATGCTGGCGGCCACCACCTGGGCGATGTCGTCCACATGGATGCGGCAGAATACCTGCCCCGGCTTGATGACGCGCCGCGCCTTGCCCTCGCGCACCGAATCGACGGCGCTGCGGCCGGGGCCGTAGATGCCGGCCAGGCGGAAGATGTGCAGCGGCAGGCCGTGCTCGCGCCACAGGTTCAGCCATGCCACCTCGGCCTCCACCCGGCGTTCGCTGCGGCCGACGTCGGGGGCGACGGGCGTCTCCTCGTCCACCCAGCCGCCCTGATGGTCGCCGTAAACGCCCGTGGTGGACAGGTAGCCCACCCAGCGCAGCCCCGGCATCAGCGCCACGATGTCGGCGGCGTGGGCGTCGACCACCGGGTCGCCGGCGGGATCGGGCGGCACCGACGACAGAAGATGCGTCGCGCCCGCCAGCACGCCCGGCGGCAGCGGCTGGTCGCGGTCGAACAGGTGGGCCTCGACGCCCTCGGCCGCCAGGGCCTCGCGCTTCTCGGCGCTGCGGGTGGTGCCGGCGACCTGCCAGCCCTCGGCCATGAGCCGGCGGGCCAGCGTCCGCGCGCTGAAGCCGAGACCGAAGATGAACAGCCGTCCGGGGTCCGCCATGAAAACCTCTCACCGTTTCGCCACAATGCCCTGGAACCTATGATGCGCCGACGCCGCCCTCAAGCCCATGGACATCGCATGACCCGCCTTCTGCCCCGCCTGACCCTGCCCCTGCTCGCCTTGGCGGCCCTGCCCGCCGCCGCCCAGGACGCCGCGCCGGACCCGGCGGCGAAATATGCGCAATGCATGGAGCTGGCGGAGACCCGCCCGGATCGGGCGTGGGAATTGGCCGGCCAGTGGGCCGGGCTGGCGGGCGGCGAACCGGCGCGGCACTGCCAGGCCGTCGCCCTGATCGGGCTGGGCGAGTATGCCGAGGCCGCCACGCGCCTGGAAAAGCTGGCCGAAGTCTCCCGCGCGGCCGAGGCCCTGCGGGCCGGCATGCTGGCGCAGGCCGCCCAGGCGTGGCTGATGGCCGACAACGCGGAGCGCGCCTACGCGGTACAGTCGACGGCGCTGGAGCTTCTGCCGGGCGACCCGGCGCTGCTGACCGACCGGGCGCTGACGCTGGTGGAGGCCGGCGACGTGCGCGGGGCCATCGACGACCTGACCCGTGTCCTCGACGCCCGCCCGCGCGACGCCGGCGCCCTGGCCCTGAGGGCGTCGGCCTTCCGCATGGCGGGCGACCCGGTTCCCGCGCGGGCCGACCTGGACCGCGCGCTTTCGATCGACCCGGCGCACCCGGCCGCACTTCTGGAAAAGGGCATCCTGGCCCGCCAGTCCGGCGACGTCGCGACGGCGCGCGCGGCCTGGCTCGCCCTGCTGGACGCCGCCCCCGACAGTCCCGAGGCCGACACGGCGCGCGCCCACCTGCAGGTGATGGACGGCGGCTGAGGCGGACGTCACCTTGGGCTGAGAAATGCTTGCTCATCGGCAACGTCATTCTTGCGTGAAACAAGCGATTCGCCTATTTATCTACCTCTAAAGATTTCCTGCGGCCCAGCTTCTGTGAAACACCCTTTCGAGGCACCCGGTTGGCGGCGTTGGGAAGAACGCGCCTTCCTGCCTGCGGCGCTTCATGAGGGGAAAAAGAATGTTGAAGATCGTACCGGCGTCGCTCGTGGTCGCCGCGTCTCTGCTGACCGCGGCCTGCTCCGACACGGCGCCGGCGTGTTCGGACACCGAAACCGTCGACCTCGTGCTGGAAATCGCGCGCGACAGCCTGCTCGAGCAGGCCGGCGCCGAAATCGCCAACAAGGTGGAGATGTCCCTGAACGCGATTCGCACCACCGATGCGAACGAGACCACCGGCGCCTTCGAATGCGCCGCCGAACTGGAGTTCACCGGTCCGGGCGGCAGCAACAGCATCGACATCACCTACCTGAGCGAACTCGTCGACAGCGGCGACGAATTCTACGTGACCGTCTGGGGGCTGTAACCGTCATCGCACTGGCGGTGCCGGGCGGCCTCGGCTATTCACGTCCGGTGGACCAGGCACGGCGACGGGGCGCCACCCTGCGCCTTGCCTGACCGTCAATCCTGGAGCGCACGCCAATGCCCCTCGACCTCTGGCTCGCCTTCGCCGCCGCCTCGGCAGTGATGCTGCTGATTCCCGGCCCGACCATCCTGCTGGTGGTGGCCTATGCGCTGGGGCAGGGGCGGCGGGCGGCGTTCGCCACCGTCGCCGGGGTGCTGCTGGGGGATTTCACGGCCATGACCGCCTCGCTGGCGGGACTCGGCGTGATCCTGGCAGCTTCGGCGGAGGCGTTCACCGTGCTGAAATGGATCGGCGCGGCCTATCTGGTGTGGCTGGGCATCCGCATGTGGCGCGCGCCCGTGCCCGAGAGCGGCCCGGAAGAGGTCGCGGCCCCCGTGGTCAGCCGCCGCACCATGCTGCTGCACGCCTGGATCGTCACCGCGCTCAATCCCAAGGGCATCGTCTTCTTCGTCGCCTTCCTGCCGCAGTTCCTCGACCCGGCGCTTCCGGTGCTGCCGCAGTTGGCGATCATGGAGGCGACGTTCCTGACGCTGGCGGTGCTGAACGCCGCCGCCTACGCCCTGCTGGCGTCCTCGGCGCGGCGGGCAGTGCGGTCGGCGGCGGTGCGCCGCGCGGTCAACCGCACCGGCGGCGGGCTGCTGGTCGGCGCCGGCGTGCTGACGGCCATGATGCGGCGGGCCTGAACGCCACGGCTGGCGCTTTGCCGCCCGACGCCCTAGATTGCCGCCATCATGCCCGAACTTCCCGAAGTCGAAACCGTCTGCCGCGGCCTGGCCGCCGCCCTGGAGGGGCGCCGCCTGACCGGTGTGGAGGTCCGCCGGCCTGACCTGCGCATCCCCTTTCCGCCCGGATTCGCCGCTGCCCTGCAAGGCCGCCGAGTGCTGCGAATCCGCCGGCGCGGCAAGTACTTCATTTGGGAACTGGACGACGGCACGGCGCTTCTCGGGCACCTGGGCATGTCGGGCAGCATGACCATCCGCGCGCCCGGCACCAACTTCCCCCCGCCGGCGCCGCACGACCACGTGATCCTGACCACCGACGACGGCGCCCAGGTCTCCTACCACGACCCCAGGCGATTCGGGCTGATGACCCTGTCGACGGTGGCCGGGGTGGAGGATCACCCGCTGCTGGCCGCCATGGGGCCGGAGCCGCTGTCGGACGCCTTCACCCCCGCCGTCCTGGCGGCGGCGCTGAAAGGCAAGCAGACGCCGATCAAGAGCGCGCTTCTGGACCAGGGCGCTGTGGCGGGCCTGGGCAACATCTACGTCTGCGAGGCCCTGTTCCGCGCCCGCGTCAGCCCCCGCCGGCTGGCCGACAACGTGGGCCGGCGCAAGGTCGAGGCCCTGGTGCCGGCCATCAAGTCGGTGCTGACGGAGGCCATCGCCTCGGGCGGGTCGTCCTTGCGCGACTACCGGCAGGCCACCGGCGAACTGGGATACTTCCAGCACACCTTCGCCGTGTACGACCGCGAGGGCCAGCCCTGCCCCGGGTGCGACTGCGGCGCCGCCGAGGGCCAGGCGAACGGCATCCAGCGAATCGTCCAGGCGGGCCGCTCGACTTTTTTCTGTGCCAAACGGCAGCGGTGAGTGTAGCGTACCGCGCATGCGGTTCTGGCCGAGCATAGCCGCGCCGGTCCTGGCGCTGAGCCTGGCGCTCCTGGTGTTCCTGCCCCTGGGGCCGGGAGCCAAGGGGGCGGCGTTCCTCGACGGGTTCGAGGACCTGCCGCTGATGCCCAGCCTCAGCCAGCAGACGGACCGGACGACCGTGTTCGACAGCCCCTACGGCCGCATCGTGGAAGCCTATGCCAGCGGCCGGGCCACGCCCGGCCAGGTGCTGGACTTCTACGGCGCCACCCTTCCCCAGCTTGGATGGACCCGGCAGGACGCCCGGGTCTTCCGCCGCGAGGGCGAGGTGCTGCGCATCGAGTTTCCCCGCCCGTCCCCGGGCGGTGCGCCGACTCTTCTGGTCCGCTTCGAGGTGTCGCCCGACTGACTGCCGCGCCTACACCATCGAAGGGGTCGCGGCCAGCCGGTCGGCGCCCATTTCGTCCAAGGACATAAACCCAAGCCATCGTTGAACGGAGCATTGATCCGATGCCCTACGAGAACATCCTGGTGGAAACACGGGGTCGCGTCGGCCTCATCACCCTGAACCGTCCCAAGGCGCTGAACGCGCTGTGCGTCGCGCTGATCGACGAACTGGGCAAGGCGCTGGACGCCTTCGAGGCCGATGACGAGATCGGCGCCATCGTGCTGACGGGCTCGGAGAAAGCCTTCGCCGCCGGCGCCGACATCAAGGAGATGGCCGGCAAGTCCTACATGGACGCCTACCTGCAGGACTTCATCACCAAGGGCTGGCAGCGCGTCTCCACCGTGCGCAAGCCCATCATCGCCGCCGTGAACGGCTACGCGCTCGGTGGCGGCTGCGAGGTCGCCATGATGTGCGACTTCATCCTGGCCGGCGACACCGCCAAGTTCGGCCAGCCGGAAATCACAATCGGCACCATCCCGGGCGCCGGCGGCACCCAGCGCCTGACCCGATTCGTCGGCAAGTCCAAGGCCATGGAAATGTGCCTGACCGGCCGCCAGATGGACGCCGCCGAGGCCGAGCGCTGCGGCCTGGTCTCGCGCATCGTGCCGGCCGCCGACCTGGTGGACGAGGCGGTCAAGACCGCCGACCGCATCGCCGGCATGAGCCGGCCGGTGGTCATGATGGCCAAGGAAGCCGTCGATGCCGCCTTCGACACCACCCTGACCCACGGGCTGATGTTCGAGCGCCGGCTGTTCCACTCCACCTTCGCCACCGAGGACCAGAAGGAAGGCATGAGCGCGTTCGCCGAGAAGCGCCAGCCCAACTTCAAGAACCGGTAAGGCGGCTCACCCGTCACAGCCCGGCCGCCGGCGGCGTTCCCGCCCCGGCGGCCGGTGCCGTTTCGCCCCCGGTCGCATGGGCCGGAGTCGCGAAGGCGACGGGCACGGACACCGCACCGCCCGCGTTCCCAGGGCAAACGACGGTTTTCCACAAGCTCCCGGTTGACTGTGTGCCGGGGATTCCTTATAAACCGCGCTTCCACGGTGCGAAGCCGGTTTCACCAGCATTACAGACAAGGTTAGGCAATGGCCCATCACAAGTCGGCTAAGAAGCGGATCGTCCGCAACGCCAAGCGCTACGAGATCAACCACGCCCGCAAGTCGCGCGCCCGCACCTTCATGAAGAAGGTCGAGGCCGCCATCGCCACCGGCGATTACGAACAGGCCCAGACCGCCCTGAGCAACGCCGCGCCGGTGATCGCCCGCGCCGCCTCCAAGGGCGCCCTGGAAAAGAACATGGCGTCGCGCAAGATCTCGCGCCTGAACGCCCGCGTGAAGGCCCTCAAGGCCGCCTGATCCCCGATGTGACCGGCGCGCGCGCCTGCGCCGCCGGAACCGGATTCGGCCCGGGACCGCCCTCCGCCCGGCGGAGGTGCGGTCTTTCGCGTTGCCCGAATTCAACCGCCAGTCACAAATCACGGCGTTCCCTTTTCGGACATATTGCTTTCGGCCGTATGTCGTGGCTAGCTTAAGGGGCCTCGGATCAGAGGCCCCGACCCCAAGCGATGAAAGTCTTACGACGCGAAACCCTTCTTCCAATCAAGATTTGGAAGAATGCGATACTTTATCGTCTTTAATGTTTCGCCCTCGACTCTTTTACAAGATTCGGCTTTCTTGCGCGGGCGTTTTCGGGAATCATGTCGGGGTTCCGGACGCCGCTTTCGTGGCGCGTCGACGGGAGCGGTACCAGGCCGCGTCCCGGGAACCCAGAAAGGGGGCCGGCTCCGCCCGCCGGTTCCGCGCCGTCCGCCCCAGGGCCGGTCGGCGCCGCCGGTGCAGACCGGCGACATCACACAAGCAAGGGCGGTGAGGGAGAGATCGTCCCGGCGCTTCCGGGCGGATCACCTTGACCAGAACAGCCCCCACCGACCGCCGCCGGCGGCCGGGGCAGCCATCGTGTTGCCGTCAGCCGGGGGATCGGAGAGACGGGGGAAGGCACGTGGCTGGGGCAGTGCAAGCGGAAAGCGCGTCGGAGTCGTTGATGAGCACGGGTTCAATGGACGCAGCGATCGCCGCCCAATGGGATCGCGTCCAGGGTCAATTGCGCGAGGAGTTCGGCGACGCGGCCTTCAAGAGCTGGGTCGCGCCGATGACGGTGACGGACGTGCGCGACGGCGCGGTCACGCTGGCCGTGCCCACGCGCTTCATCAGGGACTGGGTGCTGACGCACTACGCCGACCGGATTCGCGCCCTGTGGAACGGCGAAAATCCCGCCGTGCGCACGGTGGACGTCATGGTGGTGACCAACATGCAGCGCCCCGACCTGACCGGCGGCGGACCCGCCGCCGCGGCCGTCAATGATCCCGTTCCCGGCAGCCCCCGCGCCGCCGCCATGGAATCCGGCCGCCGCACCGAGGCCGCCGCCGCCGGCCGCGCCGGCACGCCGGCATCCGCCGCGGCGCCGGTCCCGGCCCACGGCGGCTTCATGGCCGCGGCCCCCACGGGCCAGGTGGACGACCTGTCGGCCTCGCTGGACGCCCGCTACACCTTCGAGAATTTCGTCGTCGGCAAGCCCAACGAATTCGCCCACGCCGCCGCCCAGCGCGTGGCCGACTCCGATCAGGTCAGCTTCAACCCGCTGTTTCTCTACGGCGGCGTCGGGCTGGGCAAGACGCACCTCATGCACGCCATCGCCCACCGCCTGCGCGAGCGCCGGCCGGAACGGCGCGTGATCTACATGAGCGCGGAAAAGTTCATGTATTCCTTCGTGCGCGCCCTGCGCCACCAGGACACCATCAGCTTCAAGGAGCAGTTCCGCACCGTCGACGTGCTGATGATCGACGACGTGCAGTTCATCTCCGGCAAGGATTCCACGCAGGAGGAATTCTTCCACACCTTCAACGCCCTGGTTGACCAGGGCCGGCAGATCGTCATCTCCGCCGACAAATCGCCCAACGACCTGGAGGAGATCGGCGCCCGCCTGCGCTCGCGCATGGCCTCGGGTCTCGTCGCCGACATCCACCCCACGACCTATGAACTGCGGCTGGGCATCCTGGACGCCAAGGCCGAGCAGATGGGCGTCGAGGTGCCGGTGAAGGTCAAGGAGTTCCTGGCCCACAAGATCACGTCCAACGCCCGGGAACTGGAAGGCGCGCTGACGCGCCTGGTCGCCCACGCCCAGCTTGTCGGCCGCGAACTGAGCCTGGAGACGGCCCACGACGTACTGGCCGACCTGCTGCGCGCCTACGACCGCCGGGTCACCATCGAGGAAATCCAGAAGAAGGTCGCCGAGCACTTCCAGGTGCGCGTCGCCGACATGCATTCCGCCCGCCGCGCCCGTGCCGTGACGCGCCCGCGCCAGGTGGCCATGTACCTGTCCAAGCAGCTCACCAGCCGCTCGCTGCCCGAGATCGGCCGCAAGTTCGGCGGCCGCGACCACACCACCGTCATGCACGCGGTGAAGAAGGTGGAGGAGCTGATCGCCGGCGACGCCGCCTTCGCCGAGGACGTCAACCTGCTCCGCCGCATGCTGGAAAGCTGAGGCGGGCGGAGGACGTCCGGCGTATCGACGGTGGTCGTGGATTCCTGCTTTTTGCAGGAATGGCGGCAAATATCGTGTTCTAGAACAAGAACCTATAGTACCCGTCGCCCCTTGCGAAGGCAGGGGCCCACGCACGCCCTCGGCCGCCCTTAGCAAGCCCCCCCGGCGCCGCCCGAGTCGCTTGCTCTGGCGACTCCACTGGATTACCGTCGGGCTTGCGTCGGACGCACCGCGCTCCCACAACATATAGCGTCCGCGCCCGCCGCCGATCGCCTATATCTGGACCGCCGCCGAAAGGGTTTCCCCGCCGTGAGCCTCCGTCTGCTGCCGCCCACGCTCATCAACCAGATCGCCGCCGGCGAGGTGGTGGAGCGTCCGGCCTCGGCCGTGAAGGAACTGGTGGAGAACGCCATCGACGCCGGCGCCGCGCGGGTCGACGTGACGCTCTCGGAAGGCGGCCGCGCGCTCATCGCCGTGCAGGACGACGGCCGGGGCATGACGCCCGACGACCTGGCGCTGGCCGTGGAGCGCCACGCCACCTCCAAGCTGCCGAGCGAGGACCTGTTCGACATCGGCTTCCTGGGCTTCCGGGGCGAGGCGCTGCCCTCCATCGGCTCGGTCGCGCGCATGACGCTGACCAGCCGCACCGCCGAGGCCGACAGCGCCTGGCGCATCCAGGTCGAGGGCGGCGTGAAGTCCGCGCCCGAGCCCGCCGCCGGCCAGCGCGGCACACGGGTGGAGGTGCGCGACCTGTTCTACGCCACGCCCGCGCGCCTCAAGTTCCTGAAAACGCCGCGCACGGAGACCCAGCATGCCGCCGACGTCATCAACCGGCTGGGCATGGCGCACCCGGAGGTCGCCTTCACGCTGACCGACGGCACGCGCAGCGTCGTCAAGCTGGGCGCCACGCAGGGCGACCTGTTCCGGCGGCGACTCGACCGGCTGTCGGCGGTGATCGGGCGGGATTTCTTCGACAACGCCCTGCCCGTCGACGCCGCGCGCGAGGGCCTGCGCCTGACCGGCCACATCGGCCTGCCCACCTTCAACCGCGGCAACGCGCAACAGCAGTACCTGTTCGTCAACGGCCGCCCGGTGAAGGACCGCCTGCTGACCGGGGCGGTGCGCGGGGCCTATGCCGATTTCCTCGCCAGCGACCGCCATGCCATCCTGGCGCTGTACCTGGAGGTGCCGCCGCGCGACGTGGACGTGAACGTTCATCCCGCCAAGGCGGAGGTGCGCTTCCGCGACCAGCAGCTGGTGCGCGGGCTGATCGTCTCGGCCCTGCGCCACGCGCTGGCGGAGGCCGGGCATCGCGCCTCGACCACCGTCTCCCTGGGGGCGCTGGGCGCGGCCCGGCCGGAGGGGCAGCCGCAACGCCCGGCCCTGCCGCTCGGTCGGTCCGGCGGCCAGTCCGCCTGGAGCTGGACGCCGCCGCCGCGCCCGTCGCAGGATGAGGTGGACGCCGCTTATGCCGCCCAGGCCCCGCAATCCGGCTACGGCGGCCTGTACGAGCAGCCCACCCGCCTGCCCAACCTGTCGGCCCCGCCCCAGGCGCGCAGCGTCGAGTCGCACGCCGACGGCCGCCCTGCCCCGCCCAGCTTCGCCGAGGCGATGGCGGCGGTGGACCTCGACAGCCCGCCGCCGGCCGCGTCGGAGCACCCGCTGGGCGTGGCGCGGGCGCAACTGCACGCGACCTACATCGTCGCCCAGACGGCCGACGGCATCGTCATCGTCGACCAGCACGCCGCGCATGAGCGCCTGGTCTACGAGCGCATGAAACAGGCCATGGATGCCGGCGGGGTCGCCCGCCAGATGCTCCTGCTGCCCGAGGTGGTGGAGCTGGAGGAGGCCGCCGCCGACCGCGTCATCGCCCGGGCGGAGGAACTGGGGCAACTGGGTCTGGTGCTGGAGGGGTTCGGCCCGGGCACCATCCTGGTGCGCGAGGTTCCGGCGCTGCTGGGCGACTGCGACGTGAAGGGGCTGATCGAGGATCTGGCCGACGAACTGGCCGACCTGGGCGAGGCGCTCGCGCTGAAGGATCGTCTGGCCGACGTCTGTGGTACCATGGCCTGCCACGGCAGCGTGCGTTCGGGGCGGCTGCTCAACGCCGAGGAGATGAACGCCCTGCTGCGGCAGATGGAGGCGACTCCGCATTCGGGCCAGTGCAACCACGGCCGCCCGACCTATGTGGAGCTGAAGCTGAAGGACATCGAGCGCCTGTTCGGACGCCGCTGAGGGGATCGGCGGCGCCGGGGGCGAGGGGGAGACCAAGGTGATGACACCGGCCACGCGCGCGGCAGCCATCCTGCTGCTCGGCGCCGGCCTGGGCCTGGCGGAGACCGCCCCGGCCCGCGCCGTCGAACCGGACTGGACCATGCTCGACGCCATGGCCGAGCAGGCCTTCCTGTGCGAGCAGGCCTCCGAGAAGGAATACTGGTCCGGCGTGCCGCGCCGCATGATGGCGGCGCTGGAAATCCGTCTGGCCTGCCTTGAGGAAGTCGCCGCCACGCTGGCCGCGGAGTTCTACCCGTCCGGCGCCTTCGGCCCCGGCGGCATGAAGGCGCGGCTGGGCGACCTGCAGGCGGAGACCGGCCGCCTGTTCGGCGCCATCCACACGCAGCCCCTGCCCTGCACCGCCCACGCCCACGACGCCCACGCCCACGCCTGCGGCCCCATCTACGAGGTCTGGGCGCGGGAAAACACCGTCGCCGCCGTGCGCGCCGCCGTCGACGCCATGATCGACCGCCTGAAGGACCAGAGCCCGCTGCACACCCCGTAAGGCTGTGGTACCTTGGCACCTTCCAAGCGTCCGGTCCGCCCCGCCCGCCCTGTCCCTTTCCTCCAAACCCGCAGGGTTGCCGCGTGATCCAGGAACTGCTCACCCACTGGATGACGCCCTGTCCGCGCCCCATCCGGCGCCTGGGCTACCTGCACGACATGATCGCCGTGCGAGCCCGCCATCGCCGCTGCCGCGACGCCTGGGCGCCGCACTTGGCCGCCACGCGCGAACGGGTGGCGGCGGCGGTCGATGCGACACCGGGCCGCGACCTGGCCGTGGTGCTGGGCGCGGGGCTGCTGCTGGACGTGCCGCTGGACGCCCTGGCGGCTGCCTTCCGCCGGGTGGTGCTGGTGGACGTGTGCTGGCTGGGAGAAACGCGGCGCGCGGTGCGCCGCTTCGGCAACGTCGACCTTCTGGACCACGACGTCACCGGTCTTGCCGCCGCCTGCCGGGGCGTGGCGTCCATTCCCGCCGTGCCGCGCGGCAGCATTCCCTACCTGCGCGACGCCGACCTCGTGTGCTCGCTCAACTGCCTCAGCCAGTTGCCGCTGAACCCGCGGCTGGCGCTGGAGTCGCTGCCCGACGTCTCGGCCGATCGGCTGGACCGCTTCAGCCGCGCCATCGTCGCCGCCCATGTGGAGGCCCTGGCCGACGCGCCGGGGCTGGCCCTGCTGGTGACCGACACGACGGCGAACCGGGTGCTCAAGAGCACCGGCGATGCGCTCTCGCGCGACCTTCTGTTCGGCCACCCCCACCTGGACGGCGGCGATACGTGGTGGTGGGACATCGCCCCGGCGCCCGAGGAAGACCGCCGCTATGATCTGCGCCACAAGGTGGTGGCGGGGGTGGTGTAGCGGCTATTCCCCCACGTCCAGCAGCAGGCCCAGCTTGCGCGCGGTGGTGAAGGTGCGCAGGAAGACGAGCGTCGCCGCGCCCAGGTACAGTACGTTCAAGGCCACCGCGCCGCCGAACAGGTCCCACCGGAACACGCCGTCGAACAAGACCGCGCGCATCCCCTCGAACACGTAGGCCGGCGTCATGGCCCAGGCGACGGGCTGCAGCCAGCCCGGCAGGGTGTCGATGGGATAGTAGATGCCGCTCAACGGTCCGAAGGCGAAGATCGCGACCCAGGCCAGGCTCTCCGCCCCCAGGCCGAACCGCAGGATCATGGCGCTGACCAGCAGGCCGATCACCCAGCCGAACACCAGAAGGTTGGCGAAGAACGTCACCAGCGGCAGGCCCAGGCCGTAGATGTTGAATTCGTAGAACACGATCGCCAGAAGGGTCGCCGGCACGATGCCGACGACGGTGCGGATGAAGCTCATGGTCATGATGCTGGCGACCAGTTCGTAGGGCCGCAACGGGCTGACGAACAGGTGGCCCAGGTTGCGCGACCACATTTCCTCCATGAAGGAGATGGACAGGCCCAGGTTCCCCCGGAACATCACGTCCCACAGCAGAACGCCCGCCAGCAGCACGCCGAAGGCTTCCGCCACCCAGCTGGAGTGGGAGACGAAGAAGGTGGTGATGAACCCCCACAGCACCATCTGCACCGTCGGCCAGTAGGCCAGCTCCAGCAGGCGCGGGAAGGACGACTTCAGCACGTAGGTGTGGCGCAGCACGATGGCGAGCACCCGGCGCGGGGCGAAGGCGACGGACTGCGGCGTCTGGATGGGGCTGAAGCCGCGCTCGGGCGGGTGGCGGACGTCGTGGGGCATAAGGTGGCGGTCCTCCTGGCTCATTCCGACAGGCTCTCGGGACCGCTGCCGCCGCCGGGAAGCTCGGGATCACGATCCGGGCGCTCGGCCCGCGGTTGTCCCTCGCCCTCCAGGGGACGGGTCCGGTCGCGGGCGATGTCGAGGAACACATCCTCCAGCGTGCCGCGGCCGTAGCGGGCCAGGAGGTCGGCCGGTGCGCCCCGGTCATGCACGCGCCCGCCCTTCATGATGAGCACGTCGTCGCACAGCCGCTCCACCTCCTGCATGTTGTGGCTGGCGAGGAAGAGCGTCGCCCCGGTGCGCCGCTGGTAGGCGTTAAGGTAGCCGCGAATCCAGTCGCCGGTGTCGGGGTCGAGCGACGCCGTCGGCTCGTCCAGCAGCAGGAGCGCCGGGTCGTTGAGCAGCGCCTTGGCCAGCGCCACGCGCGTCTTCTGCCCCGCCGACAGCTTGCCCGACGGGCGGTTGAGCAGGTGGGCGATGTCCAGGTCCTCGGCCAGTTCGCGGATGCGGCCCTTGGGATCGCGCAGGCCGTAAAGGTGGCTGTAGACCATGAGGTTCTGGCGTACCGTCAGGCGGTGGGGCAGATCGACATAGGGGCTGGAGAAGTTCATGCGGGGCAGCGCCCGGTGGCGCTCCTTCAGCATGTCGAAGCCGAGCGCCCGGATGCGCCCCTCGGTGGGCAGCAGCAGGCCCAGCAGCATGGAGATGGTGGTGGTCTTCCCCGCCCCGTTGCCGCCCAGAAGCGCGACCGTGCGCCCGGACGGGACGGAGAACGTCAACCCGCCGACGGCGGTCACCGGTCCGTACCGCTTGGTCAGCCCCTCCACGGCGATGGCGGGCGGGGCATCGATGGTGTCGGTGGCGGCGGATGAGGGCGTGGGCTGGCTCATCCGCCCGATATGGGCGATCGAGGGGGTGGCGGAAAGGGCCGTTTTGGCGGCAGGGCGGGGCCGCCATGCCTCATGCTTCGTATCGCACCATGTATCGTTGTTCCGTCTTTCAGCCGCCCATCCTCATGCCGCCGCCTTTTCCTGCGCCGGCCGCACTCTGTCCAGGAAGGCGTCGACCATGGCGCGCAGGCCGTCGGCCTGACCGGTCAGGCTTTCCGCCGCCTCGGCCACCTTGGCCGCCTCGCCGCGCGTCAGGTCGGTCGCCGCGCTCACCCCGTCTATGCCCTGGGCGGCCGTTTCCGTGTTGCGCGCGGCTTCCTCGGCGTGGCGGGCGATGTCCTTGGTCGCTGCGCCCTGCTGGTCCACGGCGGCGGCGATGGCGGCGGTGATCTCGTCCATGGAGCCGATGGTGGTGCCGATGCCGGCAATGGCATCCACCGCCTCGCGCGTCACCTGCTGGACGCCGGCGATCTGGGCGGCGATGTCCTCGGTCGCGCGGGTGGTCTGGCCGGCCAGCGCCTTGACCTCGTTGGCGACCACGGCGAAGCCCTTACCGGCCTCACCGGCGCGCGCGGCCTCGATGGTGGCGTTGAGCGCCAGAAGGTTGGTCTGGTCCGCCACGTCCTGGATCAGCTTGACCACGTCGCCGATGCGCAGCGCCGCCTGGTCCAGGTTTTCCACGGTGGCCGACAGGCGCCTGGCTTCCTCGGCCGCGCCGGTGGCGATCTCGGAGGACCGCGCCACCTGGCGGGTGATCTCGCCGATGGAGGCCGCGAGTTCCTCGGCCGAGGCGGCCATGGTCTGCACGTTCATTGTGGCTTGGCGGGACTCGTCGGCGGCGCTGCGGGAGCGGCCGGCGGTGGTGTCGGCCGTGCCCGACATGGTTTCCGAACTGTCCTCCAGCGCCCCGGCGGCGGCGGCCAGGTCCGAAACCGCCTGCGTGACGCGGCGGTCGAAGTCGGCGGTCGCCTCGGCCAGGGCGGCGGCGACCTTTTCCTGCTCGTGGCGCAGCGCGGCCTGCTCGGCCGCGCCGGCCTCGGCCTGGGACTCGGCGGCCTTGGCGGCGACCACGGCGGCATCGGCATCGACGAAGGCGCGGCGCAGCTGCTCGCACAGCCACATCAGGGCGCCAGCCTGCACGACCACGACGACGGCATGCAGGACCACGCGGCCGAAGTCCGCACCACCGGGGAAGACCAGCGACGGCATGAGGAAGTTCAGCAGCAGGTGATGCACCGCCGTCACCGCCGCCGTCGTCGCCACGGCGCGCCAGTCGCACCAGAGCGCCGCCAGGGCCAGGGCGGCGAAAAAGGTCATGTGCATGTCCAGCTGCCAGGTGCCGCCGCGCATGCTCCACACCAGCAGGGCCGGCACGCCCGCGAGCGCAACGCCGCTGGCAAGGCGCACCGCCAAGCCAGCCGGGTCGCGGTGCCAGGTGAGCGTCACGCCCAGAGCCAGCGCCGCCCCGACCGCCGCCGGCGGCAGCCAGGGCACGCCGTTCAGGCCGGCCGTCAGGGCCACCACCGGCACCATGATCCAAAGGGCGATGACGAGAAGTGCCGCATAGCGCCGGCGCAGGGTGTCGAGGGCAGTCACGGAAGCCTCCGTAAAGCGGAACCGGGAAGAAGAGAGACGTGCGGCAGCGGCGTCAGGACACGCCGTCCGGCAGGGTCACGCCGCAGCCCGCCAGCCCCTGCGGATCAAGCAGCAGCCATGCCCCCGCCGCCGAGAGGCGGTCGTGCAGGCCGGAGTCGGCGGGATCACGCGGCGCGGCCACCACCAGGCCGTCCACGCCCGTGCCGCCGACCAGGCGCCCGCCGGCTGCCTCCACCACCGCCACGGCGGCGGGAAAATCGGCCGCCAGCACCGCCACCGGCCCGGTCTCCCGCGGCCACAGCCCGGCGACGAAGACGCCCAGCACGCTGACGACCAGCATCGCCGCCGCCGGCATCAGGCTGCCGACAGTCGACGCGGTGTCCGGGCGGGACGATGACGGTGTGGAGGAGGCGAAGGGTCGGGGCACGCGACAAGTCCGGCAAGGTCGATATGATATTCTGGCGTATATGCACCTCTTACGCCATCATTACCTGACCGGATCATTAGGACATTTTTTGGGGCGTCAGAACGGCGCGCGCTCGCGCATCCAGGTGTCGATGATGCGCCCCTGGTAGAGCGTGATGTCGTTGTCCTGCCCGAAGGCGACGGCATCCTCGCTGTCGCAGCGGGCGAGCACCAGCTTGCCGGGCGGCAGGGCCTCCATGGCCTCGCGCACCGGCTTGCCCTCGGGCCCCTCCAGCACCGAGGGCAGGTCCGGCGACCAGTTCAGCTTGACCATCTCCGCCCCCAGGCGCCGGGCGCTGACGTAGGGCAGCGAACGCCACGTCAGGCCGTCCAGGCAGACGCGATAGCCGCGCTGGCGCACGAAGTCGCGCGCAAAGGTGAAGGCCCCCAGGTCGGCGAAGATGTCCTCGGGCCGCAACTCGATGACCACCGTGCCGTGGCTGCCGGCGGCCATGTTGTCGTCGAAGGCCAGGAATTCGTCGGACAGGATGGAGGCGACGTTGAGGTTGATGGAGAAGCCCTTGACCAATGTCGCATCGTCGCGGTGGGTCAACATGGCCAGCACCCGCCGGTCCAGCGTCTGCGTCAGGCGCTGGAACAGCCAGGGGTTGGACGCCAGGTCGACGCGCGGCAGCAGGGTCTCGCGCAGGTCGGCGATGGACACGAAGACTTCGGTGAACATGGGCTCGGGCTTGCCCTCGGACACCATGACGCACACCGACTGGCGGCGGATGTGGCTGGAGAGGTTGGCGTTGACCAGCATGCTCTCGATGCGGCCCAGCATTCCGGGGGTCAGCGGCTCTCCCCGCGGCTGCCGGGCTGCGGTGCGGAAGCGGGGCACCCCGTCGCCGCCCCCCCGCGCCTCGGCGCCCGAGCCCGACGGCGCACCCGCCGCGGCGCCGCCGACCACCCGGTCCTCGGTCTCGGCGATCAGCGCCTCGTAGTCGCGGACGAAGGGACGGTAGACCACGAGGTCGCGGTCCTCGGCCAGCGGATCGCCGCCGAGCACGAAGCGCAGCCGCACCAGCGCCGCCTGCACCGCCTGGGCCGAGGCCTCGTCGAACAGCACCATGAGCGTCCAGTCGCGCATCCAGTACAGACGCGCCCCCGCCCCCACGGCGGCCGCGAAGGCGTCGGCGATCTCGCGCGCCTTGGCCTCGGTGCGGTTCATGGGGTCCATGCGCGACAGCCCGACCTCGGCCACCGTCTTGCCGGGCGCCTTGCCGTCGGCCTTGCGCAGGTCGTTGAGAAACTTGGACTCCTGGCCGGCCCCCAGGGGATGCTCGCGCCCCGGACGCGCGGAACCGGACCGGGAAGCCGCGGAAGAGGAGGAAAGGGTGTCGCTCACGAGGCCTTCTCCGCCCTGGTCGCCCGCCGCACGCCCGGCGCGGCGAAGCGCTGCACGGCGTCCAGGCCCGGCGGGTGCGGGCACTGGGTGCGCATCGCCCCCGCGACCGAGGCCCGCCGCGCGGCGCACTGGCTGAGGGTGCACTGGGGCGATGTGGGACACTCCGCCATGGTCATGGTGCCCAGCACCGCGTCGATGAAGCGGCCCTGGAACATCTGGATGCCGTTGTTCAGGCCCCACATGACGGCCGCTTCGGTGTCGCAGCGCGCCAGCACCACGCGCCGGGGGCCGACGGCCTTGACCTCGGCGGCGAAGGCGGCGGTCTTGTCCGCCGTCTCCTCGGTCGCCAGGTCGGCGTTCCACAGCACCTTGGCGTAGTCGGGCGCCAGTTTGCGCACGTCCAGAAGCCGCAAGGTCACCGGGCTCAGGCCGTCTATCAGCACCTCGTGCCCGGCTTCGCGCAGGGCGTCGCGGGCGTCCTCGTAGGCGTGGATGTCGGCGAAGACGTCGATCACCTGCACCTCGACCACCAGCTTCTGCCGCTCTCCCATGGCCTTGACCAGGCGCCGGAAGGCCGGCGTGCGGGTGCTTTCCAGGTTGAGGTTCAGGCTGATGGCGCCGGGTTTGCGCAGCAACGGCTGGTCGGCCAGGATCTCCAGCACGCGGCGGTCCAGCGCGCGGGAGAAATCCTGGAACAGCCACCGGTCGGCCGTCAGCACCGTTTCCGGGCACAGCGCCTTCTGCACGCCGCCGATGGAGGCGAAGAACTCCTCGAACGCCACCTCGGCCAGGCGGTCGTCGCCGATGCGCACCGCCGGCTGTCGGCGCAGGTGCGGGCCCAGGTCGAACAGGGCGAAGGCGTCCAGCACGCGCTCCAGCGCCCGCGGGTCGACGGGTTCGGGCACGGACTCGCGCGGGGCCGCCCAGGAATAGGGGCTGACCAGACCGCCCGACCCCACGGTGCCCAGGCGCTCCAGCCGCGCCTGCTCCACCGCTTCCACCGCCAGGCGCAGGCGCCGGTGGTCGGTCATCAGGTCGTACCAGGTGACGAAGGGATCATCGGGATCGGCTTGCCCGCTTCCCGCGTATGTCAAAGGATCATGTTCAAACAGAGAGCGAACGCGATGGATGATCAGGTCGATCTCGGACTCCGGCAGGGTGCGCCCAAGGATGACCAGATCGTCGTTGTCCAGCGTATAGACGGCGGCGCCGTGGCCCGTCTCCAGCGTCTTGAACATGCGCGCCACGATGCGCATGCGCACGGGCACGCGGTTCATCGGCAGAAGCCGCGACAGATGCAGGTAGACCGCCCGCCCGCCGGACCCGTTCCGGCGCAGGCGATCCATGGTGTCCAGCAGCAGGCGTTCGGCCTGAATCCCCTTGCGGTTGCGCATGCGCGCGCGGCCTCGTTTCCAACCCTCACGGCCGCCAGTATAAAGAAATTCCAGCACTTAGAAAGAGAAAGCCCCCGGCGGCCGTCCGCGACAAGGAGAACACCATGGCATCAAGCCTTCGCATCCTGGTGACCGGTGGCGCCGGGTTCATCGGCTCCCACCTGTGCGAGCGGCTGCTGGACCAGGGCCACGAGGTCCTGTGCGTGGACAACTTCTACACCGGCCGGCGCGGCAATGTGGCGCACCTTCTGAACAACCCGCGCTTCGAGCTGATGCGCCACGACGTCAACTTCCCCCTGTACGTGGAGATCGACCGCGTCTTCAACCTTGCCTGCCCGGCCAGCCCGGTGCACTACCAGAACGACCCGGTGCAGACCACCAAGACCAACGTCATCGGCGCCATCAACATGCTGGGGCTGGCCAAGCGCAAGCGCGCCCGCATCCTGCAGGCATCCACCAGCGAGGTCTACGGCGACCCGGAAATCCACCCGCAGACGGAAGGATACTGGGGCAACGTCAACCCCATCGGCCCGCGCGCCTGCTACGATGAAGGCAAGCGCTGCGCCGAGACACTGTTCTTCGACTACCAGCGGCAGTACGACATCAAGATCAAGGTGGCCCGCATCTTCAACACCTACGGCCCCAAGATGCACCCCGACGACGGCCGCGTGGTGTCGAACTTCATCTGCCAGGCCCTGCGCGGGCAGGACATCACCATCTACGGCGACGGCACCCAGACCCGGTCGTTCTGCTACGTCGACGACCTGGTGGACGGGCTGATGCGGTTCATGGACAGCCCCGACGAACTGATCGGACCCTTGAACCTGGGCAACCCGGGCGAGTACACCATGCTGGAGTTGGCCCAGGCGGTGATCCGCCTGACCGGCTCGACGTCACGGATCGTCAACAAGCCCCTGCCCGCCGACGACCCGAAGCAGCGCCGCCCCGACATCACCCGCGCCTGGGACGCCCTGGGATGGGAGCCGACGGTGACGCTGGAAGAGGGACTGGCGAAGACGGTGGACTATTTCCGCACGGTCTGCTGACATCGCGTTCCTTCGCCTGTCCGGAAAGCCGCCGCTTCGATGACCGACCAGTCCGCCCTCGCCGCCCTTGCCGCCTCTCTGTCCCATGCCCGCGTCCTGTGCGCCGGCGACGTCATGCTGGACCGCTTCGTCTACGGCAGCGTCGACCGCATCTCGCCGGAAGGGCCGATCCCCGTCCTGCGGGTGCGGCGCGAGGACGCCATGCTGGGCGGGGCCGGCAACGTGGTGCGCAATCTGGTGGGCCTGGGCGCGAAAGCCAGCTTCTTCACCTGCGTCGGCGACGATGCGCCGGGGCGCGAGGTGGCGCACCTGATCGACGCGCTGCCGGGCGTGGACCCGGTGCTGTGCGTCGACGCCGGCCGCCAGACCACCATCAAGACCCGTTTCGTGGCCGGCAACCAGCAGCTGTTGCGCGCCGACGACGAAACCCTGGCCCCCGTCACCGACCTGACGCTCGACCGCCTGACCGCCGCCGCGTCCGACCAGATGGAGGCCGCCGGGGCCCTGGTGCTGTCGGACTACGGCAAGGGCGTGCTGCCCGAGGGCGTCACCGCCCGGCTGATCGAGGTCGCCCGCGCCCGCGGCGTGCCGGTGGTGGTCGATCCCAAGGGGGCGGACTGGACACGCTACCGCGGCGCCACGGTGGTCACGCCCAATCGCAAGGAACTGGCCGAAGCCGCCGGCATGTCCACCGACGACACCGACAGCATCACCGCCGCCGCGCGCAAGCTGATCGAGACCTGCGGCATCGAGACCATCCTGGTCACCCGCAGCCAGGAAGGCATGACGCTGGTGGGACCGGACGCCGAACCCGCCCACCTGCCCGCCCAGGCGCGCGAGGTGTTCGACGTGTCCGGCGCCGGCGACACGGTGGTCGCCACCGTCGCCGCCGCGCTGGCCGCCGGGGCGTCGCTGGTGGACGCCGCCGCGCTGGCCAACGTGGCCGCCAGCATCGTGGTCGGCAAGGTGGGCACCGCCGCGGTTAATGCCGAGGAACTGCTCCACACGCTGCGCCGCCAGGACCTGGAGGCCGACGAGGCCAAGGTGCTCACCCTGCCCCAGGCGCTGGAGCGCGTGGGCAAGTGGCGGGCGCGCGGGCTGTCGGTGGGCTTCACCAACGGCTGTTTCGACCTGCTGCACCCCGGCCACGTTTCGCTGCTGGCCCAGGCCAAGGCCGGCTGCGACCGGCTGATCGTGGGGCTGAACTCCGACGCCTCGGTCAAGCGGCTGAAGGGCGAGAGCCGCCCGGTGCAGAGCGAGGCGGCGCGGGCGACCGTCCTGGGGTCGCTGGCGAGCGTCGACATGGTGGTGATCTTCGGCGAGGACACGCCGCTGGAGATGATCCGCGCCCTGCGCCCGGACGTTCTGGTCAAGGGCGCCGACTACACGGTGGAAACGGTGGTCGGGGCCGACGTGGTGCAGGCCTACGGGGGCCGCGTCATGCTGGCCAACCTTGAGGACGGGTTTTCCACCACCGCCACCATCGCCCGCATCGGGGACCGCTGAAAGGGGACAGACCGACCATGCTTTTCCGCCGCCGCCTACCCGCGACCGCCACGGCCGCCGCCGCCGTGCTCGCCCTAGCCGCCTGCGCCGCCGGCCCGCAGGAGCCCGAGCCGCCGCTGGAGCGGCCGGCAAAGCAGGTTTCGGCCGAGGAACTGGCGTCCTGCAACGCATCGGACCTGGCGGACGCGTTGGGCAAGCGGCTGGTGCGCGGCGAGGCCGGGCCGGAGGCGGTGTCGGTGGACGCGCTGCCCGACCCGCACCGCGTCGTCATGCCGGGCATGGCGGTGACCATGGATTTCCGGCCCGACCGGCTGACCATCACCACCACCCGCGACGGCATCATCACCAAGCTCACCTGCGGGTGAGCCGGCAACCGACGGAGGTGCCGATGCGCCCGCGCTTCTTCCTGCTCGCCCCGCTCGCCCTGACCCTCGCGGCCTGCGCGCCCTCGCCCGACGTTACCGACCGGACGCCGGTCGCGACGGCGGCCGGCGAGCGCCCGACCGAGGCCGGGCCGCACGACCTGTCGCGCTGCGGCGCCTCGGACCTGTCGGACACCGCTGGGAAATATCTGGTGGCGGGGACGGCGGGGCCGAACGAGGTCGACGAGGACGCCCTGCCCTTCCCCCACCGCATCCTCGGCCCTGGCGATGCCATGACCAAGGATTTCCGGCCCGAGCGGCTGACGATCTTCGTCACCGAAACGGGCCGCATCCAGCGCCTGCAGTGCGGCTGACGGAAGGCGCGGGGGATGCCTCTGGAGCCCTGGGCGGCGCATCTGGTCTATGCCCTGGCTTGGCTGAGTTTCGGCGTCGGCCATTCGTGGCTCGCCAACGCCAGCGTGAAGGCGCGCCTGCGCCCCTGGCTGGGCGCGTGGGAGCGGCTGGCCTACAACCTGTTCGCCCTGGTGCATGTGGCCGCCGTGCTGGCGGTGGGCTGGTGGGCCCTGGGCGACGCACCGGCCTTCGCCCTGCCGGGCTGGCTGGAGGCGGTGATGCTGGCGGTGTCGGCGCTGGGCGTGTTCCTGCTGCTGTACTTCGCCCAGTCCTACGACCTGGGCCGCTTCGCCGGCACCCACCAGCTGCGCATGGCCCGCCGGGGCGACATCAGCGCGGCGGAGGCGGCCGACGACGAGCCCTTGCAGACGGACGGGGTGCACGCCTGGGTCCGGCATCCGCTGTATTCGGCGGCCTTCCTGGTCCTCTGGGGCCGCTCCGTCGACCCGCTGGGCTTGGCGACGGCGGTCTGGGCGAGCCTCTACCTGCTCATCGGCAGCCGCTTCGAGGAACGAAGGCTGCTGCGGCTGTATGGGGAGGCCTATGCGCGGTATCGGGAGAAGGTGCCGGCGTTCGTGCCGTGGCGGGGGCGGGTAAACGTGAACATCCCGGATTGACGATCGGTGCCGGCGCGCGAGCGTCCTTAAGGGTCTGCTTTACGGGGACCACATACTCCTACTGAGCACTACTCGAAAGAGATTTGACCTCAGATCGTATTGGTTTATATTCTCCCGCGTCGCGGGAGGGTATTCATGGCATTTCGACGATTTACGCTTTTCCACCTCAGCTTATCTCCAGTTCCCCAAGCTGATCTGGAAACCTACAAAATTGGTCGCGAGGAGTGGCTGCGAAAATGTCTTGGACAAACGCTCGCCTTTCCTCATCACGGCGCAAGAACGCTTCACTGGCTTCCGCTTAAGGATGACGATGACCTGATTTTGGGGCTTTTACAGCTGCAAAAGCCCCACGATCATCATAGGCCTCCAGAAGAGGGCGGTGCTGAAGTTACTACTGACGAATGGCAGGGAGCATACGTTCTAGTTGATCCGACAACGCACGAACAAGGACAGCGTGTCGCTGTTGAGAATGACGTTGTGGGCAAGCCTTCCGCGCTCATAAGGTCGCTCGTGAGGCACATCAACCAGAACTCCTACCGACCATACAATATCGAAGTAGACCACATCTTCGACAGTCAAGATTTTTGGAAATTCGCTAAAGAAAGTGGCGGCAAGTTGCGCTCGATCCGGTTTGATTTCGCTGTTCCGAACATGTGGGACACAACCGGAGACATCGACAGAGACTTGCGAGACACCCGAGAAGAAAATGGCGCGGAAAGGGTGCAGTACGGAATGGAATCTTCCGTAGGCGTGGCGACTGATACCAATAAAATTAGAGAGGCCGTAAGATATTCGGAGCGAGGCGCGGGTAAAATAACTGCAAGATCCTTGGACAATAAAAGGTTCTCATCAAGCAGGCGCCCGGCAGTCACAGAAATCCCCCGCATTGCCGCTCCGAGGGAAGTAATTGCTGATGCATTGCGTGGGCTGAAGAACTGGATTTTGGGTCATGGGGAAAACACTGCCGTGGATCGGTCTGATAGGACTGGCGACGATTCTGGGGGCGATTAACATTTGCCACCCACATCTCACTAGCGATGCCAATGCCTTCTTGCACGGCTTCGTGAACCACGAATTCTTGGCGACTCTTGGATTTATTGCCGCGGTAACATTAGCCTCAGCAGCAAATATTCATCTTGAACTTAATCGTCTAGAAGACGAAACTGATACCAATTTCATAAGAACCAGAAATTCCCTCCGAAAATCATCGGCAAGTCTCATTATTCTTCTGGGCGCCTCTGTCGTCATAGTTGTCGTAAAACCCTTAGTATCAGCAGAGGAACACGCGACCTCGTTTATGAACTCCCTGGCCCTTCTTGTAGTATATTTTTTTATTGTCACGATTTATGATCTGTCCCTAGCGGTTTTTCGGATACCCACAAAGAAGGCTATCCTGGCGAAGCGCGACGCAGAAGAACCGTAGCGACTTCCGAGCCCGCGAAACGCAGAAAGCCCTGGCCGCTAATCAAGCGACCAGGGTTTCTAGAATTCTGGCGGACCCGGCGCGATTCGAACGCGCGACCTTCGCCTTCGGAGGGCGACACTCTATCCAGCTGAGCTACGGGTCCCAAGCAGGATCGGAACCATACCGATCCCAATGCACTTTGCCAACCGGGAAATCGGCGGCGATCCACCATCTAGGAGCCGCCGCCGCCCGCGTCAATGCTCGCCCGGTTCCTTCAGCGGATCGTGGCCCCAGTTCATGAGGGAGTAACGCCAGCGGGTGTCCGTCACGTCGCCGCCGGGCACCTGTTTCTGGTGGCGGTGGACGTAGCCGATGACTTTCCGCATGTGCGCGTAGTCGTCGTCGGTCAGATCCGCCTTCTTCTTGCGCTTGATCTCCACGATCCGCCGGCCCGAGTGGTGGCCGACGCTTTCGTCCTCGCCCTCGCGGGTCCAGCCGACGGATTGGCTTTCGTCGGTGGCGAGCCACTCCTCCAGCTCCTTCGGCGCCATGTTCACCACGGCGTTGAATTCCTGGTAGATGGCTTGTGGGTCGTCACTGGTCATGGAAGCCTCCGGGACGGGAAAGCGGTGCCTGTCCCTGCCCTACGGCCCGCGCGACCGCGAGGTTTACTCCGACGGCTCGGAGGCGTCCGACGGGCCGGCGGCGCGCACGGTCCCCGGACGGTCGGCAGCGCCGCCCTCCGCTCCGTCGCCGTTGTCGGCGATCTCCTGCGCCACGGTCACCTCGGGGCCCACTTCCTCGCCCGAGGGCAGCGGGCCCTGGCGGTCCTCGATCCAGGCCAGGATGTCGGCATAGACCGTCTCGCGCTGGAGGTCGCGCAGCAGCATGTGCCAGCCGTCGTCATACAGCACCACGCGCACGCGCCCGCCCCGGTCCGGCAGGGTCGCAAGCGCCCGGTCCGTGGCGTGGGGCGGGACGATTTCGTCCTTCTCGCCGTACAGGTAGAGGACCGGCCCCGGCACGTCGTCGACGGTTTCCATGGCGCGGTCCATGAGGTCCACAAGCCCCTTGGTGCTGTCGATGCGGGTTTCCTTGATGAACAGCGGATCACGCCCGGCCGCCCGCAGGATCTCCAGGTTGTCGGAGGCCTGGTAGCCCAGACCCTCGCCGGACAGCTTGAGCCACGGCACCGTGTGGCTGGCGATGAACAGGCCGGCGCGCTGGTAGAAGGGCATGGTGTCGCGCGCCCACACCGCGGGCGCCGACAGGATCACGCCGTCATGGGGCGGCGGATCGTCCGACGTGGCGGTGGCGATGACCGCCGCGCCGCCCATGCTCACGCCCAGCAGGTAGAGCGGTGTGTCCGGGTAGCGCGCCTTCAGGGCCCGCGCCATGCCGGAGATGTCGCCGATCATGGCCTCCTCGCCGGACCACAGGCCGAAGTGGGGCGCCCGCCCGAAGCCGCGCTGATCGAAGCTCCAGACCGCCACGCCCGCCTCGGCCAGCGCACGGCCGGGCAGGTCGAAGCCGTGGGAATAGTCGTTGAAGCCGTGCACCGCCAGCACCACCGCCTCGGGCGCGCCGGCCTCGGGCAGCCACGAGCGCACGGGCAGCGCATAGCCGTCGGCGGTGCGGAAGGTTTCCTGGGCCAGTGCTGGCGACTGGGGCGCGTCGGCCAGCGGACCCGGCGGCACGGTCCTGGGCGCGCAGCCGGTCAGGGCCAGCACACCCGCCACCAGCCCCGCCGCAAGGAAGGATCGCCCACGCATTGCCCGTTCCTCCGCCGCGTCAGGCCTTGGCGCGGTTCGCGGCCGCGTCAGGCTGGCTGGTCAGCTGAAGGAAGATGTCCTCCAGGTCCGCTTCCTCCGTCGACAGGTCCAGGATGGACAGGTCGGCGACACGGATGGCCTCCAGGATTTCCCCGATCACCGTTTCGGAGGGGCGGTAGCGGACGATCAGCTTGTGCTCGTCGGCGATCTCCGCCCCCAGGGCCGCCAGGGCCGGCGGCAGGTGGCCGAGCGTCTCGCGCACGGTGACGTGCAGGGCTTTGTTGTCCAGGCGCTGGAGAAGGGTCTTCTTGGGCTCGCACGCCGCCACCTGCCCCTGGCTGATGATGGCGATGCGGTCGCAGAGTTCCTCGGCTTCCTCCAGGTAGTGGGTGGTCAGCAGGATGGTGGTGCCCTGCTGGTTGAGCAGCTTCACCTGCTCCCACAACTGCTGGCGCAGTTCGATGTCGACGCCCGCCGTCGGCTCGTCGAGCACCAGGATGGGCGGGGCGTGCACCATCGCCTTCGCCACCAGCAGCCGGCGGCGCATCCCGCCCGACAGGGTGCGGGCGTAGGATTCCGCCTTGTCGGTCAGGCCGACCAGATGGAGGATTTCATCGGTCCGGCGCTCCGACTTCGGGACGCCGTAGAGGCCCGCCTGCACGTCCAGCAGCTCGCGCGGGGTGAAGAAGGGGTCGAGGTTCAACTCCTGCGGCACCACGCCGATGGCCAGTCGCGCGGCGCGCTCGGCGGTGTCGATGTCGTTGCCCCAGATGCGCACCGTGCCGCTGGTCTTGGTCACCAGCCCGGCCATGATGTTGATGAGCGTCGACTTGCCCGCGCCGTTGGGGCCCAGCAGGCCGAAAAAGCTGCCGCGCGGGATTTCGATGCTCACGCCGTCCAGCGCGCGCTTCTCCCCCTGGCCGTGGCGAGCTGCGTAGACCTTGGTGACGTCGCGGATCTCGATGGCGTTGTCGGGCACGGAGGGGTCCTGGGCGGGCGTGGAAATGGAACTGGCGTGGTCGCGGGGCATGGTCTCTGCGGTCGGTGTGCGGGATTCGGATGGGCGGAGTCGACCCCATAACGCGCCATCTGGCAAGGGCCGCTGCCGGTCCTATATGGTTGCGGGTCCGGGTCCGGTCGAGTCCCCTTGATCGCGTCCTGTCCTCGGGTATCATCCGGCGATCCGCCGGCAGACGCCGACTCCACGGTTTTCACAAGAGACAGAGGCCATGACGCAGAAGGGCAACACCATCACCGAGACCATCGAGACGGACCGCATCGACGTCGCCTGCGACGGCGGCAACGGTCCGCTGGGCCATCCGCGCGTGTGGCTGCACATCCGCCCGGAAACCCGCGACATCGTCTGCCCCTACTGCAGCCGCCAGTACGTGCTGAAGGAAGGCGTCGAGGCCACCGCCGCCACCACGCAGCACTAGGGGTGCGGGTCTAGGTGCCTGAATTTCGCGCCGGAGTCGGGTGGCGGCTCCGGCGTCGTCGTTTTTTCCGATCAGCACATGAATGATGGGCGCGCCATGAAACACGTCTTCCTGGTCGACGGATCGGGCTTCATCTTCCGGGCCTTCCACGCCCTGCCGCCCATGTCGCGGCCGGACGGCACGCCGGTGAACGCCGTCTACGGCTTCACCCAGATGCTCATGAAGCTGATCGCCGAAACGGATGCGGACCACATCGCCGTCATCTTCGACACGGCGCGCAAGTCTTTCCGCAACGACTTCTACCCCGAATACAAGGCCCACCGCCCGCCGCCGCCCGACGAGCTGATCCCCCAGTTCGAGCTGATCCGCGAGGCCGTGCGCGCCTTCAACCTGCCCAGCGTGGAGATGGACGGGTTCGAGGCCGACGACCTGATCGCCACCTACACCCGCCAGGCCCGCGAGGCCGGCGCCAAGGTGACCATCGTGTCGTCGGACAAGGACCTGATGCAGCTGGTCCACGATGGCGAGGTTGTCCTGTTCGACGCCATGAAGAACAAGGAGATCCGGGCCGAGGACGTGGTCGCAAAATTCGGCGTCGGGCCGGACAAGGTGGTGGACGTGCAGGCGCTGGCCGGTGATTCCACCGACAACGTTCCCGGCGTGCCGGGCATCGGCGTGAAGACCGCCGCGCAGTTGATCGAGCAGTACGGCGACGTCGACACCCTGCTGGCCCACGCCGAGGAGATCAAGCAGCCCAAGCGCCGCCAGAACCTGATCGACCATGCCGAGGCGGCCCGCATCTCGCGCCGGCTGGTGCTGCTGCGCAGCGACTGCGAGGTGACCGAGGCGCTGGACACCTTCACGGTCAAGAAGCCCGACGTGGAAACCCTGACGGCCTTCCTGAAGGACAACGGCTTCAACTCCATCCTCGCCCGCGTGCGGGAGAAACTGGCCGCCGACGGCGAAGACCTGCCCGAGCCCGTGCGCGATCCCGCCGCCGAGGCCGCCACCGCGCCCGACGACATCCACTATGACAGCGTTCTGACGCTGGACGCCCTGGACGCCTGGATCGAGGAGGCGACGCGCACCGGCGTGGTCGCCATCGACACGGAAACAGACGCCCTGGATGCCCACGGCGGCAACCTCGTCGGCCTGTCGCTGTCTACCGCGCCGGGCCGGGCGTGTTACGTGCCGCTGCGCCATGTCGACCCCGAGGCCGTGCCGGCGGGACAGGCGCAGGGCTCGCTGGACCTGGGCGGCGACGCGGCGGCGGCCGAGGCGGGCTCCGCCCTGCGTCCCGACCAGATCGGCGTGGCCGAGGCGCTGAAGCGGCTGGGGCCGCTTCTGGAAAACCCCGGCGTGCTCAAGGTCGGCCACAACATCAAGTACGACCTGCACGTGCTGGAACGCGAAATGGCGGCGCATGGCCTGCCGGTGCGCGTCATGCCCGTGGATGACACCATGGTCATGTCCTACGTGCTGGACGGCACCACCACCGGCCACGGCATGGATGAACTGGCCCGCCGCCACCTGGACCACACCTGCACCACGTTCACGGAACTGTGCGGCAAGGGCAAGAACCAGATCACCTTCGACAAGGTGCCCGTCGACAAGGCGACCCACTACGCCGCCGAGGACGCCGACATCACCCTGCGCCTGCACCGCCTGTTCCGCGAGCGCCTGTTCGCCGAGCGCATGACCGGCGTCTATGAAAGCCTGGACCGCCCGCAGGTGCGCATCCTGGCCGACATGGAAGCCGCCGGCATCAAGGTCGACTCGGTGGAGTTGAGGCGCCTGTCCGACGACCTCGGCAGCCGGATGCGCGAGCTTGAGGTGAAAATCCACGCCCTCGCCGGCGAGGAGTTCAACCCCGGCAGCCCGAAGCAACTGGGCGAAATCCTGTTCGGCAAGATGAGCCTGCCCGGCGGAAAGAAGAGCAAGACCGGCGCCTACTCCACCAGCGCCGACATTCTCGAACAGCTGGCCGCGCAGGGCCACGACCTGCCGGCCCGCGTGCTGGACTGGCGCCAGGTGCAGAAGCTGAAGAGCACCTACGCCGACAGCCTGGTCAACCAGATCCGTGCTCGCACCGGCCGGGTGCACACCAACTACAGCCAGACGGCCACCAGCACCGGCCGCCTGTCGTCGCAGGAGCCCAACCTGCAGAACATCCCCATCCGCACCGAGGAAGGCCGCAAAATCCGCCGCGCCTTCGTGGCGGAGCAGGGGTGCAAGCTCATCAGCGCCGACTACTCGCAGATCGAGCTTCGACTGGTGGCCCACGTGGCCGACATCGCCGCGCTGAAGGAAGCCTTCCGCGAGGGCCAGGACATTCACGCCATCACCGCCAGCCAGGTGTTCGGCGTGCCGGTCGAGGGCATGGACCCCATGATCCGCCGCCGCGCCAAGGCCATCAACTTCGGCATCATCTACGGCATCTCGCCCTTCGGGCTGGCCGCGCAGCTGGGCATCGACCGGGGCGAGGCCAAGGCCTACATCGACGCCTACTTCGACCGTTTCCCGGAAATCCGCGCCTACATGGACGAGACCAAGGCCTTCGCGAAGACCCACGGTTTCGTCCGCACGCCCTTCGGCCGCAAGTGCTGGACGCCGGGCATTTCCGACCGCAACCCCAACATGCGCGGGTTCGCCGAGCGCGCGGCCATCAACGCCCCCATCCAGGGCGGGGCGGCCGACATCATCAAGCGCGCCATGATCCGCGTGCCGGCGGCGCTGACCGACGCGGGGCTTGAAACGAAGATGCTCCTGCAGGTCCACGACGAACTGGTCTTCGAGGCGCCGGAGGCCGAGGCCGAGCGCGCGGTCGCGGTCATCAAGGCGGTCATGGAGGGCGCGGCCGAGTTGTCCGTGCCGCTGGAGGTCGAGGCGGGAATCGCCGACACCTGGGCGGAGGCGCACTAGACCCGGTACCGCGCCACGCTGACGCGCGATGGGGGATGCGAGAGGCGCGGCCTCTCGCGCTCTCGCTTTGTGCGGCCCGGGAACGGCGGTGGCGGATGTGCGTCGTGTACCGAGGGATGGCAGCAGGCGATGCGTTTCATAAGCTTGTGATTTAGAAAATGAAAACTTCCGTCATCCCTGCGAAGGCAGGAATCCGTGTACCGTGCTGACCTGCCGCGCTCCCGGTCTTGACACCCGCGAAGGCGGGACGTCAGCCGGTGGCGGCGCTCTCACAGACGTGCGGGGGAGCGCGAGGGGAGGCCGCGGCGTCCTGACGCGCCCCCGGTAAGACCGAACGAAACGGGGCGCGACCGCAAGGCCGCGCCCCGTTCCCTTCAATCCGGCAAGGTGCCTCAGGCGGAGGTATCCACCCCGCCCTGGCCGCCCTCGGGCGTCTGGGCGCCGCCGCCGTTGCCGTTGCCGGCGTCGCGCTTGGGGCCGCCGCGGCTGACCACCACCATGGCCGGCCGCAGCAGGCGGTCGCGGATCAGGTAGCCGTCCTGGTAGACCTCCACGCAGGTGCCGGCGGGAACGTCGGGGTTCTCGACCTCCTGCACGGCCTGATGCAGGTTGGGATCGAAGGCCGCGCCGCGCGCCTCCACCTTCTGCACGCCGTACTTCTCCAGCGCGCCGGTCAGCGTCTTCTGGGTCATCTCGATGCCGACGGCCAGGTTCTTGAGAAGCTCATTGTTCCTGCGCTTGTCCTCGGGCGCGGCCAGCAGGGCGCGGTCCAGGTTGTCGGCGACCGTCAGCATCTCCTTCGCGAAGTTGGAGACGGCGTACTTGGAGTTGTCCTCGATGCGCTTTTCCGCCATGCGCTTGGAATTCTCGGCGTCTGCCAGCGCACGCATGTATTCGGTCTTCAGGCGCTGGACCTCGCCTTCCAGCATGGCGATGCGCTCTTCCGGCGCCATGTTGTCGGCGGCGGCGGCCTGGGCCTCCTCGTCGGGAACGGTGCCCTGCGGGATGTCGCCGGCCTGCGGGCTCTGTTCACCGGTGTCGGCGGTGCCGCCGGGGTGGGTACCTTCCTGGCCCTCGTGCTCGGGCACCTCGTTGGGGGTCTCGGCGCCGTTCGCGGCTTGAGCGGGATTATGCTGCTGTGCCATGCCTGTGTGTGTCCTCAACCAATGAGTCTTCCGACCACCTTCGCGGTGTAGTCCACCAGCGGGATGATGCGGGCGTAATTGATGCGGGTGGGGCCGACCACGCCGATGGCCCCGACGATTTCTTCCCGGCCGTTGCGAAACGGGCTGACGATCATCGAACACCCGGCGGCGGTGAACAGGTCGTTCTCCGACCCGATGAAGATCTGCACGCCTTCCGCCGCGCCCACCAGATCCAGCAGGCGCAGCATCTGTTCGCGCGTCTCCAGCATGTCGAACAGGTGGCGGATACGCTCCAGGTCCTCCAGCGCGGTCACGTCCGACAGCAGGTGCGACTGCCCGCGCACGATCAGCGCCCCGTCGGCCTCGCTGCCCGTCCAGGTGCCGAGCCCGGCGGCGATGACCTTGCTGGTCAACTCGTCCAGGGCGTGCTTGTGGCTTTCCAGTTCCTTCAGGATCGCCTCGCGCGCTTCCTCCAGCGTGCGGTTGGTCATGCGCGCCGACAGGAAGTTCGACGCCTCCACCAGAACGTTGGGCGGCAGGTCGTGGGGCACCTCGACCACGCGGTTTTCCACCACCCCGTTCTGGGTGACGATCACCACCAGCGCCCGGCCGGGGCCCAGGTTCACGAACTCGATGTGCTTGAGCGGGCTTTCGGTCTTGGGCGCCATGACCAGCCCGGCGCACAGCGACAGGCCGGAAAGGGTATGCGTCGCCTCGGCCAGCACGTCTTCCATCGACTTGTTGCTGGCGCGGCATTGCAGGTCGATCCGCGCCCGCTCCTCGTCGGTCAGGCTGCCGATCTCCAGCAGGCCCGAGACGAACATGCGCAGGCCCAGCTCCGTCGGCAGCCGGCCGGCGGAGGTGTGGGGGGCATAGAGAAGCCCCAGGTCTTCCAGGTCCGCCAGCACGTTGCGGATGGTCGCCGGCGACAGCGAGGTCTGCAGGCGCTTGGACAGGGTCCGGCTGCCCACGGGCTCGCCGGTCTGCACATAGGCATCCACGACGTGCCGCAGGATTTCCCGCGACCGCTGGTTCAGCTCCGCGACGGCGGTGGAGTTTTTCAGTGTGTCTCGCGTCGACACGCGCGTAACCCTTCGGAATCACGACCGCTCCGGAATGTAGGGAAGGGGGCGGAACCCGTCAACGCGCCCGCCATGCCCGGATGCACGGCCTTTTCAAGCGCCGGTGGAGGCGCTAGCCTGCCGGGCAACGGATTCCGCCGAGTCCCAACGGCTCCCCCAACGAGAGGTACACCCCATGCGACCTTCCGGCCGCGCCGCCGACGCCCTTCGCCCGGTCACCCTGGAACCGGGCTTCGCCAAACACGCCGAGGGATCGTGCTTCATCCGCTTCGGCGACACCCATGTGCTGTGCACCGCCAGCGTGGACGAGCGCGTGCCGCCCTGGCTGCGCGGCCAGGGACGCGGCTGGGTGACGGCGGAATACGGCATGCTGCCGCGCGCCACCCACACCCGCGGCGACCGCGAGGCCGCGCGCGGCAAGCAGTCGGGCCGCACCCAGGAAATTCAGCGCCTCATCGGCCGCTCGTTGCGCTCGGTGGTGAACCTCAAGGGCATGGGCGAGATGCAGATCAAGGTGGACTGCGACGTCATCCAGGCCGACGGCGGCACCCGCTGCGCCTCCATCACCGGCGGCTACGTGGCGCTGTACCAGGCCTTCCAGAAGCTGGTGAGCCTGGGCGTGCTGTCGGCCGTGCCCATGACCGACGAGGTGGCGGCGGTGTCCTGCGGCATCTACAAGGGCACGCCGGTGCTGGACCTGGATTATGCCGAGGACAGCAGCGCCGACGCCGACTCCAACTTCGTCATGACCGCCAAGGGGCTGATCGTCGAGGTCCAGACCACCGCCGAGGAACACCCCTTCGAGCAGAGCCAACTGACCGCCATGATGGACCTGGCAACGGCCGGCATCGCCGAACTGGCCACCAAGCAGCGCGCCGCGCTGGGCCTGGACTGAGGGAGCGCTACGACCCATGGCACGCAAGTTCGAGGGCGGCCGCCTGGTCGTCGCCAGCCACAACCCCGGCAAGGTGCGCGAGATCAACGACCTCTTGCGCCCCTTCAGGGTGGAAGCGGTGTCGGCCGGCGACCTGAACCTGCCCGAGCCCGAGGAGACGGGCGTGACGTTTGCCGAGAACGCCATCCTGAAGGCCAAGGCGGCGGCGGAGGCCTCCGGCCTTCCCGCCCTGTCCGACGACAGCGGCTTGTCGGTGAATGCGCTGGACGGCGCGCCGGGCATCTATTCCGCGCGCTGGGCGGGGCCGGGGAAGGACTTCGGCATCGCCATGAAGCGGGTGAACACAGAGATGGTCGGCAAGGACGACCCGCGCGCGCAATTCATCTGCGCGCTGTGCCTCGCTTGGCCGGACGGGCACGTGGAGGTGTTCGAGCGCACGGTGGACGGGGTGATTTCCTGGCCGCCGACGGGGACGAAGGGCTTCGGCTACGACCCGATCTTCCGCCCCGAGGGCCACACCATCACCTTCGGCGAGATGGAGCCGGAGAAGAAACACGCCATGAGCCACCGCGCCCGGGCGTTCGAGCAGCTGGTGGACAACTGCTTCCAGAAATAGCTCAGGTCGCAAGGCCGTAGATCATGCGGGCAGCGGTGGCGAACAGGAACAGCGCAAACGCCGCCCGCAGCATCCTCGGGTTGATGGTGTGGGCGATCCTGGCACCCAGCGGCGCGGCCAGTACGGTACAAGGCACGATCACCGCGAAGCCGATGAGGTTCACGTAGCCCACCGTCCCCGGCGGCAGGCCCTCCGCTCCCAGACCGGAGACCAGGAACCCGATCGCACCCGGCACGCCGATAATCAGCCCGATCGCCGCCGCCGTGCCGACCGCGCGGCGGATGGGGTAGGCGAAGGCCGAGAGCGTCGGCACCGACAGCGTGCCGCCGCCAATGCCCATCATTACCGAGATCCCGCCGATCACCGTCGCCATGGCCGCCTGTCCCGGCAGGGCCGGCAGGCCCTCGCGCAGGGTCCAGCCCTCCTTCCGGAAGGCCATGTTGGCGGAAACCAGTAGAGCCACGGCGGCGAAGACGCCCGTCAGCGCGGCCCCGCCCACGGTGCCGCCGATCACGGTACCGATCACCACGCCGACGAAGACCCACGGCCCCCAGCGTTTCAGCAAATCCACATCCACCGAGCCGCGCTTCCAATGGGCGCGGATGGAGCTTATCGACGTCGGGATGATGGTCGCGAGCGAGGTGCCGACGGCCACATGCATCCGCACGCCCTCGTCCACGCCGATCAGGGTGAACAGGTGGTAGAGCATGGGCACGATGACGATGCCCCCGCCCACCCCCAGCAACCCCGCCAGAACACCCGCCACGACACCCGTCGCCAGCAGGGCGGCGACCAGGGCCACGAGGGTGCCGGCATCGGCGGCGAACAGGGCGTCCATTCCATTTCCTTCAACAAGCGCTGCGCGCTCGGGGCCGCGGCCCCGAACCCCGCTTGGAGGGCACAGCCCTCCAAACCTCCCAGTCTCTTATTACTAAACAAAAAACTGGAGAGTTCGAGAGGCTGTGCCTCTCGATCAGGGGCTCCGGGGGCGGAAGCCCCTGGAAGCTGTATCACCCAGCCTTCGGCCTAAGAACGTGCGTATGATCGGCGGCATAGAGCCGGCTGTCGGTGAACTCGGCGCCGCCTTCCTCCAGCACCCGCCCCACCAGGATGAGCGCCGTGCGGGTGATCCCCGACTCCTTCACCTTCGGGCGGATGTCCGACAGCCGCCCCCGGATCACCATCTGGTCCGGCCAGGTCGCGCGGTAGATGACCACCACCGGGCAATCGGCGCCGTAGTGGGGGGTGAGTTCGTCCACCACATGCTTGAGGTTGTTGACCGACAGGTGCAGGGCCAGCGTCGCGCCCGTGGCGCCGAAGGCGGCCAGGGTTTCGTTGTTGGGCATGGCCGAGGACCGCACCGCCGTCCGGGTCAGCACGATGGACTGGCTGACGTCGGGCAGGGTGAGTTCCTGGCACAGCTCCGCCGCCGCCGCCGCGAAGGCCGGCACGCCGGGCGTCACGTCGTAGGGGATGTCCAGCGCCTCCAGCCGCCGGATCTGTTCCGCGATGGCGCCGTAGAGGCTGGGGTCGCCGGAGTGCACGCGGGCGACATCGTGGCCCTGCGCATGGGCCTCTTCCATCAGCGCGATGATCTGGTCCAGGTGCAGGGGCGCGGTGTCGACCACCTTCGCCCCCTCGGGCGCTTCCGCCACCACCTCGGCCGGCACCAGCGACCCGGCGTAGAGCACGACGGGGCACTTCTGGATGAGCTTCAGGCCGCGCACGGTGATGAGGTCGGGCGCGCCGGGACCGGCGCCGATGAAATGGACGGTCATGACGACAGTACGTTCTCCATGATGTCGAGGATAAGCCGCGTCCCCTGCTCGATGAGGATGACGTCGGAACCCACCACCACGCGGTCGATGCCCTGGCCGCGGCGGGGCAGGCGGTCGATCAGGTCGCGGGGCAGCGGCTCGGGGGCGAGGCCCGGCGGCAGGGTGCCGTTGCGCTGCACCTGCCGGGCGAGGCCGGGCGGCAGCTGGTCGCGCTTGGCCAGGCCCGGCGGCAGCCTGGAGCGGTCGGTGCCCGCGAAGTAGTCGCGGATGAGGCGGCGCTCCACCTCCGTCAGCACGGTGTCGAGGATGATGTCGCCGACATCCGCCTCGCCCTTCCTCAGCGGCGCGATCAGGGCCTCGGTGCCGTTGCCCTGGCCCTGGCCCTTGGAGGGGCCGCCGGCGTGGTCGGGCTTGCCCTTGCCCTCCGGCGGGGCGGCCATGGCGGGGCCGGCGGCGGTCAGCAGGGCCGCGAGCGCGGTCGAAAGGATCAGGGCGGATGCGGATCGGGTCATGGTGTCACTCTCCTGCCGGTTGAGCGTCTCCGGTGGCGGTCAGCTTGGCCGCGTAGCCGCGCGGCGTATAAAGCCAAACGCGCCCGCCCTGCTCAACGAGGCGACTTTCGCGGTTGCCGACCATCACAAGCGTGAGCATGTCGGCCATATCGGGCGAAAGTTCGGCAAGGGTGGTGAAGGTGACGCTTTCGTCCGGCCGGCCCAGGTTGCGGGCCAGCACCACCGGCGTGGTGCCGGGGCGGCCGGTCAGCAGCACGTCCCGCGCCCGCGCCAGATGGTCGCGCCGGCGCTTGGAGACGGGGTTGTAGAAGGCCACCACGAAGTCGCCCGCCGCCGCGCCGTGCAGGCGGGCGTCGATGACGTCCCACGGGGTCAGAAGGTCCGACAGGCTGATGGTGCAGAAGTCATGCCCGATGGGCGCGCCGGAGCGCGCGGCGGCGGCCTGGATGGCGGAGACGCCGGGCTCCACCGTGAGGTCGACGAAGCGCCAGGCGGGGTTGGCTTCCGTCGCGATCAGCTCGAACACCAGGGTCGCCAGGGCATAGATGCCGGCATCGCCGGAGCACACCAGGGCCACGTCGCGGCCCTCGCCGGCTAGGTCCAGGGCGACGCGGGCGCGGTCGGCCTCCGCCCCCAGGTCGGACTGGTGCCAGGTCTTGCCCTTGGCGGCCGGGCCGAGCAGGTCGAGATAGAGGCCGTAGCCGACAAGGTCGGTCGCGCCCGCCACGGCGGCGGAGACGGCGGGCGTGCGCCAGCCGTCCTGGCCGGGGCCGATGCCCACCACCGTCAGCCGCCCCAGGCCGCGCCCCACGGCGCCCGCGTCGATGGGCGTGGGCGCCAGGGCGACGGCGCAGGTGGCGCGGGTGGTCTTCTTCTTGGGCACGATGAGCGTCGCCTCGGGCCCGGCGGCGGCGAGCGCGGCGCCCTCGGACACCCCATGGCAGCCCACTTCCGCGAAGACGACCTCGGAGGGGGTTTGCAGGCGCGGCGTTTCGCGCTCCAGTTCCTCGGCGGTGAAGAAGCGGGCCGGCACGCCCAGCATGGCGGCGACGGCGCGCACGGCGGCCTCGTCGGCCTTCAGGTCCAGCGAGCAGACGCAGGCAACGGCCTTTTCCGAGAGGCCGGCGCGGGCGAGCGTGTCGCTGACCAGCGTCGCCACCTCGGCCGGATCATCGCCGCGCTCGCACCCGACGCCGACGGCCAGCACCGGCGGGTGGATCACCAGCGCGTCCCGGCCCACATCCAGCCGCTCCGTCACCCGGATGACGTGGGCGGCGGCGTCGGACTGGGGCAGGGCGGCGAGCCAGGGCGCATCCCCCTCCACCGTCACCGGCTGCCCGGCCGCCAGCGCGGCCATGACGGGCTTGGCAGCGGCGGGATTGGCGAGGCTCCAGCCCTTGGGCGGCTCGTCCAGGGCGATGCCGTGGGTGACGTCGCCGGCGGTGGTGACGGCGGCCGCGCCCTCCAGCGCCTCGGCGATGCGGCGGGCGAGCGCGTTGGCGCCGTGGTGACCGCCCAGCAGCGGCACGGCGCACGATCCGTCCTGCGCCACGGCGACCACCGGCGGCTCCGCCTGCTTGTCGCCCAGCACCGGCGCGACGGCACGGATGAGGATGCCGCTCGCGCAGACGCCGATGATGGGCCGCCCGGCGGCGAACAGGGCACGGACGTGGGCCATGGTGTCGTCGAAGGCCACATCGGCGCCGTCCGCCCGTCCGCGCAGGCCGTGGACCTCGGCATCGGGCAGGGCGGCGGCTTTCAGGCGCGCGGCGATGGCGAGGCCGGTGTCGTTCAGGCAGAGCAGGACGGGCGCGGGCGAGGTCATGGGCGGTTCCGGGTCAGCAGGAGGGAGAAATAGGGGACGCCCTCGGAGAGCGCCTCGGGCAGCGACAGCACGCGCTGGTCTTCATGGCCGGCGCGCACCACGACTACGGCGCCCTCGGCCCGGCCCAGGCGGTCGAGCACGGCGGCGACCTTGGGCAGGTGGCGGCCGAGCTTCATGACGGCGGCGGCCTCGGTCGCGGCGAGACGGGCGGACAGGGCGTCCTCGGGCAGCGTGGCGGGAAGGACCGTCAGCCCCTCGTCCAGCGACACCACGGGGCGCGCGGCCACGGCGGCGCAGGCGGCGACGCTGGTGATGCCGGGGACGATCGCGACGGGGAACCGGCCGGCAAGGCGCTCCAGCAGGTACATGAACGAGCCGTAGAACAGCGGATCGCCCTCGCACAGCACGGCGGCGTCGCGGCCCTCGGCCAGATGACCGGCAAGCGTGTCGGCGGCGGCGTCATAGGCCGCCAGCGCCGATTCGCGCCCCTTCGAGACGAAGTCCATGACGATGGGGACCTCGATCTTGCCGGGATGAATCCACTCCGCCACCACGGCGCGCGCCATGGAATGCCCTTCCGGGTTGGCAGGCCAGGCGATGACGGGGCAGGCACGCAAGAGCCGCAACGCCTTGAGCGTCACCAGTTCCGGATCGCCGGGGCCGACGCCCAGGCCGTAAAGGGTGCCGGGGGCCGTCATGGTTTCACCGCCACAAGCTGGGTGACCGGCGCCAGCGCGTCCCACACATGCAGGCCGCCGGGGGTTTCCTTCAGGTGGCTCGCACTGATGCGGGTGAGCGTGCCGTTCCAGGCCGCGCGCCGGTCGATCAAGCGCGCCTCCGCCTCGGCGGTGACGGCGTTGGCGACCAGCCGCCCGCCGGGCTTGAGCGCGTTCCACGCCGCGTCCAGCATTCCGGGGCGCGAGACGCCGCCGCCGACGAAGACGGCATCGGGCGCCGGTCCGGCCTCGGCCAGCGCGGCGGGGGCCTCGCCGGCGACCACGCGCAGGCCCGGTGTGCCCAGCGTGGCGGCGTTCTCGGCGATCATGGCGCGGCGGCCGGCGTGGAGTTCGACGGCGACGGCCTGGGCGCCGTCGGCCGCGCGCATCCATTCGATGGCGACCGATCCGCAGCCGGCGCCGATATCCCACAGCACCTGCCCCGGCAGGGGCGCGAGGGCGGAGACGGTGGCGGCGCGGGCCACGCGCTTGGTCAGCTGTCCATCATGGCGGAAGGCATCGTCCGGCAGGCCCGGCGTGCGCGGCAGCACGCGGGCGCCGGCGTCGGCCTCGCAGGCGACGGCAAGGGTGTTGAGGTCGGGCACCGGTTCGCCGTCCCAGGCCTCGGCCGTGCCCTCCCGCCGGCCTTCGCGGGGGCCGCCCATGTGCCAGAGCGCGGTGATGGCCGACGGGCCGAAGCCGTGGCGGGTCAGAAGCGCCGCCACCGCCGCCGGGCTGGTCCCGTCCGCCGACAGCACCAGCAGGCGGGCGCCGGGGGTCAGGTGCGGGATCAGGCCCTCCAGCGGGCGGCCGTGGACGGTGAGCAGCCGGCAGTCCTGCACCGGCCAGCCCATGCGGGCGGCGGCTAGGCTGAAGGCGCTGGCGTGCGGCAGCACCACCATTTCCGCCGGGTCGAAGCGCCGCGCCAGCGTCGCGCCCAGGCCGTAGAGCATGGGGTCGCCGCTCGCCAGGACCACCACGCCGGGCGTTCCGCGCCGCGACTCGATGGCGGCCAGCGTTTCTTCCAGCGAGGACCATTCTATGCGCACTGCATCCGTTTCCGGTGCAAGCGCCAAGTGCCGCGCCCCGCCGGCAAGCACGGCAGCCTCCTCGACCACCGACCGGGCGGCCGGGGAAAGGCCGTCCAGGCCGTCCTCCCCGATGCCGACGACGGTGAGCCAGGGCGCGGGCGCGATCACCGGCGCTCCTCCTGCTCGACGGACAGGGGGGCCGCCAGGGCGTTTACCGCCGCCGCCGCCATGGCCGAGCCGCCGCGCCGGCCCCGCAGGGTGATGAAGGGCACGCCCAGCTTCGGCGCGTCCTCGATCAGCGCCTCCTTGCTCTCGACGGCGCCGACGAAGCCCACCGGGAAGCCCAGGATGACCGCCGGGCGCGGCGCGCCCTCGTGCAGCAGTTCCAGCAGGCGGAACAGGGCGGTCGGTGCGTTGCCGATGGCGACCACGGCACCGAACATCTTGTCCCGCCACAGGTCGACGGCCGCCGCCGACCGGGTGGTGCCGTGGCGATGCGCGATGATGTCCACTTCCGGCCGCTTCAACGTGCAGACCACCGGCCCCTTCAGGCGGCGCGAGATCACGCCGCGCGCCACCATCTCCACGTCGGTCAGCACCGGATGCCCGGCCGCCAGCGCCGCCCGCGCCGCCGAGACGGCGTGAGGATCGGCGGCCAGGTCGTGGACGGCATCGGTCATCCCGCAGGCGTGGATGACCCGCACCGCCAGCGGCCGCAGGTCCTCGGGCACGACGGACAGGTCGGCCTCGCGCTCGATGGCGGCGAAGGACTCGGCGTAGATGGCGGCGGGATCGCGCAGGTAGTCGTAACGCCCGTCGGTCATGATGAAGGGTCCCGGCGGAGGCTCTTACTCGGCCTTCTCGTGATCGTGGGAATGACCGTGGTCATGATCGTGGCCGTGATGGTGGCCGTGACCGTGGTGGTGATGGTGGTGACCATGGTGGTGGTGGTGGTGGTGATGATCGCCGTCGGTGCCGATGCCGCGCACGTGGTGATGGTGGCCCGCCTGCACGGCGCCCACCTCGCCCTCGTAGCCGATGACCTGCTCGCGGTACTTGCACAGCTGGCAGTTCATGGCCACGTTGCCGCCCAGGATGTCGGTCACCCGCTCAACGAAGGTCTCGATCACCTGCGGGTGGTCGTTCAGATAGCCGGCCTTGACGAACTCCACGCCGGGATGATTGGCGGCGACGCCGTCCGTCTGGTCGTAGATGCGGCGCACGAGAATGCCCGTGAACAGGAAGTACGGGAAGACGATGATGCGCTTGAAGCCCAGGCGCGACGCCATTTCAAGCCCCGCATCCACCCGCGGATGAGCCACGCCCGAGAAGCACACTTCGGCCCAGCCGAAGCCCATGCCTTCCCACAGCATGCGCGCGACCTTGGAGATGTTGGAGTTGCTGTCGCTGTCGTTGGTGCCGCGGCCGACCACCATCAGCAGGGTGTCCTTGCGGTCCACCTGCGTGTCGCAGGCGGCCTCGGCTTCCTCGATGCGCGCCTTGGCGGCCTTCAGAAGCTTGGTGTCGATGCCCAGCTCGCGGCCGAACTCGATCTTGATATCGGGGTACTCGGCGCCGAAGGCGTTGACCTCCCACGGCAGGTCGTTCTTCACGTGGCCGGCGGCGAACAGCATCCCGGGCACCGCCAGGATGTGGTTGACGCCCTGATCGCGCAGCTTTTCCATGCCGTCGCGCAGGATCGGGTGGGCGAACTCCAGGAAGCCGCTCTCGACGGGGTACTGCGGCAGCCGCTCGCGCAGGTGCACGGCGAGCTTGTTGAATTCCTCCACGGCTGCCGTGTCGCGGCTGCCGTGTCCGCAGATCATCACACCGATCTTTTCACTGGTCATGCGCCTGGTCCTTGCCTTCGAGCGTGTCGTGATTCCGTCCGCCTGGTCACAGCCTCCGGGCGGTGCGGCGGGCCGGACTATAGAAGCCAAGGGCGCGCCTGTCATGTGTTGAAGGACTCTGTCCGCCCTCAGGCGCCGGGCGGCGGCTTCGCCGCCAAGGCTCGCGCTGCAGGGGCGGCGGCGCGCAGTCGCGCGCTGGGATCCGGCTGACGCCCTTTTTCAGCCAGCCAGGGGATGGTGTTCGTTCACCAGCCGCTTCAGGCGTTCGTCCAGCACGTGCGTGTAGATCTGCGTCGTCGAGATGTCGGCATGCCCCAGCATCTGCTGCACGCTGCGCAGGTCGGCGCCGTGGGCCAGCAGGTGGCTCGCAAAGCTGTGGCGCAGAACGTGGGGCGAGACCTTGGACGGCGGCAGCCCGGCCGCCACCGCGATGTCGGCCAGCATCTTGGTGAAGCCGTCGCGGGTCAGGTGGCCGTCCCGGGCACGCGAGGGGAACAGCCAGCGGTTCCGCGCCGCCTTCTTGTCGCCCAGCAGGCCGTCGCGCACGGGAATCCACTCCCGCACCGCCGCCCGCGCCGCGTCGGTCAGCGGCACCATGCGCTCCTTGTTCCCCTTGCCGCGCACCACCAGCACCGCCTGATCCCGCGCCACCGCCGCCAGCGGCAGGGAGACGAGTTCGGACACGCGCAGGCCCGTGGCATAAAGGACTTCCATCAGCGCCGTCGCCCGCACGCCGCGCGCCCCCTCCAGCGCCTTGGCGGCGGCCAGCAGGCGCTCCACCTCCGCTTCCGACAGGTATTTGGGCAGGGACCGGCCCATGGGCACGGTCTGGATGGTGGAACTGGGATCATCGCCGCGCAACCCCTCGGCGAACAGGAACCGGAAGAACTGCCGCAGGGCCGACAGGCGCCGGTTGACCGTGCGCGTCGCCATGCCGGCATCGGCCTGGGCGGCCAGATAGGCCCGCAGGTCCTCGGCTTCGGTCGCCTCGGCGCCCTTGCCGCGCCGGGCGAGGAAGGCGCCCAGGTCCGACAGGTCGCGCTGATAGGCGTCCACCGTGCGGGGGCTCGCCCCCCGCTCGGCGACCATCATTTCCAGGAAGCGTTCGACGTGGCGGTCGATCATGAGGCCCTTCACACCCCCGCCGCCGCCAGGGCTTCCAGGGCGAGCGCGCGAGCGTCCGTCTCCAGCCCCACGGCCTTGAGCGCCGCGACGGCCCGGAACAGGGCCTCGGGATGCACGGCGTCGGGGCCGTCCGGGCCGATGGCGATGAGCGCCAGCGCCACCACCTCGCCCACCCGGCCCTCGGCCGCCGCCCCGTCCAGCGCGCGCAGGATGGCGGCGTCGGGCATGGCCGGCGCGGCGTCGACGATGGCGTCCAGCAGCACCGGCTGCCAGGCGCCGGCGCCGATGGGCTCGCCCATGGCCTGAAGCAGTCCCAGCAGCAGCGTGTGTCGGCGGTCGAGCAGGGGCAGGTCGGCGCCGTGATCCTCGGCCTCCGCCGCCCGCAGCGCCCGCCACTCCGCCAGCACGCGGCCGACGGCCGGCGCCGTGCCGTCCGAGGGTGCGCCCGCCACCCGCACCAGGGGCGTCAGAAGCGCCTGGTCGCGGGCCGCCGCTCCGCCGCGCATCTGCGCCAGGGCGTCGATCCAGGGCCCCGCCGCCTCCACCCGCCCGGCGGCCAGCAGGGCGCGGACGGCGGACGGCGCGAACCAGGCCAGCTCCGGCGCCGGCGCAAGGGCCGCGATGGCGTCGGCGTGCAGGCGGGCGGTGGCGGTCTCCACCGGCTCCCCGGCGGCGGCGGCGAGCGCGGCGTCCAGGGCCTCGGCCTTGAGTGCCGGCGTCTCCTGAAGCGCCGCCAGCCGCGCCAGCCGCGCCCGCTCTCGCGGGGTGGCGGGGCCGCCGCCCAGCGGCGCCTGCATTTCCTGCACAGAGAAATCGGCCGTGCGGTAGGCGTCGGCCAGCCCGGTCGCATCCAGTGCGCCCGCCACGGCAGCCTGCTCGGCAGCGGCCAGCCGTTCGGCGGCCGTGCCCGGCCCGCCCGTCGCCACGGCAGCGGCAAGCCAGGGCGCGGCCATCGACGACAAAGCCTCCTCGGGCAGCGGATCGCCGGCCCGGCGGACCATGGCGAGCGTCAGCGGCTCGGGCGCCGGCAGGGCCTCCAGCGAGGCCGGGGTCACGTTGGTCATGCGGTCGGCCAGATAGAAGAAGGCCGGGTCCTCGTGCCCCGTCTCCCGCAGCATGGCCATGGCCATCTGCGCCGGCGCCTCGCGTCCGGTGGCGAGGTCGCAGACCGCCGTCACCTTCTGCCAATAGGGACCATCGAAGGCCGCCAGCCCCTCCCGTGCCGCCTGGCACAGCGGCGCCGGCAGCGGTGTTTCAGGGTCGGCGGACACCTGCGACAGCATCACGTCCAGCCGCGCCCGGCGCACCGCCTCGGTCCGTGCGGCCTCGGGCGCCGCGTCGGCCAGGGTCAGCGCCAGGCCGAAGGCGCCCAGGTGGCGCAGCGCCTCGATGCGGGCGGCCAGGAAATCCGGCCCCGCCGCCTCGCCTGCCAGTGGGTCGGGCGCCCCGGCGGTGGCGGCCAGCAGGCGGGTCATCAACCCGTGCATGACCGGCGACGGCGCGCCGACGGGCAGCTTGGTCACCAGCGTCGCGGCCAGCGGCGCCGGCGTGCCGGCCCACATGTCGTGCGGCAGGCCGCTTTCCGCCGCGTCCAGCGCGCCGACGGCGGCCAGGCTGATCCGGTCCAGCGGCTGCACGGCGATGGCACCGCCCGCCAGGACGGACGGTGCGGCGGGCGCGGCGGGTGCGGGGGCCGACGGCGCGGGGGCCGACGGCGCGTCCGTCCCGCCCCCGGCGCCAGGAAACAGGCTCACCGGCCCCGCCGTCTCCGCCAGCGCCGGAGCGGCGGCGGCCAGGGCCGCCAGGGCGCAGGCGGCGGCCGCCGCCCTAGCGGTTCTGGAAGCGGTCATTGTCGATCACCTTTTCCATGCGCTCGGTCGGCGGCGGCATTTCCCAGGTTGCCAGGAAGCCGACGCCGGCGACGATCACCGCGAGCAGAAGCAGAAGGAGAATGCGGGACAAAGTGCGCATGATGGGGGAGACGTCCTCACGATCCGGCGGACAGGTTCCAGGTGGGCGGCGGGCGAGTTCGAAAACCTTTGACCAGGGCCGGGACAGCCCGGGCGCGGTGTGCTATAGGAACCGATTATGGCAACCGCACGGCAGTTTAATCCCTTGGCGAATCCGGCGCAACGCGGCGACGGAGGGCGCAGTTGAGCACCGGCTGGATCACTCCCGATGGCACGGGCCCGCTGACCCTGCCGCGCACCGTCGTGCTGGTGGGGCTGATGGGCGCGGGCAAGAGCGTCGTCGGCAAGCGGCTGGCGCAGCGCCTGCACGTCCCCTTCATCGACGCCGACCACGAGGTGGAAAAGGCCGCCGGCCAGTCCATCGCCGACATCTTCGCGACCCTGGGAGAGGACGCCTTCCGCGAGGGCGAGCGCAAGGTGATGGCGCGATTGCTGGACGGCCCGGTCTGCGTGCTGGCCGCCGGCGGCGGCGCCTTCATGTGCCCGGAGACGCGCCGGCGCGTCAAGCGGCGCGGCATCAGCGTGTGGCTGCGCGCCGACCTGGACCTGCTGGTGCGCCGCACCGCCGGGCGCGGCCACCGGCCGCTGCTCAACCAGGGCGACCCGCGCGCCAAGCTGGAAAGCCTGATGGCCCAGCGCTACCCCGTCTACGAGACCGCCGACGTCACCGTCGACGCCGGCGAGGAAAGCCCCGACACCACCACCGGCCGCGTGCTCGACGCCCTGCGCGACTGGCTGGACGCCAACGATTCGCCCCCGCCCGAACCCGTGGAGACCGACCCGTGACCGCCGTTTCCGCCGATCCTTCCGCCGCCCCGGAAACCTTGCGCGTGGACCTGGGCGACCGGTCCTACGACATTCTTGTCGGTGCCGGCCTGCTGGGCGGGGCCGGACGGCTCATGGCGCCGGTGCTGCGGCAGAAACGGGTCTTCATCGTCACCGACGAGACGGTCGCCGGCCTGCACCTGGGCACCCTGACCGCAGCCCTGGATGCCGCCGGCATCCGCCACGACGCCTACATTATCGCACCCGGCGAGGCGTCCAAAAGCTACGCCACCTTCGAACGCCTGCTGAACGCCATGCTGGAGGCCCGCTGCGAGCGGGCGACCACCGTCGTCGCCCTGGGCGGCGGCGTGGTGGGCGACCTGGCGGGATTCGCCGCCGCCGCGCTGCTGCGCGGGGTGGACTTCGTGCAGGTGCCGACGACGCTGCTGTCGCAGGTGGACAGTTCGGTCGGCGGCAAGACCGGCATCAACACGCCCTTTGGCAAGAACCTAGTGGGCGCCTTCCACCAGCCGCGCCTGGTGCTCATCGACACCGACACGCTGGGCACGCTGGACCGGCGCGAGTTGCTGGCCGGCTATGCCGAGGTCGTGAAATACGGCCTGATCGACGACCCGGCCTTCTTCGAGCGCCTGGAGCGCGACGGCACCGCCTTGATCGCGGGCGACGAGGCCCAGCGCCGCGCCGCCATCCTCACCTCCTGCGCCGCCAAGGCCCGCGTCGTGGCCGAGGACGAGCGCGAGGGCGGCCGCCGGGCGCTGCTGAACCTGGGCCACACCTTCGGCCACGCGCTGGAGGCCGAATGCGGCTACGGCGGAACGCTGCTGCACGGCGAGGCGGTTGCCATCGGCATGGTCATGGCCTTCGACCTGTCGGCGCGGCTCGACCTTTGCCCCGCCGAGGACGCCGCGCGGGTGCGCGCCCACCTGGCGGCCGTCGGCCTGCCGGTGACGCCGCCGCGCCTGGAGGGTGCGCGCCTGGACACCGACCGGCTGATCGCCCACATGGCGTCGGACAAGAAGGTCGCCGAGGGCAAGGTGACCTTCGTGCTGGCGCGCGGCATCGGCCAGGCGTTCCTGACCCGCGACGTGGCGCCGGAGGCCCTGCGCGCCACCGTGGCCGAGGCCGTCGCCGCCTCCTGACCGTTCACCCTGCCCGCCATCCCTCTTCCGCCCATCTCAAGGACGGTTCCACCATGACCACCGCCATGATCGTCTCCATCGTCGCGATCCTGGTTTGCCTTGTCCTGTCCGCCTTCTTCTCGGGCTCCGAGACGGCGCTGACGGCCGCATCGCGCCCCCTGATCAGCGAGCTTGAGCGCAAGGGCGACACCCGCGCCGGCATTGCCAACGGCCTGCTCATCAAGCGCGAGCGGCTGATCGCCACCATCCTGCTGGGCAACAACCTGGTCAACATCCTGGCCTCGGCGCTCGCGACCAGCGTGCTGATCGGGCTGTTCGGCGAGGGCGGCGTGGCCATGGCCACCGTGGTCATGACCATCATGATCCTGATCTTTTCCGAGATCCTGCCCAAGACCTACGCCCTGACCCACACCCACCGCATGGCGCTGGGCGTGGCGCCGATCATGCGGGTGCTGGTGACCATCTTCCAGCCGCTGACCAGCGTCATCCAGGGCATGGTCTCGGTGACCCTGAAGGTGGTCGGCGGCGGCGAGCGGCCGCACACGTCCTCCATGGCGCTGGCCGAACTGCGTGGCGCCATCGAGATGCACACGGCGCAAGCCGCCGAGGCCGGCGGCGAGAAGGTCATCGCGCATGAACGCGCCATGCTGCGCAGCGTGCTGGACTTGGCCGACGTCGAGGTGTCCGAGATCATGGTGCCGCGCGGCAAGCTGGTCACCATCGACGCCGACCAGCCGACGTCCGACATCGTGCGCCAGGTGCTCGCCAGCCCCTACACCCGCATTCCGCTGTGGCGCGGCAAGTCCGACAACATCGTCGGCATCCTGCACGCCAAGGCGCTGCTGCGCGCCGTGGAGGCCCATTCCGGCGACATCTCGGACCTGGACATCGTCGCCATCGCCTCGCCGCCGTGGTTCATCCCCGACGCCACGCGCCTGCTGGACCAGCTGCAGGCCTTCCGCCAGCGGCGCGAGCACTTTGCGCTGGTGGTCGACGAATACGGCGTGCTGCTGGGCATCGTGACGCTGGAAGACATCCTGGAGGAAATCGTCGGCGAGATTTCCGACGAACACGACATCGCCGTCTCGGGCGTGCGGCCGCAGCCCGACGGGTCCTTCGTCATCGATGGCGGGGTGACCATCCGCGACCTCAACCGGCAGTTCGAATGGGACCTGCCCGACGAGGAAGCCGCCACCATCGCAGGCCTGGTGCTGCACGAAAGCCGCTCCATCCCCGACCCCGGCCAGACCTTCCTGTTCCACGGCTTCCGGTTCGAGGTGCTGCGCCGCCACCGCAACCAGATCACGTCCATCCGCGTCACGCCGGTCGCCGAGGAGGAGAAGCACGACGAGGACACGGCCCAGCCCTCGGGATGATCGGACCCGCAACGCCTGCCACTCTTTCAGGGATGCACTAATTCCTTAGTTCGGCGCTAGGTAATTCTCTTGACGCCCGCTTGTGCGCTGGCACACTGAAGTTTCGCAACGCAACGCAACGCGAAAGACGTGCGCCGGACAAAAGGCTCAGCGAACACAAGACACACAGGTCTCAGGCTGTCAGGGAGAGCGCCATGGCGAAGATCGTTCCGGATATCATTCCCCGCGAGCAGACCCTGTCCATCGTCGCGCCGGAAACCACCGTGCGCACCGCCGCCGAGTTGATGCGCGACCGCAACATCGCGGCCGTGATGATCGTGCGCGACGAGCGGCTGATCGGCATCATGACGGAACGTGACATCGCCGCCCGGGCCGTCGCCCGCGGCGTGGACCCGCAGACGACGCGGGTGGAAGAGATCATGACCGCCGATCCCGACACCCTGGAAGCGGACGATCCGGCCATGACCGCGCTGAAGATGATGCGCGAGCACAACTACCGCCACCTGCCGGTGGTCAAGGACGGCAGGCCCGTCGGCATGGTGTCCATCCGCGATCTCTATGCCGTCGTGCAGTCCGAACTGGAAAGCGACATCCGCAACCGCGACGCCTACATCTTCGGCGAGAACTACGGCACCGCGCCCGCCTGACGGCACGCTTGCCACACCGAGAAACGGCCGCCGCTCCGCACCGGACCGGCGGCCGTTGCACGTGCGGCCCTTGACGGGATGCGAAAAGGGCATGACGTTGACGTAAACGGAAAGCCCGACCATGATGGTCGGCATCCGTCCGCCGTGCCGAATCCTGGAGAGTCCACGCCCATGCCCCTGACCCCGCCGAGCGTCGCCCGCGAGAAGCAGCACACGCGGACCGTCGAAGTGGAAGGCTTCCGCCGCGAAGACGGGCTGTACGACATCGAGGGCCATCTGGTCGACACCAAGACCTACGGCTTTTCCAACCAGGACCGTGGCCGGATCGAGGCCGGCGAGCCGCTGCACGGCATGTGGCTGCGCCTGACCATCGACCGCACCATGCTGATCCGCTCGGCCGAGGCGGTGACCGATTACGGCCCCTTCACCATCTGCAAGGACATCAACCCGGATTTTACCAAGCTGGAGGGCCTGCGCATCGGCCCCGGCTTCCGCAAGGACGTCCGCGCCCGGCTGGGCGGCCGGCACGGCTGCACGCATCTGGTGGAGATGCTGCTCGGCCCCATGGCGACGACGGCCTTTCAGACCATGTACGCCGAGCGGGAGAAGACCGGCGAGAACAAGGGGTTGACGGAGCGTCCCCGGATCATCGACACCTGCCACGCCCTCGCAGCCGACGGCCCCATCGTCCAGCGCCAATGGCCGCAATGGTATGAAGGCCCTAAGGAACAGGGCACCGGGACCGACGACTGAGGCGGTGGCGGCCTCCGCGGCAGGTTGTTTGGCGCCGCACGGGGAGTCCTGCTGTCGAGGCTGTCAAGAAATCGGCTGGTTGCCACCAGAGGCGTCGCAATGGCGGTTGACGGCGTCGGTGGGCCCTTGCTTTCGCAGGGGCGACGGAGGCCTTAACTTACTGTGATAGAAACAAGAAATCACCCGTCATTCCTGCGAAAGCAGGAATCCACCTCCGGTGCCAACCATCCTGCCGCGCGCCCGTCGGGGAACGTTCACCGATCTCTTTACAGCCCCTTTCGCAGGAATGACGCGGCCCACACGCTCCGTCAGCCGCCCTTGCAACGCCTTTGGCGGCAACAAGCGGTTTCCTGAGACCCTGGAGGGCAGGAAACCTCACCCGACGCCGAACGCGCGTTGCGGCCTTACCGCAGGCCGTGACCAGCGCACCCGGCCCGGGAGCGCGAGGGCGCGTCCGCCCCCGCCTCACGCCCATCACGCGGCAGCCGCGAGCCGCCGCCTCAGCTGCCCGCGGCGCTGGGGAAGCTTTCGGGCGCCGGCGCCACCACCTGCGCCCCGTCGCGCGTGACGCGCAGGATGGCGAAGCCGCGTTCCACCGTGCCGTCCTGGCGCAGGCGGAACAGGCCGTCGACGCCGACGAAGCCTTCCGGGTTGGTCAGCGCGCGGGCGTCGAAGGGGGCGGTCTCGTTGCGCTTGGCCAGCACGGCGGCGAGCGCGGTGGCGTCATAGCCCACGTTGGCGATCGCCGGCGGCGTGGTGCCGTAGGCGTTGCCGTAGCGGCGGGTGAAATAGTCATTGCTCTGCGGCGAAGGCGCCGGGAACACCGCGCCGACCAGCGCGGGCTCCTGGCCCAGGCGGCGGTCGTCGTTCCACAGCATGGTGCCCATGTACTGCACCTGCTCGGGCCGCACGCCGTAGTAAGGCAGCAGGGCCGCGATCTCGCGCAGCTGCTGGCCGCTCTCGGGCAGCAGCAGGGCCTGGAAGCCGATGTCGCCCGAGCCCTGGATCTGCTGCAGGCGCTGCAGGGCGCGCTGGGCCACCGGGTCGGGACTGGCCGCCAGCTCCTGCTTCTGGCGCTCCAGCGCCGCCTGCGAGGCCGAAGGGTTGGTCAGGCGCTTGATGGCCTCGTCCGGCGCACCGCCCGGATTGAAGTATTCCACCTGCACCACCGCGGCATTGGCCCGCGCGGTGACGTCGCGCAGGGCGTCTGCCATGGCGCGGCCGTAGGCGGTGGAGGGCGCCAGCACGGCGAAGCGGTCCATGTTCTGGCCGCGGGCGAAGCGCACGAGGGCCTCGGCCTGCTCGCTGAGCAGCAGGCCCATGACGTAGACGTTGTCGGCCGCCGCCGAGGTGTCGGTGGAGAAGCTGACCACGTTCACCCCCGCTGCCTGGGCCTGCGGGGCCACGGCGCGGACGTTGTCGGCGAACAGGGGTCCGAGAACAAGCTGCGCGCCTTCGCTCAGGGCCTTGTCCATGGCGGCGCGGGCGCCGTCCGGGGTGCCCTGGGTGTCGTAGGGCTGCAGCACGAAGCGGTCGTCGGCCACGTCGAACACCGCCATCTGGGCGGCGTTGAGCAGCGCCTGCCCGACATCGGCGGCCCGGCCCGAGCGCGGCACCAGCAGGGCGACGCGGCGGTAGCCGTCCTCCACCTCGGTGGGCGGCGGCGGCGCGGGTTCGGCGCGCTGGGCGGGCGGCGCCTGGCGCGGCGCTTCCACCCGGGGCTGTTCGGGTGCTATCTGTTGCTGCGCACAGGCGGACACCACCGACACAAGTGCCAGGACGGCGAGCGATGGCAGAAGACGAAAGCGCTGACGATGATCCGCGCGGGGCACGGGCAACCTCCTCCGGTAACGGCGCGACTGGGCCCAAGCCTAGCGGCGCATTAAGGCGAGGGGAAGGCGAAAGGCATCGTCTCCCCCCGGGGTTGTATGTGGTGGCGACGCCCATCGGCAACCTGGGCGACATCACCCTGCGCGCGCTGGAGACGTTGCAAGGCGCCGACGTGATCGCCTGCGAGGACACGCGCGTGACCGGCAACATGGCGCGGCGTCTGGACATCCAGACGCCGTTGACCCCCTATCACGAGCACAACGCGGAAGCCGCACGGCCCAAGCTCATCGACCGGATGAAGAACGGCGGCGCCGTCGCGCTGGTTTCCGACGCCGGCACGCCTCTGGTCTCCGACCCCGGCTACAAGCTGGTGCGCGCGGTGGTGGAGGAAGGGCTGAAGGTCGTCCCCCTGCCCGGCGCGTCGGCGGCGCTCGCGGCGCTGGTGGTGGCGGGGCTGCCGTCGGACCGCTTCCTGTTCTGCGGCTTCCCGCCCCAGAAGACCAAGGCCCGCCGCGACTGGCTGGCCGAGGTGGCGGGCATCGGCGCGACGCTGGTCATCTACGAGGGGCCGAGCCGCCTTGCCGCCAGCCTGGCCGACATGGCGGAGGTGCTGGGCGCGGGGCGCGAGGCCGCCGTCTGCCGCGAACTGACCAAGCTGTACGAGGAAACCCGCCGGGGCACGCTGGCCGACCTCGCCGCCCGCTACGCCGCCGAGGCCGCGCCGAAGGGCGAGGTGGTGGTCGTCGTCGGGCCGCCCGCTCCCGCCGAGGCCGCGACGGAAGAAGACCTCGATGCCATGCTGCGCGCCGCGCTGGACCGCGGAGAGAGCGTGCGCGACGCCGCCGCCGCCGTGGCCGCCGCGACGGGACTGAAAAAGCGCGCCGTCTACGCCCGGGCGCTCGACCTGGCGAAGGGCTGAGGCATGGCGCTGCCGCTGTTCCGCCGCCCCGCCGTGCGCTCGACCAAGGACCGCCGCGCCGCCGAGACCCGCGGCCGCACGGCGGAAGCCGCCTGCGTGGCGGCGCTGGAGGCCGCCGGCTGGGCGCTGGTGGCCGAACGCTTCCGCCCGCCGCGCGGCCAGGGCGCCGGCGAGATCGACCTGATCGCCCGGCGCGGCGCGGTGCTGGCGTTCATCGAGGTCAAGGCGCGCGAGGCGGAAGGCGACGCGGCGGAAAGCGTCACGCCCCGCCAGCAGGGCCGCATCGCCCGCGCGGCCGAAGTGTTCCTCGCCCTCCATCCCGAGCTTGCCGAGCTGGACTGCCGCTTCGACGTCATGCTGGTGACCCCGGGCACGGCCCCGAAACACATCGAGGACGCCTGGCGGCCGGGGTTTTGAGGAAGGAAGGAAGGAAGCCAGGGCCGTGGCTTCACCCAGCCCTCACGCCGCGCCCATGTGGGCCATGCCCTCGGCGCGGACCACGCGGTTTCGCCCGGCCCGCTTGGCGGCGTAGAGGGCGGTGTCGGCGCGTTTGAGGGCGCCGCTCAGGCCCTCGCCCGCCACGAAGGTCGCCACGCCCAGGCTGGCCGTCAGGGGCAGGCCGGCCGGCGGGCCGCCTTCCTCCAGGCAGTCCACCGGCTCGGCGGCGATTCCGGCACGGATTCGCTCGGCTGCCGATTCCGCCGCCTTCGGGCCGCCGTGCAGCAGGATGGCGAACTCCTCGCCGCCCACGCGCGCCAGCAGGTCGCCGTCGCGCAGGTGGGCCCCCACCCGCGCCGCCACCGCCCGCAGGGCCACGTCACCCACCGCATGGCCGTAGGTGTCGTTGACCGCCTTGAAATGATCGATGTCCAGCGCCAGGAGTTGCAGCGACTCGGGCCCGTCGGTCGCCGCGATGCGCCGGGCGGCGACCGTCTCGAAGCCGCGGCGGTTCAGCGCGCCGGTCAGCGGGTCGGTGTCGGCCGCGTCGCGCAGGGAGTGCTCGGCGTGCTTGCGCGAGGTGATCTCCAGCGCCAGTCCGGCGATGCGCTTCAGGCGGCCGTCGGCGTCGCGCTCGGCATCGGCGCGGACCTCCCACCACACCCGTGACCCGCCGCGCGTGCGCACCTGGACGTCGAGCCGGAAGGACTCGCTGGTGCCGACGGTGCAGCGGCGCACCCGCTCCATCAGGGCCTCGCGGTGGTCGGGCGCCAGGTGGTGCAGCAGGCTGCGCAGCGCCATCTTGGGGTACGGCGGCGGATAGCCGAGCAGGCGGTAGAAGGCGTCCGAGCACCACAGCCGCCCCGGATCGAATGCCCAGTCCCACACGCCGCTGTGGGCGGAGGAGTCCAGGACCGCAAGCTGGCGCGTGCGGTCGTCCAGCCGCTGGCGGTGGATCAGGGCTCCGATCAGGTCGGCGCAGGTGCGCAGGAAGTCCAGTTCCTCGGCGCTCCACGGCACCTCGCGCCTGCAGTCGTCCAGGCCCAGCGTCCCCCACCACCCGCCGTCGAGCATGATGGGCACGGTCGCCATGGCGGTGATGGCCTGGCTGTCCATGTCGTCGCGCAGATGGCTGCCGGGGGCAAGGTCGCGGGTGAGGAAGGCGGTGCTCTCGCCACGCAGCCGCGATTGCACCAGGGCGCGGTAGTCGGGCGCCACCATCGCGGTGCGGAACAGGCGGAAACGCTTGAGGTGAAGCTGCGCCACCGGCGCGGATGCGGCCCATTCGAAGATGTAGTCCTGGACGACCTCGGTCTCCGTCACCTCCAGCGTCTGGAAGATCCACACCCGCGACGTTCCGGTGACCCGTCCCACCGTCGCCAGCATGGTGTCGACGGCGCGCGTCCAGTCGCGTCGGTCGTGGATGAGCCCCGAGCACTCCGCCAACGCCCGCACGAGCACGCCCGCCGGCACAGGCCATGGCGTCCCGCGATCCGCGACCGGATCCGTGTTCATGATACCCCCAACTGCGCGCACCGCCCCCAATACTGTCCCCGTGGCGGTGATATTTCGGCTTACATGGCAGGGTAAGGCGAGACGATTGCGCGCGCAACAACCGCCGCATGCCGATTATTCCAGCGTCTTCGCCGCGCGCTCCTGCATGGTGACCCGCACGATCTTGCCGTCGGACTCGTCGGTCAGCAGATAGACCGCACCGTCCGGCCCCTCCGCCACGTCGCGGATGCGGGTGCCGAGATAGATACGCTCGTCGCCGACCACCCGCGCATCCGACAGCGTCAGCCGGGTGAGCGACTCCGACGACAGTCCGCCCAGCAGCAGGTTGCCCGCCCAGTCGGCGATGCCGCCGCCCGTGCCGGTGTAGAAGGTCATGCCCGAGGGCGAGATGACCGGCGTCCAGTGGAAGACCGCATCCGCCAGGTCGGGGCGGGTGGACGGCGAGGGAATCGCCTGACCCTCGTAGTGGCGACCCCAGCTCACCAGCGGCCAGCCGTGGTTTTCCCCGGCGGCGGGAATGTTCAACTCGTCGCCGCCCAGCGGCCCCAGTTCCAGTTCCCACACCGCTCCGGTGTCGGGATGCACCGCCAGCCCCAGAATGTTGCGGTGGCCGAAGGACCAGATGGCGGGTTCGGCATCCGTGCGGCCGACGAAGGGGTTGTCGGCGGGCACGCTGCCGTCCGGGTTGATGCGGATCAGCTTGCCCACGGTCGTCGACAGGTCCTGCACGCCGGCCTGCAGGAAGCGGTCGCCGGTGCCGATGAACAGCGTGCCGTCCGGCGCAAAGGCCAAGCGGCCGCCGAAGTCGCGCACGTCGGCCACCTTGGGCGCCTGGCGGAAGATCACCTCCACGTCCGAGACGCGGTCCTCGTGCAGCACGGCGCGGGCGACGTTCAGCCCGGCCTCCTGCGTCTCGTCGGCGTTGTTGCCCCAGGTGCCCGTGCCCTCGCCGGCTTCGCTGTAGGCGAAATAGATGCGGCGGTTGGCGGCGAACTCCGGGTCGAGCGCCAGCCCCAGCAGGCCGCCGTTGCCCTCGGCATAGATGGGCGGCAGGCCCGCGAGCGCCGGGCCTACCGTGCCGTCCATGGCGACCCGGCGCAGGCGGCCGGGGTGCTTTTCGGTGACCAGCATGTCGCCGTCCGGCAGAAAGACGACGCTCCACGGGTAATGCAGCTGGTCGGTCAGCACCTCCAGCCCCAGGGTGCCGTGAAAGGCGTCCACCGAATCGGGAAAAGCGTCGGCCGCGCGGGCGGCGGGCGCGACGAGAAGCATCAGGGCACCCAGCAACACGCCGCGCATGAACGGACCTCCGGCCGAAGAAAGCGCCGAGTATGCCCGAACCGCACCGGCCGGCAAGATGCCTTGCGCGCTACAGCATCCCTTTCAGGCGATAGAGCTGCTCCAGCGCCTCGCGCGGGGTCAGGCTGTCGGGGTCCATGTCCTTTAGCGCCTCCTCCACCGGCGAGGGCGGCGGCGGCTCGGCGGCGGCCTGCTTCTTCGGCTCCGGCCGGGCGGCCATGGCGGCGAACAGGGGCAGGTCGTCGGCCAGCCTGGTGATGGCCGAGGACTGCTCGCCCGACTCAAGCGTCTCCAGCACCTCTTCGGCGCGCGCGATCACTGCCGGCGGCAGGCCCGCGAGCCGGGCGACGTGGATGCCGTAGGAACGGTCGGCGGCCCCGGCGGCGACCTCGTGCAGAAACACCACCTCCCCCTGCCATTCCTTCACCCGCATGGAGTGGCAGGACAGCCGCTTGAGCCGCGCCGTCAGCGCCGTCAGCTCGTGGTAATGGGTGGCGAACAGGGCGCGGCAGCGGTTGGCCTCGTGCAGGTTCTCCACGGTCGCCCAGGCGATGGACAGGCCGTCGAAGGTGGCCGTGCCGCGCCCGATCTCGTCCAGGATCACCAGCGAGCGTTCCGTCGCCTGGTTCAGGATGGCGGCGGTTTCCACCATCTCCACCATGAAGGTCGACCGCCCGCGCGCGAGATCATCCGCTGCACCGACGCGGGAGAACAGGCGGTCGACCACGCCGATGCGCGCGCTTTCCGCCGGGACGAAGGCGCCCATCTGCGCCAGGATGGCGATCAGCGCATTCTGGCGCAGGAAGGTGGACTTGCCCGCCATGTTGGGGCCGGTGATAAGCCACAGGCGCTGCTCGGGCGACAGGTCGCAATCGTTGGCGACGAAGGGGCCGTCGCCGGCCCGCTCCAGCGCCGCCTCCACCACCGGATGCCGGCCGCCGCGGATGTCAAACGCCGTCCCCTGCTCCACCACGGGGCGGACGTAGCGGCGGTCGACGGCCAGTTCCGCCAGCCCCGCCGTCACGTCCAGTTCCGCCAGGGCGGCGGCGGCGTCGGCGATCTCCTGCCCGCGCGCCAGAACCTCCTTCACCAAATCGGCGAAGAGTTCCAGTTCCAGGGCCAGCGCCTTGTCGGCCGCGCCCCGGATCTTGTCTTCCAGTTCCGACAGCTCGACCGTGGAGAAGCGCACGGCGTTCGCCATGGTCTGGCGGTGGAGGAAGGGGCCTTCCTTGTCGGCCAGCAGCTTGTCGCCCTGCTTGGCCGGGACCTCCAGGAAGTAGCCGAGCACGTTGTTGTGCTTGACCTTGAGGGAGGCAATACCCGTCTGCTCGATATAGGTCGCCTGAAGCCCTGCGATCAGGCGCTTGCTCTCGTCGCGCAGCGTGCGCAACTCGTCCAGCTGCGGATGATAGCCGGGCGCGATGAACCCGCCGTCGCGGGCGAGCATGGGCAGGTCGGTGTCCAGCGCGCGGGCCAGCCGCTCCACCAGCACGTCATGCCGGCCCAGCCGCTCGCACACCGCCGACAGCGCCTTGGGCACGGCGGCGAGCCCGCTTTCCGTGATGGCGACGCGCAGGCCCGGCACCTGATCCAGCGCATCGCGCACGTTCGCCAGGTCGCGCGGGCCGCCGCGGCCGAGCGACAGGCGCGACAGGGCGCGCTCCACGTCGGGGCACCGCTTCAGGCGCTCGCGCACGTCCTCGCGCACGGTCGGGGCCTCGACGAAGAACTGCACGGCGTCCAGGCGGGCGTCGATCTCGGCGGGCTCGGTCAGCGGTGCCGACAGATGCGCGGCCAACAGGCGCGCGCCGGCGCCGGTGACCGTGCGGTCGATGACCTGGAGCAGCGATCCCTTGCGCTCGCCGGTCAGTGTCTCGGCCAACTCTAGGTTCCGGCGGGTGGCGGCGTCGATCTCCATGGCCGCGCCCTCGCCCATGCGCCTGAGCGCGCCGATGCGGGGCAGCTTGCCCTTCTGGGTCAGTTCCACGTAATCGACCAGCGTGCCGGCCGCCGCCACTTCCGCCCGCGAGAAGCCGCCGAAGGCGTCCAGCGCCTGCACGCCGTAGAGCGCCTGGAGACGCTTGCCGGCGTTGGTGCTGTCGAACCGCGCGGACGGCAGGGGCGACAGGCGGTCGCGGTATTCGGTGAAGACCTCGAACAGGCTTTCCTTCTGGAGCAGCCGGTCGGGCGCCAGAAGCTCGCCGGGTGCCAGGCGGGCGAGCGCATGAGTCAGGTTGCGCTCCTCCACCGGCTGGCAGGTGAACGCGCCGGTCGACACATCCAGCCACGCCAGCCCCAGCCCGCCGCCGGCATCGGCCACGGCGGCCAGGTAGTTGTGGCGGCGGCTGTCCAGCAGGCTGTCTTCGGTGATGGTGCCCGGCGTGACGATGCGCACCGCCTCGCGCCGGACCAGGGCCTTGCCGCCGCGCTTTTTCGCTTCCGCCGGGTCCTCCATCTGCTCGCAGACGGCAACCTTGAAGCCCTTGCGGATCAGCTTCGCCAGGTAGGCCTCGTGGGAATGCACCGGCACGCCGCACATGGGAATATCCTCGCCGGCGTGCTTGCCGCGCTTGGTCAGCGCGATGTCCAGCGCCTCGGCGGCCTTGACGGCATCGTCGAAGAACAGCTCGTAGAAGTCGCCCATGCGGTAGAAAAGTATGCAGTCCGCATGCTCGCGCTTGATGGACAGGTACTGCGCCATCATGGGCGTGGCGCCGGAGTCATCCGGGACGGATGCGGACGTGGCATCGGGGCCGGCAGGGGCTTCGGTTTCGACGGCGGTGGCAAGGTTCGGCGTCACGGGCTTGTCGACTCCGGGAATCCTGTGGGCGATCAGCGTGGAAAGCAGCCCTTATACCCTCACGCGGGGCTATGCATGAAGGGCCCTCTGCGGCACAATGCGAGGACGCACTTTTCTTGCGCAAACCACTGCCACACGGGAACAAGTCCTTTGTCCGACACAAATCCCGCGCCGACGATCAAACGCGAGGTCGTCGGCCTGTTCGCCGACCGCGCCGACCTGGAAGGCGCCATCAAGGACCTGCAGGCCGCCGGGTTCGACCGCACCGACCTGTCGCTGCTGACCAGCCACGAGTCCATCGACGTGGGCGACGCGAAGTCCGACCTGAGCTTGCGCGAGCGCCTGCTGCCGCTGCTGACCGAATGGCGCTACGAGGTGCCGCTGGTGGGGGCGGGCCTCATCGCCGTCGCCTCGGGCCCGACGGGGGCCGCCATCGCCGCGCTGGTGGGCGCCGGCGTGGGCGTCGCCGCCGTGCGCGACCTGGTGAACGAGGTCACCAGCCTGCCCGACACCGAGGAGTTCGCCCGCGAACTGGAGGCCGGCGCGGTGGCGCTGTGGGTCTACGTGGGCGACAACCCCGCCTTCGAGTCCAAGGCGCGCGAGGTCCTGCGCCAGCACAACGCCAGCAACATCCACTTGCACGAGGGCGAGGCAAAGACGGACTGACGTCCGCCGCGCCCTCCTCACCTTCAGCACCATCGGTTTGAACACGCGGCGCGGCATCCGGGACGATCCCCGGAGCCGCGCCTTATCGGGGAAACGGTCCGTATCATGTCCGACGACTCAACCAGCAAGCAAAGCCGCAAGAACATCGAACACGAAAGCCTGCTGATGCACGCCTCCGGGCGGCCGGGCAAGATCGAGATCACGCCGACCAAGCCGCTGACCACCCAGCGCGACCTGTCGCTCGCCTATTCCCCGGGCGTCGCCGCTCCCTGCAAGGAAATCGCCCGCGACGCCACGCTGGCCTACGACTACACGGCCAAGGGGAACCTCGTGGCCGTCATCTCCAACGGCACCGCCGTCCTGGGCCTGGGCGACCTGGGCGCCCTTGCCAGCAAGCCAGTGATGGAGGGCAAGGCCGTCCTGTTCAAGAAGTTCGCCGACGTCGACGGCATCGACCTGGAGGTCGACACCCGCGACGTGGACGAGTTCATCAACTGCGTGCGCTTCCTGGGCCCCTCGTTCGGCGGCATCAATCTTGAGGACATCAAGGCGCCCGAATGCTTCATCATCGAGCAGCAACTGCGCGAGATGATGGACATTCCCGTCTTCCACGACGACCAGCACGGCACGGCCATCATCGCCGCCGCCGGCCTGATCAACGCGCTGGAAATGACCGGCCGCGACATCGCCGAGACCCGCCTTGTCGTCAACGGCGCCGGCGCGGCGGCGATCGCCTGCGTGGAGCTGGTCAAGGCCATGGGCGTGCCGCACGACAACGTCATCCTGTGCGACACCAAGGGCGTCATCCACAAGGACCGCGACAACCTGAACCAGTGGAAGAGCGCCCACGCCATCGAGACCGACAAGCGCACGCTGGAAGAGGCCATGGAAGGCGCCGACGTCTTCTTCGGCCTGTCGGTCAAGGGCGCGGTGACGCCGGAGATGGTCGCCGGCATGGCGAAGAACCCTATCATCTTCGCCATGGCCAACCCCGACCCCGAGATCACCCCGGAAGAGGTCGCGACGGTGCGTTCCGACGCCATCATGGCGACGGGCCGGTCGGACTATCCCAACCAGATCAACAACGTGCTGGGCTTCCCCTACATCTTCCGGGGCGCCCTGGACGTGCGGGCGACGACCATCAACGAGGCCATGAAGATCGCCGCCGCCAAGGCCATCGCCAGCCTGGCGCGCGAGGACGTGCCCGACGAGGTGGCCGCCGCCTATTCGGGCCGCAAGCTGCGGTTCGGGCCGGAATACATCATCCCCGTGCCCTTCGACCCGCGCCTGATCTACACCATTCCGCCCTATGTGGCGCAGGCGGCCATGGACACGGGCGTGGCGCAGCGCCCCATCATCGACATCGACGGCTACAAGCACGAACTGTCCGCCCGCCTCGATCCCACCGCCGCCAGCCTGCAGGCCATCGCGGAAGAGGTTTCGGCCAACCCGCAGCGGGTGGTGTTCGCCGAGGGCGAGGAGGAAAAGTCCATCCGTGCCGCGCTCGCCTACCGCAACGCCGGCTACGGCCAGGCCATCCTGGTGGGCCGCGAGGAGATCATTCACGACACCCTCAAGCAGCTGGGCCTGTCGGGCGCGGCGCAGGGGCTGGAGATCGTCAACGCCCGGCTGTCGGACCGCAACACGCTCTACACGGAGTACCTCTACAAGCGCCTGCAGCGGAAGGGCGCGCTGTACCGCGACGCCCAGCGCATGGTGAACCAGGACCGCAACATCTTCGCCGCGCTGATGGTGGCGCTGGGCGATGCCGATGCCATGGTCACCGGCCTGACGCGCAGCTACTACCAGGCCTTCACCGAGATTCAGCGCGTCATCGACCCCGATGAGCAGAGCCTGGTGTTCGGCCTGACCGTCGTGGTGGCGCGCGGGCGCACGGTGTTCATCGCCGACACCACCGTGCACGAGACGCCGACGCCGACCCAACTGGCCGACATTGCCGTGCAGACCTCGGAAAAGGCGCGCCAGATGGGGCACGAGCCGCGCGTGGCGCTGCTGTCGTACTCCAACTTCGGCAACCCCGAGGGCGAGGTTCCGGGCCATGTCCGGCTGGCCGTCGCCGAACTGGACCGCCGCGGCGTGGACTTCGAGTACGACGGCGAGATGGGCGCCGACACGGCCATGGATGCCGAGCTTCAGGAGAAGTATCCGTTCTGCCGCCTGTCGGGTCCGGCCAACGTGCTGCTGATGCCGGGGCTGCATTCGGCCAACATCTCCTACAAGCTGTTGCAGAAGCTGGGCGGCGGGACGGTCATCGGGCCGGTGCTCATGGGCCTGTCCAAGCCCGCGCAGATCGTCAACATGGACGCCACCGTTTCCGACATGGTGCACATGGCGGTGCTGGCCGCCCATGACGCGCTGAAACGGTGAGGCCGGACCATCCTCCGGCGCCCGCGCGGGTGCCGGACGCGGGCGGCGGCGGCGACCGGGCTCCGGCGTCCGGGCCGACGGCCGCGCTCCCGCACGAGGGAAAGGCCGCGCTCCCGCACGAGGGAAAGGCCGCGCCCCCGCAAGAGGAAGAGGACGCCAGCGGCGAACCGACCGTCATGCAGATGCCCGACCAGCCGCCAGCCCGCCGCGCGCCCGCCCCCTTCGGCCGGGTCGTGAAGCTGTCGGTACTGCTGTGCACGCCGTCGGCGCTGGCGTTCATCCTGATGGTCGTTTCGGGGCAGCTGACGGTCGTGCCGGCCGTGGGCTACGGGCTGATGGTGTTCGCCGGCTCGATGCTGCTGGTGCGGCTGTTCGCCGGCGACATCTATTCCGCCGTCAACTACATCCGCCGCCTGGTGGCCGAGGGCACCGCCGCGCCGCCGCCCGCGCCGCCCATGCACTGGTCGGACGCCGCCCGCGAAACCACGGCCGCCGCGGCCCAGCTCGCGCGGCACTGGGGCGGGCGCTGGGACCGGGCGGAAGCCTCGGCGCGGGCGACGGAAAGCGTGCTCGACAGCCTGCCGCAACCGCTGTTCATGATCGACGAGGAACGCCGGGTGACCTGGGCCAACCTGGCGGCGCGCCGCTTCACCGGCCGCGAGCCGCGCGAGGCCAACCTGGCGACGGTCATCCGCGCCCCGGACGTGCTGGAAGCCGTGGCCGCGGTGCTGACCGGCGGGGTGGGGCGCCAGCTTCAGCACACCACCTCGGGCCCGACGGCGCGCACCTTCACCCTGGTGGTCGAGCCGCTGGCCGGCCCGGCGATGAACGGCGCGCGGGTTCTGATGATCCTGCACGACATCACGGCCCTGGTGCGCATGGAGGAAATGCGCGCCGACTTCGTCGCCAACGCCAGCCACGAACTGCGCACGCCGCTCGCCAGCCTCGTGGGCTTCATCGAGACCCTGCGCGGCCCGGCCAAGGACGACGCGGAGGCGCATGAGCGGTTCCTGGCCATCATGCAGGCCCAGGCCGAGCGCATGTCGCGGCTGATCGAGGACCTGCTCAGCCTTTCGCGCATCGAGCTGCACGAGCACACGCCGCCCACCGGCACCGCCGACGTCCGAGACATCGTCGAGCGCGTGGCCGAGGGGCTGGAGCCGCAGGCGGCCAAGCGGTCCATGCGCATCGACATCCGCATGGCCGACGACCTGCCCAGCGTTCCCGGCGAGCCCAACGAGCTGAGCCAGGTCTTCCAGAACCTGCTCGCCAACGCCCTGAAATACGGGCACGGCGAAACGGCGGTGGACGTCACCGCCGTTCCCGTGCCGCGCGGCCCCGCATCCATGCCCGCCGCAAGCCGGGGGCCGTGCCTGCGGGTGTCGGTGCGCGACCGGGGCGACGGCATCCCGAAAGAGCATCTTCCCCGCCTGACGGAACGTTTCTACCGCGTCGACACCGCGCGCTCGCGGCAATTGGGCGGCACGGGGCTGGGCCTTGCCATCGTCAAGCACATCGTCGCGCGCCACAGGGGCGCCCTGACCATCGAAAGCACCGTCGGCGAAGGGTCGACGTTCACCGTCTATCTGCCCCTGTCGCCGCCGCCGGTGCCGGTGCCGGAAATCCCAAGCCGTGGCGATAAAGTTTAACTTTCGTGACCGTGGATTTACGGTAAATGTAAAACCAGATGAAACAGGCCGCCCCTAGAGCGGCCCAGGTCCTGTTCTCCAGGGGAGATGTCCCGGAATGCCCGTTGGTGACCCGCATACCGTCCGCGCCTTCGACGAGGAACTCGCGCGCCTGAACGAACACATCGCCCGCATGGGCGGCTTGGCCGAGACGCAATTGGCCGACGCCCTGCAGTCCATCCTCGACGGCGACGAGGAGAAGGCCAAGCGGGTGATCGAGGACGACACGCAGGTGGACGACGTCCACATGCAGGTGGAGGAAGAGGCCATCCGCATGCTGGCCCTGCGCCAGCCGGTGGCCGACGACCTGCGCACCATCATCCAGTCCTTGAAGGCCGCCTCGACGCTGGAGCGCATCGCAGACCACGCGGCATCCACCGCCAAGCGCGTCCACGTGCTGCACGAAGGGCCGGCCGTGCCGCCGGTCAAGTCGGCCGTGCGCATGGGCTGGCTGGTGCTCGACATGCTCAAGCAGGCCGTCGATGCCCTGCTGCGCCGCGACATCGAGCGCGCGGTCGAGGTGTGGAACCGCGACAGCGAGGTGGACGACTTCTACTCCAGCCTGTTCCGCGAACTGCTGACCTACATGATGGAGGACACGCGCAACATCACGCCGTGCACCCATCTGCTGTTCGTCGCCAAGAACCTGGAGCGCATCGGCGACCAGGCCACCAACCTGGCGGAAATGACCTACTACATGGTCACCGGCAAGCAGCTGGAGGGCGAACGCCCGAAAAGCGACACCTCCAGCTTCACCATCGTCGAGCCCAAGCACTACGAAGGCTGAGACGCCGCCGTCAGCCGCCGGTCAGGGAAGGTCCCGGCCGGCGGGGATGGCGAGGAGGTTGGCGTCCTCGGGCCGCGCGATGGTGCGAGGGTCGACCGTCTGGCACGGATCGGCCAGCCCCGCATCCGTGATCGGCCGGAACCGATAGCCCATGCCGCCCAGCAGGGCCATCAGGTCGCGCGCCCGCGCGACGCGGCGATCGTCCTCTCCGGCGTCCGGGGCGGCCGGCAGCATCTCGAACACCACGTAGGGCGCGTGATCGGCGAGCGTCTTCCCGAAGCCGCGCAGCACTTCCAGCTCCGCGCCCTCCACGTCCACCTTCAAAAGCCGCACGCGCTCCATCCCCAGGGCGTCGACCATGGAGTCGCCGGTGGTCATCAGCACCGACTGGGTGCGCCGGAAGAAGCCGGCATCGTGGACGTCATGGGCCAGCGAGGCGAAGACGTCGAAGCTGTCCTTCCGCACGCCCAAATTGGCGACGCCGAACGTGTCCGACAATGCGATGGGAAAGGCGTCGACGCCCGGCCAGCCGTTCAGGGCGATCAGGCGCTGCAGGTAGCCGTAGTTGCGGGCGTTGGGCTCGAATCCGACGTAGCGGGCATCGGGGCGGCAGGCGCGCAGGGCCACCAGGAACTGGCCGATGTTGGCGCCGACATCGATCACGCCCGGCCGTTCGGCACCGTCCAGAAGGCGCGGCAGCAGGGTGTTCATCCAGGGTTCGCGGAAGGCATGAAGGACGGAGCCGTCCCGGTGCACCGGCACGCGCGCGCTGGCCTCTCCCAGCGGCACGCGCCGGATCAGTTCGCCGCCCGCCAGCGCGCACGCGACCTTGCGCCAATGCCTTGCAAGCCCCATCACCATCCCCGTTTTTCGCGACCGTTAGCGGGCGGCATTAAACAGGGACGGGTGACGGGCTGGCAAGGGCGATCAGATGAAGCCCTTTTCCTCCAGCAGCGCGATGACACGGGCCGCCAGTTTCTCGGGCGTCTCCTCGCCGGCGGGCAGGCGCAGTTCCGGGTTCTCCGGCGGCTCGTACGGGCTGCCGATACCGGTGAAGTTGGGCAACTGCCCGGCGCGGGCCTTCTTGTAGAGGCCTTTGGGGTCGCGGCTCTCGCAGATCTCAAGCGGCGTGTCCACGAAGACCTCCAGGAACTCGTCGTCCTCCATCAGATCGCGCGCCAAGCGGCGCTCGCTGCGGAACGGCGAGATGAAGCTGACCAGCACGATCAGACCGGCCTCGACCATGAGCCTGGACACCTCGCCGACGCGGCGGATGTTTTCCACCCGGTCCTCGTCGGTGAAGCCGAGGTCGCGGTTCAGGCCGTGGCGAACGTTGTCGCCGTCGAGCGTCATGGTGTGGCGGTTGCGCTTGGCCAGTTCCTGCTCCACCAGGTCGGCCACCGCCGACTTGCCGGCGCCCGACAGGCCGGTGAACCACAGGACGCACGGCTTCTGCCCCTTGGCGGCGGCACGGGCGGTCTTGTCCACCTTCATCTGCTGCCAGTGGATGTTCGATGCCCGGCGCAGGGCGAAGTCGATCATGCCGCAGGCGACGGTGGCGTTGGTCAGCCGGTCCACCAGGATGAAGCCGCCGGTCTCGCGGTTCTCCTTGTAGGGATCGAAGGGGACGGCGTGATCCAGCGCCAGGTTGCACACCGCCACCGTGTTCAGGTCCAGGTGCTTGGCCGCCGTGTGCTCCAGCGTGTTGACGTTGACGGCGTATTTCAGCTCCGTCACCTGGGCGCCGACGCTGGTGGTGCCGGTGCGCAGGATGTAGGGGCGCCCCGGCAGCAACGGCGTCTCGCTCATCCACACCACGTGGGCGGCGAACTGGTCGGCGACCTCGGGCCGGGCCTCCGCCGCCGCGATGACGTCGCCGCGGCTGATGTCGATTTCCTCGGCCAGCGTCAGCGTCACCGCCTGGCCGGCGATGGCCTCATCCAGGTCGCCGTCGTGGGTGACGATGCGCGTCACCGTCGTGGTCTTGCCGCCGGGCAGGATCGCCACCGTGTCGCCGGGCTTGACGGTGCCGCCGGCGATGGTGCCGGAGTAACCGCGGAAGTCCAGGTGCGGGCGGTTGACCCACTGCACCGCCATGCGGAAGGGCTTGGCGACCGCATCCGACAGAACTTCCAGCGACTCGAGCTGGCCCAGCAGCGTCGGACCGTCGTACCAGGGCATTTTCGCCGAGGGCTGGCTGACGTTGTCGCCGGTCAGCGCGGACACGGGCACGCACGTCACATGCTCGATGCCCAGCTGCCCGGCGAAGGTCCGGTAGTCGGCGGCGATCTTCTCGAAGGTGGCCTGGCTCCAGTCCACCAGGTCCATCTTGTTGACGGCGACCACCACGTGCTTGAGCCCCAGCAGGCTGACGATGAAGCTGTGGCGGCGCGTCTGGGTCACCACGCCGTTGCGGGCATCCACCAGCAGCACGGCGGCCTCGGCGGTGGAGGCGCCGGTCGCCATGTTGCGGGTGTACTGCTCGTGCCCCGGCGTGTCGGCGACGATGAACTTGCGCTTGTCGGTGGTGAAGAAGCGGTAGGCCACGTCGATGGTGATGCCCTGCTCGCGCTCGGCGGCCAGGCCGTCGACCAGCAGGGCCATGTCCAGCTCGCCCTCGCCGGTGGTGCCGAAGCGGGCACTCTCGGCGGTCAGCGAGGCCAGTTGGTCCTCGAACAGCAGCTTGCAGTCATACAGAAGCCGGCCGATCAGGGTCGACTTGCCGTCGTCCACCGAGCCGCAGGTGATGAAGCGCAGCAGGTCCTTGCTTTCCTGGCCGCGCAGGTACTCTTCCACCTCGGCGACGGCCTCGCGGTGGGCGGCCTCGGCCTCTTCGGGGGTGAGGTCGGCGGTGATGTCGCGGGCGTCGGGCATCAGAAGTAGCCTTCCTGCTTCTTGGCTTCCATGGAGGCGCCGGCGTCCTTGTCGATGACGCGGCCCTGGCGTTCGCTGGTGGTCGCCAGCAGCATCTCGCGGATGATCTCGGGCAGGGTGGCGGCCTGGCTTTCCACCGCGCCGGTCAGCGGGTAGCAGCCCAGCGTGCGGAAGCGCACCCAGCGTTGTTCCGGCGTCTCGCCGGGCTCCAGCGGCATGCGGTCGTCGTCGACCATGATCCAGGTGCCGTCGCGCTGGACCACCGGGCGCGGCTTGGCGAAGTACAGCGGCACCACCGGGATGTTCTCCTGGTAGATGTACTGCCAGATGTCCAGTTCGGTCCAGTTGGACAGGGGGAAGACGCGGATGCTCTCGCCCTTGTTGATGCGCCCGTTATAGAGGTTCCACAGCTCCGGCCGCTGGTTCTTCGGGTCCCAGCGGTGGGTGGAGGTGCGGAAGGAAAAGATGCGTTCCTTGGCGCGGGACTTTTCCTCGTCGCGCCGGGCGCCGCCGAAGGCCGCGTCGAACTGGTATTTGTCCAGCGCCTGCTTGAGGCTCTGGGTCTTCATCACATCCGTGTGCACCGCCGACCCGTGGGTGAAGGGGCCGATGCCCTGCTCCACGCCTTCCTGGTTGATGTGGACGATCAGGTCCAGCCCCAGGTCCTTGGCGATCTGGTCGCGGAACTGCGTCATCTCGCGGAACTTCCACGTCGTGTCCACGTGCAAGAGCGGAAACGGCGGCTTGGAGGGGTAGAACGCCTTCATGGCAAGGTGCAGCATGACGCCGGAGTCCTTGCCGATGGAATACAGCATCACCGGGTTGCGGAACTGGGCCGCCACCTCGCGGATGATATGGATGCTCTCGGCTTCCAGGCGTTGCAGATGGGTCAGGCGGGCGTGCGCGGACAAGGCATCTTCCTCAGGGCTTGGAATGCGACGTGGGCGCAGTGTCGGCCATGGGGCCGCACGACGCAACACAAAATTGGTGTGATTTACCTACGAACTACATCTCACATCTGTTTTATTCTTCTCCGGCCGCCAGCCGGGCCAGCAGACGCCGCTGGGCGGGCAATGTCACGGTCTCGAGGTCGTACCGCGATACGATGGTTGCCCGCGCGGCACGACGCAACTCCGCCATCCGGTCGGAGTGGTCGAGAATCGCATCGATCCGGTCGGCGATCGCCGCCGTGTCATGGAAGTCCACCAGCAGGCCGTTGCGGCCGTCTTCAAGCACTTCCTCCACCGGGGCGGTGCGCGAACCGATGACGGCGCACCCCGCGCTCATGGCCTCCAGCATGGACCAGCTGAGCACGAAGGGGTACGTCAGGTAGACATGCGCCTGGCTGACCTGAAGGACCCGCAGATAGCTGGCATAGGGAATACGGCCCAGGAAGTGAAGCCGCGTCATGTCCAGCCGGCCCGCCAGTTCCGCCAGCATCACCTGGCGCCAGGTCCGCCCGCCCGGCGGGCGACGGCCGTAGGACACATCGTCGCCGCCCACGAAAATGACGTGCGCCCTGGGCCGTCGGCGCAGGATGTCCGGCAGGGCGCGCATGAACACGTGGAAGCCCCGGTAAGGCTCCAGGTTGCGCACCGAAAAGGTGATCACCTCGTCCGCGCGCGTCAGGGTCAGGCCGTCGCGCCCGAAGGTCAGCGCCGCCGCGGGGTCGGGCGCCACCGTGCGGGTGTCGACGCCTTCGTGGACGACCTTGATCCGGTCCCGGAACGGCGCGGGGTACTGGCGCCGCTGCCATTCCGTCGGCGACAGGCCCCGGTCGGCGGCCGCAAGGCCCAGCAGGTTGACGGCGTTGCGCGTGCGCGCGCGGCACTGGTCGTCCAGGCTGGGCGGGAATTCGGGGTCGAAATCCAGGTCCGATCCGGTGGCGGAATAGAAAAACTCGAAGTAGGACAAGAGCGGCCGGTCCGGCCAGACGTCCTTGAGGTAGAGCGTCTCTCCCCAGCCGTTGTGGCCGACCATGACGTCGGGCACGAAGCCCCGGCGCTTGAGGTCGAGCGCCAGCCGCGCCACCGCCTGGCCGTTGCGCACCGCCGCGTCGGTGTCGCGAAGCCAGGGATGAAGCCCGTCACCCGGCCCTGGCGCCGGGCGGTAGTCCAGCCGCTCCAGCCCCGGAAGCCGCGCCGTGTTGGGCTGCCCGATGAAGACGACCCGGTGGCCGCCCTGGTCCAGCAGGTCGCGCACCAGGTGCCTGAACTGGCCGGGACAGTTCTGATGGACGAACAGCAGGTTCATTGTGCCGCTTCCCAGTGTGGAGGCCGGATGCGATGTTCGCGCCAGGGATACGAAAGCCGGAGTCAAAGCGCGCGGAGGTTGACTTGTAAGGGTGCCTAAGTCAATTTCACAGGGTATAACTCTTTCGACTCCCGGCGGCCATGGCGGGGAGTGCGGGATGGAACGGTAATTTCTCGGGGGCCGAGCATGGGGATCGTTCGGGGGGACGTCGCGGCCGCGACGGCCGGCAGCCAGTCTTTCGTCAACACCGATGACGCCACCGTCATCGACGCGCGGGACGGCGCCATCGTCATCGACAACCCGGCGCTGCTGACGCAGGGCCAGTACATGCGCCTGGGCCCCGACCTGATGATCGTCGGCCCCGATGGCGAGAAGGTCCTGCTGACCGATTATTTCGCCATGCAGACTCCGCCGGACCTGGGCGGCCCCGGCGCCATGACCATCTCCGGCGACCTGGCGTCGGCCCTGGCCGGCCCGCGCGCGCCCGGACAGGTGGCCCAGGCCGGCGAGCAGGTGGCCCAGGCGGCCGAGGCCATCGGCACCGTCACCCGCATGGACGGCGAGGTCTTCGCCACCCGCGCCGACGGCACCCGCGTACGCCTGGAGTCGGGGGACGAGGTGTTCCAGGGCGACGTGCTGGAAACCGGCGCCGACGGCGCGGTGGGCATCACCTTCGTCGACAACACGGAAATGTCGCTGGGCGCCGACGGCCGCATGGTGCTCGACGAAATGATCTACGACCCCGACGGCGGCGACGGCTCCAGCCAGTTCTCGCTGGTGTCGGGCGTGTTCAGCTTCGTCTCGGGCCAGATCGCCAAGAGCGGCCCCGACGCCATGCAGGTGAACACGCCGGTCGCCACCATCGGCATCCGCGGCACCAAGGGCGTCATCAAGGTCCTGGGCGCCGACACCGACGGCGACGGCGAGGACGACCTGCGCATGGAGGTCTCGCTTCTCGACTCGGGCGAGATCGTCGTCACCACCTTCCAGGGCAGCACCCAGGTCATCAACCAGGTGTTCACCGGCTTCCGCGTGGTGCAGATTTCCGGCCGCAACGTGCTGACGGGCCCGTCGCAGGAGGAAACGCAGACCTTCCAGGTCACGCGCGAGTACTTCGAGGACAGCGGCGTCAACACGGCCCTGCGCTACCTGCCGTCGCAGAACCAGAACGAGGAGCCGCCCGAGAAACAGCAGGCGCCCGAGGGCGACAAGCCCGACGAGTTGAACCCGAACCTGAACCCCGACGGCCCGGCCCTGGAGCAGAGCCTGGTCGAGCAGATCATCCGGGTCGTGCTCGGCAACAAGGAAATCCGCGAGGCCGCCGGCCTGCCGCCGCTGCCTCCCGGCGATCCCCAGCCGGCGGCACCGATCATCCTGGCGCCGGACGACGGCCAGTCCGGCACCGGCAACACCGGCGATGATGACGACGACGACCAGGTCGTCGAAGGCGGCGCGGTCGAACAGGACGACACGGTCCTCGCGCCCCCGCCGTACGAGGACGTTACCGTCAGCGGCACCTTCAACGCGGCGGGCGCCACCAAGGCCTACCGCGTCTTCGGCAGCAACAGCACCGACACCGTCACCACCGGAAGCGGCAACGACATCATCTACGGCGGCGGCGGCGCCGACTACCTGCAGTCCAACGACGGCGACGACACGGTCTACGGCGGGGCCGGCGCCGACACGGTGGTCGGCGGCTCGGGCCGCGGCAACGACGTCTATTACGGCGGCGACGAGACCGGCTCCGACGACAGCGCCGACGACACGCTGGTCTACACCAGCGCCGGCAACGGCGTGACGGTCGACCTGCGGCTGGGCACCGCCAGCGGCCCCGACATCGACAGCGACCGCGTCTCGGGCTTCGAGCATGTCATCTCGGCCGGCGGCAACGACATCCTCAAGGGCAACGGCGCAGCCAACCGCCTGCAGTCGGGCGGCGGCGCCGACATCCTCATCGGCGACGCGGGCGACGACACGCTGGAAGGCGGCACGGGCGACGACACCTATGCCTACATCGCCAACGGCCGCGCCTGGGGCGTCGACACCATCGACGACGCCGGCGGCACCGACACGCTGGACCTGACCCAGGCCTCCGACCACGAGCCCGGCAAGCTGTATCTGGCCGATGCCGATGGCGACGGCTCGGCCGACGACCTGATCGCCGAGTACGAGGACGGCAGCCGGCAGACGGTGCTGAACCACACTGGCGCCGGGCGGCTGGAACAGATTCGCGTGATCGAGGACCACGGCGACAGCGACCCCGCCAACGATACGACGGAAACCTACATCATCCGCGACGGCGGCGCGGCGACCGCCGGCAACGACGTTCTCTACGGCACCTCGGGCGGCGATGTGCTCGACGGCGGCGACGGCAACGACGTGATGTTCGGCAACGGCGGCGACGACCTGCTGAAGATCAACGGCGGCGAGGACATCGCCATCGGCGGCGACGGCGACGACCTCTATCACGTGACCGGAACGTTCACCGACGCCTTCATCGACGATACCGCCGGCATCGACACGCTGCGCGTCGACGACCTGGCGCTCGCGCCCTCGGGCGGCATGGCAGCCTACACCTATTACGGCCTGGCCGACGCCACCTACTGGGACAACGGCGCCGGCGACAGCGGCATGTGGCTGACCTACTCCAACGGCGCCACCATCGAGGTGGGCGGCCTGTCGATCGAGGACTACGAGACCGTCGACAGCGGCGGCACCATAAGCGGCCAGTTCAACGTCCACACCGCCGCGCACGGGGCGACCGCGTCGCCGGACCTGCTGGTGGGCAGCCACGGCAGCGACACCCTGTACGCCACCGCAGGCGACGACATGTATGCCGGCGGCCACGGCAACGACGTTCTGGAGGCCGACGGTTCCGATACCCTGATGGGCGGCGCCGGCGACGACGTCTACCGCACCACCGGCGGCGCGGCGAATGCCATCATCGTCGACACCGGCGGCTTCGACATGGTCGGCACCGGCTTCGAGACGCTGGACTACATTCAGCAGTACGCGAACGGCATGGTGTTGGGCGTGTTTGCCAACGGCGACACGTTCACGCTGATGAACCAGCTTGTCGCCGACTTCCGGGTCGAGGCGCTGAACGTCACGCAGGGGCTGTTCAACATCAACCTCGGGCCCACCGGCGCGACCAACTACAACGACCTGGTGCTCGCCACGCCGGGCAGCAGCGGCGAGACGCTGTCGGGCGACGCCGGCAACGACTGGATCTGGGCGCGCATCGCCGGCGACACCGCGGCGCGCACGCTCGAGGGCGGCGCCGGCGACGATACGCTCGTGGGCGGTTCCGGCGACGATACCTATCGCTACACCACGTCCGAGTGGGGCCACGACGTCATCGACGAAATCGCCGACTCCCCCACCGTGGGCGATCCGGGCCAGAACGACACCATCGACCTGTCGGCCGCCGGCGTCGGCCTGCCCGTCGGCGGCGCCCAGGACGGCAACGACATGGTGCTGACGTTCTCCAGCGGCAGCACCATCCGCATCAAGGACTGGTACCTCGGCAACCGGGTCGAAAAGCTGGTGACGGAAGCCGGCACCTGGTACCTGACGGACCTGGACTACACCGGCTGGCAGGTCGACTCCAACAACGCCGAGATCATGGTCGGCGGCCAGTCGTCGGTCAGCGGCGGCTTCGGCGACGACCTGATCTTCATGGGCGACTATCCCGGCGGCGGCAGCGTCACGCCCGGCCCGGGCAACGACACCATCCACGGCAATTCGACCGAAGGCGGCACCATCTTCTATTCCGGCACCGGGTTCGGCCAGGATGTGGTGGCCTCGGCACCGGGCCGGGTGGACACCGTGTACGTCAGCGGGGGCTCCGGCGCCGCGCTCGAGAACGCCGACGTCGTCAACGGCAACCTGGTGCTGTCCATCGGTGGCTCGGGCGACCAGATCACCGTGCAGGACGTGGCGGGCCTGGAGCGTGTGGAGGTCTACGACCACGCCAGCGCCACCACGCGGACCTTCGGGGTGACGCAGGGCGGCACCCGCGTGCACATGAGCGCCACCTGGGACTTTTCCTCCCCCGCCGGCGGCTACGACCCCACCGTCGATACGATGTCCGTCACCGTCGACGGAACCGTTTACGACCTGACCCCGGCGGAAGCCGCGGCCATCGGCATCACGGCGACCGGCGTGACCGGCGCGACCCAGGCGCTGCAGATCCTCGCCAACCAGATACAGGGCAGTCTGCCCGGTCTTGCCGTCACCACCCATGACGGCCCGATCCTGACGGTCGCGGCGACGGACAACGACACCTATTTCTCCCATGCCGACGGCACGCTTGGCGGCGCGACCGTCTATGTCGACGCCTTCGCCGGTCACGGCCTTTACGTCGGCACGGACGGCGCCGACGTCCTGAACCTGGCCGGCGTCTACGACGGGACGATCCTGGTGGGCGGTGCCGGCAACGATGATCTGATCGGCGGCGGCGATTCCGACAACATCTTCGGCGGCGCCGACGACGACCGTCTGAACGGCCTGAACGGCGCCGACTACCTGGATGGCGGCGACGGCAATGACACGCTGCTTGGCGACGGCGAGTCCTGGTCCACCGACAACGACACCCTGATCGGCGGCGCCGGGGCCGATTGGCTCGACGGCGGCGGCAGCAACGACCTGCTCGAGGGCGGCGACGGCAACGACACCCTGATCGGCGGGTCGGGCATCGACACCCTGCACGGCGGTGCCGGCGACGACCTGATCATGGACCACCAGGAAAGCACCGCGTCCACCGTCACCGGCGGCGCGGGCAACGACACCATCACCGTCTACGGCGGCGACGTCGACGGCGGCGACGGCAACGACGTGATCGAATTCACCGAGGAATACGCCAGCGGCACCGCGCAGGGCGGCGCGGGCAACGACACCATCACCTTCAACGCGCGCAGCAGCTTCATCACCTACGACGGCGGCGCGGGCGACCGCGACATGCTGAAGACCGACGTCGACTACATCCGCGACCCGACGCTGTCGCTGGCCGATTTCGCGGGCCACTTTACCAACTTCGAAGGCATCAAGCTCGACGACGACGGATCGGCCGGCCTGGCGATCACCACGGCCGATTTCGACGCGCTGTCCCTGCCCGGCGAGACGCTGTTCATCGACGGCGATGCCGACGACGTCCTGCGCGGCGACGGCTCGTGGACCGACGCCGGCACCACGACCCTGTACGACGGCACCTGGCGCACCCTGACCAACGGCACGCGGACCATCTATGTGGCCGAGGGATCGGGCGTGGACTATTCGTCGATGACGACGGTGTTCAACGCCCCGCAGGTCACGACGCCCGACGCGATCTACCGGGAACGGGACGGGGTCGGCGGCATCACGACGTCGGGGGCTGCGGTGGTGGACAACACCTCGCCCGACTTCGACGGCGGGTACGTGCGCATCACGCGCGGCGGGGCCTGGAACACGGGCGACACCCTGGACATCGACACGTCCAATCCGGCCCTGTTCCGGAAGACGGGGACCGGGCCGGGCTTTACGGTGGAATTCAGCTATTCACCCATCGGCACCATCGACGCCACCGAAAACGGCCAGACGACGTCCCTGCGGATCGACCTGACCGCCGGCGCCACGGCAAGCATCGTCGAACGGCTGATCGAAGCGATTCGCCTGACCTACGGCGCGACCCTGCCCGCCGGCGAGACCTTCACGATCGAGGTCGCGGATGGCGACGGACACCTGACCACCACGACCACCACCGTCACCACCGACTACCAGCCCGTCTGGCAAGGGGGCACAGGCGACTGGGAAAACGCGGCCAACTGGAACGAACTGCCGACGGCCGGCGAAACGGCCGATCTGGTGGCGGGCTCCGACGTGACCTTCGGGATCGCCGGAACCCAGGACCTGACCCTGGCAGGACTCAACCTGGCGGGGGCGCTGACGGTCTCGGGCGGAAGCCTGGCGGTCACCGACACCTTCACCAACGGGGCCGGCGCCAGCCTCACCGTCAACGGCGGCCGTTTCGCCATCGACACGGATGCCATGGCGTCCGTCGACTCCCTGACGCTTGCCGGCGGCACGCTGGAAGTTGGCGACGATACCGAGCTGGTGGCCGGGACGTTCAACTTCTCCGGCGGCACGCTGCGGCTCGACGGAACCTACGCCAACGTCATCGCCACCGACTTCTCGTGGACCGGCGGCGTGCTCAGCGGCGATGGCTCCTTGATGCTCGACGACGCCACGCCGCACTTCCAGCCGGGTCTGGCCTTCACCCTCGACAAGGCCCGGCTCGGCTTCCGCACCGATACCAGCCTCAGCGAATTCGACCTGGGCGGCAACGGAACCCTCTGGGCCGATTGGGGGGTCAACCTGACGCTCGAGAACAGCGACATCAACATCGGGACCCTGTCCGCCGATGCGATGGCGCACATCACCATGCGGTCCACGACCGGCATGGATGTCAGCGTGGGCTACACCGACATGGTGTTCGCCGACCTCACGCTGGATACCGCCGGGGGCGACATCACGCTGACGCACACCGGCGCCAACGGCTACACCAGCGAGTATCAAAACTTTACGACCACCAACAGCACGGGCACCGCCGGCGCCGTTCAGGTGGTGACACACGAAGACCTGCGGCTGTCCACCTTCCGGGCAGAGGTCGACACGACCTTCTTCACCAACGACACCCTGCTGCACCTGGGCTTCCCCGCCGGCGAAGGCGGGCCCGGCATGATCAACGTCCTGGGCGGTGTCACCGTCGACGTGCACGGCGCCGGGGTCAGCATCGACACCGCCAACACGCCCTTCGTCTCCGGCACCATCGACCTGGCGAATACCGACGGTCTGTTGAAGGTGTCCAACTCCGCGCTGGCCACGCTGACCTTCAACATCGCCGACCTCACCAACGGCGATGCAACCACCGGCTTCGCCAACGTCTCGACGCTCGACTTCTCCAACTACAGTGATGAAACCGTGATGCTCGATGTCGCCGAGATGCGAAATCTCGCCGGCAACCGCACCCAGATCACGGTAGAGGGCGACAGCACCGACACCTACGATGCGTCCGGCTGGAACTTCCAGGGCACCGACGCCGCCAACGGCTATCAGATCTATGACGACGGCGCCGGGCTGACCCTGCGCATCGACACCGAGATGGTGGACATGAACAACCCCGTCCCACCCTGATGCTGTGAACCTTCCTTTCCTGTCCTGCGGCGCCAAGGAAGCCGGTCGTTCCGGCCCCCAAAACGCGGGAGCCCCAGCCCGTCCCGATCCGCGGGCGGAACGGACTTAGAGCCTTTTCCCATCAGGCGCGGTCGCGCCTGATGGGCGGTGCGCGCTTCTGCACATGCCTTCAGCTCCAAGCGCCACTGAGGCTCACGCGCCTGACCGGCGCGGGTTCGCAGGCGCGACCCGATGTCGCCCTTTTTGATCGCGTTCTATCGGAAAGGGCTCTAGCGCAGCAGGTCCATTGCGGCGTTCACCTGGGCCATGCGCTCATGACTGCCGAAGTGGCCGTCCGGGTGGTAGATGGTCGCCAGCATGCGGAACCGCGCGCGCAGGGTGTGCTTGTCCGGCCGCACCGTCGGCGGGAACCCCAGCACGTACAGCGCCTCCGACCGCGTCGTCACACCGCTTGGCAGAGGCTCGAACGACAACACCGAAACGACCGCCTTCAACCGCTCGATCTCCTCCAGCAGCGCCGGATCGGGTGACGGAGGCGGTGGAGGCGGCGGCGGTGGAGGCGGCGGTGGCGGCGGCGGCGGTGGTGGAGGCGCGGGCTGGGGCTCGGGCTTGGGCGGCGGCTTCGGCGCGGGCCGCGGCTCCGGGTCCGGCGGCGGCGGCGCAGAACCGTTCCGGGACCGACGCGCAGCCGGGTCGACCAGATCGATGGTGCGCGCGCCGGCCTCCACCTGCAGGGCGATGTCCAGCGCCTTGCGGATGAAGGGAATGGAGATTCCCGGCACCATGCGCACTTGAAGACGCGGCTTGCGCCGCCAAGGTCGACCGGCCGAGGCGCCGGTTTTCAGCACAACCGTCTCGCGGTCGTCGGCCGTCGGTCCGCCCGGGTCGGGATGCCGGTCGATCTCCTGCGGTGGCACCACCAGCATGACCGATCGCGCGATGTCGGCCGCGTTCACGCCCTTGCGCCGCGCCAGGGCCTCCACCGCGTCGCGGAAGGCCGTGGCGCAGGGGACCGTGTAGGAGGCCTTCACGGGCGCGCCCACGACTCGGCCCCTTTCCTGCATTTTTGTGACATATCAATGCCTTGGCGCAACAAGGCGCCACCCCCTCAACTGCATTCGCATTCCCTCGGGGCGCAGTCTCCGGCATCGGGGGTGCGGCGTCAACTACGGCTGTAGTCATAGGCGCGCAGTTCGAACCGCAGGCGGAACGGATCGAGCGCTGCCGCGCTTGGGCTGCCGCCCAAACCCGCTTGAGGGCGGACGCCCTCAAACGCCCACGTCTTCTGCCAGACGCCCCGCCGAGACGGTGCGGCAGGGAACGGTGGAAAAAGAATCGCTATTTGCGGGTCAGCGCAAACGCCTTCGGCAGCCTCAGCGTGGAGGGAGGGGCGGACCCTTGCGGAACATGGCTTCCATTTCCTCGGCCGGCAGGGGCTTGGCGATGAGGAAGCCTTGCAGGTGGTCGCAGCCCACCCCGTGCAGGAAGTCGATGTGTTCCTGCGTCTCCACGCCCTCGGCCACCACCTTGAGGTTCAGCGCGTTGGCCATGGCGATCATGGCGCAGACGATGGCGGCGTCGTTGGTGTCGGTGGTGACGTCCATCACGAAGCTGCGGTCGATCTTCAGCTTGCGGATGGGGAACCGCTTGAGCACCGACAGCGACGAATACCCGGTGCCGAAATCGTCGATGGAGCACGCCACGCCGCGCTCCGCCAGGTTGGCGACCACGCTGATGGCGTTCTCGGGGTCCGTCATGGCGGAGCTTTCGGTGAGTTCCAGCTCCAGGTAACGGGCGTCGAGCTGGTGGCGCTCCAGGCTGCCCTCCACGGTGGCCATCAGGCGGCGCACGTTGTGGAACTGGCGGCCGGAGATGTTCACCGCCACCGGCACCTTGGGCAGGCCGGCGTCGTGCCAGTGCTTGGTCCACCGCACGGCATCGTCCAGCACCTGTTCGCAGATGGCGTCGATCAGGCCGTATTCCTCGGCCACGCCGATGAACTCGCCGGGCGGCACCAGCCCGCGGTCGGGGCTGATCCAGCGGGCCAGGGCCTCCATGCCGATGAACTGGCCCGTCTTGACCTCCACCTGCGGCTGAAAGAAGGCCACGAATTCCTGATTTTCGATGGCGCGGCGCAGGCGGGCCTGCATGGCGAGCGTCTTGACCGCCTTCTGGCCCATCTCCTCGGTGAACAGCTGAAAGCTGCCCGGCCCCTGCGCCTTGGCGCGGTTGAGCGCGGCGTCGGCGTGCATGATCAGCGTTTCCGCCGAGTCGCCGTCGTTGGGGAACAGGCTCGCGCCCATGGACACTGTCAGGTCGAATTCCTGGTCGCCGACGGTCAGCGGCGCGTCGAAGGCGCGCTGGATGCGCTCCACCGCGGCGAAAACCTCGCCCAAGGTCTGCACGCCGGTCAGCAGCATCATGAACCGGTCGCCGCCTGCGCGGGACAGCACGTCGGCCTCGGCGCACTGGGCCGCCAGCCGGTCGGCGACGGCCTTGAGAACCTGATCGCCCACGGAATGACCCAGGGTGGCATTGATGATGCTGAAGCGGTCCAGCCCCATGGACAGGAAGCCGATCCAGGTGTTGTCGCGGCGCGCGGCCACCCGGCACTTGTGGAAGCGCTCCAGGAACAGGGTGCGGTTGCCCAGGCCCGTCAGCGGATCGTAGTAGGCCAGGAACATGAGCCGTTCCTCGGCCCGCTTGCGATCGGTGACGTCGAGCGCAACGCCGTCCCACAGGGTTGTGCCGTCCTCCAGCCGCCGCGGCCGCGACCACGAGCGCAGCCAACGGGTTTCGCCGGTATGGCTGGTCAGGCGGACGTCAAGTTCCACCGGTTCCAGGTCGCGCCCGCCGCGGTCCAGCGCCGCACGGAAGGCGGCGCGGTCCTCGGAGGCGAGGCAGTCGAGGAACAGGTCGGCGTCGGCCATCATGTCCTCGGGCTCCAGACCGGCGATGCGGCGCGCGCCCTCGTTCACATAGGAATAGCGCATGGTGCCGTCGGGGCTGACCACGCGCTGGAAGACCATGCCGTTGATGTTGTCGGCGATGGCGCGCAGGCGGTGCTCGGTGTCGTGCAGGGCCTGTTCGGTCGCCTTGCGGGTGGTGATGTCGCGCAGGACGGCGATGAACAGGCGCCGCCCCTCGGTCAGCACCTCGGACAGCGCCAGCTCGATGGGGAAGTGCGTGCCGTTGCGGTGGACGGCCTCCAGCTCGCGGGCGCCGCCCTCGAGCATGCCGCCCTCGCCGGTGTCGAGATAGCGGTGCAGGCGCGCGTCGTACTCGACCCGTTCCGCTTCCGTCATGAGCATGCCGACGTTGCGGCCCACCATCTCGTCGGCGTCCCAGCCGAAGGTGCGCGAGGTGGCGGCGTTCACCGTCTCGATGACGCCGTCCTCGCTGATGGTGACGATGCAGTCGGCGGCATGATCCATGATCATTTCCAGCCGCTGCTCGGCGCGCATGCGATCGGTGACGTCGATCAGCACGCCGTCCCACATGATGTCGCCGTTGGGCATGCGTTCGGCGCGGGCGGTGCCCGACAACCACTTCACCTCGCCGTTGGTGGCGATGGCGCGGAACTCTTCGGTATAGGAGCCGAGCGTGCGGGCCGAGCGGCGCAACGTGTCCATGTAGGCGTCGCGATCGGCCCAGTGGATGGCATCCAGGCAGCCGTCGCGGGTTACCCGCATGCCGTCGGGGTCATAGCCCAGGACGTCGTGCACGCCGGTGGAGAAGAACGGATAGTAGATCGTCCCGTCGGGCTGCATCACCCGCTGGAAAATGATGCCCGGCAGATTGGCGGCCACCGTGCCCAGTCGCTCCTCGGCGTCGTCCCACAGGCCGGACAGGCCGCTGAAGGCCGTTGTGGCGTCGGACAGGCCGGTGACGAACAGGCGGCGGCCGTCGGCATCGGTGGACAGCCCGACGGTCACCTCGCAGGTCACGGTGGCACCGTCACCGCGCACCAGCGGAAGGAACCGGCGCGCCCCTTCGGCCAGGGCCTGGGGATCACCGCCCAGGAACAGTTCCAGGCCGCCGCCGTCGATGGTCAGCAGGCGGTCGATGGGGCCGCCCACCAGGTCGTCGGGCTGGCGGTTGAGCAGATTGGCGGCCACGGCGTTCAGCGCCCGGATGATGCCGTCGCTGTCGACGACCACCAGAGCCTGGGGCGCCCCGTCCAGGGCACGGGCCGCAAGGTCGGCTGCGTCGGCCACCGATCCTGGGGCCGCGACGTGCGGCCGTTCGTCTTTGAGGCCCTCGATGCTCATCGATCGGTTAAGTCCGCCCCTTGTTCCGCCGCAACGGCGGATCATCCCCCGTGGTTTTTCGTCCCCATGTTACGCACGGGCATACGGGCGGGGCAATACCTGTGGACAGGTCTATGTCAAAAGTTCGACGGATGTCCCGTATAGACCATAGGCGGAAGGGCCGCCGCGGCCCTTTCCCGCGCGGCGGATAGTGGAATTCCGTGCACCCGCCTGCCGTGACCTGATAAAATGACCGATCTCAGGGGGTAGATCAGGGCGGAGCGGCATGCGCGTTCGGCCGAACGTGTTCCAGGCGATGATGGAGGACCTGCCGCAGGCCGTGATGGTGACGACGGCGGACGGCATGGTGCTGTGGTGCAACGCCGCCGCCCGCACGCTGTGCGACAAGCCGCCGCCGGATGCCGTGCAGTCTGACCAGGCTAACGCCCCCGCCCCACGGACCGCCTTCGAAACGATCGCGGCCGATGCCCATGACGCCCTGCGGGACATGATCGCCCGCGCGCTGGGCACGCCGGAGACGGATTCCGCCCACTGCCGCTGCACCAGCGCCGCCACGGGGCCGACGGGCCGGCCGCGCTGGCTGGACTGGAGCGCGGCGCCGGTGGACTGGGAAGGCGTGCGCGCCGCCCGGCTGATCGGCGTTGACGTTACCGCCGACGTGGAAGCCAACCGTGACGAACGCCTGCTGCGCGAGGCCCTGGACAGCATCCCCGACGCGCTGGTGCTGTTCGACACCGACGACACGGTGCTGTTCTACAACCAGGCCTACCGCGATTTCTTCTGGTACATGCCGCCGCTGGAAGACATGCGCGGCCGCCCCTTCGAGGACGTGGTGCGCCGGTCCATGGCACCGCCGCGGGTGGTGGCCGACCCCTTGGCGCTTTCCGACCCCGACGCCTACATCGCCAAGCGCCGGCGCCGGCTCCACACGCCGTCGCCCGAGCCCTTCGAGCTGTTCACGGCGGAAGGCCGCTGGCACCTGGTGCGCGAGCGCCGCACGCCCGAGGGGCGCTTCATCGGCATCCGCTCGGACATCACCGACCGCAAGCGGGTGGAGGAACGGCTGTCGGAACTGGTCAAGGAACTGGCCGAATCCAACCGCGAGCTTGAGCAGTTCGCCTACGTCGCCAGCCACGACCTTCAGGAACCGCTGCGCATGGTGACCAGTTACCTGCAGCTTCTCCAGCGCCGCTATGCCGGCAAGCTGGACGACACGGCCGACGAGTTCATCCGCCACGCCGTGGACGGCGGCGCACGCATGCAGCGGCTCATCCAGGACCTGCTCGACTATTCCCGCATCGGCCGGGGCAAGCGACCGCCCGTGCCGGTGCCCATGGCGGGCGTGCTCCACCAGGTGCTGCGCAACCTGTCCGTCGCCACCGCCGACAATGGGGCCACGGTGACGGTGCCGGACCCCGAGTCGCTGCCCGTCGTGCTGGCCGACCAGGGCGAGCTGGTGCGGCTGTTCCAGAACATCATCGGCAACGCGCTGAAATACCGCCATCCCGAGCGGCCGCCCGTGGTGACGGTGTCGGTGGCGCCGGACGCCGACGGCTGGTGCATTTCGGTGACCGACAACGGCATCGGCATCGAGGAAGCGCATTACGACCGCATCTTCATGATCTTCCAGCGGCTGCACGGTCGCGAATCCTATGCCGGCACGGGCATCGGCCTGGCCATCGCCAAGAAGATCGTCGACCGCCACGGTGGCCGCATCTGGGTGGAGTCGCAGGCGGGCGAGGGCTCATCCTTCCACATCGTGCTTCCGGCAGCGGCGGCCGGTGAGGACGACATGCCCGTCATCATGGCGCGGCGCTGACCGTCACGCGGTCGCAACGGCCGGCGCGCGCCGCCATCGCGCAACGCCCCCACGATACATCGGGAAACTTTCGGACAGGGTCTACACCGCCTGCTATTGGCACTTTAGTTGATTCCACAACCAGCGATTCCGCATACTTTCTTTCGGGTGGTTTCCGCCGGTTTCTCCAGCCGGCGCGGGGTATGAGACGTTACGAGGAAACACCGTAGGGGCACCCGGATACCGTCATGATACGTGCAACAGACATCAGGAAGCGTCTGCCGGCGCTTCGACGGCACGCCTTTCTGCTCATGGGATCGCGCACGGCGGCGGATGCCGTGCTCGCCATTGCCGTGGCACGGCTGCCGCGGGGGGATGACGGCCGTCCCTGCGCGGCCGACGGCACCGAGATTCACCGCGCCGTCCTCGACGCGGCCGCCCGCGTGAACTGCCCGCCCGATACGGGCCTGCCGCCCTTGATGGCGCGGCTACTGGGCATGGACCTGATGACGCGCGCCGTCATCGTGCTGACGGTGGTGGACCGGCTGCCGCCATCCGAGGTGGCGGCCGTGTGCGGCCTGCCGCCCGAGGGAATGGCCGCCCACCTGGCGCGCGGCCGCGAGGCGCTGGAGATGCGCCCGGCGCCGCGGGTGATGAACTTATAGGGTCCGGTGGAGCAACCGAAGCGGACCCGCCCGTGTCATCACGAAAACGGGGGCCTCCAGGGGCCCCCGTTTCCGTTGCGGTCGCGATCCGACCGGCCGTTACCGGCGCGGTCAGTTGTTGCCGCGGTTCTCGATCAGGTCGTCAACGACGCCCGGATCGGCCAGCGTCGAGGTGTCGCCCAGCGAGCCGAAATCGTTTTCGGCGATCTTGCGCAGGATGCGGCGCATGATCTTGCCCGAGCGGGTCTTCGGCAGGCCCGGGGCCCACTGGATGACGTCGGGGCTGGCGATGGGGCCGATTTCCTGGCGAACCCACTTGACCAGCTCCTTGCGCAGATCCTCCGACGGCTCCTCGCCCGCCACCAGGGTCACGTAGGCGTAGATGCCCTGGCCCTTGATGTCGTGCGGGTAGCCGACCACGGCGGCCTCGGCCACCTTGGAGTGGGCGACCAGGGCGGATTCGACTTCCGCCGTGCCCATGCGGTGGCCCGAGACGTTGATGACGTCGTCGACGCGGCCGGTGATCCAGAAATAGCCGTCGTCATCGCGACGGGCGCCGTCGCCGGTGAAGTAGTAGCCCTTGTAGGTGGTGAAGTAGGTCTGCACGAAGCGCTCGTGGTCACCGTAGACGGTGCGCATCTGGCCCGGCCAGGACATGGCGATGCACAGGTTGCCGTCGGTGGCGCCCGACAGTTCCTCGCCCTCGTTGTTCACCAGCACAGGGTAGATGCCGAAGAACGGGCGCGTGGCCGAGCCCGGCTTGAGCGGCGTGGCGCCCGGCAGCGGCGAGATCAGGATGCCGCCGGTTTCCGTCTGCCACCAGGTGTCGACGATGGGGCAGCGCTTGTCGCCGACCACGTCGTAGTACCAGTTCCAGGCTTCCGGGTTGATGGGCTCGCCCACCGAGCCCAGGATGCGCAGGGACTTGCGGCTGCACTTCTTCACCGGCTCCTCGCCTTCGCGCATCAGGGCGCGGATGGCGGTCGGGGCGGTGTAGAAGATGTTGACGTTGTGCTTGTCGACCACTTCCCAGAAGCGCGAAACGCTCGGGTAGTTGGGCACGCCCTCGAACATCAGCGAGATGGCGCCGTTGGCCAGCGGGCCGTAGACGATGTAGCTGTGGCCGGTCACCCAGCCCACGTCGGCCGTGCACCAGTAGACCTCGCCGTCCTTGTAGTCGAAGACGTACTGGTGGGTCATGGACGTATAGACCATGTAGCCGCCGGTCGTGTGCAGCACGCCCTTGGGCTTGCCGGTCGAGCCCGAGGTGTAGAGGATGAACAGCGGGTCCTCGGCGTTCATTTCCTCGGGCTGGCACTCGGCCGGCTCGTCCTTGACGACGTCCTCGTACCAGACGTCGCGGCCGTCCTTCATGTTGACCTGGCCGCCGGTGCGCTTGACCACGATCACCGAAGTGACCGACGGGCAGGTTTCCAGCGCCTTGTCGGTGTTGGCCTTCAGCGGCACGGAGCGGCCGCCGCGCAGGCCTTCATCCGACGTGATGACCATCACGCATTCCGAATCCTGGATGCGGTTGGCCAGGCTGTCGGGCGAGAAGCCGCCGAACACGATGGAATGTACCGCGCCGATGCGGGCGCAGGCCAGCATGGCCACCGCAGCCTCGGGGATCATCGGCATGTAGATGCAGACGCGGTCACCCTTCTTCACGCCCTGCTTGCGCATGGCATTGCCGAGCTTGCAGACGCGCTCGTACAGGTCGCGGTAGGTGATGTTGGCGTCGTCCTTGGGGTCGTCGCCTTCCCAGATGATGGCGGTCTGGTCGCCGCGCTTGTCCAGGTGACGGTCCAGGCAGTTGACGGAGGCGTTCAGCGTGCCGTCGTAGAACCACTTGATGTGAACGTCGTGCGGGTCGTAGGAGACGTCGCGCACCTTGGTGAACGGCTTGATCCAGTCGATCCGCTTGCCGTGCTCGGCCCAGAACCCGTCGGGGTCCTTGATCGACTGTTCATACATTTCCTTGTACTTGGCGTCGTCCACCCACGCCGTCTTGGCAATTTCCTCAACGACCGGGAACACGTTGGCATCAGACATTGTGGTCTCCTTGATGATCCGCGCAGGGCCTGCGCACGGCCGCGCGGCCCCTACCTGATGACCGGGCGCATCCCCACCCGGTCGGATGGTTTTTTATGTGCAGGAGACCCGGGCCCCGGACGTCGTCTCCCCGCGTCGCGGGCCCTTTGGCTCCCTCCCCCCGCTTCTTCCGAGCGGTTCAATCGCGCGCATCTTAGGGAAATTCCACCGCCCTGTCACGGCTCCAACGCAACAATCTTGCGATCTTTAACCGAAAGTGGAAAGGGTTGTAGGAATCGGCCCTTGCACGGTCCTGCGGTGCAGAAACCGTCGTCGAGACGGAACCGGGCGCCGTGGGTGGCGCACTGCAGACCCTGCCCATCCGGGGAGAGAAACCTGTCGGGCCAAAGGTTCAACGGTATGGAAAGATGGGGGCAGCGGTTCACGTAGGCGCGGACGCTCTGTCCCTGGCGCACGACGACGATGCCGACGCGGACGCCGTCGTCATCCAGCACGAATCCCCGCGCGCCGGGGGAAGGAACATCATCGGCCGCGCACAGTTCCCAATATCCTTCGGGATGCTTCGAAAGGGGCGCGGGCTCGTCCGCCAGGCCGGCAAAGGGACGGTCCGCGCCGCCCCCGGCCCCCGCGCTGTCGTCCCCCGCGCCGTCCGTCATCGCGCCAGCCCGCCCATGTCGCAGATGATGCGCCACGACTCGGCATCGATGGGCATCACCGACAGGCGCGACTGGCGGATGAGCGGCAGGTCCGACAGCCGCTCGTCGGCCTTGATCTCGGCCAGCGTGACGGGGCGCGGCATGGGCTCCACGGCCTTGACGTCCACCATTCCGAAGCGCCCCGAGGGGTCGGTGTGGTCGGGGTAGTATTCCTTCACCACCTCGACGATGCCGACGATGCGCTTTTCATTGACCGAGTGATAGAAGAAGCAGCGGTCGCCGATCTTCATGGCCTTCATGTTGTTGGAGGCCTGGTAGTTGCGCACGCCGTCCCAGTGCTCCACGCCCTTCTTCACCTGATCGTCCCAGGACCAGGTGCCGGGTTCGGTCTTGATCAACCAGTAGTTCATGCGTCGCCGTCCTCAGCCCACGGCCTGCGGCAGCAGCCACTTGAAGGGGCGCACGGTCACCGATTCGAACAGGCCGGCCTTGGCGTAGGGGTCCTGCTCCAGCCATGCGCCCAGTTCGGCGCGGTCGGCGGCTTCCACCACCAGCATGGAGCCGATCATGGTCGCCCCGTCGTCGGACAGCAGCGGGCCGCCCATCTTGAGCTTGTCGCCGGCGGCCTTGGCGAACTCCAGGTGGGCGGGGCGGTTTTCCTGGCGGATGTGGCCCGAATCGGGCTTGTCGAGGCAGGTGACGGCGAACAGCACGGACATCTCCTGTGGCTGACGGTTTCCAATGGGTTGGAGCCGTAGCCTAGAGCAAATCCCGCCGCGACGGAATCCATCCGCGCCGCCCGCCGCCGACACCGTTCAGCCGCCGGGGGACTCGTCCCGGACGAACAGCGCAAGGACCTCAAGGCCGATGATGACGACGAACGCATCGGCAACGGGCCTTCGACGACAGGGGAGCGGCCTATGCCCTCACCGCCTCGGCCAGCGCGTCCACCGCCGCCGTCACGGCATCCGGCGCCTCCAGCGGCGGGAAATGGCCGATGCCGGGCAGGTCGGTCACCGGCGCACCCGGTCGCGCCTCCTGCCACGCCGCCCGCAGCGCGCCGGCATCCAGCGGGTCCTCGGCGCCCAGCACCAGATGCAGCGGAACCGCCGCATCCCGCAGCGCCGCCGTCAGCCGGTCGCGCCGGGCGAGGCGGTCGGCGCGGTAGGTCATGAGGCTCGGCATGATGCGCCGGCCGCCGCCGCGCACGGTCAGGCTCCACAGCGCCTCCAGGTCGTCGGCCGACAACGGCGCCGCCGGCCCGGCCATGGCGGCGAGGCGCGACTGGAAGGGGCGCTTGACCAGGACCCGTGTGAGCGGCCGGCCGAGGCGGCCGGTCATCAGGCGCAGCATGAGCGGCGGCCGGTCCGCCCCGGGAACGACACCGCCGTTGAGGAACACCGCGCCGGCCACCCGGCCCCGCGCCAGAAGCTCCGCCGCCACCGCGTCGCCATGGTCGTGGGCAAGCACCAGGACCTTTCCGCCGCCGGCACCGGCTTCGGCCATCACGGCCTCGCACAGGTCGGCGTAGGCGTTCAGGTCATAGCGAAAGCCCGGCGGCTTGTCGGAAAAGCCGAAGCCGATCAGGTCCAACGCGACCGGCGAGAACCGCTCCGCCAGCGCCGGCCACACGCGATGCCACACCCATCCGCCGCCCGGAACGCCGTGGATCAGCAATAGCGGCGGCCCCGCGCCTTGCGCGCGCCGCAGAAAGATGCGATGGCCGCGCCAGGGCATCGTCTCGCCGGCGCGGTACCAGGTTTCCAGGCTCGACATGGGCGGGCCTCCGCCGTGTCAGCGCACCACCAGCTCCATCCCCCGGTCACTCAGCAGCTTATTCCCGTCCTCGGTGACGACCACGGTCGCACCGGGGCACATGGCGGTGCCGGTGTCGCTGTCCATCAGGATCATGTGCAGGAAGAACACCATCCCCGGCGCCATCTCCACCGGGTTTCCCGTGTAGAACATCGGCCAGTCCATCCAGTTCGGCGCATAGGTGGTGCCGAGCGAGTAGCCGGTGGCGTTCATGCGGTGGTCGCGCATCCCACCCGCGTCGCACACCCGCGCGTAGGCGTCGAACACCTCTCCCATGGGGCGGCCGGGGCGGCAGGCGTCGCGGCAGGCCTGGAAGGCATCCACCGCCACCTTGTGCATTTCCACATGGCGGCTGGTAGCGCGCCCCACGGGGATCGTGCGCATGAGGGCGGCATGGTAGTGGCGGTAGACGCCGGCGAACTCCAGCGTGATCTGGTCCTCGGCCCCCAGGTGCTTGCGGCCCGAGAAATAGCGGCAGAGCAGCGCATCCTGGCCCGAGCCGATGATGAATTCGTTGGCCGGATCGTCGCCGCCGCCGCGATAGACCGCCCCATGCATGGCGGCCAGGATGTCGCCCTCGAAGGCGCCGGGGCGCACCTCGTCGGTGCCCGCGTCCAGGGCGGCGTCGGCCAGCTCCGCGGCGCGGCGGACGTATTCCATTTCCTCCGCCGACTTCACCAGGCGCAGGCGGCTGATGAGGTCGCTGGCATCCTCGGTTTCGCAGAACCCGTCCAGTGCGGCGTCCAGCCTCTTGCCCAGCGCGTGGGTCATGCCATAGGCGTTCCACTCCGCCCCCAACCGCTTTCCCGCGCAGCCGAAGCCGCGCAGGACCTCGCGCAGCTCGTGGGTGGGGTCGTGGCCCTCCTGGTCCACCCAGACGCGGATGTCGTCGACCAGCGAGGTGTGCCGCGCCTGGCGCAGGTCGGGCGCGCGGGTCAGCAGCATCAGGCGGCCGTCAGCGCCGAGATAGAGGCACTGGAAATAGACGTAGCCGAAGGTGTCGTAGCCCGTCAGCCAGTACATGCTCTCCTGCTTGAACAGCAGCAGGCCGTCCAGTCCGCGGGCCTGCATGGCCTCCACCGCCCGGCGGCGGCGGGTCTCGAACTCATCCTGGGTAAAATGCAATGCCACGGGTGCCGGACCTCCCCTAAATCGAGTGCTCGGCCTTGAACGGACGGTTGAGCAGGCCCCGGATGGTTTCGTCAAGGTCCGCTTGATGGTTGAGCACCCCGTCCACGGCCGCGCAGATGGGCATGTCCACCGACAGGTCCTTGGCCAGCGCCACGACGGCAGAGGCGGTGTAGACGCCTTCCGTCACCGCCTTGCGGCCGCCCATGACCGCCTCCAGCGTCTTCCCCTCGCCCAGCGCATGGCCCAGCGAGTAGTTACGGCTCTGCAACGACGACGCCGTCAGCACCAGGTCTCCCAGGCCCGACAGGCCCATGAGCGTCTCCGCCCGGCCGCCCTTGGCGACGGCGAGCCGCGTGATCTCGGCCAGGCCGCGGGTCAGCAGGGCGGCACGGGCGTTGTCGCCGAGCTTGCGGCCGTCGACGATGCCCGCGGCGATCGCCATGACGTTCTTCACCGCGCCGCCGATCTCCGCCCCGATGCGGTCCGGCGCGTAATAGGGGCGGAAGGTCGGCGTGCCGATGGCATCGACCAGGGCGCGGCCGACGTGGGCGTCGTCCATGGCCAGCGTCACCGCCGTCGGCAGGCCGCGCACCACTTCTGCCGCGAAGGTGGGGCCAGACAGGACCGCCACCGGAACATCCGCCGGCAGCACGTCCTCCACCGTCTCGTGCATGAGGCTGGCGCTGGTCTGCTCGATGCCCTTGGCGCAGACCACCGCCGGCACGCCCGTCGGCCAGCGCGGCGCCAGCGCGGCGCAGACGCTGCGCATGTGCTGGGCCGGCACCACCAGCAGCACGGCATCGGCGGCCAGGGCGTCGGTTATTTCCTCCGTGGCGTGGATGGCGGAGTCGAGCGCGACGCCGGGCAGGAAATCGGTGTTCTCGTTGCGGTGGTTGATGGCGTCGACCACCTCGGGCTCGCGCGCCCAAAGGATCACGTCGCGCCCGGCCCGGCGCAGCGTCTGCGCCAGTGCCGTGCCCCAGGCGCCGGCCCCGATCACCCCGATTCGCTGCATGGCTTCCATCATCCTTTCCGTGAACGCGTGGCTTTCATTGGGTTTACGGCCTGGACGCAGAGGCCGCAAGGCCCGGCTTGGGACTTGTATTCGCGCCGGTCGTGGGGCAGAAACGGGGCACGGTTAAAGACGAGGACCCGTTCATGCCCATTCTGGTCACCGGCACCGCCGGCTTCATCGGCTTTCATGTGGCGCGACGCCTTCTCGCCAGGGGCGAGACCGTTCTGGGCCTGGACGTGGTGAACGACTACTACGACACCCGTCTGAAGGAAGCCCGCCTCGACATCCTGAGGCAGGAGGCCGGCTTCACCGAGGTGCGCATGGACCTGGCCGACCGGGACGGGCTCATGAACCTCCTGCAGACGCACAAACCCGACCGGGTGATCAACCTGGCCGCCCAGGCCGGCGTGCGCTACAGCGTGGAGAACCCCTTCGCCTACGTCGATTCGAACCTGGTGGGCTTCGTCAACCTGCTGGAAGGCTGCAAGCGGCACGGCGTGGGGCATCTGGTCTATGCCTCCACCAGTTCGGTCTACGGCGCCAACGCGGCCATGCCCTTCCACGAGGGCCAGGTGACCGCCCACCAGATGAGCCTCTACGCCGCCACCAAGAAGGCCAACGAGGTGATGGCGCACTCCTACGCCCACCTGCATGGCCTGCCGTGCACGGGCTTGCGCTTCTTCACCGTCTACGGCCCCTGGGGCCGGCCGGACATGGCGTTGTTCAAGTGGACCAAGGCGATCCTGGAGGGGCGGTCCATCGACGTCTACAACAACGGCGACATGAGCCGCGACTTCACCTACATCGACGACATCGTCGAGAGCATCGTGCGCATCGTCGACATTCCCGCCACGCCCGACCCGTCATGGCGCGCCGATGACCCGGCGACCGGCACCAGCGGCATCGCCCCCTACCGCATCTACAACATCGGCCGCGGCGAACCGCAGGCGCTGATGGAATACCTGCGCATCATCGAGGACACGCTCGGCCGCAAGGCGGAAATCAACTTCCTGCCCATGCAGATGGGCGACGTGGCGGCCACCTGGGCCGATACCTCGGCGCTGGAGAAGGCCACCGGCTACAAGCCCAGCGTCGGCATCGACGTGGGCGTGCGCCGGTTCGTGGAGTGGTACCGGGCGTATTACGGGGTGTGAGCGGCTCTGGCCGCACCCCATTTCCCTTCCCCCCTCGCCTCTAGCGTGTAAACTGCGCACGCCAAGGGATCGAGGGGGAGCATGGTCGCGCGCATCAATACGGTCGCCTTTCGCGGCATCGAGACGCTGGACATCGACGTTCAGGTGTCCATTTCCGGCGGCCTGCCCTCGTTTGCGCTGGTCGGCCTGCCCGACAAGGCCGTCGCCGAATCGAAGGAGCGCGTGCGCGCCGCGCTGACCGCCGTCGGCCTCGCCCTGCCGCCCAAGCGCATCACGGTCAACCTCGCCCCCGCCGATCTGCAGAAGGAAGGCAGCCACTTCGACCTGCCCATCGCCTGCGCCCTTCTGGTGGGCATGGGCGTGCTGCCGGCCGAGGAGATGGCCAACTACACGGTCCTGGGCGAACTGGGCCTGGACGCGAGCCTGGCACCCGTCGCCGGCGTGCTGCCCGCCGCCATCGCCGCCAACGCCGCCGACCGGGGGCTGGTCTGCCCGGCGCCCCAGGGCGGGGAAGCCGCCTGGGCCGGCGACAACGAGGTGCTGGCCCCGCGCGGGCTGCTCGACCTGATCAACCATTTCAAGGGCTCGCAGCTTCTGCCGCGGCCCGAGGCCCGGCGGGCCGACGACGGGCCGGCGCCCGCCGACCTGGCCGACATCAAGGGCCAGGAAAGCGCGCGCCGCGCCCTGGAGGTGGCCGCCGCCGGCGGTCACAACATGCTGATGATCGGCCCGCCCGGATCGGGCAAGTCCATGCTGGCGAGCCGCCTGCCCGGCCTGCTGCCGCCCCTGACGGCGGCGGAAGCGCTGGAGGTCTCCATGATCCACTCGGTCGCCGGCATGCTGGAGGGCGGCCGCCTGCTGCACCGCCGCCCCTACCGCGACCCGCATCATTCCGCCTCCGTTCCGGCGCTGGTGGGCGGCGGGCACCGGGCCAAGCCGGGGGAGATCAGCCTGGCCCACAACGGCGTGCTGTTCCTGGACGAGTTGCCGGAGTTCTCGCGCGGCGCCCTGGAGGCCCTGCGCCAGCCGCTGGAACTGGGCCGCGCCGTCATCGCGCGCGCCAACGAGCATGTAGCCTATCCCGCCCGCTTCCAGCTCATCGCCGCCATGAACCCCTGCCGCTGCGGCTACCTGGACGATCCGGCGCTGGCCTGCGCCAAGGCCCCGCGCTGCGCCGGCGACTACCAGAACCGTCTGTCGGGACCGTTGCTGGACCGCATCGACATCCATGTGGAGGTGCCGTCGGTCAGCCCGCTGGACCTGGCCGGAGCGCCCGCCGGAGAGGCTTCGGCCGTCGTCGCCGCACGGGTGCGCGACGCGCGGGAGGAACAGGCGCGGCGCTACGCCCGGCTCGACCCGGGCGGAAACACGCGCACCAACGCCCGCGCCGACGGCCGCGTGCTGGAAGCCGTCGCCACCCCCGACGCCGCCGGCAACAAGCTGCTGGCCGAAGCGGCGGCGCGCATCCACCTGTCGGCGCGCGGTTATCACCGGGTGCTGCGGGTGGCGCGCACGCTGGCCGACCTGGCGGGCTCGGACGCCGTCACCCGGCTGCACGTCGCCGAGGCCCTGTCCTACCGCCGCGCCCTGCCGGGCCGCGTTCCGGTGGCGCCGTAGCACGCGGTCCGCCGACACGGCTTTGTTTCAGCGCCACACCGTTGCCGCAACGGCCGGATACACCCATCTTCATGACCGAAACCGACGTCCGACGAATCATGACGAAGGAGCCCACGCCGCTGTCCGCCGCCGCCATGACCCGCGCCGCGCCCGCCACCGCCGCGGCCGCCAAAAGCCTGTCGCTGACGCTCGCCCGCCTGCGCCGCGCCGGACGCGACGGCAACGGCCCGACGCTGTCGGAAATGACGTCCGCTTTCGCCGACCGCGCCCTGCCCTTCGCCATCCTGGTGTTCGGGCTGTTCGGCACGGTCCCGTCGCCGGGCCTGCCGACCGGGGCCATCTTCGGGTCGCTGATCGTGCTGCTGGCGGCGCGCCTGCTGATCGGCCGCAAGACCGTCCACCTGCCGCGCTTCGTGCGCAACCGGCGCGTGCCCCGGCGGGCGCTGGAGGCCGTGCTGCGGCGGAGCGTGCCGGTCCTGCGCCGGGTGGAGCGGCGGACACGGCCGCGCCTGACGGTGCTGACCAGCAAGCCGCTGGTGATCGTCACCGCCCTCCTGCTCATCGCCATGGGCGCGGTGCTGGCCCTGCCCATCCCGTTCGGCAACAGCCTGCCGGGCACCGCCATCGTGGCGCTGAGCCTGGGCCTGCTGACCCGTGACGGCCTCGGAATGATCGCCGGATACGTTCTTTGTGCCGGTTCGGCGGCCTATGTGGCGGCACTGGCCTGGGGTGCGGGCGGTCTGGCCGCTATGATGGCCTGACCGTTCCGCCGCAACGAGAGGCCTCCGTTATGCTGACCATCGTCGTCAACCGCAAGTCCGGCACCGCCCGCCGCATGGGCCGCGGCGCCCTGCGGCTGCGGCTGTCGGAGGCCTGTGCCAGGGCGGACATCGAGGACCCTGTCATCCGCATCGTCCACCCCAAGCGAATCGAGGGCGTTCTGCGCGAGGCCTGCGCCACCGGCGGCGAGGTCTGGGTCGGCGGCGGCGACGGCACCCTGCGCACCGCCGCGACTCTTCTGCGCCAAAGCGGCGGGACGCTGGGTGTCCTGCCGCTGGGCACCATGAACCTTCTGGCGCGGGACTTGGGGATTCCCCTTGATCTGGACGAGGCCATCGCCGCCCTGGCCCATGCGCCGGTGGAACCCATCGACGTGGGGTTGATGAACGGCGAGCTGTTCCTCAACAAGTCGGCGCTCGGCCTCTACCCGGAAATGATCATCGACCGCGAGCGCCGCCGCCGCCTGTTCGGCTACGGCAAGTGGCCGGCCATGTTCCGCGCCATGTGGCGCGCCATCCGCCGCCACCGCATGATGGAGGCGGTGCTGACGGTGGACGGGCAGGAGCGCCGCATCACCACGCCGGCGATGATCGTCGCCACCAGCGAATACGAGTTCCGCACCGGCCGCCTGTTCCGGCGGCCCTCGCTGCGGGACGGGCTTCTGACGGTCTACATCAGCCACGAGCGCGGCTGGTTCGGCACGCTGGGCCAGCTGCTGAAGATGTGGCTGGGCACCATCGTCCGCGACCCGGAGATGGAAATCCTGCGCACGCCCCGCCTGGACATCGCCTTCAAGCGATCGCGCCCCGTCGCCAACGACGGCGAAGTGGAATTCGTGCGCGGCCCCGTTCATTACGAGGTCGACCCGAGCGGCCTGAAGGTCCGCCATCCCGCCGCCGCCCATCCAGCTTCGGCAGAGGACCAGGCGGCGGAAGCCGTGGCGGAAACGGCGTAACGGGTCGGAGGCGGGGCCCGCCTTACCCCGGCCTCACCCCAGCGCGTTCATGGCCACCGTCGCGATGCCGGCCGCGATGGCCGGATACAGCGCGCCCGTCAGCACGCAGATCAGAAGCAGGAACAGCCAGCGGTGGCGGTTGATCGCCGGGCGGCGGAAGGCCAGCCGCTGGATTACGGCGTAGAGCGGCACCACCAGCGGCAGGGCGAGGATTCCCCAGCCCCAGACGAAGCCGCCCACATCGTTGACCCAGCGCGTGAAGACGAAGGTGCTGAGCAGCCAGTAGGCGATGAAGAACACCGCGAACAGCGTCGTCAGAAGCCCCCGGCGCGGCCCGCCGGCACCGCCACGGCCGCCGCGGCCGGGGCCTCCTCTGCCGTCGCCGTCGCGGGGGTGGTCGTGGCGGTCGGCGCTGTTGTCGCGCGGCGTCATTCCGGCATGTCCTTTTCGTGGACCGGCAGGTCGTCGGTCCCCTGCGCCCACGGCACCCGCTCGCTGACCCAGCTGTGGCAGGTGGGGCTGGCGACGGTCGGGTCGTCGAGCGCCGTCAGGGGCACGCCGACCGTGCCGCGCTCCTCCGTCGGGTCGGTCATGTGCAGCGTCGCGCCGCACTCGCGGCAGAAATGGCGCTGCCCGCGGTAGGTGGAGCTGAAGCACGACAGATGGTGCTCGCCCTCGGTGATCCGGAACGACTCGGCCGGCCAGGCGCCCCACGGGATGGCGGCGGAGCCGCTGGAGCGCTGGCATTCGCGGCAATGGCACCAGTCGGCGCGCACCGGCGGACCCTGGACGGTGAAGCGGACGATTCCGCACAGGCAGCCGCCCTCGTGCGTGGCAGACCCGGCGGAGCCGGGTGCGGCGGTTTCGCCGGCGGGATTGGCGGGCTCGGTCATGGGGCGCCTCCGTGACTGCGAGGTTTCTCCCAACATGGGATACCAACGCGCCCGCGCCCAGGGCCATTGCATGGCGCCCCGCCCGAGTCGCGTTTCCCACAATCCTACCAGGGACGAGCCGCCGCCCGGGCGCCCGTTTTCCCGGCATCGGCGCGGGCAGTTGCCCACGCAGCAGGCAACGGCGCCGAATGTTCAACTTCTCATCATGTAGCGCGTGACAAGCGGCCGTCTCTGACCGTTATACTACAAGGCGTTGCGGTTCCACCGGTGTGATGGAAGGGGGAGCATGCCCAAGACACCCTTCGACGAAATGTCCCCGAACGGGCACATCCGGCCGCCCTACAAGACCTTCGACACCTGGCTGAAGCGCCAGGACGGCGACGTGATGGCCCGGCGGCACCGGCAGGCGGACATGCTGTTCCGCCGCATCGGCATCACCTTTGCCGTCTACGGCGACAGTTCGGGGGCGGAACGGCTGATCCCCTTCGACATCATCCCGCGCATCCTGTCCAAGCAGGAGTGGAAAACCGTCTCCGACGGCGTCTGCCAGCGGCTGAAGGCGCTCAACACCTTCATCGGCGACGTCTACGGCGCGCAGGAAATCATCCGCGCCGGCAAGGTTCCCGCCCGCCTGATCGCCCAGAACGACCAGTTCCGCCAGGAGATGAAGGGCTTCCGCCCGCCGCGCGACATCTATGTGCACATCGGCGGCATCGACATCGTGCGCACCGGCGAGAACGAGTTCTCCGTGCTGGAGGACAACCTGCGCACGCCGTCGGGGGTCAGCTACATGCTGGAAAACCGCGAGATCATGATGCGGCTGTTCCCCGACCTGTTCGACCTGCACGCCGTCGCACCGGTCAACCACTACTGCAACCAGCTTCTGCAGAACCTGCGCTATTCCGCCGGCGACCATGTGGAGGAGCCCACCGTGGTGGTCCTCACCCCCGGCCAGTACAACAGCGCCTATTTCGAGCACGCCTTCCTGGCCGACGAAATGGGCGTGGACCTGGTGCAGGGGCAGGACCTGTTCGTCGACGACGACACCGTCTACATGCGCACCGTGGAGGGGCCGAAACGGGTCGACGTCATCTATCGCCGCATCGACGACGATTTCCTGGACCCCCGCGTCTTCCGCAAGGACAGCATGCTGGGCGTCCCGGGCCTGTTCCAGGCCTACAAGAAGGGGCGTGTGACGCTGGCCAACGGGGTCGGGACGGGCATCGCCGACGACAAGGCGATCTACGATTACGTACCCGAAATGATCCGGTTCTATCTGGGGGAGGAGCCCATCCTCGCCAACGTGCCGACCTATCACCTGCACCGGGACGAGGACCGCAAGTACGTGCTCGACCACCTGCCCGAGCTGGTGGTGAAGGAGGTTCACGGGTCGGGCGGCTACGGCATGCTGGTCGGCCCGAAGGCCAGCCGGCAGGAGATTTCCGAGTACCGCGAGCGGCTGCTGAAGGACCCCGAGAACTTCATCGCCCAGCCGACACTGGCGCTTTCCACCTGCCCCACCTTCGTCGCCGAGGGCGTCGCACCCCGCCATGTGGACCTGCGGCCCTTCGTGCTGCAGGGCAAGGAGATTTCCGTCGTGCCCGGCGGCCTGACGCGCGTGGCGCTGCGGGAGGGATCGCTGGTGGTGAACTCCTCCCAGGGCGGGGGAACCAAGGACACCTGGGTGCTGGAGCGATAACGCCATGCTGAGCCGGACCGCCGACAACCTGTACTGGATGGCCCGCTACGTGGAGCGCGCCGAGAACATGGCCCGCATCCTGGACGTCAGCCACCGCATGAGCCAGCTGCCCGCCAGCACCGCACACACCTCGGCCTCGGAATGGCTGCCGGCGCTCATCATCGCCGGGCAGCGGCCGCTCTACGAAAAGGACCACGACGAGATCACCGCCGGAGCCGTCATCGGCTTCATGGCGCTGGACCCGGACAACCCGTCGTCCATCTTCTCCAGCATCCGGCAGGCGCGCGAGAACGCCCGGGCGGAGCGCAACGCCATTCCGTCGGAAATGTTCGAGTGCATCAACGCCGCCTGGCTGGAAATCAAGGAGATGCACTACGCCAACCTTGTGGATACGGGCTTCCGCGACTTCTTCGACTGGGTGAAGGACCGCTCTGCCCTCTTCCGGGGCACCACGGTGGGCACCATGCTGCAGAACGAGGGGTTCTATTTCGCGCGGCTGGGCACCTTCATCGAGCGCGCCGACAACACCGCCCGCCTGCTGGACGTGAAGTACCATGTGCTCGCCCCCGACGAAGACCGCATCGACGAGGCCGTGGACTACTACCAGTGGGGCGCGCTGCTGCGCTCGCTCTCGGCCTTCAAGGCCTACCGGCTGATCTACCGCGACAGCATCAAGCCGCGCAACGTGGCGGAACTGCTCATCCTGCGCGACGAGTTCCCGCGCTCGCTGCACGCCTGCTACGACGTGGTTCACCAGCAGCTGGACGTGCTCGGCCCCAAGCTAGAATGCGCCCGGCTGGCCGGCGAAATGCACGCCCGGCTGCATTACAACCGCGCGCAGGACATCACCCGGCGGGGGCTGCACCGCTTCCTGACCGAATTCATCAACCGCAATTCCGCCCTCAGCGCCGAAATCGCCAAGGATTTCCTGCTGGTGGCGTGACCCTGGACCTTCCACACCCGAAATGACTTACGGATTGGGCATTCTTCTGGACGACGGCCTCGTCATGGCGTCGGACAGCCGCACGAACGCGGGCGTCGACCATATTTCCGCCTTCCCCAAGATGCGCATTTGGGAAAAGCCCGGCGAGCGGCTGATCGTGCTGCTCTCGGCCGGCAACCTGGCCATCACCCAGGCCGTCGCGGCCGAGCTTGAGGACCGCATCCGCCTGTCCGACGGCAAGAAGCGGCGCAAGGGATCGACCATGGAAACCGTGCCCGGCATGACCGCCGCCGCCCGCCTGGTGGGCGAGGCCGTGCGCCGCGTCCACGCCCACGACGCCGAGGCGCTGGAGCAGCACGGGGCCGACTTCAACGCCACCTTCATCCTGGGCGGGCAGATCAAGGGCGGCCCCATGCGGCTGTTCCTCATCTACTCGGCGGGCAACTACATCGAGGCCGGGCCGCTCACCCCCTTCTTCCAGATCGGCGAGACCAAGTATGGCAAGCCCATCCTGGACCGGGTCATCACGCCGGAAACGCCGCTGCCCGAGGCCGTGAAGTGCGCCCTGGTGTCGTTCGACAGCACCATGCGGTCGAACCTGTCGGTGGGCATGCCGCTGGACGTTCTGGTAGCGAAACGGGACGCGATGGCAACCCACCACCGCCGCGTCATCGCCGAGGACGACGCCTACATGATGGACCTTCGTGCGGAGTGGGGAGAAGGCGTGCGTGCCCTGTTCGGCCGTCTGGTGGACCCGGAACTGGAGGGGTAGGCGGACAGGCCTGGACGGTCGCGCGCTTGGGCTGCCGCTCAAGGCCGCCCGGTCGCCGCGTCGACCGGCCACGACCAGCCCTGGACGCGGGCGCCGATCCGTAGGACAGTGGCGCCCGCAACAGGAGGGAAGCATGCGACTCTGGCACCGGACGATCCTTGCGCTCGCCGCGCTGCTGACGGCGGCGGGGCTGGCGGGCGCGGCCCCGAACACGGCATCGGCGCAGGACCCCGTCCGGCCCGAGGAAACCTACGCTTTCGCTCTGCCCGACCGCTGGCAGGAGGTCAACCGCACGCGCCAGGGCAACGTGGACATCATCACCTTCCTGCCCGGCGGCCAGACCATGCAGGGGTGGCGCGACATGGTCATCCTGCAGATCTACCGCGACATGACCGCCGTCCCCGCCGAATCCCTGCGCGAGCGTAGCCTGAACAACGCCCAGGCGGCCTGCGAGGACGCCACCGCCAGCGGCCTGCAGACGGGGCTGAGCAACGGCTATCCCTCCGCCTTCTGGGCCACCGCCTGCACGCGCAACAAGCAGACGGGCCTGGGGGAGGTGGCCTATTTCCGCTCGCTCCAGGGCAACGACAACCTCTACATGGTCCAGCGCGTCTGGAGCATGCCCGCCTTCGGGGCGGAACCGCCGACGATTCCCGAAGCGGAAAAGCGCGAGGCCATCGGCATCCTGTCGGGGCTGAACGTCTGTCAGCCGGGCAGCCGGCAGCACCCCTGCCCCGGCCAGCCGGGCGAGGCGCAGCGATAAGGGCGGCGAAATTTCGCCGGCACCCGCGAAAGAGGTGCTTGCAAAACGCCCTTCTTCGGCCTATGTTCCCGGCCTCTCTCGGCCGCCGGCGTAGCTCAGGGGTAGAGCAACTGATTCGTAATCAGTAGGTCCGCAGTTCAAATCTGCGCGCCGGCACCAGAATTCGGAGAGGCCCGCCTGGAAACAGGCGGGCCTTTTCCGTGTGCCGGAACGCTCACCCAACCGTGGCCCCCCGCCGCCATCGCCCCTATATTGAGGCGGCAGACGCGAGGGGTGCCATGTTGAAGATTCGCAAGCCCCGCGCGGTCGTCGACCGCCGGGCCCTGGTCAGCCACCTGGAAGACATCGCCGCCGATCCGGCGCTCAAGAACCGCCAGCGCCGCCAGAAGGTGCTCGCCGCCTTCAAGGAGGCCCTGCGCCACGGCCACGACGAGGTCCGCCGCCGGTTCCTGGACGAGCACGGCCGCGGCGACCACTGCGTGCGGGAAAACTGCTATCTGGTCGACCAGCTGATCGTCACGCTGTTCGACTACACGGTCACCCATGTCTTCCCCACCGGCGTCAAGACCACCGGCGAGCACCTGGCCGTGCTGGCCGTCGGCGGCTATGGCCGACGCGAGCTGTCGCCGTTTTCCGACATCGACCTCTTGTTCCTGCTGCCCTACAAGAGCACGCCGTACTCCGAGCAGGTGGTGGAGTTCATGCTCTACATGCTGTGGGACCTGGGGCTGAAGGTCGGCCACGCCACCCGCAACGTGCAGGAGTGCATGCGCCAGGCCAAGGGCGACATCACCATCCGCACCGCCATGCTGGAAAGCCGCCACCTGTGCGGCGACCGGCGCCTGTGGGACGACTTCCACCAGCGCTACCAGCAGGAAATCGTCGCCGGCACGGGCATGCACTTCGTCGAGCAGAAGCTGGCCGAGCGCGACGACCGACACGAACGCCTGGGCGACAGCCGTTACGTCCTCGAACCGAACGTCAAGGAGGACAAGGGGGGCCTGCGCGACCTGCACACGCTGTACTGGATCGCCAAGTATCTCTACGGCGTATCCGACATGCGGCAGCTGGCCGACATGGAGGTCTTGAGCGACCAGGCCGCCACCAGCTTCATCAAGGCGCAGACCTTCCTGTGGTCGGTGCGCTGCGCCCTGCACTACCTGTCGGGCCGGCCGGAAGACCGCCTGACCTTCGACATGCAATCCGCCGTCGCCGACGCGCTGGGCTACACAGACCGTGCCGGGGCCAGGGGCGTGGAGCGGTTCATGCGGCACTACTTCCTGGTCGCCAAGGACGTGGGCGATCTGACGCGCATCTTCTGCGCGGTGCTGGAGGAGCGCAACCGGCGCCGCCCCGCCCTGCGCATGCCGGGCGCCTTCCGCAAGCGCAACCTGGAAGGTTTCGTGGTGGAGGGCAGCCGGATCGCCGTGCCCCGCGACGATGCCTTCGAGACAGAGCCCGTGCGGCTTCTGTCCATCTTCCATGTGGCGCAGAAGCACGGGCTGGACATCCACCCGGACACGTTACGGCTGGTCAACGACAACCTGCGTCTCGTGCGCTCCCTGCGCAGCGACCCCGAGGCCAACCGCCTGTTCGTCGAGATGCTCATCCACCCGCAGCACGCCGAGAGCACCCTGCGGCGGCTGAACGAGGCAGGCGTCTTCGGCCGGTTCATTCCCGATTTCGGCCGTGTCGTGGCGCAGATGCAGTACGACATGTACCACGTCTACACCACCGACGAGCACACCATCCGCGCCATCGGCATCCTCAACCGGATCGAGCAGGGCAAGCTGGCGACGGAACTGCCGCTGTCCACCCAACTGGTGCAGAAGGTGCAAAGCCGCCGGGCCCTCTATGTGGCGGTGCTGCTGCACGACATCGCCAAGGGACGCGGCGGCGACCACTCCGAACTGGGGGCCAAGGTCGCCACCAAGCTCTGTCCGCGCCTGGGCCTGACGCCCGAGGAGACGGAAACGGTGTCGTGGCTGGTGCTGCATCACCTGGACATGAGCCGCACCGCCTTCAAGCGCGATGTCGACGACCCCCAGACCATCCGCACCTTCGCCGACCTGGTGCAGAGCCCCGAGCGCCTGGAGCTGCTCACCCTGCTGACCTGCTGCGACATCCGCGCCGTCGGGCCGCAGGTGTGGAACAGCTGGAAGGGCACGCTGCTGCGCGAGTTGTTCTACCGCACCGAGGATGCGCTGTCGGGCGGCCTGTCCGCCGGCTCCCGCGATGCCCGCGCCGCCCGCAAGCGTGAGGCCCTGCGCGAAAGCCTGGAGATCGCCGGCTGGAGCGCGCGCGACATCGAGGATCACCTGGCGCGCGGCTACCCCAGCTATTGGCTGACCTTCGACACGCAAAGCCAGCAGCGCCACGCCGAACTGATCCGCGACGCCGAGGCCGCCGGGCGCCTGCTGACGGTGGACGTCTGCACCGATGAAATCCGCGGCGTCACCGACGTCACCATCTACACCGCCGACCATCCGGGCCTGTTCTCCAAGATCACCGGGGCCATGTCGCTGTCGGGCGTGACCATTGTCGACGCCAAGATCATGACGCTGACCACCGGCATGGCGCTGGACGTCTTCTCGGTCCAGGACAACGACGGCACCGCGGTCACCGACGAGGACAAGCTCGACCGGCTGGCACGCATCATCGAGAACGCACTGTCGGGCAAGATCTGGCTGGAAAAGGAACTGGCGGCCAAGCCCTCGGGGCTGCCCAGCCGCACCCGCGTCTTCAAGGTGCCGCCGCGCGTGGTGGTCGACAACACCGCGTCCAAGACCTACACGGTGATCGAGGTCAACGGCCGCGACCGGCCGGGCTTCCTCTACGACGTGACGGCGGCGCTCACCCGCTGCGGCCTGCAAATCCATTCCGCCCAGGTCACGACGTTTGGCGAGCGCGTGGTGGACGTCTTCTACGTCAAGGACGTCTTCGGCATGAAGATCGAGCACGAAGGCAAGCTGAAGCAGGTCCGCGAGACGCTCATGGACACGCTGAACGGCGAGGTCGCGCGATCCGTCGCGGCGCGCAAGAAGGAAGCGGCGGAGTAGGCCGGGTTCCGCACGCCGCATCGCGCTGGCACGCGATAAAAGGATGCGGGGAGTGACGGCCCCTCGCGCTTCCGTTATTGGGAGGGCGGAGCGGAACGGTCGGGACGGCGCGCCAGAACTCTGCCGCTGGCTTCATCCACAATGACGGCAGGCAGCAAGGCTCTCTCAAGGTGGATCGGCTTGATGGCCGCCAACTTTTTCTTTCCGACGAGCTTGCCCATCTCCTTACTGTGGCGGAGGTTGGGCGGCGCGATGACCTTGATGGACTTTTGTGGGAAGTGCTCCAGGACCATCCTGATGGCCGGCGTGAGGTCGCTGTCCCGGCTGACCACGAAGGCCTCGTCGTAGACGTTCTGAAACGCGTCGCGCAGAAGGTAAAGCGCGATGTTTACGTCCGTTTCCTTCTCTTCGTGACCAACCCAGGCTGCGCCACAGGTCCGGCAGCCGCGATCCTTTTCCTTGAACTGGCCCAGGACCGGCGTAGCCCCCGACTGCTCAAGCGCCGCAACATACTGTTCATGACGGGCATGAGCCACGGGAAGCCACGTGGCAAAGGCAGAAAAGTAGTAGACGCGCACGAGGTCGTGCACGGCCGGATCCGTAAAATTCGTCATCAGCCGCCGCAAATCCATCCATTTCAGATGCGGACGGTGCAGCTTGTCGATGGCATGGTAGAGATTGAAACCGTCCACAAAGACGGCGATCCGACGCCGAGCGCTCATTCCGTCCCCCCACGAAATGAAAACCCCCGAGCCGAAGCCCGGGGGAGGCGCCGAGGCCGAGGCCCCGACGGGATTAATAACCAATATATAGCGTCAGGACCGACTCGGCACAATACCGATTTTTAGGCGAGTCGATCCTCCCCTTCACCCCCGCCGGAACACCACCGTCAGGTTGTTCGCCGGCATCTCCACCGTCTCCGGGGTGGAGAATCCTGCGCCGGCCGCCATGTCCGCCACGTCGTCGAGGTTTCGGATGCCGAACGACGGGTTCTGCGCCTTCAGCCAGTTGTCGAACGCCGCATTGCTCTCCGACGTGTGCACGCCGCCCACGCGGAACGGCCCGTAGAGCACCAGCGGCGCGCCCCGCGGCAGCACCACCGCCGCGCCTTGCAGCAGGGCCGGCGTGCATTCGGGCGGGCTGATGTGGATCATGTTGATGCAGACCACCGCATCGGCCGCATCCACAGGCCAGGGTCGCGCCGTCACGTCCAGGGCCACGGCCGGGCGCAGGGTCTCCGGCCCCTCGGCCTCCGCCCAGGCGTCGACGCTGGCCCGGGCGGAGGCGTCGACGTCGGTCGGCTGCCATGTCAGGCCCGGCAGCGCGCGTGAGAAGAACACCGCGTGCTCGCCGGTGCCGCTGGCGATCTCCAGCACGAGACCGCGCGCCGGCAGCACGCGTTGCAGCACGGAAAGAATGGGCTCGCGGTTGCGCGCCGTTGCCGGGGCGCTCCGCCTGGCATCTTGCGGGGGCGTTGTCATGGTGTTTAAGTGACGCTTCCTTTCGCCGAAGGCAAGATGTCGTCCGCGACCGGACCGGCCGCTTGCATCCTCCACGCATCAACCACACGTGGACTATCATGCTTGGCAAACTGAAAGACCTGTTGTTTTCCGCCTCCGAGGCCGATGCCCGCGCCGCCGATCACGACGACGTGGCCGTCGCCGCCGCCGCCGTCATGGTGGAAACGGCAACGCTCGACGGCACCTTCGACGAGGACGAGCGCGCCAGCATTCTCGGCCTGCTGCAGCGCCGGTTCCAGCTGTCGGATGCCGACGCCCGCGAACTGCTGGCCGAGGCCGAGGCCGAACAGCAGGACACCAACGAGCTGTACGCCTTCACCCGCGCCATCAAGGACCACTTCGACCACGACCAGCGCGTCGAGATGGTGGAAATGCTGTGGGAGGTGGTGTACGCCGACGGCGTCGCACACGACTTCGAGACCAACCTCATGCGCCGAGTCTGCGGCCTTCTGTACGTGGAGGACGCGGAAAGCGGCGCCGCCCGCAAACGGGTGCTGGACCGCCTGGGCCTGTCGTCCTAGAAAGAGGGCCATCGGCCAAACCACATTGTCCCCGCCGGACGCGCTTAAACCGGAGTTGATGAACCCATGACCTACGTCGTCACCGAGAACTGCATCAAGTGCAAGTACACCGACTGCGTCGAGGTGTGCCCGGTGGACTGTTTCTACGAAGGCGAGAACATGCTCGTCATCAATCCGGACGAGTGCATCGACTGCGGCGTGTGCGAGCCCGAATGCCCGGCCGAGGCCATCTTCCCCGACTCCGAGGACATCGCGCAGAAGTGGGCGGAACAGAACCGCGAGTATTCGGAAAAGTGGCCCAACATCACGCGCCAGAAGGACCCGCTGCCCGACGCCGACGAATGGAAGGACAAGCCCGGCAAGGCCGAGATGCTGTCCGAGACGCCGGGCTCTGGCGACTGAGATCGAGTCGCACTACATATCCCGCACGGCAAGAACGGGGCGGCCGGAAACGGCGGCCCCGTTCGGCGTCCGGGACTCGGGGGAATCCCGCCGCTCCCGGGGCGGGCCTCGGTGTTGCGCTTTTTTTACCTGTCTCGGGTCCCCAAAACGTGGTATACCCTAGCGGTCCGCTGGTTCCATCCGGCGGCACTTTTTTTGAGGGTCCGACCCCAGTGCGGGATTGAGAGAGAGAACGCTTCGCCGGACCCCGCATCAGCTACGGATACGGGCGCACGCCCGCCCGGACACTGACAGCCATGCCGCGCAACCCGGCCGGTGCGCGGCGGTGGACGCCCGTTTCGTTGCGCGTCCATTCACCTCGGAAGCCGGCCATGATCACGGCCACGCGGTCGCGACCGGAGACGCAAGGGCTCCGGCGGCCGCCTCGGCAGGTCTTGACGGGAAGAGAAGAAGAGAAACATGACGAACCAAGTGCCTTTCACGGCTGGCGACTTTGTCGTCTACCCCGCGCACGGCGTCGGCAAGGTTCTGGAAGTGGAGAAGCAGACGATCGCCGGCCATGAGCTGGAGCTGTTCGTCGTCAGCTTCGAGCGCGAGCGCATGACGCTGCGCATTCCGGTGACCAAGGCCAAGACCTCGGGCCTGCGCAAGCTGTCGACCAAGAAGGCCATGGACTCCGCGCTGACCACCCTGAAGGGCCGCGCCCGCGTGAAGCGCGCCATGTGGAGCCGCCGCGCGCAGGAATACGAAGCCAAGATCATCTCGGGCGACCCGGTCGCCATCGCCGAGGTGGTGCGCGACCTGCACCGCTCCGCCACCCAGCCGGAGCAGTCCTTCAGCGAGCGCCAGATCTACGAACAGGCGCTGGAGCGCCTGTCCCACGAACTGGCCGCGGTCGAGCAGATCGAGCCCGAGGCCGCCACGGAGAAGCTGGAAAAGCTGCTGACGGCCGCCTGAGCCGCCCGACGGACCCGAACGCGAAACCGCCCGCCCTGGGAGACCGGGGCGGGCGGTTTCTTTTTGCGCGGGCTGGCGGGGTGCGGCGAGGCCACGAAGGGACGAAGACCACGAAGCCGGTGTGCTGGCGGATGGGCTGCGGCTTCATTGGCTGGCAGGTGTTATGGAACCACCAAGACACCAAGGCACCAAGACACCAAGGCAAAGGCGCGCCATCCTCTTTCCGGCCGGGGCCTTGGCCCGGCCTGAGAGGAAGGGTGATGACCAAGGAGCCGGGGGAGCGCGAGGGAGCCCGCGGCTCCCTCGCAATAACCATTGCGGCGCAGCCGCGAAGCCTTGGTGGCCTTCGTCCCTTTGTGGCCTCGCCGCACAAAGCCACCGGAGCCTGCCATCCCCCCCGCGCGCCCCCACGAAAAAAGGCCGCCACCCCATGCGGAACGGCGGCCTTTCCCGTTGGCGAACGCCCGATCAGTGCTGGATGATCTGGCTGAGGAACTGCCGGGTGCGCTCTTCCTGCGGGTTGGCGAACAGCTCCTTGGGGCTGTTCTTCTCCACGATCTGGCCGTCGGCCATGAAGACCACCGTGTCGGCGACCGAGCGGGCGAAGCCCATCTCGTGGGTGACGCAGATCATGGTCATGCCTTCCTGGGCCAACTCCACCATGACGTCGAGCACCTCCTTGATCATTTCCGGATCAAGGGCGGAGGTGGGTTCGTCGAACAGCATGATGGACGGCTTCATGCACAGCGACCGCGCGATGGCGACACGCTGCTGCTGGCCGCCCGACAACTGGCCGGGGTACTTGGAGGCCTGCTCGGGGATCTTCACGCGCTCCAGGTAGTACATGGCCGTATCCACGGCTTCCTTCCGGGGCGTCTTGTTCACCCAGATGGGGCCGAGGATCAGGTTTTCCAGCACGGTCAGGTGCGGGAACAGGTTGAAGCTCTGGAACACCATGCCGACGTCCTTGCGGATGGCCTCGATGGCCTTGACGTCGTTGGTCAGCGTCACGCCGTTGACGATGATGTCGCCCTGCTGGTGTTCCTCCAGCCGGTTGATGCAGCGGATCACGGTGGACTTGCCCGAGCCCGACGGGCCGCAGACGACCACGCGCTCGCCGCGGCGGACATCCAGGTTGATGTCCTTCAGGACGTGGAAGTGGCCGAACCACTTGTTCACGTTGTCCAGGCGGATGACCACTTCCTCGCCCATGGCGGGCGTCTTCGGCGCATCCACCGACGGTTCGACGGTGGTCTGGGTGGGTTCGATTCCGTTGCTCATCGACGGGTCCCCGCGTTGAGACGGCGCTCCAGGAACTGGCTGTAGCGCGACATGAAGAAGGCGAAGCTGAAGTACAGGATGGCGGCGAAGATGTAGCTCTCGGCGTAGAACTGGCGCCATTCCGGGTCGGCCAAGGCGGTCTTGGCGCTGGTCAGCAGGTCAAAGAGGCCGATGATGATGACCAGCGACGTGTCCTTGAACGTCGAGATGAACTGGTTCACCAGCGGCGGAATGACGATGCGCAGCGCCTGCGGCAGGACGATCAGCCGCGTCTTCTGCCAATAGCTGAGGCCCAGGCTGTCGGCGGCCTCGTACTGTCCGCGCGGCAGCGATTGCAGGCCGCCGCGGATGGCTTCGGCCAGATAGGCCGAGGTGAACAGCATGATGCCGACGATGGCGCGCAGCAGCTTGTCCACGGTCACGCCCTCGGGCATGAACAGCGGGAACATGATCGACGCCATGAACAGCACCGAAATCAGCGGCACGCCGCGGATCAGCTCGATGAAGGTGACGCAGATGGTCTTGATGGCCGGCAGGTTCGACCGTCGCCCCAGCGCCAGCAGCACGGCCAGCGGGAAGGCCAGGCCGATGCCCGTCACCGACAGGATCAGGGTCAGCGGCACGCCGCCCCACTGGGTGTTGTCGACATAGGTCATGCCGAACACGCCACCGTACATCAGCACGCCGCAGACCGTCAGCACCACGGCCCACAGCGGGATCAGCCACTTGGACCAGAACGGCGGGTAGCAGCTGGCCGCCAGCGCCGCGATGAACAGCACGACGGCCGTCATGGGACGCCACTGCTCGTCGAACGGATAGAGGCCGAACAGGATGAAGCGGTGCTTCTGCTCGACGAAGGCCCAGCAGGCGCCGGCGCCGTCCACCTTACAGGCGTCGGGGGTGTCCGACGACCAGATGGCCGACAGGAACGCCCAGTCGAGGAAGGGCGGAATGATCAGCCACAGCAGGTACAGGCAGACCAGCGTGGCGATGGTGTTGGGGATGGAGCTGAACAGATGCTTCTTTGTCCAGCCCAGCATGTCCCACACGCGCTGGGTCGGATGGCCCGCCGTGGGCTCGTCCGGTTCCTCGATGTGCGTGTAGGCGGGGTTGCGCGCATCGCGCTCTTCCTGGCGCATCACCATCAGCTCCGCCCCCCTCGCAGCGCAATGTAGCTGTTGTACCAGTTCATGAAGGCGGAAATGCTCAAGGACACCGTCAGGTAGGTCGCCATGATGATCGCCACGCCCTCGACAGCCTGACCGGTCTGGTTGATGGACGTGTTCGCCGTCGCCACCAGGTCCGGATAGCCGATGGCGATGGCCAGCGAGCTGTTCTTGGTCAGGTTGAGGTACTGGCTGGTCAGCGGCGGGATGATGACGCGCAGCGCCTGCGGCAGCAGCACCAGGCGCATCACCAGGCCGCGCTTCAGGCCCAGCGCCACGGCGGCTTCCGTCTGGCCGTAGTGCACCGACAGGATGCCGCCGCGCACGATTTCGGCGATGAAGGCGGCCGTGTACAGCGTCAGGCCCAGCAGCAGCGCCGCGAACTCGGGCGACACGCTGGCACCGCCACGGAAGTTGAAGCCCGCCATCTCCGGCACGTCGATGGCCGTCGGCGCGCCGCCGAGGGCCCACAGGATCACCGGCAGGCCGATGAACAGCGCGATGCCGGGGATCAGCACGTTGGGCCGCCGGCCGGTTTCGCCCTGGATGCGGGCGGCGCGCTTGTTCAGCCACCAGGTGATGACGGCCGCCAGCACCAGGCCGATGACGGCCAGCGTCCAGCCCGTCTCCCACACCGGATAGGGGAAGCGGAAGCCGCGGTTGGACAGGAACCAGCCCTCGACGGGCTCCAGCGCCTCGCGCGGGTGGGGCAGGGCGACGCCGATGATGGCGTACCAGAAGAACAGCTGCAGCAGCAGCGGCACGTTGCGCATGGCCTCGACGTAGACCGACGACAGCTTCGCCACCAGCCAGTTGTTGGACAGGCGCGCGATGCCGATGATGGTGCCGATCAGGGTCGCCAGCACGATGCCGATGATGCTGACCTTCAGCGTGTTCAAAAGGCCGGCGAGCAGCACGCGGCCGTAGGTGTCGGCCGGCGAGTACTCGATGACGCTTTCCGAGATGTCGAACCCGGCCTCGCGGTCGAGGAAGCCGAAGCCCGTGGCGATGTCACGGGCGGCGAGGTTCGTGAGCGTGTTGTGCACCAGATACCAGCCCACCGCCACAACGGCGCCGATGGTCAGGATCTGGTACAGGACGCCGCGCACCCGCTGGTCGTTGAGGAACGACGTCTTGCGGGGCGGCGCGGAGCCCTTGGCCGCGGGGGCGCCGCGTGCGGAGGAGTGGTCTGCCATGAACGTTGGTGACCCGTCTTGCAGAATGGCCGCTTGCAAAAAGGTCGCCGCCGGGGCGAGGGAAGCAGGGGACCCTGCCTCCGCCGCCGCCGGCGACGCCCGTTCACCGATTTATACCGCGCGACGCCTGAAACCGGTCAGGTATCGCCCGGCAAGGCCGGGCGGCCTTTGCGCCGTGCGGCGCGAAAGGCCGTGTGCCGGCTGAACGCTGCGCCGGCGATCTGACCGCCGGCGCGCATCGGGACCGCTTAGCGGGCCGGCGGGGCGTACTGCAGGCCGCCGTCGGTCCACAGGGCGTTCAGGCCGCGCTCCAGGTTCAGCGGGCTGTCCTGGCCGACGTTGCGCTCGAAGGACTGGCCGTAGTTGCCGACCTGCGAGATCACGTTGTAGGCCCACTCGTTGGGCAGGCCCAGCGCCTCGCCCATGCCCGGCGTGGCACCCAGCAGGCGCTTGACGTTCGGGTTGTCGGTCTCGGCCTTCACCTGGTCCACGTTCTCGGACGTGATGCCCATCTCCTCGGCGTCGACCATGGCGTGGAGGACCCACTTCACGGCGTCGAACCACTGGTCGTCACCGTGGCGCACGGCCGGGGCCAGCGGCTCCTTGGAGATCAGCTCGGGCAGGATGACGTGGTCGTCGGGGTTCGGCAGGTCGTTGGCGCGGATGGCCGCGAGCTGCGAGGTGTCCGACGTCAGGGCGTCGCAGCGGCCCGAGGCGTAGGCGGCGTTGACTTCCTCGAAGGCCTCGATGGTCAGCGGGTTGAGCTGCATGTTGTTGGCGCGGAAGTAGTCGGCCAGGTTCAGCTCGGTGGTGGTGCCGGTCTGCACGCACACCGTGGCGCCGTCCAGCTGCCTGGCGCTGTCCACGCCCAGGTCCTTGCGCACCATGAAGCCCTGGCCGTCGTAGTAGTTGACCGGCAGGAAGTTCAGGCCGTTGGCGGTGTCGCGGGTCAGGGTGTGGGTGGTGTTGCGGGCCAGCACGTCGACCTCGCCCGCCTGCAGGGCGGTCAGGCGCTGCTGCGCCGACAGGGGCACATACTTGACCTTCTCGCTGTCGCCGAAGACGGCGGCCGCGACGGCGCGGCAGACGTCCACGTCCAGACCGGACCAGTTGCCCTGCTCGTCGGGCGCCGAGAATCCGGCCAGGCCGGTGTGCACGCCGCACACCAGTTCGCCCCGCTCCTTGACCGCATCAAAGGTCTCGCCCGCCTGGGCGGCGGTGGCACCAAGGCCGACGGTCAGAGCGGCAGCGGCGGCAGCCGTGTAAAGGGTTTTCATCAAAAAAGCCTCCCGTTTATGCACGGATATGAACAGTTTGCCACTCTGGCGACGGTCGGCCGATCGGCCGGTAAGCCCCGGCATGCTTCCCGCCGCTAAGCGTGACACGCACGGATCGTAGCCCAATCAAACACGACTGAAAAGGTCGTGTTTCGTTTGAGTGAAGGCCGGTACGAATGATTCCGCGCCTTATGCCTCAGAGTGCAGTGCACAATTCTACTGTCGCGCATACAAGGCTTCGACGCCCCTGACTTTCGCCCTAGTTGCAATGCCTTGGCGGCCTCCGTACGGTGTGGCGACGGTCGCGGCGGCGCCGGACGCACGGGAAAACATACAAATTTACCGTTTTCTCACCTCTCGCGTGGTATGGTTCCATCCGAAAGTGGCAGACCGGCCGGCGCGGCGGCATGACGTGTGACTCCGCCCGGTGGGGGACGGACAGGACGAGACCCGGGTCGTGCGGGCCCGGATGTGGAAAGTGGGGCATGAGCGTACTCTACAAGGCGCTTGAAAAGGCGGCGCGGCAGAATGCACGGGGCGAGCCCGGCACGGCTGCGGCGAACGAAGGCGGCGTGAACGTCGCCGCCGCGCCGCCGCCGCTGGCACCGCCGGCCGCAGGGGCCGCAACGGCCGGCGACGGGGGGCCGCGACGGGGGCGGACGGCCGTGCGCGCCCTGGCCCTGGTCTTCCTGCTGGGCAGCGCCGCCGCGATGGCGGGCCTGCTGGTGTTCCAGGACGAGGTGAAGACCCTGCTGACCGGGGCGACCGGCGACGCGCCGGTCTACGTTACGCCGCCGGAACAGGCTCCGCAGCCGCAGCCGCAGACGGAAGCGCGCCCTGCGCCGCCGCCGGATGCCGTGGCGGTCGCCGACACCGAACCCGCGCAACCCTCCGCAGCCCCGGCCCCCGAACAGCCGGCGGCGCCCGCCCCGGACACCGGGGACGGGCCGGCCACGCCGGCTCCCTCCGACATTGCCCGGCCGGACGAAATCGCCCGCCAGATGACGGACGCCGACGGCGCCCCGGCGGCCGAGCCCTCCGATGCGCCCGAGGCCGGCCGGCCGGCCGGGTCGGCCCCGGCAGACACCGCCGCCGCCGACCCGGCGCCGCAAACGCCGGCCCCGGCCGCTGCGCCCGC
>NZ_ANHY01000023.1 GCF_000315795.1 Caenispirillum salinarum AK4
TCGGCCTCGCGCTCTTTGACATCGTGAACGAACGGAAGGGATGCGCAGGCGGCGGTACGTCTGTTGCGACAGATGGAAATCTGCCAGCGCATTCTACGCAACTACCCGGATCGACTTCGGTCGATCATAAGGTAAGTGACGCAGTAGCGTTTTGCAGGTTCCATCCGTCAAGATCAACATGAGAGTTTGATCCTGGCTCAGAACGAACGCTGGCGGCAGGCCTAACACATGCAAGTCGAACGCTCTCTTCGGAGAGAGTGGCGCACGGGTGAGTAACGCGTGGGAAACTGCCCTGGAGTGGGGGATAACCGCTGGAAACGGCGGCTAATACCGCATACGCCCTACGGGGGAAAGATTTATCGCTCCAGGATGTGCCCGCGTCGGATTAGGTAGTTGGTGGGGTAACGGCCCACCAAGCCGACGATCCGTAGCTGGTCTGAGAGGATGATCAGCCACACTGGGACTGAGACACGGCCCAGACTCCTACGGGAGGCAGCAGTGGGGAATATTGGACAATGGGCGCAAGCCTGATCCAGCCATGCCGCGTGAGTGAAGAAGGCCTTCGGGTTGTAAAGCTCTTTCAGAAGTGACGATGATGACGGTAACTTCAGAAGAAGCCCCGGCTAACTTCGTGCCAGCAGCCGCGGTAATACGAAGGGGGCAAGCGTTGTTCGGAATTACTGGGCGTAAAGCGCGCGTAGGCGGTGTGCATAGTCAGGGGTGAAATCCCGGGGCTCAACCTCGGAATTGCCTTTGATACTGGCACGCTTGAATCCGTGAGAGGGTGGTGGAATGGCCAGTGTAGAGGTGAAATTCGTAGATATTGGCCGGAACACCAGTGGCGAAGGCGGCCACCTGGCGCGGTATTGACGCTGAGGCGCGAAAGCGTGGGGAGCAAACAGGATTAGATACCCTGGTAGTCCACGCCGTAAACGATGAGTGCTAGCTGTTGGCCTGCTTGCAGGTCAGTGGCGCAGCTAACGCATTAAGCACTCCGCCTGGGGAGTACGGCCGCAAGGTTAAAACTCAAAGGAATTGACGGGGGCCCGCACAAGCGGTGGAGCATGTGGTTTAATTCGAAGCAACGCGCAGAACCTTACCAGCCCTTGACATGGGGATCGCGGTGTCAGAGATGACACTTTCAGTTCGGCTGGATCCCGCACAGGTGCTGCATGGCTGTCGTCAGCTCGTGTCGTGAGATGTTGGGTTAAGTCCCGCAACGAGCGCAACCCTCGCCCTTAGTTGCCAGCATTGAGTTGGGCACTCTAGGGGAACTGCCGATGACAAGTCGGAGGAAGGTGGGGATGACGTCAAGTCCTCATGGCCCTTACGGGCTGGGCTACACACGTGCTACAATGGCATCTACAATGGGCAGCCACACGGCGACGTGGAGCTAATCTCCAAAAGATGTCTCAGTTCGGATTGCACTCTGCAACTCGAGTGCATGAAGTCGGAATCGCTAGTAATCGTGGATCAGCATGCCACGGTGAATACGTTCCCGGGCCTTGTACACACCGCCCGTCACACCATGGGAGTTGGCTTTACCCGAAGACGGTGCGCCAACCGCAAGGAGGCAGCCGGCCACGGTAAGGTCAGCGACTGGGGTGAAGTCGTAACAAGGTAGCCGTAGGGGAACCTGCGGCTGGATCACCTCCTTTCAAGGAAGCAGGAGCGGCAACGCTCTCGCTGCTTGACACACACTACCTGGACGCACCGCCGTCTTCGCATCCCTTCCCGATCGATCAACCAGGCACTCCTGTTGCCGCACGCCCTGGCGTGTGAGCGGGCCTGTAGCTCAGGTGGTTAGAGCGCACCCCTGATAAGGGTGAGGTCGCTAGTTCGAGTCTAGCCAGGCCCACCAGTTGTTTTAGGCGCTCAGGCGCCGCGCCGCCGGCTTGTCGCCGGTGTTTTCGTCTCGCGACAGCGAGCCGAAAAGGGCTCACGCCGCATCCGCGGCGCCGATGCAGTCGCATCGGTTTGGTGCTTCGCGACAACAAAGAGCGCAGGCAGGAGACGCGGCCGAGGCTGCGAGGGTCATCGACGTTGCCACAGCGGGGGCGTAGCTCAGCTGGGAGAGCATCCGCTTTGCAAGCGGAAGGTCGTCGGTTCGAACCCGTCCGCCTCCACCAACACCTGACAGATCGATCGAGGGAAACCATTTCCGGCCCAGCCGGGAAGCTGATCCGAAGCCGCCGTGCTTCGGTCTTCCGTTCGCTCTTGGACATCGTGAAGAGGTCATTGTGAAGCGGTCTGCCCGTCATGCCAAAGGCATGCAGCCTAAGGCAGTGTGCCATCCCCGGCACATCTGACGGGCGGATCAATGAAATGTTCGGCATGCCGCTCATCCTTCGGCATGCCGAGCGGGAACGCATCTTTGATGGAGAGCATTGTCGCGCCGGGCTTGTCCCTGCGGACGGTGCTTGAAGTATGAGAAGGGCATCTGGTGGATGCCTTGGCGTCAAGAGGCGATGAAGGACGTGACACCCTGCGATAAGCTTCGGGGAGCCGGGAGTAGGCTTTGATCCGAGGATTTCCGAATGGGGAAACCCACCCTTAGGGGTATCCCATGCTGAATACATAGGCATGGGAGGCGAACCGGGCGAACTGAAACATCTAAGTAGCCCGAGGAAAGGACATCAACCGAGACTCCGCTAGTAGTGGCGAGCGAACGCGGACTAGCCCAGTGGCATATGTTTAAGAACCGGAACGGCATGGAAAGGCCGGCCAGAGCGGGTGATAGCCCCGTACGGGTAGAAAGAGCATATGTCCTCGAGTAGGGCGGGACACGTGAAATCCTGTCTGAACATGGGGGGACCACCCTCCAAGGCTAAGTACTCCTTGACGACCGATAGTGCACCAGTACCGTGAGGGAAAGGTGAAAAGCACCCCGACAAGGGGAGTGAAAGAGAACCTGAAACCGGATGCCTACAAGCAGTCGGAGCCC
>NZ_ANHY01000024.1 GCF_000315795.1 Caenispirillum salinarum AK4
CCGCCGCCGCCGCAATCACCGCCTGAAGGACACGCCGCCATGCCGCCCGACTTCGCCCGTCCCGATCCGGAGGACCTGGCCGATGCCGCCGCCGAGGTGGTGGATTGCATGCGTGTCCTGGGCAAGAGCGGCAGCAACATCGTTCTGGAAGCCCTGGGCGGTTACGACTTCGTGGAGTTGGAGCACTACCCGCCGGGCGACGTGCGCGACCCGGAAACCCACAGCCAGTTCTACTTCCATGCCCATCCCGCTTCTCCGACGCGGGAGGTGGACTTCGGCCACTTCCACACCTTCCTCCGGCCCGCCGCCCTGCCCACCGACGCCGCGCCGGCCGAGCTGCCGGGCAACCCGGTGGATCGCGACCCGGCGGGGGTAACGGCGCACCTTGTCGCCATCAGTATGGACCGCTACGGCCGCCCAACGGCCCTGTTCACCACCAACCGCTGGGTCACCGACGAAACGATCTACGCGGCGGATGTGTTGATTCCTGCCCTGCCCGCCTTCGAGATGGACGTCGCCCATCCATCCTGGCCGCTGAACCGCTGGATCACGGCCATGATGACGCTCTACCGGCCCGAAATCGCGGCACTCCTGCGCCAGCGCGACCACGTCCTGGCCCGCCACGGTTCGGCCGCCGCCGGAACCGATGTCCTGAACGACCGCGCGCTGGAGGTCACCTCGCGTCAATCCATTGACCTGGAAACGAAACTGGCAGAGGTGCGCCACCTTGCAGGTTTGACATGATATTTTTGTATATCGCAGGCATTTGACATTTCCGCGGTGCGTATTTAAATCGGTTCCACGATTGGAATCGGAGGATACCCCATGCGCACGCTGTACATCGCCGCATCCGCCGCCGTGCTGCTCGCCGCCGGCACCGCCGCCGCCCAGGCCGAGGGCCTGACCGACCGCCCGCTGGTCGACCCGGCGTGGCTGGAAAGCAACCTGAATGCCGATAACCTGGTGGTGATCGACATCCGCGACCCTGAGTACGACAAGGACGGCAAGCCGAAGGGCCCGGTCCCCTACACGCAGGGCCATGTCCCGGGCTCGGTCGCCGCGCCCTACGTGGGCTACGCCTGGCGCACCAAGACCGACGGCACGCCAGGCATGCTGCCCACCGTTCCGACGCTGGAAGAGAAGATCGGCGCGCTGGGCATCGACGAGGATACCCATGTCGTCATCATTCCGGCCGGCGAGGATTCCTCGGACTTCGGCAGCGCCACGCGCGTCTACTGGACCTTCAAGGTGATGGGCCATGACGAGGTCTCCATCCTGGAAGGCGGCCACAAGGCATGGGTCGCGGCCGGCAAGCCCCTGTCGACCGAGGGGACGCAGCCCGCGCCCGCCATTTTCGAAGCCGAGTTCCGACCCGAGCTGATCGCCACCGCCGACGACGTGCGTCAGGCCCTGGACGGCAAGGCCGCCCTGGTCGACGCCCGCCCGACCGAGCAGTACCTGGGCCAGGCCAAGAGCCCGGTCGCCAAGGTCGCCGGGACCATTCCGGGCTCGGCGAACATCGCCAACGGCCTGTTCTACGACGGCAAGACCGCCCAGTTCGCCGAGCCGTCGGACATCGACAGCCTGCTCGAACAGGTGGGCATCGAGAAGGACCAGCCGCAGATCGCCTACTGCAACACCGGCCACTGGGCGTCGGTCGCGTGGTTCGGCCTGAGCGAGGTCGCCGGCGCCGAGAACGTCAGCATGTATGACGGCTCGCTGGCCGAATGGACCAAGGACGCCGAAAACCCGATGGTCGTCTACGGCAACACCAACTAAGCCGACGGACGCAGCAAGAGACCGATCATGAGCCAAGCCAACGCATCCACCACCACCGCGCCCCGTCCCGGCCTGCTCGGCCGCTTCGGGGTGGACGTGGACAACGGTCCGGCCCTGGCGGCCGGCGCCGCCCTGGTGCTGGGCGCCATCGCCGTGTGGCAGGCGGTGGACCTGCGCCAGGCCGCCCTGTTCCTCATCGGCGGGGCCCTGGGTGCCACCCTCTACCATGCCGCCTTCGGCTTCACAGGCGGCTGGCGCCGTCTGGTGGTGGAGCGGCGCGGGCGGGCCATGCGGGCGCAGATGCTCATGATCGGCCTCGCTGCCATCGTCTTCATGCCCCTTCTGGCCGCCGGGGAGGTCTTCGGCACGGCCCTTGTGGGCTCGGTTGCCCCGGTGGGCGTGTCGGTGCTGGTCGGCGCGGCGCTGTTCGGCCTGGGGATGCAACTCGGCGGCGGCTGCGGCTCGGGTACGCTGTTCACCGTCGGCGGCGGGTCGAGCCGCATGTTGGTGACGCTGGCCTTCTTCGTCATCGGCGCCGTTGCGGGAAGCTGGCACCTGCCCTGGTGGCTGGAGCAGCCCGGCCTGCCGCCCGTCAGCCTGGGCGCGAGCCTGGGCGTCTCGGGCGGTCTGGCGGTCACGCTGGTCGGCCTGGCGCTGGTCGCCGCGCTGACGGTGTGGGTGGAGCGCCGCCGCCACGGCACGCTGGAGCCCGCTCCGACGCCGCCGCGCCACGGCTTGGGGCGCCTGCTGCACGGCCCCTGGCCGCTGCTGGGCGCCGCACTCCTGCTCGCGGGTCTGAACGTGGCGACGCTGCTGGTCGCCGGCCACCCGTGGTCCATCACCTTCGCCTTCGGCCTCTGGGGCGCGAAGACGGCGCAGGTCGTGGGCGTGCCGGTGGAAAACTGGGCCTTCTGGAACTGGCCCGGCCCGCAGGCGGCGCTGGGTGACAGCGTGCTGTTCGACACCACGTCCGTGATGAACTTCGGCATCCTCATTGGCGCCGCGCTGGCCGCCGCGCTGGCGGGCAAGTTCGCCCCCAAGGCCGCCCTGCCCTGGCGCAGCCTTGCCGCCGCCATCATCGGCGGCCTGCTGATGGGCTACGGCGCGCGGTTGGCGTTCGGCTGCAACATCGGCGCGCTGTTCTCCGGCATCGCCTCGGGCAGCCTGCACGGCTGGCTGTGGTTCGCCGCTGCCTTCGCGGGCAGCCTGATCGGCATCCGCCTGCGCCCCCTGTTCGGCCTCGACGGAGGCAAGTGAGTCCAGCCATGAAAAAGAGCAAGCGCAACGCCCTGCTGTTCGGCTCCGTCTTCCTGGCGGGCACTGCCGCCGTGGCCGCCGACCACATCGCGCATCGCGGCCTTTCCGGCGCCAAGCCCGCCGCCGGGCCGGTGGTCGCCGGCTCGGCCACCTGCGCGGCCATCGCCCCCTGCGCGGCGGCGGCAGCGCCGTGCGCCGCGGCAGCGGCCCCCTGCGCTGCCGGCGCGGCCGC
>NZ_ANHY01000025.1 GCF_000315795.1 Caenispirillum salinarum AK4
AGGCCGCGCATCACCTCGCGCGCGCGGTCGGTCTCGGCGCCGATGACCACGCGGTCGGGCCGCATGAAATCGTTGATGGCCGAGCCTTCGCGCAGGAACTCGGGGTTGGAGACGACGTCGAACTCGGCATCCGGGCGGGTGGCGCGGATGATCTTCTCCACCTCGCGGCCCGTGCCGACGGGAACCGTCGACTTGGTGACCACCACGGTGTAGCCGTCCATGGCGCGCGCGATCTCTTCCGCCGCACCGTAGACGTAGGACAGGTCCGCATGGCCGTCGCCCCGGCGCGAGGGCGTGCCGACGGCGATGAACACCGCGTCGGCACCCGTCACGGCCTCGGCCAGTTCGGTGGTGAACTCCAGACGGCCGGCGGCGACATTGGACGCCACCAGCTTGTCCAGGCCCGGTTCATAGATGGGAATCTCGCCGCGCTTGAGCCGTTCGATCTTGCTTTCGTCCTTGTCGACGCAGGTGACGGTGACGCCGAATTCGGAGAAACAGGCACCCGACACCAGGCCGACGTAGCCGGTGCCGATCATGGCAATGCGCATCGCGATCCTTCCTTCCTGACCGGACTGGGCGGCGGCCTGAAACGGGGCCGCCGCCGTGTGTATGATTACTTCTTGGGCTCGGCCGGCACGGCCACCGGCTCCTCGCCGCCGGCCCCCGTGCCGCCGCGCGCCGCGGGCGCGGCCTTGCCGGCCTCAAGCTCGGCGCAGAACGACTTCAGCACGTCGGCCACCTGGCTGCCCATATCGGCACGGTTCAGCGCATAGGCGATGTTGGCCTTCAGGAACCCGACCTTGTCGCCGCAGTCGTACCGCGTACCGTCGAACCGCAGGCCGTGGAACGGCATCTTGCCGATGGTGGCGTTCATGGCGTCGGTGAGCTGGATTTCCCCGCCCGATCCGGCGCCCTGCGTCTCCAGGGCGTCGAACACGCGCGGGTCCAGCACATAGCGGCCGATGATCGCCAGCCGCGACGGCGCGTCGGCCGGCTTGGGCTTTTCCACCAGGCCGCTGGCCCGGGCCAGCTTGCCGTCGTCGAAGTCGACGTCCAGGATGCCGTACTTGTTGGTCTGGTCCGCGGGCACTTCCTCCACGGCGACCACGTTGCCGCCGACGCGCGCCTGCGCCTCGATCAACTGGCCGATGCAGGGCTTGCCGTCGGCCAGCACCATGTCGTCGGGCAGCACCACGGCGAAGGGCTCGTCGCCCACGAAGGCCCGCGCGCAAAGCACGGCGTGGCCCAGGCCGAGCGGCGCCTGCTGGCGCGTCGCATAGACGGTGCCGGCGGGCGGCATGGACGACAGCAGGGCGTCCAGCTCCTGCGTCTTGTTCTTCTCGCGCAGCAGGTCCTCAAGCTCGGGCACATGGTCGAAGTGCGCCATGATGGAGGACTTGCCACGGCCGGTGACGAAGATGAAATGCTCGATCCCGGCCTCGCGGCACTCGTCCATGGCGTACTGGATCAGCGGCCGGTCGACGACCGGCAGCATTTCCTTGGGCACGAGCTTGGTGGCGGGGAGGAAGCGGGTGCCGAGGCCCGCGACGGGAAACACGGCTTTCTTGACGGGTCGCACCATGGCGGAAAACACCTATTGCATTGCCGAAAAATAACCGTGGAAGAACGATCCAGCCGCACCCGGGGTTGACGGAAAACACCCGCCCCGCGCGCGCCGGCCGCCCCCAGTGTAACCGCTTGGACGCATTGCGGAAGCGGCTGCGTGCGCGGGCCGGCAAGAATTGACGTTTTGTGCCATGACCGCCACCGACTTGCAACGCGCCATTCGTGACGGTTTGGGGGCATTCCGTGGGACCGCAGGCGCACAAAAGAAAACCGGCGCCACCCCCCAAACGGGGTGACGCCGGTTCCGTCATTCGGTCGCCTGCCGGGCGGCGCGCGAAGGAGGCCCCTGTCTCCGCGCGCTGTCCCGGCCGGCCGCGCGCTGTTTACGCGGCGGCCTTGGTGGCGGCGTCGAAAGCGGTCTTGTAGCGGGCCGAGATCGGCTCGACGGCCGACTTCACCACGGTGGCCGACAGCTCGGACAGCTTGGTGGTCTCGGAGACCATGGTCTCCCAGTTTTCCTTGGCCAGCTTGGTCTGCAGCTGGACCATCTCGGCCGGGGTCTTGCAGGTCGCGAAGGCCTGGCTGGCCTCGATGGCGCTCTCGAAGGAGCGGCCGGCAAAGCCGAAGCTTTCCTTGGCGATCTGCTCGAAGCCGTTCGCCAGGGTGGTGCCGGACTTCACGAAGGCGTCCATGCTGTCCTTGTTGAACTGCATCAGGGATTCGTAATTCTTCAGCATAGGAGTGTCTCCCGAGTTTGGTGGTCGCTATCAGCGCGGTGCGAGGTCGTCACGTTCACTGGGTGTCGGGCCGTGCGACCCTTTCGCTTGCGCTGGGACGCACACCCTCGCGCCCCGTGCTGCGTTGCAACATGACCCTAAGATAGGGACTGTGGGAGAAAAGTCAAAGGGAATTTTTGTGCACCGCACAAAATCTCCGGCGCGGCGCCCAACCCCTTATATTTAAAGAATTTTACAGGAGGGGTTGCGGCGAGCGGCACCGGGTCGGCGCGAGATTCCGCGGTGCAGCATCCGCCGGGAGCACGGCGCTTGTCGTTGCGTGGCGGTGAAGCCTCCCCGGATTCTCGGCGGCTCGACCGGCGAATGTGCAGCGGCAGAATGGCATGCCGCCGTCTGTATACAAGGACGAATTCGGATGATGCGCGAATGTTAAACGCTTTCGTCCGGACCGTTTAACATTGCCATACAAAACGGGGCTCCCCGCGCCGGGAAGCCCCGTTGGTTCGTCGACAGGCGACGACGATTCGGCCCGTGCCCGTGCCTGTCAGGCGGCCACCGTCTCTCCCAGCGCCGCCTCGATGGCGGCCAGGGCGGCCTCGGCCTTGTCCCCGTCGGGGCCGCCGGCCTGGGCCATGTCGGGGCGCCCGCCGCCGCCCTTGCCGCCGACGGCGGCCGAGCCCGCGCGCACCAGGTCCACGGCAGAGACCTTGGCCTTCAGGTCGTCGGTGACGCCGACCACCAGGGACGCCTTGCCCTCGGTCACCGCCACCAGGGCGACGACGGCGGAGCCCAGCTGGGTCTTCATCTCGTCGACCATGCCCTTCAGCTCCTTGGCGGGCACGTCCTGCAGCACACGGCCGGAGAAGGGAATGCCGCCCACCTCCTTGATGGCCGGACCCGACGCGGCGCCGCCGCCGGCGCCGCCCATGGCGATCTTCTTGCGGAGGTCGGCGACCTCGCGCTCCAGCCGCTTGCGGTCCTCGACCAGCGCGTTGATGCGGTTGGTCAGGTCGCCCGGCGTGGCACGCAGGGCTTCCGCCGCGCCGGCCAGGATCATGTCGTGCTGGCGCACGTAGTCGAGCGCGCCGACGCCGGTCACGGCCTCGATGCGGCGCACGCCCGAGCCCACGGCCCCCTCGCCGATGATCTTCAGGAAGCCGATGTCGCCCGTGCGCTTGACGTGGGTGCCGCCGCACAGTTCGGTGGAGAAGTGCGTGTCGCACTCGGCGTCGCCGCCCATGGAGACGACGCGGACCTCTTCACCGTACTTCTCGCCGAACAGCGCCATGGCGCCGGCCTCGATGGCGCTTTCCGGGTCCATCAGGCGGGTCGTCACCGGCGCGTTGGCGCGGATGGCGGCGTTGACCTCGTCCTCGATCTCGCGGATTTCGTCGGCGCTGAGCGCCTTGGGGTGGCTGATGTCGAAGCGCAGGCGCTCGGGCGCGACCAGCGAACCCTTCTGCGTTACGTGATCGCCCAGCGTGCGGCGGAGCGCGGCGTGCAGCAGGTGGGTCGCGGAGTGGTTGGCGCGGATGGCGTCGCGGCGGGTGACATCCACGGCGAACGACGCCAGGTCGCCGACGGCGACCTCGCCCTCTTCCACAGTTCCGATGTGGATGGTCATGTCGCCCAGCTTCTTCTGGGTATCGGTAATGCGCACGCGGCCCTTGTCGGTGACCGTGATGACGCCGGTGTCGCCGATCTGGCCGCCGCTCTCGCCATAGAACGGACTCTGGTTGGCGATCAGCGAGACCTCATCGCCCTTCTTCGCCGTGTCCGTCGGCTGGCCGTCGACCACCAGCGCCGTGACCTGGCCCTCGGCCTGTTCGGCGGAGTAGCCCAGGAACTCGGTCGCGCCAACCTTCTCGCGCAGTTCGAACCAGACCTTTTCCGTCACGGCCTCGCCGGAGCCGGACCACGCCTTGCGCGCCTCCGCGCGCTGGCGCTCCATGGCGGCGTTGAAGCCCTCGGTGTCGACCGCAATGCCGCGGGCGCGCAGGGCGTCCTGCGTCAGGTCCAGCGGGAAGCCGTAGGTGTCGTAGAGCTTGAAGGCCACGTCGCCCGACAGCGTGCCGCCTTTCGCCAGGCCGGCGGCCTCGTCCTCCAGCAGCTTCAGGCCGCGGTCGAGCATGGACTTGAAGCGGCTTTCCTCCAGCTTCAGCGTCTCGGTGATGAGCGCGCCGGCGCGGTCCAACTCGGGGAAGGCGTCGGACATCTCGCCCTGCAGCGACGGCACCAGCTTATACAGCAGCGGGTCGTCGCAACCCATCAGGTGCGCGTGGCGCATGGCGCGGCGCATGATGCGGCGCAGCACGTAGCCGCGCCCCTCGTTGGACGGCAGCACGCCGTCGGCGATGAGGAAGCAGGCGGACCGCAGGTGGTCAGCGATGACGCGGTGGCTGACCTTGTGCGCGCCCTCGGGATCGGTGCCGGCGGCCTTGGCCGTCGCCTCGATCAGGTTGCGCATGAGGTCGATGTCGTAGTTGTCGTGCTTGCCCTGCAGCACGGCCGCCAGGCGCTCCAGCCCCATGCCGGTGTCGATGGAGGGCTTGGGCAGGTCGACGCGCTCGTTGGCCGAGAGCTGCTCGTACTGCATGAACACGAGGTTCCAGATCTCGATGAAGCGGTCGCCGTCCTCGTCCGGGCTCCCCGGGGGGCCGCCGGGGATGGACGGACCGTGGTCGTAGAAGATTTCCGAGCACGGGCCGCAGGGGCCCGTGTCGCCCATCATCCAGAAATTGTCGGACGTCGGGATGCGGATGATCTTCTCGTCCGGCAGGCCGGCGATCTTGCGCCACAGGGCGGCGGCGTCCTCGTCGGAGGAATGCACGGTCACCAGCAGCTTGTCGGCGGGCAGACCGTATTCCTTGGTGATCAGGTCCCAGGCCAGCTTGATGGCCTCGTCCTTGAAATAGTCACCGAAGGAGAAGTTGCCCAGCATCTCGAAGAAGGTGTGGTGGCGGGCGGTGTAGCCGACGTTGTCCAGGTCGTTGTGCTTGCCGCCGGCGCGCACGCATTTCTGCGAGGTGGTGGCGCGCGAATACGGCCGGTGCTCCTGCCCCGTGAAGACGTTCTTGAACTGCACCATGCCGGCGTTGGTGAACATCAACGTCGGGTCGTTGCGCGGCACGAGCGGGCTCGAGGGCACGATCTCGTGCCCATTGGCGGCGAAGAAGTCGAGGAAGGTCTTGCGGATGTCTTTCGCGGTCTGCATTCGTCGTCACCAATGCCGCCCGGCCCCTTGTCGTGTGGGCCTCCGGCGGTTGCCTGAGGGAATCCAAGTGCCTCGCGCGGGCGAAGCCGTTCCGGCTTTCTAATACGGGGACCCGGCCAAGTCCAGCACGGCCCCGCGCGGGGCGGATCAACGGATATGGGACGGCGCCGCCGCGGCCTCAAGCGGCACGCGCGATCGGCGGGAACCAAGGGCGGGGCGCCATCCGTTTCTCGGCCAAGCCAACGCCCAAGATACGGAGGCCGTCCATGAGCCAGGACGTTTATGAACTGATGCGCCGCGACCACGCCTTCATCCTTGCCGGGATCGAGCAGATTCTGGAGCACACCAACGGTGACACGGCGCGCCGGGTGAAGCACTTCCGCGACGTCAAGCAGACCTTCGACACCCTGCAGAACTTCGAGGAGCAGGAGTTCTACCCCGCCGCCCGCCGCGCCACCGGCCTGGACGCCGAGATCGACGACGACATGGAGGCGCTGGACGAGGCGCGCGGCATCCTCACCTCCATGGACGGGCTGTCGCCGGAAAGCAGCGAGTTCATGGAAGCGGCCCAGCGCCTGCACGCCAACTTCCGCTGGCACGCCGACCACGAGGAACGTGCCCTGTGGAACCAGGCGAAGGAAAAACTGCCGCACGAGACGGTTCAGAAGCTTGGCGACGAGTACGCCCGGCGCAAAGGCCTGCCGCTGACCTGACGCAGGCCGCGCCGGCTTGGCATTCCCCCGGCCCCACCCCTCGGTGCTCGCTCACCGACGGGTGAACTGCATCGGGCGGCCCGGCGCGCCATACTGACCGCATGACGACACCGGCATGGCTTCTGTATCCGGCCCTGGCACTGCTCGCGGCGGGCCTTGGCTTTTCCGCCCACCGCGCCGGGCTGTGCACCGTGCGCGCGGTGACCGAAATCGCCACCACCCGCCGCGCCCACATGCTGGCCAGCTTCTTCAAGAGCGCCGGCTGGGTGCTGGTGATCGCGACGCCCATGGTCTGGCTGGCGCCGGCCGTGGAGCCCCTGCCCATCGTCTGGCCGACCCTGGGGACTCTGCTGGGGGGTGTGCTGTTCGGGGCGGGGGCGGCGGTCAATAACGGATGCGCCGTCTCAACCCTCACGCGCCTGGGCAGCGGTGACGCCGGATACGGGCTCACCCTGGTGGGGCTCGGGCTCGGCGCGGCCCTAGCCGCCCTGCCCCCGTCGTCGCCAGAGCCGCCGATCGGCGCCAGCCCGTTGGCCGCCCCCGCAACCTGGACGGTTGCCCTCTGGGCCGCGGCGGCCGCCTGGGCGGCATGGGAAGCCCGGAGTCTGATCCGCACACGGCGGCGCGGACTGACGACGCGGGAGCATCTGCTGTCCGACCGCATGCGCCTGTCGGTGGCGGCTCTGCTGATCGGCGCTGCCAACGCCCTGCTCTGCGCCGCAGTCGGCGCCTGGGCCTACACGGGACTGGTGGTCGACGCCGCCGACTGGCTGACCGGAGCCGCCGCGACCCACCCGCCGGACGCCGTGCGGGCCGGGTTGCTGGTGGCGCTGCTGGCCGGCGTCACCGTCTCCGCCGTCGCGCGCGGCACCTTCCGGTGGCGGGCCCGGCCCCGCGCGGCATGGCTGCGCCACCTGGCCGGCGGCACGCTCATGGGGGTGGGCATCGCGATGGTGCCCGGGGGCAACGACGCCATCCTCATGCATGCCCTGCCGGCGCTGTCGCCTCACGCCGTGCCCGCCTACGGCGCCATGCTTGCGGGAGTGGCGGCGGGAATTGCCGTGATGGGGCGCTTGCTGGGCGCGGGCGAAGGCGTGCGCTGCGGCGGCGATGTCTGCGACCGCGTGATCGAGCGGTAGGCACGCCGGGCACCGAGAGGCTTACGCGGGAGTCGCTTGCCGCATTCCCACAGCCCACCCGCGGCGCAATGCCGACCCGAAGAAACAGTTCGGGCCGGAGCATCCTGCGCTCCGGCCCACGCCGTGGGATTTATTCGCCGGCTTCGGCGTTGGTGCTTTCGTCCAGGCCGCCGGGGCCCGACTGCATGTCGTCCTCCAGAAGGCCGGCGTTGGTGCGGATCGCCTTTTCGATCTCCGCCGCCGTTTCCGGGTTTTCCTTCAGGTAGTTCTTGGCGTTCTCGCGGCCCTGGCCGATGCGGGTGGAGTTGTAGGAGAACCAACTGCCCGATTTCTCGACGATGCCGGCCTTCACGCCCAGGTCCAGCAGTTCGCCGGTCTTGGAGACGCCCTCGCCGTACATGATGTCGAACTCGACCTGCTTGAACGGGGGCGCCACCTTGTTCTTCACCACCTTCACGCGGGTCTGGTTGCCCACCACCTCATCACGGTCCTTGATGGCGCCGATGCGGCGGATTTCCATGCGGACCGAGCTGTAGAACTTCAGCGCGTTGCCGCCCGTGGTGGTCTCGGGGTTGCCGAACATGACGCCGATCTTCATGCGGATCTGGTTGATGAAGATCACCATGGTCTTCGACCGCGAGACCGAGCCGGTCAGCTTGCGCAGCGCCTGGCTCATCAGGCGGGCCTGCAGGCCGACGTGGCTGTCGCCCATCTCGCCTTCAAGTTCGGCGCGGGGCACCAGGGCGGCGACGGAGTCGATGACCAGCACGTCGACGGCGCCCGAACGCACCAGCGTGTCGGCGATTTCCAGCGCCTGCTCGCCGGCGTCGGGCTGGGAGATCAGCAGCTCGTCCAGGTTGACTCCCAGCTTGCGGGCGTACACCGGGTCCAGCGCGTGCTCGGCATCGACGAAGGCGCAGGCGCCGCCCTTCTTCTGGGCTTCCGCCACCACATGCAGGGCCAGCGTGGTCTTGCCCGAGCTTTCCGGGCCATAAACCTCGATGATGCGGCCCTTGGGCAGGCCGCCGATGCCCAGCGCCAGGTCCAGGCCCAGCGAGCCGGTGGAGATGGCCTCGACGTCGATGACCGTCTCGCGCTGCCCCAGGCGCATGATCGACCCCTTGCCGAAAGCCCGTTCGATCTGGCTGACGGCGGCGTCCAGAGCTTTCTGCTTGTCCATGGAATCCTTCTCGACGAGGCGAAGTGCGGTCTCTGACATCTGAAGCCCCCTTATCCCACAGGTGTGCGTGGCGGTGCAACGCCGTTCCTGGGCTTCACTGTACGCAGTTTGTTCACGTCCGCAAGGGAAAAGAGAACAAAATGCGAAAACAACCCGGCGCGGGCATAGAACCTTGTTTCAGAACAACCACTTACCCGCCCAGAACCTCCTTCACCCGCCCCGCCAGCTGCGCCAGGTCGAAGGGCTTGGGCAGGAAGTGGACCTCGCGCGAATCCACCAGGTCGCCGCGCGCCACTTCCTCGGAATAGCCGGAGATGAGGATCACCTTGATCTCGGGCCGCTCCACCCGCACCAGGCGCGCCAGGGTGGCGCCATCCATGCCGGGCATGACCATGTCGGTGATCAGCAGGTCGATGTCGGGCTCGTCGCGCAGGATGTCGAGCGCGCCCTCGCCGGTACGGGCCTCCAGCACGGTGTACCCCTTGTTCCGCAAGGCGCGGACGGCGAAGACGCGCACCGCATCCTCGTCCTCCACCAGCAGGATCCGGCCCGACCCGCCCAGCGCCGCAGGGTCCTCCTCGGGCGCCGGCGGGACGGCCTCTTCCGCCGGGGCCGGCGGCGGCGGCGCCGTCGGGTCCGGCAGGTCGGCGTCGTCGATGTCCTCCAGCGAGTCGAAGTCCGGCGGCGGCACGAAGCCGTCCTCCTCCGCCGCCTCCAGAGTCGCCTCCGCGGCGTCGGCGGGACCGGCCGGGGTGATGGGCGCCTCGTTCTGGCCCGTCTCCGGGTCGTGGCGCGGCAGCCAGATGGTGAAGGTCGCGCCCGCCCCCGGCTCGCTGTCGACGAAGATGTAGCCGTCGGTCTGGCGCACGATGCCGTAGACGGTGGACAGGCCTAGGCCGGTGCCCGCACCCGTCACGCCCACCTTGGTGGAGAAAAAGGGTTCGAAGATGCGGCCGATATAGTCCTGCGGGATGCCGGTGCCGGTATCCGACACAACGACTTCCACGTAGCGGCCGGGCGGAATGTCCTCCGCTCCCTTCTTGCGGGTCTCGGTGATGTCGACGACGCCGGTGCGGATGGTCAGGGCGCCGCCGCCGGGCATGGCGTCGCGGGCGTTGACGGCCAGGTTGATGATGACCTGGTCGAACTGGCCCGGGTCCACGCGCACCAGCCCCAGGTCGCGGCCGTGGACGATGGACAGCGTCACGTGCTCGCCCAGCAGCCGGCGCAGGAGGTGTGACAGCTCCGACAGCGCATCGGTGGCGTTCAACAGCTTGGGCATGAGCGGCTGGCGCCGTGAGAAGGCCAGAAGCTGGCGCACCAGGTTGGCGGCGCGATTGGCGTTCTGCTTGATCTGCATGATGTCGGCGAAACTGGGGTCGCCGGCGCCGTGGCGCTGCAGCAGAAGATCACAGAAGCCGATCATGGCCGTCAGCAGGTTGTTGAAGTCGTGCGCCACGCCGCCGGCCAACTGGCCCATGGCCTGCATCTTCTGGGCCTGGGCGAACTGCATCTCCAGGCTTTTCTGCTCGGTGGCGTCGACGGCGTGCACCAGAAACCCGGTCACGCCCTCGCCTTCCCCGCCGAGCGCCGCGACAGCCAGCGAGCACACCCGCGCCCGCGCCGCATCCTCGCCCAGCCGCACGTCGAGCGCGGCCGACGCGCCGCCGCCGGCACTGCCCAGCGCGAGGCGGGCGAGCAGCGCCTCCAGCGCCTCGCGGTCGTCCTCCAGCAGCAGGTCGGCGAGCGGCCGGTCCGTCAGGTCGCCGCGCGGCTGCCCCACCAGCCGGGCGAAGGCGCCGTTGACGGCCTCCATGCATCCGGTTTCGTCGAGCACGACCAGCGCCGTCGGCGCCCGCTCGAACAGCCGGCGGAACGAGGCCTCGCCGTGCTCCCCCATGCCGCCGGGACCGGAGAGGGACGGCGGCGCCACGTCGTCCAGCCGCAGGACGGCGGTGCGCGTGCGCGTCTCGCCGCCGTCGTCGTACAGGTCCTGGGCGATGAAGGCCGGCAGCGGACGGCCGGCGCGGGCGCGGAAGGCGACGACGCCGCGCCAGGTGCCGTCCCACTCCGGGCCGCCGCCCTCGTGCAGCAGGTCGGAGAGCGCCGCACCCGTCAATTCCGACGGCGTCCAGCCCAGCCATTCGGCGAAGCGCTGGTTGACGGTGCGCAGGCGGCCGTCGATGTCGGCGGAGTAGACGCCAACCGGCAGGAAGTAGAGGAAGTCCGACAGGTGGTCGCGGTCGCGGCGCAGCACGTCGTCGATGGCGCGCCGGGCGGTGATGTCGTCGGCCCGCCACAGCACTGCATCCGCCGGAAGTCCGCCGGACCCGCCGGGCAGCGCGGCACCGGCCGGAGACACCGCCACCCGCAGCCACTCCACGCCCGCGCCGCCGTTGGCGGCCAACGGCACGTCCAGCACCTCGTACCCGCCGGCCTCCACCGCCGCGCGCAGCCGGGAGAAGGCCTCGGCCGCCTCCTCGTCCTCGGCCGGCAGGCGCCGGGACAGTTCGGCCAGCGGGGTCTCGGCCGCCCACCGCCGGCGCGCCGGCGCATTGGCGGCCAGCACCGTGCCGTCGCGCCGCATTACCAGGCGCGGCACCTCCTCGCCGTCCAGCAGCGCCGCCTCGGCCGCGCGGCGCCGCCGGGCCTCGGGCCGCCGCAGCCGGTTTCGACCCAGCACGACGCCCAGCGCGGCCAGCGGCAGGGCAGCACCCGCCGCCAGCCAGGCCAGTGCCTCAGCGGAGACCATCAGGGGCACGGGGAGGGAGAGGGGCACGCTTGGGCGGGTCCTTCTGCTTGAGCTTCATGACGTAGCCGATGACCTCGGCCACCGCCTTGTAGTGTTCCTGCGGGATTTCGTCGTCGATTTCCACCGCCTTGTACAAGGCCCGGGCCAGCGGCGGGTTTTCGACGATGGGCACGTCGTTCTCGTCGGCGATCTCGCGGATCTTGAGCGCGATCAGGTCCTGGCCCTTGGCGACCACGGTGGGCGCGCCCATGGTCTCCATCTCGTACTTCAGCGCGACGGCGAAGTGGGTCGGGTTGGTCACCACCACGCTGGCATCGGGCACGGCGGCCATCATGCGCTGCTTGGAGCGCTGGGCGCGCAACTGGCGGATCTTGCTCTTGACCTGGGGGTCGCCCTCCTGGTCCTTGAACTCGTCCTTCAGCTCCTGCTTGGACATCTTGAGCTGGTTCTTGTGCTGGTGGACCTGCCAGGCGAAGTCCGCCGCCGCCAGGAGCAGCACCGCGATGACCACGGCGGCCAGCAGCAGAACGATCATGTCGTGGGCGTGGTCGAGCGTCACCATCAGCGGCGCGTCCGACATCTGCGGCGGGCTGCGCATGAAGGGGATGACGGCGATGGTGGCGACGAACATCACCACCACGATCTTGAACAGGGACTTCAGGAACTCCACCAGCGAGTTGGCCGAGAAGATGCGCTTGAAGCCCTTCACCACGCTGAGTTCGCTGATCTTCGGTTCCAGCTTCTTGGGCGTGAAGCGCAGGCCCGTCTGGAACGTGGTGCCGATGACCGACAGCACCAGCAGCAGCGCCAGCGGCGCCGCCAGATAGAAGCCGACGTCCATCATCAACTGGCCGAACAGGTTGCGCACGCCCGTCGGGCTCAGGTCGATGACGGCGAAGTGCTCCATGTAGCCCTTCATGGTGTCGCGCAGCCCGCCCATGACCCACGGCCCCAGCAGCCACACGATGATCAGCGCGCCGGCCAGCATGAAGAAGTTGCGCACTTCCTGCGAAACGGCGATCTGGCCTTCCTCGGCGGCCTTTTCGAGCCGGCGTTCCGTCGGCTCTTCTGTTTTGGAGTCCTTGTCTTCGTCGGCCATGGGCCTACCCCCCAAGTCCCGGCAGGAACGCGGTGAAGCGGGTCTCGAAGAACCGCATGAACACCAGCATCATGGCCGGCAGCGCAACGGCCAGCACCACCAGCCCGACCATGATCTGCAGCGGCAGCGCGATGAAGAACACGTTCATCTGCGGCGACAGGCGGCTGAGCAGGCCCATGCCCACCTGGAACGTCAGGTTGAACACCAGGAACGGCGACGCGATCTGAAGGCCGATCTGGAAGGCGTCGTCGAGGCCCTGCGTCAGCACGTTCACCACGTCGGCCAGGATGAAGCTGTCGCCGCCGGGCGTGAACATGGCATAGCTGGACACCAGCGCCTGGATCATCAGGTGGTGGATCTCCAGCGCGAACAGCAGCACCAGGGCCACCAGCGTGAGAAAGCTGATGACCACTGCGCCCTGGGATTCGGTGACGGGGTCGAACACCATGGCGTTCATCAGGCCGGCATCGCGGCCGATGGAGGTGCCCGCCACCGTCAGCGCCGCCATCAGGACCTGGGCGAACAGGCCCATGAACAGGCCGATCAGCACCTCGTGCATGAGCAGAAGCAGCATCTGCGCGGTGCCCTCGGGCATGGCCGGCAGCACGGGCAGCACCACGGGCGCGACCACAAGCGTCAGCAGCAGCGCGATGGCCAGCCGCGTCTTCCGGTTGACGTAGGTGGCCGAAAACCCGGGCAGGAACATGAACATCGCGCCCAGCCGGGCGAACACCAGCATGAAGGCGAAGATGTTGGTGACCAGGAATTCATCGAGGGTCATGCGCGGCCGGTTCCCCGCGCCGGGCCGCCGCAAGCCCCTGCCGGGCCCGCCGACGGCGCGACGCTAATTCTGGATGCTGACCACGTTGTCCATCATGCGCAGCCAGAACTCGTCGATCTGGTGGATCATGAAGGGCAGGAAGAACAGGATCGACAGGAAGACCAGCAGGATCTTCGGCACGAAGGTCAGCGTCATCTCCTGGATGTGCGTCAGCGTCTGGATCAGCGAGATCAGCACGCCGACGACCAGGCCGACAAGCAGCACCGGCCCGGAAATCTTGACCAGCACCCAGATGCCGTCGCGCGCAATATCGATGATGTGGGCTTCATTCATAGGCTTAACCGGCCCGATGCCGGACCGAGCCGCCGGCCGCGCACGGCCGCCGGATCAGATCGGCATCTTGAGGATTTCCTGGTAGGCGGTCATGACACGGTCGCGCACGGTGGTCACCGTGTCCAGCGCCAGTTCGGCGTTGGAGACGGCCAGCACCACGTCGCGGATGTCGGCCTCGCCGTTGATCGCCTTCATCTGCATGTGCTCGGCCTCGACCCCCAGGTCGCGGGCCTCGCGCAGGCTGTCGCGCACCATGTTGGCGAAACTGGCGCCCGCGCCCGTGTCCTGCGCCGGCCGCGCGGCGTCGGGATTGGTGACCGCCTTGGCGGCCTGGTTGTAGGCGTTGATGGCGTTGGAAAAGCTGACGGCCATGGGTCTGCACTCACTGGTTCATGCACAAGAGCGGAGGACGCGCGCGATCGCGGCGGATCAGCGCAGCAGGTCCCGCGTGCGACTGAGCATCTGCTTGGACACCTGAAGGACGTTCATGTTCGCCTCGTAGGACCGCTGCGCCTCGCGCATGTCCATCAGCTCCACGAGCGGGTTGACGTTCGGGGTCAGCACGTAGCCCTGTTCGTCGGCGGCGGGGTGAGCCGGATCATACTTCCGGCCGAATGCGCTCATGTCGTACTCGGCGCGTTTGACCACCGGCTTCACGGCATCCATCTCGCGGTCCATGACGTCCTTGAAGTGCACCAGCTTGCGCCGGTACGGATCGCCGCCGGGCTGGTTGGACAGCGTGTTCTGGTTGGCCAGGTTCTCCGAGATCACGCGCAGGCGCTTGGCCTGGGCCTTCATGCCGGCCGACGCGATGCTGGAGGTCTTGGAAAGGTCATCCATCGTGGATCATCCCGCTATGACGGCCGCCGCTCAGCGCTGCTTGCCGAGCGCCGTCTTGAGCATGCTGACATTCTTCTTGAACAGGTTCAGCGCCAGTTCGTACTGGCCCTTGTTGCTGCCCACCTTTTCCATCTGCTCTTCCAGCACGACGCGGTTGCCGTCGATGCTTTCCTCGAAGGTCTTGGGCGTCTGGTCGCGGAAGGGGCCGCGCTCGGGCAGCGTTCCGGAGTGGTGGGCCGGGTGGGTCTGGGCCGTCGGCACCGAGGGGCGCATGATCTTGTCGATCTCGCGGCCGAAGTCCAGCTCCTTCAGGTCGCGCGCCTTGTATTCCGGCGTGTTGGCGTTGGCGATGTTCTGGGCCAAGATCTTCTGGCGCTGGGAAAGCCAGTCCATCTTGGTCTTGGTCATGTCGAACAGCGTCAGGTTACGCAGGTCCATGAAATATCCCCTCGGCCTCGGCGGCTTTTCACCGGTGTGGGAGCATAGTGCCTCCACCCCCTTTAAGGAACGGTAAATCAGACCGCACACCAGGGGGCGGCGGCACACCGCCACCACGCCCCGATCATGGCGCAAATTCTTTCATTCTTTCTTAAAACCGGCGGCGGCATTCTGCGCCGGCGCGCATTCCTGCCGGACGGAGCCCATGGCCGAGGACCATCACGCACCCGGCGCCCGCCGCCGGCCCCAGCGGGCACAGGCAGTGGCCCTGGACTGGAACCCCGAAACCGACGCCGTGCCCAAGGTGGTCGCCTCGGGCAGCGGGTCGGTGGCCGAGCAGATCCTCAACCTGGCGTTCGCCAACGGCGTGCGGGTGCGCGAGGACGCGGACCTGGTGCAGATCCTGGGTGCGCTGGACGTCGACATGGAGATCCCGCCCGAGGCCTATGCCGCGGTCGCCGAGATCCTGGTCTACGTCTACCGCGCCAACGGCCAGGAGCTGCCCCTGCCGCCCGATTCGTTTCCCGATGCGGAGACACGTTCGTGACCGATACCCCCGCCCCCTCCCTCGACTCCATCCGCCTGGAACTGGACAAGGCCGCCTCGGTGGTCGCCACTGCGGCGCGGCTGTCGGCGCAGGGCCGCACGGTCGATCTGAGCGCGCTGGAGGGCAAGGTGGCCGGCGCCTGCCGGGCCATCGCCGACCTCCCGCGCGAGGAGGCCTGCACCCTGCTGCCGACGCTGGACGCCCTTTTGACGGCGCTGGATGCGCTGGAGGGCGACCTCAAGACCCATTTCGCTGCCGGGCTGGGCGGCGCGACATCCGGCGGGGCCGCCGCGCCGCGCGCCGCCGCCGCCTACGGCCGCAACCAGCCGCCGCCTCCGCCGCCAGCCGCCGGTGCCGGCTCCGACCGAACCGACGACGGCGGCTGACCCACCACCAGCGCTTGCACCCGCCGCGCCAGACGCTATTCTTCCGCGCCATGCCCGCCGGCGTGGCGGCCGAGCCGCGAGAGCCATGGACCCCGAACTGATCTTCCGCGCCCTCATCGCCCTGTCGGTGGTCATCGGCCTTGTGCTGCTGGCCGGCGGCCTGGCGCGCCGCTTCGGGCTGGTGCCCGGCGCCTCCACCAGCCTGCGGGGCCGCAGCCGCGCCGCCCGGCGGCTCGAGGTGGTGGAGGTGCGCCCCGTCGACCCCAAGCGCCGCCTGGTGCTGGTGCGCCGCGACGACCGCGAGCACCTGCTGCTCATCGGCGGGCCCGACGACGTGGTGGTGGAACGCGGCATCGCGCCGCCTGCGCCGCCCGCGCCGCCGCCCGAGGAGCCCGCCGGGGACGCACCCGAGGAGACCGGTCCGCAGGGCATGCCGCACGACACACAGGACAAGGACGCCTCCCGATGACCCGCCGCCTGTTCCACCTGGGTCTCGTGGCCGCGCTGTTCGGCGCGGTGGCGGCGGTGCTCCTGGGCCTGCCGCAGGAGGCGCTGGCCCAGTCGGTGACGCTGGATCTCGGCGACGACAACGGCTCGACCACCAAGCGCATCGTGCAGCTTGTGCTGCTGATCACCGTCATCACGGTGGCGCCGTCCATCCTGCTGATGGTGACCAGCTTCACGCGCATCGTGGTGGTGTTTTCCATCCTGCGCGTCGCCATGGGCACCAACACCACGCCGCCCAACATGGTGCTGGTCAGCCTGGCCATGTTCCTGACCTTCTTCATCATGCAGCCGACGTTCGAGGAAGCCTGGGACACGGCGGTGGTGCCCATGGTCAACGAGCAGATCGACGAGTTCGAGGCCTTCGACCGCGCCACCAAGCCCTTTCACGACTTCATGATGCGCCAGGTGCGCGAGCGCGACCTGGAGCTGATGGTCAACATCGCCGGCGTCGAGGAACCGGCCACTCCCGAGGCCACGCCCCTGCGCGTGCTGGTGCCGGCCTTCATGATTTCCGAGCTGCGCCGCGCGTTCGAGATCGGGTTCCTGCTCTACGTGCCCTTCATCGTCATCGACATGGTGGTGGCGTCGGTGCTGATGTCCATGGGCATGATGATGCTGCCGCCCATGATGATCGCCCTGCCGCTCAAGCTGGTCTTCTTCGTGCTTGTCGACGGCTGGTACGTTCTGGTGGGATCGCTGGTGCAGAGTTTCGGGGGATAGCGCCCGGGCATCAGCGCCGGCCGGCGCCGATGCCCGGGCGATCCGCGTAATCCTGGGGGCTGACGCGGCGCTGCCGTGTTGCGTGCGCCGCCCGCTTATTTCATATTCCCCTAATGAACGAGACCCGCGCCATCACCGCCCGCACCCTCGACCCGCTGCGCGCCGCCCTTCCGGGACTCGCCCTGGCCGCCGTCATCGCCGCGGCGGCAATGGCCTTTCGCGCCCTGCCGGGCATGGCGACGGTGAGCCCGCTGATCCTGGCGATCGTCATCGGCATCGGCCTGCGCAACATCTTCGGCCTGCCCGCGGTGCTGGTTCCGGGCATCAAGGCCAGCCTGAAGCGCGTCCTGCGCGCCGGCATCGTGCTGCTGGGCCTGCAACTGACGCTGGGCCAGGTGATCGCCGTCGGCGCGCCGGGGCTGCTGGTGGTCGTCGCGACCCTGGCGGCGACCTTCGTCTTCACCCTGTGGCTCGGGTGGATGCTGGGTGTGGACCGGCCGCTGACGGAGCTGATGGCCACCGGCACCAGCGTCTGCGGCGCCTCCGCCGTCATCGCCGCCAACACGGTGTCCGAAGGCACGGACGAGGATGTGGCCTATGCGGTGGCCGCCGTCACCGTCTTCGGCTCCATCGCCATGCTCACCTACCCCTGGCTGGGCGAGGTGTTGGGCCTGAAGCCGCTGGTCTACGGCCTGTGGACGGGCGCCACCGTGCACGAGGTCGCCCAGGTGGTGGCCGCCGGGTTCCAGGCGGGGACCGAGGCCGGCGAACTGTCGACCATCGTCAAGTTGTCGCGCGTGGTCCTGCTGGCGCCGGTGGTGATCGTGCTCGGCCTCATGGCGGCGCGGCGGCACGGGGCGTCGAAGAAGGGCAAGGCGCCGACGCCGTGGTTCGTGGCGGGCTTCCTGCTGATGATCGGCATCAACAGCGCCGGCCTTCTTCCTGCGCAGGCCCACGCGCCGCTGGTGGCCGCCACGCCCTTCCTGCTCGCCATGGGCATGGCCGCCATGGGGCTGGAGACCGACGTCCGGCGCCTCGCCGCCAAGGGGCTGCGGCCGCTGGCCCTGGGCGCGGGCTCCGCCCTGTTCATCGCCGCCGCCGGACTGGGTCTGGTGAGCCTCCTCTAGCAGGGGCCGGATTTCCGCGCCTGACCAACGACAGGTTGACGGGGGCCGGCTTCCGGCGCACCATCACGGCGTTTCCAGGGGAGCCCCGGCCAAGGGGCTGAGAGTCTGCTGATCCCGCGCCTTCACCGAGGGGCGGGAGTCGCGGAGACCCTTCGAACCTGATCCGGTTTGGACCGGCGTAGGGAGGAAGGCCGACGCGCGCGCATCTCAGCCGTCGTCACCCCGGGGGGCGATCCGTCACGCCCGCACCCCATCCCCAAGCGCACCACCAACCGGATCTCCTGACGAGGCATCGCAAGGAGATCTGACCCATGCCCGATACCCACGCCCCCGATACCCACGCCGACACGTTCCGCGTCTCCACGGGCCCCCTGCCCTCCAGCCGCAAGGTCTACGTGCCCGGCACGCGGCACCCCGACATCCGCGTCGCCCAGCGCGAGATCGACCTGGAGCCCGCCAGCGGGGAAGCGCCGGTGGCCGTCTACGACAGCTCCGGTCCCTACACCGATCCGGACGTCGCCATCGACATCCGCCAGGGCCTGCCGCCGCTGCGCGCCGGGTGGATCAGCGCCCGCGGCGACGTGGAGACCGTCGCCGGCCGCGCGCCCAAGCCCGAGGACAACGGCCGCCGCCCTGGCGCCGCCGCCGCCACGCCCGCCTTCGACCGCGCCGATCGGCCGGTGCTGAAGGCCCGCGCCGGACGCGCGGTGACACAACTCGCCTACGCCCGTGCCGGCATCGTGACGCCCGAGATGGAATACGTCGCCATCCGCGAGAATCTGGGCCGCAGGGCGCTGGCCGAGAAAATGGAGCGCGACGGCGAAAGCTTCGGCGCCGCCATCCCCGACCACGTGACGCCCGAGTTCGTGCGCGACGAGATCGCCCGCGGCCGCGCCATCCTGCCGGCCAACATCAACCACCCGGAAACCGAGCCGATGATCATCGGCCGGAACTTCCTGGTGAAGATCAATGCCAACATCGGCAACTCGGCCGTCACCTCCTCGGTGGCCGAGGAAGTGGACAAGATGGTGTGGTCCATCCGCTGGGGCGCCGACACGGTCATGGACCTGTCCACCGGCACCGACATCCACGACACGCGGGAATGGATCCTGCGCAACAGCCCCGTGCCCATCGGCACCGTGCCGCTCTACCAGGCGCTGGAGAAAGTGAACGGCCGGGCCGAGGCGCTGACCTGGGAGGTTTTCCGCGACACGCTGATCGAGCAGGCGGAACAGGGCGTGGACTACTTCACCATCCACGCCGGCCTGCGGCTGGCCCACATTCCGCTGACGGCGCGGCGGGTCACGGGCATCGTCTCGCGCGGCGGGTCGATCATGGCGACCTGGTGCCTGGCGCACCACCGCGAGAGCTTCCTCTACGAGCGGTTCGCCGACATCTGCGACATCTGCCGCGCCTACGACATCGCCCTGTCGCTGGGCGACGGCCTGCGCCCCGGCAGCCTCGCCGACGCCAACGACGCCGCCCAGTTCGCCGAGCTGGAAACGCTGGGCGAGTTGACGACCATCGCCTGGGACCACGACGTGCAGGTGATGATCGAGGGCCCGGGCCATGTGCCCATGCACAAGATCAAGGAGAACATGGACAAGCAGCTCGCCCTCTGCGGCGAGGCGCCGTTCTACACCCTCGGCCCGCTGGTCACCGACATCGCGCCCGGCTACGACCACATCACCAGCGGCATTGGTGCCGCCATGATCGGCTGGTTCGGCACGTCCATGCTCTGCTACGTGACGCCCAAGGAACATTTGGGCCTGCCCGACCGCGACGACGTGAAGGTGGGCGTGGTGACCTACAAGATCGCCGCCCACGCCGCCGACCTCGCCAAGGGCCACCCCGCCGCCCGCCTGCGCGACGACGCCCTGTCGCGCGCGCGGTTCGAGTTCCGCTGGCGCGACCAGTTCCGCCTGGCGCTGGACCCGGAAACGGCGGAGCGCTTCCACGACCAGACCCTGCCGGCCGAAGGCGCCAAGCAGGCGCACTTCTGCTCCATGTGCGGGCCGAAGTTCTGCTCCATGAAGCTGTCCCACGACCTGCGCGCCATGGCCGACGCCGAGGACGGCATGGCGCAGATGTCGGAGAAATTCAGGGAGGAAGGTGGGACGCTCTATGTAACGGAGTAACCGGGCGCCGGGGCGTCGGCGTACACGAGGTCCCGGAAACGGGGCCGGCGCCCAAGGCACCGGCCCCTTTTCCTCATGCACGCTGTTTAGTCGGCGGCGGGTTCGCTGCCGTAGGCATCCTCGGCCTCCGGCAGCGGCCGGGCGTCACTGCCGGGCTGCGGTGCATTCTCGCCGGCTTCCGGCTTTTCCTCCGGGATCTCGGCCTGCTGCGGTCCGTCGCCTTCCAGCGTCACACCCAGGCTGGCGATGGTGCGCGGGTCCAGCTCGCCCGACGGCGCCAGGCCTTCGTCACGCTGATAGGCCGCGAGCGCCTGCGCCGTGCTGTCGCCCCACACGCCGTCGACCTCGATGTCGGCGCCGGCGTCCTTCAACGCCTGTTGAATGGCGCGCACCTTCTCTTCGTCCAGGTTCTCCCCGGACAGCCCGGCGGTCTCGCCGCCCGGCTGCGTCGGCATGTCCGGCTTGGCCTGGGCTTCGGTCTGCGTCTGGGTCTGCATGTCCGCCTGCGTCTTCTGGGAGGCGGTCGCCCCCGTGCCTTCCGCAAACGCCGGAAGAGAAAGGGCGGTGCTGGCCGCAAGGGCTGCGGCGATGGCTAGCTTTTTCATGGGACGGTTCCTCGTCTGAGTTGGTTCGTCCCAAAAACGGCAGCCCGGGGCCTGCCGTCTGCTGCAAAACTCTGTCCAAACGGTGTCAAGCCGAGAACAAGGCCCCGGCCGGCAGAACCGTCACGATCCGGCCTCAGTTGATCGCCGACAGCGCGCCCTGATCCAGGCGGTCGCGGTAGGCCGACAGGAAGCTCTGGAAGTTTTCCGCCTGCTTGATGCGGTCGGCCACCGTGCGGTAGTCGATCACGCCGTCCGCCGGGCTGGTGGTGATCAGGTCGAAGGCGTCCCGGTAGCTGGTCTGCTGCATGGCGCCCAGATAGCGCGAGCGCAGGGTCGACACCGCCCGTTCGTTGTTTGCGAGCGTCAGGGCCGTCGCCAGGTCCAGCACGCGGCGGGCCTGGGCGGTGGACAGGTCGAGGGTGCGGCTCGGCTGGGGCACCAGTTCCGCCAGGGCCTGGGCCGCCGCCTCCCAGTCCTGCTCCCCCCAATGGATTTCCGCGCGCAGCAGCTTGGCCGTGTCGCTGTCGTCGCCCTGCAGAAGCTCGATGGCTTCCCCCGGCCGGTCGACCTCGGCCAGCGCACGGGCCATGAGCTGGTTGCGCTGGCGGTCCAGCCGCTGCGGCATGTCGGGGGCGCGGGTGGTCAGCAGCGCCTTGACGGCTTCCTCCGGCTGGTGGTTCAGCAGGTGGACCAGCGCCAGGCGGCCGCCGATGCGCGCACGCTCCACGCCCTCCAGCCGGAACTTCGCCTGCCGCTCCAGCAGCATGGCCGCCTGGTCGAGCAGGTCCATGCTCACCAGCCGGTCGGCAAGGCGGCGGATCATCTCGTCGCCCTTGGCGCCCGTCGGCGTCAGTTCGCGGAAATCATCGAACAGCGCGATGGCGGTGATGGGCGACATCTCGTCGGCCTCGCCTTCCAGGTACAGGCGGTCGAAGATGTCGCGCATGGCCTGCGCCGCCTGGTCCGAGCCTTCAAGCTCGGGGAAGTAGCTGGCGGCGATCTTGTAGGTGCGCAGCGCATCGGCCCAGCGCTCTTCCTCGGCGTACAGTTCGCCCAGCCGCATGAGCAGGGTGAACTCGAAGGGGCCGCCGCGCCAGGCGAAGCGCAGGTTTTCCAGCCCCTCGATCAGCTCCGGGCGCTCGAGTCGCTCCATCTTGTAGAGCAGTTCCAGGCGGTCGCGGCCGGCCTTGGCGCGGTAGGGGCGGCTGGTCGAGCTTTCGACCTCCTCCCACTTTTCCACCGCCGACTGATAGGCGCCGGTGGCCTCGTCCAGGCGGCCTTCCAGATAGGTGATGGCGGCGATCTCGCCGGGCGTGTTGGAGTCGTTGCGCGCCGCTTCCAGGAAGTTGACGGCCGCCAGATCGTCGGCGGCATCCACCGCCGCTTCCGCCGCCTGAAGGGCCAGCGGCACCTTGACGCGCTGCGGATAGCTGCCGATCACCCGGCCGGTTTCGCGCAGGGTGCGGGCCTGCAGGGCCGGATCGCCCAGCGCGGCCTGCGCGGCGGCGCGCCAGAAGTCGGCCTCGTCGACGCCGGCGAGGCTGGGATGGCTCAGGTCCTCCACCGCCTCGTCGTAGCGGCCCATGAGGAAGTTGGCACCGCCGCGCAGCGCCCGGAAGGGCGCGCTGTTGACCATGCGCGGCGCCTCGTCGGCCAGCGTGCGCAGAACGCCCAGCGCTTCCGCCCCGTAGCCGTGGGCGAAGTAGAAGCGTGCCAGTTCCAGCCGCGCGCGGTCGCGGCGCTCGCCGTTGGCGTTGGCGACCGCCAGTTGCAGGTCCTGGCGGTTCTGCGTGAAATCCTCCACCGGGCCGCGCATCCAGCCGTCGATGTCATAGACCTGGGTCATGGCGGCGGCGGAGCCCACGTTCGCCATGGCTTCCAGGCGCGCCGTATCCTGCGACAGGCGCAAGCCCCCGCCCAGGGCGGTGATGTCGACGCCGTTGCGGGTGGAGGTGGCGGAAACCTTGTCGGTGTTGGGAATCGCCACGATGCCCTGGGCCGTCGCCGGCATGGTCAGGTCCGGGTACTGGCGGGCCGGCCAGATGCCGTGGCCGAGCGGAATCACCGGCACGACGATGAACTGGTCGCCGACCTCGGGGTCCTGAACGGTGATGGTCCGTCCGCCCTCCTCCACCGGCAGGTAGAGGCGCGGCCCGATGGGGCTCTGCGGCTGGGGCTCGACCTCGATGGGAGTCGCCGCCTTCATGGGCTGGCGCATCAGGTCGACGATCCACAGCAGGCCCTCGCGTCGGACGCTGGGGTTGTAGCCGGGTTCGGTGACCATGCGCACGATGGTCGAAGCGCGGCTCGGGATCTGCTCCACCGAGCGGACGACGCCCGTGCCAAGGCGGCGCAGCAGGTTGGTGTCCACTTCCTGATAGCGGTCGAAGACCACCCACAGGTAGCCGCCACGCCGGAACACGGCGGCGGCCGTCGGCTCGTTCCACGAGAAGCTGAGGCTGGCGACGCGGGCCCGGCCTTCGGGCGTCGGCTGTTCCTCGGCGGCCACGCCCTCGGCGCCGGCGTCGGCCTCGCGCGCGTTCTCGGCCGCCTCGATCTCGGCGGCGGCCTGCTCCATCTGGCGGCGGCGTTCCTCGGCCGAGGCTTCCTCGCCGCGTGCCTCCCGCAGGGCGCGGGCGAGCGCGGTGGCCGGGGTCGCCTCGGCGCCCGGATCGGTCTCTTCCCCGGCCTGTTCGGCCTGCGCGAGCGCCCGCGGCGGCTGCACCTGGGCCGGCGCATCGTCGACGCCCTCGCCGGTGGCGGCGTCGGCATCGGCGGCCGCGGCCGCGCCCTCCTCTTCCGGCTTCGGCGGCGGCGGCGCTGCGGCGACGGCGTCGTCGGGTGCGGCCTCGCGCTCCTCGGGGGTGCGGCGGGGCGGCTGCTCACCGGCCGGCGGCAGCAGGTCCAGCACCACCTTGGTGCCGCTGGTGAAGTGGCGCACGCGGCCGTCGTCCGGCAGCGGCACGGTGACGCGGGTGCGGCCGTCCTGCCGCTCCACGCCGACCTCGCGCAGTTGCTCGGGCATGGCGGCGCGGAAGGCGTTGAGGTCGATGCGCGCTTCGTCGTCGAAGCTGACGACGGCGTTCTCGCCGTTGCTCATGACCTTGTAGTCGACCGGCCGCGTCCAGTCGAACACGACGCGGAAGAAGCCCGGATGCTCGCCCGTGCGCACCGGCAGGCGCGGCGGCGGCGGCGCCGGATCGGCGGCCGCCTGCTGCGTGGCCGGCGGTTCCTCGGCCCGCGCCGGCCCGCCCATCAGGTCCACCACCACCGACGTGCCGATGGTGAAACTGCGCGGCGTGAAGCTGCCCTTGAGCGGCATGGTCACCGTGCGGCCGTCGGGTGAGACGCGCACACCGGAAACGTAATCCCCCAGCGCCGCCGGCACCCGGTTGGCATCGGCGTCCAGGGGGCGGTCGAAGGAAACGATCAGGCTGCCGGCCGCCGTCTCCACGTCGTAGCGCACGGGCTGGTCCCAGTCGAAGACGATGCGACCGTAACCGTCGTGGGCCGCAGCGCGCACGGCGGTGGCGGCCAGCGCATGGTTGTCCGGCCCGGGCACGGCGACCACGCCCAGCGCCGGCGCCAGCGCCAGGACGGCGGCCAGCACGACGGCGGCGGCCCCGCGGCGGCGGCGGGGCCGGGTTGTCCGCGCGGGGCGGCTATGGGCGCTCGGCAGGCCGGTCATCGGCTGTCAGCCTCTTGGTGAATGACGACGTCGACGCGGCGCTGGAAGGCATGCCGCTCGGCCTCCGACAGGTCCGCCGGCAGGGCACCGGACCGCGTCGGCCCGTGCCCCAGGATCACCGCCGGCCGCGCCAGACCGGAGCGGGTCAGCGCATCGGCGACCGCGGCGGCGCGCGCCATGGACAACTCCCACCCCGAGGTATGACCGGCCAGACCGGCGGTCGGCCCCTGCCCTTCCTCGGTGGGCGCGGCATGGCCGGTGACGGCGACACGGTTGCGCAGCGACGCCAGCACGCCGCCCAGCTGCGCCAGCGCGGCCTCTCCGGCCTCCGTCAGCACGGGACGGCCGGCGGCACCCGCATCGGCATCGGCATCGGCGAACAGCACGTCGGCGGGAACGGCCAGCACCAGGCGATCACCGCCCATGGCGATGCGCGCCCGGCCCAGCAGCGGATCGGTGGACAGGGTTTCGTCCAGCACCGCTGCAAGGTAGTTCAGGTTCATGGCGATGGGAACGGGGCGCGCGGTAATCGAATGCTCCACCGACCGTTCGTTGACCGGCTGGGCGGGGTCCACCTGCATGGTGCGCGAGAAGGCGGTGCTGACGGCCTCCCACGTCTCGGTCTTCATGCTGGTCATGGAGAACAGCAGGACGAAGAAAGTGAGCATGAGAATGACGAGATCGGCGAAGGTGACCATCCAGGCCGCCGGTCCGCGCTCGTGCATGGAAAGCTCGTCGTCCATCTCCGCCCTTCACTCCGCCGCCGGCCGCGCCGTGCGATCGTTCTCTCTCTCGGTCCCGCCGCCGGTCGTGGCGCCGGCAATCGGGCCCTGCCAGTCCAGGTCGGCCGCCGCCGCCTCCACCAGCGAGAAGCGGAAGACGGCCTCGTCCGGCCCGGCGGCGTCGCGCGTGGTGACACCCGCGACGATCATGTCGGGCGGAGCCCCGCGCGCCACCATGGTGCGCGCCAGCGACCCCGCCCGGTCGAGCGCCAGGGTTTCGCGCGCGCCCGAAGTTTCGCCCGTAGAGTAATCCGAAGCCGTTAAGAATTCCATGATGTAGCGGTAGCCCTCCGGCGGCGAGGCCATGGCCGCCACCAGCCGGTCCAGCATCCGCAGGTGCGGCCGCCGCACCGCCGCCAGCCCCGGCTCGAACAGGCTCTCCGCCGGCACCGTCACGTCCAGCAGCCGGCCGCGGCCGATGTCCTCGACCTTCGCGGCGGGAATGGCGCCCTCGAACAGGCCGCGCGCGGCGGTCTTGAAGGCGCGCGCCTCGGCCACCACCGTGCCGGCGTCGCCGGTGAAACGGCCCAGCGCGGTGCTGCCGAAGCGCTGGAAGGTGGCGTTCAGGCTGTCCATCGCCCGCGTGCTGCGCTGTTCCTCGAAGGTGGAATGGGCGATCAGCGCGATGAAGAACGCCAGCAGCATCAGGTACAGCGCCAGGAACAGCGACAGCGACGCGTGCCGCGTGCCGGCCCAGCCGTGCAGCGTCGGGTCGTCGGAGTGCTCCATGGGCTTGTCGGCGCGCAGGAGGGTCAGTCGAAGTCCGCCAGCAGGGCGTCGATGTCGTCCTGCTTCATGGCGTCCTCTGCCGATTGCGGACCGTTGAGCAGGTCCTCGTCGCTGGGTGTGTCGCCGGCGGCCTTGGCCCGGCCCTCGGCGGCGGGCTGCGCGGCGGCGGCGTCATCGCCGGCCGGATGGAACGCCCGCACCAGGCCGTCCACGCGCTCCTCGATCTGTTTGAGGGTGCGGACCACCTTGGTGATGCGCTGGCCGGTGATGTCCTGGAAGGTGCAGGCCTCGTAGATGCGGGTCGTGGCATCGGACAGCTTGTCGGCCACCTCGGGCGCCACATCGCCCGACACCTCCTCAAGCACCTCGGCGGCGTCCATGATCTGGTTGGTGGCCTTCTCGGTGGCCTCCACGATCGCATCCAGCTCGTCCGCCGCCGTCGGCAGCAGGTCGGACTGGATCTCGCCGGGATTGATGGACGAGATTTCCGCGCGGGCGGCATGGATGTAGCGGGCGAGACCTTCCAGCTCCTTGTAGAGCTGGACGTCGTCGGCGGTCAGGTCGCCGGTCATGGTGGTCAGCAGGCTTTCCACCACTTCCGCCACCTCGGCGACCGCGATCGTCTCCCCCTTTTCCCGGCGGATTTCCTCCAGGCGGGCCGCGAGGCCCTCATCGACACGAGTCGCGGCCATGGCCGTCCTCCCCCTCTCACCGACGGGCGCCGGCGCGCCCCGCACGAGCACGCCGACGTTTCACATCCCCCGGCGCCCGATCAGAAGTCGCCCAGGACGCTGACCATCTTGCTCTTCAGCGTCTCGGCGTTGAAGGGCTTCACGATGTAGTTGGACACGCCGGCTTCCTTGGCAGCGATGACGTTCTCCGACTTGGATTCGGCCGTCACCATGATGAAAGGCACGCCCTTCAGCTTGGCGTCGGCGCGCACCTCGCGCAGCAGCTGGAGGCCGGTCATCGGCTCCATGTTCCAGTCGGAGATCACCAGGCCGTAGCCCTGCGGGCCGCCGGCGCCGTTGGCGCGCAGCAGCTGAAGCGCGGCGCTGCCGTCCGTCGCTTCGTCGATGTTGGTGAAGCCCAACTGCCTCAGAAGATTGCGGATGATGCGCAGCATCGTCTTGTAGTCGTCCACAATCAGGACCTTCATATTCTTGTCGACAGCCATATTGGACTCCGTTTACGACAGCCGGGCGGCAGCAACCGTTATAGGCCGAAAAAGACTACCGCTTCTCATAAAATACCACACCTTGAGAGGCAACCCTTTTGGTGCCTCGTGTTCATCCCGCCTGCCCACCGGCCTCGGCCGGCAGTCGGCGCATGCGGGACAATTCCTCGGTCAAAGCGCGCGCTTTCTCGGCCTCCATGGACGCCAGGATGGGCGCCGACTTGCTCTCCTTCATGTTGACCATGACGGAGATCAGGATCGGCATGTCCAGATCATTGAAGATGCGCGCCGCGTCTTTGGGTTTCATTGTCGCGTAGATCTTGACGAGTTGCGCGACCTTTTCCGCCTCGCGCTCGTCATACTGCTGCAGCAGGCCGTTGATGGTGTTCTGAAGTTCCTTCAGTTCCGCCACCTTGCGGTCGATTCGCGTCTCGGCGGCCTGCAGCAGGCCCTCGCGCATGGCGAGTTCCTTCTCGCGCGCCTCGATCTGCTCGCGCCGCTCGGCCAGCTTTTGCAGCAGGTCGATTTCGGACTGGGTGAAGTTGGCCGGATCGCGGACCGGATCGTCGAACCCCGGCGTCCGCGCCGGCGCCTGGCCGCCCACCTGCGAGGCGCTGACCGGCGGCATTCCGCCCGCGTCCGCCCCTTCGCCGCCCTCGGGCGCGGGGGCCGGTGCCGGCGCCTGCGGTGCTCCGGCATCCTGCGCCTGGGCCGTCGTCTGGCCGACCGACAGGTCCGCCAGGTTCAGGCGGTTGAAGTCCTGCCACAGGTCGCCCAGCCGCACCGTCAGCATGAGTACGGCGACGAAGATGGTCGCCGGCAGAAGCCGTGGCCGGGGAATTTTCAATCGCGTCATGACGCTCATCTCTCGCCCCTCGAACCCTCGGTCGCATGGTCGGCGGTTCGGCAACGCCCCTGCGCCGCCGTCCGGCCTTGTCCGTGTTTCGTCGCCACCATCATGCCGCGCCGTCTCCTCGCCCGCTCATCGGACCGAGCGCAGGGCGCGCAGCAGCTCCCGTTCCGCTTCCGAGCGTTCGGGCTCGGGCGAGAACAGGGCATCGTCTTCGTGATCCTCGGCGGAGCTTTCCGCCGCTTCGGCCAGGCCGCGCAGGGCGCGGGTCAGGTCTTCCGTGCCGCCACCCAGGTTCGACGCCGGCGGCGCCAGGGGACGGCTGGCCTTGGCGGCGCGCGGAGCCGGAACCTGGGCGCGCGGACGTCCCTCGGCGGCCGCTCCGCCACCGGCGGCGCCGACCTGCGGCTGCGGCTGCGGCGGGCGCGGAGCCTGCGGCCGCGGCTGCGGCTGCGGCGCCTGCGGACGGGCCGACGCCACGGCCTGCGAGGCCGGAGCCGGACCGGGGGCCGGTGCACCCGGCTCGCGCATCGCGGCGCCGCCGCCGGTGCCGTTGGCGGTGCCGTTGCCGCTCAGCGCCGAGCCGGGCACGGCCTTCATTTCGTTGCGGGCGGCGCGCAGGGTCTGCTCCAGCGCCGTGGCCGTCTCGTCGGCGCGCTCGCACAGGAAGGCCAGGTCGTCGCGCAGCGCATTGGCCCGCTCCACCCGGTCCTGCAGGCCCTTCCCCGCATCCTCGGCGGCCTTGCGCAGGCGCGGGATGCCGCTTTCGGCCCGCACCGTGGCCTCGTTGAACTGACCGATCAGGCGCGCCAGCTCGTCGCGGTTCTTGCGCAGCACCGACAGGCGGTTGTTGAGCATCACCGCGAACACGATCGTCGGGATCAGCAGCAACACCACGATGATGTCGAGGATGAGCTTGAAGTCCATGAATGGGGTCCTAGCGCGGGTCAGCCGCCGATCTGGCGTTTGACCTTCTTGTCCAGCCGTATGGCGATGTTGCCGCCCTTGCGCCCCATGCGGCCCGAGAACATGGGCACGTCGCCGCAGCGCATCTGCACGGGGCTGTCGGGAGTGGCGTTCAGCATGATACGGCTGCCGACCTTAAGATTCAGTATGTCGCGCAGGTTGATCCACTGCTCGTCGAGCACCGCCTCGATGTCCACCTCGGTGAACCACATTTCCTCGGCGAGGTGGGTTTCCCAGATGGAGTCGCGGCCGAACTTCTCGCCCATGAACATCTGCAGCAGCAGTTCGCGGACGGGTTCCAGCGTCGCATAGGGCAGCAGCAGTTCCAGCCGCCCGCCGCGGTCTTCCATGTCGATGCGCAGCTTGGCGACGATCGCCGCGTTGGAGGGGCGCGAGATGGTGGCAAACCGCGGATTGGTTTCCAGACGGTCGAAGCGGAAGGTCACCGGCGACAGCGGATCGAAGGCCGCCGACAGGTCCGCCAGCACCACGTGGATCATGCGCTCCACCAGGTTGCGCTCGATCGTCGTATAGGGCCGCCCCTCCACGCGCATGGCCGCCGTGCCGCGCCGCCCGCCCAGCAGCACGTCCACGATCGAGTAGATCATGGAGCTGTCGACGGTCATCAGGCCGTAGTTGTCCCACTCCTCGGCCTTGAACACCGTCAGCATGGCGGGTAGCGGGATGGAGTTCAGGTAGTCGCCGAAGCGCAGGGACAGGATGTTGTCGAGCGAGACCTCCACGTTGTCGGACGTGAAGTTGCGCAAGGATGTCGACATCATGCGCACCAGGCGGTCGAACACGACTTCCAGCATGGGAAGGCGTTCGTAGGACACCAGCGCCGAGTTCAGGATGGCCTGGATGCCGGACTTTTCCTGGCGCTCGTCGTCGGTCTCGTCGAAGCCGAGCAGGCTGTCGATCTCGTCCTGGTTCAGGACGCGCGTGCTCTCGCGGCCCGAGCCGCTGTCGGCCAGGTCGCCGCCGCCGCCGTCGGAGGAGCCGAGCATGGCCTCCCACTCGGCGGCCATGGCATCGGCATCGTCGCCGTCCTCGCCGCCACCACCGCCGGCGTCGTCCCCGCCGCCGCCGGCCATGGCTTCCCATTCCCGCATGAGGGCTTCTTCGTCCTCTTGCGAAACCTCGCGCTGCGGATCGTCGTCGGCAGGAACCATGGACAGAAACCCTTTCGCTCCAGCGAGGGGCGCGGGACCGGCGGTGCTTGTGGCGCCGCCGGACACGGCCCTACTGAATGAGCATTTCCTTGAACAGGACGTCGTTGACCTTGGCGGGGCGCACCGCGTTGTTGACGCGCACGATCAACTCCTCGCGCAGGCGGTACATGCCTTCGGCGCCCTGCAGATCCTCCACCCGCAGCTCGCGGAGGTAGGTCTGGAAGTTGTCGATGACGCGCGGCATCATCGCCTCCACCTGGGCGGTGTCGGCGGCGCTGGACAGCTCCAGCGCCACGCGCAGCTTGAGGAAGGTGCGCTTGCGGCTGTTGGCGGAGTTGATGTCCACCAGCATTTCCGGCAGGTCGTAGAACACGGCCGCCGAGACGGGCACGCCCGCACCGCCGCCCTGCCCCTCGGTCATCACCTCGGGTGCCGGGCCGGACTGCTCCTCGCCGCCGGCCAGCATGTCGAGGACCGGGTCCGCCAAACCAGCGAAATAGGCACCCGCCAGGGCGCCCACCACCAGCAGCAGCGGCAGCACGACCATCAGAAGCAGCTTCTTGCCGCCCTTCTTGCCGGACCCGCCCCCGCCGCCCTCGTCGACGTCTTCCTCGAAATCCTCGTCGAGATCCTCGGCCATGCTACTCCTTCTGGCCGGAACGCCATGCCGTGCGGCACGCCGCCCCTTCTGCCCCCTGAACCTGACGGAAACCGCCCGCGCCGCCGGCCGCGCAGGCGGCGTCGGCGGCCGGACGGCCTGTATCCCAGTGGGAGGTACCCTAGACCTTCCGGGTTAACAAGAGGTTGACCGCTCCCCTGCGGCGAAGGCGGTGGGCAGAAACTGCCCGGCAAGGGATGCCGCGACCGCCGGCCCGCGGGGTCGGAAGGGCGGAAATCCGCCATCGGCGCGTTTGGCACGCCCCCTGCATACGAAGCGGGGCAACACCGACACGCTTCACCCGATCGACCCGATGGTGGCTTAAGTCATGGAAAACTCGGCCTATATCGCACTGGCTCATCAGAACGCCCTGTGGCGCCGGCTGGACACGGTGGCGAACAACATCGCCAACATGAACACGCCGGGCTTCAAGGGCCAGAAGCTGATGTTCACCGAGTACCTGACGCGCTCGTTGAACACGGACGGCCCGTTCAAGGAGAAGATCATCTTCCCCCGCGACATCGGCGTCGCCCGCGACATGACCGAGGGCAGCTGGCAGTCCACCGGCAACCCGCTGGACGTGGCGATTTCCGGCGACGGCTGGTTCGAGGTCGAGACGGCCGCCGGCCCCATGTACACCCGCAACGGCCACTTCCGCCTGAACGAGGACGGCCAGCTGGTCGCCTCCGACGGCAACCCGGTGATGTCCACCAACGGCACGCCGTTCTTCTTCGCCCCCAACGAGGCGAACATCACCATCAGCCAGGAAGGCACCGTCTCCACCGAGAACGGCCCCATCGGGCAGCTGCGCGTCGTGTCCTTCGAGGACCCGCAGAACATGCAGAAGGCCGCCGACAGCCTGTTCTACACCGAACAGGACCCACAGGAGGTGGAGCAGCCCCAGGTCCACCAGGGCATGCTGGAAAGCTCCAACGTCAACGCCGTGGTCAAGATGACCCGGATGATCGAGATCAACCGCTCCTATGCCAACGCTCAGAAGATGATCGAGAGCGAGCACGAGCGTCAGCGCCGCGCCATGGAAGCCTACCGCGGCCAGATCTGACCCACAGCACGGCATAGTTAAAGAGCGACCCGAGAGAGAAAGAGGACGACGACCATGCGCAGCCTGGATATCGGCGCCACCGGCATGCTGGCCCAGCAGACCAACGTCGAGGTGATCTCGAACAACATCGCCAACATGAACACCACCGCCTATTCGCGCCGGCGGGCGGAGTTCAACGACCTGCTTTACCAGAACATGGTGCGCGCCGGCTCGGCGTCGTCCGACCAGGGCACCATCGTGCCGGCCGGCGTGCAGCTGGGCCTGGGCGTACGCACCGCTGCCGTCTACCGCATCAGCGAGCAGGGCAGCCTGGCGCACACCGAGAACACCTTCGACCTCGCCATCGAGGGCAAGGGCTACTTCCAGATCCAGCTGCCCAACGGCGAGACCGCCTATACCCGCGACGGCAGCTTCCAGCTGGACCCCAACGGCACGCTGGTCACCCACCACGGCTACACGGTGCTGCCGGGCCTCACCATTCCGCAGGATGCCGTGGGCGTGACCGTCAACGAGTCCGGCGAGGTGCTGGTGGACATCGACGGCCAGGTGGAGCCGCAGAACGTCGGCCAGCTCCAGCTCGCCACCTTCGCCAACGAGGCCGGCCTGGAAGCCCAGGGCAAGAACCTGTACCTGGAGACCGCCGCGTCGGGCGCGTCCAACGTGGCCGTGCCGGGCACCCCGGGCTACGGCGTGGTGCGGCAGCACTTCATCGAGAATTCCAACGTCAACGTGGTCTCGGAAATCACCGACCTCATCTCCGCGCAGCGCGCCTACGAGATGAACTCCAAGGTGATCAAGACCTCCGACGAGATGATGGGCACCGTCAACCAGCTCAAGTAATACGCGTCGATGATTGAAAATCATCGACGCTGCGTTCACGCGCCACGCAGGCTCACGCGCCATAAGGCGCGGCGACCGGTCGCCCTTGCCGGGCGACGACTGAACGACTTCATGTGTCGCCCGGTATAAGGCCGCGGCCGAGGGCGGTGGGGCCGGCGCAGGCGCCGGGGCCGCGATAAAGCCTTCGGTAACACTTGCCGGGTTATAACGGCGGCCGGAAACGTGGAACCACGGAGACCGGGCCATGCCGCGCCTGATGCCTCGCAGCCTCGCCAAGCCCTGCCGCGCCCTTGTGCGGGGCCTCGCCCTTGCCGGCACGGCCCTTGCGCTGGCCGCCGGTGCGGCGCAGGCGGCGCAGGAGCAGCCTATGAACCTATCGCCCCAGGGCCTGACCGAGCCCCGGGCGCTGGAGGCTGCGCGCCCGGCAGAATTTGCCGGACCGCTGACGCTGCGCCCGGAAGCCACCGTGGACGGCGCCTATGTCCGCCTGAGCGACATCTTCGACAACCTGCCGCCGCGCCAGGACGCGGTCGTGGCCGCCGCGCCGCGCATCGGCGAGAGCATCGTCTACGACGCCGACTGGCTGCGCCGAGTCGCCCAGCAGCACGCCCTGGACTGGGCTCCGCTCGGGCGCTTCGACCAGGTGATCGTGGTGCGCGACAGCGACATGGTCGGCCGCGCCCAGATCATCGAGGCCCTGCGCCCGCACCTCATGGAGCGCGGCATGCCCGACCAGGCGGACATCAAGCTCAACGGCACCTCCGACAGCATCCGCATCGCCACGGCCGCCGGCGCGCGGGTGGCGGTGGAGGACCTTCAGTACGATCCCGGCCGCCAGCGCTTCACGGCGGCGCTGGAGGTGCCGGCGGGCAGCCCGACGGCACAGCGCCTGCGCGTCGCCGGACGGATTTTCCTGACCACCGCCGTGCCCGTGCTGCGCGCGACCATGCGCCACGGCGAACTGATCGAGCCCGACGACATCGATTACGTCACCCTGCGCGTCGACCAGCTCAAGCGCGACACGCTGACCGACCCGGAACAGCTTATCGGCCGCACGCCGCGCCGCTTCGTGCAGGCGGGTGCGCCGGTGACCGACATCCAGGTGCAGCGCCCGCGCATGGTGTCCAAGGGCGACGTCGTCACCATGAGCTACAGCACCCCCTACATGACCCTGACCACCCAGGGCCGCGCCATGGAGCACGGCGGCCTGGGCGACCAGGTCCGCATCCAGAACCTGCAGAGCAACACCACCGTCACCGCCGTGGTCACCGACCACAACGCCGTGACCGTGCAGCATGGGCGGCCCGCCGCCGGCCGCTGAGGCCGGTGCGTGTCCGCCCCCGGGAGTTGAGACCATGATTTCGCGCCTTCCCGCCCCCGTCGTCCGCGGCCTCGCGCTCGGCCTCGCCGTCGTCGCGCTGACGGGCTGCAACGCCATCCAGCGGCTGTCCGAGGTGGGCGAGCCGCCCAAGATGTCGACCATCGAAAACCCGGTGGAGGCCCGCAACTACCGCCCCGTCAGCATGCCCATGCCGCGGGTGCAGGAGGCCGACCCCAACGTCAACAGCCTGTGGCGTCCGGGCTCGCGCGCCTTCTTCAAGGACCAGCGCGCCAACGACATCGGCGACATCCTGACCGTGGTGGTCAACATCCAGAACGAGAACGCGGCACTCAGCAACTCCACCAACCGCTCGCGCGGGGCGAACGAAAGCGCCGGACTGCCGGGCTTCCTGGGCTTCGAGAGCCAGCTGGGGGCCATCCTTCCCGACGAGGTGGACCCGGGCAACCTGCTGAGCGCCGAAAGCGATTCCGGCTCCTCGGGCAGCGGCACCATCCAGCGCAGCGAGACCATCGACGTGCGCCTGGCAGCGGTGGTCACCCAGGTCCTGCCCAACGGCAACCTGGTTGTGGCCGGCCGGCAGGAAGTGCGCGTCAACAACGAGTTGCGCGAGCTTCAGGTGACCGGCGTGGTGCGGCCGCAGGACATCCGCTCCGACAACACCATCGACGTCGACAAGATCGCCGAGGCCCGCATCAGCTACGGCGGCCGCGGCACCATCTCCGACGTGCAGCAGCCGCGCTACGGCCAGCAGATCTTCGACATCATCTTCCCGTTCTGATCGGGGCGGGCCGGCGCAAGGACGGTGCGAGGGGATGAGCGGCGACCCCTCGCCCTCGCCGCGATCAGCCGGGGCACGAAAAAAGCGGGCGGCCTCCGGGAAGCCGCCCGCCTTTTCTTCAGCCCGCCGCGCGTCAGTCGCTGCGGTGGGTGCGTTCCATGCGCTCGTGGCGTTCCTGGGCCTCGATCGACAGGGTGGCGATCGGACGGGCCTCCAGGCGCTTGAGGCTGATGGGCTCGTTGGTTTCCTCGCAGTAGCCGTAGGTGCCTTCCTCGATGCGGTTGAGCGCCGCGTCGATCTTGGAGATCAGCTTGCGGGCCCGGTCGCGGGTGCGCAGCTCCAGGCTGCGGTCCATCTCGGCCGACGCCCGGTCGGCCAGGTCCGGCTCCTGCAACCCGCCCTCCTGGAGGTGCTCGAGGGTTTCCTCGGCTTCACGGTGCAGTTCGGCGCGCCACTTCAGCAACTTCTGGCGGAAATATTCCCGCTGCAGGTCGTTCATGAACGGCTCGTCGTCCGACGGTCGATAGTCGGGCGGAAGCGTGACGGTCATGCCTGTTCAACCCTGTTCGTTATCTTTCAGTGGGGCTTTGTATATCGACCCGCGATGCAAGGAGCAAGCGTCCATTTCGCCCGAGCCGCCGGGCCGGCCGGAGGCTGCGGTTCTTTCCGCCCTTGTCGGAACGGGAAACGTCAACCGCGCTCGAGCTTGGCGAGTTCCACCTCGGCACGCAGCTCGATTTCGTCCAGCAGGGCCGCCAGTTGCGGGTCCTGGGCGTCCTCGCGCTGCTCGCGCACCAGGCGGGCCAGCCCCGAAAGGCGGTCCTTGGGCACATGGCCCAGCAGCAGGCCGACGCGCAGTTCCTCCAGCCGGTCGAGGATGTCCTCGCCGCGCTGAAGCATGGCGGCCTGACGCTTGCGGCGGCCGGCCTCGTCGCCGGTCGCGTCGACGCCGTCCACCATCTGCGCGGCCAGAAGCGCTTCCAGCCCGCCCACCTGCGACGGCGCGTCGGACGCGCGCGCGCCTTGTGCGCCGGCATCGTCCTTGGCCTCGGCGCTGAAACGGCGCAGGGCCCGGGCGAAATCGGCGCTCTTGTCCTTGCTGGTCTTGTCGGTGCGACGCTGTCCGCCACCGGGACCAGGGCCGGAAATCTTCATCCGCGTCAACCGTGTGTTAATGACACCCGCCTAGAGTCTAGGACGCACCGCCCCCGCGGGAAAGAGGGAATCGGCGCCACCGGCACGGCAAAGTTTGCCTATCCGCAGGCCCATATCCCCGGCCTTCCGCGCGCGGCGCCGCCCCGTTCAAGGTGTGGCACGCCGTTCGCATGAAGGGGCGAGACAGTTGGTAAGAAGGACGATCCGATCGTGACCAGTCACCGCCGCCGCTTCTCTCTGCGCCGCCTGGCCGCCGTCGCGCTGTCGGTGCTGACGGCCTGCGCGGTGCTGACGGGCACGCTGGTGCCCGCGCCGGCGTCGGCCGCCTCGCGCATCAAGGACATCGCCGATTTCGAGGGCGTGCGCGACAACCTGCTGGTGGGCTACGGCATCGTCGTCGGCCTGGACGGCAGCGGCGACGACCTGGGCGACGCCCCCTTCACCCGCGAAAGCCTGGTGAGCATGCTCGAGCGCCTGGGCGTCAACACCCGCGGCATCGACATCGACAGCGAAAACGTGGCGGCCGTCATGGTCACCGCCGAACTGCCGCCGTTCTCCCGTCAGGGCAGCCGCATCGACGTGGCCGTCAGCGCGCTGGGCACGGCGGAAAGCCTGCTCGGCGGCACGCTGCTGGTGACTCCGCTGCTGGGCGCGGACGGCGAGGTCTACGCCGTCGGCCAGGGCCAGGTGCAGGTGGGCGGCTTCAAGGCGCAGGGGCAGGCCGAGACGGTCACCAAGGGCGTGCCGACCTCGGGCCGCATCCCCAACGGCGCCATCATCGAGCGCGAGATCCCGTTCGAGCTGCGCGACCTCAACCAGGTCAAGCTGGCCCTGCGCAACCCGGACTTCACCACCGCCCGGCGGATCGCCCAGGCGGTCAACGCCTATTTGGGCACGCCGGCGGCGGCGCCGACCGATCCGGGCACGGTGCAGGTCTCGGTGCCGCCGAACACGGACGTGGTGAACCTGCTGACCGACATCGAGCAGCTCCGCGTCGAACCCGACCAGCTGGCCCGCGTGGTCATCGACGAGGCCACCGGCATCATCGTCATCGGCGACAATGTGCGCGTCTCGCGCGTCGCCATCGCCCAGGGCAGCCTGACCATCCGCGTGACCGAAACGCCCCAGGTCAGCCAGCCCGCGCCGTTTTCCGAAACCGGCCAGACCGCCATCGTGCCGCGCACCGACATCGAGGTGGACGAGGACGAGGACCGCCGGCTGGGCATCGTCGAGGGCGGCGTCAGCCTTCAGGAACTGGTGGACGGCCTGAACGCGCTCGGCATCGGCCCGCGCGACATGATCAGCATCCTGCAGGCCATCAAGGCGGCCGGCGCCCTTCAGGCCGAAATCGAGGTGATGTGATGAGCATGGACCCGCTTGGACAGAACGTTTCCGGCCTCATTGCCCAGGCTCGCGCCCAGGGCGGCCCCAACGTCGCGCCCGGCAGCGTCAAGAACATCGAACAGGCCCGCAAGACGGCCCAGGACTTCGAGGCGTTCTTCCTGTCGCAGATGTTCCAGCACATGTTCTCGGGCATAAAGACCGACGAGATGTTCGGCGGCGGCCAGGGCGAGGAGATGTGGCGGTCCATGCTGGTGGACCAGTACGGCAAGGACATCGCCGCCAACGGCGGCATCGGCATCGCCGACCAAGTCATGAAAGCACTGTTGCAGACCCAGGAGGTTGACCAATGAGCGGTCCCAACCGCCCGCCTGGTCCGCCGCGCCCGCCGGGCGCCGGTCCCGCGCGTCCCGGCCCCGGCGCCGGCCCCGCCGCCCCGG
>NZ_ANHY01000026.1 GCF_000315795.1 Caenispirillum salinarum AK4
CCCGGGCGCCGCCGGCTCCCCCGCAGGGCGCGGGGGGCCGGGGGGGCCCGCCCGCCGGAGCCGCTGTCCACGCCGCATCCGTCGCCGTCGACGGGCACCGCCGCATCGCCGAGTTTCGACATTGCCCCGGCCGTTTCGACTTGGGCTCAACCGCCGCCCCGAAAGGCGCAAACCCCCGAGCCCAAGTACCGGTCTTGTATATCATTATGCGGAGGCGCGGCGGAACACCTATTTTCCCCTGCTTGGTGGAAAATGCGGCGGCCGTCAATGCGGGTTCAGGCCGCGGTGCTCCCTCAAAAGGTCGCGCGCCGGGATCGGGCTCTCGCGCCGGCGACCGAAGAAATAGCTTCCGGCAGCGGTGTCGTAGGACCCTTCGCGGCGCGCCAGCAGGTGATCGCCGTAGCGCACCGGCCAGGACAGAAGCCGCGCCGCCGCCTGTAGGCCGCTGCGCACGGACCCGCGCCGGCCAAAGCTGGTCAGCCAGTATTCGAAGGTCCACGTCAGCGCCATGCCGGGACCGCCGGCCATGCCCGCGCGCAGGGTGTCGAAGCGGCGGAACAGCGCCCGGTGGCCCAGCACGGTGAAGCGGGTGAAGTCGTGCGCCCCCATGTGGACCTGGGCGATGAAGGGCGTCACGGCGTAGACCAGCCCGTCCGGCCCCAGCACACGATGGATTTCGGCGACGCAGGCATGGGGCTCCAGAACGTGCTCCAGCACCGAGCAGCAGACCACCATGTCGAACCTGCCGTCCGCGAAGGGCAGCTGGTGGGCGTCGCAGACGTAGTGGGCATTGGGACCGACAGCGACGTCCGTGTAGACCATCCGCAGCCCCGGCCGCGCCGGCAGGGTCGCCTCGCCGGCACCGATCACCAGGACGCGCGCCGCCGGAACCTGCGCCGCCAGCGCATCCAGGGCCTGGGCGGCGCTGAAGTCCGAGGTGTTGTAGCTGCGATCGGGCAGCCGCCGCAGCACCGCCCGCGCCAGGCGCTTGATGGCACCGCCCCGCGCCGCCGCAGAGGCCTTCACGGTGCCCGGCATGGCTGCGCCGCCCGCGGGTGCCGTGAAGTCGGCGATGCGGAACAGGCTGGCGTCGTCGTCGATGAGCACCGGCACGCCGCGCACGACGGGATACGCGCGCTCGGGCACCACGCCGACGCTCACCAGCGCCCCCTCCCGCGGTACCAGGGGCGCCCCGGTGGCGGGGCAGCGCAGATCGGCGATGGTCAGGCCGCCGGGCATGTCGGCTGGTGCGACCTGGGTGGTGTTGGACATTGCTTCCCCCGGACTCGAAAACGGCGCTCGCACGCCCCCTCAAAGGGTCCGCTCTGCGCCGGGCGAATTCCATTCCCACTGCGGGGTGCCCGGCTGCTGCGTCGGCGTTACGCCGTTCGGCGCCATGAGCCGCTGTCGCGCGCCTTTCTTGTCATGACGAATGGTCCTACATAGAGGGTCCGGCCGTAGAGGCGGGACGGAGAAAGACGGAGATCATGGTCAAGCGCCTGTTGTGGCTTCTGCCGCTGCTCATCCTGGCCGCCGGCGTGTGGGCCTACGCTGACGGCGTCCTGCGACTGCCGTGGCAGGAGACGGCCGCCGGCGCGGGCGGTGGTGCCGAGGCGTCGCGCGCCCGCCCGGCCAAGCCCGTGGCCGTGGCGCCGGTGGAGCGCGTCACCATCACCGACGAACTGACCGCCAACGGCACCGTCCGGGCCACCGAGAGCGTCACCGTCGCCGCCGAAGCCTCGGGCACGGTGGAAGAGGTGATGTTCGAACACGGGGCCGAGGTGGACAAGGGTGCGCCGCTGGTCCGCCTAGACACCACCGAGGCCGAGGCCGAGTTGTCCGCCGCCCGTGCCGAGCTGGAAACCGCCCGCCGCGCCTTCGACCGCGCCCGCCAGCTCCGCGCCAACGGCACCATCGCTCAGGGCCCCTTCGACGATGCCCAGGCCGCCCTGGAGGCCGCCCGCACCCAGGTCGCGCTGGCCGAGGTGACCCTGCGCAAGCGCACCGTCGCGGCGCCCTTCGCCGGCCAGGTGGGCTTCCGCGAGATCAGCCCCGGCGCCTACCTCCAGCCGGGCGACGAGATCACCACGCTCGATGCCATCGAACGCGTCTACGTCGACTTCATGGTGGCCGAGGACAATCTCGCGCGCGTCGAGCGCGGGCAGACCGTCACGCTGCAATCCGTCGCCCGCCCCGATGCCGAGCGCACCGGCGCGGTGCTGACCGTGGCGCCGCGCGTCGATCCGGTCAGCCGACAGGCCCGCGTGCGCGCCCAGGTCGACAACGCCGACGGCCTGCTGCGTCCCGGCCAGCTGGTGCTGGTGAACGTCGCCACGGCCCGGCGCGAGACCATCATGGTTCCGGCCAGCGCCGTCGTGCCCGTCGGCTACCAGCATTTCGCCTTCATCGTCGGCGAGGACGGGACGGCCCAGCGCCGCACCGTCACGCTGGGCCGGCGCACCGCCGACCGGGTGGAGATCACCGCCGGCATCGAGCCCGGCGAGCGGCTGGTGATCGAAGGGGCGGCGAAGCTGCGCGGCGGCGACGCGGTGCGGATGGTCGATCCCCTGGCAGTCGATGCCTCACGCGATACCGACGGCGGCGCGACCGGCGCCGTCCCGGCCGAGACCTGAGCGGCGGGAGGCGTCGTTGGTCATTTCCACCCTGTCGGTCAAGCGCCCCATCGCCGCGGCGGTGGTGAACCTGCTGATCCTGGTGTTCGGCATTTTCGCCCTGGGCCAGTTGTCGGTGCGCGAGGCGCCCGATATCAACCCGCCCATCGTCTCGGTGAACACCAGCTACACCGGCGCAGCCGCCGAGGTGGTGGAAAGCCGCGTCACCAAGATCGTCGAGGACTACCTGAGCGGCATCGAGGGGGTGGAGACCATCACCTCGGACTCCAGCGAGGGCCACTCCCGCGTGACGGTCGCATTCGACCTGGACCGCGACATCGACAACGCCGCCAACGACGTGCGCGACCGCGTCAACCGGGCCCTGCGCGACCTGCCCGAAGACATCGAGGCGCCGCGCATCTCCAAGGCCGACGAAAACGCCGACGAGGTCATGTGGCTGACGCTGCGGGCCGACCACCTGGAGCCCATGGCGCTGACCGACATGGCGGAACGGCTGGTGGTCGACCGCCTGACCAGCGTCGACGGCGTGGCCCAGATCAACGTCGGCGGCGAACAGCGCTACGCCCTGCGCGTCTGGCTCGACCGCGACGCCCTCACCGCGCGCGGCCTGACGGTGGCCGACGTGGACGAGGCGCTGCGGCGCGAGAACGTGGAGCTTCCCGCCGGCCGCCTGGAGGGCAGCGCCCAGACCCTGGCGGTGCGCACGGTGCGCAGCTACCAGACGCCCGACGAGTTCAACGCCCTGCCCGTCGCCACGCTGGACAACGGCGACATCATTCGGCTGGGAGAGCTTGCCCGGGTGGAGATCGGGCCGTCGGACACCCACCGCCACTTCCGCGCCAACGGGCGGGAAGCGCTGGGCCTGGGCATCATCGCCCAGGCCGACGCCAACGTTCTGGACGTCGCCGCCGGCGTGAAGGCCGAGGTGGAGCGCATCATCGCCGACCTGCCCGAAGGCACCGACGTCGGCGTGTCCTACGACAGTTCGGTCTTCGTGGACGCCGCGCTGGACGGCGTGCTGGAGACGCTGGTGGTCGCCATCATCCTGGTGACCGCCGTCATCTACCTGTTCCTCGGCTCGGGCCGCATGACGATCATCGCCGCCACGGCCATCCCGGTCTCGCTGCTGGGCGGCCTGCTCGCCATGTGGGCGCTCGGTTTCACCATCAACGTGCTGACCCTGCTGGCCTTCGTGCTGGCCGCCGGACTGGTCGTGGACGATGCCATCGTGGTGGTGGAAAGCATCTGGCGCCGCTTCGAGAAGGGAGAGGCCGCCCGTCCCGCCGCCATATCGGGGGCACGCACCGTGGGCGTGGCCGTCATCGCCACCACCGGCGTGCTGGTGGCCGTCTTCGCGCCGCTGGCCCTGCAGCAGGGCGACGTCGGCCGCCTGTTTGCCGAGTTCGCCCTGACCATGGCCGCCACCGTCATCGTCTCCACGGTGGTGGCACTGACGCTGGTGCCTGCCATGTCCGGCCGGTTCCTAGGCAGGGAGCACAAGCCAAACGCCCTGATCCGCCTTGTCGACGCGGCGCTGGAGCGGCTGGAGGGCGGATACCGGCGGGCGCTGACCCTGTTCCTGCGCTCGCGCGTGCCGGTCGTGGTGGTGCTTGTGGCCGCCGTGGCCGCCGTCTGGGCGCTGTACCGCGACATTCCCCAGGAGCTGACGCCGCCCGAGGACCGGGGCGGGTTCTGGGTCGTCGTCAACACGCCCGAGGGGTCTGCCTGGGACTACGCGAAAAGCTATGTGGAAACCCTGGAGGACGCCCTGCTTCCGCTGGTCGGCGAGGACGGCGGCATCCGCCAGGCGCTGACCGCCATCTGGGGCAGCGGCGAGCCGCGCGTGCGCGGCATCGTCGCCCTGCACGACTGGGAGACTCGCGGGCGCTCGCAGGACGAGATCATGGACGAGGTGCGCGCCAACCTCGCCGACCTGCCGGGCGCCACCACCTATGTGCGCGGGCGATCCGGCCTCGCGTCGGTGGGCGGCGGCAACAGCAGCCGGCTGAGCGTCGTACTGGGCGGCCCCACCTACGAGGACCTCGCCCGCTGGCGCGACATCATCGTGGAGGAAATGGAGGCACACCCCGGCCTGCGCGATCCCGGCAGCGACTACAACGAGAAACGCCCGCAGCTGCTGGTCACCGTCGACCGCGCCCGCGCCGCCGAACTGGGCGTTTCGGCGCGCGAGGTGGGCCGCACGCTGCAGACCGCCCTGGCCTCTCGCACGGTCAGCACCTTCGTCGATCGCGGCGAGGAGTACGACGTCATCCTGCAGGCCGGCGCCGCGGACCGCGACGCGCCGGCCGACATCACCGGCCTGTTCGTGCGCTCCGACCGCTCCGGCGACCTGATCCCGCTGGAAACGCTGGTGTCGCTTGAGGAAGTCGCCTCGGCATCCAGCTACAACCGCTACCAGCGCATGCGGGCCGTGACCATCTCCGCCAGCCTGGGACCGGACATGCCCCTGGCCGAGGCCGTGCAGTGGGTGCGCGACACGGTCCAGCGCGAGCTGCCGGGGGATGCGCGGCTGTCCTTCACCGGCGCAGCCCAGGAACTGGTGGAGGCCACCGACGCCGGCTGGACCACCTTCGCCCTGGCCCTGGCGGTGGCCTTCCTGGTGCTGGCCGCCCAGTTCGAGAGCCTGCGGCTGCCGACGCTGATCATGATGACCGTGCCGCTGGCCATGACGGGCGCCCTGTTCGGCCTGTGGGTGACGGGGTTGACGCTCAACATCTACAGCCAGATCGGCATCGTCATGCTGGTGGGGCTGGCCGCCAAGAACGGCATCCTGCTGGTGGAGTACGCGACCCAACTGGCCGAGCAGGGCAGCCGGCGCCTGGATGCCGCCGTGGACGCCGCGGTGGCGCGCCTGCGGCCGGTGCTGATGACCGCCATCTCCACGGCGGCCGGCGCGGTGCCGCTGATCCTGAGCACCGGCGCGGGGCACGAGACGCGGCAGGTGCTGGGCGTGGTGATCCTGTCGGGCATCGCCTTCGCGACGCTGCTGACCCTGTTCGTGGTGCCCACGCTCTACCGCTGGACGGCCGTGAAGGGGGCCGGCGACCGGGTCGGAACGGCGGTGAAGGACGATGCCGAGGCACCGGCCGTCGGCCGGGCGGCGGAGTAGCGCGCGGTCAGCGGCCGGACCGCCGCCGATCCTCCATGGCGATCTCCGCAAGAATGCCCCGCGCCACCGCCTGGGCTGTGGTGCGCGCCCCGAAGTGGCGCTTCAGGCTTTCGATGTGCTTTTCCACCGTGCGCACCGACAGGCCGAGCGCATAGGCGATCTCCTTGGCCATCAAGCCCGACGCGAGCAGGCTGAGGCACTGGCGCTCGCGCATGGTCAGCCCGTCCTGGCGCACGGGAGAGACGGCATCCTCCACCACCAGGCGGATGCGCGACAGCGACAGGCAGCTCTCGCCGTCCCGGGTGGGCAGGATCAGGCGGTCATAGACGGCGAAGCGGTCCTGGATGCGGCTGCGGACGCGGTACAGCGCCGCGCGCCGCTCGGACTTGGCGATGGCGTAGTGTGGCGCGACGTTGTCCAGAATGTACTGCCTGTCGGGATAGTCCCCCAGCGTGGACAACGAGCCACGCATGTCCACGCCCATCTCGCCGATCTGCACGGCAAAGCCCAAGGGATCGGCGGTCGACATGTCGACGCTGTAAAGGTTGGTCAGGCCGTCTTTCAGCCCAGGATCTGACGAAAGACGGTGCAGCACGCTGTCCAGCCCGTCGCCCGCCTGTTCATGCGCGGCCAGGGCCTCGCACAGCAGCGGGTCGGTCGTCGGCTCCAGCCGCAGCCGGGTCGAATCGCACAGCATGAACCCCCCCGGGTTGTATTCATTGCCAAAATATCGCTGAAGGACTGGGTATTATCCCCCATTGGCGGGCACTTTGGCACACCCCTATAGTTGGCGCTAATAAAAAGAGATCAGCGCTCAAAGGGTTGAGAATCATGACTGTTTCGCGCCACCGGCTGGTCGAGGCCGTTCGCGAGGCCGCCTACCAGTGCGCCTGCCCCGAAGGAAGACGAAGCGTCGCCGCCATCCGCCCCGACGCACCCCGCCTGACTGTCATCGAAGACGCCACCGAAGCCGCGTTGGCGTGCACGCAGTGCTTCGGGGAATGCCCGTGCCTGCAGCCGCTGGTACAGCTCATCAACCATTGCGTGATGGAAAGCCGCCGGCCGTTGGGCCTGCATGTGCCTCCTGACATGCGCGACGACCACGGCGAGCCCCTGTCCTGCATTGCCGGCGGTTGAGCGCCGCATCGCCGTTCCAGCGTCTCAGCCGGTCACCCGATCAACCCCAGCACGATCCCCAGAAGCGCCAGCCCGCCGATGATGATGCCGGCCCACAGGCCGGGGCTCATGGGGCTCTTGCGCTGGGGCTGTTCGTGCGCGGCAAAGTGCTTCTGCTTCTGCTGGGCGCGCTGGCCGGTGCGTTTCTGATCCTCGGCGGCCTTGGCGGCCTCGGCCTTCGGTGTCGGCGTGCCGGCGGCCTCGGCGCCCGTTTCCAGCGGCGCGGTCGCCGGGTCGTGCTGGTTGATCTTGTCGCCCGTCTCGCCCCGATCCGTGGCGGCGCGAACCTGGTCCGTCTCGGTCGGCTTCTGCGACGTGTCGGCCATGAGGCTGTCCTCTCCCTTCCGATGATCGGAGTGCTTGTGAAGGGAACGGGTACGGTCGCGCCGGGGTTTCCGCGGCGCCGCCACGCGCGACGCGGCGCGAACCTCAGCCGGCGAAGGGCGACGCAGCCTGCACCTGGTCGGGCAGCATCTCGTTGACCGGCCCGTCGTCGTCCACCTGCACGAAGCGGTCCGCCCAGAACCCGTTGAAGCCGGTGCGCAGGACGTTGGAATAGGCCCCCATCATGCCGATCTCGATCCAGTCGCCGGTGCGCACGTCGGCCGGCAGCCAGAAGGGTCCGGGCATGGTGTCGATGCTGTCGCAGGTGGGGCCGTAGAACTTGAACACGGCCTCCTCCCCGACAGGGCCGGCGCCCTCGGGCCGCAGCACGCGCATGGGGAAGACGGGGCCCAGCAGCTTCAATTCCGACAGGCCGCCGTAGACACCGTCGTTCAGGTAGAGCCGGTCGCCCGCGCGCAGCTCGACACGCACCACCGCCGACATGCCGCCAGCGACCAGCGCCCGGCCGGGCTCGCACAGGACCTTGGGATCGCCCTTGAAGGTGATCCAGTCCAGCGCCTCGCGGATTTCCGCCGAGACCTCGGGAAATGTCGGCTCATCGCCCCGGTACCGGGCCGGGAAGCCGCCGCCCACGTCCAGCAGGTCGATGGGCACCTTCGCCAGGTCGACGGCCTGTGACGCCATCTCCAGCGCCTTGATCCAGGCCGAGGCGCTGATGCACTGGCTGCCCACATGGAAGGTGAGTCCCGCCCGCCCGGTGCGGTCGCGACAGGCGCGCAAGAGCGGCGCGGCGGTTTTCGGGTCGATGCCGAACTTCGACGACAGGTCCACCAGCGCCATGCCCGCCACAGTGCCCAGGCGCACCATGAGCGTCAGGTCGTCGGCGTTTTCCGTGGCGGCCAGAATCTTGTCCAGTTCCTCGGCATGATCCAGCGCGAACACCCGCACGCCGTGCTCGAAATAGGCTTCCTCGATGGCCCTGGGCGTCTTGACCGGGTGCATGAAGGACAGCCGGTGATCGGGAAACAGGGTATGCGTGCCGCGCACCTCGGCGGCCGAGGCCACGTCCCAGTGCCGGATGCCGCCCTCGGCCAGGGCCTGAAGCACCACGGGATGATCGTTGCATTTCACCGCGTACATGACCTCGCCGGGGAAGGCCGCGATGGCCTCGCGCGCCGTATCCGCGATCAGGCGCGGGCGCAGGCAGTACATGGGCGAGTCCTGGGGTGCGGCATCCAGGGCCTCTTCCGTGGTGGCGAAGGTTCTGAGCATCGGGCCTCCGGTGCGGTGGGCAGAACGGCGCGGGCGCCGGCCTTTAAGCCTACGCCCTTGCGCTCCTTGCGAAAAGGCCCCGCCGAAGCGGGGCCCGTTCTGCTGCCGCCGGCGTCAGGAATGCTTGAGGTGCTTGAGCAGGAATTCCTCGGTGCGCCGGTTGGCTTCCGTCGCCGCATCTTCCTTGTAGTGACCCGCGTCCGTCTGGCGGGCGAAGGCGTGCGGCGCGCCGGGATAGTGGTAGGTGGTGACGTGGCTGTTGCCCTGCAGGCCCTCGATCACCGTCTCCTGCTGCTCCTTGGAGACGAACTCGTCGTTGCCGGCAATGTGCAGCATCAGCGGTTTGGTGATGCCCTTGCACTCGTCCAGGTACTTGTCGATGTTCACGCCGTAGTAGCCGACGGCGCAGTCGGCGTCGGTGCGGCATGCGGTCAGGTAGGCCAGCAGGCCGCCCAGGCAATAGCCGATGGCGCCCACCTTGCCGGTGGTCTCCTTCAGCGTGCGGGCGTGGGTGATGGTGTCCTGGATGTCCTGGAGGCCCTTGTCGATGTCGAACTTGCCGAACAGGTCGAAGGCCTTCTGCATTTCCTGCTCGTTGGTCGGGTCCAGTTCGATGCCGGGGTCGATGCGCCAGAACAGGTCGGGGCAGATGGCGGAATAGCCCATCTGCGACAGGTTTTCGCAGATGCGCCACATCTCCTTGTTGATGCCGAAGATTTCCTGGCACACCAGCACGCAGGGCGCGGGGTCCTGGTGGGCGGCCGGTGCGAAATAGGCCTTGAACGTGCCGTCGCGGCCGGGAATATGGATCATGTGGCCCAGCGTCTCGCGGGTGCTCTTTACCGGATCGGGGCCTTCCAGATCGGCCATGGTCTGTCCTCCCTCTCTGCTGTGCGTGGCCTTCGGCGATCAGCCTCTACAACGGGACCGCCCCGTCGCGCGTTGCGAGCGGCCCGCCCCCGGAAGCCGGTGGCGCCGCCGCGGCGCGACCGTAGAGGAAGCCTTGAAGATAATCCGCGCCGTGGGCCCTTAGCCAGTCCGCTTCCGCATGAGTCTCCACACCTTCACACACGGTCGCGATGCCGATCTCGCGCGCCATGCGCAGCAGGCCCGCCAGAATGGGCGCCTTGACCGGGTCGTGGTCGACGCCGCGCACCAGCGCCATGTCCATCTTGACGTAGTCGGGGCGCAACTCGTGCAGGGCGTTCAGCGACGCGTATCCCGCCCCCAGGTCGTCCAGCGCCACCTTGAAGCCGGCGGAGCGGTAGACGGTGAGGATTTCCTTCAGGTGGTCCATGCTTTCCACGCTGTCGCCCTCGCCCACCTCGAACACGATGTTTTCCGGCGGATAGCCCAGCGACTCGATGATCTTGACCGTCGAGCGCAGGCAATGGTGCGGGTCGTAGATGGCCGCCGGGCTGAAGTTGATGAACAGCCGGCCGCGATAGCCGCGCTCCACCGCGGTGCGCACGGCCGAGGTGCGGGCGGCCAGGTCGACCGGAAACAGCATGTCGGCGGCACGCGCGGCCATGATGATGCGCCCGCCGCCGATCAGGCCGTCCGGGCCGGCGTCCTCTCCGTCCAGGGGAAGGCCGCGCGCCAGGGCTTCCACGGCGAAGGGTTCGCCGGTGGCGGCCTCGACGATGGGCTGGAAGTGGCTGGTCAGCCGCTCGTCGTCCAGAAGCGCCGACAGCCACCGGGCCTCCCCCCGGTGCGCCAGGCCCTCCAGCGTCGTCACCTCGCCCAGGGCGGCCAGCCCGGCCTCGCCGCCGTCCGGCACGAACAGCGCGCGCACCGCCGTGCGCTCCACTGGCGTCAGGGCCTTGGACAGCTCCTGGCACAGCGGCGTCAGCCAGCCGGTCCCGACCGCAACCTCGGCCCGCTTGCCCGCGGCGGCGACCGTGTGGGGCAGGTCGGCTGTGCGAATGGTCTCCAACAGTTTCTTCGCGACATGCCCCGCCGGCCACCACAGGTGCAGCGTTCCGCCGGTGTCTACGGGCGCTGGCCGGGCGGCGCAGGAGGGACAGGCGATCGGCGCTCGGGTCATGGGAAAGCCTCCGTTCGGTCAGGGTCTGGGTCTGACGTCTTGCGGTCGATCTTACGGAGGGGTGGTACGACATCCGATCGGATATGGATCAGGGCGCCGGCTTTATTCCCTATACGACAAGGCGTTTACCTAAACGTCATTCGGCTGTAGGCTGGCGGCATCTCCATCATTCGGGAAACGACCATGAGCCTCGAGTCCATCGAACACCGGCTGACACCGCTTCTGCCCCGCCTGGGGACGGTCAACGCCAAGGTGAAGATCGTCGTCGACAAGACCGACATCATCCACCTGGATGCCACGCAGAAGCCTGCCGTCATGACCTTCGCCGACGGTCCGGCCGACTGCACCATCAAGATGTCGCGATCGAACCTGGAAAAGCTCATTGACGGCAAGATGGACCCGATGGTGGCCTTCGCCATGGGCCGGTTGAAGGTGGACGGCTCGAAGTCCGTCGCCGCCAAGCTGACCGGCATTTTCGGCTGAAGCACGCGGCGCGGAACCGGCGCAGGACAGACGCCGCGCCGCCCTGATCGTCGCAGGGAGGATGATTACGATGACCATGCTGCTTCACCGCACCGCCACCGCCGCGGCGGGCTTCGCACTCGCGCTGCTCGCCGCCCCGGCGCTGGCGGCCGCACCGGCGCCCATGGAGTTCACCGTGCTGAAGGACGGGAAGCCCATCGGCGAGGAGACCTACACCTTCTCCGAGGCGCCGAACGGCGCGCTGACGGTGGAGGTGGAGACGCGCACCGACGTCCAGGTGCTGTTCCTCAAGTTCCACTACCGCCACCAGCGCACCGAGGTCTGGGAAGACGGCGTGCTGACGCGCATGACCGCCAAGACCGACGACGACGGCGAGCCTCACAAGATCGCGCTCGCCCGCGAGGACGGCGGCTACCGCGTGGAAGCCGACGGCGCAATCCGGCGCGAGGCGCCCGACGTGCTGCCGCTGACGCTGTGGACGCCCAAGGTTCTGGAACACGACCGGGTGCTGTCCATCATCGACGCCGAACCCTATGCCGTGGAGGTCGAGGAAGCGGGCACCGAAACCCTCGACGGCGAGGAAGCCGTGAAGTACGAGATGTCCGGCGACATCGACCGCGACCTCTGGTATTCGCCGGACGGACAGCTTCTGAAGGTCCAGTTCACCCGCTCGGGCTACAACATCGAATACGTCCGCCGGTAGAGGGTGGGACCGACCGCTTTGCGCTCACGCGGGCGCCGGGCTATGCTCGGTGCCCGCGACGTTTTTCGGAGGCATCCCATGGAGTTGGCATACACCGAGTACGGCGAGGCCGGGGCGCCGCCGATGGTGATCGCGCACGGCCTGTACGGCCAGCGCAAGAACTGGACGACCATCGCCAAGGGACTTGCCGACGACCTGCACGTCTTTACCGTCGACCTGCGGAACCACGGCGACAGCCCGTGGGACGCCAGCATGGACTATCGCGACATGGCCGCCGACCTGCGCGAATTCATGGCGGCGCGCGGAATCTTGGGCGAGGCGATCCTGGTGGGGCACAGCATGGGCGGCAAGGCGGCCATGACGCTGGCGCTCACCGATTCCGACGCCATCGCGGGCCTGGTCTCGGCCGACATGCCGCCGGCGCGGCTGAAAGCCGACACGGTGCGCTACGCCGCCATCATGAAGGCCGTCGACCTGGATGCCTGCGAACGGCGCGGCGACGTGGACAAGGCACTGGCCGCCGACGTGCCCGAGCAGATGGTGCGCCTGTTCCTGCTGCAAAGCCTGGAAAGCACGAAGAACGGCTTCCGCTGGAAGCTCAACCTGGACGCCATCACCGAACAGTGGGACCGGATCGCGGACTTCCCCGTGACCGACCGGACGTACGACGGGCCGGCGCTGTTCCTCTCGGGCGGCGCGTCGCCCTATGTCCAGCCCGAGCACGAGGACATCATCGCCCGCATGTTCCCCAACGCCCTTGAAAAGCGCGTGCCCGGCGCGGGCCACTGGCTGCACGCGGAAAAGCCCGACGACGTGGTGCAGGCCCTGCTGGAGTTCGCGGGCGTGTAGCGGATTGCGGGGCGGCTCGCGGCAGGATGGTTAGCACCGTATGTGGACTCCTGCTTTCGAGCGTGTGAAGAAATCGGTGGACGGTCCCCGGTCGGAGCGCGGCAGGATGATTGGGAGCAAAGGTGGATTCCTGCTTTCGCAGGAATGACGGCTTATTTTTTGTTTTCACAACAATACGTTAAGAACTCCGTCGCCCCTGCGAAAGCAGGGGCCCACCGACGCGGTTAGCCGCCCTTGCGACACCTCTAATGGCAGCCGGCCGATTTCTTGACACTGTCGAAAGCACGGGCCCACGCACTCCGCCAGCCACCCCTGCACCCACAAAAAACGCCGGGCACCCCCTCGGGCACCCGGCGCTTTTCGCTCAGGGCGGCGCGCGCCGCCCTATTTGCGGTCCTTGTCCTTCCCCTCGGGCTCGCCAGGGGTGAAGGACGGCGGGTCTGAGGCGGGGAAGGTTTCCTCCACGGCCTCGTCTACCTTTTCATCCTTGTCCTGCGGGGTCTTGTCCTCGGGCTTCTTCGGATCGCCGGTCATCTGGGTCTCCTTGGTTCCGGTCCGGGACGGTCATTTCGTATGGTCGGGCGCACCGCTGTCCTGCGGCGTCCACGACGGCGGATCGCTCGCCGGGAAGGTCTCGTCACCGGCCTCGTCCACCGGGTCGGTCGGGGGCGGCGGAGGGGGTGCCGGCGCCTTGGCCGGGGCCGGCGTGTCCTCGCCCTTGTTGGGGTCTGCGATCATGGCTGGGCGCTCCCATTCTGAAGGGCGTTAACATTCTGAAAGACCTACGCCCGGTGACGGGTTCCGGTTCGGAAAGAAGGCGGGGACGGTCCCGCGTCACCGCCCCTCGCGCCACCAGGCCAGCACCACGCCCCCCAGGATCAGCAGGATCGCCGCCCACAGCGGCAGCAGCGGAATCTGCCGCACGCCGGCGACCACGTAATCGCCATTGGCGCGCATCCCCATCCAGCCCGAACCGGCCATGGCGGCGTCGGGGGAAACGCGGCGTATCTCCGGCAGGCCGTCCTCGGCCAGCCACCATAGGCCGCCGCCGGAGGCCTCCACCACCGGGCGCAGCTTTGCGTCCGTCGCCACCACGGCCGAGGTCTCCAGCGGATTGGCGGCGCCGGCGGCGGCGATGGCCTGCATCTCGCCGTCGCCGATGCGGTAGACGCCTGGCTCGTCCACCGGCAGCGTCGCGGTGGAGCGCCCGCCCGGCGCCTCGGACAGCGGCACGGTTTCCTCGCGGCCCGAGGGCGTGGTGACGGTCACCGTTTCCGGCGCCGGGTCCAGGGAGCGACGCTCGATCTGCAACTGCCCGCCCGAGACCTCGGCGCGCAGGGCCTCCTCTTCCAGGTCCGGTTCCTTCATCAGCCAGTGGGCCAGGCGCCGCACCAGTTCCGCCTGGGGCCCGCCGCCGCGCCAGCCCTTTTCCCACAGCCACAGCGTATCCGACAGCAGGAGCGCGACGCGCCCTTCGTCCACCCGGTCGAGCAGCAGCAGAGGCTCGCGCTCCGCGCCCGTCATGACGCTGGTGGCGTCGGGCTTGGGGCGGGCCTGGATGTGGCGGATCCAGGGGCCCAGCGGCGGCGCTCCCGCCTCGGGCACGATCGCGTCGGTCACCGGATGGCGCAGGCCGACGCCGGCGACGCGCGGGCGAAAGGCTTCCGGCAACACCTCGCCCGACGGCGCGGCGGGCAGGATGTCGGCCAGCGGGCTGTCGTACAGGCTGAAGGGCTGGGCGAACTCGGGTCCCACCGCCAGCAGCAGCGCGCCGCCCTGGCGCACGTAGTTGGCCACGTTCGCCATGTAGGGGTTGGGCACCAGGCCGGATCGCATGTAGCGGTCGAAGACGATCAGGTCGAAGTCGTACAGCCGTTCCTCGAACAGCTCCTGGATGGGAAAGGCGATGAGCGCCAGCTCGCGCAGGGGCGTCAGGTCGTCCTTGGACGGCGGGCGCAGGATGGTGAAGTGCACCAGATCGACGTTGGGGTCGGACTTCAGCAGGTTGCGCCAGGCGCGCTCGCCCATGTGGGGCTTGCCGGAAATCAGCAGCACGCGCAGGCGGTCGCGCACGCCGTTGATCGCCAGCGCCGCCTGGTTGTTGAGCGGCGACAGGTCCTCTTCCCCGCCCGGGGTCTCCAGCGCGACGACCGTCTGGCCGGCGTGGGAGATGTCGACGGGCACCCGCACGGCGCTGCCCACCGGCACCTGCATGGTGCGGGTTTCGCCGTCGTTGACGGTGATGGTCAGCGGCACGCGGGTGCCGTCGGCCAGGCTTTCATCCTCCACCCGCACCGTCAGGCTGACGGGCTTGCCGACCAGGCCGAAGTCGGGCGCGCTCTGCACCAGCAGGCGACGATCGCCTTGGTCAGGCTCGCCGGTCAGCAGGGCATGGACGGGATACCCCGGCCCGCCCTCGGCCGGGTCCTCGGGCGCGTCGTGGACCTGGCCGTCGGTCACCAGCACCGCCCCGGCCACCCGCCCGCGCGGCACGTCGGACACGGCGCGTTCCAGCACCTCGAACAGGCGGGTCCCGGAATCGAGCGTCGAGGTCACCCGCTCCACCCGCACGTCCAGGCTGTCGTCGGCCGAGAGCTGTTCGGTCAGCTTTTCCACCGCCAGCGCGGTCTGGCTCTGGCGCTCGCCGACGCGCTGCGACAGGCTTTCGTCGACCACGATGACGGCCACGTCCTCCAGCGGGCGACGGTCCTCCTGCACCACCTGGGGGTTGGCGACGGCGATAAGCAGGGCGGCGACCGGAATGGCGCGCACAAGCGTCCCCCGCGCCCGGCGAAACAGCCCCCAGCCGAACAGCAGCAGCGCCACCACCGCCAGGGCGATGAGGGCGGGCCAGGGGATGACCGGCGCGAAGACCAGGTCTGTAACGGCCTCGATCATTGCGTCAGGCGCTCCATGATGGCGGGCAGGTGGACCTGATCGGCCTTGTAGTTGCCGGTCAGGGCGTACATGACCAGGTTCACGCCGAAGCGATAGGCGACCTCGCGCTGGCGCTCGCCGCCCGGCACCACGGGCGCCAGATAGGCTCCCTGGGGCGAACGCGCCCAGGCCGCCGCCCAGTCGCCGTTGCCGATGATGACCGACGACACGCCGTCATTGCCGCCGCCGGGCGGCTCCACCCACAGGGTCACGTCGGCATACCGGCCCGGCGTCTCCGACAGCAGGTAGAAGCTGCGGGTGACGACGTGATCCTCGGGCAGGCGCACCAGCGGCGGAATGTCGAACTGCGCGAGCGTCGCCTGCACGTCCTGCGGCGGGGTTTCGCGCGTGTCGAACAGGATCATGCCGCCATGGCGCAGGTAGTCGTTGACCTTGGCGCGGGCCGAGACGGACAGCCGCATGCCGCCCTCGGTCACCGGCCAATAGATCATGGGAAAGAACAGAAGCCGGTCGGTTTCCGGGTCCACCGCCATGGGCTCGGCCAGTTCCGCCGACGATCGCGCGGCCAGCACGCGCGTCAGGCCGCGCATGCCGGCTTCCGTCATGTCGTCGACGGTGGAATCGCCCGTGCGCACCCACGCCAGCCGCGTGTCCAGAACCGCCTCCAGTGCCCGGTCCGAGGCCGGATCGGCGGGCGGCGCGTCCTCCTGCGCGCGGACCGGGCCGGGACCGAGCGCCAGCAGCGCCGACAAGCCGGCGGCGAGCATCACCGCCGCCGCGCCGGCACCGCCTTTAGGCGCCGGGATGCGTCGCGGCGGCCGCGGCGACAGGCCGCGCAGGGCATAGCTCACCACCCAGTCGACCAGCGCCAGGATCAACGCCGCCAGCAGCAGCCACGGACGCAACTCCACCTCGCGCCCGATATCGGCCACCGTCGCGCGCTCCACTCCGCGCGGCAGGCCGGACAGGGCTTCCAGCGGCGGCACGTGGTCGACCAGGTTCACCGCCCGGCGGTTCTGCGGCGTGCCGTAGTAACCGGGCGGATGCGCCGGCCCCAGCTCCAGGGCCGCCAGCCCGGCGGGCGTCACGGCGCGCGCCGTACCCGGCGGTTCACTCAGCCGGCCGAAGGCGTCCAGCAGCGACAGCGGCGGCAGCGGCCGCCCGGCATCGTCGCCGGCTTCCGCCCCCGCCACGCCGGGCGACAGCGACAGCAGCCGCTCCATCATGGCGGGGAACAGGCCAGACAGCGGCAGCGACGACCATTCCGCATTGGCGGTGGTGTGGAACAGCACGACCCAGCCCTGCCCCAGCGGCTCGGCGGTGACCAGCGGCGTGCCGTCGGTCAACCGCGCCCATGTCTTGTCGGGCAGCGAGGGGCTAGGCTCCGCCAGCACCTGGGCAGAGACGGAAACGTCGTCGGGCACCCTGAGGCCGGCGAAGGGGCTGTCGTCGGGGAACGGCGCGAGCGTCACCGGGTCCGACCACGTCAGCGTGCCGCCGAACTGCCGGCCGCCGCCGCGCAGGCGCACGGGCAGAAGCGGGTCGGTGACCACGTTCTGCTCCAGCCTGGGCCCGGCGAAGCGCACCAACACGCCGCCGGCCTCCACCCATTCCGACAGCCGCCGCGCCTGGGCGCCCTGCACCGGGCCACTGTCGGCGATGGCGAGCATGGCGAGCGGCCGGTCGAGGAGGGCTTCCACGGTGCCCTGCCGGGTCTCGGCCACGCGATCCAGCGCGCGCTCCAGATAGTAGATGTCGCCCAGCAGCGGCAGATCGGCCCCCATGGGCGAGCCCGAGGCCAGCCCCACCGGCCGCCGACGCCAGGTGTCGTCGAGCAACACCACGGCGCCGGCGCTGGCGACACCCTCCAGATCGACGCGCCCGATGGCGTTGAGCAGGTCCGCCGGCACGTCCGCCCTGGCGCTGGCCGTGGTTTCGCCGGGCGCGAAGGTCAGCTCCGCCCGCGCCACGCCGCGCCCCTGCGCGTCCAGCACGCGGGCGGCGACGGTGCGTTCCGGCGCATCGTCCCCGGCGGCACGTCGGGCGGTCAGCAGCAGGCCGTCGCCCTCGCGCTCCGGCCGATCCAGCAGCATGGTGCCGCTCCCGCCCGTCAGCACGGTCAGCGATCCCAGCCGCTGAAGCGTCTCCGCCAGGGCGGCCGATTTTTCCGTCTCCAGCCCGTCGGACAGCCACACGACTGCGGCGCTGCCCTCGAACGACAGACCCCGCACCACCTCGCGCGCCCGTTCGTGGTCCACCGGCCAGGGATTGGGCGTGAGGCTCTGCAGGGCGGGCCGCAGTTCCGCCGCGGCTCCCAGGTTGCCGGCCGTCATGGGGTCGCCGTCGGGCGGCGGCGCGGTGGTCAGGAGCTGCACCGGCCGGCCTTCGCGGTCGGCGCGGGACACCAGGTCCAGTGCCGCCTGACGCCGCGCCGGCCAGTCGGCGGCCGAGGCCCAGCCGTCATCCACCACCAGAAGCAGCGGCCCGCCGCCGTCCGCCCCGGCCACGGGGTTGAGCAGCGGCCGCGCCAGGCCGACGATCACCAGCACCACGATCAGCAGGCGCAGCAGGATCAGCCACCAGGGCGTGCGGGCGGTCACGTCCTCGCGCGCCTGCAGGCCCAGCAGCAGACGCAGCGCCGGGAAGGTCATGCGGCGCGGCGCCGGGGGCGTGACGCGCAACAGGAACCACAGGGCCGGCAGCAGGATCAGCGCGGCCAGCACCCAGGGCGCGGCAAAGGCGATCGGGCCGAGTGTCCACATGCTCTAGCGGCCCTCCGTCATGCGGGCGTGCAGGGCGAGAAGCGGCACCTGCGGCGGCTGGTCCGTGTGGTGGACGGCGAAGCTCCACGTCAGGGACCGGCAGAGGTGCGACACCGCCTCGCGCTGTGCCTGGAACCTGCGGATATACGCCTCGCGCACGTCCTCGGTCCGCGCGATCAGCAGGTCGCCCTCGTCCTCCGGCCCGGCGAAGCGGATGCGGCCCTTGAAGGGCAGGCTTTCCTCGGCCGGATCGACCACCTGCACGAGGTGCCCGCGCAACCCCTGGGAGGCCAGGGCGCGCAGGGTTTCCTCCATGCGCTCGGGCACATCAAGAAAGTCGCCGAACAAGACCACCGAGCCATGCCGCCCGATCGGCGCACCGGCGATCAGGCGCGGCCAATCGGCATGACCGCCATGGGGCGCGCGCTCCAGCGCATCGGCCATGCCCGACAGCGCCTTGCGGCCGAGCCCCGGCGGCGGCGCGCCCGGCGCCAGGAGGCCGATGCGCTCTCCGCCCCGGTTCAGCAGGGCCGCCAGCGCCATGGCCAGAAGCTCCGCCCGCTCGCGCTTGGTGGGCAGGGTGTCGGCGCTGCGGAAGTCCATGCTGGCCGAACGGTCGCACCACATGAGCACGGTTTGCGCCGCCGACCATTCGCGCTCCCGCACGTACAGCGGATCACCGCGCGCCGACTGGCGCCAGTCGATGACCGACACGGCGTCGCCCGGCTGGTAGCGGCGGTACTGCCAGAACTGGTCCCCCGGCCCCGCCCGGCGACGGCCGTGGATGCCCGGCGCCACCGTGGCGGCGACGCGCTCGGCCCTGACCATCAGCGGCGGCAGGACGCCGGCGGCGGCCTCGGCACGGCTCTGGAGGGGAAGGCTGCGGTCCTCGGCCATGGGCGGCCCCGTTTCAGGCGATGAGCTGGCAGAGGCGCGAAATGACCTGCGGCACGGTCACGCCGTCGGCCCGCGCCGCGAATGTCAGCGCCATGCGGTGCTGCAGGACCGGCCGCGCCAGGGCCAAAACGTCGTCCACCGACGGCGCATAGCGGCCGTCCAGCAGGGCGCGGGCGCGCACCGCCAGCATGAGCGCCTGGCTGGCGCGCGGGCCGGGGCCCCAGGCCACATGCCGGCGCACCTCGTCCACATCCGTCGCCTCCGGGCGGCCGGCGCGGACCAGCTTGAGGATGGCGTCCACCACGCTGTCGCCGACCGGGATCTGGCGCACCACGTGCTGCGCCTCCATCAGGTCGGCCGGGGTGAGCACGCGGGCGACCTCTTCCTCGGTCGCGCCGGTGGTGGCGATGAGCATCTCGCGCTCGGCCTCCAGGCCCGGATAGCCCACGTCCACCTGCATGAGGAAGCGGTCGAGCTGCGCCTCGGGCAGGGGATAGGTGCCTTCCTGCTCGATGGGGTTCTGGGTCGCCAGAACATGGAAGGGCTTGGGCAGCGGCTGGCTCTCGCCGGCCACCGAGACGCGCATTTCCTGCATGGCCTGAAGCAGCGCGGATTGCGTGCGCGGGCTGGCGCGGTTGATCTCGTCAGCCATGAGAAGCTGGCAGAACACCGGCCCGCGGATGAAGCGGAAGCTGCGGCGGCCGTGCTCGTCCTCCTCCAGCACCTCGCTGCCCAGGATGTCGGCGGGCATGAGGTCGGGGGTGAACTGCACGCGCCGGTCATCCAGCCCCAGTACCAGGCCCAGCGTGTGGACCAGCTTGGTCTTCGCCAGTCCCGGAACGCCGATCAGCAGCAGGTGGCCGCCCGACAGCAGGGTGACGAGACTGTCCTCGATCACCGCCTCCTGGCCGAAGATCACGCCGTTGAGCGCATCGCGGGCGGTGGACAGGCGCTCGCCCAGGCGGTCGATGGACTCGGCGGCGGCGGTGGCGTGTGCGGCGGAGGGCGCCGCTGCATCGTTGGAAGGGTTGGTCACGACGGCTTCTCCGCACTACATAGGACAGGACAACCCATGGAGGAACGGATGCCCCGCAACGCCGACCATCAGCCGCCCCACACGGATGACGACCGGACCGAAGCCAAGGCCTCCGGCGGGCGGCCGCCCCAGACCATCTGCGGCGACCTGGACATGCGCATCGCCCGCGACGGCACATGGTTCTACCACGGCTCCCCGATCGGCCGGAAGGAACTGGTCCGCCTGTTCTCCACCGTCCTCAAGCGCGAGGAAGACGGCACCTACTGGCTGGAAACGCCGGTGGAGAAGGGCCGGGTCGAGGTCGAGGATGCGCCGTTCCTCGCTGTCGAGATGGAGGCGGAAGGCGATGGACGCAACCGCAGCCTCCGTTTTCGCACCAACGTCGACGATTGGGTCACCCTCGACGACGAGCACCCCCTGCGGGTGGAGCATGATCCCGAGACCGGCGAGCCCAGTCCATACATCCACGTGCGCAAGGGACTTGAGGCAAGGCTCAACCGTGCGGTCTACTATGAACTGGTGGAACACGGCGTCGAGGAAGACGCCGGCGACGGCAAGGGGGTACACTACGGCGTATGGAGCAACGGGACCTTCTTCCCCATGGGCACCCTGACGGAGGCCGATTGACCGACGCTGCCTCGTCTTCCGATGCCGGCGTGGCGGTGTTCGACCGCGACCATCTGGTGCGCCTGCTGGCGCGCGGGCGGCGCGGCGGGCAGCGGTCGGACGTCGCGATCAACCGGGCGCTGGGCGGCGACCACGACTACGGGCCCGCCATCGACAGCGACCCGCGGGTGACCACCCGCGCGCTGGCACCCGGCGAGCCTGTGGACGACCGCCCCAAGACGCCGGCCGCCGTTCTGGTGCCGCTGATCCAAAGGCCCGAGGGCACGACCGTGCTGCTGACCCAGCGCACCGCCCACCTGAAGAACCATGCCGGCCAGATCAGCTTCCCCGGCGGCCGCTGCGAGGAGGTGGACGACGGCCCCGTCGCCACGGCCCTGCGGGAAAGCCACGAGGAAATCGGCCTCGCGCCGGGCCTCGTGGATGTTCTCGGCCACCTGGACGACTACATCACGGTGACGGGCTTCGCGGTGACGCCGGTGGTCGGCCTGGTGGCGCCGCCCTTCGACCTGGAGCCCGACCCGTTCGAAGTGGCGGAAGTGTTCGAGGTGCCGCTGGCCTTCGTGCTGGAGAAAGCCAACCACGAACGCCACACGTACCAGATCAAGGGGCGCACCCGCGCCTATTACGCCATGCCCTATCAGGGGCGCTACATCTGGGGCGCCACGGCGGGCATGCTTGTCAACCTGGCGGAGGTTCTGCGGCCGTGATCATCCGGCTCCTCGTCCTGCTCCTGCTTCCCCTGATCCTTCTTCTGATCTGGCGCCGTTTCACCCGGGGCGAGGGCGAGACCGCCGGCGCCCTGGACTACGGCCTGCTGGGCCTGTCCCTGGTGATCCTCGCCGGCCTCGGCGTCATGGCCCTGACGCAGGACTTCGGCCGCCCCGGCGACGTTTATGAACCCGCGCGCGTTATCGACGGACAGGTGGTTCCCGGAACCAGCCGGCCCGCCGACGGGGAAGGCGGCGAGGCCGCGCCCGCCGCCGACGAGGGGGCGGAGAGACAAGCGGCGGACTGATGGCCGAGATAGACTACCGCCATACCGGCGGGCAGACCCGTGAAACGGCCCATGCCACGCTGGAGACCCTGCTGGGGCAGGAGCGTGCGCCGGTGGGACAGCTGCACCCCCAGGACTGGATGCAGGACGCCCGCACCCGCGCCGTCGTCCGCGCGCTGACGGCCGGCGGTGCCGAGGTCCGGTTCGTCGGCGGGTGCGTGCGCGATGCGCTTCTGCACAAGGCCATCAAGGACATCGACATCGCCACGCAGGAAACGCCCGAGGTCGTCATCCAGCGGCTGCAGGATGCAGGGCTCAAGGCGGTGCCGACGGGCCTGGAGCACGGCACGGTGACCGCCGTGGCCGACGGACTGTCCATCGAGGTCACGACGCTGCGCCGCGACGTGAAAACCGACGGCCGCCACGCCGAAGTCGCGTTTACCACCGACTTCCGCGAAGACGCGGCCCGCCGCGACTTCACCATGAATGCGCTGTCCGCCACCCCGGACGGCGCCGTCTTCGACTACTTCGACGGGCTGTCGGACCTGGCGGCGCGCGTGGTGCGCTTCGTCGGCCGCCCGCACGAGCGCATCCGCGAGGATTACCTGCGCATCCTGCGGTTCTTCCGCTTTCATGCCCACTACGGCGAGGGCGCTGCCCAAGCCGAGGCCCTGCGCGCCTGCCGCGCCAATGCCGCCGGTCTCGACCATCTGTCAGGCGAGCGGGTGCGGGACGAGCTTCTGAAGATCCTCGACGCGCCCGACCCCGCCCGCGTTCTGGTGGAAATGCGCGGCGAGACCGTGCTGGACCGCATCCTGCCCGAGGCCGCCCACTTCGATTCCCTGCGCGTGCTGTCGTGGCTGGAGACCTCGGGCCTGCGACGCCCGGGCGTCGAACCGGATGCCCTGCGGCGGCTGGCGGCGCTGGTGGCGGTGGACCACGACGGCGCCCGCGCACTGGCAGAGCGTCTCAAGCTGTCCAACGCCGACCGGGACCGTCTGGCGGCCCTGGCCGCTCCGCGCACGGACGATCCGGAGCCCGATCCCGCCGCCGACGACCACGGGCTGCGGGTCCAGACCTACCGCCTGGGACCCGAGCGCCTGCGCGACCGGGCGCTCATCCTGTGGGCCGGCGAGCGCGCCGGCACCGGCCGGCTCGACAGCGCCCGCACGGCCCGGTGGATGCGGCTGATGGACGTCGCGCTGGACTGGACGCCGCCATCCCCGCCGGTGCGCGGCCGCGACATTCTGAACCTTGGGGTCCCTCCCGGCCCCCGGGTCGGCGACCTTGTGCGCACGGCCGAGGACGCCTGGATCGACTCGGACTTCCGGGCCGACCGCCAAAGCCTTCTTCAAACGCTCCGGTCGCGGCTGTAGACTGCGAACCAGGACGTTGAACATGGGCCCTGCATTTGTGAAAGTTGAGTGATACTCATCACTGCACAGACAGGGGCGCGGCGGGATGATCGTGGCATGGTGAACCGGACTCTGAAGCAAGGCGGCACGGTCATGCCGGTCAGGAAGTTCTGCGTCTTCGGCGACGGCATCGCGTTCGGCGTGGGCGACGACCGCCCCGGCGGATGGCCGGCACGCATCGGCCGGCGCGAGATGGACCTCGTTCCCGACCTGCAGGTCTACAACATGGCCGTGCCCTGGCAGTCCACCGCCGACATCGTCGCGCGCTGGCGCACCGAGGCCGAGCCGCGGGTGACCGGTGCGGCGCGCTGCGGCGTCGTGTTCCAGTTCGGGTTCTCCGACACCGCCGACGTGGACGACCAGGGCATCCGCGTCCCCCTGCCCGAGTCGCTGGCCCACGCCGAAAAAATGATCAATGACGCGCGGCACTGGCGCCCGGTCCTGTGGATCGGCCCGCCGCCCATGCTGCGGTCCGCCGAACCGCGCGAGGAAGGCGGCCACTGGGTGGCCTACGGGCCGGCCCGCCTGGCCGCCCTGAACGAGGCCTTCAGCGAACTGGCGCGCGAGTTGAAGGTGCCGTACCTGGATCTTTGCGACGTGCTGGGCGACCGCGCCGATTACCGCAACGCCCTGATCGACGGCGATGGCGTGCATCCCGCCGCGGCCGGGCATGCCGTCATCGCCGAGGCCGTGGCCCAGTGGGAGGCCTGGAAGGACTGGTTCCCCCGGCCCGAGCCGCCCAAGGCCAAGCCCGACCCCAAGGCGTTCCAGCCCCTGTTCTTCAAGAAGGCCAAGGCCGACGACCGGATCGCGACGGCTATTCTCTAGACCCCGCGCCGCTCCCCGTGGCGAAACCGCCCGTCTGGCGCAGTGCCTCGCCGACGACCATGGCGGCCGACACCGCCACGTTCAGGGACCGCGCGCCTTCGGCCATGGGGACGACGACGCGGGCATCGGCGAGGTCATGAACCTCGTCGGGCACGCCGGCACTTTCCCGCCCCAGCAACAGCGTGTCATCCGCCCGGAATGCGAAATCCGTATAAGGAACGGACGCCCGGGTGGTCAGCAGCACCAGCCGCCCCTCCCCGCCCGGACGGGTAGGGCGCGAGTCGAGAAACCGGCGCCACGAGGCGTGGCGGATCATGTCGACCTGCGCCATGTAATCCATGCCCGCGCGCCGCATGCGACGATCGTCGAACAGGAAACCGCACGGTTCAATGATGTCGCACCCCACGCCCAGACAGGCGCAAAGCCGCAGGATCGTGCCGGTATTCTGGGGGATGTCGGGCTGGTAGAGGGCGATCCGCATGACGCCAGATGCACACGGGAGTTACCGGCGGTCAAGCTTGGTGTCGGGGTTTGTCCTTTTCAAGAAGCGGCTTTTCGATTATACCGCGATCGCAACCGGACCCCCCTTTTCGCGCGGTCGGGGGCCTATCGCATGGGGCCGGTTCGGGCGATGTGAGGCCGCGCAGATTTGAGAACCTGGTTCGTTTCCCCGCAACGGGCCTTCAACAGACGACGAATGCGTGCCCCCCAGTGCGCTTTGAGAGGGTAACTGAGCATGGCTGACACGGCACATACCGCTCATGGGTCCTCCGAGGGCGAGAGCCGTCGCGACTTCCTGCTGTACGCCACCACGGCGGTCGGCGCCGTCGGCGCCGCGCTCGCCGCGTGGCCCTTCATTCACAGCATGAACCCGGCGGCCGACGTTCTGGCGCTGGCGTCCACGGAAGTGGACCTGTCGCCGATCGAGGAAGGCCAGGCGATCACCGTCACCTGGCGCGGTAAACCGGTTTTCGTGCGGCATCGTACCGCCGAAGAGATCGAGATGGCGAACGCCGTCGACGTCTCGGAACTGCGCGATCCCCAGACCGATGAAGAACGCGTGCAGAAACCTGAATGGCTGGTCGCCGTCGGCATCTGCACGCACCTTGGGTGCGTCCCCCTGGGCCAGAAGCCGGGTGAGCCGAAGGGTGAGTGGGGCGGCTGGTTCTGCCCCTGCCACGGGTCGCACTACGATACCTCCGGACGCATCCGCAAGGGTCCTGCTCCGCTGAACCTGCCCGTCCCGGGCTATGAGTTCATCGAGGACCAGCGGATCGTCATCGGCTAAGGGGCTGCCAGAGATGAGCGAACTCAACACCAACAACCGGGCCCTCAAGTGGTTCGAGGCGCGACTGCCCGTCGTGTCCTTCCTGGACCACTCGCTGGGCACCAAGTATCCGGCGCCGAAGAACCTGTCCTACATGTGGAACTTCGGCTCGCTGGCGGGCATCGTGCTGGTCATCATGATCATCTCGGGCCTGTTCCTGGCGATGAACTACACGGCGCACACGGACTACGCCTTCAATTCCGTCGAGCGCATCATGCGCGACGTGAACTATGGCTGGCTGCTGCGCTACATCCACATGAACGGCGCGTCGTTCTTCTTCATCGTCGTCTACATCCACATCTTCCGCGGCCTGTACTACGGCTCCTACAAGCCGCCGCGCGAGGTGCTGTGGTGGATGGGCCTGGTCATCCTGCTGCTGATGATGGCCACCGCGTTCATGGGCTACGTGCTGCCTTGGGGCCAGATGTCCTTCTGGGGCGCCACGGTGATCACCAACCTGTTCTCGGCCTTCCCCATCGTCGGTGACGACATCGTGACGCTGCTGTGGGGTGGTTTCTCGGTCGACAACCCGACCCTGAACCGCTTCTTCGCCCTGCACTTCGTCCTGCCGTTCGCCATCGTCGGCGTGGTGATCCTGCACATCTGGGCGCTGCACGAAGCCAAGTCGAACAACCCGCTGGGTATCGACATGAAGGGCCCGAACGACGCCATTCCCTTCCACCCGTACTACACGGTGAAGGACCTGTTCGGCCTGGGCGTCTTCCTGATCTTCTTCGCCTACTTCGTGTTCTGGGCCCCGAACTACATGGGCCACCCGGACAACTACATCCCGGCCGATCCGCTGGTGACCCCGGCGCACATCGTGCCCGAGTGGTACTTCCTGCCGTTCTACGCGATCCTGCGTGCGGTGCCGGACAAGCTGGGCGGCGTGCTGCTGATGTTCGCCTCCATCCTGGTGCTGGCGGCCCTGCCCTGGCTGGACACCTCCAAGGTCCGGTCGGCCGTGTTCCGCCCGATCTACAAGTGGTTCTTCTGGCTGTTCTTCGCCGACTGCATCCTGCTGGGCTACATCGGCGCCATGCCCGCGGAAGAGCCCTACGTCCTGATCGGCCAGTTCGCCACGGCCTACTACTTCCTGCACCTGATCGTTCTGCTGCCGCTGATCGGCTGGTTCGAGAAGCCCAAACCGTTGCCCGAGTCCATCTCGGCCGCAGTGTCGAAGAAGTCGAAGGGCGGCCACGGGCCCGTTCCCGCAAACGCTCCCGCGCAGGAGAAGGCCTGATGCGTAAGTTCATCCTGACCGCCGCGGCGGCCGTGGGTTTGTCCCTGGCCGCCACCACCGGCGCCAACGCGGCGGGCGCCATCGAAGTGCCCGACGAGAGCTGGACCTGGGAAGGGCTGTTCGGCTACTACGACAAGGCTCAGTTGCAGCGCGGCTTCCAGATCTACAACGAGATCTGCTCGTCCTGCCACGGCCTGTCGCTGGTCGCCTACCGCAACCTGCAGGAAATCGGCTTCTCCGAGGACCAGGTGAAGAACATCGCCGCCCAGCGCGAGGTCGAGGACGGCCCCGACGACACCGGCGAAATGTTCATGCGCCCGGCCCTGCCGGCGGACCGGTTCGTCTCCCCGTTCCCGAACGAGGAAGCGGCCCGCTTCGCCAATGGCGGCGCGCTGCCGCCGGACCTGTCGCTGATGGCCAAGGCCCGTCCGGCCGGCGCGGACTACATCTACCACCTGATGCTGGGCTACAAGGACGAAGCCCCCGAGGGCTTCGAACTGGGCGCCACGCAGTACTACAACGAGTACTTCCCCGGTCACGCCATCGGCATGCCGCCGCAGCTCTATGAGGGCATGGTGGAATACGCCGACGGGACCGAGGCGACGGCCGAGCAGATGGCCCATGACATCACCGGCTTCCTGCAGTGGGCCGCCGAGCCCGAGCTGGAAGAGCGCAAGTCGCTGGGCATCAAGGTGATGCTGTTCCTGATCGTGCTGACGGCCATGCTCTATGCCCTGAAGCGCCGCATCTGGTCGGACGTCGAGCACTAAGCCGACCCGATGCAGCCCGTCTCAGCCGGGCACTGGGGATACGAAGGCCGCCGACCCTGCCCAGGGTCGGCGGCCTTTCCCTTTTCAAGCCCCGCCCCTGCCGCTACAACTTGGGTCCACGGCCGGCCGCGTCTTCTCGCGCGGCCCGCGATCATGGTACAGCAGGCGGACAGGAGCACAGGGCATGGCGGACGGTCATTCCAAGCCGGTTTTCGGCATCATCGGCGGCAGCGGCGTCTACGACATCGACGGCCTGACCAACACCCGGTGGGAGACGGTCGAGACACCCTGGGGCGAGCCGTCCGACCAACTGCTGTTCGGGGAACTGGAGGGCCAGCCGCTGGTGTTCCTGCCCCGCCACGGCCGCGGCCACCCGCGCCCGCCGACCGAACTGAACTACCGCGCCAACATCGACGCCATGAAGCGCGCCGGCGTGACCGAAATCCTGTCGGTCTCCGCCGTCGGTTCGCTGAAGGAGGAGCTGCCGCCGGGCACCTTCGTCGTCGTCGACCAGTTCATCGACCGCACCTTCGCCCGCCAGAAAAGCTTCTTCGGCACCGGCTGCGTCGCCCATGTCTCCATGGCGCACCCCGTCTGCGGGCGCGTCGGCGAGGCCTGCAAGGAAGCGCTTGCGGAAAGCGGCATTCCCCACCACATCGGCGGCACCTACCTGGTGATGGAAGGGCCGCAGTTCTCCACCAAGGCCGAGAGCGAGCTGTACCGGCAGTGGGGCTGCGACGTCATCGGCATGACCAACATGCCCGAGGCCAAGCTCGCCCGCGAGGCGGAGATGTGCTACGCGACCGTCGCCATGGTGACCGACTACGACTGCTGGCATCCCGACCACGACCACGTCACCGTGGAGGCCGTCATCAAGGTGCTGCTGGAGAACGCCGACAAGGCCCGCGCCCTGGTCCGCGCCGTCGCGCCCAAGCTGGCCGACCGGGCGGAACCCTGCGGCAAGGGGTGCCACACGGCGCTGGACAACGCCATCATCACCGCCCCCGACATGCGCGACGAGGGCCTGCTGGACCGGCTGGACGCCGTCGCCGGCCGTGCGCTCAAGGGCTGACCCGCCCCTCAACCGGAGAGAACCGCCCCATGAAGGTCAACGGCACCCCCACCCGCACCATCTGGCGTGCAGAGGACGGCGCAGGCGTGGAGATCATCGACCAGACCAAACTGCCGCACGCCTTCGTGACGACGCGGCTGGAAACCCTGGACGACGCCGCCCGCGCCATCAAGGACATGCTGGTGCGCGGGGCGCCGCTTATCGGGGCGACGGCGGCCTACGGCATGGCGCTGGCCATGCGCGCCGATTCATCGGACGAGGCGTTGACCGCCGCCCACGATCAGCTCTACGCCACCCGCCCGACGGCGGTGAACCTGCGCTGGGCACTGGCCGACATGAAGCGCGTCCTCAGCCCCCTGTCGCCCAGCCAGCGCGAGAACGCCGCCTGGCTGCGCGCGGCGGAACTCTGCGACGAGGACGTCGCCATCAACGAGGCCATCGGCGACCACGGGCTCGACCTGTTCGGCGAAGCCTGGGAGAAGAAGGGCAAGACCGGCACGTTGAACGCGCTGACCCACTGCAACGCCGGCTGGCTGGCCACCGTGGACTGGGGTACGGCGCTCGCCCCCATCTACAAGGCGCACGACGCCGGGCTGCCCGTGCATGTGTGGGTGGACGAAACCCGCCCCCGCAGCCAGGGTGCGAGCCTGACGGCGTGGGAGCTGAACCAGCACGGCGTACCCCACACCGTCATCGTCGACAATGTGGGCGGCCACCTCATGCAGCACGGCATGGTGGACCTGTGCATCGTCGGCACCGACCGCACCACGGCGGCGGGCGACGTCTGCAACAAGATCGGCACCTACCTCAAGGCGCTGGCGGCGCACGACAACGGCGTGCCGTTCTACGTCGCGCTGCCCAGCCCCACCATCGACTGGTCCATCAAGGACGGCCTGAAGGACATTCCCATCGAGGAACGGTCGGGCGAGGAGGTTTCCGTCATCACCGGCCGCACCGAAAGCGGCGAGGTCGTGTCGGTGACCATCACGCCCGAGGGCAGCCCGTGCGGCAATTGGGGCTTCGACGTCACGCCGGCGCGCTACGTGACCGCGCTGGTGACCGAGCGCGGCGTCTGTCGGGCGACGGAGGAAGGCCTCAAGAGCCTGTTCCCCGACGTCGCCGGCAATGCGGCCGCCGAGTGATTGAAAAGAACAACAGACTGATACAGGGGGAAGACGCGTGACCATTCTCGCGCTGCGCAACCAGTTGGTGGACCTGTCGACGGCCCTGGTCCGCAAGGGCCTGAACCGGGGGACGGCGGGCAACGCGTCCATCCGTGTGGACGACGACAGCTTCCTGGTCACGCCGTCGGGGGTGGAGCCCCACGCCATGAAGCCCGCCGACACGGTGATGATGGAGATGGACGGCCGCTTCCGCGGCGAGCGCGCGCCGTCCAGCGAATGGCGCTTCCACCGCGACATCCTGGCCGCGCGCGAGGATGTGGGCTGCGTCATCCACACCCACGCCCCCTTCTGCACGACGCTGGCCTGCCTGGGCCGTGGCATCCCGTCCTTCCACTACATGGTGGCGGCGGCGGGCGGCCATGACGTGCGGTGCGCGCCCTATGCCACCTTCGGCACGCAGGGGCTTTCGGACCACGCGCTGGAGGCGCTGGAGGGCCGCCGCGCCTGCCTGCTCGCCCACCACGGCATGATCGTGACCGGCGAAACCTGGCAGAAGGCCCTGAAGCTGGCGGTGGAACTGGAGGAACTGGCGGAACAGTACTGGCGCATTCTCCAGGTGGAGCCCAACCCGCCCCTTCTGGACGCGGCGGAGATGGACCGCGTGCTGGAGAAGTTCAAGACCTACGGCCGCCCCATCGAAGCCGACGAGGACGGCCAGCGGACGGCGGCGGAGTAGGGCTCGCCACAAATTTCTCCAGCGGTCGACGGCGCGAATCGAGAGGTTCGCGCCGTTTTTGCGTGCCGCCTTCCGCTTGACCTGCCTTTTCTAAGCGATCAATCCGCGACCCGGATGAAAAAACTCGCTCAACGGGTTGCACGATTGCAAAACATGCATCGATTGCAGTTAGAGATCGAAAGACGTATCTTTCCGATCGGTCCGCGTGAGTCGCAGGCGGGATACACCTTTCGGCTGATCGGGCGTCAACTCAATTTTGTGTTTGATCTTGGATCAAACTTCCCCATATAGTTCCTCATGGTCGGAGCGCTGAAACGTTGTTCGAAACCGAAAGCGCTGAAATTCGCAAACTGATGCAGGATCGGAATGTCCGCCTCATCTTCACGACGCACGCGCGCAAAATCCGCATGCCGGAGCGAAACATTACGGACTCTGATGTACGGACCGTTCTGAGGTCCTGCACGGTTACGGACAAACGTTTCAGTCATCCCGGTGAGGTCCTGAGTGCCGAGGGAAAAGATCTGGATGGACGCAACCTGCGTATTTGCGTTCGGATCAACCCGCCGTGCACCCTCATCGTTGTAACCACCATCGACCTTGATAAGAGGAGCTAGGAGGGAGCCATGGCTACCTGCATCGCCTGCGGCGCTGATAACGCCACCGAGAAGGTGTTGGCGTCGTATGACGACGATGCGTTCGGCATCCCCGTCACCATCAAGAATGCCGTCGTTGAACATTCCTGCCCCGAGTGCGGGTTTGAAGGCGTCGAAATCCCGGATACCGAGGACCTGGAGGCCGCCATCGCCATTGCGCGCGTCCTGCTGCCCATCGCCCTGCGGGGCCCGGAAATCCGGTTCCTGCGGAAGGCGTGCGGCATGACCGGCAAGCAGTTCGCGACGGAGCTTGATTGCGATAACGCCTCGCTAAGCCGCTGGGAAAACCACGGCGGACAGGGCAGCTTCACCGACAAGCAGATACGCGATGTCGTCGCCGGTATCCTGCATCCGCGAGTGCCTGCCGTCACGCTCAAGCCCGGCGAGTTCCTGCGCATGCGGATCGTTTGCCTGGAAGAGGGCGCGGCGCTTCCCCGCCTTGTCCTTGAGCGCGTTCGGCTGAAGGATGGCGCCACGCATGAAAAGTCCGACGAATGGGACATCTGCGACGAGGCCGCCTGACCGCCGTTGCGGCCAAACCTGATACCGGTCGCCTCGCAAGGGGCGGTCGCTGTCTTTTCTCGCCTCGGGAAGCTGCTGGTGCCCGCTGCCGGACTTGAACCGGCACGACCTGAACGGTCAACGGATTTTAAGTCCGCTGCGTCTACCAATTCCGCCAAGCGGGCCCATGCCGGAGGCAACCTAGAGCGTCCCCCACGCCTGCGCAAGCGCTTAACACGCAAGCGCCGCCGCCGCGCCACGCTGCCTTGGTCGGGGCCTTCGCTACGCCCTTCATCCGGGCGCGCCTACCACCCATGACACGCCGTGGTCACGACTCTGTCACTTCCGTTCCGCACCCGTCTGGCGCGAAACTACGGGCGTTGGTGCACAGGAACAGAGCATCGGTCATGACCGCCGACAGTCGCCTCATGCTTGCGGAAATCTCGCGTCGGCGCCTGTTCGCCGTGTTGAACGTCGCGCTCGGGGCGCTGGCCGTCTCCGTCCTGCCGTTCACGCGGACGGGGCGCGCGGTCGCGGCGGCGGGCGGACCGGCCGGCGACTCCGCCCATGCCCGGGCGGCCGGGAAGTACGTCTGTACCAACCCCGACTGTGATCCCTACGTCTACGACCCGGCGCGGGGCGATGGCGACAACATCAACGGTGGCGGCCGTCCCATCGCGGCGGGCACCTCGTTTGCCGACCTGCCGCACGACTGGCTGTGCCCCTACTGCGGGTCGGGCAAGGACTGGTTCCGGCCGCTGAGCTGACCAGCCCCCTTTCAAGACACACGGACCGTTCACCCGCCGGCCCCTCCGCATCCACCATCCCCCCTCGGCGTCGTGAACGACAGAAGGGCGGCCCCTCCCCCGGGGCCGCCCTTCCTCGTTCCGGGGCGACGGCGCCCTAAGCCGCCGTCGCCCCTCCCCCTCAAGTCCCCCGGACAGGGTCAGGAGCCGATGACCCCACCGCCCTTCTTGGTGATCGCCACCACGCTGGGGCGCGGGGGCATGCCGGGGGTGAAGTCCGGCCAGCGGGTCACGGGGTTGGCGAAGGACGAACCACTCTCGTCGCCCGGGTGCTGCACGGCGACGAACAGGGTGGTGTCGTCGGGCGTGAAGCAGGGGCCGCACATCTCGGCACCGCGCGGGGTGCGGAAGAAGTGGCGGGTCAGGGCGCGGCCGTGGCCTTCCACGTCGGCCGCCCACACGCCGTCGGCCAGGCCGGACTTGGGCGCGCCGTCGGTGGTGATCCAGATGCGGCCCTTCTTGTCGAAGGCGACGTTGTCGGGGCAGGACAGCCAGCCGTTCTCGGTGACGCCCGAAGCGTACTGCGCGCCGTCCTCGGGGTTGGCGGGGTTGCCGGCCATCAGGAAGATGTCCCAGGTAAACTCCTGCGAGGCATGGTCGCGGACGGCCGGGGTGCCGCCCGGCGGGATCATCTCGATGACGTGGCCGTGCTTGTTGGCGGCGCGCGGGTTGGCGGCGTCCGTCTGCTCGTCCTTCCGCTTGGTGTTGTTGGTGAGCATCATGAACACGGTCGACGTCGCCGGGTTCGGCTCCACGTCTTCCGGGCGGTCCATGGGGGTGGCGCCCAGCAGATCGGCGGCGCGGCGCGTCTCGATCAGCACGTCGGCCTGGCTGTTGAAGCCGTTCTCGGCGGTCAGCGGGCCTTCGCCATGGACCAGCGGCATCCACATCAGGGTGCCGTCGGCGTCGAACTTGCCGACGTACAGCACGCCGTCGTCCAGCAGGTCGCCGTTGGCGGCGCGGTCTTCGGTGTCGACGGTGCCGTTGGAGACGTACTTGTAGACGTAGTCGAAGCGCTGGTCGTCGCCGGTGTAGACAATCAGGCGGCCGTCCGGGTTGACGATGGTGGTCGCCCCCTCGTGCTTGAAGCGGCCGAGCGCGGTGCGCTTCTTGGGCACGGAGTTCGGGTCATAGGGGTCGTACTCGACCATCCAGCCGAAGCGGTTGGCTTCGTTCGGCTCCTTGTTCAGGTCGAAGCGGTCGTGGTGGTCGGCCCAGGCGTAGCGGCTGGCGTCCTTGATGCCGTAGCGCTCGTAGTTGCGCTTCTCCGGGTGGTTCTCAAGGGTGCCCTTGAAGTAGCCGTGGAAGTTCTCCTCGGCGAACAGCACGGTGCCCCAGGGCGTCTCGCCGCCGGCGCAGTTGTTCAGGGTGCCGATGACCTTGCGGCCGGTCGAGTCGGCGCTGGTCTTCAGGCGGTCGTGACCGGCGGCGGGGCCGGTCAGTTCCATGGGCGTGTCCAGCGCCGTGATGCGGCGGGCGTACTGGCTGCCCGGCACGACGGTCCAGGTGTCGCCGTCCTTCTTGACCTCGATGACGGTGTGGCCGTGGGCCGCCATCTCGACGTCGACCATCTCCTTGGTCTGCTTGGCCAGGTCGTCCTCGCCGATGCCGTCGAACATCATGTGACGGTCGGTGTATTCGTGGTTGATGGCCAGCAGGCCGTGGGTCGAGTTGTTCGATCCCTGCGGCAGCGGGAAGAAGCCGATGTAGTCGTTGTTGTAGCCGAACTGCGTCTTCTGCGCGTCCGCCGTCAGGTTGTTGACGTCGAAGTCCGGGGCGCCGGCGGTCACCGCATCGCCCCAGCGGATCAGGACTCCGGCGTTGTAGCCGTCGGCGACGTGCATGTACTCGTCGTAGCCGTGCGGCAGTTCCTTGAAGGTCAGGGTCGAGGCCGAGGCGGCCAGCGCCTCGCGGCTGGCACCGGCGGTGACGGCGCCGCCGACGGTGGCCATGGCGGCGGCCACCGACAGGCCCTTCAGCGTGGCGCGGCGGCTGACGCGCGCGGCCACCAGGTCACCCATGGTGGGCACGGCCGGAGCGTGGGCGGGAACGTCGTCGTCGTCGTTCACGACCTCGACGAACTGAGAGGCGGTGTGCTCGGTCATGGAACCCTTCCGCTGCATTGATGGTGATGAGAAAGCACGAGATTTCGGCGTCAATGTAGAGCCGGCGGCAGGGATTTCCCGTGAATGTTACATGGCGTCGCGTTGACGAAATTGTTGCGCGAAAACGCAAATCATTCGCAGAAATCGGCTGTTGCATGATCCAGGCACGCGATCAGCGCGACACGCGCCGGACGTGCATGTTCGAGCAGAAAGGTCAATTGAACAGGCGCTCGCGGAAGGGGCCGATGTAGCCCAGGTAGCCGCGCCGGGCCGCTGGGGTCAAGGCCTTCTCGGTGCTGCTGTCGCCGTAGGGATGGGCGACGGAGCTGAACAGGTATCCCCAGTCCCCCATGTGCGGAAACCACGCCACGCCCGAGACCGCAGCGCCATACGGCGTCGTCTGGAGCCGGCTCAGCGACCCGGTGGCCGCATCCCAGGCCCAGAGGGCGTCGTTCTGGTGCCCCCGGGCGGTATCCTCGGCCAGGATGAGGGTGTCGTCGTCACCGAGGAACGCGAGCCCGCGCGGGTTGGCGATGCCGTTCAGGGCGCAGTCGTTGCGGTCGACCGCATCGGCGCCGGCATCCTCGACCGGCACGCCCGCCACCACCGCGCTGGCCCGCGTCGCCACCCGGTCGGACGCAATGCCCGCCACCGTCCCCAGCTGCATGGCATAGATGGTGCCGCAGGGGTTGGCCGGCAGCGCGATATGGTCGGTTCCGGGTCCGGCGGTTCCGCCCGGCTCGGTCATCGGCCCGGCCACCGCACCCACGGCCAGGAACACCCGCTTGCGCGCGGGATCAAGCGCGAGGCCGCCGGAGCGGACGAACTCGGTGGTGGCGCCCAGCATGGCGGCATAGCGGCGGGTTTCCAGGCGCGACGCCGCCATCTCCATGCCCGGCTTCACGGCCAGGCACTCGGGACCGGCGGCGGTTTCCAGTCCCGTGAAGCCGTCGGGGCAGTGTCCGTCCAGAGCCTCGCGCCGGTCGAACAGGTCGGTGAAGGTCACCCCGCGATCGAGCAGGCGGGCGATGTCCACCTCGCGGGCGTGGCCCAGGTCGATCCATTCCACGTCGGCGGCCCCGCCCGCGACGCTGGCCGTCTGGCGCCAGCGCGCCGCATACAGGTGCCCGGCCGACAGGTCGGCCATCTCGTCGGCGATGAACATGAACAAGCCGCCGCCGTCCGCCCGGTCGGTGATGTAGACCGTGCGGCCGTCGGGCATGGCAAGCACGTCTTCCGGCGCCGTCCGGCCCAGGGCAAACCGGCGATGCACCGTCGGCCGGCCCCGGTGGTCCACGTCGGCCTCGATGATGTGGCCGTAGCGATAGGGGTCCACCGTCTGGCGGAAGGCCTCCAGCGCCGCCCGGTCGCCACCCCGCGCCGAGCGGCCGAACCAGGACGCCATGGCGGCAGCGTCCTCGAGCGCCGCCATGTCCTGCGCCTCGTCCACCAGCCGCGCGTCGGGCGGGGCGCCCTCGGCAGCCAAGTGGGTGTCCCAGGGCGTCATGCCGCCTTCCATGGGCCGCCAAAGGCCGCCGATGGGCGCGGTGTCCACCGGCGCGGTCTGCATGGCGATGAGCGTGCCGTCGCGCCCCTGCACCAGTTCCGACAGATAAAGGGCGCCGGGCAGATCGCCGAACTGCGTCAAGGCGAACCACCGCCTCCCGCGGTGCAGCAGCGAGGTGAACCCGACCTCGTCGGAGACGCGCGGCTCGGCGCCGTCGTAGAGGGCCGTGCCGCGCTGGTCGTGAAGGACGCCGAAGGTGCCGGTCCCCACCTCCTGGCCGCTGCGGGCAAGCACGCGGTAGCCGATGGTCTCGCCCTCGCCGTCGCGGCGCAGGACGCGCGGCGTGGTGCGGATGGAGCGCTTTTCCAGGTCGGTTTCGGGCGCCTCGACGGCCAGGAAGGTCAGTTCGGGCTCGGCGGCCGCAGCGGCGGTCGATCCGCCGACGGCCAGCAGCGGCGCCAGAAGAAGGGCGATGACCCCGCCGAAGCGGGCGCGGCGCGGAAACGGCGGGCACGGCATGCGGCAGCGGTTCTCCCTGCGGCTGGAGGATCCATGGCACGCCGGCCGTGCAGGATCGGCCATGCGGCGTCCCGCGATGGTACGGCGCGCCGCCACCGCAACTGAACCCGGGCAGGGTGGTTACGACGTCCGGCCCGCCCGTCCCTCCAGGGTGGCAGGCGGTGCCCCTTCCGTCACGGCCTCGGGCGCGTCGTCCTTCAGCGCCACGCCGCTGACACCCAGTGCCCGCGCCTGCCCCATCAGCCAGGCGATCTTGGCGCCTGCGCGCGCCGGATCGAGCCCTTCCGGCCGGATGTTGGAAACGCAGTTGCGGTCGGCGTCGCGGCGACCGGCACGCGGCGCCCAGGTCAGGTAGGCGCCCAGGCTGTCGGACGCCGAGAGACCCGGTCGCTCGCCGATGAGCATCACCGAACACGCCGCTCCCAGCGCCTCCGCCACCGGATCGCCGAGCGCGACGCGCGCCTGCCGCGCCACCACCACCGGCGCGAGCGTCCATCCCTTCAGCCCCGCCACGGCGGCGGCCAGAGTGGCGGCGGCATGCGAATGAACGGCACGAGCCGACAGGCCGTCGCCGATGATGAAGACCGCGTCGAACGGCCCCTCCCCCGCCGCCTCGCGCAGCCGTGCCTCCTCCCCCTCAGCCAGGCGCCGGCCCAGGTCGGGGCGCTGGAGGTAGGCGGCGCGGTCGGGCGCGGCGGAGGCAGCCTGCATCACCGTCAGGTCCGGCACGGCCTCGCGCACGGCGGCCGCCACGCCGGCCGCGTCGAACGCCATGTAAACGGCGTCGCGCGCACGGGCGTGGGCCATCTGGAAACGCAGAAGTTCGGCCGTCGGCAGGCCGTCGCCCGCCCGGCCGAGCGCGATGCGGGCGGCGGTGTGGCGGCGCAGGACGTGCCAGGGATCGGGATTGCTCATGCCGCACCTCCACCGTCCTCGGGTGCGGTGGGCGCCATGTGGCCGATCATGCGCCCGGCGCCACTTCCGGCAGAGAGCGAGGGCCGCACCCGGCCGCCGGCATCCATGATCTCCATGCCGTGCAGCCACGCCTCGAACTCCGGTGCCGGCTTCAGCCCCAGGGCGGCCCGGACATAAAGCGCGTCGTGGAAGCTGGTGCTCTGGTAACTGAGCATGATGTCGTCGCCCCCCGGCACCCCCATGATGAACGAACATCCCGCCACGCCCAGCAGGGTCAGCAGGGTGTCCATGTCGTCCTGGTCGGCCTCGGCGTGGTTCGTATAGCAGACGTCGACGCCCATGGGCACGCCCAGCAGCTTGCCGCAGAAGTGGTCCTCCAGTCCGGCGCGGATGATCTGCTTGCCGTCGAAAAGGTATTCCGGCCCGATGAAGCCGACAACCGTGTTCGTCAGAAGTGGCCGGAACGCCCGTGCGACGGCATAGGCACGCGCTTCCATGGTCTGCTGATCCACACCGTGGTGGGCGTCGGCCGAGAGCGCCGCGCCCTGTCCCGTCTCGAAGTACATGACATTGTCGCCGACCGTGCCGCGCTTCTGCGCCAGCGCCGCCTCGCGCGCCTCGGCCAGCAGGGACAGGGAAATGCCGAAGCTGTCGTTGGCGGCCTCGCTGCCGGCGATGGACTGGAACACCAGATCCACCGGCGCGCCGCGCTCCATCACCGCCAGCGCCGTCGTCACATGCGCCAGCACGCACGATTGCGTGGGAATGGCGTAGCGCTCGCGGATGCCGTCCACCAGCTCCAGCAGCCGCACCATCGCCGCCGGGCTGTCGGTGGCCGGGTTGATGCCGATGACCGCATCGCCGCAGCCGTACATCAGCCCGTCCAGTATGCTTGCGGCGATGCCGGCGGGGTCGTCGGTCGGGTGGTTGGGCTGCAGCCGCACCGACAGCCGCCCCGGCAGGCCGATGGTGGAGCGGAAGGCCGTTGTCACCCGGCACTTGCGCGCCACCGCGATCAAATCCTGGTTGCGCATCAGCTTGCTGACCGCCGCCGCCATCTCGGGCGTCAGGCCGGGGCGCAGGGCCGCCAGGGCCTCGGGTGTGGCGGCGTCGCACAGGAGCCAGTCGCGGAAGGCGCCGACGGTCATGGACCGCACGGGCTGGAAGGAATCCGCATCGTGCAGATCGAGGATCAGGCGCGTCACCTCGTCGTCCTCGTAAGGCACCAGCGCCTCGTCCAGGAAGCGCGCCAGCGGCACGTCGGCCAGCGCCATGCGGGCCGCCACCCGTTCCTCGTCACTGTCCGCCGCCACGCCAGCCAGCACGTCGCCCGATCGCGGCGGGCTGGCCCGGGCGAGCAGCGTCTTCAGGTCGTGGAAGACGTAGCGGGTGGAGCGATGCGTCGCAGAGGCCTGGGTCACGGGCGCCTCCCTCGGGCTCGGGCCGGTGGACAGGACGTCAGTGTCCTACAGCCGCGCCCCGGAGGGAACCCGCCGGTGGCAACGCCGCCGCCGGCCGCCCGTTTTCCTGGCGGAACAGTCAGAGGAGGCCGCTCATCCTGAAGATCGCCGTCACGCTGGCCGCCGCGCTTATGGCCCTGGTCACGGTGGCCGTCCTGAACGCCCGCCTGTGGTGGCCGTTCGACCTTCTGACCCACTTCCGACTGCAGTATGTGGCGGCGGCGGCGGTGCTGCTGGTCGCCGCCCTGCTGCTGCGCGCGTGGCCAGCCGCGGCCATCCTGCTGACTGTCGCCATCCTGCACGGCTGGGTCATCAAGGACCTGTGGACGGCACCGACGCCCGAGGCTCCCCCCGGCGAGCGCCTGCGGGTTGTGGCCGCCAACGTCCTCAACGCCAACCGCACGCCCGATGCCGTGGCCGACTTCGTCGCGCGCTCCGATGCCGACGTGGTGATCCTGGTGGACGCCGTCGGCCCGCGCTGGACCCAGGCGCTGGAGGAGATCGGCGGGCTGTATCCGCACGCCGCACCGGACGGCTGGCGCAATGGGGCGCCGGCACTGATCTTCAGCCGTCACCCCATCTGGTATGACAGGGTGGCACGCCGCACCGCCGGCAAGACGCCGTACCTGGTGACGCGGCTGACGGTGGGGGAGCGGGCGGTGTCGGTGATTGGCGTGCACCCCACCTCGCCGGCGCCCTTCGACGGCGACGGCAGCCGGGCCCGCAACCAGCAACTCCGGCAGATCGCCCAGACGGCGTCGGGGCTGGACGATCCGCTGATCGTCGCCGGCGATTTCAATACCACGCTTTGGTCGCCCCATGCCGCGGCCCTGCTGGACGCCACAGGACTGCGCCCCGCCGCCCACGGCCACGGCTGGCACGCGACCTGGCCCCGCTGGATGCCGCCCGGCCGCATCCCCATCGACCACGTCCTGCTGCGCGGGCCGCTGACGGCGGAGCGCTTCGGGCGCGGCCCGGCCATCGGGTCGGATCATTATCCCGTCGTCGCCGACCTTGTCCTGGCACCGAGGTCCTAAGCCGCGATTGGACGAAAGGCGCACGCGTTACCCCTCCTGCGCCTTGCCGTTTCAAGACCTGCTTAACGTTTGCGGAGCCATCCTGAGCGCCCGATCCAGGAAAGCAGAACGCTGGACGAGACCGGAGAGGAAGAGAAGGAGGGGTACCCGCATGACGACGACGATGCACGCGCACCTGTCGGACTTTCTGGCCGGCTACGTCGCCGGCCTGGGCCGCGACGCCGCGCCCGCCGTCGCCCGCCGGCTGGACGACATGGCCCGCCGCCTGCCTGAATGGGAGGCCGAGGCGCTGGAGTGCCTGTACCGCGACATCGCCCTGTGGTTCGACGCCGGGCTGACGCAGGACCGCGTCGCCGCCCGCCTTGCCGACGTCCACGCTCCCGCCCTCAGTCCCGGCGAGTAACCCCTTGGTCCGCCGCTGCACCGCCACCCGGCAGCAGCCGGAGGAACGGCACCATCATGCCCCGCGTTTGCCCGGTACGTGACGTTCCTGCAACGGTTGTCGGCAAAGGACCATGACGGACCTTCTTGCGATCCTGATTGCCGCGCTGGGCGCGGGCGCCCTGGTGGCGCCGCTCCTGCTCATGGGGCGGTCCGCCAGCGCGCTGACCGAGCCGCAAAAGACGCCCTTCCTGGGTGGGTCCGCGCCGCGCACCCATGCGTGGCAGCGCTATCATGCGCGCTACTACTCCATGACGCTGCTCTTCATCGCCTTCGAGATGGAGATGATGTTCATGTACCCCTGGGCCGTCGTCTTCGTCGAGGAGGGCATGAAGGCGATGGTGGAGATGGGGATGTTCCTCGCCATTCTGTCCATCGGCATCCTCTACGGCTGGCGCGAGGGGATCTTCAAGTGGCAGTGACGGCCCTGGTGCATCGCCTGGCCGCCAGCGCGCCCGTGCCCGTCTTCGCCGCCGTCGGGGAAGACGGCCTGCGGGCGGTGGACCGGCTGGCGGTCGATCCGCGTGTGGACCTGGTGGCGAGCCCGCTTCACGCCGCGCTGCTGCTGGTAGTGGGAACGATCCGCGATGACGACCGGCCGGAGCTTGAGCGCCTGCATGACCAGCTTCCGCATCCCCGCGCGACCGTGTCCTGGGGCGGGAACGCGGTGTTCGAGGGCGAGGCGGTGGACGGCACCGTTGATCCACTGCCGCTTCTTTCCGACATGCATCGTGCATTGATGACCCGCGCCCGCCCGTCGGAGCCCGACCTGCTGCCGAACGCCCCGCCCAACGACTGGCGCGGCAAGGGGGACTTCGGCCAGGGCGGCGAAGGCATGATGGGCGGCGTGCCCTACGGTCGCCCCATGCCCATGACCGACGACGACATGCGCGACGGCCTGGCCCTGGACGCCTATTCCGCGCCGTTCGGCCCCTTTCTGCCGCAGTTTCCGGCGGGGCTGACGCTCGACCTGACTCTTCAGGGCGACGTCATTCAGCAGGCGAAGGTACTGCGCCCACCCTATCCCCAGCACGAATCGGGCGGCGCGGCGGTCGCCTTGCGCCATGTCGCACGGATGCTGCGCCTTCTGGGCCTGCCGGCGCGGGCGGAACGGGTGCTTCACGACGGGCCGCGCGAGCGGCTCGCGCAAACCCTCTCCCGCTGGGGCGCCTTCGCCGCCATCCCGCCGGGGCTGGGGATGATCGACGGCACCGACGTCCGCGGTCGCCTGCGCGCCTGGTGCGCCGAGGCCGGCGGCGGCGCCGGGCCGGTCGTCGAGGATGACGGCCCGCTGACCGACCTGCTGCCGGGGCTGGAGTGGCACGAGGCTGTGCTGGTTCTCAACAGCCTGCCCGATGCCGCCCTGCGCCGCCTTGTGCCCGTTCCGAAGCCGGACGACGACCAAGGCGAACACAAACACGAACACCATCACGACCATCATCACCACGATCACGATCATGGGCACGGGGAGGCGCACGGATGATGGCTGTCGCCGCCTTCGTCTCGCTGTTCGCCTTGCTGATCCTCGGCACCGCCCTTGCCGCGGTCATGGACCGCGCCGCCGTGGCACTTGCGTCCGGACGGCCGATGGGCGCAGCCCTGAAGGAACCGGCACGCCGCGCGGCGGCGCTGCTGCTGCGCCAGAAGGTCGAGACCGAGCGCCCCGATTCCATCACCTGGCCGCTCGCGCCCGTCGCCTACCTGATGCTCGCCGCCGTGGGCCTGAGCGTGGTGCCCTTCGCGCCCGGCGTGGTGGTCACCGACATCTCCACCGGCATCGTGCTGTGGGGGGCGTGCGAGGCACTGACGGTGATCGTGGTCTTCCTGCACGGCTGGTCGGCCAACGCGCCCATGGCGCTCATCGGCGGCTACCGCTACGTCGGCATCGGGCTGCCGGTGCTGCTTCTGTCCATGTTCGTCCTCATCGCCGCCGCCCTGCCCGCCGAGAGCCTGTCGGTGGTGGAGATCGTCCGCGCGCAGGAGGCGGGCCTCTGGAACGTGGTGCGCCAGCCGCCGGGACTGGCGCTGTTCCTCATACTCGGCCTGATGCTCACCCTGCGCGGACCGTTCGACTATGCCGACGCCGAGGATCTGGCGGGCGGTACGAAGGCGGAGGCGTCGGGCCCCCATCGCCTGGCGTGGCGGGTGGCGCGTCTGGCGATGCTCGTCAGCTTTTCCGCCATGGCGGCCACCGCCTTCCTGGGCGGCTACCTGGGGCCGGTGCTGCCGGGACCGCTATGGCTGGTGCTGAAGACCGTCGCCGTCATGGCGGCGGTGATCGCGGCCGGCCACATGCTCGCCCGGCTGCCGCCCTCGCGGATGTTGACCACCGTCTGGGTGGTGCTGCTGCCCCTGTCCTTCCTGGTTCTGGTGCTTGTGGGCGTGGAGTTGCTGCTATGGCCGTGACCGCCGCCGACGTCCTGTTCTGGCTGCTGGCCCTGTGCGCCGGGGTGAGCGGCTGGCGCGTCTTCGCCACCGACAGCATGGTGCGCGCGTCGTTCCTGCTGCTTCTGTCGTTCCTGTCCGTCGCCGGCATCATGCTGCTGCTGGCCGCGCCCTACATCGGCATTGCGACCGTCTTCATGATGGCCGTGGAAATGATGGTCATGGCCCTGTTCATGGTCATGTTCATGATGAACCCTGCCGGCCTGAACCCCATGATGATGGTCCACCAGCACAAACTTGCCATCGGGGCCGGCGTGCTGGCGTTCCTGGGGCTGACCGCCGCCATCCTGCTCACCGACCTCCCGTCCGACCCCGTGCCGGCGGACCGTGCCGTCGTCCACGACCTGGGGATCGAGCTTCTGGGCGACTCCATGCTGGTGTTCGAAACGGCCGGGGTGACCCTGCTCGCCACCATGATCGGCGCCGTCGTGCTCTCCAGCCGGCGCGGGCGCTACGGCGACGCCGACACGGGCTCCCGTCCACCCGGCCTGGAGCCCGGCGGCGACCCCGCCGGCCGCGAGCCCGAAGAGGGCGGCGGCGGTCATCACCATCACCACCACTAAGGCGAGGGAGCCGGCATGACCCTGACATCCGTCCTGATCGTCGCGAGCGCCCTGGTGGGCATCGGCCTCTATGGCGCGCTGTCGCAACAGTCCTTCGTCATGCTGATGATGGGGCTGGAATTGATGCTGAACGGTGTCCTGCTGGCGGTCATCGGGTTCTGGTCCTTCGGCCTGGGCGGCGCGCCGGAAGGGCAGCTGTTCGCCATCATCGTCATGGCGGTGATGGCGGTGGAAATGGCCATCGGCTTCGCCCTGGTGGTCGCCGTCTACCGCAAGAAACAGGCCGACATGACCGAGGCGCTGGAGACGCTGAAGAACTGATGCTCTGGACCCTCGCCCTCCTCCCCGCGCTCATCGGCGCCGGCGTGATCTTCGCCGGGGCGGGCCGGTCGCGTGTGGTCCTGGGGCTGCTCGGCGGTGGAACGATGGCCGCGACACTGGCGCTGGCCGTGGCGGCGGTGTCCGGCGGGTGGACGGGCGTGCTGCCGTGGAACGAGGCGCTGAGGCTCACCGCCGCGCTGACGCCGCTGTCCGCCGCCGTGGCGCTGCTGGTGCCGGTTATCGCGTTGCCCATCCTGGTCTACGCCAGCGCGCACGAGCACCGTCCGGGCCTGTCGCAGCTGATCGGGCTGCTGCTGGTCTTCGTCGGCGGCATGGAACTGCTGGTCATCGCCGACGACCTGCTGACGCTTTTGATCGGGTGGGAACTGGTGGGCGCGTGCTCCTGGGCCCTGATCGGCCATGACTGGCGGGTGCGGGACAATCCGCGATCGGGCCTGTACGCCTTCGTCGTCACCCGCTTCGGCGACCTGGGCCTGTTCGCCGCCGCCATGGCGCTGTACGCCGGGACGGGCGGCTTCGGCTATGACCGGCTGGCGGACCTGGAGGGGCCGCTGCTGCATGTGGCGGCCTTCGGCGTGCTGCTCTCGGCGGCGGCCAAGTCGGGGCAGGTGCCCTTCGCGCCCTGGCTGTTCCGCGCCATGGCCGGTCCCACATCGGTCTCCGCCCTGCTGCACGCCGCGACCATGGTCGCCGCCGGCGCCTACCTGCTCGCCCGCCTTCAGCCGGAGCTTTCCGCCGCCGCCGGGTGGTCGGGGACGGTGATCGGCATCGGCTTGGCGACGGCGCTGACGGGCGGCGTGGTGGCCTGTCTTCAGCCGCACGCGAAGAAGCTGCTGGCCGCCTCCACCTCCGCCCACTACGGGTTGATGTTCGTGGCCGTGGGCGCGGGATATCCCGCCGTCGCCGTTTTGCACCTGATCGCCCACGCCGCCTTCAAGGCACTGCTGTTCCTCGCCGCCGGGTCGGCCGGGGAGCAGGCGGAAACGTTTGCGCTGCACCGCCTGGGCATGGGCCGCGTGCTGCCGGTGATGGCGGTGCTGTCGGCCGTGGGCGCGCTGGCCCTGGCCGGCGTGCCGCCGCTGGGCGCGGCCTTCACCAAGGAGGCCGTGGTGACCGCCGCCGGGCATCTCTCCCCCTGGCTGGCGGGCGGGGTGATGGTCGCCGGGGGCTTGAGCGCCGCCTACGCCGCCCGCTTCCACCTGCTCGCCTACGGCCGCTCGCGCGAGGCGCCGGAGGCCCCGCCACAGCCCTGGACGGAGCGCGCCGCCGCCGGGGCTCTGGCACTCCTGACACTCGGCCTGTCGGTCCTCTGGCTGCCGGGCCTGCGCCCCGACACGCCCCACGCCCCGCTGTGGGAGGTGGTCGTCTCCGTCCTGCTCATCGGCCTCGGGCTGCTGGTCGGCACCGTTCTCGCCCGGCGATATCCAAAGGCTGGCACCACCGGCGCCCCCGCGGAGGCCGCCGAATGGCTGGGCCTGCCCGCCCTGCTGCGCCACGGCATCGCTCGCCCGTTCGAGCGGCTGTCGGCCTTCGCCGGAACCGTGGACGACCGCGTGATCGACGCCCTGCCCCGCCTCGTCGCCCGCCTCGGCCGCTGGCTGGCTGGCTTCATCGGCCGGGGCGACCGTCGCGTGGTGGATGCCGGCGTGCGCGCCACCGCCCGCTTCGGGGAATGGCTGGCGGGCGTCGGTGACCGCATCGGGGAGGCTGTTTCCGACGGGCTGCCGGAGGGCACGGCGCGCCTCGTCGCCTTCAGCGGCGCCGACGCCCGGCGCCTGCAAACGGGCATGAGCCACCATTACTACGCGCTGCTGGCCGGCGGCGCGGTTCTCGTCATCGTCACCATCATCGCACTGAGCTGACATGCTGACACTCGCCATCCTCAGCCCCCTGCTGGGCGCCCTGATCCTCGCCTTCGCCACCGGCCTGCACGAGCGCGGCGCGCGGATGCTCGCCGTCGCCGTCAGTGCCGTGCCGCTGGTGCTGCTGGTGGCGGTGTGGATCGGCTTCGACGCCGGCCCCGGCGCACCGCAGTTCCAGGCCGTGGCGGAGGTGCCATGGGTGCCGTCGCTGGACGTGGCGTGGCGCGTCGGCGTCGACGGCATGTCGCTGGCGCTCGCACTGATGAGCGCGCTTCTGTTCCTCGGCTCCATCGCCTGGCCGGCGGAAACGCGGGGGCGGCCGCGCGCCTACTATGCCTGGTTCCTGTTCCTGGAAGGGGTGTCGCTGGGCCTGTTCCTGGTGCTGGACCTTTTGCTGTTCTACGTGTTCTTCGACCTGTCGCTGGTCGGCATGTACTTCCTGATCGGCCGCTGGGGCCATGGCGAGGCCGAACGCGCGGCGCTGAAGTTCTTCATCTACACGCTGGCCGGCTCGCTGGCCTTCCTGCTGGCGATCCTGGGCCTCGTGCTGGCCTCGCCCCAGGGCCTGACCTTCGACATGCGCGTGCTGATCGACATGCAGCCGCTGACCGGCACCGGCCTCTACGCAAGCCTCGTCCTGCTGGGCTTCCTGGTCGGGTTCGCCATCAAGACGCCGCTGTTCCCCTTCCACACCTGGCTGCCGTCCGCCCACGTGGACGCGCCGGGGCCGGCCTCGGCCATCCTGGCGGGCGTGCTGCTGAAGATGGGCACCTACGGCATGGTGCGCATTCCCTTCAGCATGATGACCGAAACCTTCGCGGCCTACGCCCTGCCGCTGGGGATCGTGGCCGTCATCTCCATCCTGTGGGGGGCGATCGTGGCCTTCGGGCAGGGCAACCTGAAGCGGCGGATCGCCTATACCTCGGTCAATCACATGGGCTACACGGTGCTGGGCATCGCCGCCGCCGGCGCCCTGGTGAGCGGCGAGGCGGCGGCGCGGGAACTGGCCCTGACGGGTGCCGTGGTGGAGATGATCGCCCACGGCCTGATCACCGGGGCCCTGTTCCTCATCGCCGGCGCCTTCTGGCAGCGGGGCGAGACATACGACCTGGACGCCTACGGCGGCCTGGCCGCCACCGCGCCGCGCCTGACCGGCGCCACCGTGCTGGCGGCCTTTGCGAGCCTGGGGCTGCCGGGGCTGGCGGGGTTCGTGGCGGAGTTCCAGATCTTCGCCGGCACCTTTGCCATCTACCCGTGGCTGGCGGGGATCGGCCTGATCGGCATCCTGATTACCGCCGCCCTGTTCCTGACCATGCTCCAGCAGCTGTTCTTCGGCCCGCTGCCACCCCGCTGGTCCAAGCTGCCCGACCTGGGCCGGACGGAAGGCGCGGTGCTGGCCGTGCTGCTGGTTCTGGTGGTGGTGATCGGCGTCTATCCGGCGTGGCTGCTGACGGTGATCGACAGCGCTTCCGCCGTGATCGTGGGAGCGGGCTGACATGCCGGTCGGCGACATCCTGCCGGAGATCGTGCTGATCCTGACGGCCGTCGCCGTGCTGCTGACGGCGAGCTTCACGCCGCACCGCCTGCAATGGATCGGCGCGGTGCTCGCGCTGGCCGGGCTGGCGGTCGCCGGCGCGCTGACGGCGGGGCAGATCGGCGCCCACCGCCTGACCTTCTCCGGCACCTGGGCACTGGACGGCGCGAGCATCTATGCGCGGCTCATGATCCTGGCGGCGACGGCGTTCTGCGTGGTGCTGACCCCGCGCTGGCTGGCAACGGACAAGCGCCACGGCGAGTACTACGCCATCCTGCTGTTCTCCGCCCTGGGTGCCCTGGTGCTGGCGGCGGCGGCGGACCTGCTGGAACTCGTGATGGGTGTGCTGCTGTCGTCGGTGACCGGCTACACGCTGGCCGCCTGGCACCGCGATTGGGGGCTGTCCGTCGAGGCAGGAATGAAATACTTCCTGGTCGGCGCGCTGGCCAACGTCATCCTGCTCATCGGCGTGGCGCTGATGACGGGGATGCTGGGCGGCTTCGGCTTCGCGGACCTGGCGCCCGCCCTGGCCGCGCCGGGGGCTGCCTCGCCGCTTCTGCTTCTGGGCGTGGCGCTGGTGGTGATCGGCCTGTCCTTCAAGCTGGGCGCCGTGCCCGCCCACGCCTGGATGCCCGACGTGGCGGAAGGCGCGCCCGCCCCGGCGGCGGCCTTCCTGACCGTCGTGCCCAAGATCGGCGCCGCCATCGCCCTGGCCCGTCTGGTGAGCCTGGTCCCGCCCGACGCCCTGGCGATCCGCCCGGTGGTGGCGGTGCTGTCGGTCGCGACCATGACGCTCGGCAACCTCGCCGCACTCTGGCAGGACGATGTGCGCCGGCTGATCGGCTGGTCGTCCGTCTCCCAAAGCGGATATGCGCTGATGGCCGTGGTGGTGGTGTCTTTCAGCGGCGACGCCCTGTCCGCCCTGCTGGCCTTCCTGACGGCCTACGCGGTGGGCAACCTGGCGGCGTTCGCGGTGGTGACGCATCTGCGCGGCCGCACCGACCGCGCCGACTACGCCGGCCTCGCCCGCACCCGGCCGCTGGCGGCGGCGGTGCTGATCCTGGCCTTCCTCAGCCTTGTCGGCATCCCGCCGCTGGTCGGGTTCTTCGGCAAGCTGGTGCTGTTCGTTGCGACCATCGACGGCGGATACGCTTGGCTGGCGGCCGTGGCGGTGGCGAACACGGTGGCGTCGCTGTTCTATTACCTGCGCGTGGTCGGCCCGATGGTCTTTGAAGGCGACGACGCCCGCCGCCCAGCCGTGCTCGGCCGGTGGACGGCGGGTGCCGTGCTGGCGGGCGGCGTGCTCACCATCGCCCTGGGGCTGGCGGCGGAGCCGGGCCTCGCCGCTTTCGGCGCGGCCCGGCTGCTGCCGTAGGACGTCGGATCAGGCCACCCTGCGGATGCCGGTGACAAAGGTTTCGACGCTCGTGGTCATGGTATCCGCGTGCTCGGTGAGCGTGCCGCCGGCGGCGTTGACCTGGGCCACCGCGCCCTCCGCGCCCAGGGCCGCCACGTCCACGGCCTCGACCACATGATGGACGCTGCGGGCGTAGCGGGCGGCTTCCGCCGCGTTGCGCGAAATTTCGTCCGTCGCCGCGCACTGCTCCACCACGGCACTTGCGATGGCGGCCGAGATGGCGTTGAGCGTCCCGATGATGCCGGAGATGTCATCCATGGCCGCCGCCGATTCGGTGACCGCCGTCCGCACGCTTTCGATCAGGCCGCCGATCTCGCCAGTGGCCTTGGACGTCTGGTTCGCCAGCCCCTTGACCTCGTTGGCGACCACGGCGAAGCCCTTGCCCGCGTCACCGGCGCGCGCGGCCTCTATGGTGGCATTGAGCGCCAGAAGGTTGGTCTGGCTGGCGATCTTGTCGATCAGGCCCACGATCATGCCGATATCGTTGGCCGCCGTCTGAAGACGGTCGACAACCTTAGAGGCGTCCTTGATGCGCTTGTCGGCCGTGTCGGCGCGGGTGGAGATGTCGTGGACCTGCCGCTCGATCTCGCGGATGGAGGCGGACAGTTCCTCGGACGCGGCCGAGACCGCCTGGACGTTCTCATTCGCCTGCTCGGCAGCATCGCGGGCGCGGCCGGCCTCCTGCCGCACCGTTTCCGTGGTCGAGCGCATGTGCGTCGCCGCCGCCCCCAGTTGGGTGGACGCGGCCCCCAGGTTGGTGACGATGGTTTCCACGTCGCCCTGGAAGGACCTGGCCTCCTCCTCCACCGCCTTCTGCGTCCGCGTGCGCACAAGTCCGAAATAGACATTGAGGCTCATGGTCAGGTCCAGGAAGATCGCCGCGTGCACACCCTGCAGCACCGCCGCCGCGACATCCGGCTTGCGCCTGAATTCCGCCGTGACATGGCGGGTCAGCGCATCCAGGAAGAAGGCATAGCCCGCGAAATAGGTGTTCGGCGAAATGTCGTGCCGCGCATGGGCGGCGCCGATGCGCCGGCAGTTTTCCTCGTACGCCTCGTCCCAGCGGCCGGCGAAGACGAACTCCATCCAGTGCCGCTTCTGCGCCGTCTTGACGTGATCCAGCGCGGCGTGCTGCGCGAACGGCTCCCGCAGTCCCGGCGTGACTGTCACAAATTTGTAAAAGTCATCAATGATGGCATCGATGTACCGCTCCAGTATGGGGCGCGCCTTTTTCAGCGCGGCGATCGTCTGCGCGTCAATCCTCAGCGCCGTCAGCATCGTGTTCTGCATGATGGGCCTCCCATTCCACGAGCCGGATTGGCTCCCTGCCCACCACAATTTCTAGGGCGGTTTTGACCCGGGGCGAAAGTATTGTATTGCGCCCACACAATGTCGCCAACGGCAGGTATATTCGGCCCAAAAGCCCTTTTCTCAGTAAGAGATTTCGCGAAAAGCAGGCCATCAGCACGACCTTTCGCCCGAGCAGCCGGATCACCTTTTCGGGATTGGCACCATGGTGGCGGCCCGCGGCGTATACCTTTTTCCTTGTGGTGGCAGGAAACAGGCGGTCGGACGACCCGCACCGGCCGGCGGCGAGAATCAAGTGCCGGCACCCCGGTACCGGCACCTGCGGCCTAGCCCCGAGGATGCACCGCCCGACCGAGTCGCCCCCGCCCGCGCTCCAAAGCCACCTGCCGGCCCAGGCGGATGAGGCGCTGGGTGCGGGCGCGGCGCAGTTCCTCAAGCCGATCCGCCAACTCGCGGCCCAGGCGAAGAAGTTCCGTCCGGCCCAGGGAGCGGGCGGCGGCGAACATCTCCCGTTCTTCCGTTCCCGCGTGGTGCTCCACGGCGTTGCGCAGGGCACGCAGGTGGGAATCGAACTCTGCCGATGCGGTGTCGAGCGTGAGCAGGATCGCCAACTGGTCGGCCAGCTGCCGGTGCTCGGCGCCGGCGGCTGGGACCATTCCGGTGACGCGGCGGACGGCCGGATAGAAAATCTCGTGCTCGATCTTCTCGTGCATGTCCATCTCGCCGGCCAGCTCGTCCAGCACCGCGAGCCGCGCCTCACCCTCCGGCGGGGTGGCGGCCGCCAGGTCGAACAGGGTGCGCATGACCTCGTGGTGCAGGGTGAGGACGTGGACGGCATCGCCGTCCTCTCCTGCCGGGGCCGTCGAGTGCAGCGCTTCGGCCGGGACGCGCTCGGGATCGCCGGGCGGAGCGGGGCGGCGGATGGCGATCATGCCGTCCTTCTCGCGCACCTCGAAGCGCGGCTGTCGGCCAGTGGCGGGGCCGTCCAGCGGGTCGCCGCTGTCCAGGCAGTAGCGCGAGCCGTGCCAGGGACAGACCAGCCCGCCGTCGAACACCCACCCCTGCGACAGGGGCCGCCGAAGTGGGAGCATCGGTCGGACAGGGCGGAGAGGCGGCCGTCATGCCGCACCAGCACCACGCCCACGCCGTCCACCTCCACCCGGCGGGGCGTGTTTTCCGGCAGAGCGGCCGAGGACAGAACGGGCGTGAAGCCCATCGGCGCCGGACTGCGGTCGGCGTGGTCGGTGCCCACCCGGCGGCGGTAGGCCAGATGGCCGCCGAGATAGCCGCCGCCGAAAACTGTAGCGAAGCCGAGCAGGCTCAAAGACCGTGCGGCCCGCCGCCGGCCGCGCCGACGCAGGCCCAGCGAGCCCAGAAACAGTCCCAGCGCCATGGCGTTGACGGCCGCGTGAACGATGCCGACGCGCCGGGCCTTGCCGTGGGTCTCCTGCCAGTCCACCAGCCCCGTCAGCACGGCCCCGCCAGCGCCCAGGCAGCCGAGGCCGAGCGTCATGACGGCGGCGGCGCGGGCGCGCGGGGCGGGCTGCTCCGAAGCCCCGTCCAGCAGGTCGAACAGTACCGAGGCCGTCCACGATCCCACCGGCACCGCCACCAGCATGGGATGCAGCGGATGGCCGTAGCGGGTGCCGTGCAGCAGGCTCCGAAGGTCCTTGCCGCGCCGGCCCATCAGGCGGAAGGCCAGCGACACCGCCACGCCCAGCGCGTGGCCCGGGGCGTCCAGGCTCCGGCGATGCTCGATCCACTCGGTGATCCGGTCGCCGATGCGCGCCCGCCGCTGTGCCATTCCGGTTGTTCCTTGCCGCCACTCGTCGCCGATGCCGGGAAGAACGGCCGAGCGTCCACGCGCGATGCCCCCTCCAAACGGCGAACGGCCCGCCGGAGGGGCGGGCCGTTCATGCGGTCGGGATCTTGGCCGAGGATCAAGCGGCGCTGTCCTGCTTGCGCAGCAGGAAGCGCTGGATCTTGCCGCTGGGGGTCTTGGGCAGCTCGTCCACGAAGACGATCTCGCGCGGGTAGGCGTGGGCGGCCAGGCGGGTCTTGACCAGCAGGCGCAGTTCCTCCGCCAGGTCGTCGGAGGCCTCGAAGCCCTTCTTCAACACCACGAAAGCCTTCACGATTTCCGTGCGCTCCGGGTCCGGCTTGCCGACAACGGCCGTCTCGGCGACGGAGGCGTGCTCGATCAGCGCGCTTTCCACGTCGAACGGCCCGATGCGGTAGCCCGACGAGGTGATGATGTCGTCCGACCGGCCGACGAAGCTGAAGCTGCCGTCGTCGTTCAGCTCCACCGTGTCGCCGGTCAGGTAGTAGTCGCCCTTGAAGGACTTGGTGTCCTGCTTCCAGTAGCCCTGGAACCAGAAGCCCGGCGACTTGGACCGCACGACCGCCATGATGCCCGGCGTGTGCGGCGGCAGTTCCTCCAGCGTCTCCTCGTCCACCACAGTGACGACGAAGCCCGGCAGCGGCAGGCCGGCGGCCCCCGGCTCCACATGGTGGGACAGGCCATGGTGGTTGCAGACCGCCATGCCCATTTCCGTCTGGCCGTAGTGGTCGAAGATGGGACAGCCCAGCGCGTCGTCGAACCAGCGGATGACTTCCGGGTTCAGCGGCTCGCCGGCCGAGGATACCACGCGCAGCTTGCCCTTCACGTCCGCCGCCGCCTCTTTCCCCGCGCCCATGAGCAGGCGGTAGGCGGTGGGCGCGCCGGCCAGGTTGGTGATGCCGTTGTCCAGGATCACCTTGTAGGTGCCGTCGACGGTGAACGGCCCGTCATAGAGCGTGGTGGCGTGGCCCATGAACAGCGGCCCCGTCACGGCGTAGTAGAGACCATAGGCCCAGCCCGGATCGGCAATGTTCCAGTAGCGGTCGTCGGGGCGCAGGTCGACGGAGAACCGCATGTACTCGTAGAACGCCACCATGGCCTTCAGCGGCACCGCAACGCCCTTGGGCAGGCCCGTGGTGCCCGAGGTGAACATCATGAGGAAGGCGTCCTCGCCGTCGCGCATGACGGGGGCAAAGTCCTCCGACGCCGTGTCCATTTCGGCGGCGAAGTCCAGGTCACCGTCCTTCGGCGCGCCGATGGTGGCGATGGCCGGGCAGTCCTTGACGTCGTCCAGCTTGGACCGGTTGGCGGCGTCGGTGACCACCAGCTTGGCTTCCGACGCGCCGCAGCGGTACTCAATGGCCTTGGGGCCGAAGGCGGTGAACAGCGGCTGGTAAACGGCCCCGGCGCGCCACGTGCCCAGGATCACGGTCAGCAGTTCCGGGATGCGCGGCAGCAGCCCGGCAACGCGGTCGCCCGGCTGCACGCCCTGGGCCTTCAGCACGTTGGCGAAGCGGGCGGCGCGGCGGGACAGCTCGGCGAAGGTGACGGTGGCCTGCTCGCCGTCCTTGTTCTCCCAGTACAGCGCGATGCGGGACGGGTCGTCAGCGTGGCGGTCGCAGCACTCGACGGCGGCATTCACGGCACCGTTCAGGTCGCCGGACAGAATGGTGCGCGCCAGCGCGTCGAAATCGAACTCCGCCACGTAATCCTCGTAGCGGGGCACCTGGCCGTTCAGAACGTCGAGTTGGGCCGACATGGGGTCCTCTTGATCCGTTTCCTTGGGGAGGGCGCTTCGGCGCGTCCTTTCTCGGCCCCTAGCTGACGAAAAATATGCAGCGGGGTCAACCCTGCATACAATTCTCTACCCCATGAGTGCAGCGATGCGCCCCGCACAATCGCGCACGGCGGCGGCGGCGGCGGCGGTGTCCAGGTCGTCCAGGGCGACGACGCCGACGCAGCCCTCGAAGCCCCCCGGCCGGCGCTCCACCGTCGTGATGGGACTCGCGACTCCGACCGCGCCGCGCTGGAGCTGCCCGCGCGTAATGCTGTAGCCGTCGCGGCGGGCCTGCTTCACCTCGTCGGGCTCGTCGGGGCTCTCCGGCCGCGCTGTCAGGATGGCGATGCCCGCCGCCCCGCGTATCAGCGGGTGCCGGCTGCCCACGCGATAGCCGACGCGCAGCACGCCCTCGTCCGGTTCCGCGACCATCAGCGCCACGCACTCGTCGCCCTGCGCCGCCGACAGGAAGGCGGTAGCCCGCGTCTCGCGGGCCAGCGTCGTGAGCAGGGGCCGCGCCACGGCGCGCAACTGGGGCTCGAAGTGCGAGGCCAGCACCATGAGCCCGCTGCCCAGGTGCACCTGCCCGTCCGCGCCGCGCGCCACCAGGGCGTGGGCCTCCAGCGTCGCGACGATGCGATAGGCGATGGCGCGATGGACCTGCAGCCGCTCCGCCAGTTCGGCGATGGACATGCCGCCGGCGGTGCGGGCGATGATCTCCAGGGCGTTGAGGCCCCGGTCCAGGGTCTGAAGCGTGCTCATTCCTGCCCTTCCAGCCATTTTCGCGCCTCTTCTTCGCAGGCGCGAAGTACAGAATTCCCATAATTAAAATACCGTCTTATCCGACTAAGTCGTAAAAAGTTTGGGGAAAGTATAAACCGCCTCACTCGCTTGACCTCGCCGGACCGTGATCGTATGTTCGTTCACAGCACAGGTTTGTGCAATAAAAGAAAACACAGGGAACGTAGCTGGGGACTTTCGATGACGGACCACCCCGCGACCAAGACTGACGACACCACCCGTGCGCCCGCCGGCTGCCCGGCGCACACCGCCATGCAAGGTCCCACCGGCTGCCCCGTCAGCCACAACGCCGCCGCCTTCGACCCCTTCGAGGGGCCATACCAGGTCGACCCGGCCGAGGCCCTGCGCTGGTCGCGGGAGGAGGAGCCGGTGTTCTGGAGCCCCAAGCTCGGGTACTGGGTCGTCACGCGCTATGACGACGTGAAGGAAATCTTCCGCGACAACCAGACCTTCTCGCCGTCCATTGCGCTGGAGAAGATCACCCCGCCGTCGGACGAGGCCGTGGAGACGCTCAAGCGCTACGACTACGGCATGAACCGCACGCTGGTGAACGAGGACGAGCCGGCGCACATGGAGCGCCGGCGGGCGCTGATGCACTCCTTCACGCTGGAGGAACTGGAGCACCACGCGCCCATGGTCCGCCGCCTGACGCGCGAGTACGTCGACCGCATCATCGACAAGGGCGAGGCCGACCTGGTCGACGAGATGCTGTGGGAAATCCCGCTGACGGTCGCCCTGCACTTCCTCGGCGTGCCCGAGGAAGACATGGACACCCTTCGCGAATACTCCATCGCGCACACGGTCAACACCTGGGGCCGGCCGTCGCCGGAAGAACAGGTCGCGGTGGCCGAAGCGGTCGGCAAGTTCTGGCAGTACGCCGGCAAGGTGCTGGAAAAGATGCGCCAGAACCCCGACGGTCACGGCTGGATGAAATACGCCATCCGCCGTCAGGCCGAGCTGCCGGACGTCGTCACCGACAGCTACCTTCACTCCATGATGATGGCGGGCATCGTCGCTGCGCACGAGACCACGGCGCACGCCACCGCCAACATGCTCCGCCTGCTGCTGGAAAACCGCGCGGTGTGGGAAGACATCTGCGAGAACCCCTCGCTGATCCCCAACGCGGTGGAGGAATGCCTGCGGTATTCGGGTTCCGTCGCCGCGTGGCGCCGCATCACGGTCAACGACACGCAGGTCGGGGAGCATTTCATTCCGGCAGGGTCGAAATTGCTGATCGTCAGTGCATCGGCCAACCACGACGGCCGGCACTTCGAGAACCCCGACGACCTGGACATCTACCGCGACAACGCCACCGACCACCTGACCTTCGGCTACGGCGCGCACCAGTGCATGGGCAAGAATCTGGCCCGCATGGAGATGCGCATTTTCCTGGAGGAGTTCACCCGCCGCCTGCCGCACATGGCGATCGTGCCGCAGGAGTTCACCTTCGTGCCCAACACCTCGTTCCGCGGCCCGGAACACCTGTGGGTGCGCTGGGACCCGGCGAGAAACCCCGAGCGCGCCGATCCGTCCATCCTGGAGCGCGTGCAGGACTTCGAGATCGGCGCGCCGTCCAAGCATGACGCCGCCCGCACGGTGCGCGTCTCGGAAGTCGTGCAGGAGGCCGACGACGTCATCCGCCTGACGCTGGAGGACCCGCGCGGCCGCCCGCTGCCCCGGTGGAGCCCCGGCGCCCACATCGACGTCATCGTCGGTGACTACACCCGCAAGTATTCCCTCTGCGGCGACCCCGACGACACCCACCGCCTGCAGGTCGCCATCCTGAAGGAGGCCGAGGGGCGCGGCGGCTCGCGGTTCATCCACGATACCGTCAAGCCGGGCATGACCATCCGCATGCGCGGGCCGAAGAACCACTTCCGCCTGGACGAAGGCGCGGACCGCTACGTGCTGATCGCCGGCGGCATCGGCATCACGCCCATCCTCGCCATGGCCGACCGGCTGAAGGCGCTGGGCAAGGACTACCAGCTGCACTACTCGGGCCGCTCACGCTCCACCATGGGACTGCTGGAACGGATCGAGCGGGACCACGGGCCGCGCCTGACCCTGCACCCCGGCGACGAGGGCAAGCGCCTGGACCTGCCGGCACTGATCGGCTCGTGCGGCGATGCGCAGGTCTATTCCTGCGGCCCGGAACGCCTGCTCTCGGCGCTGGAGGAGCTGACCGCCCATTGCCCCGACCGCCTGCACGTGGAGCACTTCACGGCGACGGAAACCACGCTCGACCCCACCAGGGAAATCGGCTTCGACGTGGACCTGACGGACACCGAGCTGACGGTGCACGTCGCGCCGGACGAGACGCTTCTCCACGCCCTGCGCGCGGTCGGCGTCGACGTCCCCAGCGATTGCGAGGAAGGGCTCTGCGGCACCTGCGAGGTCCCCGTGGTCGAGGGCGACGTCGATCACCGGGATAAGGTGCTGACCGGCGCGGAGCGCGCGGAGAACACACGCATGATGACCTGCTGCTCGCGGTCCAGGGGCGGCAAGCTGACGCTGCGCCTCTAGGCGGGGTGCGCGCCACCCCTTCCACCCCCACCTCATAAAGATGCCCGGCCGACCGCCGCCGGGCCCGCGTCCACGGTAAACGCCGCCGCAGAGCGGCACCAAGGGAGGACATTCACTGTGAAAAAGATGCTTGCCAGCGCGGCCATCGCCGCCGCCGCCGTCACGCTCAGCGCCGGCACCGCCAGCGCGGAAACCACGCTGAAGCTCAGCCATTACCTGCCGCCGGTGCACGGCATCCACACCGACTTCATCGTGCCCTGGACCGAGCAGGTGACCGAATGCACCAACGGCGAGGTCCAGTTCGAGATCTTCCCCGGCGGCACGCAGCTGGGCAACGTCGCCAAGCAGCAGGAACAGGTGCTGGCCGGCGTGGTGGACATCGCCCACGGCCTGCACGGCATCCCGCGCGGCCGCTTCCCCCGCACCTCGTTGATCGAGCTGCCGTTCCTGACGGAAGACGCCGGTGCGGCCAGTGAAACACTGTGGGAACTGTACCCGGAATACCTGGCGCCCGAGTACCGGGGCATGAAGGTGCTGGCCCTGCACGCCCACAACGGCGGCCTGATCCACACCGCCAACACCAAGGTGGAGACCATGGAGGACATGGAGGGCCTGCGCCTGCGCACGCCCAGCCCCGCCGTCTCCCAGATGCTGACCGCGCTGGGCGCCACGCCGCAAGGGCTGCCGCCGGGCGAGGTGTACGAGAACATCCAGAAGAACGTCATCGACGGCACCGTCTTCCCGTGGGACCCGGTGAAGAGCTTCGGCCTCAACGAGGTACTGAACTACCACCTGGAGGCCGGCGCCTACACGGTTCCGTTCTTCTTCGTCATGAACGAGCGCAAGTTCGACAGCCTGCCGGAAAACGCCCAGTCCTGCATCGACGAGGCGTCGGGCGAGGCGCTGGTCTCCAAGTTCGGCGGCTGGTGGGACAAGTGGGACGCGGCCGGCCGCCAGGAAGCGGTCGAGGCCGGGCACACCATCACCGAACTGACGGAAGAGGAACGCCAGCGCTGGCGCGAGGCCCTTCAGCCGGTCACGGAAAGCTACATCGCCGAGGTCGGCCAGCAGGTCGACAACGCGCAGGAAATCTACGACGCCATGCGCGAGACCCTGGCGAAGAAGGAACAGTAAGCCCGTGACTGACCGGGGCGCCGCCGCACCCTTCGGCGGCGCCCCGCCCCATCCTCTTCCGGCACCGGACTTCCCATGAGACGCTTGCTTGGCGCTCTGCGCATGTTGGTCACCGCCGCCGCCGTTCTCGGCGTGCTCGGCTACGCCGCCGCCGCGCTTCTGACCGTCGGCGACGTGATCGGCCGCCAGATCGGCACGCCCATCCCCGGCATGGTGGACCTGGTCCAGCTGTTCGTCCTGGGCGGCGCGTGGCTGGTGATCCCCTATGCCTTCATGACCGGCGCCCATGTGGGCGTCGACCTGGTGGTGGACATGCTGCCCGGGTCGGTGGAGCGCGGCGCCCGTGCCGTCGCCAGCCTGGCCGCCGTGGCGCTGCTGGGGCTGATGCTCATGGAATGCTACAAGGCCTTCCAGATGCAGATCCTGTTCGGCGACAAGTCCCAGCAGTTGGGCATTCCCATCCTCTATTACTGGGTGCCGCTGCTGATCGGCGTCGGCCTGTCCATCCTCGCCGCCCTGCTGACCCTGGTCCCCCGCCCGCGCACGGAGGCGGTGGAATGAGCGGTTCCCTGCTCGGATTCATCGGCTTCGGCGCGGCCCTCGGCCTGATCGCGCTGGGCTTCCCCGTGGCCGTTGCCATGGCGGTGGTGGGCGTCGCCGGCTTCTGGTGGCTGAACGGCTGGACCGGCGCGGCCTTCATCCTGGGGTCGTCGCCGTTCGAAGCCATCTTCCCCTATTCGCTCAGCGTCGTGCCCCTGTTCGTGATGATGGGCGTCTTCGCCGCCCGCGCCGGGCTGTCACGCTCGCTGTTCGAGATGGTCAACAGCTTCCTCGGCCACATCCGGGGTGGGCTGGCCGTCACCGCCGTCGGCGCCTGCGCCATTTTCGGCGCCATCTGCGGGTCGTCGCTGGCCACCGTCGCCACCATGGGCCGCGTGGCAATCCCCGAGATGAACCGGCACGGCTACCACGGCTCCTTGTCGTCGGCCTCCATCGCCGCCGGGGGGACGTTGGGGGTGCTGATCCCGCCGTCCATCCTGCTGGTGATCTACGGGATTCTGACCCAGACCTCCATCGGCCAGTTGTTCATCGGCGCCATCATTCCCGGCATCATCGGCGCGGTGCTCTATGGCCTGGCGATCATCTTCCGCGTGAAGTTCGCGCCGGACCTCGCCCCGCCGACGCCGCGCGCGACATGGCGGCAGCGCTTGACGTCGGTGCGGCGCATCTGGGGTGTCGCGCTTCTGTTCGCGCTGGTGATCGGCGGCATCTATGTCGGCTGGTTCTCGCCGACCGAGGCCGCCGCCGTGGGCGCGGTGGGTGCCTTCGTCCTGGCCGTCATCTCGCGCGAGCTGACGCGCAAATCCCTGTGGGACGCGGTGCGGGAGACCGCCGCGCTGACGGGCATGATCTTCTTCATCCTGATCGGCGCGTCGCTGTTCAACTACTTCCTGGAGACCACCGGACTGCCCGCCGCGCTGATCAACGGCATCGAGGCCAGCGGCCTGAGCCCGACGATGGTGCTGATCCTCATCATGCTGTTCTACGTGATCCTTGGCTGCTTCATGGATGCCATGTCCATGATCCTGCTGACCGTGCCGTTCCTGGCGCCGGTCGCCCTGTCGCTGGGGTTCGACATGGTGTGGTTCGGCATCCTGGTGGTCACGGTGGCCGAAATCGGCCTGATCACGCCGCCCATCGGCATGAACCTGTTCGTCGTGCAGGCGACGCAGCCCGGATTGACCCAGCGCATGGTGGTGCGCGGCATCCTGCCGTTCATCCTGGCCGACGTGGTGCGGCTGGTGATCCTGGCGTCGATCCCGGCGCTGGCGCTGTGGCTGCCGTCGCGGATGTTCTAGGCTGGGATCCGGTCCACCCGGACCGGATCCCAGCCATAGGGTCGCGACTGCGACCCCGCGCCGGTCAGGCGCGTGAGCCTGCGTGGCGCCTGAACGCAGCCCCGCCGCGGACGCGGCGGGGCGCACGTAAACCCTCGCTACGGAGGAAACAACCATGAGCGCGGATAACACCAGCGCCTATATGCCCGGCTTCGGCAACGACTTCGAGACCGAAGCCCTGCCCGGCACCCTGCCGCAGGGGCAGAACTCGCCGCAGCGCTGCCCCTACGGCCTGTACGCGGAGCAGCTCTCCGGCTCCCCCTTCACCGCGCCGAGGGCGACCAACGAACGGTCCTGGCTCTACCGCATCCGCCCGTCGGTGAAGCACTCCGGGCGCTACAAGGCCGTCGACCTGCCGCTGTGGAAAAGCGCGCCGGCGCCCTTCGACTCGGAACTTCCCATCGGCCAGACCCGGTGGGACCCGGTACCCTATCCCGCCGAAGCGGTGGATTTCATCGCCGGCATGCGCACCATGACGACGGCCGGTGACGTGCACGGGCAGGCGGGCATGGCGTCGCACACCTACGTCGCCACCCTCGACATGCAGGACGCATATTTCTTCAATGCCGACGGAGAGCTGCTGGTGGTGCCGCAGGAAGGCCGCCTGCGGGTGTTCACGGAACTTGGCATCCTGGACGTGGCACCGCTGGAAATCTGCGTCATCCCGCGCGGCATGGTCTTCCGCGTGGAGCTTCCCGACGGCCGGGCGCGGGGCTACGTCTGCGAGAACTATGGCGCCACCTTCACGCTGCCCGACCGGGGCCCCATCGGCGCCAACTGCCTCGCCAACCCGCGCGACTTCAAGACGCCGACGGCCGCCTTCGAGGACAAGGAGAAGCCCTCTACCGTCACCGTGAAATGGTGCGGCCGGTTCTATGTGACGGAGATCGGGCATTCGCCCCTGGACGTGGTGGCCTGGCACGGCAACTACGTGCCGTACAAGTACGACCTGCGGACGTTCTCCCCGGTCGGGGCGATCCTGTTCGACCACCCCGACCCGTCCATCTTCACCGTGCTGACGGCGCCCAGCGGCGAGCCGGGCACCGCCAACGTGGATTTCGTCATCTTCCCACCGCGCTGGATGGTGGCGGAGAACACCTTCCGCCCGCCCTGGTACCACCGCAACATCATGTCGGAGTTCATGGGCCTCATCACCGGCCAGTACGACGCCAAGGAGCAGGGCTTCATCCCCGGCGGCATGAGCCTGCACAACATGATGCTGCCCCACGGCCCGGACGCCGACGGCTTCGAGAAGGCATCGCGCGCCGAGCTAGGTCCGCAGAAGCTGGACGCCACCATGGCCTTCATGTTCGAGACCCGCCTGCCCCAGCACCTGACCGACTTCGCCGGATCGCTGGAAACCCGGCAGGAGGACTACATCGACTGCTGGGCCGGCCTGAAGAAGCGCTTCAACGGCACGCCGGAAGGCGACTGGGACTGACCCCAAGACCAACGGAGACACCATGAAACTCGCCAGCCTCAAGCACGGCCGCGACGGTCGGCTCGTCGTCGTTTCGCGCGACCTGAAAACCTGCGTCGCCGTGCCCGACATCGCGCCCACCATGCAGGCCGCATTGGACGACTGGGACACGCTCGCGCCCCGTCTTCAGCAGGCGTCCGACGACCTGAACGCCGGCACCGCCACCGGCGCGGAGGCCTTCGACGAAGCCGCCTGCGGAAGCCCGCTGCCACGCGCCTACCAGTGGGCCGACGGCTCGGCCTACGTCAACCATGTGGAACTGGTGCGCAAGGCGCGCGGGGCGGAAATGCCGGAAAGCTTCTGGGAAGACCCGCTCATGTACCAGGGCGGCAGCGACGCCTTCCTCGGCCCGCGCGAGGATATCGCCATGGCCGATGAAGCCTGGGGCATCGACTTTGAGGGCGAGGTGGCCGTGGTCACGGGCGACGTCCCCATGGGTGCCACGCCCGAACAGGCGGCCGGCGCCATCCGGCTGGTGATGCTGGTCAACGATGTGTCCTTGCGCGGGCTCATTCCGGGAGAACTGGCGAAGGGTTTCGGCTTCTTCCAGTCCAAGCCGTCCAGCGCCTTCTCTCCGGTCGCTGTGACGCCGGATGAGCTGGGGGAGGCGTGGCGCGATGGCAAGGTGCACCGGCCGCTGGTCTCCCACCTGAACGGCGAGCCCTTCGGCAAGCCCGACGCCGGTACCGACATGACCTTCAACTTCCTCCGCCTCGTCGTCCACGCCGCCAAGACGCGGCCGCTGGGGGCCGGGGCCATCATCGGCTCGGGCACCGTCTCCAACAAGCAGGGGACCGAGCACGGGACGAGCATTGCCGAGGGCGGCGTCGGCTATTCCTGCATCGCGGAAGTGCGCATGATCGAGACCATCCGCGACGGCAAGCCGAGCACCAATTTCATGCGCTTCGGCGACCGCATCCGCATCGAGATGCTGGACGACGCCGGCGGCTCCATCTTCGGCGCCATCGACCAGCAGGTCGTGAAGTACGAGGGAGCCTGA
>NZ_ANHY01000027.1 GCF_000315795.1 Caenispirillum salinarum AK4
CGGCCGTAACTACGTTTGAAGGTGGGGAGGCCGGACGCTTACGATGCCCGTTCCCGAGGCTCATTTGTCGGAACCACCTGCAAGCCTACATCAGGGTCCGAAGAACCCTGCTAAGCTGACACGTACCTGCGTCTCTATTATTGCAGCCCGCTCGATGCCTTCCGCTGCCTCTGCGGTACACCTCGCCTCGTGCGAAATCGAATGCAGATCAGAGAACCGCCCTTTGCGCTGAACATGGCGCCCTACAATTTGGAAGTCCTGCGTGGCGCCATTGCCCCCGTGCCGGGCTATGAATCCCGATGTGCTGCTCTTCGATGAGCCGACAAGGGCACTGCGCCCGGGAATTATTTCGGCTGATATTTCTTTCTCAGCGATAGCGTTCAGACCAGAATCGGACGGTACGTGAGGTTTTCCGGGAGCACTCGACCAATGGAGCAGGACGGTATCGAAACAGCAATGCTTGAGGAATTTGAAGCGCTTGATTTCGGAGATCAGCGTGCCCAGCTCATTGCCGGCCGGATAGTAGTCGCTGATTGGCCTCTCTCCGACGAAGAAGGGATACTTACGGCAACGCTCGCGGAACTGATCGGCACCGGCCTACGCCGCTGCCCAGGTGCTTCTTGTCGCCTCGCCCTCCGAATTGGTCTTCGTATTCGAGGAAAGCAGGGTCGTCGCGGGCGGGATAGCTATCTCACCCCGACTTTGACAATCCAGTGCCATAGTGGAAACGGCGATTGGACGCCCATTGTTGTCGTCGAGGTTCTATCAGGGGCTGAGCGACGGGACGATGTTCTCGAGAAGATCGAGGAATACAAGTCTATTCCCACGGTCGCCGACATTTTGATCTTCGGCGCCCGGGAGATGTCAGCGTCACACCATCGTCGTGACAAGGGCATCTGGCTGAGCGCCTGCCGCATCACCCGGCCAACTGACATACTTTCCCTTGAACAGTGGTCAATTGAACTTAGGCTTTCCCAGATATATCAGGATCTGAGCACATAGACATCGCTTGATGAAGCGCGGATAGATTTTCCCAAATAATCTTCTTCCCTCTTTATCTTCGATTCACCGCGTCCGTGCGAAATATCTGAGAGTTAGGCCGTGTACTCATAAGCGGTCTTCACAGCGCCCCCTGATGCCTGGTTCAATTTTGGCGTTGCGAAAGCGGCTTCCGGCAATGCCGATTCCTGTTCTGCGGCGAACGGCGAACGGCGAACGGCGAACGGCGAACGGCTGGGCTTCGGCCGAAGAGCGGGAAGTTGCAACTGCTGAACGCGCTGCTGAAATCGATGAATCCGCTTGGTAGCGGAAAAAGCTGGTGTGCCCTTGTCGCCGGCTTGAAAAAGCGTATCTCCTCTCTGTGTGATAGTTGAAACACAGAGAGAGACGAGGCCATGAGATCAGTTAGTATTTATGATGTGGAAAAGGTTCGGGAGTTCCTCTCTCTCGCGCAGGGAAAATCAAGGGCGCGAGTTATTTCTGACGAAGACCTTCTTAGGGTTTCAGGAGAGGCGGAAAATCTTCTAGAAGCGATCGGTGTTCCAAAAGCATGTAGAATAGGCTTGGTCGTCGACGTCCGTACAGATGGCTACAGTGTTGGTCCCTGGGTGGCCATATGCTCGTTCGCCACCCTTAGGCGGTTCCGTGACGGATGGCGCCTGATCGCTTGCCACCGTTGCCTTAACTCGGACCGTGGCGGCTGGAAACTCCGCGGGCTACACGACAAAGCAATTGCCGGAATCTCAAGGTCCGTGAAGGCCCGCTGGCGCTAGCCGCAAGGGTTTTGTAGCCGGCCGTTAAGAGTTGACGGGCCGTTATACGTTCTTGGCTATTGCAGAGTTTTCTGCTTCGGTGAGCTTGGTGACCATTTCTAGGCGCGTAGATGGGGAGCGCCTATCGCGCTGCTGTGATACGGGCCGCCGTGCCATTCACGCGAGCTACGGCGGAACGCGGGCGACGGCCTGAGAAGGAGGTGACGTATCGTGGAGGTGTCTTACGCCTTCCACATCTCCCGCGAAGGAGTGATACGCCATGACCGACGATACCGTTGTCGCCCTGCGCCAGCCAGGGGAAACCGACGATCCGCTGACCGAGATTCTGCGCGCCGGGCGCGGCAGCTATTGGCACAAGCCGTGGAGGCGGAGGTCGTCGCCATGCTTGCCGAGCATGAACACCTGACGACGGAAGACGGCCGCCGGCGCCTGGTCCGTCACGGCCACGGCCCGGAGCGCGAGATCCTGACGGGCATCGGTCCCGTTCCCGTGCGACGGCCGAAGGTCCGCGACCGCGGCCCCGATGGAGTAGGCCGCATTCGCTTCACCTCTGTCATCCTGCCGCGGTTCGCCCGGCGCACGCGGTCCATCGACGCTGTCCTCCCGGCGCTCTACCTGCGCAGCCTGTCGAGCGGCGATTTCCAGGACGCCGTTGAGGCGTTGCTCGCTGGCAGCGTGACCTGACGGCCCGGCAGTACGTCTACATCTGGGCTGACGGCGTCAACCTCCAGGGCCGCCTGGAGGACGAGAAGCAATGCATTCTCGTCATCATCGGCGCCACGCCGGAGGGCCGCAAGGAGTTGGTCGGCTTCCAGGCGGGCTTCCGCGAGAGCGCGCAGAGCTGGAGGGAACTGCTGAACGACATCAAGGGGCGGCCTCGCCAAGGGGCGAAACTCGCCATCGGCGACGGCGCGGTGCGATTCTGGAAGGCACGCGACGAGGTCTATCCCGGCGCCCGTCATCAGCGCTGCTGGGTGCACAAGACGGCCAACGTCCTCAACAAGCTGCCGAAATCACGTCAGAGGGCGGCCAAGGAGGACCTCCACGCCATCTGGATGGCCGACGGCCTCACCGAAGCCGAGGCCGCCATGAACACCTTCGAGGCAAAGTACGGCGCGAAGTACCCCCAAGCCGTCGGCTGCCTGATGAAGGACCGCGTCTCTCTCCTGGCCTGTTAGGACTTCCCGGCCGAGTACTGGCAGCACGTGAGAACCAGCATCCAGGCGAACGACGCCGACCAATCCGCCGCCGCATGATCACGCCGTCACCCAACATTGGTCATAGCTCCATTCACGCACCCGCCGGCGGTTAGGGGTCCCCTGAATGTGCAGGAATCGCCCCCTCTCTCCGATCGCGAAAAGTTCAATATTAGCAGCTGTCTGCGAGTGATCGTGACGTGCGGCCGACTTCACCCACATGGGGTGATGACGGCCCCCGCTCACGATTTTCCGCTGGTGCCGCACGCTGCCGCACGCTGCCGCTCGCTGCATGGTCGCGTCATCACGACATCGGGCGGCCGGACGCCGGCAAGTAGCTGCTGCGTCCCCACGACAAAACGCGACGGAACTGGTGCTCCTATACATCATTTCCGCTACCGGCTTTACTTTTCCATGCTCTGATTAAGATCATATGAAGAACAAACGGAGTCTTCATATGATCAAATCAATCGAAGATCTGCTCACCATACCAGAGGTCGCCGAACACTGTCGCGTCGGCGAACGGACGGTGCGCTGTTGGATAGCGCAGCCGGGCGGTTTGCGGGCTATCCGCATCGGCCGGCTCGTGCGGATCCGCGAGTCGGACCTTCGCCACTTCTTGCGACAGCGCTCCAGATGACCTTGCGCGTCCCCCAGTCTCCGAAGCCGAAGAGCGCCCGCGCGGGCGGGGCAAGTGCCCCGCACGGGCGCTCAAGACAACGGAGATTTTCATGACCGCGATGTTCCGAGACTACGCCACGCTCGCCGACATCTACCGCGCAATCGAGCAGGACAAGACCCTGGCTCCCGACGCCCGCCGCCGGATGCTGAGCGATATCCGGACGTTTGGCCGGTGGATCGACGCGCCGCTGGAGGCAATCTGCTGCAATGGCGGATGGTTCCGTCGGACGACGAAAAACCTGCATCACGCGCGCCTCGGCGTGACGCGCGGGCGCTTCAACAACGTCATGAGCACGGTCCGCCGAGCGGTGCAGCAAGCCTCCGGACGGCGTGAGCATGCCGCCGCGCCGACACCGATCCCGGAGTGCTGGCAGGCCGCGATCAGCATGGTCGACGGCACCTGGATGAAAGGACGGGTGGCGCAACTCGCTCGCTTCTGCGCCGACGCCGGCCTCGGGCCGGATGACGTCGACGCGTCGACGTTCGACGCCTTCGTGGCGGCCAAGGCCTGCGGTGACCGACGTGTCTCGGCCGACCCGAAGACGGCGGTCGGAAAGATCCGCGACGCCTGGAACCGGGCGGCCACTGCGGTCCCGGAGTGGCCGTATACGCCCGTCGCCAAACCGCCGCCGGTCCGGCAGGTCTGCGTGCCGCTGCCGCCGAAAATGGAGGCCGAGTGGGAGCAGTTTGCGGCGGCCGAAGGCAACCGGCGCACGCACCTGCATGCGAGCCGCGGCGACCTGCGCCGCCGGTATCTCGTGGAGGACCCGGACGCTGAGTCACCGGAAACCGCTGACGACCTTAAACCCCTTCAGGGATCGACGTTGAACAAGCTGAAGGAGGCCCTACAGCAAACGGTCTCCGCCGTCATTGCGCTTGAGCCGGAGGATTCCGCTCATCTTAGCCTGACGACCGCCGCCTCACCGTACGGAGCGGATGTCCTTTTGGAATGGCTGGAAGCCCGCGGCATCGAGCCCTCGGAGCGGCAGATTACATACTGTAAAAGCCTGAAAAGCATCAGGAAACGGCTGGGTCTTCTGACCGGTTTTGACGAAAAGGAGTTTTCCCGGATCATCGCTGATTTCCAGGACGAAACAGGCGTGCAAACCGGGCGCATGACGGCGGCCAACCGGCGCCGGTTGGCGCAGTTCAACGACAGGCGTGTCCTTCAAACTTTTTTCGCCTGGCCGTACCGGCAGTTTGAGGACCTCGAACGGTCGCGGCGGGCCGGGCGGCCGGTTACAAAGGCGAAGGCGCGTTTGGCCGAAGTCGCGATCGCGCACCTGATCCTCTGCACACTGCCCGTCCGATCGCAGAATCTGAAGGCGATCGATCTTGACCGGCACATCATCATGCCGGTCAAGCGAAACGGCCCCGGCGTGTTGTACTTCGACGGCCGCGAGGTCAAGAACAAGCGGGCGATCATGGCCGAACTGAACCCGGAAAAGATGGCCCTGCTCAAGGCCTATATCCGCCACTACCGCCCCGTGCTGGTCGGGAATAAAGACAACCGCTTTCTCTTTGGCGGTCGAACGAACCGCTCGCCGCTGGCAAGCCTGCCCCGTCGGCTCACGCGCACCGTCTGGCGTCTTCTTGGGCTTGAAGTAACGGCGCACTTCTATCGGCACCTGATGTCCACAATCCTGTTCCGCTCTTCTCCGCGAGACTACCGGACTGTCCAAGGGCTCCTCGGGCACGCCCGGGGAAGCGAAAGCACCGAGATGGACGCGGAGTTCGAGGTCGAGTATGCCGCGCGCGAGCTTCATCGAGCGATTGAAGAAATTGACGCGAGGGCCGCCCGGAAGCGCACGAGGAGATCACGATGACGACCAAAGATCGAGGAATGAAGCGGAAGCCGTTCGCCGCGTGGCCGGCGGATCTGCAAGCACGCTGGCAGGGAAAGGAGCATTTAATGAACATGAGCCAGCCGTCGCGCCAGCGGTGTCTCCGCACGGCTGAGTTGCTCCTCGGCATGACGCTGGTCCCGCCGTCGGCCGAGGTGTGGCAGGCCTTCACGGCCGTTCTCGCGTCAAAGTACGCCCCGTCTACGGTGAAGACATACCTGATCGATGCAAGCTATGCGGTCCGGATCCTGTGGCCCGAGGATGATTGGGCGTGGCTCGTTGCGCAGCTTCGCAACCGGAAACGCCAGGCTGCGCCGGACTCCAGCACTGATATCGCTCGAGCGTCTTGGCCGGCGGCGTGGGAGGCGGCCTGGCAAGCGGCGGTAGCACCTCCGGACGGGGCATCCCGGCGCCGGCGCCTGCGCCGAATCTACAGAAGCGGCGACGCGGAGGCTGCCGCGGCTCAGACCGACGGCGAAAGCCGCGGCGATCACAACAGGTCGCCTCGACGGTGGAGCCCGCCTTTCCGCCGGCGGGTCATCCGCGGCGCCAACAGCTATCTCACGTTTCTCCGTGCCGACGGTCGAGCACTCGAAGTCACGCGGGCCAACATCGACGGCTACGTCGGCGAACTCGAAACACGCGGGCTGAGTGATCATTCGATCGCCATGCACATCGAGGAGATCGCTCTTCTCATGAAAACAGTCGTCGCGCCACAGGAGGACTGGAGCTGGCTCCAGGGCTTTGCCGAAGCCCTCAAGGCCGCGGCCAAGACGCGTCGCGGCAAGGCGGCACGGATCGTCTCCGTATCGGATCTGACCGCGCTCGCGGAGACGATGATGGCGGAAGCGCGCGCCGGCGTCGGTGGCGTTCAGGATGCCATCAGATTCCGCGACGGGCTGCTGATCGGTTACCTTGCTCTTATGGGCAACCGGCTTCGGAATATAAGCGAGATGGCCCTGGGCACGACCGTCGAGACACAGGGCGAGACAATCCGCGTCACGTTTGAAGGGACCAAGAACGGCAGCCGCTGGTCCGCGCCGTGGCCTGCCAAGTTCGAGCAAGCTTTCTGGGACTACGTGACTGTCTACCGGCCGCTGCTGGGGCCACAGGACGATGCACTTTGGACCGCTCGCGACGGCTTTGGCATGACCTATGGCGCGCTCAGTCGACGGATTGGCGACATCACCTTCGCAAGGATCGGCCGGCGGGTGTCACCGCACCTCTTCCGCGACTGTATCGCAACCCAGGCCCAGCGGATCAGCCCGGAAGCGGTGCGTCCGGCGGCCAAACTGCTCGGACACAGCGAGCGCGTTCTTGACTTGCACTACGGCCACGCGGAGTGCGTCGAGGCCTCGAAGGCGCTCGAGGGAGTCATCGGCGCCATGGTGCCGCCCCGGTTGTCGAGACGCGTCCGGTAGCAGCGCCCGCGCGCAAGCCGTTCGGCTCCGTGGTCTCGGCTTGTGGCCGATCTGCCGCCCCGCCCTGGTGCGGCGGCAGATCGGCTGCTGCCGAGAACACCGGAGAAGCAAAAGCAATGCAAAGAAAAATTAACATGGCGGCCTGGCGGACGGTCGACGTGCCGCTCGAAGCCGTGGCCGGCGCCGGGTGGCGCGCACTGAACAGCGTCGATCTTCAGATCGTCGCACTCCGCACGGCCTGGACTTTCGTCGCGACATCCAGAGCCTGTGGCCTACCGCGAGACGTCGCTGAAGCCATCAGCAACATCGTCGCCAATACGATCGCCGAGCGCCGTGGGGTCAAGCACTCGCGACACTGGAACCTGCTGATGCCCCCGTCGGAAGGAGCAGATCCTGACGATTTCCCAGTTGATCCTCTGGGCGTCGCCGTCTGGCCATGGCGCCAGCAGATCTTGGCTGCCGGCTGGGAAGCTGAGATCGCCGAAAAACCGTCGTTCATCGGGCCGGTTCTGCTGCTCGGGGTCTTCCCGAAGAGGGGTGCCGATGGAGCTCAACGGCAGCATGATTGCCGCGCTAATCGGGGGGCAGAACAATGACCGATGGCACGAAGGAACTGGCGGCGCTCGGGCGCCTCGTGAGAATCGCTCAGAGCGACACAGGCCAGAGCCGCCGGGTCGCGAACTTCCTGCTTTCATGGTGGAACGCGCAGTCCTGCGGCGGTTTCGATATGACCGATCTCTGGTCCGTCGACCGGGCGATCGCGGACGACATGCTCGTGGTCTTCCGGATGATCATGACCTTCCGGATCTACCCGACCGCTCTCGGCCATCAGGACGATTTCGCCGCGATCGTTGAACGCTGGCGGCCTGAGACTAAGGGGCCGCGCGAGTAACCGAATGTCATGGCACCGGCATCGCGGCCACCGGCCGTGGTGCCGGTGGATCATGTCCCAATAGGAGCCAGCCAGCTTCCTTTTGCTTCCGCACTACATCGCCGAACCAGAAAACGGACCCCCGCAATGTACACTCTGTCGATCGCCATTGATGACAATGGACGTCTGGACGTCGCCGCGACGTCCGTCGGACCAAGCGTTTCGCTCACGATCGTCCGAAACGGGATATGCACTGGAACCGCACGCATCGGTGATCCTGAAACGGCTACAGCCCTGCTTCAGATTCTGAGTAAGGTCATGGCGTACGTCGGCTGGGACAGTTCAGCCGAGTGAGGTTCCTGTTCGACGTCGAACAATATTGTCATGAGACACAATTTGCTTTCGGGGCTCAGCGTCGCCGCTCGTTCCGCGATGCACTTCCAGAGCGACCATATAAACGGCTCAGTCAGCGGCGGAGCGCTGGAGGCCCTTGAACCGCCAAGGGTTTGCCGGAGGCTCCAACTCCAGAGTAGGACGGAACCGTCATGGTCAAAACGACGAACAAGTATTCTCCCGAGGTTCGCGAGTGCGCCGTTCGCATGGTGCGGGAACACCAGGGCCAATATGAGTCCCGCTGGGCCGCGATTGTATCGATCTCCTCGAAGGTGGGCTGCGCCGCCAAGACGCTGAACGAATGGGTCAAGAAGGCCGAGATTAACCGCGGACAGAGGGCTGGCATTCCCACCGAGATGACGGAGAAGATGAAGGCGCTGGCGCGCGAGAACCGGGAGCTCCGGCAGGCCAACGAGATCCTGCACAAGGCCAGCGCTTATTTCGCCCAGGCGGAGTTCGACCGCCGGTCGAAGTCATGATCGCCTTTACCGACGATCATCGTGGGGAGCATGGGGTCGTGCCGATCTGCAAGGTGTTGCCGATTGCCCTGTCCACCTATTACGAGCGCTTGGCAAAGCGGGAGGATCCCTCCCGCCAATCCAACCGCGCGCAGCGGGATGCCGAACTGCGCCTGGAGATCAGGCGGGTCTTCGACGAGAACTTCCAGGCCTACGGGGCGCGCAAGGTCTGGCGCCAGATGCGCCGGGAGGGCTTCGAGGTCGCCCGCTGCACTGTGGAACGGCTGATGGCGACGCTGAGCCTCGCCGGTGTCCGCCGAGGCCGGCCCGTGAAAACCACAACGCCGCACACGGCGGCGCCATGCCCGTTGCGCGAGTTCTGGGCCCCTGCGCCGAACCGGCTGTGGGTCTCAGTATTCACTTATGTCGCCACTTGGCAGGGCTTCGTCTACGTGGCCTTCGTCATTGACGCCTTCGCCCGCCGCATCGTCGGCTGGCGCGTAAGCAGAACGGCGCACGCCGGCTTTGTCCTGGATGCGCTGGTGCAGGCTGTCCACCAGCGCCGACCGGCAAAGGGCGGCAGGCTCATCCACCATTCCGACAGTCAGTGTGTCCCGTCAGCCTTGCTGATCGGCCTGACCCTCGTAGCGACCGGCCGGTTAGCGTGGTTGGCGCCGCAAGGTGCCTCGTCGCGGTGTGACCCACACTCCGATCGACCACGAGCCGTGTCTTTCCTCGGACCTGTCGGCCGCCCGAGGCGCCTTGCGGCGAGGTTTCGCCTCGCCGGCGCATGTGACCCGAGAAGGGCCTGACGTTCTGTCGCGTGACTGTCTTGTCCGAGCGCCTTGCCGTGCGAAGCCGTCCTACAACCCCGGTTCAAGGGCTTCGCGGGAGAGCATGATGGCGCGGAATCAAGCAGAGGACGGCCGCCGTGTCGTCGGCGGCGTCGATACGCACAAGGACCTTCACGTTGCCGCTGTCGTCGATGACCGCGACAGGCTCCTCGGCACCGGCAGCTTTCCGACCACACGGCAGGGGTACCGCCAGATGGTGATTGAGCAACCTGAGGGATGGAAATTCGGCCTGAGGTCCCTCAGTCATCCCGGTTTTCCATGTTGATGTAGACGCGGTCGGTGGTGGCCCAGTCCTCGTCGATCTCGGCGAGGACGGCAGTGACGAGGCGCAGCAGCGACGCCTCGTTGGGGAAGACGCGGACCTTCTTCGTCCGCCGCTTGATTTCCTGCTGGACGGCCCGCTCGATGGGGTTCGACATCCGCATGCGGCGGCGGTGCCCCTTCGGCAGGGTGAAGACGGCGAGCCCCTCCGGGACATTCACCTCCAGCCACTCCGCCAGCTTCGGTGCCGCCTTGCGGTAGCTCTCAGCCAGGGCGGCCAGTTCGGCCTCGGCGGTCTTCAGATCCCTGGCGTTCCAGACGGCGCGCAACTCCTCGCCGATGCGCTTGCGGATGGCGAGCGTCGGCGCGTGGTGGATGGCGTTCTGGGCCAGGTGGAACTGGCAGCGCTGCCACGTGGCGCCGGACAGGACGGCGCGGCGAGCGGCACGCAGCCCGGCATGGTCATCGCTGACGATGAACTCGACGCCGCGCATGCCGCGGTCCACGAGGTCGTTCAGGAAATCCCGCGAGTGGACCTCCGCCTCGGACAGCGCGGCCGACACGCCCAGAAGCCGCCGCCGGCCGTCAGGACCGACGCCGATGGCCGACAGGATGGCCGCGTCGCGGACGATGCCGCCGTCGCGCACCTTCTCATACCGGGCGTCGAGGATCAGGTATTTCACCGGGTCGAGCCGGCGTGTGCGCCAGGCTTCCAGTTCTTCATCCAGCATGGCGGCGGCGCGGCTGACCTGGGTCGAGGACAGACTTTCCAGCCCGAATTCCTTCATCACCTTCGCGGCATCGCGGGTGGAGACGCCCTGGACGTACATCTCGGCGATCGCCGGCATGATGGCGCGCGAGGAGCGTCGCCCCCGTTCCAGGGACTGCGGAAAGAACGGCTCGTCGCAGCCCCGGCTCTTGGGAACGGCCACGGTGACGGTGCCGGCGGGCGTGTCCACCTTCTTCGGCTTGTAGCCGTTGGCGTAGCCCCGGCGCCCATCAGTGCGCTCGTAGGGGCCGGCGCCGAGGTGCTGGTCGCGCTCCATCCGCATGGCGAGATTGAAGAGCGCGGTGAACGCCTCGGCCATGCCCTCCGGCCCGGTCTGGATGAGCTGTTCCATCAGCGCGGCGATGACCTTACCCTGGGTGTCCTGCATCCGGTTCCTCTTTTTGGCGATTGAGAAAACCGGAATGGAGGGTAGCCCATCCGTGGGGCTCGCCCCACGGATGGGCACGCAAGTGCGCCCCCTCGAACAAAATTTCCAGACCTCAGGTTACACAGCCCCGCGGATCTGTCCGCCGTGGGGACGCCCTGCTGTCGGGAATGCTGCGCTGTGGTCACTGCGGGCGTCGCCTGCATGTCGCCTATAGCGGCACGGCGGGGTTCTGCGTCCGCTACAACTGCCGCGGCGCCCACCTCAACCATGGGACCGAGCACTGCATCTCGTTCGGTGGGTTGCGGGTGGATGCGGCCGTAGCCACGGAGGTCATGCGGCAATTGGCGCCCCTTGGGATCGAATCGGCCTTGGAAGCCGTGGCCCGCTGCCAGACCGCGGTCAGCGAGCGCTGTCGGCATCTGGAATTGGCTCTTGCCCAGGCACGCTACGAGGCCGATCTCGCGCGGCGTCAATACGATGCCGTTGATCCCGGCAATCGTCTTGTCGCCAGCGAACTGGAGCGGCGCTGGAATGATCGTCTCGTCGATGTCGCGCGGCTTGAGGACCAACTGACCGCTCAGAGCGGCGAGGATACGGGTGCACTGACCGAGGAAGAGAGAGCGCATCTCATGGCTCTGGGCCGCGATCTGGACGCCGCCTGGAACCATCCGGGCGCAACTACGGAAACCCGCAAGCGCATCGTCCGTACCGCGATCCACGAGATCATGGTCAAGGTTGAGGACGAGCGCATCAATCTGGTCATTCACTGGGCAGGCGGTGATCACACCCGCTTGGTCGTGCCGAAAAACCGGCCCGGGCATCACCGCTGGATCGGCGATCCTGAAACGGGCGATCTGATTCATCGTCTGGCCCGTCAGCAATCGGATGCAGCCATCGCCGCGACCCTCAATCGGATCGGCAAGCGGACCGGCCGAGGGAATACGTGGACAGAGGTGCGTGTCCGTAGCTATCGCAACGCCCATGGCATCGCCGTGTTCAAGCCGGGAGAACTGGCCGAGCGCGGCGAGTTGACGCTGGAGGAGGCTGCCGACCGGTTAAAGGTCAGCAAGATGACGGTTCTACGCCTGATCAGCGCCGGCACCATTCATGGATATCAGGCATGCAAAGGAGGACCCTGGGCGATCCCAGCACACCAACTTTCCACGCTGCCGCCTCAGTTGCGCTCCCAAGGCCGTCCGGTAACGCCAGATCCAGATCAGATTCCGCTGAAATTTTAACGACGTAGAAAGGTGGGCATCATGAGACCCGACCAGTCCCGCCAATGAAGATCACGTTGCGCTGGGTTGTCAGGAAGCCGCCGCCGTGCAGGTCGCGCAGCAGGGCCTCGTTGACCGGGCTGGCTGTGAAGTCAAAGTCGCCCAAGTCCTTGGCAGCCGGCAGCCTCGCCGCGGCAATCTGATAGCGGATGGAGCGGGCGGTCTTCTCGGCGACCTCGGCGGTCAGCAGGTCGCCGAGGACTTCCTGCACCGACCGTTGGCGGCGCAGGCCGTCACGCATGATGTCGTCATAGGCCGCCCGCATGCCGGACAGCTTCAGTGTCGCCATCAGCTTCAGGATATCATGCCGCTCCACGGGCCACCTCCCGGTCGCGCAGGCGATCGTACCGGGCACAGGCGGCCACCGGCTCATGACGCAGCGCTGGCGCGTTGAAGGCGGCTGGTGGCATCGCAGGGCCGATATCCTTGCCGCGCGAGAGAATGTTGAGGACGGCGTCGCGGCTGTGGAGCCCCTCCTTGAGCGCCTGGAGACAGGCCGCCTCGACGGCATCCAGGCCGTTCTCGGGGATGGCCGCCAGGATGCCGACGAACTGCCGGTCGGCATCGTCGCCACGGCCGAGACGGGCGCGCACCCGCGTCAGCCCCGGAGGCATCCGCCACTCCCGAAATGGTGCGCCGTTGCGCAGGGCGCCCGGCTTGCGCGCCAGCACCGGGATGTAGTGCAGCGGGTCGTAGACGGTGCGGTCGCGGCCGAAGGCGCGCGGATGCTCCGCGACCACCTCTCCGTCGAGCCGGGCGACGATCTTGTCGGCGTAGACGCGGATCTGCACCGACCCTCCGGCAGCCCTGGCCTTCACGCTGTAGCGGTTGCGATCGAAGCGGATCAGGCAGGTCTTGGACACACCGACGTCGCTCTCCCGGAACCCGTCGAAGGGCTGGCCCACGGGGACAAGGGCCGACCGCTCGGCCTCGAACACCTGCCACACCGTCTTGTCGCTGAACTCGGGGTGGCGGGCCGCCCGCGCGTAGGCCATGCACGCATCCTCCAGCCAGCGGTTCAGTTCATCGAGCGTCTTCACCTTCGGCCGCGGCGTGAACAGCCGGCGCCGCAGACTACCGACCTGGTTCTCGACCTGACCTTTCTCCCAGCCGGCCGCCGGCGTGCAGGCGGTCGGCTCGACCAGATAATGGCTGCACATCTGCTGGAAGCGGCGGTTGAACGTCCTCGCCTTGCCCACGAAGACGGCGTCTACCGCCTCTTCATGTTGTCGTAGATGCCGCGCTCGCAGGTCCCGCCCCAGAAGGCGAAGGCCCGCGCGTGCGCGTCGAACACCATCTCCTGGGCCTGGCGAAGGTAGACCCGCACGTAGGGCATGCGGCTGTGGCTCAGCCGAAGATGGGCGACCTGCACCTTGGTCGTGACGCCGTCGAGGATGACCCACTCCTCGGCCCAATCGAACTGGTAGGCCTCGCCCGGCAGGAACGTCAGCGGGATGAACGCTGCCGTCACCGGCGCCGACGACCGCGCCGCCGACCATTGCCTAGCGTACCGCCTCACTGCGTCATAGCCGCCGGCGTAGCCGTCCCGCTGCAACGCCTCGAAGATCTGGAGCCGGTTCAGACGGTCCCGCTTGCCGCGCCGCTCGTTCTCCTCCAGCAGCCGCTCCAGCGCGTGATGTGTGGCCCCAACTGCGGATAGTGCTGCCTGCTCCGCCGATAGCGTCCATCGGTCTCTCCCGACTTCAGGTATTTCGCCACCGTATCCCGTGACAGCCGCAGTTCCGCGGCGATCTTCCGCATGCTCTTGCCGCGCGCGTGCTCGCGCCGGACCCGACCGATCATATCCACCGTCAGCATCCCCTGCTTGGCACCCTCGTCTATCCAACCGAGGGTGGAAGTATGCCTGAGCAGGGTGGCCTACTTTTCGGCGCCTATTCGCCCCGCTCGTGGACTACTTTTCCACGCCGGTGCACAATCGGGCGCGTCGCCGGGAAGACGCAGGATCCGGCCGTTGCGCAGGCCGATCTCGACCCGCACGTCGGCGCCGGTGACGTGGTCGCCCTCGCTCTCCTCCTGCGCCACCTCGACGGCAAGGAAATGCGGCGCATCGGCAGCCACGATCCCGCTTTTCCGCACGTCGCGGCGCCACTGGTAAATGTTTTGCCGGCTGATGCCGGACACGCCGCGCAACGTCGGCGACCGTCGCACCGGCTATCCCGACCTCCGCCAGGATGCGCACCTTCTCCTCCAACGTCCAACGCCGGCGCCGTTCGACGCCCAAGATCTCCTGCCGCATGCTGCCTCCGTCGCTGACGTCAATAACGACGTCGTTAACGACATAAACTACATCTGGCAGACCAGCGGCCGGAAGGCGGCCCTGACCGGCCGGTTACCTTTCGCAGCCACCGCCGGCCGGAAGTGTTCGACGTCGAACATGATGCCCTATGAAAACTAACCGTCGTCGTTGAGGACTGCGTCGATGGACGCGCGCAAGGCCCGTAGATGGCCGCGATCCTGATCGCTGAGCGGCCGGCCTTCACTGCGAACAGTGCCGAGCGTCGTCGTCAGGCGCTTGAGGCGCCGCCCCAGCGCCGGGACGTCTTGCGCATTTTGGCCGAGAGCGCCCGCCGTCACGGGATCTTCAGACTGCTCAAGCCGGACCCTCGCGCGGCGGAGACTTGCGATAGAGGCGCCCTTTGCCACGAGATCCGCGAGGGCCGGCTGAATCTCGCCGGGCGCCATGGCAACCTCGAACAACGCCGACTTCGACGGCTCGGGCGACATCGTCAAGAACCGGGATAGCATCTCCGTCGGCAGCATTCCGACCGCGACCAGCTTCGTGATCTCGGCCCGACTCAGCCCCGTCATCTGGGCCAAGCTCTCGTCCGAACACTGGCGTTCAACGGACAACCGCCGGATCGCCATCGCCCGTTCCACAGCGTGCAGATCGACGCGTTGTGCGTTCTCGACAACCGCGATCTCGTCAATGTCGCCGGACATGCAGATCGCGCGGATCGTCGCTTTGCCGATCAACTTGTGGGCCCGCCACCGGCGTTCCCCCGCGGCGATGATGTAGCGGCCTTCTGCTGCCGGATCCCGTTTGACGAGGATCGGCTGGAGCAGGCCGACTTCGAAGATCGACGTCGCCAGCCCCTCAAGGGCGGACTGGTCGAACAGCTTCCGCGGCTGATCGGGGTTTGGTGTGATGGTGTCGAGCGGAATCTCGATGACGTTCATCTGCTGCGACGTCGCGACCATCCCCGTCGCGACAGCGCGCGCCGCTTCGCCGGACACCAGCTGGGATACGCGCCTCGCCGGCCGCCGGCTCATGACGCCACCTGTGCAGCTGTCCGGCGTTCAATGGCCTCGAGAACCTGGTCCGCGACGGTGTGGTAAACGTCGACACCGGGTCCGGCGGGATTGTCGGCGAGCGTCACAGAGCCTGCCGCTTCTGAAACGGCGTAAGCCGTGGTGTGGCGGATCGCGGGAAAGATGTGCGTCGCGTCGCCGTAGTCGCGCCGCAGTTCGTCCAGCGACTCCCGGTCCTGACGGATGCGGCTGCGTACTTTCGTCGGCAGAATGCCGAGCAGCCGCAGGTCGTGACGATACAGCCGCCGCACTTGATCGACGTTCGTTAGCAGAAGCGGAATGCCGGCCAAAGACCATGCGGCGGCTTCGGTCGGCACGAGCAGATACTGCGCCGCGAGCATGCCGTTCAACGTCAGTTTTCCCAGGTTTGGAGGGCAGTCGATGAGGATAATGTCAAAGCGTGGGCCCATCTCCTCGATCTTGCTTCGCAGCAGCAGTTCCGCCGCCGTCCGCCCAGCCAGTTCCGGCTCTGCGGCATCGACGTTTGCACCCGACGGCGCGATTGAAAACCCGAGCTCCGGGCATGGCCGGATGATGTCGACGAGCAGTCGGTCTTGCAACAGAACGTTGTAGACCGTCCGCCCCTCCCGGCCGGCCGAAACTCGGTCGATTCCGCCCGCCAGTGTTGCATTCGCCTGCGGATCGAGATCGATGACGAGAACAGAAAGCCCGCGCTGTGACAGCGCAAAAGCGAGGTTGAGGGAGGTGGTAGTCTTGCCGACCCCGCCTTTCTGATTTGCCACGGCGATGACGACCGGTTTAGCCGGCAATTCGGCATGACGAATCCCGTCCTCGCGATGATCCTCTGCTGGAAAAGGCTTCCCGTTGTCCAAAATTTTACCCTCCTGCCAAGTCGATACTTAATCAACTATGATTTTGCAGGTGGCGGGCAAGGTGGGGCGGCTACTTTTCGGAAGAAGGTGACGTGGAACATCGGGCAGCCACAGGACAATCAGAAGGCCGCCTGAGCGTCAACAAGCAGAGACCGCGGCCACCGAAAGAAGCTTACAGCGGGAGCGCAGATTTAATCGGCGCACCCAATTGAGCAGGTCTGTTGCAGGCGAGCACTACTTTGTCTGAGGCGACTTGACGAGCGTCATTCACCTTCAAGGCGATCCTGCACTTCAGTCACGAAGCGCGACGGATTGTGCTGCCCGTACATAAGATGGATCTCATGCCTCGCGCGCGTGAAGCCGACATAGAAGAGACGTCGGGCCTCGCGGAGGTCGTTCTCGGTAGCGTAGTTGCGCGGCAACCGACCTTCCTCCGCGCCGAACAGGATCACCACATCAAATTCGCGCCCCTTCGCGCTGTGCAGCGTCGAAAGATTGATGCGGTCGAGCCCACTGCCGATACCAGCGAACTCGGCTAAAGGGAAGTCATCGACGTCGCCGGCGGGGCCGATACGCGTGAGGAAGTTGTTCAACGTGACGTATTCGTCATCGAGCGATCGGGTGAGACTGACCCGCGACCGAATGATGTCATCGTGCAGAGCTGTCAGCCAATCGTGAAGGTCGACCGTTTCATCCCGCCGATCCCATAGCGCTGCTGTGAGGTCGCGCTGGAAGGCAAGCCGCTCATCCTCATCGGTTATGGCTTCATGAAAGAGCCTCGCACCTTCACTCACCACGCGAGACAACCGGGGCGCCCCCGATCGCCAGCCTCCGCAGCACCACATCGCACATTGTTCCAGCCATCGCATCAGCTTGCTGCCGCGCGGATACAGCGCGTTGCCGTCCGTCCGTATCACCGAGTAGCCATGTTCCGCTGCCGCGTTGGCAAGTTCATTGCCGAGGAATGCCGCGGGATATAGCGCAGCGATCTCACCAAGATTGATGTCGGGCCGGCGCTCGCGGATTTCCGGGATCAACTCCTCGATGAGATATCTTGCCTGCTCGGCATAGCCACCTGTGCAGGGGTGAAAATAGACCGTCCCTTCATGGGCATCGTGAGGCGCCTCGTACCCCCGCTCCTCCCCGAGCACATATTCAGACGCACTGACAATCCGCGATCCGCAGCGATAGTTGAGACCGAGGCGCAACGTCTCGACGTCATCGCGTTCGGACAGCCGCCGCAGCAGCTCTGGTGTTGCGCCGGTGAAGCCATAAATTGACTGATCGACATCGCCGACCGCGAATAACCGCATGCCCGCGCTGAAGCAGAGTCCCATCACCATGCGGTGGAGCGCGCGACCTAAGTCCTGATACTCATCGACCGCAAGGATCGGATATTTCGCCACCATCGCCGTCCGAAGCCATCTGTTCTCGGCAAGGGCACGCACCGCCAGGAGCGGCATGTCGTCAAAGTCAATCAGCCCGGCTGCGCGAAGTTCGGCCTCATACGCCTCGACGAACGCAGTAAGCTGCGGATCGAGCGTCTGCCATTCCGGCAGTTCCCGATTTAGGAACCGACGCCGATGACGGCCAAGCCGCATCTCCCAGTTCTGCGGATTCTCCGGGCCACCGATGACGTTGGCATGAGCGGCGGCCAAGGCAGCTCGAGCTTGCTGGCGATTCGCCACTGTGAATGAATCAGGCAGACCCAGTCCAGCTACCTTGGCGTAGGGCAGCAGAATTTGTGTAAGTGAAAATGAATGGACGGTTCCGATAAAGACGCGCCCGCCGGGCGCGATGCCAAGGGCCTCCAACCGGTTCTCTAGCTCGCGCGCACACTCGTTATTGTAGGTGATACACGCGATGCCGCGCGGCTCATCGACATCCTCGTTCAGCATTCTGGCAAGCTTGATCGTCAGCGTCTTTGTCTTACCGCTGCCGGGACCAGCTAACAGCACGCAGTGACCGGTCGACTGATAAGCCTGCCACTGCCTCTCATTTGAGCGCAGATCCTCTGCTGCCCTGAGATACAGCGAATGGTCAGACGAGGCCGATGACATGATTGATCGCTTCCTCGATATATTTGGGGACGAGCTTGCCGGTTGCGCGCGTCGCCAATCTTTGCGCGAACCGGCCTTTACCCATCTGTTCAATCATCTTTAGCAGTTCGTCAGCGTCGAAATCAGTCGGATTCGCTGCCAACGCGTTCAGTGTCGCCTTGCGTTTGGCGCTAAAGTTATGCTCGTGAAGGGTATTGATCATCTCCTGAGCGTAGTCACCCTCGAACAGCTCGGTCTCGAGCGTGCTCCAGTTCACAAAGATGCCGAACTTCTGGATTTCGGCGAATGTCTCGCCCCAGGTCTTTTTCTTCGTTATGGTTTTGATCACCGCGTCGGTGTCGTCACCGCCAGAGGCCTCATCGATGATCCGAACGAGCTTGAGCGCGCGATTGTAGGCGCGGGGGGTTTCGTCGACTTCGTCGTAATCGGTGATGACAGAGAACGGGATGCCCAGGGCACAAAGCAACTTCGCATAGGGCTGGAAGTTGGTCCCGGCGACCGAGCAGACCGACACGCCATGCTCGTCGAGCGAGATGCCCATATCCTCTGCAAATGCCGGGATCAGAAACCGCTCCGCGTCTCCTTCTACGAGGATGACGCCGCGGGCGAAGACCATATCCGCGCGGGTGACATCGAGATATCGCTCGAGATCTTCGGTGTCGGCTTTAGTGAAGTCTGCTTCGGCGACCGAATATCCCTTCGTTCCCTCGTTCGAGTGTGACCGGAGAAGCAGGAGCGACTCCAGCGGAGCGACGCTTGCGATATGCGGCGAGTGAGTAGTCAGAATGACCGAGAGCGGCACGGCGGCGGCCCCGCCAACGTCGCCATTGGCACCGTCCTCGCCATCGACAATCGCCTCAAAAAGATGCTTATAGACCAAACGCTGAAGGTGCGGATGGAGGTGCGCCTCCGGCTCCTCGATCGCGAGCAATGACTGGTCGCGTTTGTTGGCCGCGATCAAGCGCTGAAGATCGAGCAGTTTCAGCGTTAGGAAGATGAGGTTTGCCGAGCCGAGGCTGGCGTCGGCAACGCCGCGCCGCCCTTCGTCGATCAGCAGTCGGATCTGCCGATTAATGCGAGTGGCGTCGGTCGCGCTGAATCCGAGCGATGGATGGACATCCTGCTTTGATCCGGCCATTGCCAGAAACAGCTCTGCGATGCTGGCTTCCAGCGCCTTCACTTCGTCGAAGTCGATCGCCGCTGCGGTTGCCTCCGCGATCTTTTCGCTGATTCCTTTTAGCGCCTCCTTGTCGATGCCGACGAACGCATCCTCGACGAGAGGACGAAGCGGCGACCGGCGCCAAGCCGCAAGATCGCCCTCGGCGTCCCGAAGCGCCGGCAGCAGGTCCAGCGTGATGCGGCGTCGAAGATCATGGCCGAAGCGCTTGGCTTCATCCTCGCCGCCGAAGCAGACGAACGAGAAATCGTCGTCATTGGCCGGGGCGTGATCGAGGCTGGGCTGAGCACGCAATTGATATGTAAGACGAACTGTGTCTGGGTCATCGTCAAGACGATAATCGGTCAGCACCGCCAGAACGTCCAGATCTTCCTCGAAATCCTTGATCTCCACCGAGACAGTAATGGCGGTCTCGGCAGTAATTTCCTCCAGCCCGTCCCAGAAATCCGCGAGACCGAGCTGCCGGCTGCTATCGGACAGCGCAGGGTCGAAGATCAGCCGCAGGCCAAAGAGCAGATTGCTCTTTCCGACGCGGTTCTCGCCGACAATGACGATGTTGCCGCCAAGCGCAACGTCGAGGTCCCGGAAGTTGCGGAAATTCTCAATCCTGATTCGCGACAGATACATCTTGCCCCCTCCATCCACTCGGTAGCAGCCTATATCCTAACCTGTAGCATATTGGTACGACTTTCTTCCATCGGATGCAGTTTCCCGGTCATGCTCGCTCACCATATGGTGTCTGATAGCATTTGTCCTGTCCGAACCTTTTTATCTCTCCCCCTTCCCCTAAACCCGGGCAACTCATCGCCAAACGGCCGTTTGTGATCTAGCGGAACCAGACGGTACGCGGGCCTTACTGAAGCAAACTCGCGGGCTACCAGGCTGCCCTCGGCGCAAACGGCAATGGTGATCGGCATGCGCCGCGCATCAAGCCGAAGGGACTGATGAAGGGCATGTTGGACACGCCACGCACGCCATCGAGAGCGGGCCGGCCGTTGAGTGCTGGGTCAGGCGTGCCGGCGTCGCCGGCTGGACCACCTTCTCGCAACCGCGGCAGAAATCTTCAGCCACGCCCTTGCTGAGCATCCGCGGCTTTCCGCCGCAGTCGGGACAGGTTTGACAGAGATCCTGTTCTACGCGCTCCCGGGACTTGGCTTCGGCGACCTGAAGCCTCTCGCGCTTGCACGGCGCCTTCTCGGCTTGGCCTCAGCCGGCGTTTCTTTGTCTGCCACTACGCGTCCTGGAGAAGAGCGTCGCCACCTCAAAGGCATCCAGCGCCAGCTCCAGTTATTTGACCTTCTCGGTACTGCGGCCGAACTTCTGCTTCTTGAGCCGGACGATGCGGGTTTACAGCGCGTCGCCGAAGGTCTTGTCGGCATGCATGGACGCCCACATGCACGGCACGCCGCCGTGCTTCACGATGCTCACCGCCTCGAGAGCGGCGGGACCGTCGGGAAGGCGGTCGAGCGTCGGCGTCATGTCCGGATTTTGCCGAACCGGGGGCCGGGAGGACAGGCTCATCAGCTTGATCCGGGGCGCTCGCCGCCTGCATCCCACAGCCAACAACGCAGCGGACGCATGAGGAATATGTTCCTCGCCGTTTCCCCTACCAAAGATTTTTGAGAAGTCTAAATCCTGTTTATCAACGAACCGCAAGGAGAGAAAATCGTGGATATGTGGGAAGACGATGATGAGTTCTTCGGCGAACCCGAAGAACGGAATGCAAGCGCTCCGGAGCGCATGGAAGCCATCACTCAATATAGAGGCATGACAAAGGAAGGCGCCGAGCGCCGGATCCTAACGCGTTATGACAGCCTCATGAGAAGCTCAACCCCGGAACTTCCCGGGTGGGTGTGGAGGACCATCCTGTCGGCTTATGCCGGTGTTACTATCACGGAGGTTCCTGATCCTCGCACCGAAGTCCTGATCGGCGTGATGGATTCGGGGACAGTAATGAGTGGAGACCACTCGTCTCAAGATTTACATAGCCACCTTGTCGGGCTTTCTGCGGTTGAATGCGCAGCGATTCTTGACGTCAATGACCGCTTCTGGTCGAAAGACCCGGAGGCAGAAGCATTCATAGAACGCGCTCTAAACGGCTGATCCAACACTTCAGGACCGGTTAGGTCGCGCGCCATGCCCAAGCCCGTCTTGGGCATGGATTCTTTTGTAATTTCCTTCGGCCAATCCAGGCTATGCTCTGAAGCATGCCTCCTTCAAAGTTATAGAACAATCGCTCCTCGATGCCGGACTTCAATCCTGCCCGCAAGCCAGCGTTCGAGCCTCACACCATCGGCTAGCGGCGCCCTTTCACCGTTGAAGGGCTATCGAGCCGTAAGCAAGGCTCGTGCCCTCACTGCTGCCTTCCGCCTCCTCTGTCCAGATCGTGCACGGCCGGCCCACAGCAGAGCGACGGGACAGGCAAGGGATTCGCGTCAACCCGCGGCTCGTTTCCGCGCCAGCACTAGGTCGGCCTCTCTGATTACCGTTGACGTGGCCGCCGGCTGTGTCACACTGAGGCTTCGTTGGAGCGTAACGCTCTGATATCTCTGGAGTTTCGGTGCTGGCTGGGGGTCCTGGTTTCTCAGTCAGATGGCTGGATGCTGGCACTCCAACTACTGCTCCATCGTTAGATCCGTAAGCAAGATCTTCGTTGCCTCTTGCGCTGTTAATCGGCGACGCCTAACTAAAGATCATGCCGCTAACGATCTGTCTTCGACGGATCCGAAATTGCGGCTGGTTCGGTCTGCTGACACCGCCGCGCAGCGGCTCAGGCGCCCGAACCGGGCCCCGCAGTGCTCTCTTCATCGGGGCTCAACTGCCACTTAACCTGTGGCCCTCGCTGCTCGCGTGCATTAGCAGCGTCATCCCGTGGACTGGGTTGGCGTCGCTTCGTGCGCCGCGGCTGGGTTGTTGAGCCGAGGAATGAAGATAATGTCCCGCAGCACACGCTTGCACCTGCGCGCGGCCCCTTCACGGGGCGCACCGCTTCCATCTCCTGCACCGGCGCCTGACGACTGCGAATTGCTTTGCGTCTTCGCGGCCACAGCCACTTCGCTGACGCCATGATCCAGATGAACACTAACTGTTGGGCCCCACCCGCGTCCACTGCGCCCGCCCGGGCCGGCCGGCCACAGCGGCTTCTGTCGCTGCGCGAGGCCGCCTTTTACGTCGGCTGCCGCAGCGAGCAGACCTTTCGCGACGAGGTCGCGCTCGGGCTGTGGCCACCGCCGCTGCCGCTCACCCGGCTGTCCGGCAAGCGCAAGCGCCTGCTGTGGGACATCCTGGCGCTGGATGCACGGATCAGCGAGCTGTCCGGCGCGGCCCAGACCGGTGCCGTCCTGCACCCCGACCACGACCTGGACGCGGAGTTCGACTTTGGCAACCCTTAAGCTCCCCGCCAACCTGCGCAAGAAGACCCTGGCCAGCGGCCGCACGGCGTACTACTGGGAGGTCCCGACCAAGGACAGCCGGGCCGGCTGCCCGCTGCCCAACGAAGCGCTCGGCCCCGATCCCCTGGCCGCCATTCCCCGCGCCACCGCGCTCAACGACCTGCTGGCCGCCTGGCGGGGCGGCCAAGTGCAGCCGGCGGGGCCGGCGGTCGGGACCGTCGAATGGCTGTTCGCCAAATATGAAAAGTCGCTGGAGTTCCGCCGGCTGGCACCCGCCACCCAGCGCCAGTACCGCAGTGCGTTCCACCTCCTGAACGACCTGCCCCTCACCTCCGGTCGGCCCTTCGGCACGGTCCCCGCCGAGAAGGTCCGCGTCAGTCACATGAAGCGGATCTATGAGCAGCTTCAGACCGTGATCGACATTGACCCCACCACCGGCGCCGCTGTCCCCCGCCGCCGTCTGGCGACCGCCAACGCCACCATGCGTGCCGCTGCCGCCGCATGGCGCGTGATACTGAGCGAGGAGGTGCTGCCTGATCTCCGGGATCCCTTCGGTTTCCGCCTCACCAGGCGCGGCCTCAACAAGCGGACGAAGGCGGTCACCCGTGAACAGCTGGACACCTTCATCGCCGAGGCCGACGCCATGGGCGTGCCGTCCATGGGCACCGCAGCGCTGCTGGCGTTCGAGCTGTGCCAACGCCAGGTCGACATTATCTCGTCGCGCCTGGTCGACGACGAGCCGACGGGCCTCGTCTGGGCGCACTATCGCAGCCCGGAAGAGGTCGGGCGGCGGGCCCAGATCGAGATTCTGCAAAGCAAAACCGAGGAACGCGTCACGATCCCGCTGTTCGACAGCGACGGCGAACTCATCCCGGGGCTGATCGGGCGACTCGCTCAGACGCCGCGGCGGGGCTCGCAGATCGTCATGCGCGACACGCTGGACCGCAGCACAAAGACCTATCTGCCGTACAACGCTGACTGGTTCCGGCACCTGTTCCGCAAGATCGCCGACGCGGCGGACTTGCCCCGCTGGGTGAAGTTCAAGGCCCTGCGCCACGGCGGCCTGACCGAGCTCGGCAGCGCGGAGAGCACTGACCAGGAGCTCATGGCGGTGGGCGGTCACCAGACCCGGGAAATGCTCTCGCGCTACACCAACACCAGCGCGCAGCAGGCGCGCAACGCCGTGCGGCGCCGCAGGGCGCTGCGTCTTGAACTGGACGACATCAAGAAAATGCTCGAGAACCCCGATAATGGTGACGACGCCGCTGAAGCCTGAACGCCTCCAGCAACTTCGTCATGTCGATGCATGTGCGCGGCAACGCCGCAACCGGCCGATGGAGGCCGCCGGATCAGGATCTGCGCTTGGCATAGGCGGCCTTTCCGGCCCTCTGGCGCTTGGCGATCATGCCCAGGCGTAGCCGAGTGGTCCGCGCGTCGATATCGTCGGGGTCGTAGGGCCCACCATACCATGTGGGCAGGCGCTGGTGACCAGGATCTCCGGGCATGGTTACTGCACCCAGGAAGTCGAAGTAGCCGGGCACGCCGCCGACGTCTTCGGGCCGGCCGCAGCGCTCGCCGTCGAACAGGCGGGGATAGGCGAGGTTCGGGTCGGCGGTGCCGACGGCCTCCACAATGATCCGGTGATGCCAGTCATCGCCGAAGTCGTAGATGTACGTGATTGCTTCGACGCTGTGCTCGACAATGGTCCGCAGCTTCGTCGTCTTCGCGTTCATGACCTTGCGGCCCCACATCGCGTCTTCCGGGTCAGGAATGCCGTAGCTTCACCCTGTCACCCCTGCGCCCCCGGAACGCAAAGACAGCGCCGGATGTCGGGTTCTGCCGCAGGATCTTCTCGGCGGCCGCGGCCAGGCCCGCGATGCCTTTCCGCATGCCGGTGACGCCGCAGGCCAGATAGACGCGTACCCCGGTGCTGGGTCCGATCATGCCGCCTCCGTGATCCGGATCATGCGCGCCACCACGTCGTCGAGCGCATTACCGAGAACGCGAAGAATCCGCCCGTTGCCGAGGCCGATCTCCACACGCACGTCACCGCTTGCACCGCCGTCCTCCTTGTCCTGCGCCATCTCGACGGCCAGGAACCGGGGCGCATCGTCGGGCAGCACCCCTTGCCTCCGGGCTTCCCGGCGCCACTGGTAAATGTTATGCCGGCTGATGTCGTGGCGCCGGGCGACATCGGCGACCGTCGCGCCCGCACCCCCCACCTCCGCCAGGACATCGGCGACCGTCGCGCCCGCACCCCCCACCTCCGCCAGTATGCGGACCTTCTCCTCCATCGTCCACCGCCGGCGCCGTTCGACGCCCAGGATCTCCTACTGCATGCTGCCGCCGTCGGACGTCCGACGTCGTTAACGACGTAAACTACAACCGGCAGGCCGCCGGCCGGTAGGCGGCCCTGATCGGCCGCTTACGATTGATCGCGGTGCCGACGTGCGACGATGCTCCGTGCGAACGCGTCCGGCACAAAGTTCGGAATGCGGCGCGCCTTCCGGTTCGGAATGGAACAGACCCGGAATGCGAAACCCCCGGAAACGCCAGCGTTTCCGGGGGTTTGAATTGGTGGGCGCACAAGGACTCGAACCTTGGACCCGCTGATTAAGAGTCAGCTGCTCTACCAACTGAGCTATGCGCCCGCAGTGTCTGCGGTGACCTCACCGTCCCGTCTTTCCGCCGTTGCGGCGGGTGGTCCGTCGCGGTGAGGGGCGCTTTATACAAAAGCCTCCGAACCCCTGCAACACCTTTTTTGCACTTTTTTCAACGTTCCGAACACGCCCGCCGACCGGCGCGCTCAGGGTTCTTCGTAACCGCCCCGGCGGCCCATCTGGACGTCGCGGTGGACGTGCACGCTCATCAGGCAGCCGAACCCGATCATCAGCGTCAGCATGGCCGTCCCGCCGTAGGAGATCAGCGGCAGCGGCACGCCGACCACCGGGATCAGCCCCATCACCATGGCGATGTTGATGAAAATGTAGAGAAAGAACGTCGTCGTGATGCCGATCGCCACCAGGCGCCCGAACTGGTGCCGGCTGCGTATGGCAATGGCAAAGCCGTAGATCAGCACGACGACGTACAGCGCCAGCAGCACCAGCCCGCCGGCCATGCCGAACTCTTCCGCCATCATGGTGAAAATGAAGTCCGTCTGGCGCTCGGGCAGGAAGTTCAAGTGGCTCTGCGTGCCCTGAAGAAAACCCTTGCCGAACACGCCGCCCGAGCCCAGGGCGATCTTGCTCTGCAGTATGTGGTAGCCGGTGCCCAGCGGGTCGTTCTCCGGGTTCAGGAAGGTCAGCACGCGCGCCTTCTGGTAGTCGCGCAGAAAGCCCCATGCAATGGGCACCGCGGCCACGGCCAGGCCCAGCACCACGCCGAACTTCCACAGCCGCACGCCGGCCATGAAAAAGATCACGCCCGAGCCCGCGATCAACATCAGGGCCGTCCCCAGGTCCGGCTGCTTGAGCACCAGGGCCGCCGGCGCGAACACCATGAGCATGGGCGGAACCAGATAGAACGGCCGCCCCACGTCCTCCAGCGACGCACCATGGAAATAGCGCGCCAGCGCCAGCACCAGCGCGACCTTCATCAACTCGGACGGCTGGAGCTGGAAGAAGCCCAGGTCGATCCAGCGCTGCGCCCCCATGCCGATGGAGCCGCGCACCTCCACCCCCACCAGCAGGACGAACACCACCCCGTAGATGGGATAGGCCCACCGCATGAGCTGGCGCACGTCGATCATGGCGATGACCAGCATGACGCCCAGACCCACGGCGTAGCGCACCATCTGCCGGCTGGCCCACGGGTCCCAGGCCCCGTTGGCCGCCGAATAGAGCATGAGGAAGCCGACACCTGCGATCAGCGAAATGAAGAACACCAGGCTCCAGCTCACCTGCCAGAGCTTTTCGCCAAAGGTCATGTCGCCGCGGCGCAGGCGCGGAGAGAGGAATTCCGACATGCCTCAGGTCTCCCGCGGGTTTCTGGCGGCCGGGGGCCGGGCCGGCAGGGGAATGGTCCGCCCGTCGTCGTCGACGATCACTGCCGCCTCGCCGTCCTGCGCGCCGTCCACGGCCGCCGTCTCGGGGGCCGGACGGTTTTCCGGCGGCAGGGTCAGCATTTCCTCGGGCGACGGATGGCGGCGCGACGGGTCCAGGAGGACACATTTTTCCATCACCTTCTTGGCAATGGGCGCCGCCGCGGTGGACCCGCCGCCGCCGTGCTCCACCACAACCGCGCAGGCATAGCGCGGATTCTCGGCGGGCGCATAGGCCACGAACAGGGCATGATCGCGATACTTCCAGGGCAGTTCCTCGTTTTTCAACACGCCCGTCTGCCGCTCGCTCATGGTGATCCGGCGCACCTGAGAGGTGCCGGTCTTTCCGGCCATCTCCACCCCCTCGGTCTCCAGGGCCGAGCTGCGGGCGGTGCCGCGGGCGCCGTTGACCACCTCGTGCATGCCCTTGCGCACGATGTCCATGGACTGGCGCGCGATGCCCAGCGGCTCCAGCTCGGGCGATGGCCGCGGCGCGAGGGTGCCGTCCTTGGTCATGACGTGGCGCGTGAGCACAGGCTTGACCGCCAGCCCGCTGGCCAGGCGCGCCGTCATGGTCGCCAGTTGCAGCGGCGTCGTCAGCACGTAGCCCTGGCCGATGCCGGCCACCAGCGTCTCGCCCTTGTGCCAGGGCTGGTCCAGGGTGGCGCGCTTCCAGGCGACCGTGGGAACCAGGCCCGACCGCTCGTGCGGCAGCCCGACGTCCACCGGACGCCCCAGCCCGAAGCGGTGGGACATTTCGGCGATGCGGTCGATGCCCACCCGCTTGGCGATCTCGTAGAAGTACACGTCGCAGGACTGCGCCAGTGCCTCCACCAGGTCCACGTTGCCGTGGCCCCAGCGCTTCCAGCAGTGGAATCGCTGGTTGCCCAGCGTCATGTGGCCGGGGCAGTAGACGGTGTTCTCGGGCTTGATGACGCCCGCCTCCAGCGCCGCCAGGGCCACCACCATCTTGTAGGTGGAGCCCGGCGCGTACTGGCCGCCCACGGGCTTGTTGGTGAGCGGCGCATGGTCGTTGCCCACCAGCGCCTGCCACTCCGCGTGGCTGAGCCCGCGGTTGAAGGCGTTGGGGTCGTAGGCGGGGTTGGACACCATGGCGAGCACTTCGCCGGTGTGCACGTCCATCAGCACGACCGACGCGCTTTCATCGCCCAGCACCTCGGTGGTGTAGCGCTGCAGGCGGGCATCCAGCGTCACCGGGAGTTCTGCGCCGGGCTCGCCCTCCTCGCGGCGCAGTTCGCGGATGACGCGGCCGACGGCGTTGACCTCCACCTGGCTGGTGCCGCCGGTGCCGCGCAGGGCCAAATCGAATTCCTTCTCGATGCCGGCCTTGCCGATGCGAAAGCCCGGAAGCTCCAGCAGCGGGTCGCCGGTCAGGTCGTCCTCGGACACGGCGGCCACGTAGCCCAGAACGTGGGCGAAATCCTCGCCCCACGGGTAGGCGCGGGCTAGGCCCTCGTCGATGATGACGCCCGGCAGGTCGGGCGCGTTGACCTGGATGCGCGCCATTTCGTCCCACGACAGGTTCTCGCGCACCGTCACCGGCACGAAGCCGCGCTTGCGCTCAAGCTCGCGGACCACGCGCTGGCGGTCGCGGTCGGTCAGGTCGATGATGCGGCCAAGGGCGTCCAGCGTCATGTCGACGTTGTCGGTCTGCTCGCGCACGATCAGGACGCGGAAGTTCTGCTTGTTGATGGCCAGCGGCACGCCGAACCGGTCCACCAGCCGGCCGCGCGGTGGCGGCAGCAGCCGGATGTTGATGCGGTTTTCCTCGGCGAGCGTCTTGTAGCGGTCGGACTCCACGACCTGCAGGTAGTACATGCGCCCGGCCAGCGCCGCCACGAGCGTCGCCTTGCCCGCCCCCAGCCCGATGGCGCGGCGGGAGAACAGCTTGGCGCGGTCGCCCTGGCGGCCGTTGGAGGAACGCAGCATCTCAGGCGTCCTTGATAAGAAGCATCTGGGCACGGGCCATCAGCCAGCCCACCACCGGGTACAGCGCCACCGTCAGCAGGTACTCCACGCCGATGGTCTGAAGGTCGACAATGTCGCCATAGAGCACGGACACCGCAAGCCAGCGCGTCCCCGCCGCCGCCAAGGCGACGATGGCGAACGCCCACCAGGTCACGATGAACGGCTTGCCGTTGAAGAACTTGTACTGGCCGACGACGATGGCCGAGGCGATGACCAGCATCAGCGCGCCCGAGCCCAGCGGTGCGCCGGTCAGGATGTCCTCGAACAGCCCCAGCGCGAAGGCCGAGCCATAGCGGAACAGGTCCGGCCGATAGACCGACCAGTAATACACGCCGATCAGCGACAGCATGGGGCCGACGCGCACCATGCCGGGCACGTGAGTCGGCGTCGCGGCGATGAGCACGAGCATGAGGACAAGGACGAACGGCACCATGTGCCGCGCCATCACATCCATCCGCTGCCACAGGGTGGGACGCATCGCCGATCTGCTTTTCGAAACCAGTCACATACCAAGAAGCCGGGCCGAGGGATCGGGCGGAGCCGCCCCTCTACCGCCGTCGGGCGCTAGTCCAGCGCCGCGCCTGTCAGGATGCCGTCGAGACCATAGTCCAGCGCGCGCACCATCTCCAGCCGGTCGCGCTGAACATAGGGCGCGACGCGCACCACGCCATCCTCCACCGAGGCCACCACGCCCACCGGCAGCCCCATGGGGAAAGCTCCCGCCACGCCCGAGGTGGTCACCAGGTCGCCCGGCGCCACGCCGGCATTGGCCGGCAGGTAGATCAGCCGCGGCCGGTCGGTGTTCTCGCCGGCCAGGATGGCCCGCTGGCGGCCCTCGCCCACCATGACCGGAATGCGCGAGTTGATATCGGTCAGCAGCAGCACGCGCGACGCCCGTGCCCCCACCTCGGCGACGCGGCCAACCAGGCCTTCGCCGGTCATTACCGCCTGTCCCTTGCGCAGCCCGTCGGAGCGGCCGGCCAGCATGAGCAGGCTGTGGGCGAACGCACCGCCCGTGTCGGCGACCACACGCCCCGTGATGTACGAAGCCTGCGGCGCCGGGGCGTAGTTCAACAGCGCCTTCAGGGCGTCATTCTCCGCCTCCAGCTGGCGGGCGACCATCTGCCAGCGCAGCAGGCGGGCGTTCTCGGCCGTCAGGCGGGCGTTCTCGTCATGCAGGTGCATCAGGCCCTGCACGTACTCCACGCCATCGGCCACGCTTTCGGCGGGCCGGGAAATCACGTCCAGCACGGGCGCCACCGCATCGGCGACGGTGGTACGAAGACGTTCCACCGCAACGGTGTCAGCCTTGCCCAGCAGCATCAGCGCGAAGGCAGCGACCACCAGTGCCACCACCGCGAACCGCTGCATCACGCCTTTCAGCGCGCCCAGCCGGTTCATGGCCATGATCGACTGCTTCACGAGGACGGTCCCCTACTGCTTGGCCGACGCACCCCCCTTCAAGGACGCGCGCCCGCCGGTCTCTCGCTCTCTCACCCTCAGAGCCCGACCCGAGAGTCGGCCGGGTCGGCTCAGGCTTTCAAGCCGTCCAGGACCTCCGCCGGTTCGGCACCGCCCCGCCCCCGGGTCCGGCGCCGCCGATCTTAGTACATGGAGGTTAGAACGTTCTTAAGCTTCTTCATTTCCTCGAGCGCCCGGCCCGTGCCCAGCGCCACGCACGACAGCGGATCGTCGGCGATGGAGACCGGCAGGCCGGTGGAGACGCGCAGCACGTAATCCAGGTTGGTCAGGAGCGCGCCGCCGCCGGTGAGCACGATGCCCTTGTCGACGATGTCGGCGGCCAGTTCCGGCGCGGTGTGCTCCAGCGCCACCTTCACCGCCTCGACGATGGCCGAGACCGGCTCGGCCAGGCTGTCGGCGATCTGGCGCTCCGAGATGACCAGTTCCTTGGGCACGCCGTTCATCAGGTCGCGGCCCTTGATCTCAAGGGTGCGGCCCTCGCCCTGCTCGGGCGGACAGGCGCAGCCGATTTCCTTCTTGATGCGTTCGGCCGAGCCTTCGCCGACCAGAAGGTTATGGTTGCGGCGGATGTAGCCGATGATGGCCTCGTCCATCTTGTCGCCGCCGACGCGCACGCTGCGGGCGTAGACGATGCCGCCCAGCGACAGCACCGCGACCTCGGTCGTGCCGCCGCCGATGTCGACCACCATGGAGCCCGTGGGCTCGGTCACCGGCAGGCCGGCGCCGATGGCTGCGGCCATGGGTTCCTCGATCAGGTAGACGCGGCGGGCACCGGCGGCCTCGGCGCTTTCCTGGATGGCGCGGCGCTCCACCGCGGTCGATCCCGACGGCACGCAGATGATGACCATGGGCGAGGCGAAGCTGCGCCGGTTGTGCACTTTGCGGATGAAGTGCTTGATCATCTCCTCCGCCACCTCGAAATCGGCGATGACGCCGTCGCGAAGCGGTCGGATGGCCTGGATGTTGCCCGGGGTTCGGCCGAGCATCTGCTTGGCTTCGTCGCCGACGGCCAGCACCTGCTTCTTGCCCTTGACCTCGGCAATGGCCACCACCGAGGGCTCATTCAATACGATACCGCGCCCCTTCACGTACACCAGCGTGTTCGCGGTACCGAGGTCAATCGCCATGTCGGCGGAGAGCCAACCGGTCAGCCTGGAAAACATGCTCCCTCACTCAGCCAAGCTTTGCCATTCGTTGTGGCTTCGGGATTCGACAATGCCGGAGGACTCACCCTCCGGCATGGTCTTATCCCTATAGTCTGCCGTCCGTGGCAACAAGCGAAAACCACGAACGGCGACCAATTCACGCACTCATCGCCGCCGGCGCGGTTTTTTCGCGCTTCACCAGCAGCTTGTTCAGGGCGGTCACGTAGGCCTTCGCCGACGCCACCAGCGTATCCGTGTCCGAGCCCTGGCCGTTGACGGTCTTGCCGCCCTCCTCCAGCCGCACGGTCACCTCGGCCTGGGCGTCGGTGCCCTGGGTGACGGCGTGGACCTGGTAGAGCTGCAGCCGCGCCGTCGTCGGCACCAATGCCTTGATGGCCTTGAAGGTCGCATCGACGGGGCCGTCGCCCTCGGCCGTGTGGGTCTTGCGCTCGCCGTCGATTTCCAGCGTCAGCTCGGCCGTCTGCGGCTTCTTGGAGCCCGCCATGACCGACAGCTCCACGACCTTGATGCGGTCCCGGGCGCGCAGAATCTCGTCGTCGATCAGCGCCGCGACGTCCTCGTCGAACACCTCTTTCTTCAGGTCCGCTAGGTCCTTGAAGCGCTTGAAGGCGTCGTTCAGCTTGTCGTCGTCGAGCGTGTAACCCAGCTCGCGCACCTTGTCGCGGAAGGCCGCCCGGCCCGAATGCTTGCCCATGACCAGCGTGGACTTGGTCAGCCCGACGCTTTCCGGCGTCATGATTTCATAGGTCTGGGCGTTCTTGAGCATGCCGTCCTGGTGGATGCCGCTTTCGTGCGCGAACGCGTTCTTGCCGACGATCGCCTTGTTGGGCTGCACCGTGAAGCCGGTGATGGTGGACACCAGCTTGGAGGCGCGCGTGATCAGCGTCGTGTCGATGCCGGTGTCGTAGGGCATGCGGTCGGCGCGGGTGCGCAGGGCCATGACGATCTCTTCCATGGCGGCGTTGCCCGCGCGCTCGCCCAGGCCGTTGACCGTGCATTCCACCTGACGGGCGCCCGCGTTCACCGCCGCGAGGCTGTTGGCGACGGCGAGCCCCAGGTCGTTGTGGCAATGGACCGAGAAGACGGCCTTGTCGGCGTTGGGCACGCGCTCGATCAGCATGGCGATCAGGGCGGCATACTCGTCCGGCACGGCGTAGCCCACCGTGTCGGGAATGTTGATGGTGGTCGCGCCGGCGGCGATGGCAGCCTCCACGCAGCGGCACAGGAAGTCCGGCTCGGTGCGCGATCCATCCTCGGCCGACCACTCGACGTCGTCTACCTTCGACCGCGCATAGGCGACACTGTCCTTGACCGCCTGCAGAACGGTCTCGGGCTCCATCTGCAGCTTGAACTTCATGTGCAGCGGGCTGGTGGAGATGAAGGTGTGGATGCGCTTGCGCGGCGCCGGGTCCAGCGCTTCCGCCGCACGGTCGATGTCGGCCTTGGTGGCGCGGGCCAGGCCGGCGATGATGGCCCGTCCGCTTTGCTTCGCGACCTGGTTGACCGCTTCGAAATCCCCGCGCGAGGCGATGGGGAAACCGGCCTCGATCACGTCCACGCCCATCTGTTCCAGCAGTGCGGCGATGCGGCACTTTTCCTCCAGGTTCATGGAGGCGCCGGGGCTCTGCTCGCCGTCGCGCAGGGTGGTGTCGAAGATGATGACGCGGTCGGCAGACTGGGGGGACATGAAACTCTCGCAAGACTGGCGGGACGGAAGACTAGGGCAAGAATAGACCGGGCGCTGTGCCATCCGTCACTGGCGACGCCGGCTGCACCGCAAGGCGCCGGCGGACTGGCGGGGTCGGCCGCCCCAGCCGCCGTCCCCCCCCCCTCCCCCGCCGGCGA
>NZ_ANHY01000028.1 GCF_000315795.1 Caenispirillum salinarum AK4
CCCGCTGGGTGTGGATGGTCGAGGCCATCGAGCCGGAGCCCGCCAGTCCGTGACCATGCGACGCCTGACGCCCATCGTGATGCTGGTTCTTGCGGTGCTGTCCGTGACGGCGCTGCTGGTGGGCGTCGTCACCTACGCCACCGTCGCGCTGACCGACATCGAGCGCGGCCTGCCCCGCCGGACCGAACTGCTGGCGCGGGAAATGGCGAAACTTGACCGCGAATACCTCGACCTGGAGCGCACGGTGGCGCTGGCCGCCGCCACCGGCGCGCCTGCGCACCTGACGGATGCCGCCCTCAAGGCGGACTTCCTCCACGCTCGGATCGGCACCGTGCGTGGAATTGCCAAGGAAATGACGCCGGTGCTCAACCAGGCGGCTCTGGCGACGGTGGAGGACCGGCTGGAGGCCCTCGAGGATATCCTCGCCCCCATGGTGGCGCAGGCGGCCCTTACCGGCAGTCCGCTTGACGGGGCTGCGCGGGCGGCGTTGGACGCCGCGCACGGCGATCTTCTTGCCGGACCACGCCCGACGCGGCAGGCTGCCCATGGCGCCGCCGCGCGCGCCGCCGGTGCCATTTCCGCGCAGGGCGAGAATCTGGCGCGGTTCCGGACCATGGCGCAGGGGGTGCTCGCGTTCGGGGGGCTGAGCTTCCTCCTGGCCCTGCTGCTGTTCATCCGCGCTCGACTTACGGCTGCGGAACTGCGCCGCTCGCGCGAGCGCTACCGCGAGCTGTTCGAGGGCAATGCCGCCGTCATGCTGCTGGTCGATCCGGCGGAGGGGCGCGTCGTCGAGGGCAACCAGGCGGCACAGGACTTCTATGGCTGGACCCAGGAGGACCTGCGCGGCAAGCCCATCGGCGAAATCAACGCCACCCCTGGCGCGGCTCTGGCCCGCGCGGTGGAGGATGCCCGCACCGGCCGGCGGCGGCGCTTCGACTTCCGTCACCGCCGCGTCGACGGCATGATCGTCGATGTCGAGGTGCTGTCGGGTCCGGTGCGCATCGACGGCCGCGACCTTCTGCTGTCCATCATCCACGACGTCAGCGCCCGCCGCGCCGCCGAAGGCGCCCTGGCCGAGAGCCAGGCGCGGCACCGCATGGTCATCGACGCCACCACGCAGGGCTTCTGGTATGTAGCCCCGGCCAGCGCCGAAACCATCGACGTCAACGACAGCCTGTGCGCCATGCTCGGCTATCCGCGGGACGAGATGCTGGGCCGCCCGCTGTTCGACTTCGTGGAGCCCGAGGACGAGGCCTTCCTCCGCGAACGAGTCGCCACCGCCCCCCACACCCGCCACCGTACCTACGAGGTGCGGCTGCGCCGCGCCGACGGCGGGACGATCCTCACGCGCTTCAACGCGACATCGCTCTACGAGGACGGATCGGGCGCCCTGCGCGGATCGTTCGCGTTCATCGAGGACATCACCGTCCACCGCGCCATCGAGCGGCGGCTGGAAGAAAGCGAAACCATGCTGCGGTCCATGACCGCCAACGTGCCGGGCGTGATTTATCAGTGGATCGAAGGGCCGGGCGATGCGCGCGGCTTCCGGTATGTCAGCCCCCGCTCCAAGGAAATCCTCGGCATCCATCACAAGGATCTGGAAGAGGACTGGACCCGCTTCGTCATCCATCCCGAGGACGTGCCGCGCTGGGAACGGTCGGTGCTGGAGGCCGTCGCCTTCGGGTCCGACTGGACCTTCGAGGGCCGCATGATCCGCCCCGACGGCCGGCTTCTGTGGTGGCGCGGCATCGCTCGCCCGACGGAAAGCGCCGACGGCGGTGCGCTGTTCAACGGGATCATCCTCGACATCACCCGGCAGAAGGCGCTGGAAGAGCAGTTGGAAGAGAACCGCCGGCTGCTCAACCTTGCGCTGGAGGCGGGGCGGATCGGTGTCTGGGACCTGGACCTGGAAACCGACAAGGTCTGGTTCTCGGAGGGCTGGAAACGCCAGTTGGGCTACCTGCCCGACGAGTTCGAGAACACCATGGACGCCTGGCGAGGCGTCATTGACCCTGAAGACGCCGAGGCCGCCCTGCAAGCGGTAAAGGACTACGTCAGCGGCCAGATCCCGCAGTTCGACCTGGTTCAGCGCTTCCGCCACAAGAACGGCTCCATCGTCCATATCCGCACCCGCGCCAAGGCGGTCTTCAACGCCGAGGGGCGCGCCGTGCGGCTGATCGGCGCGCACGTGGACCTGACGAAGGAGATCCTCACGCAGGAAATGCTGGAACGCCAGACCCTGCACAACCAGTTGATCCTCGACAGCACGGCCGAAGGGCTCTACGGCGTCGATCCGAACGGCCGGGTGACCTTCGTCAATCGCGCCTGCCGCCGCCTCCTCGGCTTCGACGAACAGCAGCTGATCGGCGCCGACGCCCACGCCACGACCCATCACAGCCGGGCCGACGGCGCGCCGTATCCGCTTGGCGACTGTCCGGTCGTGCAGTCCATGCAGGACCGCTGCCGTCATGAACTGGTGGAAGAGGTGCTTTGGCGTGCAGACGGCTCGCCTCTGCCCGTGGAACTGTCCGCCGCCCCCATGATTCACGAGGGCGAACTGGTCGGTGCCATCGTCAGCTTCCGCGACGTCAGCGACCGCCTGCTCTGGCGCAAGGAACTGCAACGTTCCAACGAGGAGCTGGAACAGTTCGCCTATGCCGCCTCCCACGACCTCCAGGAGCCGCTGCGGGGCGTCACCAGCTATCTGAGCCTGCTCAAGCGCCGCCACGGCCCGGCCATGGACGCGGGCGCCCTGCACTACGTCGAGGAAGCCCTGGGCGGCGCGCTCCGCATGACCGGCATGATCCGCGACCTGCTGACCTACTCCCGCGTCTCCACAAGGGGCGAGACGCTGCGGCCGGTGGATGCCGATGCCAGCGCACGGGCGGCGCTGGACAACCTGTCCATCGCCATCGCCGAGGCGTCCGCCGAGGTGACCGTCGACGGGCCGCTGCCCTGGGTGATGGCCGACGCCGCGCAATTGACCAGTCTGTTCCAGAACCTGATCGGCAACGCGGTGAAGTACCGGGCAGCCGACCGCCGTCCCGTCATCCGCCTGGGGGCAGAGGCGCACGCGGCGGACACCGCCCGATGGACCTTTTTCATCGCCGATAACGGCATCGGGATGGACCCGGCCTACACGGAGCGCATCTTTCAGCCCTTCCAGCGCCTGCATACCCACGACACCTATGGCGGCACCGGCATCGGCCTCGCCGTGTGCCGCAAGGTGGTGGAGCGCCATGGCGGCGGGCTGACGGTCGAGACGGCGCCGGACGAGGGTTCGACCTTCCGCTTCGACCTTGCCGCGGCGGAGCCTCCGCCAGCCGCCGACACCGCGCCGC
>NZ_ANHY01000029.1 GCF_000315795.1 Caenispirillum salinarum AK4
GGGGACCCAAGGGCCCGGCCGCCGGCCCTGCCCGTCCCGCCGCTCCCGGTGGTCCGGCCGGTCCCGGTGGCCCCGCCGCTCCCGGTGGCCCCGCCGCTCCGGCACGTCCGGGTGGCCCCGGCCCTGCCGCCCCGGCAGCCCCCGGCGCCGGTCCCGCTGCACCCGCTCCCGGCGGCGCGCCGCCAGCTCCCGGTGGACCCGGCCCGGCCGCACCCGGCAAGCCCGGTGGTCCCGGCACCGCGCCGGCGCCCGGTGGTCCCGGAGCCGCGGCGAAAGGTCCTGCGGGTCCCGCAGCACCCGGCGGCCCTGCACGTCCGGGGACTCCGGCGGGCGGCGGAAGCGCTCCCGCCGCCGCACCCCAGGCCAAGGGTCCCGGCGCCGCGCCGGCGGCTCCGGGCGGTCCCGCCCCGGCCGGCCCGGCGAAGCCCGGCGGCCCTGCCACGCCCGGCGCCGGACCCGCGAAGCCGGGTGCCGCTCCTGCCGCGAAGCCCGCCCCCGGCGGTCCGGCCAAGCCGGGTGCCGCCCAGCCGGCGCAGCAGCACCCGGCGCAGGCCCAGCCCGGTGCCGAGCCGGCGCCCGAGCAGCCCGCCGCCGAGGCCGACGACGCCTCCGAGGCCACCAAGGCCGTGCGCCGCCGCAAGGAACGCCCGGTCATCGTGCCCGACTGGCCGGAGCTTCCCCTGCCCTCGGCGTCGAAGAACGCGACCTATCCGACCTTCGCCGAGTTGTTCGACCTGATGCACGAACTGTACGACCTGCTCAAGCGCGAGACGGCGTCGGTGGAGGCCAAGGACTTCGACGCGGTCAGCAAGTTCGCCCTGCGCAAGGCCGGGCTGACGCGCCTGTACGAGGAAAGCCTCGCCAACCTGAACAAGCGCGAGGACCTCAAGAAGCGCCTGACCGATGAAGAACGCCAGGCCGTCCTCAAAGGCGGGCAGATGCTGCGCGATGCGGCGGAGGAGAACATGAAGATCCTCCAGGCCAACATCAGCGCCGTCAGCCAGGTGATCGACACGGTGGTCGACGTCGCCAAGCAGATGAACGTCGACCTGCTGTCCACCTACGGCGACACCGGCGCCATGCGCGACAACGTCAACGAACGCGGCCGCCGGTCGCTGTCGCTCAACAACAAGATCTGACGGCGTCACGGCCGGTTGACCGGACAAGGGCGGTTCATCCTTCGGGTGGGCCGCCCTTGCCGCGTCCGGGCCCGGCGTCCCGGCAAATCCTGCCCAGGCGACGCAGATTCTGCCGCCCGCAGAGTCCCCGGCCGCCGTGGGTCCCCGATAAACCCGGCTTTCCCCGGCTGGCACGTCGGTTGCAAAGACGGGGCCGAGGAATTGTCTTGAGGGTCCCGACCATGGACGTGTCACGGGTCGGCTGGCAGCAGAACCAGCCCAGAACCGACACTCGCAAGGAACAGACGACCACGGACTGGGGCGCGGTGTTCGCCACGGCCGTGGCCGATGCCGCGCAGGCAGCCGCCGCCGGGACCGCCAGCAAAGGCGCACCCACGGCGCTGCTGTCGGTCGACCGTCCCGCCCCGCCTCCGCAGCGCCCCGAGCCGCCGCGAGCGCCCGACCAGCCCCGCGACGAGGGCGCCGACAACCGCGCCGGGAACGGGTCCGACGATGGCGCGGCCGACGACCGCCGCGCCGCCGCCCAGGGGGATCGGCCGGCCCAGGTCGCACCGCCCCGCGATCAGGCGCAGAGCCCGGCGACCGGCCAGGCCCAGGCGGCCCAGGCGCAGGGACAGGCGCCCGGCAAGGGCGTCGAGCAGGCCGCGCGTCCGCAGGCACAGCCCGCTCCGCAGGCACAGCCGCAGGGCCAGACCCCAACTCAGGCCCAGCCCGGCCCGGCGGCCCCGGGCAGCCAGACGGCCGACGCCCAGGCGCGTCCGGCCGGCCAGCAGCCCGCCTCCGCCAAGGCTGCCGAGCAGGCCGACGCCCTGTCGCGGCTGGTGAAGGAGACCGGCGGCGACAATGCCCGGGTCGCCATCACCCAGTCGCGCGCCTCCACGCCGCAGCACGCCGGTCAGGCTCAATCCCAGCCCCTGACGGGCCAGCAGGCGCCGGCCCAGGCCACCGCCCAGGCCGCCACCACGGCTCAGGCCGTCGACGTCCCGCAGGGTCAGCCGCAGGCGGCGGCGCCCAAGCAGGCGGCCGGCGGCCAGGGGCCGCAGACCCAGGCCGAGGTCCAGGCGCAGGCCCAGGCCAAGGCAGATGCCGAGGCCCGCGCGCCCATCGCAAACGGCGGCAAGGGCGCCCAGACGACCACCACGCCCAACGGCTCCGGCCATGCTCAGGCGACGGCCTCGGCCCACGCCCAGGCGGCCGCCTCCGCCGGCGCCGCCCCGCGCGCCGCTGCGACGGCCGGCCAGACCGGCGCCGCGACCGGCGGCAAGGGCACCGCGAGCGCCGGCACGCCGGGCGTCGGCCAGACCGGCACCACCACCACCGCCGCAGCCGCCAAGGCCGCCGGCATGCCGGCCGGCCTCAGTGGGCTCGGCAGCCAGGGCGGCGGATTCGGCGAGGGCTTCGGCCAGGGCACCGGCGGCGGTGCCTTCGGCGGCGGCGACGGAGGGTTCACGCCGGCAGGCTTTGGCCGGGCGGGTACGGCCGGCGCGACGGGCGACCGCTTCGCCCAGGCCCTGCAGCAGCGCCCCGACCCCGACGGCTACAGCCGCCTGCGCGACCTGGCCGACACCCTGCGCAGCCAGCTGACTTCGGCCGCCGCGACCCGCAAGGGATCGATTACCCTGCAGGTGCGGCCCGAGAAGCTGGGCCGCGTCGACGTCAAGCTGGAGTTCGGCCAGGAAGGCCACGTCCGCGCCACCGTCACCGCCGACAACCCCGAGGCGCTGGACCTCCTGCGCTCCGACGCCAAGGGGCTGGAGCGCGCGCTGCAGGACGCCGGCCTGCGCACCGACGACACCTCGCTGCACTTCCAGTTGCGCGGCGAACAGCAGAACGCCCAGGCGGGCGCCGATGGCCAGCAGGGTCGTGACGGCGCCGCCGGGCCCGACGACGGCGCCGACGCCGCCGACACCGAACAGCCCGTAGACGCCGACACCCTGGCCGCCGAGCGCGCGGCCGCCCGCGGCGGCGTCAACGTCAAGGTCTGAGGAGCAAGCAGATGACCGTTTCCAATCCCGTTCAGGCGTACTCCCAGACCCAGGCCCAGCAGGCGGCGGAGGCGAGCAAGTCCGCCGGCGCCAAAAAGAAGCTGGCCGAGGACCTGGACGCCTTCCTGATGATGCTGACCACCCAGCTGCAGAACCAGGACCCGCTGTCGCCCATGGAGTCCAACGAGTTCACCCAGCAGCTTGTCGGCTTCTCGCAGGTCGAGCAGCAGATCGGCATCAACGAGAACCTGGAACAGCAGATCAGCCTGCAGCAGAGCAGCATGAACTCGCTGGCGCTGGGCTTCATCGGCAAGTACGCCGAGGTGCAGGACAACCTGCTGACCCTGTCCGACGGCAAAGTGAAATTCGCCTACAGCCTGGCCTCCGACGCCGCCAGCACCAAGCTGGACTTCTACAACGAGAACGGCGTGCTGGTGCGCACCATGAGCGGCAAGACCGCCCAAGGCAACCACGTGATGACCTGGGACGGCCGCGGCCAGGACGGCACCCAGCTGCCCGACGGCGAATACACCGTCAAGCTGAGCAGCAAGAACACCAAGGGCGAGCCGGTGGACAGCTGGACCACCGTGCAGGCGCGCATCACCGGCGCCTCCACCGACGGCAAGGAGCCCTATGTGACCATCAACGGGGCGGCACTGCCGCTCAGCCAGATCGGCGCGGTGACGGAGAAGCCGACACTCTGAGTGCTCAACCCTTTCGGGTTGGGCGCCAAAGCGCCACGCGGGGAGAAGACCCCGCCCCGGGCAGAACGCCCAGCCATCGACGCCCCGCCGCACCCCGGCGGGGCGTCGTCGCATTCAGGGCCCGGCGGCGTGCGCCGCGCCTGTCGCCAGCCCCGAACCCGGCAGGACCGACCGGGAAATTTCTGCCCCCGGGCAGCGCCCCACCGGCGGAAGAATTTGCCCCGGCCCCCTGTAACGCGCGGAATCCCGCCGCTTGCCCCGCGCCGCACCGCTGGCACGGGGCTTGCAGACACGGTCGTAGACCTTTTTGCGTATGGGCCCGGCCGACATGGATGGCGGGGCCAGGATCAAGGAGCACGGATGCGATGACTGTCTACGGTGCGATGAACGCGGCCGTTTCCGGGATGAAGGCCCAGAGCAAGTCGCTGGGCCACATCTCGGACAACATCGCCAACAGCCAGACGGTGGGCTTCAAGCGCATCGACACCAGCTTCGCCGAGCTAGTCACCCTGTCCAACCGCATGGGCCACCAGCCCGGCGGCGTGATCGCCACGCCGCGCTACCGCCACTCCATCGGCGGCGACATCAGCCAGACCCAGATCACCACCAACATGGGCATCTCGGGCAACGGCTTCTTCCTGGTGTCCGAGGCCAACTCGGTGACGCCCACCGGCGTGTCCTTCGACAACGAGGAAATCTTCAGCCGCCGCGGCGACTTCCAGATGGACAAGTTCGGCTACCTGAAGAACGGCGGCAACTACTACCTGAACGGCCGCCGCGTGCTGGACGAGGAGACGCTGAACACCTCCGACGTCAACGAGCCCATCCGCATCGAGACCGATGTGATGCAGGCCAACATGACGACGCGCGTCAACTACAACGCAAACCTGCCGGCCAACGCGGGGGCGTTCCCCTCCTCGGTCACGGCCACCACCAACCCGCAGCAGCCGCAGAGCAGCACCTGGGACTATTCGGGTTCGGCGGCCGGCTATGACACCGCCACCGACACCGTGTCGGTCACCGTGGACGGCAACACCTACGACCTCACCCCGGCCGAGGCCGCCACCGCCGGCATCACCGGCACCGGCGCCACCGCGCTGAACCAGGCCCTCGACAACCTGGCGGCCCAGCTTCAGTCGCAGTACCCGGCCTACACGATCACCACCAACTCGGCCGCCAACACCCTGACGGTCGCCGCCAGCTCGGCGGCGCCGACGTTCACCGACGGCAACGCCAACGTGAACGCCACCGTCATCAACCCGACGACCACGCAGTCGTACACCGAGGTGAACTTCGCCGGCGCCTTGTCGAGCATCAACAACGGCGACGTCATCTCGATGACGATCAACGACACGGAATACTCGCTGGCCTACGACCAGGGCACCCACGCCAACCTGGAAGGCTTCCTGGAGGCCTTCGCCGACCAGATCGACGGCGGCGGCGCCGGCGGCTTCGTCATCCACCCCGACACGACCGACGCCGCGGAAGGCACCGACGCGACGAACGCGGGCGTGACGCAGACGGCCAACTCGCTGATCTTCGTCGGCAACCCGACGATCAACCAGAACGCCACCGTCGCGGGCGGCGCCACCTACGCCCAGTACCTCGCCAACAACGACGAGACCGCGCTCTACCAGGCCAACGGCAGCTACTCGGGCGGCGCGGTGACCATCTACAACGACCTGGGCACCCCGGTCGACGTGCAGATGCGCTGGGTCAATACCGGCGTCGACGACCAGTGGTCGCTCATCGCCAAGGACCCCAACGGCGGCACCGACCCGTGGACGCACCTTGGCACCTTCACCTTCGTGAACGGCAGCCCGACCCAGGTCGCCACCACGCCGGGCGGCACGCCCACGGCCTTCGCCGGCACCCTGACGCTGCCGCCCAACACCTTCAGCGGTTTCGGCGAGGACATGACGCTGGACTTCACGGGCATCGACAACGATCCCAACGACGGCCAGCCCAACACTCTGCTGACCCAGTACTACGCCGACGACATCGCGGTGTACCGCCTGGACCAGGACGGCTATCAGGCCGGCATCCTGACCGACGTGTTCATCAACGATTTCGGCTATGTGGTCGCCAACTATGACAACGGCCGCTCGCGCACGCTTTATCAGGTGCCGCTGGCGACCTTCGCCTCGCCCGACGAGCTGAAGCGCATGGACGGCGGCTCGTTCAAGCGCACGCCGGAATCCGGCGACCCGCTGATCGCCGAGTCCGGCCAGGCCGGCGCTGGCAACATCATCGCCTCGGCGGTGGAGCAGTCCAACGTCGACATCGCCGACGAGTTCACCAAGATGATCGTCACCCAGCGCGCCTACTCGGCCAACTCCAAGACGGTGCGCACCGCCGACCAGATGCTGGAAGAGGTGGTGAACCTCAAGCGCTGACGCGCGGGTGACCGCCGCCAGCACCTCCGCCGGCGCCGGCCCGTAGAAGGCGGGCCGCGCCGCAACCCGGGGAGAAATACCACCGCCGCCGCCCCGCGCGGCGCCGGCCCCACCCGAAGGAAGTTCCTCCGATGAGCCTTTTCAGCGCGCTCAACAATGCAGTGACGGGTCTGAAGGCCAACCAGATCGGCCTGGACGTCGTCTCGCGCAACGTCGCCAACGCCAACACGGCGGGCTACACCAAGAAGGTCGCTCCGCGCGAGAACGCCATCCTGGACGGCGACGGCGCCGGCGTCCGCATCCTGCCGACCCAGCGCCAGGTCGACCAGCGCCTGCTGGAAAGCCTGCGCGCCGAGATCAGCCGGTCGGAGCGCCTGGACACGGTGACCGACTATCTGACACGGGTGGACGAACTGTTCGGCCGGCCCGATCAGGAAACCTCCATCGCCTATGCCGTCAACACCCTGTCGATCCGCATGGGCGAACTGGTGGACAACCCGGAAAACGCCGGCGTCCGCAAGGCGGTCATCGCCCAGGCCGACGCCGTGGCGCGCGAGCTGAACCAGTTGTCCGGCGCCGTGCAGGACATGCGCAGCGAGACGGAAAAGAGCCTGTCGCTGGCCGTCGACGAGGTGAACAACGCGCTGAAGGGCATCGAGCAGCTGAACCGCGAGATCGCCAACCGCGAGGCCGCCAACCTGACCATCGCCGACCTGGAGGACCGCCGCGACATCCACCTCCAGACGCTGGCGCGCAACATGGACATCCGCACGGTGGAGCGCGGCGACGGCGCCATGACGGTGTTCACCAACTCCGGCCACGTGCTGGTGAACGAGCGCGCCGCCCAGTTGTCCTTCGACGGCCGCCAGGTGCTGACCGCCAACGACGCCTATTCCACCGACGACGTGGAACGGGGCGTCGGCTCGCTGACGCTGGTCAGCCCGGGCGGCACGCGCGTCGACCTGCTGCAGGACGGCCCGCCGCGCCAGGGCAAGATCGCCGGCCTGCTGGAGCTGCGCGACGAGCGGCTGCCCGAGGCCCAGGCGCAGCTCGACGAGATCGCGCACAACCTGGCGCTGGGCATGGCCGACCGCGAGACCACCATCCCGCTGACCGGCACCAACACGCGCTCCATGGACTTCACGGACGCCGCCGAGGCCCCGATCACGCGCGCCAGCGGCAGCGACCAGGTGCTGCGCGTGCAGGACGGCGACCGCATGGCGATCTCCTACACGCAGGGCGGCATGGAGAAGTCGATGACGGTCTACTTCGTCGACGACGCCTCCAACACCGACCTGCTCAACCGCGTGCCCGACCCCGACAACGCGGTCTTCGTGGACATCACGGGGGTGGGCGCCCAGAACCAGGGCCTCGCCAACCGCATCGCCACCGCCATGAGCAGCGCCATGCCCATCGGCGGCCTGTTCTCGGCGACCGGCGAGCGTCTGAACATCTCCACCACCACGGCGACGGTGTCCATTGACGACGTCGCCCTGCACCAGGCCAGCACCACGCCGGTCGACGGCCCCATGCTCAACCTCTTCGCCAACGGCAACAGCCCGCGCATCGAACAGGAGGCCTATACCGGCAACCTGTCGAGCACCGTCTGGGAAAAGGTGGGCTTTGCGGGCCGCATCGGCGTCAACACCGAGATCGCCGACGACGACACGCTGCTGGTGCGCTACACCGCCGAGCATGGCGAGGTGGCGGTGGGCGACAACGCGCGCCCGCGCTTCCTCATGGACCAGCTGACCGAGACGCGGTTCACCTACTCGCCCAACACCGGCCTGGGCGACGCCGCCCATCCCTACAAGGGCACCATCCTGGACCTGGGCCGGGCCGTGGTGTCCTACCAGGGCATGGAGGCGACGACCCAGCAGTCGCTGTCGGAAGACCAGGCGACCCGCACGACGCTTCTGGAACAGCGCCACTCCTCCATGACCGGCGTCAACGTCGACGACGAACTGGCGGAACTGATCCTGCTGCAATCGGCCTATTCGGCGTCGGCCAAGGTGGTCCAGACCGTGGATCGCCTGTTCGACGACCTGATGAGCCTGCGCTAAGCCCCGAGGACGACGACCATGACCAGCATTTCCGGTTTCTACACTCCGTCGACCTACCAGAACACCACGGCGCTCGGCCAGAACCTGCAGCTGCGCAAGTCCATCAGCGACCTGCAGACCGACATCGCGCGGCTGCAGGAACAGCAGGCGACGGGCAAGAAGGCCTTCACCCACGGCGACCTGGGCAGCGAGTCCAACGTGGTGCAGGGCCTGCGCCAGAAGGTTTCAGGCCTGGACGGCTACCTGCGCACCATCAGCCAGGTGTCCACCCGCACCGAGGGCATCCAGGGCGCGCTGGACGTGCTGCAGCAGGCCGGCGACCGCCTGGGCATCAACGGCATGACGGCGCTCAACACCGACGCCGACATCCAGCTCCAGCAGATCCCGCGCGAGGCCCAGGGCGCGCTGGAGAGCATGATCACGGCGCTGAACAGCAACATCGACGGCCGCTACGTCTTCGCCGGCGCCGAGACGCAGACGCGCCCGGTGACCAACCAGGACGCCATCATGAACGGCACGCCGGGCAAGATGGGCCTGAAGGAATTCTCGCAGCTGTGGCTCGACGCAAACGTCGGCGACGACGGCATGGGCCGCCTGTCCATCACCCGCGGCGAGGGCGTGCTGGCGCCCGAAACCCTGAGCCTCAAGAGCGAGGGCGGCGTCTTCGGCCTCAAGCTGCGCGGGGTGGAGATCGATGGCTCGGCCTCCATGCCCGGCCTCTACGAGACGGCCAACGGCGCCCGCGGCGACCTGACCTTCACCGGCCCCGGCGCACCCGGCGATCAGGTGGACCTGACCTTCGAACTTCCCGACGGCACCGAGACCACCATCGTCATGAAGGGCGTCTCGGCCAAGATCGGCACGCCGCCGACCGACGTCGTCGAATACGAAATCGGCGACACCGCCGAGCAGACCGCCATCAACTTCCGCGTGGCGCTGGAAGCCCGCGTGAAGGACCTGGTCGCCGGCGAGGTCTCGGGCGCCGCTTCGGCTGCCGCCGCCGACAGCTTCTTCGAGGACAACCCGCCGCGCATTCCCGAGGGCGATCCCGCCACCGGCGCCACGCGGCTGGCCAGTGCCGGCAACACCACGGTGAAGTGGTACAACGGCCCGGGCATGCCCAACGTCACCGTCGACGGCCACATCCAGGGCTCTGCCCCCGGCCTGCCGGCGCTGAACGACGCCCCGGCCAACCCCAAGGCCGGCGACCAGTTCCTGGTTGGCGCGACGCCGACGGGCGGTGATCCGTTCGACACGCACGCCGGCGAGATCGCCACCTGGGACGGCACCGCATGGTCCTTCGCCGCGCCGACGGCCGGCACCCGCGCGGTGGCCGACACCAACGCCAACTGGGACAGCCCGCCGCAGCCGGCCGACCTGCGCGGCCAGATCGTGGAGTACGACGGCGCCAACTGGCAGGTCTTCGATCCCGGCACCGACGGCGTGCAGGTGCTGGCCGGCGACCAGGCCGGCGGCGACCGGTCCGACGCCGTGATGCGCTGGGACGCCGGCACGTCGAGCTGGAGCGTCGTCGATCCGCAGCCGACCACGCTGATCGACGACAACGCCAACCCCAAGCGCATCGGCACCTACGATGGCTTCGCGTGGACCTGGACGACGCCCGAACTGGGGCAGGAGATCGACGACACCTCGGTCACCCCGGCCGCCACCCGCGTCTGGGACGGCAGCAACTGGGCCCCCACCGGCCGCGGCCCCGAGGACATTCCCGAGGCGCGCGACACCGTGATCGCCAAGGTGGACGACGGCACCTACGTCTCCTACGGCGCGCGGGCCAACGAGACGGCCTTCGTCGACACGCTGAAGGCGGCGGCGATCCTGGCGGCGGTGGAGCACGGCGGCGACAACGCCGACCACTATCACGCCCTGGCCTCGCGCGCGGCGCCGAACCTCAAGTCCGCGGCCGCCAAGGTGATCGACACCCGCACCGCCATCGGCGTCACCGAAGACCGCCTGAACACCCTGAAGAACCGTCACGAGGACGTGGGATACCTGACCGAGCAGCAGGTCAACCGCATCGAGAAGGCTGACGAGTACGAGGTGGCGACGTCGCTGCTGGACGCCATGAACCAGCTTCAGGCCACCTACTCGATCACCGGCAAGCTGTCGCAGCTGACCCTGGCCAACTTCCTGTAATCGCGGCGGAGTCCGGCTCCGCACGCGCAAAAGGGCCCCGGCAGAACGCCGGGGCCCTTTTCCTTTGGCCGCCCGAACCGGCGCCCGCCCGGAAGCGGACGCTCAGGCCCGAGGTTCGGCGACGGCGAAACTGCGCGCGGGCCGGCCGGAGAGGTAGCGGCTCCACATGCCGCGATAGGCCGCTTCCAGCGTGCGGGTGAAGCGGGCGGCGTCCATGATGGGCGACGCCGCGATGGCCGGGCGCAGGGACTGCCGCAGGCTGTCCAGGGCGTCCACGTCGTTCGCCAGCCGCACGGCGATGGCGATGTATTCGCGCACGCTGTAACCGACCAGTTCCGGGTGACCAATGGTATTCGCCACCGACGCCCCCAGGCGCCCCACCGAAGGACGGTCGGTGACCGTCACCACCGGCACGCCCATCCAGAAGGCCTCGAACGTGGTGGTGCCGGAGTTGTGGGGGAAGCAGTCGAGCAGGATGTCGATCTGGTTGTAGAGGGCCCACGCACCGCGGGTGAAGCCGATGTCCAGGCGCTCGGCGGCGATGCCGTGCTCGGCGAAGCGCCGGATCGTCAGGTCCCGCAGGAAGGCGTCGCCGAAGTGGCGGCTGTTCAGCACCATTCGGCTGCCGGGAACCTGGTGGAGGATCTCCGCCCAGGCGGCGATCACCCGGTCGTTGACACGGATCGCGCGGGACAGGCAGCCGAAGGTGACGTGCCCCGCCTGGCGGGCCGGCGTCGGCACCACGTCGGGCGTTCCCGGCGGCGGGCGGTAGCACCCCAGCACGAAGGGCAGGCGGGCGACGGCCTCGCTGAACAGGTGCTCGCAGCCCACGGGCGACGACACCGTGTCGCCAATGTAGTAGTCGATGGCCGACAGGCCGGTGGTGTAGCAGTATCCGATCCACGACGCCTGCACGGGCGCGGGTTTGCGCGCCATGGCCTGAAGGCGGTTCCCCGTCGTGTGACCGGCCAGGTCGACCAGGATGTCGATGCGATCCTCGCGCACCATGTCGCCGAACGCCGCATCCGACACGCCGAGGGTGTCGCGCCATTGCGAGAAGGCGGGACGGATGCGGGCCGTCGCCTCGTCGGGGGCCGACAGTTCGGCATAGGCGACCGCCTCCACCGCGGCGGGATCGTGCGCGTGCACGACGGGCTCGATGAACTGGGCGCAGGAATGGCCGCGGAAGTCGGGCGAGACATAGCCGACGCGCAGCGGCCGGTCGGCCGTTCGCCGCTCGGCCGGAACGACCGGCGGGCTGGCGGGTGCAGGCGTGCGGGCATCGAAGTCGGCATAGACGGCGCGAATTTCCTCGGCCGTCAGGTCCGGGTGGTAATTGACGATGAACAGCTCGCTGTTCTTCCGGGCCGCCCGCGCCGACGTCGCGGCAGCCCGTCCGGTCAGCATCATGGCATCGTCGAAGGCCCCGAAGACCGCCAGCACGGCGGCCAGTTCGCTGAAGGCGGGCGCCGTCACCTGCTCCGCCGGCGCATTTTCGAGCAGACGGCGGCAGGCCGGCGACAGGGCGCCGTCGGGCGTCAAGCCCTCGCGCACCATGGCACCGTCGGCCTCCATCGCCGCCGCCATGGCGCGCAAATAGGCCAGGGCCGCTTCCCGCAGCCGGCCACGGTGGCGGTAGATGACGCCCGCCACATAGTCGATGGACGGGTCTCCCTCGGCGACGGCGGCATTGGCCTCCAGCGCCTGTTCGGCCTCGGCGAAGGCGCGCACTTCGACCAGGCTGTTCAGCCAGTTGAGCAGAAGCGCCGCATTGGTGGGTGCCGCCTCGAAGCCGGCGCGGAACGCCTCTGCCGCCTCGGCCGGCCGCCCCGCCAGGACGAGCGCCAGACCCGCCGCCTGATGCGCCGGAACGCCGCCCCCCGCCGCCAGGGCCTTGTGCGCCGCCCGCAAGGCGGCGTCGAACTGCTCCATGCCGCGGTAGCCGACGGAAAGCTTGAGCCAGGCAGCGGCATCGGCCGGCGCCAGGGCGGCAACATTTTCCCACGCCACCAGCGCGTCGCGTCCACGTCCGAGCGTCTCCAGCACCGGTGCCAGCGCCCGCCAGACGTCCACCATCCGATTGTCGCGCCGCAGAACGCCCACCAGCGTCTCGGCGGCCTCTTTATGGCGGCCGGCGCGGGCATGCGCCAAGGCCGCATCGACCTGTCCACGCGCCGCGGCATCGAGCGCCACGGCCACAGGGCGGGCGGCGGCACCGGAACCGGCATCGGCGGAACGGACGGGCTGGCAGCGGAAGGTCGGCATGCGGGGCGAGTCCATCAACCTTAGGAACGACAGGCACGACCGGCGCATGAGGCCGCCGGCGCGGCAGCAACCCTACCTCACAAGTGTTAACCCTCGCTTTACGCAAGGGCTTTAGGATCGCCGCACCCTCATGGAGACGATGCATGACAGGCAAGAACGGCAAGTCCCCCGGTGCCGGCGCCCCTTCCGGCGCGGCCTTCGGCCAGAAGCTGAACGCCGCCCTCAAGGCGGGCGACCTGACCGGAGCGAAAGCCCTGCTGGAGCCGGCCGTCGCGACGCCCGCGCCGCCGCCGCAGCTGCTTCACCTGCTGGGAGAGGTGCTGTTCAACCTTGGTGACCTGAAGGGCGCGGAAGCGCGGTTGCGCCAGGCCGTGCAGGCCGCCCCGGGCTTCGTGACCGCCTGGTTCGCGCTGGGCCTGATGCTGGTCAAGACGCAGCGATACGAGGAGGCCGTCACGCCGCTGACCACCGTTCTCGACCTGTCGCCGGATCACGAGGGTGCGACCTTCAACCTGGCCAAGGCCATGGACGAGACCGGCGACGCCGCCGCAGCCATCCGGCTCTATGCGCGGGCGCTGGAAATCAACCCGCGCAACGGCCGCACCTACAACAACATCGGCACGCTGCTGAAGGACGCCGAGCGGGACGACGCGGCGCTGGAAAACTTCCTCAAGGCCACCGAGGTCGAGCCGAACGTGGTCGAAGGCTGGGTCAACGCCGCCTACATGGCCGAGAAAAAAGAAGACTTCGCGCTGGCCGAGAAGCTGCTGATCGGCGCCGTGTCCTACGGCTCGGACGCCGTGACGGCGGCCTGTCGCGCCGGCGAGTTCCTGATCCGGCGCAACCGCCCCGGCGATGCCGAAAAGGTCATGCGCGGCGCGCTGGCGCGGAGTCCCGAGAGCCCCGACCTGCTCATCGGCATCGCCCACGCGCTGATCGAACGCGGCCAGTACACCACCGCCATCGAGACGGCCCGCGAGGCCATCGAAATTGACCCGACCAAGGACAAGGCCTACATGCGCCTGGGCCGGGCCTGCGTGTCCAGCGGCCAGTACCAGGAGGGCGCGGAGGCCTTCATCGCCGGCATCGAGCACACGGAGGAAAAGCAGTCCTTCTGCTTCGAGGCGGGCAACGCGCTGCGCGCCGCAAAGAAGGTTTCCGAGTCGCTCGCCATGTTCCTGCGCGCCACCTTCGGCGACGACGCGCTGCCGGAACCGCCCGAAAAGACCGTCGAGACGGTGCTGCGCGAGGGCCGCGTGCCGGACTGGGTGGTCGAGGCCGTGGCGGACCACGAAGACCACGGCGCCGTTCTCGTGCCGATGGTCAGCCTGGCCGCCTTTTTCGGCGGGCTCGGCGACCACGCCTCCATGCGCCGCGTCTTCGAGAAGATCGAGGAGGACAAGCGCCGCCACCTGAACCCCTGGTCGACCTATGCCTTCGGGGCCAACTACGATCCCGACCTGACGGCCGAGGACCTGTTCCGCCACTACCAGACCTACAAGGACGTCGTGACCCTGGCGGACGTGCGCCCCGCCATCATTCCGGCCGAGCACCGGCGGGACAAGCTGCGGATCGGCTACATGTCGCCGGACTTCCGCAGCCACTCCATGATCAACTTCATCAAGCCGTTCCTCAATCACCACGACCGCGACGCCGTCGAGGTCTACGCCTATGCCGAACTGCGCCTGGGCGACAAGGACACCCAGCACGTGCAGGACACGGTCGACGGCTGGTTCCTGACGACGCGCGTGAAGGACGAGGACGTGGCCGCGCGCATCCGGGCCGACAACGTGGACATCCTGGTGGACCTGGCCGGCCACACGTCCAACAACCGGCTCAACGTCTTTCCCTACCGCCCCGCCCCGGCGAGCGCCACATGGCTGGGGTATCTTTACACCACCGCCGTGCCGGGCGTGGACTACTTCATCGGCGACCACATCACCTCGCCGCCGGAATCCGCCCACGTGTTCTCCGAGCACCTGGTGCGCCTGCCCCACTATCTGGCCTGCTACACGCCCTCGCCCAAGGCGCCCGAGGCCATATCTCCGCTGCCGGCGGACACCCGGGGGCATATCACCTTCGGCAATGCCTCTCGCCTCATCCGGCTGAACCCGCGGGTGCTGCGCAGCTGGGCCGAGATCCTCAACCGGACGCCCGAGGCGCGGCTGAGGCTCGACCACCCCGACTACGGCGATGCCTGGTGCGCCGACTACATGCGCAAGCGGCTGGCCGAGGCCGGCGCGCCCATGGACCGGGTCGACGTGCTCAACAGCGGCGATTACTGGGGCTTTTACGGCGAGGTGGACATCGTGCTGGACACCTTCCCGCACGCGTCTGGAACCACCACCTGCGAGTCCATGTACATGGGCGTGCCCGTCCTTGCCATCGCCGACAGGCCGCCGGTCGGGCGGCTTGGGGCCGCCATGGTCGACACCGTCGGGCACCCCGAGTGGATCGGGTGGAGCATCCCCGAGTACATCCGCAAGGCGGTCCTGATGGCCGGCGACCTGGACCGCCTGCGGGCGGTGCGCGGCACGCTGCGCGACGAGTTGCTGCGGTCGGCGATCTGCGACGGCGCCCGCTTCACCCGCAACCTCGAGGCCGCCTACCGCGAAATGTGGAAGAACGCCTGCGACGGCCGCCACAAGGCCATCGACCTGTTCGAGGACGCCAGCACATCCAGAGAGCCCACCGCCGCCTTGGCCCCCGCGGGCTGAAGGCGCCGAAACAGTTTCCGGGAAACCGCTCATGCCAGCCGACGAGACGTCCACCGCCAAGCCGCCCCTGGATCGCGCACACGACCTCGCGGCCGCCGGAAGGCCGCAGGATGCCCTCGCCGAGCTGCGGCCGGAAGTGGACAAGCCTGACGCCGATCCGCAGGCGCTGTCCCTGGCCGGCCGGCTCCTGCTGGACAAGGGCGAGCCCCTGAGGGCCCTGCCCCTGCTCGACCGCTGCGTCTCGACCGACCCCGAGGCGCTTGCCGCCCGGCGCGCGCTGTCGCACGCCCTGGCGGCCGTGGCCAGGACGGCAGGCCAGTCCAGCCCGCCGGCCGAGCGGATGCGCCTGCTGGCCGCGGCCGTGTCGGAAGTGCATGCCCTGGAAGGCCGGCGCCAGGAGCAGCTTGAAGACCTGAAGCGCGACCTGCTCACCGCCCTGCTGGACCTGCAGACCGAGGTCAACCGCACGACGCGCCCCACCGACCCGGTCCGCGGCGGCATCGCCCGGCTTCTGGTCCAGCTCGCGCCGGCCAATCCGACCATGCGGGCCAACCTGTCGCCGACGCTGGCTTCATCGGAGACCAAGGCGGGCCTGTCGGACTTCATGCCGCACATGGAGCCGGGCGCCCTGGGGCGGAAGCTGTTCGTGGCCTGCTTTCCGAAAAGCGGGTCCACCTTCCTGCTGTCGCTGCTTTCGACGCTGAGCGGCCTGCCGCACATTCCGCTGTGCTACACCTTCGGCCAGAACGAGCAGGACCTCTACCTCCCCTACCTGCAGACCTACGCGGGGACGGACGCGGTGGTGCAGCAGCACTGCCGGGCGACCGAGGCCAACGTTCACCTGATGCAGGGGTTCGGGATCACTCCCGTCATTCTGGTGCGCAACCTGTTCGACACGCTGGTCAGCCTGCACGACTACTATGACGCCGGTCTGTTCATCGAGAGCTTCCTGCGGCACTGGCCCGGCCTCTCGGCAGACGACCGGCGCGCCTGCATCATCGACATGGTCGCCCCGTGGTACATCACGTTCTACGCCAGCTGGTGGCGCGTCACCGTGCGCAACGAACTGCGGGTGACGTGGCTGGCCTACGAAACGCTGATCGAAAGGCCGGAAGCGGCGCTGAAGGACCTGTGCCGCTTCTGGGGCATCAACGCCGACAGCGCCATGATCGCCCAGACCGTCAACGCAGTCACCAACGCCGGCGACACGCGGCTGAACAAGGGCGTGGCGGGCCGCGGGGCGTCTTTCTTCACCGAGGCGGAGAAGGAGAGAATCCGCGGCCTCACCCGCTACCACCCGAACGTCGATTTCTCGGCGATCGGTCTGTGAGCGGACGCCCCCGCGCCGGCAGGGCGCATGAGCCTCGGTGAAGCTTGGAGCCGAAGGCGTGCGCAGAAGCGCGCACGCCGTTCATCCGGCGCGACCGCGTCAAATGATAAGGGACTCTAGCGAACGCGCCTGAGCCAACCGTCCGGCGCAACCGTGATCTGGATCTTGTCCTCCAGCGCGTGGTCGATCTCGAAGCCGTCGGCTTCCTTGAGGAAGGCGTGCACGGCCGTCTTCGGGTTGTCGCCCGGCCCCCACGGGCGATCACCCGAAAACTCAGCCGGCAGGTCCTCCACCACCGTGTCGTAGACGACGCAGTAGCAGCCCGGCGTCACCAGCGGCGCGTACAGGCGCAGCTCGCCCAGCACGTGGTCGTGGGTGTGGTTGCTGTCCAGCAGGACCATCACGCGCGCGCCCTCGGGGATCAGCGCCTTGGCCTGGTCGACCACGGCCTGGTCCAGGGCGCTGCCTTCGATCATCTCGATCATCGGCGCCATGGGGTGCTCTTCGATCGCCTTGCGGTTGTGCGGGCGAATCTCGATGTCGATGCCGATCACCTTGCGGTGATCGCCGCCCAGAAGCCGCAGCAGCGATGCGCTGTAGATCAGCGACCCGCCGTGGGCGATGCCGGTTTCCAGGATGATGTCGGGCTGGGTCTCCCAGACGACCTCCTGCAGGGCCACCATGTCCTGCGGATACTGGATCAGCGGACGACCCATCCAGCGGAAGTTGTAGCTGTACCTGTGGTCCGTCGACCGGCGGAACCATTGCGCCGTAAGGTCCTTCATCACGGGGTCGCGGCCCAGGCCCTCGACATTGCCTTTCACTTCGGCGGCGAAGGCCTTCTCGGCCTCGGACAGCTCACGGGACATGGGACGCTCCTTCTGGACACTCTGTCAGCTTGGTTAACGGGTCAGGGGCCGGGCCGGCGCGCCGATCACGGTGGCGCCCGGCGGCAGATCGCGGGTGACGACGGCGCCGGCGCCCACCATGCAGCCTGCGCCGACGGTCACGCGGGGCAGAACCGTGGCATTGCTTCCGATGGTGGCGTGGTCGCCGACGGTGACACAGCCCGCCAGCGTGGCGCCCGGCATGATGTGCACGCCCTCGCCCAGGCGGCAGTCGTGATCCACCGACGCATTGGTGTTGACGATGGTCTGGCGGCCGAGCACGGCCTCCTCGCCCACAGCCGCCATGGGCAGGATCTGGCAGCCGTCCGCCAGGTGAGCGGTCTCGGCCACCCACGCCCGGTCGTGGACCAGGGTCAGCGGCGCCAGCCCGAGGCCGGTCAGCACATCGGCCAGACGGCAGCGTTCCGCGCCGTTATGGCCGCCGATGGCAAGGACGAAGCACACCCCGCGCGCCGCCGCATCAGCCTCGACGACCCAGGCACGCACGGCATCCTCGCCATCCAGCCAGCGGGTGCCGGGGAACGGAAGGGCAGACCCTCGCGCAGGGTCGCGGTCCGCCACGGCGACGACGGCATGGCCGAGGCGCGCCAGCGTCGGGCGCAGCATCTTCGCGTGGCCCGCCCCGCCCCAGACGAGCACGGGCGCCGCACCGCTCGCGCCTGCCGATGCGCTCATGGCAGGTGCCAGTCCGGGTCGAAGCCGCGCTGGCCGGCGTCCTTTTCGGAAATGACGACAGGGTCCATGGGCCACCGGATGCCGAAGCGCGGATCGTTCCACCGCACCCCGCGCTCCCGCTCCGGGTCGTAGGCGGCGGTGACGAAATAGAGCATCTCGGTCTCGTCGGTCAGCGTCATGAACCCGTGGGCGAAGCCGCGCGGCACGATCAGCATGCGCCGGTTCTCGGCCGTCAGCTCGACGCCGTGCCACTGGCCGAAGGTCGCGCTGTCGGGCCGCAGGTCCAGCGCCACGTCCCACAGCGCGCCACGGATGCAGCGGACCATCTTGGTCTCGGCGCTGGGCGGAAGCTGATAGTGCATGCCGCGCAGCGTGCCCTTGCGGGCGGAAAAGCTGTCGTTGATCTGGAGCACCGCCGTGTCCGCCACGCCGGCGGCCGCAAGTTCGTCGCGGCAAAAGGCGCGGGCGAAGAACCCCCGGTCGTCGCCGCGCGGCTCCAACTCCGCCACAAGAAGATCGGGTATGGGCGTTTCGAGGACCTTCACCCCTGGCCTCCCGCCGCCGTCACCCGCTCCGGCACCGCAGTCCAGGCGGCCATGTAGGCGGCAATCTGGTCGCGCGTGATGGTCGCCGCGTCGCCGCCGTCGTAGAACGCGGCATACCAGTCGATGGTGCCGGCCACGGCGGCATCCAGGTCGAAACGCGGCGCCCAGCCCAGGACGGACCGCGCGCGGGCGCTGTCCAGCCGCAGCAGCCCCGCCTCCGGCTTCCCGGAGCTGGGGGCGATGTCGATCTCGCCCCGCCCCGCCCTGCGGCGGCAGCGCTCAAGAAGGTCGGCGACGGGCACCGCGTCGGCGTCATCGGGGCCGAAATTGAAAGCGTCCGCCACCTCGCGATCCCCGGCCAGCAAGCGGGCGCCCGCCATCATGTAGCCGGTCAGCGGCTCCATCACCTGCTGCCACGGGCGGACGGCATGCGGGCTGCGCACGCGGATGGCCTCACCCCGGCCGAGTACGGCGCGGGCGAAGTCGGGCACGATGCGGTCGGCCGCCCAGTCGCCGCCGCCGATGATGTTGCCGGCGCGCACGCTGGCGACCAGCGGCCCCGCGCTCCCCGCCGCATCCATCTGGGCGAAAAAGGCCTCGCGGTGGGACCGGATGACCAGTTCGGCGCAGGCCTTGCTGGCGCTGTAGGGGTCCTTGCCGCCGAGTTCATCGCCTTCCCGGAAGGCCGCGCCGGTCTCCGGGTTGCGGTAGACCTTGTCGGTGGTGATCATGACGCCGGCGGGCGTGCCGTGGCGGCGCATGGCCTCCATCACATAGAGGGTGCCCATGACGTTGGCGGCATAGGTGCCGGCCGGGTCGTCATAGGAAGCGCGCACGATCGGCTGGGCCGCCAGGTGGAAGACGACCTCCGGCCGCGCCGTCTCGAAGGCCTCCGCGACCACGGCGGGATCGCGGATGTCGCCGATGGTCGCCGTCATGCGGCGCCCCAGGTCGAGCACGTCGTGCAGGGCCGGATCGGTCGGCGGCGGCAGGGCCAGGCCGTGCGGCCGGGCGCCGAGCGCCAGCAGCATCTCGCACAGCCACGCGCCCTTGAAGCCCGTGTGGCCCGTCACCAGAATGCGGCGCCCGGAAAAGGCATCGCGCAGGATGTCGAAGGTCATGATGCCGCCCCGCTGCTCAGGCCCGGTCATCGCCGGTGCCGCGCCAGACCATCCACGGCGCCTCGCCCCGGTCGAACAGGCCCTGCAGGTAGTCCTTCTCGCGCAGGGTGTCCATGGGCTGCCAGAAACCGTCATGCTGGAAGGCGGCAAGCTGCCCGGCCGCCGCGATGCGCGGCAGGCTGCCGAACTCCCACGACGTCGCGTCGTCGGCCACGTAATCCAGGGCCTTGGGGCTCATGACGAAGAAGCCGCCGTTGATGAGGCCTTCCTCGGCCTGAGGCTTCTCGATGAAGCGTTCCACGCGCCCGCCGCTGATGGCGGCCGAGCCGAAGCGGGCCGGCGGCCGGACGACCGTCATGGTCGCCAGCAGGCCCATGGCCCGGTGATGGGCGAGGCTGGCCGTGACGTCCACGTCGGCGAGGCCGTCACCGTAGGTCATGAGGAACGCCTCATCATCGGCCACGTACGGCCGGATCCGCTTCAGGCGGCCGCCCGTCGCCGTGTCCAGCCCCGTATCCACCAGCGTGACCTTCCATGGCTCGGCGCGGCGGCTGTGGAAGTCGACGGCGTTCTCCGCCAGGTCCACCGACAGGTCCGACGTCTGATAGGCATATTCCAAAAAGAACTGCTTGATCATCGCCCCCTTGTAGCCGAGGCAGATGACGAAGTCGTTGATCCCGTGGTGCGAGTAGATCTTGAGGATGTGCCACAGAATCGGCATGTCGCCGATTTCCACCAGGGGCTTGGGGCGCGCGACCGTTTCCTCGGAAATGCGGGTGCCGCGTCCACCGGCGAGAATGACTGCCTTCATGATCCGTCTCACATCCTGCGCGGAGCGCCGGCCGCGCCCTGGCGACCGCGCCCGCCAATCCTGCGGTCAGACCGGCGCGCGCGCCGCACCGGCCTCCTTGAGCGCATCCACCACGTAATCCACCTGCTCGTCCGTCATGTCCGGGAACAGCGGCAGGGTGATCATTTCGTGCCACAGGGACTCGGCCACCGGCGTCGCGCCCGCATGGGCGGCGAACAGCGGGTGCAGGGTCAGGGGCATGTAATGGACGCTAGTCGCCACGTCGCGCGCCTTGAGGTGGCGGATGACGTCATCGCGCCGGCCCGCCTCGACCCGCACGCCGAAGATCCAGTAGGCGTGGCCGGCATCGGGCTGATAGGGCAGCAACGGACGCACGCCGGGCATATCGGCGAGGCCGTCCAGATAGCGCGCGATCAAGGCGCCGCGCCGCGCGTTCATGGCCGGCAGCTTCTTCAGCTGCACCAGGCCGATGGCGGCGGCAAGATCGTTCATGTTGTACTTGTAGCCGGCCTCGGCGACCTCGTAGTGCCAGTGGCGGGCATCATCGGCGCCTTCGGCCGTGTAGCCCGTCTGGCGCTTCCAGGTATCCTTGTCGATGCCGAGCCAGCGGTTGGGCCGCACGCGCTCCACCAGGGCCGGATCGCGGGCGACCAGCATGCCGCCGTCGCCGGTGGTCATGCACTTCTTTTCCTCGAACGAGAAACAACCCAGGTCGCCCCAGGTGCCCAGCGCCCGGCCGTCGAGCCGGCCGCCGGCGCAATGGGCGCAGTCCTCGATCACCTTGAGGCCGCGGCGCCCGGCGATCTCCATCAGGCGCGGCATGTCGACCGGATAGCCGCCGAAGTGGACGGCGACCACGGCGCGCGTCTCGGGCGTGATGCGGCGCTCCAGGTCGTCCAGGTCCATCTGCAGCGTCTCGGGGTCGCAGTCGACGAACACCACGTCCAGTCCGTTGTAGAGCGCCGACAGGGCGCTGGCGACGAAGGTCATGGACGGCACGAGCACCTTGCTGCCCGGCGGCAGGTCCAGCGCCGTCACCGCCAGATGCAGGGCCGCCGTGGCCGAGTTGACGCCAAGCGCCGCCGGAGCGTCCACGTACTCCGCCCAGGCCTGCTCGAACGCCGCAACCTTGGGCCCGAGGCCGAGCCAGGCGCGGTCGAACACATCCGCGATGGCATCCAGCTCTTCCTGGCCGACGCTGGGCTTGAACAGGCGAACATGCATGATGCGGGAACTCCGGGATTGGCTCAGGCCGACGGGTGCCGCCACCGGGGCAGCCGGACCGGGCCTGGCGGCCCGCTCCCCGACAGCCGTCACAGCTTCAGGAACAGGGTGGGATCGATGCTGACGATGGGGCTGAAGCCGGTGTTGGTGGCCGACTGCATGATCTGCACCGTGGGATTGGCCATGGCCGAGTTGTCCTCGGCATCGGCGCGGGCCAGGAAGGACTGAAGCAGCTTTTCAAGCTTCTTCGGGTCCTTCAGGTCTTCCAGCGGCAGCTTGTCCTTGAAGTACTCCGCCTGCTTGTCGATGTCGACCTGGGCGTATTCCTTCGGCAGGCCGCCCATCTTGAGCGCGACCTGGTACATGGCCTTGTCGCCCAGGATCTGGTACCAGCTTTTGACGGACTTCACCTTGCGCTCGAAATACATGGCGAGGCGCAGGTTCTCGTTGCTTTCGCCGACGGCCTTCTCGAACTGGGCCGTCTCGTACTTCTCGACCAGCTTGTCCACCCACTTCGGGCTCTGGGCGTTGAGCATGCCCAGCTTGTCGTACTCGAAGAAGGACGCCAGTTCCTTGTAGCGCGGGTCGACCATCTGGTTGGCCATGGCCTCGCGATCGGTCGCACCCTCGCGGATGACCTTCTTGAGCATGGCCTTGGCGTAGGCCTGATCCTCCAGCCCGAAGGCCGTGGTGATGGACTGCCAGAGCCGGTAGTCGTCCGTCACCTCGTCGATGGAGGCCTTGGTGCCGATGTTTTCCCGAATGTAATCGGTTTCCCGCTTGATGGCGGGATCCTCGCGCATGATCTGGCGGTACCGATCGATGTCGCGGTTCAGCACCGTGTGGGCCGTCAACGACGACGTGCCCAGGCCGGCGACGAGGTTACTGATGATCATCGCGCTCCTCCACCCCTTCTGGGCTGCTGCGCCTGCCGCGCTTGTGCCGGGCGGCATCCTCTTCCTCGATGACGTCCACCAGCGGCGGCAGGGGCCGGGCCTCGATGGACTGCAACAGGACTTCTTCGTACGATATCACCTTTCGGAGTACGGCGAGAATCTTATAGTAGTCCCCGGCATCATGATGTTCCAGCGCCAGTTGCAGCAGGTCCAGCATGTCGCGGTTGGTGAAGGCGCCGATCAGGTCCTTCATGTAGCGCCGGAAGGGGACCTCGTAGTCGGCCCGGTGCTCGGGATCGAGCAGCATCAACTGGGCCGCGAAGTACGCACGCTTGGTGGGCGTGTTCGCCTCTTCTTCCTGCATGACGTCGGATTCGCGCAGGATGTTGGCGAAGTTCTTCACGCCCAGCGACGCCTTGCGGTCGCCGTTGACGATGACCGCGCCGTTGATGACGATCTTCTCGCCGGGCTTCAGGTTAAGCTTTAAGGCCACCGACAGCCTCCACCGGCTCGGGCGCGTCCGCGTTGTCGGCCTGCTGCGCCAGACCCGTGATGATCATCTTGTTGACGTCGATCAGCGGACCGACGGTGGCGTCGCCGCGCATGACCGAGGAACTGTGCCGGTTGACCCAGATGCCCAGCGAGATCAGCTGCGCCTTCAGGTCGCGGGGCATCCGGTTGCCCTCCTGGCTGAGGTCGTCCATCAGGGCGTTCCACAGCACGCGGTTTTCGTGCAGCGCCAGGCCCAGGACGGGGCCGGTGTCCTGCTCGTCCAGCGCCCGCTGCAGCTGCGCGGTCACGCGGATGAACAGGCGGTATTCGCGCGAGCGGGGATCTTCCGACGCGTTCTGGGCCGTCTGGTAGGCGCCCTGCTTCATGGCGGCGGACTGATAAGCACCAGCGTTCATTGAACTCACTCCTTGTTCCGCAGATGACCGCGGAGGGCCGTCTCCCGTCTTACACCGGTTGGCTTAAAAAGTCCTTTACCGGAGCGACGGCGACGCGACGGCGCGGCGGTCCATCCTGCCGATGGCTGTGCAAGCAGCGTGCCGTGATCACACCGCAAGACGCCCTGTGACCGCCCCCGCGCCGCTGATCCTTCGGACATCGGCAGGTGGCCGACGATGCGGCCCGGCGCCGTCCCCGCGCGGCGCCTCGGGCGCGCTCCGATGGCCTGAGGCGGCAGCAGCTTCGGAAAGGCGCGCGGTATACGGCGCCCGGGGACCAGAGACGCGCTCCGGCGCGGCCGACGGCGCCCCCGCCGGCCGTTTTTGACCGGCAGGGATGACCGACCCGGCATTTCTTGCCGGGCAGCACCCCACCGCGGACCGAGAGAGCTGGATGACGATACTTCCGTCGCGCGGCCGGCCCCGCCTCTTCTCCCGCAGCGGCGGCGCGGCGTCTTCACAGCCATGCTGGCCGGACGTCCGGAAGCCGTGCCGCTTGTGCCGCCGGGGCGCAGAGCCGTGCGGCCGGCCGTACAAAGAAAAGAGGCCGCACCTTGCGGTGCGGCCTCCAAAGGAGAGGCGGTCCGTAGACGCTGCCGTCGTGATCCTTAGCGGAACAGCGACAGGAGCTGCTGCGGGGCCTGGTTGGCGATCGACAGGGCCTGGATGCCCAGCTGCTGCTGGACCTGCAGGGCCTGCAGACGGGCCGACTCTTCATTCATGTTGGCGTCCACCAGGGTGCCGATGCCCTCTTCCAGGCTGTCGGTCAGGGCGCTGATGAAGTCCTGCTGAATGTCGATACGACCCTGGGCGGAACCCAGCTGCGAGGCCGCGTTGGTCGCGGTCTGCATGGCTTCCTCGATGTTGTCGAGGAGCGCGTCGTAGTCGGTCGCCGGCGTGGTGGCCGTGCTCAGGGTGTCGAAGCCGTTGGCAGCCGTGGTCAGGGTGATCTTGTCACCGTCGACAGCGAACTGGACGTTCGTACCCGCGGCGGGGGCACCGCTGGTGAGACCGAAGGACGACGGCAGGTTGGCCGGGGCCAGAGCCGTCTCGATCTCGCTCGCGATGTTCTCGCCGGTGGTGCCGGAGAAGGTCACTTCGCGGGCATCGAGGGCCAGGACGATCCGGTTCGGGTTGTCCTGCTCGTCCAGACGGGTACCGGTCGCGGTGTCGTTGCCCGTGACGCGGAACACGACTTCCTTGTTGGTGCCGTTGACGCTGTAGTTGAAGGCGATTTCTTCGCCCAGACGCAGCGGGGCATCCTGGAAGGACATCTCCTGCTTCTGCTCGACCGCGATGCCGGTGTCGTCCGGCGTGGTCACCGCAGCCGTGCCGCCATCCAGGGTCACGGAAGCCGAGGCACTGGTGGCGAGCGCCAGGTTCTCGAAGCTGTGGTCGGCTTCGAAAGCGATGGTCAGGCCGTTCTCGGCATCCCAGCTCGCGCTCTTGATGAAGGACGCACCCTGCAGCGTGGTGGCCGCAGCGGACAGGTTGTCCGAGTCCACGTTGCCGATGGCGGTCGAGGCCGTCGAGCCGCTGGCATCGCGGTAGGTCAGCACGAAGTCGTTGTCCGAGGCATCGGTGTCGAAGGTGAACGTCGCCGCATCGAACTTCACGGCTTCGCCCGGATCGGCGAAGGTCGCACCGCTCCAGCCCGTGACGGTCACGTCGGTGTCGCGATCCTTGGCGCTGATCTTCAGTTCGCTGTCGGTGGTGTCGTACCGGACGTTGAACAGCGCCGAGAAGTCGCTGTTCCCATTCAGTTCGTTCACCAGGGCCTGCGCACCTTCCTGGTCAGCCGTGATGTTCTGGCTGAGGGTGTGCGTCAGGGTGCGCGCCACACCGTCTTCGTCGGTGTAGTTGAAGGTCAGCTCCTGACCGGCCTTGGCGGTGTAGACCGTCGAGTTGTCCAGGGCGGCGGTGATGCCGGCACCCGTGATGGCGGTCATGGCCGAGTAGTCGTAACCGTTCGCCATGTTGACCGACAGACCGGTCTCGGCATCCCAGCTGGCGCTGAGGACGTCGGCCGAGGCGGCCATGATGGAGGCCAGGTCGTTGCCGTCGGTGGCGTTGGCGAAGGTGGTCACGCTGGTGTCGGAGGTCGCCGCACCGGTGCTGTAGACCAGCTGGAAGTCGTTGTCCGAGTTGTCGGTGTCGAACGTGAACTTGTCGGCATCGATGGACCAGGACTGCGCCTGCAGCGGACCCATGTCCTGCTCGGCGACACCGTCGGTGGCCGAGGACAGCAGGGACTCGCCGCGATCCAGCACGGACAGGCTGCCGATGCTCTCCAGGCCGCCGCCGGCGCTGAACGACAGGTCCTGCGAGCGGAAGGAGATGTAGGAGGCGTCGACGTTCGAACCCTCGCGGCCGATGGACGACAGCAGGCTCACGTCGGTGGCTTCCTCAAGCAGCTTGACGCCGTTGAAGTTGGCCGACTTGGTGATCTCGGCGATCTGGTCCAGGGCGGCGGAGATGTCGGCCTGCAGGGCGGCCTTGTCGATGGAGCCTTCCTGGGCGGCGGTGGTCTTGGACTTGATGGTGTCGATCAGCTTGGTGATCTGCTCGGCGCCGTTACGCGCCACACCCAGCGAGTTGTCGGCCAGCGACAGGTTGTCGCCGATGGCCTTCAGGGTGTTCACGTCGGCCTTCATGGTGGTCGACACGGCCCAGAACGAGGCGTTGTCCTTGGCGTTGGACACCTTCAGGCCGGTCGCGATGCGGTTCTGCGTCTTGGCGAGGTCCTGGTTGGTGCTTTCCAGGACACGCAGAGCGGTCATCGCGGAGGCATTGGTGAGAATCGACGAAGACATGGCGGAATTTCCTTCTGGCTGTTCCGCGGCCCACTTCTGTGGGCCAGGCCACCCCTATTGGTGACCCATCAGCGTCGGATTAAGCCATACGACCGCGCCATCCGCAACACCTTTGCACCGTGACCGCAAAGGTGAACAAGACGTTAATTCCATAAAATCAATGGATTATCGAATTCGTCAGACCAACGCACACCATTTTACCGCGCACACGCGCCGCGCCACCGCCGCGCCGCTGCCTCCGCCGGACGCGAGAAGGGGGCGCGCCGTTCTGGCGCACCCCCCGGTCTCGGAAGTCGGCGTATGACCTTGCTGTTCTCGCGGCCTGTTCCGCCTTGATTACTGGAAGAGCGAAAGCAGGGCCTGCGGCGCCTGGTTGGCGATGGACAGCGACTGGATGCCCAGCTGCTGCTGCACCTGCAGGGCCTGGAGGCGCGCGGACTCCTCGTTCATGTTGGCGTCCACCAGCGTCCCGATGCCCTCTTCCAGGTTGTCGGTCAGCTCCATGATGAAATCCTTCTGGATTTCAATGCGCCCCTGGGCGGAACCCAGCGCGGCGGCGGCGTCGGTCGCCACCTGCATGGCCTCTTCCAGGTTGTCGAGCAGCTGGTCGTAGTCGGTGATCGGCAGTCCGGTCACGTCCAGGCTGTCGATGCCGGTGCCGGCGGTCTCGAAGGTGATCGTGTTGTTGTTGTTGGTGTAATACAGGTTCGTCCCGAAGGACGGCGCGCTCGCCGAGTCGTTGCTCAGCCCGAACGAGCTGGGCAGGTTGCCGCCCTGCAGGGCCGCAACGATCTCCTCGACGATCTTGCTGCCGGTGGTGCTGGCGTGCGTCACCTCGCGGGCGTCCAGGGCCAGTTCGATCCGGTTCGGGTTGGACTGGTCGTCCAGGCGCGCGCCGGTGTCGGTATCCTGCCCGGTGACGCGCAGCACGACCTCCTTCTGGGTGCCGTTGACCGTGTAGTTGAGGGTGATCTCCTCGCCCAGGCGCAGCGGCTGGTCCTGGAAGGACATTTCGTTGCGCTCGACGATGCTCATCCCCTCGAAGGTCGGCTCCGAGGCGAAGGTCACGCCTTCACCGGTCGCCGCCGCGGTCGGCTGCATGCTGACGAACTCGTAGCCGGCTTCCAGCGCCATGGTCAGGCCGTTGGTGCTGTCCCAGGACGCGTTCTTGATGAAGTTGGTGCCGGCCAGCGCCGTCGCCGTGGTTCCCAGGGCCGTGGCGTCCACGTCGGCCACCGCGCTCGTCTGAAGCGACCCGTTGAGGTCGCGGTAGGTCAGGACGAAGTCGTTGTCGGTGTTGTCCGTGTCCAGGTTGTAGCTGCTGGGCGCGAAGGTCACGACGTCACCGGGCGTGGTGAACATCGGGCCGCTCCAGTCCTTCAGCTCGACGTCGGTCTCGCGATCCTTGGCGGAGATCTTGAATTCGCCGTTGTCGAAGCTGATGCGGAAGAGGTCGGCGAAGTCCTCGTTGCCGTTCAGCTCGTCGACCAGCGCCAGGGCGCCGTCGTCGCTGGAGACGATGTTGTTCTGCAGCGTGTGGGTCAGCGTGCGGTTGACGCCTTCCTCATCGACGTAGTTGAACGTGACCTGTTGCCCGGCCTTGGCCGTGTAGACCACCGAGTCGTCGACCTGCGCCGTAATGCCGGCGCCGGTCGCCACCGACAGCGCGCTGAAGTCATAGCCGTTGGCGAGCTTGACGGTCAGGCCCTCGGTGTTGTCCCAGGTGGCGTTCACCACGTCGGCGCTGCCGGCCAGCTGCGAAGCCAGGTCGTTGCCGTCGCTGACGTCGGCGAAGGCGCTGGTGCTGGTGTCGCTGGTCGCCGTGCCGGTGCTGTAGGTCAGCGTGAAGTCGTTGTCGGTGTTGTCGGTGTCGAACGTGAACTTGTTGGCGTCCATGAAGAACGTCTGGCTGTTCAGCGCACCCATGTTGTACTCGGGCACGCCGTCCGTCTTGCTCTCCACCAGGCTGTCGCCGCGGTCGAGCACCGACAGGCCGGCGATGCTCTCCAGGCCGCCGCGCGGGGCGAAGGTCAGGTCCTGCGACGTGAAGCTGATGTAGCTGGCGTCGACGTTGGAGCCGTCACGGCCGATGGACGACAGCAGGCGCACCTTCGACGTGGTCTCCAGCAGCTTGACGCCGTTGAAGTTGGCCGATTTGGTGATCTCGCTGATCTGGTCCAGCGCGGCGTCGATGTCCGCCTGCAGGGCGCCCTTGTCGATGGAGCCTTCCTGGGCCGCCGTCGTCTTCGACTTGATGGTGTCGATCAGCTTGGTGATCTGTTCGGCGCCCGTGCGGGCCACCGACAGGCTGTTCTCGGCCAGCGACAGGTTGTCGCCGATGGCCTTGAAGCTGTTGACGTCGGACTTCATCACGCTGGACACCGCCCAGAAGGAGGCGTTGTCCTTGGCGCTGGAGACCTTCAGGCCGGTCGAGATTCGGTTCTGGGTGGTGGCAAGATCTTTGTTGATCGAGTTCAACACCCGCAGCGCGGTCATCGCGCTGGCATTGGTGAGAATGGACGAGGTCATCTCTTCTAACTCCGGTTCCGAGTATGGCGGGGCCGCCTTCTGCGGCATGAGATTGCCGACGCCGACCTATTCAAACAGCGTGCCAACTGCCACCGATGATCCCGTCACGGCCCGGATGCGGCACCCCTCGCACATCCCACGCCAGACGCGAACAGGGATGCGACTCGTTGTCGCCACTGAGTCTTTTTACGCCGCCACCACGCCCGCCCCTGCCCTGCCCGCCGCGGCCCGTGGCGTGTCCGGACCCGGGACGGTTTCGGGCGGCACGAGATTCCGCCCCGGCAATTGTGTCCGGGGGCGGCGACGGGGGCGGGCAAATTTTGCCCACCGTTAACGTCTTCTTTAATAAGGCCCTCCTACCCTCCGCGCTAAGACAGAGGGGGTACCCGCCGGGCGGCCGGAGGGGGTGCCCGGCACACCATTCGTCGAGCAGGACGCCATCCCGTGAACGCGCTTCTCACGCAGCTCAAGAACCTCGGCCCCATGCGCCTGGCCGCGCTGGCGGGCGTGGGCGTCGGCCTCCTGGCCTTCATCATCTACTTCGCCACGCGCTTCACCGCCACGCCCATGGAGCTGCTGTACGGCAACCTGGAGGCCGTGGACAGCAACCGCATCGTGCAGGAGCTGGAAGCGCAGAACATTCCGTACGAGTTGCGCAACGGCGGTGCCGACATCTACGTCGGGGCCGACCAGGTGCTGCGCCAGCGGGTGTCGCTGGCCGAGTTCGCCACGGGCGGCGCCACGGTGGGCTATGAAGTATTCGACGAGATGGACAGCCTGGGCGCCACCAACTTCATGCAGAACGTGAACCTGGTGCGCGCGCTGGAAGGTGAACTGGCGCGCACCGTCGCCGCCATCGACAGCGTCAAGGCCGCCCGCGTCCACCTGGTCATGCCCAAACGCGAACTGTTCTCGCGCGAGACGCAGGAGCCGTCGGCCTCCATCTACATCAAGATGAAGACCGGCCGCCTGGACCAGGGCCAGGTCAACGCCATCCAGCAGCTGGTGGCCGCCGCGGTGCCGCAGCTCAAGCCCTCGCGCATCTCCATCGTCGACGAGGCCGGCACGCTGCTGTCGCGCAACTTCGAGGACGACGGCGACATGCTGGCCTTCACGCGCGAGGAAATGCGCCTGAAGACCGAGCAGCGCCTGGCCCGCAACATCGAGCAGCTGCTCGAACAGACCGTCGGCCCCGGCAAGGCCCGCGCCGAGGTGCGCGCCGACATGGACTTCGACCGCACGGTGACGGAAGAGGAGATCTTCGATCCCGAGAGCGCCGTGCCGCGCTCCACCGTCAACCTGGAGGAACAGGCCCAGACGCGGGAGAACGACCCGGGCGCGGTGACGGTGCAGAACAACCTGCCCGACGCCAACCTCAACGCCGGCGGCCCCACCGCCACCTCCAGCGAGAGCCGCACCGAGGAAACGGTCAACTACGAGATTTCCAAGCGCGTGGTGAACTCCGTCAGCGACGGCGGCGAGATCGAGCGCCTGTCCATCGCCGTGCTGGTCGACGGCACCTATGACGTGGCCGAGGACGGCACCCGCACCTACGTGCCGCGCAGCGACGAGCAGATGGACAAGATCGCCACGCTGGTGCGCTCCGCCGTCGGCTACGACGCCCAGCGCGGCGACCAGGTGGAAGTCATCAACATGCGCTTCACCAGCCTGGACGACTTCATGCCCGAGGACGCGTGGACGTTCATGGGCTTCACCAAGGACGAGATCATGAAGATGGCCGAGGGTCTCGGCATCGCCATCGTCGCCATCCTTGTGATCCTGCTGGTGGTGCGTCCGCTGGTCACCCGCGCCTTCGAGTCCGCCGCGCCCGACGAGGCCGACATGCTGTCGGCCGACGCCGCCGCCGGCGTGCCGCAGCTGACCGGTCCGGGCTCCATGCCCGTGCCCGTGGACGAGGAGATGGAGGCCGACGAGCTGATCGACATCGACAAGGTGGAAGGCCGCGTGCGCGCCTCCAGCTTGCGCAAGATCGGCGAGATCGTCGACAAGCACCCCGAGGAAGCCCTGTCCATCATCCGCAACTGGCTCTACCAGGAAGCCTGATCGCCTGACAGCCGCGATCCGCCCGGACCCCCGCCGGGCGGCATCGACGAAGGAGAAGAACCGTGGGACGCGTCAAGGAAGACTACCGCAGCCTCACCGGGCCGCAGAAGGCCGCCATCATGATGCTGTCGCTGGGCGACGAGCACTCCTCCAAGCTGTTCGCCATGATGGACGACGACGAGATCCGCGAGCTGTCGCAGATCATGGCCAACCTGGGCACGGTGTCCTCCTCGCTGGTGGAACGGCTGTTCGTGGAATTCGCCGACGCCATGTCCAACACGGGTTCGCTGGTGGGCTCCTATGAAAGCACCGAGCGCCTGCTGGCCAAGTCGCTGCCGAAGGATCGCGTGGACCTCATCATGGAGGAAATCCGCGGTCCCGCCGGCCGCACCATGTGGGACAAGCTGGGCAACGTGAACGAGCAGGTGCTCGCCAACTACCTGAAGAACGAATACCCGCAGACGGTCGCCGTCGTGCTGTCCAAGATCAAGGGCGACCACGCCGCCCGCGTTCTGGCCCTGCTGCCGGAAGGCTTCGCCATGGAAGTCATCATGCGCATGCTGCACATGGAGGCGGTCCAGAAGGAAGTGCTGGACGGCGTGGAAAAGACCCTGCGCACGGAATTCATGTCCAACCTCGCCCGCACCGCGCGCCGCGACGCCCACGAGATGATGGCGGACATCTTCAACAACCTGGACCGCAACACCGAAAGCCGCTTCCTCTCGGCCCTGGAAGAGCGCAACCGCGAGAGCGCCGAGAAGATCAAGCAGCTCATGTTCACCTTCGAGGACCTCAACCGCATCGACAGCCAGGGCATCCAGACTCTGCTGCGCCATGTGGAGAAGGACAAGCTGGCGCTCGGCCTCAAGGGTGCGTCGGACGGCATCAAGGATCTGTTCTTCAAGAACATGTCCGAGCGCGCCGGCAAGATGCTCAAGGAGGACATGGACGCCCTCGGCCCCGTGCGCCTGCGCGAGGTGGACGAGGCCCAGAACATCATCGTCGCCCTGGCCAAGGAACTCGCCAACTCCGGCCAGATCGTCATCTCCGAGGGCAAGGAGGACGACGAGCTCATCTACTGATGATGCCGCTCGCCGCCCGCCCCCACTCCGCTTCCGCCGAGGACGTCGCCTTCCATGGCCGCCATGCCTAAACAGAGCGCGATCCGCAAGTTCACCTTCGACCTGAACCTCGACGGTGATGACGCCGTGCGGGATTCCTACACGACGGTGCCGCCCGACCCGCGTCCCATGGAGGACACGCGGCTGGACGACGCCGTCGCCGCCGCCCAGGAACAGGCCGAAGCGGACGCCGCCGCCGAGGCCGAGGCCGCCGCGCAGGCCGAAGCCGAAGCCGCCGAACAGGACCAGGCCGAGCCGGAACCCGAGCCCGAGCCCGAGGAACCGCCGGCGCCCACCTTCAGCGAGCAGGACCTGGAAGCCGCCCGCGACGAGGCCTACGTCGCCGGCCATACCGCCGCCCTGCAGGAGGCCGAGGCCGCCACCGAGCGCCTGATGGCGGAAAGCCTGCACTTCATCGCCCAGCAGTTGCGGCAGATGGCGGGCACCATCGACGAGCCCTATCAGCGGCTGGAGCCCATGGCGGCCGAGATCGCCGTCGCCGTGTGCCGCCGGGTGCTGCCCATCATCGCCGCCCGCCACGGCGTGGAGGAGATCGAGGCCCTGGTGCGGCGCGTGGTGCCCACCGTCATCGACCAGCCCCGGCTGGTGGTGCGCGTCCATCCGGCGCTGGCCGAACAGACCCGCACCGCCATCCGCCCGGTGGTGGAGGACGCCGGATTCGAGGGCAAGCTGGTGGTCACCGACGACCCGCAGATCCAGCCCGGCGACGCCCGCATGGAATGGGGCGACGGCGGCGTCGAGAAGGACACCGCCCGCACATGGTCCGAGGTGCTGGAGATCATCGACCGCAACGTCGTCGGCGAAAGCGGCCTGACGGGCGACTTCGCCGAGGCCGAGCGCGCCGCCGAGGAGGCCTTCCCGCGCCTCAAGGAAGAGGCCCTGGCCGAGGCCGAGCACGCCGCCATGGAGCGCGCGAAGGACCGCGCCCGCGAACAGGCCGAGGCCGACGTCGCCGCCCGCGAGGCCGAGGGCGCCTATGACGCGCCCGCACCGGATGCCGAAGGCGACGGCGGGCAGCCGGACCCGGAGACGGAAACGGACGCCGATGCGCCGGCCGGGACCGGGGAAGAGCCCGAGGCGCCCGAGGCACGCAATGGAACCGACGGGTGACCGGCCATCGCCGCCGCCCCACAGCCGCCACCGCCGCAGGCCGGCGGACCGCGAAAAGAGAGTTGAGACATGGCTGACGAACGCGAGAACAACAACGACCTCGACCTCAACGAGTTGAACGGCGACCAGACGCCGGTGCCCGCCGAGGGCGGCCTGGAGGACCTGGAGGACGAGCCGTCGGACGTGCCCGACAAGCCGCGCTCCGCCGCCGACCTGGAAGCGGTCTACGACATCCCCGTGCAGGTCTCGGCGGTGCTGGGCAAGTCGTCCATGCAGGTCAACCAGCTTCTCAAGCTGGGCCGCGGCGCGGTGGTGGAACTGGACCGCAAGGTGGGCGAGGCCATCGACATCTACGTCAACAACCGCCTGGTCGCACGCGGCGAGGTGGTGGTGGTCGAGGAGCGCCTGGGCATCACCATGACCGAGATCATCAAGACGGACCGGAGCTGAGCCCATCATGGCCGACGGCCTGGACATACCGGCGCGCCCCGGCCGCCCCGCACTGGACCTGGCGACCGTGCTGGGCCTGGGCGGCGCCGCCGTGCTGATCGGCGCGGCGCTGCTGCTGGGCGGCTCGGCGGCCTCCTTCGTGGACGTGCCGGCGGTGCTGATCGTCATCGGCGGCACCATGCTGGTCACCACCGCCTGTTTCTCGATCGGCGACATCCGCCGCACGCTGTCGGTCCTGCGCACCACCGTCCGCCCGTCGCCCCGGGCGCCGGAAGAAGCCGCCATGCGCGTGCTCGGGCTGGCCGACGTGGCGCGCCGCCAGGGGCTGTTGAAGATGCAGGGCCCGGCGCTGGACCTTCTCAAGCGCGAGCCGATCCTGCACAAGGGCCTGTCGCTGGTGATCGACGGGCTGCCGGAAGCGGAGGTCGAGGCCATCCTGCGCCATGAGCTGTCGGCGGCCGTGCACCGCAGCCGCATCGCCGTCGGGGTGCTGCGCAAGGCGGCCGAAATCGCGCCGGCCATGGGCCTGATCGGCACGCTGATCGGCCTGGTGCAGATGCTCGGCAACCTGGACGACCCGTCGACCATCGGCCCCAGCATGGCCGTGGCGCTGCTGACCACCTTCTACGGCGCCATCCTGGGCACTGTGGTGTTCACGCCGCTGGCCTCCAAGCTGGAGCGCAACGCCACCGACGAGCATCTGGTGGCCCGCGTGCACCTGCTGGGCGTCCTGTCCATCGGCCGTAAGGACAATCCCCGGCGGCTGGAAATGCAGATCAACAGCGTGCTGCCGCCGGGCAGCCGCGTCAGCGTCTTCGACTGACGACAACCGTTACATGACCGATACGAACAAGAACGGCATGCGTGGGAGAGAGATAGGATGCGTCTTCTGATCATCGGGTCCCTGGGCGGGCAGATCGGCGCCGCGAGCCGCATCGCCGTCGCCCGCGGCGCGCAGGTGGTGCAGGCCGACGATATCCCGCGCGGCCTGGAGGTCCTGCGCACGCAAGGTGCCGACCTCGTCATGGTCGACGTGGCACTGGACGTGGAGGCCCTCATCACCGGCCTGGCTGCCGAACACATGAGCGTGTCCGTCGTCGCCTGCGGTGTGGCGAGCGACAGCAAGGCCGCCGTGCGCGCCATCAAGGCCGGCGCCAAGGAATACATCCCGCTGCCCCCGGAGCCGGAACTCATCGCCGCCGTCCTTCAGGCGGTGACCGAGGACAGCCGCTCCATCATCTTCCGCGACCCCGCCATGCAGCGGTCCATGAAGATGGCCGAGCAGGTGGCGCCGTCGGAAGCCTCCATCCTGGTCACCGGCGAGTCCGGCACCGGCAAGGAGCTGATGGCCCGCTTCGTCCACGAAAAAAGCCGCCGCGCCAAGGGGCGGTTCATCGCGGTGAACTGCGCGGCTATTCCCGACAACCTGCTGGAAAGCGAGCTGTTCGGCCACGAGAAGGGCGCCTTCACCGGCGCCGTGGCACGCCGCATCGGCAAGTTCGAGGAAGCCCACGGCGGCACCCTGCTGCTCGACGAAATCAGCGAGATGGACGTGCGCCTGCAGGCCAAACTGCTGCGCGCCATCCAGGAAAAGGAAATCGACCGCGTCGGCTCCAACACGCCGGTCAAGGTCAACGTGCGCCTCATCGCCACCTCCAACCGCAACCTTCAGGAAGCGGTGCGCGAGGGCTCCTTCCGCGAGGACCTCTACTTCCGCCTCAACGTCGTGAACCTGGCCCTGCCGCCCCTGCGCGAGCGTCCGGCCGACATCGAGGCGCTGGCCGAGCACTTCGCCAACAAGTTCGCCGAGGCCAACGAGATGCCGCGCCGGCCGCTGTCGGCCGCAGCGCTTCAGCTTCTCAAGGCCTACCGCTGGCCGGGCAACGTGCGCGAGCTGGAGAACACCATGCACCGCGCCGTGCTGCTGGCCGGCGCCGACGAGATCGGCCCCGACGCCATCCTGCTGCCCGACGCCCAGCCGCTGGCGCGCGAGACGGTCGGCGGCGGGGCGCCGGCGTCCTCTTCCGCCGCCGCCCCGACCTCGGCGCTGGCCCGGCACCAGGCGGCGCAGGCCGGCGCGGCCGGTCAAGGCCAGGGCGGCGCGGCCGGCGACGGCACGGCGGCGCTGGTGGGCCGCACCGTGGCGGACGTGGAGCGCGACCTTATCATCGAGACGCTCAAGCACACGCTGGGCAACCGCACCCATGCCGCCAACATCCTCGGCATTTCCATCCGCACCCTGCGCAACAAGCTGAAGCTCTACACCGACCAGGGCCTGCCCGTGCCGTCCCCGTCCGGCGAGGGCGACCGGGGCCACCAGAGCCTGTGACGGCGGTGGTGTGCCTCTTGATGATGTCCCGGAGTATGAAGAATGGCTGAGGAAGGGTCGGGCCAGTCGGTCGAACCCGCTGCCGCGGGCGCAGGCGCCGGCGGCGGGCGCATCGGCGCCATCAAGGGCCAGATGACCAGGGGCAACGCCAAGTCGGCGCTGCTCAAGGCGGGCAGCCGTGGCGACATCATGTTCGCCGCCGGCGTGATCATGATCCTGGTGGTCCTGATCCTGCCGCTGCCGCCATGGATGCTGGACGTCCTGCTGGCGATGTCCATCACGCTCAGCGTGCTCATCCTGATGACGACGATCTTCATCGAGCGTGCGCTGGAGTTCAACGTCTTCCCCGTGGTGCTGCTCATCGCCACGCTGTTCCGCCTGTCGCTGAACCTGGCGTCGACGCGCCTGATCCTGGCCAACGGGCACGAGGGACCAGGGGCCGCCGGCGACGTGATCCAGGCGTTCGGCGGCTTCATCATGGGCAACAACTTCGTCATCGGCGTCATTGTCTTTGCGATCCTGATCCTGGTGAACTTCATGGTCATCACCAAGGGCTCGACACGTATCGCCGAGGTGACGGCCCGCTTCACCCTGGACGCCATGCCCGGCAAGCAGATGGCCATCGACGCCGACCTGTCGTCGGGCCTGATCGACGAGTCCGAGGCCCGCCAGCGCCGCCAGGACATCCAGAAGGAAAGCGACTTCTTCGGCGCCATGGACGGTGCGTCGAAGTTCGTGCGCGGCGACGCCATCGCCGGCCTGATCATCACCGGCATCAACGTGGTCGGCGGCATGATCATCGGCATGGTGCAGTCCGACCTGTCCTTCGCCCAGGCCGCCGACACCTACACCCGCCTGACCGTGGGCGACGGGCTGGTCAGCCAGATCCCGGCGCTGATCATCTCGGTCGCGGCCGGCATCATGGTGTCCAAGGGCGGCCTGACCGAAAGCACGGAAAAGGCCCTGGTCGGCCAGTTCACCTCGTATCCGAAGGCGCTCGGCATGTCGTCCGGCCTGGCCGTCGCCCTGGCGCTGCTGCCGGGCACGCCGGCCCTGCCCTTCCTGTTCCTGGCCGGCATCACGGCCGGCGCGGCCTATTATCTGGGCAAGAAGCAGGACCGCGAGGCCGCCGAGGAAGCGGCCGCCGCAGCCACCGGCGGGCCGGGCGGTGCGCCGCGCACCCGCCCCGACGGCTCGCCCGCGCCCGCCGGCGACCATCCGCCGCCGGTGGAGGAGGAGCCGATCTCCGAGGCCATGAAGATCGACCAGATCCGCCTGGAACTGGGCTACGGCCTGCTGGCCATGATCAACGGCGGCGCCAACCAGCGCCTGACCGACCAGATCAAGGCCTTGCGCCGGGCGCTGGCGGTGGAGACCGGCTTCGTCATGCCCAGCGTGCGCATCCAGGACAACATGCAGCTTCCCGCCAACTCCTATGGCGTGTTCATCAAGGAGGTGCAGGCGGGCAAGGGCGACCTGCGGCCCAACATGCTGCTGGTCATGGACCCGCGCGGCGAGGACATCGGCCTGCCCGGCGAGAAGACGCGCGAGCCCACCTTCGGCCTGCCCGCCATCTGGCTCGACCCCGCCAACCGGGAAGAAGCGCTGTTCCGCGGCTATACGGTGGTGGACCCGCCGACGGTCATCACCACCCATCTGACGGAAATCGTCCGCGAGAACATGCCGGACCTGTTGTCCTACGCCGACACCCAGCGCTTGCTGGACGACCTGGACCAGGAACACCAGAAGCTGATCGGCGACCTTGTGCCGTCGCAGATCTCGCTGGGTGGCGTGCAGCGGGTGCTGCAGAACCTGCTGGCCGAGCGCGTTTCCATCCGCGATCTGCCCAGCATCCTGGAGGGCATGGCCGAGGCCGCCGGCGCGACCCGCAACCTGACCTCCATCACCGAGCACGTCCGCACCCGCCTGGCGCGCCAGCTCTCCGACGCCCATTCCGACGACAACGGCGTCATCCCGCTGGTCACCCTGTCGCCGGAGTGGGAGCAGGCCTTCGCCGAGGCGCTGGTCGGCCAGGGCGAGGAGAAGCAACTGGCCATGAACCCGTCCAAGCTGCAGCAGTTCATCGTCAACACCCGCCAGACCTTCGAGCGCCTGGCCCAGCAGGGCGAGACGCCGGTGCTGCTGACCAGCCCAATGATCCGCCCCTACGTGCGCTCCATCGTCGAGCGCTTCCGCCCGCTGACGCCGGTGATGTCGCAGAACGAGATCCACCCCAAGGCCAAGATCCGCACCCTGGGCCAGATCTGACGATCTGGCCTTTCCCTGCCCCCGCGAGGGCGCTTCGGCACGGAGAGACCAATGACCCAGCCTCCATCCCCCGAACGCACACTGGCCCTGGCGAAGGCGGCGGAGCGCAACGACGACCCCATGAAGGCTGCCCTTCTGTTCGATGCGCTGGCCTCGGCGGGACAGCACGAGGCCGAGGCGAAGGCCGGCCTGGATCGCCTCGCGGAGCGGGCCGAGCAGGCGGAACAGGCGCTTCCGGCCGAGGCAGTCGACGCGCTGCGGACCCTGTGCCACGAAGGCGCCGTGCAGGAGGCGGAGGCGCAGGCCCGCGCCCTGGCGGAAAAACTTCCCGACGCCCTGCCGCTCTACGAGGTTCTGGGCGAGGTGTTTCTCGCCCAGCGCAAGCCGGAGGCGGCATCGGCGGTCCTGGCACACGCCGCCCGCGTGCAACCCGATGACCCGGGGCGTCACGAGGCACTGGCCGACGCCGCCTGGACCGCGGGCCTGGAGGACGAGGCGCTGGAGGCCATGGAGCAGGCGGCGGCGCTCGCACCGGATGACGCCGTTCTGAAGACCAACCTGGCGCGCATGTACCAGGCCGCCGGCCGCCTGGAAGACGCGCTGGCCGCCTACGATGCCGTGGTCGCACTGGCACCGCACCAGGCGCCGGCCTTCAACAACCGCGGGCAGCTCTATTTCGACATGGGACGCATGGCGGAGGCCGAACGGGATTTTGAAGAGGCCGTGCGGCTGCGGCCGACGCTCGGCAATGCCCACCGCATGCTTGCCGCCCAGCGCCGCTACACCGCCGGGCACCCCCATATGGAGGCCATGCGGACGGTGCTCGGCAAGGGCGACCTGGCGCCGGACGAAAGAACGCATGTCGAGTTTGCGCTGGCCAAGGCGTTGGAGGACATCGGCGCCTACGACGAGGCCTTCGCCCTTCTCCGCACGGCCAACGACCGGCAGCGGCAGGCGATCGGCGGCGATGGAGCAGACCGCGCCGCCGCCATGCGTCACGCCGCCCGCCTGTTCGTCGAGCCGCTGCTGTCACGGATGATCCCGCAGCCGTCGCCGGACGAGCGGCCGATCTTCATCGTCGGGATGCCGCGCTCGGGCACCAGCCTGGCGGAACAGATCCTCGCCAGCCATCCCGCCGTGGAGGGCGCCGGAGAGGTGGCGCTCATCGGCAAGACGCTCGGCCGGTGGCTGACCGACGGACGGATCACGCCCGATGCCTCACCGCGCCTCATCGCCGAGTACGGGCGCCTCCTCGACCGCCACACGGGGCCGGAGACCCTGCGCGTGGTCGACAAGATGCCGTTCAATTTCATCTGGCTCGCCTGGATCGCGCGGGCGTTTCCCAACGCCCGGATCATCCACATGCAGCGCGATCCGATGGACGTCGGCCTGTCCATCTACAAGACGCTGTTCTCCGACAGCGATTTCAGCTTCGGCTTCGACCTGCAGGACATTGCGGCGGTGCATCTCGCCTGCCATGACCTGATGGCCGAACACCGCCGCCTGCTGGGCGACCGGGTCTTCACCTGCCGCTACGAGGATCTGGTGAGCGACCAGGAGGGCCAGTCGCGCCGGCTGCTCGCGCACTGCGGCCTGGAATGGGACGAGCGGGTGCTGGACTTCCACAAGACCCGGCGTGCCGTGCGCACGGCCAGCGCCACGCAGGTGAGGCGCCGGATGTACACCTCCAGCGTCAAGGCATGGCAGAAGTACGGCGACCACCTGGCGCCCCTGCGCGACGCGCTGGCGCCGATCCTCTAGCACCGCTGCGCGACCTCCGGCACCGGGGGTGGCGACCGACCGTGCCGGCCATGCGCGAACAGCAGCGCCCGGGCTTGAAGCAAGCATCCCGCCTAAACCACCTCATTCGATTGGCCGGACCGGACTCCTCATGACGCCGCAGGGGACAGCGCCACCCCGTGACACCACGTCAAAACCCGCCAGCGGGCTTCAGGAGTCGCCGACGGTGTGATTATCGTGGCAGGGGCATGAACCGAATGGTAACACTTCCGATGCCATAACGGTGTGGCGGACGGTCGTCCGCGACACGTCAGGGATTCGTGAATGCGCCTTAAAAGCTACGCCGCCGACTCCATGGCCGAGGCCATGGCCTTGGTCCGCGAGGAGCTGGGGGACGATGCCATCATCGTCTCCACCCAGCGCGCGGCCGGCGGCCAGGGTGTGCGCATCACCGCCGCCATGGAAGAACCCATGGCGCTCGACGACGAAATCGAAACCGTCCTGTCGGGCACCGAGCCCTCGCCCATCGCCGAAACCGTGCGCGACTGCCTGGACTATCATGGCGTGGTCCCCGGACTGCTGGAGCGCCTGGTGGGCCGGGTGCGCGCCCTGGACGTCAGCGAGCCGACCATGGCCTGCGCCGCCGCGCTGGACGAACATTTCGCCTTCGCGCCGCTGCCCGCGCGCCAGGCACCGCGCCCGTTCCTCATCGTCGGACCGCCGGGTGCAGGCAAGACCATCACGGTGGCCAAGCTGGCCGCCCGCACGCGCCTGGCGGGCCGGGCGGTATCCGTCATCACCGCCGATTCCGTGCGCGCCGGCGCCATGGAGCAGCTGAGCGCCTTCACCCGCATCCTGGACATCGAGCTGTACAAGGCGCGCGGCCCCGACTCCCTGCGCGACATCCTGGACGAGACGCTGGGGATGCAGGACCTGACCTTCATCGACAGCCCCGGCCTCAACCCCTTCAACGACAACGACATGAGCTTCCTGCGCGACCTGATCGACTCCGTCGACGTGGAGCCGATCCTGGTGATGGCCGCCGGCGGCGACCCCGTGGAGGCCGCCGAGATCGCCGAGGCCTTTGCCGGCGCCGGCGCCACCCGCCTGCTGGCGACCCGGCTGGACATGACGCGCCGCCTGGGTGCCATTCTTTCCGCCGCCGACGCCGGGCAGCTCATGTTCAGCGAGGTGTCGGTCAATCCGCACGTCGCCAACGGCTTGTGCTCCATCAATCCTGTTTCACTCGCAAGGCTGATCGTCCCGCCCGGCGAGTCCTCCGGCATAGAACATGCCGCGACACCCGAGCCGGCGCCTGTGCGCGCCGCGCCCGCAAGAACGAAAGAATTCAACGCTTGGAACGAGGCTCGCCAGTCATGACCACCTCTTCCGACGCCGTGCCCGCCCTGGCGCCGCGTCCCTCGGGGCGGCAGAAAGGTCGCAACATCGTCGCCATCGCCTCCGGCAAGGGGGGCGTGGGCAAGACGTGGTTCGCCATCACGCTCACCCACGCCATCTCGCGCCGGGGCCAGCACACGCTGCTGTTCGACGGCGACCTGGGGCTGGCCAACGTCGACATCCAGCTGGGGCTGATGCCGCGCTTCGACCTGGGCAGCGTGGTGGCCGGCAAGATGACGCTCAACCAGGCTGTCATGCGCTATGAACCGGGCGGGTTCGACGTGCTGGCCGGGCGCTCGGGTTCCGGCTCGCTGGCGAACATTCCCGCCAGCCGCCTCCAGATCCTGGCCGACGACCTGGCGCTGATGGCGCAGAAGTACGACCGCGTGATCCTGGACCTGGGTGCGGGCGTGGAAAAGAGCGTCCGCCACCTGGCACGCTCGGCCGGCACCATCATCGTGGTGACCAGCGACGAGCCGACGTCGCTGACCGACGCCTACGCCTTCATCAAGGTCACGGCCATGGAGCGGCCGGGGGTGGACATCCGCGTCATCATCAATGCCGCCAACTCCACCCGCGAGGGCGAGCGCACCTACCAGACACTTCAGAAAGCCTGCCAGGGATTCCTGAAGATAAACCCGCCGCTTCTGGGCATCGTGCGCCGCGACATGCGGGTGCGCGAGGCGATCCGCAACCAGACGCCCATCCTCACCCGCCACCCCAACGCCGAGGCCGCGCTGGACGTGGAGGGCGTCGCCGACCGGCTGCTGAAGCTGTAGCGGAGGGGCGGCATGTCGCAACCGCTTCCGCCGCCGCCCCAGCGACCGTCGCCCGCTCGACCCACCCAGCCGGCGCCGCCCTCGCCCGCGTCGGCCACCGCACCGCGCCCGCCGCCCGCCGTGAAGGCCCTGCCGCCGGCGGCGAAGATCGAGGGCACCGTCACCGCCACCAACCGGGGCGTGGCCGAAGTGCGCATGGCGGGAACGGACACCACCTTCACCCTGCGCACCAGCCTCCCGCCCATGCCCGAGGGCACGCGGCTGACGCTTCAGGTGACGGCGCAACAGCCCGATGCCACGGCCCTGCGCGTGACCGAGGTGGGGGGCCGCCCGCTCGCCCAGGCCCTGCCAGAGATGCAGGCCCGCGCGGCAGCGCTCCGGGCGCGAGCGGCTCCCTCACCGCCCGCTCCGGCGACGGCGGGGACGGCGGGCGCGACGACCGGCGCCGACAGCCTGAACCTGTCCCGCAGCGAAGGCCTCCTGGCGATCGTCCTGAAGGAGCCAGCAGCCCGACCGGCGGTGACGTCACAGCCGCCGCAAGCGCAGGCCCAGCCGCAACAGCCGGCACCGCAAAGCCAACCCGCCCAGCAACAGCCGCCGGCCCAACAGCCGAGCCAGGCCGCCCCGCGCGCCGCTCAGCCGGCTCCGCAGCCGACACAGGCTCAGCCCCAGCAGCCGGCACCGCAAAGCCAGCCCGCCCAGCAACAGCCGGCCCAGCAGCCGAACCAGGCCGCCCCGCGCGCCGCTCAGCCCGCATCCCAGCCGACACAGGCGCAGCCGCAACAGCCGGCGCCGCAGAGCCAGCCCGCCCAGCAACAGCCGCCGGCCCAACAGCCGAATCAGGCCGCCCCGCGCACCGCCCAGCCGGCACCCCAGCCGACGCAGGGCCAGCCCCAGCAGCCGGCACCGCAGAGCCAGCCCGCCCAGCAACCGCCGGCCCAACAGCCGAGCCAGGCCGCCCCGCGCGCCGCCCAGCCGGCGCCCCAGCCGACGCAGGCCCAGCCCCAGCAGCCGGCGCCGCAGAGCCAGCCCACCCAGCAACAGCCGGCCCAGCAGCCGAGCCAAGCCGCCCCGCGCGCCGCCCAGCCCGCACCCCAGCCGACACAGGCGCAGCCGCAACAGCCGGCACCGCAAAGCCAACCCGCCCAGCAACCGCCGCCGGCCCAACAGCCGAATCAGGCCGCCCCGCGCACCGCCCGGCCGGCACCCCAGCCGACGCAGGGCCAGCCCCAGCAGCCGGCACCGCAGAGCCAGCCCGCCCAGCAACCGCCGGCCCAACAGCCGAGCCAGGCCGCCCCGCGCACCGCCCAGCCGGCGCCCCAGCCGGCGCAGGCCCAATCGCAACAACCGGCGCCGCAGAACCAGCCGCCCCAGCAGCAGCCGGCCCAGCAGCCGAGCCAAGCCG
>NZ_ANHY01000030.1 GCF_000315795.1 Caenispirillum salinarum AK4
TCCAAAGGGTGGCCCCCCGCCCGCGCCCCCGGGGCCCCGGCCGGGGGGGGGGGGGGGGGGGGGGCCCGACCCCCCCCCCCCCCCGCCTCCATTTCCGGAAACCTTCTTTAACACCAGGAAAACAACGCTCGCCCCCGCTGGGCTCAACCGTTACTCTCCCAGGCAACACCGGCCTCCGCAGCCGGCACATCAGATTTGGGAGACCGACCGTCCATGGCGAGCATCAGCGAGGTCCTGCTCAGCGCCCTGAAGGATCACGGCGCGCGGGAAATCTTCGGCATTCCGGGCGATTTCGCCCTGCCCTTCTTCCGCTACATCGAATCCACCGGCATTCTGCCGCTGTACTGCCTGAGCCACGAGCCCGGAGTCGGCTTCGCGGCGGACGCGGCGGCGCGCATTCACAAGGGCATCGGCGTCGCCTGCGTTACCTACGGCGCCGGCGCGCTGAACATGGTGAACCCGGTGGCCGGGGCGTATTCCGAGAAGACCCCGCTTGTGGTCATCTCGGGCGCACCGGGCAAGGGCGAGAAGGGGCGCGGCCTGCTGCTGCACCACCAGGCCAAGACCATCGAGAGCCAGTTCAAGGTCTACCAGGAAATCACCTGCGCGCAGGCCGTGCTGGACGACGCCCGCACCGCGCCGCGGGAGATCGCCCGCGTGCTGCGCGCCTGTATCGACGAAAGCCGCCCCGTTTACATCGAGATCCCCCGCGACATGGTGGCCGAGCCCTGCGAGCCGGTGGAGCCCCTGCCCCGCCGCCGCGCAGAGCCCGATGCCGTGGCCGCCTGCGCCGCCGAAATCCTGGAGAAGCTGAAGACCGCCTCGGCACCGGCGCTGCTGATCGGCGTTGAGGTGCGCCGCCACGACATCGAGGACGAGGTCGCGCGCCTCGCCCGGCGCCTCAACATTCCTGTCGCCACCACATTCATGGGCCGCGGCCTGCTGGCCGGGACCGACGCGCCGCTGGTCGGTGTCTACATGGGGCTCGCCGGCAAGCCCGATGTGCGCGACATCATCGAGGATGCCGACGCGCTGCTGGCGCTGGGCGTCATCCTGTCGGACACCAACTTCGGCGTCTCGGGCCGCAACATCGACTTGCGCCGCGCCGTCATCGCCGCCGATGGCGAGGTCGGCCTTGGCTATCACAAGTATCCCGGCATCCCGCTTGCCGACCTGGTGGAGGAACTGCTGCGCCAGGCCGAGGAACCCGGCGCGGCCGCCGCCGCCCGCAAGCCCTCGCCGCAGATCTGCCCCGAGGGACTGGAGGCCGACGACACCCCCGTCGGCCCCATGGACATCGCGCGGGCCGTCAACGACCTGTTCAAGGCCCATGGGCCCATGCCCATCGCCGCCGACATGGGCGACTGCCTGTTTACCGCCATGGACATGCACAACACGGCCCTTGTCGCACCCGGCTACTACGCCACCATGGGCTTTGGCGTGCCTGCCGGCCTGGGCGTGGCGGCGGCGACGGGCGAGCGTCCGCTGATCCTGGTGGGCGACGGCGCCTTCCAGATGACGGGGTGGGAGTTGGGCAACTGCAACGCCAACGGATGGGCGCCCATCGTGATCGTCTTCAACAACGCCAGTTGGGAAATGCTGCGCACCTTCCAGCCCGAGGGCAGCTACAACAACCTGGCCGAATGGCGCTTCGCCGACCTGGCCCAGGCCCTGAACGGCCGGGGCCACCGGGCGACGACGCGGGCGGAGTTGAAGAAGGCGCTTGATGCCGCCGTGGCCGATGCCGAGCGGTTCCACCTGATCGAGGTGATGCTGGAGCGCGGCGCCATTTCCGACACGCTGTCGCGCTTCGTGGCGACCATCAAGGGCAGCAACGCCCCGCCGCGCACCGAATAGGCCCGGCCCGCGCCGCTCGCTCCGCACCGGACGCGAGCGGCGCCCGGCTCTCCCGCGTTGCTGGACTGGCAGACGTGAGGGGAGCATGAGCATCGATACCTATGCAGCGGCGATTGCCGGCATCGGCCTCCTGATCCTCCTCGTCGCCTGGGTTCCGCTTGTCATCCGCCGGATGCCGCTGTCGCTGCCCATGATCTGCATGGGGCTGGGCGTTCTGCTGGACCTCCTGCTCGGCCCGGGCGTGACGATGGATTTCCGGGCACACCCGGCCCTTACCGAGCGCCTGACCGAATTGCTGGTCCTGATTTCGCTCACCAGCGCGGGCCTGCGCATCGACGAGCGGCTGCCGCTGCGCCAATGGCGCGCCACCTTCCTGCTGCTGGGCGTGACCATGCCGCTGTCCATCGTGACGGGCGCGCTGGTCGGCGGCTCCATGCTCGGCCTGTCGCTGGCCACGGCGCTGCTTCTGGGCGCGGTGCTTGCACCCACCGACCCGGTGCTGGCGGGCGACGTGCAGGTCGGGCCGCCCCGGTCCGGTCCCGGCGGCCACGCCCGCTTCACCCTGACCACGGAAGCCGGACTGAACGACGGCCTCGCCTTCCCGTTCGTCTGGTTCGCCATCGGGGCTGCGACCTACGAGGGCCTGGGCGGCGACTGGACGCTCGGCTGGCTCGCCTACGACGTCGGCTGGCGGATCGCCGCCGGGTGCGCCGCCGGCTGGGCCGTGGGCTGGCTGCTCGGCTGGCTGACGTTCCGCCACCCGCGCAGGTTCCACCTCGCCGCCAGCCGGCGCGGATTCGTCTCGCTCGGGATCACCTTCCTGTCCTACGGCGTGGCGGAGCTGGTCCACGGCTACGGCTTTCTTGCAGTGTTCCTGGCCGCCCTCATGGTGCGTCGGACCGAGCAGCGCTATGAACACACCTTCGTCCACGACCTCCATCAGTTCACCGACCAGATAGAGCACCTGATGATGATGGGGCTGCTCATCATCTTCGGCTTCAACCTGACGGGCGGTCTCCTCGCCCCGCTGACCTGGAGCGACATGCTCGTCTGCCTGGTGCTGGTCGTCGTGGTGCGCCCCGCCTGCGGGCTTGTCGGCCTGGCGGTCTCCGGCCAGGGCTGGCGCGAGGCGCTTGTGACGTCGTTCTTCGGCGTCCGGGGCGTGGGGTCGTTCTTTTACCTCGCCTTCGGCATCAACCACGCCGGTTTCGCCGACGTGGAGCGGACCTGGGCAATCGTGTCCTGTACGGTCGCGATCTCCATCGTGCTGCACGGCTTGCTGTCGACGCCGGTCATGGACTGGCTGGACCGTGCCGTGCGCGCCAAACGGAAACAGGTCGCGGAAAACGATGGCTGAACCTGGGCGGCCTTGCGCGGCCGTACCGCCACCAAATGACGAAAGTAAAAGAGAAAAGGCCGGATGCGGTGGGCACCCGGCCTTTTCGTATCGCCATTCCGGCGGTCAGTCGGTCAATCGCTGGCCGAGGAGGCTTCGGCGTTCTCCGCCTCGGGAGCCGGCGCCTCGTCCGCCGCCGGCTTCTTGCGGGAGCGGGTCGCCGTCGCCTTCTTGGCCGGCGCCTTGCGCGTCGCCGTCTTTTTCGCCGTGGTGGACGCCTTGGCGCGCGTCCGCTTGGGCTTGGCCGGCGCCTCGGCATCGGCGGCAGGCTCCGGCGTCGCCGTGGTGGCGGCCTCGCCTTCCACCGGCGCGGCGGGTTTCTCCCCCGCATCCGCAGCCGGCGCCGCCTTCTTGCGGGTTCGCGTCGTGGTGGACTTGCGGGCCGTGGTCGTCTTCTTCGCCGCGGTCCGGCGCGCCGGCGCCTTCTTCTTCGGCGCTTCCGCCTCGGCGTCCGTGGCCTCGTCCGCCGACGCCGCAGCCTCGCCGGTTTCGGCCTCCGCCGGCGCGTCCTTCTTGGCGGCGGTCCGGCGCGGCTTCGCCGGAGTGGCCTTGGCCTTGGTGGTCCGCGTGCGGCGGGTCTTGCCCTTGGGCTCGGCGCCCTCCTCCGCCGGCGGCTCCGTCGAGACCGGCTCACCGGCCGGTTCGGCAACGGATTCCCCGGACGCGTCCGACGCCACCTCGGCCTGGGTGCCTTGGTCTGGCGCCGCTTCCATGGAAACGGGTTCGCCGGCCGGCTCAACGGTGGTTTCCGGCGCCTTGGGCCCCTCCGCTTCGCCGTTCAACACCTCGTCCACCGCCTGCACGGCGGCATCGACGGCGGCAGCCGGCGGCTGGGCGGGCTTTTCCGATTTGCGCGGGCGGCGCGTGCGGCGGCGCTTCTTCGGCTCCTCGGCGGCGGCTTCTGCCGCGTCCGTGGAGACAACGGGTGCGTCCTCGCCGGCCGGCGCCTCGGCCTCGGCCGTTTCGGCGGCCGTCTCCTCGGCTTCCGCCTGGGCGGCTTCCTTTTCGGCGCGACGGGCCTCGGCGGCGGCGCGGCGCTTCTCGGCCTCGGCCTCCTTGCGGTCCTTCTCGGCGCGGATGCGCAGGCCCTCGGCCTCCGGGTCCACCAGCATGAACGCCGGCGTGTGCCCACCGAAGGCGACGGCATCACGCGGCATCTCGATCTCCTCGACCTCCCACGCCGGGTGATCGTCGCGGCGGCGGCTGTTGCGCCGGCCGTTGCCCCGCTCCGGGCGGCGGCGGTCGCCGCCCCGGACCTCGGCCTCGCGGTCGGGCTTCTCCTGAGGCGCCGGCGGCGCGGCCGTTTCCTCTTCCTTGCGCGGCTCCTCGGCGGCGACAGGGGGCTGCTTGTCCTCGCTCCGGCGCGGCTTCTCGGGCCGGTCGGCCTTGCGCCCGCCGCGCTTTGCACCACGACGGCGGCCACGGCCCTCGTCGGCATCCAAATCCGCGGTCTCGACGCTTTCCACCTCGACACGCGGAATGCTATTGCCGATCAGCTTCTCGATGCCCTCCACGTACTTGGTGTCCTCGGGCGTTGCCAGGGTGTAGGCGTGGCCTTCCTTGCCTGCGCGGCCGGTGCGGCCGATGCGGTGGACGTAGTCCTCGGAATGGCTGGGCACGTCGAAGTTGAACACGTGGCTGACGTCGGAAATGTCGATGCCGCGCGCCGCCACATCGGAGCAGACCATCAGCTTGGCGTCGCCCTTCTTGAAGCGGTCGAGCATGACGGTGCGCTCGTTCTGCGGCATGTCGCCGTGCAGCTGCACCGCGTCGTAGCCATGCTTGGTCAGCGAGCGGAACAGCACGCCGACGTCGCGCTTGCGGTTACAGAAGATGAAGGCGTTGCGGACGTCTTCCTTGTCGAGCAGCTCGCGCAGGGCGCGGCGCTTGTCGTGCTGGTCGACGATGACCAGCGCCTGCTTGACGGTGGCGGCCGTGGACGTCTTGGGGCTGACGCGGATTTCTTTCGGGTTCATCAGGAACGCGTCGGCCAGCTTGCGAATCTGGGCGTCCATGGTGGCCGAGAAGAACAGCGTCTGCCGGATCTTGGGCAGGAACGACACGATGCGCTCGACGTCGGGGATGAAGCCCATGTCGAGCATGCGGTCGGCCTCGTCGATCACCAGGATCTTCACGTCCTGCAGCAGGATGCGGCCGCGGTCAAACAGGTCCATGAGGCGGCCCGGCGTGGCGATCAGCACGTCCACGCCCTTGTCGAGCGCCGCTTCCTGTTCCTTGAAGCTCTCGCCGCCGATCAGCAGCGCCATGGCCAGCTTGTGGTACTTGCCGTAGAGCTTGAAGTTCTCCGCCACCTGCGAGGCCAGCTCGCGCGTCGGCGCCAGGATCAGCGAGCGCGGCATGCGCGCCTTGGCCCGGCCCTGCGCCAGGATGTCGATCATGGGCAGGGTGAAGCTCGCCGTCTTGCCGGTGCCGGTCTGGGCAATGCCCAGCACGTCGCGGCACATCAGCACATAGGGGATCGCCTGCTCCTGAATCGGCGTCGGCTCGTTGTAGCCGACGTCTTCAATGGCGCGGAGGGTTTCCGGAGTCAGTCCGAGATCGGAAAAGGTCATGCGAATAAAGTCTGGCCTTTTAGGATTTGGCGGGGGCGGCTGTTCGGCCCGTGTAAAGGCAACGCGCGGCCCAGGGCCAAATTGGTTTGTGCCCGGATAATAGAGCGCCACGGCCCGCTGTCAACGATCGCAAGAAAAAGCTGAACCGGCGCGCCTTGGCGAGGCCCGTGAATTGGTCTACCGTTCGTGGAACCGCGCGCCGCCCCAAGGGCCGGAAACGACGCGAAAAGCCAGGAGGACCGCCATGTTGATGACTGCCGACCAGTCGTCCCTGCTCATCGTCGACGTGCAGGAAAAATTGTGCCCCGTCATGGACGACCCGCGCGCCGTCATCCACAACTGCGGCCGCCTGATGAAGGGCGCGGCGCGGCTGGACGTGCCGGTGACGGTTTCGGAACAATACCCCAAGGGCCTGGGCCCGACCATGGTGGACCTGCGCGACCTGACGGCGCCGGAGAACTTTCTGGAAAAAACCTCGTTCTCCTGCGCCGGCGCTCCCAACATCGTGGAGCGCCTGCGGGGCCTGGACCGTCCCAAGGTAATCGTCGCGGGCATCGAAACCCACGTATGCGTCTGCCAGACCGCGCTGGGCCTGCTGCAGAGCGGCTACGAGGTCTTCGTGGTGGCCGACGCCTGCTCGTCCCGCCATCCTCGGGACCGCGAGGCCGGTCTCGAACGTATGCAGGCCAGCGGCGTGCGCATCGTGCCGACGGAAAGCGTGCTGTTCGAGTGGCTCGGCGACGCCCGGCACGACGCGTTCCGCGAGATAAGCCAGACGCTCATCAAGTAACACCGCCCGAATACATTTTCGATACCCCCATATAAGAAACGGGAGATTACCGCATGTCCAAGACTCCGCTCGTGCTGGTGCCGGGCCTGCTGACCGACGACGAACTGTTCGCGCCGCAGGTGGATGCACTGGCCGACGAGGCCGACATCACCATCGCCGACGTCGCCAACGACGACAGCATGGAGGGCTTCGCCGCGCGCCTGCTGAAGGACGCGCCCCAGCGCTTCGCCATCGCCGGACTGTCCATGGGCGGCTACATCGCGCAGGAGGTGATGCGCCAGGCGCCGGAGCGGGTCACGGGCCTTGGCCTTCTCGACACCAACGCGCGGGCCGACCGGCCCGAGCAGCAGGAGGCCCGCCGCAAGTACATGGAGCGCGCCGAAAGCGGCGACTTCGACATCGTGTGCGACGAGATGTGGCCCATGCTGGTCGCGCCCGGCCGCACCGGCGACGAGGCGCTGAAGGCGCGCGTCGCGGCCATGGCGGCCCGCGTGGGCGTGGTCGGGTTCCTCAAGCAGCAGGAAGCCATCATCAACCGTCCCGACGGACGCGGCGATCTTTCCAACGTGACGGTGCCCGCGCTGGTGCTGTGCGGTGCCGAGGATCAGATGACTCCGCCCAAGGTCCACCAGGAAATGGTCGACAAGCTGCCCGACGCCCAGTACGTGGAGATCGAGGGCTGCGGCCACCTTTCCACCCTGGAAGCGCCGGAAAAGGTGAACGAGGCCATGCGCGCGTGGCTCGCCCGCCTGTAGTCCTTCGACCGGCCGGATAAGGCCCCTTCACAGCCCCCGCTTTCAACGGCATGAAAGCGGGGGTGATTTTTTTGCTACGCTGCGCTAGTAGTAGCCTTACCGTATGGCGTAGGCGCGAAGAGAAGGAGGGGTCTTGGCCCGCTCGGAGAGCGATACGAAACCGGCCAGGGGTCTTTTGGGGCGTCTGCGGCGGGGCAAAAAGGAACGCGCGCAGGCCGACGCCTCCGCCGCGCGTGCCACCGCCGCGGCGGAGGCGCGCAAGAAAAGCCTGTACAAGCCCGAACGCCCTCCGGAAAAACCCATCGACCCGGCCTGGCCGCCCCACCGGGTGCGCCTGATGGATCGCTTGTGGGGCATGGGACACAGCCTGCCCGGCGGCGACGAATACATCCTGGAGCAGTTCCGCGTCTTCTCGCCGTCGAGCGCCATGTCCATGTTGCAGGTCAACGCCGGCATGGGCGGCGACGGGCGCTCGCTGGCGCTGAACTTCGGCACCTGGGTGACCAGCATCGAGGTGTCCGATCCGCTGGTCGAAAGCGGCATGAAGGAAAGCTACAAGCACGGCCTGGAGAAAAAGGCACCGGTCATTTCCTTCAACCCCGAGCGCATGAAGGTCCGCCCCAACGGCTTCGACGTCGTGTTCTCGCGCCTGGGGCTGCACCGGCTGCCGGACAAGGAGAAGACCATCGAGCAGATGTGCGCCGGCGTGAAGCCGGCCGGCCACCTGCTGCTGATCGAGTTCATGCCCGGCGACAAGCCCGACCCCGGCGCACTGGAACACTGGGCGGAGAACGAGCCCTCGCGCCCCCACCTCATCCCCGGCCCGCGGCTGGCCGAACTGATCCGGGCAGAGGACATGGACCTGCGCGTGGTTCAGGACGTCAGCCCCGATTACCGCAAGATGGTGATGCAGGGCTTCGCCACCCTCATGGCCGGCCTCAAGAAGAAGCACCTGCAGGAAGACCGGGAGCTTGGCGTTGCGCTGATGCGCGAGGCGGAAATCTGGATGCGGCGCCTGGCGCTGATGGATTCCGGGGTGCTGAAGATCGTGCGGTTTCACGCCATCGCGCCGGCCAGCAAGCGCAAGAAGAAGAAACCGCCGGAACTTTCCTGATTTTCCTGCCGGAAGCGGGCGGAAAAGCCCCATTCCGGCGTTGACACACCGGGGGCGCGACCGTATGGTGCGCGCTCTCTTTTGATCGGAACCCAGGGCTTCGAGGAACTGGTTATGAAGGTGCGCAACTCTCTGAAGTCGGCCAAGACCCGCGACAAGAACTGCCGCGTCGTGCGTCGTAAAGGCCGTGTCTACGTCATCAACAAGAAGAACCCGCGTTTCAAGGCCCGCCAGGGCTGAGGACAACGGCGGCCGCCATGGCCGCCGGCGGGGCCGGCCCGGTCCGGGATCGGTCTTCTTCGTCGACAGGACACGAAAAAGCCGCGCGAAAGCGCGGCTTTTTCGTTTGCATGGTGAGCATAAAGCCTTAACGCATTGCTCGGCATTGTTTCGGCACCCCCTTCCCCCATATGATGTTCACAAGGACCGCCGACACGACGCGGCCGCATCAACCAGGGAGGAGCCGGCATGAAAATGCCCGCACCGGACCAGGGCACCATCGCCCGCCGGTCGGAAATCGTCGAGGCGCTGCGCCGTATCGTTCCCGGCGAAGGCGTCATCGTCGATGAAGACGAGCTTCAGGCCTACGAGTGCGACGGCCTGACCGCCTACAAGCAACTGCCGCTGGTGGTCGTCCTGCCCGAAACGACGGAGCAGGTCAGCCGCGTCATGCGCTGGTGCCATGAAAACAACGTGAAGATCGTCCCGCGGGGCGCCGGCACCTCGCTGTCGGGCGGCTCGTTCCCGCTGGCCGATGCGGTGACCATCGGTCTTGGCAAGTTCAACAAGATCCTGGACGTCGACTTCGACAACCGCACCGTAGTCGCCCAGCCGGGCGTGACCAACCTGGCGATCACCTCAGCCGTGGCGCACGAAGGCTTCTATTACGCTCCCGATCCTTCCAGCCAGATCGCCTGCTCCATCGGCGGCAACGTGGCGGAGAACGCGGGCGGCGTGCACTGCCTGAAATACGGCCTGACCACCAACAACCTGCTGGGCCTGGAGATGGTCCTGCCCGATGGAGAGGTCGTGCGCCTGGGCGGCAAGCACCTGGATTCGGGCGGCTACGACCTCATGGGCATCGTCACGGGGTCGGAGGGGATGCTGGGCGTCATCACCGAGTTGACCGTGCGCATCCTGAAAAGCCCGGAGACCGCAAAGGCCGTGCTCATGGGCTTCCCGTCGAACGAGCAGGCGGGCGACTGCGTGGCTGACATCATCGGCAACGGCATCATCCCCGCCGGGCTGGAGATGATGGACAAGCCGGCGATTCGCGCGGCGGAGGATTTCGTCCACGCCAACTACCCGCTGGACGTGGAAGCCCTGCTCATCTGCGAGCTGGACGGCCCCGCCGCCGAGGTCGAGCACCTGATCGAGCGGGTGGAGCAGATCGCCAAGGACAACGGCGCGACGGAGCTTCGCATCTCCCGCGACGACGCCGAGCGCGCCACCTTCTGGGCCGGGCGCAAGGCCGCCTTCCCCGCCGTCGGCCGCATCAGCCCCGACTACCTGTGCATGGACGGCACCATCCCCCGCAAGGCCCTGCCCGAGGTGCTGCGGCGCATGCGCGAGATGTCCGACAAGTACGGCCTGCGGGTCGCCAACGTCTTCCACGCCGGAGACGGCAACCTGCATCCGCTGATCCTGTTCGACGCCAACCAGCCCGACGAGTTGGAAAAAGCCGAAGCCTTCGGCGCCGACATCCTGACCATGTGCGTGGAGGTCGGCGGCGTTCTGACCGGCGAGCATGGGGTGGGCATCGAGAAGCGCGACCTGATGCCGGTGATGTTCGGCGAGGACGACATCAAGCAGCAGCAGCGCATCAAGTGCGCCTTCGACCCCGACCACCTGGTGAATCCGGGCAAGGTCTACCCGACGCTCCATCGCTGCGCAGAATTGGGCAAGCTGCACGTCACCGGCGGCCGCCTGCCGTTCCCGGACATCCCGCGTTTCTGAGGCCCGATGACAACCGACATCGTCACCCCCGAAAACGCCGACCAGGTGCGCGACATGGTCGCCTGGGCGGTGGACAGCCAGGCACCGCTCAACGTCCAGGGCCACGGCTCCAAGGCCGGGCTGGGCCGCGCCGTCAACATCGGCACGACGCTGGACCTGTCCCGCCTGTCGGGCATCACCGAGTACAGCGCGCCGGAACTGGTGCTGACCGCCCAGGCCGGCACGCCCATGACCGACATTCATGCCGCATTGGCCGACGCCGGGCAGCATCTGGCCTTCGAACCGCCCGACCTGACGGGCCTGCTGGGCGGCGACCCCGGCCGGGGAACGCTGGGCGGGCTGGTCGCCACCAACCTGGCCGGGCCGCGCCGGGTGCAGGTGGGGGCGGCGCGGGACCATTTCCTGGGCTGCCAGGCCGTCGGCGCGCGCGGCGAGATCTTCAAGGCCGGTGGCAAGGTGGTGAAGAACGTCACCGGCTTCGACCTGTGCAAGCTGCTGGCGGGTTCCTACGGCACGCTGGCCGTGATGACGGAACTGACGCTCAAGGTCCTGCCGGCGCCGGAGGATACGCGCACCGTGCTGGTGCTGGGTGCGTCCGACGCCGACGCGGCCCGGTGCATGAGCCGCGCGCTCACCTCCAGCCACGAGGTTTCGGGCGCCGCGCACATGCCAGCCGCTGCCGCCAGCGCCTGTGAAGCCGAGGCGGTGTCCTCGCGCGGGACGTCGGTTACCCTGATCCGCGTGGAGGGCCCCGGCCCCTCGGTGGAATATCGCGCCAAGGCGCTGTGCCGGGAACTGGCGGATTTTGGCGAGACGGTTGAGGTCGGCTCCGGCGAAAGCCGTCTGGCCTGGGCCGCCGTGCGCGACGTTCAGCCCCTGACCGAGCCGCTGGACCGCCCGGTGTGGCGGGTTTCCGTCGCGCCGACGGAGGGGCCAGGCGTGGTCGACGCCCTGCGCCGCCAGAGCGGGTCCGTCGACTGCCTCTACGACTGGGGCGGCGGTCTCGTGTGGCTGAGCCTGGAGAACGGCGACGTGGCAGGCCAGGCGGAGCGGGTTCGCAACGCCGTCGCTCACGCCGGCGGCGGTCATGCCACCCTGGTGCGCGCCGCGGCCGACGTGCGCGCCGCCGTTCCCGTCTTTCACCCCCAGCCCGAGCCGCTGGCCGCCCTGTCGCGCCGCCTGAAGGACAACTTCGACCCGGCGCGCGTGCTCAATCCGGGCCGCATGGCCGAGGGACTCTGATTTCATGCAGACGAAGTTCACGCCCGAACAGCTTCAGGACCCGGCGATCCAGGAGGCCGACTCCATCCTGCGGAAGTGCGTCCACTGCGGTTTCTGCACGGCCACCTGCCCCACCTACGTGCTGCTGGGGGACGAGTTGGACAGCCCGCGCGGGCGCATCTACCTCATCAAGGACATGCTGGAGAACGACAAGCCGGCCAGCGACAAGGTGGTCAAGCACATCGACCGCTGCCTGTCCTGCCTGTCGTGCCTGAGTACCTGTCCGTCGGGCGTCGATTACATGCACCTGGTCGACCAGGCCCGCGCGCGGATCGAGGAAACCTACACCCGGCCGCCCATGGACCGGCTGACGCGCGCCATGCTGGCCTTCGTCATGCCCAACACCAGCCGCTTCCGCGCCGCCATGACGGCCGCGCGCCTGGGCCGCCCCTTCGCCGGCATCATGCCCAAGCAGCTGCGCACGATGCTGGAGCTGGCACCGGGCAAGCTGCCGCCCATGACGAAGAACAACAAGCCCGGCACCTTCAAGGCCGACGGACCGCGCAAGAAGCGTGTCGCGCTGCTGCAGGGGTGCGTGCAACCGGCGCTGGACCCGCGCATCAACGACGCCACCGTGCGGCTGCTCAACCGCCTGGGCGTGGAGGTGGTCGTCCCGCCGGATGCCGGGTGCTGCGGCGCGCTGGTCCACCACATGGGGCGCGAGGCCGAAGGCCAGGATTACGTTCGGAACAACGTGCGCGCCTGGATGAAGGAGATCGAGGGCGACGGCCTGGACGCCATCGTCATCAATGCGTCGGGTTGCGGAACCACGGTCAAGGACTACGGCCACATGCTCTCGCGCGATCCGGAGTGGGCGGAGAAGGCGGCGAAGGTGTCCGGCTTGACCATGGACATCAGCGAGTTCCTGTCCAGCCTGGACCTGCCGCAGCCCAAGATCGACCTCAGCGACCTGACGGTGGCCTACCACTCCGCCTGTTCGCTGCAACACGGCCAGCAGGTCAAGCTGCCGCCCAAGCAGCTGCTGGCGAAGGCGGGATTCAAGGTTAAGGACGTGCCGGAGGCGCACCTCTGCTGCGGCTCGGCGGGCACCTACAACCTCACACAGCCCGAGATCGCCGGCAAGCTGCTGGCCCGCAAGTGCGCCAACATCGAATCGGTGAAGCCCGACGTCATCGCCGCCGGCAACATCGGCTGCATGACCCAGATCGGCCAGGGCACCCACATTCCCATCGTTCATACGGTGGAGCTTCTGGACTGGGCCCACGGTGGCCCGAAGCCGGCAGGAATGGCGGAGAAGTAAGCCCCGGTGTGGAGGCGGCGGCGAGAGTGCCGCAAGGGCGGCTGACGGCGTCCTTGGGCCCTGCTTCCCCAGGGGCCGACGGATTTTGCACGTTGATGTTTTAGAACAGAAAATTACCCCTTATTCCTGCGAAAGCAGGAATCCACATACAACACCCACCGTCCTGCCGGGCACCGTTTACCGACCTCTTTACAGCCTCGAACGGAGGCACCCGCCTCTGGCGTCGGCCATCCCGTACCGACCCGAAAAAGGGGCGCCGGCGGGTAACCGGCGCCCCTTCTCCTTGCCCGGCGGGCCGGGCTACTTCTTGATGATCACCCACAGCGCGTGGATGATGCCCGGGATATAGCCCAGGATCGTCAGGATCACGTTGATCCAGAAGTGCTTGCCGAGCCCGACCTCGAAAAACACGCCGAGCGGCGGCAGGATGATTGCCAGGATGATGCGGATGATGTCGCCACCGGTACTATCGCCGGTGCCGGTGTTGTGGCGTCCGTCGGCCATGGGGACCTCCGTGCTTCCGTACGTTTGCAAGTCGGCATAGTAACGGCCGGCGGCCCCACCGTGTTCACGGGTGCCCTGCCCTGCACGCAAGGCCCCGGCCGTCAGCGCCTCAGTTCGATCTCCACGCCCGGCTCGCCGCTGAATTCCACCAGGATGTCCTCGTCGCGGACGATGTACTGGCAGGCCAGGCGATAGGGCGGCGGGACGTCGTTGGTCTCGGCCTCGTACAGCTGCTGCTTGGTCAGCTTGCCGTTGACGGACAGCGTCAGCTTTTCCTTGTCGGTCAGCGTGATCGCCATGGGCTTCTTGTCGCCCAGCGTCGTGATCTTCACCAGGCACGCGCCGCACTCGCCGTCCTGGCACTGCAGGGGAATGGGAATCTCGTGGCGCTTGGCGAGCGCCAGGATGGTGGAGGTGTCGCCCGCCACCGCGTAGACGGTTGCGTCACGCGGCATGGCAGGGCTGGAAAAAGTGACGTTCGCCATGGAAAAACCTCATGCGCTCCAGGGGTCCAGGGATATGGACGTTCTCGCCGGTCCTGAGGGGAGTCGCCAAGGCTTTGCATATTTTTTGGGCGCAGGCGCGGCAGGGCCTATTATCTCATCATTTTTCGGGTTATCAAGGATGCCGTCATGCGGACGCGTCGACGGTGCCGAGCGTGCCCCCAGGCTCGACCGGCGACGACGCCGCGCGCCTCATGATGAAGGAGACCCGATCCATGGCGCACATCGTCTTCTACGGCAAGCCGGACTGCCCGGCCAACGCGCGCCAGCGCAAGCAACTGGAGGCCGCCGGCCACACGCTGGAGGTCCGCGACCTGACGGCCGAGCCCTGGACCGCCGAGACCCTGCGGCCCTTTTTCTCCAGCCGGCCGGTGAACACCTGGCTGAACAAGCTGCACCCCAAGGTGCGTACCAACGCCATCGACCCAGACGCGCAGACGCCGGACAAGGCGCTGGAGCACATGATCGCCGACCCGACGCTGATCCGCCGCCCGCTCATGGCGGCCAAGGGCGAGATGCGGTTCGGCTTCGATCCGGTGGCGGTAGACGACTGGATCGGCCTGCGCGCCAAGGCCGACGGCCAATCATGCGACGAGAAGCACGCGCAAGGCCGCTGCGACCACGGCCACCACCAGTTCCCGAAGGCCAGTTGAGTGCGATCCAACGAAGGGACGGTGCCCCCGGCTAGCGGCTTTCCGCCGCCTGCCCGGCACCGTCCCGGCGCTCGCTCCACGCGCCACGGCGCTTGTGGTCGAGCACCGAGAACACCGTGTGCGCCAGCAGACCGACGGCGCACAACAGCGTGAGCGACAGCCACGGCGTGGCGGCGGGGCCGAGGATCATAAGCTCCGCCGTCAATTCGAACGACGCGACGAGCAGGCCGATGACCAGGCTTTTCAGCCAGGCCGGCGGCCCGAGATCCGGTTCGGGAGCGGGAGGCAGGGTCTGAGGCATGAGGCTCATCCTCGGCGATGCGTTTGGAAACCTACGCGCGACCCTCCCGAAGGATCATTTCCGGGCGTGTCAGCCTTTCGGCGCGTCCGGGTCCCGCCCTTCCGAGATCATGTTGCGACGGCGCCGAATCCAGACCTCGTAGGCCAGGAAACCAAGCCCCAGCCCAACCCCGATGCCGAGCGACCGCCACCACCGAGGCTCCACCGCGTTGAAGATCAACTCTAGCGTGAGGGCCAGCGCCGCCCCCACCAGCGCGATGACCACCGCTTTCAGGAAGGGCGGCGGCCCGTATTTGGCGGGTGGCGCGGCCGTGGGCTCGGCCTGCTTCCGGTTGCGGGTTGTCATGGGCGGCTCTCCGGTTCTTGCGACGGAGCGACAGTGTCGTCGGCCGGACCGTTCGCACGCAAGGAAAACCGCGCTGCGACTCGGGCCGGACCGGCTTGACCTTCCACCGGCTGGAAGCGCTACCTATGTTGCCGGAAGACGCCGGGGGAAACCCGGCCCGCATGGGAGATTCTGACGATGCGCAAACCCGCCGCCATCTTGTCCGCCGCCGGCCTGGCTCTGGCTCTCGGCCTCGGCTTTTCCGCCGCCCACGCCGAGCCGTCGCAGCACGGCACCATGACCGTCTACAAGGACCCGTCCTGCGGCTGCTGCGGCGCCTGGGTGGACCACGCCCGCGCCGCCGGCTTCGATGTGGAGGTCAAGGACACCGATGAGATGCATGTGGTGAAGGGCATGCTGGGCGTGCCCGAGCAGCTCGGCAGCTGCCATACCGCCACCATCGACGGCAAGGTCGTGGAAGGGCATGTGCCCGCCGACACGCTCGCCCGCTTCCTGAAGGAAGCTCCGGCCGATGCCCGCGGCATCGCCGTGCCCGGCATGCCCATCGGCAGCCCCGGCATGGAACAGGGCGGCTACACCGAGCCCTACGACATCGTGACCTTCGAGTCCGATGGCGACGTCGAGGTCTACGAAAGCCGCAACTGACGCCTTCACCGGAACATGAAAACGGCGCGCTATCCCGTTGATGGCGCGCCGTTTTTGTGCGTTGAAGGATGATTGCCGGGCGGCGTCTGGCAGCGGATGTGAATTCCCGCTTTCGCGGGAATGACGATTATTTTTCCTTCAATGACAACAACTTAAAAAACCGTCGTCCCTGCGAAAGCAGGGACCCGCGCTCGACGCCCGCCACACTGCCGCGGCCTCCCCCTACTGCGCCGTCCAGCCGCCGTCCATGGGCAGGGACACGCCGGTGATGCCGTCGGCAGCCTCCGAACACAGGAAGACGCACATGGCGGCCAGGTTTTCGGGCATGACGAACCGCTGCGACGGTTGCTTCTCGCTCAGCAGGTCGCGGATGCCGGCATCCTCGTCGCCGCCGAACGTTTCCGCCCGCGCGTCAATCTGGGCCTGGATCAGCGGCGTGCGCGTCCAGCCGGGGCAGATGGCGTTGCAGGTGATGTGACTCTGGGCGTTCTCCAGTGCCACCACCTTGGTCATGCCCACCAGCCCGTGCTTTGCCGCCACATAGGCCGCCTTGTCCTTGCTGGCGACCAGCCCGTGCACGGAGGCCGTGTTGATGATGCGGCCCCAGTTGCGCTTCTGCATGCCCGGAATGGCCGCGCGCATGGTATGGAAGCACGACGACAGATTCACGGCGATGATGGCGTCCCACTTTTCCGCCGGGAAGTCCTGGATGGGCGCGGTGTGCTGGATGCCGGCGTTGTTGACCAGGATGTCGACCGACCCCAGCTCCGCCTCCGCCGCCGTCACCAGATCATGGGCAGCCTGCCCATCCGACAGGTCGGCATGGCGATAGAGGGCGCGGACGCCGAACTCATCCTCGATGCCCTTGCGCGCCGCCTCGATCTCGGCGGCGTCGCCGAATCCGTTGAGCATGACGTTGGCGCCGTCCTTGGCCAGCGCGCGGGCGATGGCAAGCCCGATGCCGCTGGTCGATCCAGTCACGACCGCCGATCTGCCTTTCAGCACCTGTGCGTCCTCCCTTCCTGTCGAAGCGTTGGAGTGGTGTGGTTACTTCTTGAAGAAACTCTCGGCACCTGCGCGGGCCGCCTTCTTGCGGCCGATGACCTCGCGCGTGCGGGCGATTTCCGCCTCCAGGTCCTGGATGTGCTCCTCCAGCCCCTCGATCGACATGGTTTCCAGGTCCACGGCCTTGGGCATCGGGCGTTTGGGTTCCAGATCGTCGGGATTGATGACCATGGCGTTGTCTCCGCGAGTGAAATCGGCGCTTGCCGAACTGGTGTCGGACACACTACCAGACAAGAGGCCCCGGAACACAAGCAGGAGGACCCCAACCATGGCGCCCACCATGTCGTGCATCGAGATCGCCGAGCCCGGCGGACCCGACGTGCTCAAACCCGCCACGCGCCCCCTGCCCGAGGCCGGCCCCGGCGAGGTGCTGATTCGCGTCGCCGCCGCAGGCGTCAACCGGCCCGACGTAATGCAGCGCCAGGGCCTCTACCCGCCGCCCAAGGGCGCCTCCGACATTCCCGGCCTGGAAGTGGCCGGCACCGTGGAGCGCATCGGCGAGGGCGTCACCTCCGTCAGCCCCGGCGACAAGGTCTGCGCGCTGCTGTCGGGCGGCGGCTACGCCGAATACGCCACCACGCCCGACGACCTGTGCCTGCCGCTGCCCAAGGGGTACGACATGCTGTCGGCGGCGGCCCTGCCGGAAACCTTCTTCACCGTATGGCACAACGTGTTCCAGCGCGGCCAGTTGAAGGCGGGCCAGGCGTTCCTCATCCACGGCGGCACCAGCGGCATCGGCACCACGGCCATCCAGCTCGCGAAAGCCTTCGGCGCCACCGTTTTCGCCACGGCCGGCTCCGACGAAAAGTGCCAGGCCTGCCGCGACCTGGGCGCCGACTACGCCATCAACTACCGGGACGAGGACTACGTCTCCGTGGTGCGCGAGAAGACCGGCAAGGGCGTGGACGTCATCCTGGACATGGTCGGCGGCGACTATATCGGCCGCGACATGAAGGCCATGGCGCCGGAAGCGCGCCACGTCTCCATCGCCTTCCTCAAAGGGTCGAAGGTGGAGGTGGACCTGATGCCCATGATGCTCAAGCGCCTGACCTTTACCGGCTCCGTCCTGCGCTCGCGCCCCACCGGGGACAAGGCGGCCATCGCCAAGGAATTGCGCGCCAAGGTCTGGCCGCTGCTCGACCAGGGCAAGGTCAAGCCGATGATCCACAAGGTTTTTCCCCTTGCCGAGGCAGCCCAGGCGCACCACTTGATGGAAAGCAGCGCGCACATCGGCAAGATCATGCTGACGACCGGAGAATGAGCCCGCACAAGGCGCGCATGGCGGTTGAGTCTGGCGGCGGAATACCGTAAACGAACAGTCTCATTTCGCATTCATACCCCAACCCGTTTGTTTGGAAGGAAGTCCCATGGCGCTGCCGCTCATGCCGAAGGCAACGGCCGTCTGGCTGGTGGAGAACACGGCCCTCACGTTCGATCAGATTGCCGAGTTCTGCGGCATGCACGAGCTTGAGGTGCAGGCCATTGCCGACGGCGAGGTCGCGACCGGCATCGTGGGCGCCGATCCCATCGCCAACGGCCAGCTCTCGCGCGAGGAGATCGAGCGCTGCGAGAAGAACCCGGACGCCCGCCTGAAGCTGCGCGTCAGCGACATTCCGACGCCGCAGCAGCGGTCGAAGGGCGCGCGCTACACGCCGGTCTCCAAGCGTCACGACCGCCCGGACGCCATTGCGTGGCTGCTCAAGCATCATCCGGAGTTGTCGGACGCCCAGCTGTCCAAGCTGATCGGCACCACCAAGCCGACCATCAACGCCGTGCGCGACCGCACCCACTGGAATTCGGCGGCCATCAAGCCGCGCAACCCGGTGACGTTGGGCCTGTGCAGCGAGGCCGACCTGGAAAAGGCGCTCATCATCGCCGCCCCGCGCCGCAAGCAGCTTGAGGCCGAACAGGCGCCCGAGCCCGAGGTGCAGCCCGTGCAGATGGACGAACCCAGCATCGAGAAGGTGTTCGGCCGCGACGCCCAGCACGGCGACCAGGCGCCCGAGCCCGAAGAAATGAATCCCGAGGACGTGTTCGAGTCCCGCTCCTCCAGCGAAGAATAAGGTCCGCCGCAGACGGCGCCGCACGACCATGACCAAGGCCGCCCCGCGATCGGGGCGGCCTTTGACGTTCCGGCGTCACGTCCCGTCGGGTTCCGGCGGAACGACGGCTTTCAGAAGGCGCGGGGGCACGGGCTCGCGCAGAACGTCCTCGCCAAGGCGGCGCAACGCCGTCTCCAATCCAGCCAGGTCCAGCGATGCCGACGCCGGCGCTTGGAACGCCGTCGTTTCATCGACCAACGCCCTCTCCGCCTCCCGGCTGTCATGCGGCACGTCAGCCCCGGTCCACCGGGTCAGCGCCCGGGCGGATACGGCAAGCTCCATCAGGACATCGCGCAGCGCCGACTTGGGCACATCCCGCCAGGACAGGGCCTCGCCCAGGCCCTGATAGATGTAGAACGCCGCGACACCGGGATAGCGCTGGCGGGCCGCGTCCAAGGCGCGGCTGACAAGCGGGTGCATGGTCACGCGCCGGTCGGTGTCCTCCACCTCCTCGTCCAGGAGTACGAGGGCCCGTTCCAACGTCGCAGCAAGATCGACCAATGGGTCGTCGATCATGATTACAGTCTCCACACGAGTACAGGGACTACGTGCGGCGCCGCCAGCGCGGATCAGGCGCGCATCAGAATTTCCTGTTTCATGAAAAAGATCGTGACGCCACCCCTGGCGTCAGGGCGGCGCCACGACCAGGCGTTCGACGACGCAGCAAATCAGGCCGCAGTGGCGCGGAGCATCCAGGCGGTCTTGTCGTGCGCCGCCATGCGCTCGTTCATGAGGTCCTCGGTCACCGTATCCTCCGCCTCATGGCAGATCGCGACAACCTGCTTGCAGGCGCGGCTCAGCGCCTCGTTATCCTCGGCCAGCTGGCGGACCATGTCCATGGCGTCGGGCGCATTGCGCGTGTCCACGATGTCGGACATGCGCAGGAAATCCGACAGCGAGCCCGGAGCGACGAAGCCCAGGGCGCGGATGCGCTCGGCAACCTCATCCACGGCGTCCTGCAGGTCCTGATACTGCTCCTCAAACATCTCATGCAGGCTGTGGAACTGAAGGCCCGTGACGTTCCAGTGGAACCCGTGGGTCTTGCCCAGCAGGACGTAGGAGTCGGCCAGCACCTTGGCGAGGCCGTCCGTCAGGCGCTTGCGATGTTCCTCGGGGATGCCGATGCGCACATCCATGCGTTCGGTGGAAGGGGTCAGCGGCGTGTCGTCAGGCATGATGCCTCCTCGCGGCTTGGTTCGACAGGACGACCGGCACCGGGGTGCCGGCCGCTTTCTGCCCAGGGCTACGGGAGGGCCGGCCGCGGCGGATCACGAAAAATTCAGCTGAACGCCTCAGGCCAGCATGTCGAACAGGGGGCTGTCGGCGGGTACACCGTTAGCGCCGCGCAGGCTCATGACCACTTCCTGGTCCACGTTCCGCACCTCGTAGGCGAAGGCGGACCCACCGCCGCCCTGCCCGTTGACGAAGTAGCGGTGCAGGCCGAAGTTGAAGTCCTTGCGGTCGACGGCATAGAAGACCGAGTAGGCACCCAGGCGCCGCGTGCCGTCGTCCAGCACTTCCAACCCGCCGCCCTGGAAACCGTAAGCCTCCAGATCCTCGCGCGCCTTGGCGACCGCGTCGTCGCGCAGGACGCTCCATTCCTCTTCGCTGAGGGGCGGCGTTTCCTCTGGATCGTATTCGGCCGTCACCCATTCCTCCAGCCGGTCGATCTTGCCCTTGACGGTATCGCCCGACGCGACCGCGGCCTCCTCCGCCGCCGTGTCGGCCTGCTTGGCCGTCATGCCGCTGTCGAGCCTGACGAGGAATCCGTTGTCGGTGCGGATTTCACCCGTAAATGCAGTGTTCTGCTCGGCGTTCTTGCGAATCTGGATGATGACCGACGCGCGCACAAGCGGGTCCAGCGCCTCGATCCGCTCGTAGACGCCCAGCAGCGCCGGACCGACAGCCTCCGCCACGTCGCGGCGGTCTTCCTCGGGCAGTCTGTAGAGGGCGTCGAGCATCTTGTAGGTGACGACCCGTCGTGTTCCGTCCCTGGAATCCGCCGCCATGTCGCGGATCTTCTGGACCGGGTCGGTGATCTCCCGCCCTGTATCCGCATCGTCCTTCTTGTCCGTCCCGAACAACTGCTGGACGGTGGACACGGTCATACCCGACGCAGGCCCGCCGATGGATGCCATGATGTTTCCCCTTCTGGAGCCGGGAAGATGACGCGCCATTCTTCGCGTCATGCGCGAATCGGACTCTAGCGCCAGTACCAGAAGCAATCAACAAGATCATGTCGCCGCGCAATGAAAAGGGCCCGGCGCATCGCCGGGCCCTCCCCCTGTCGGCAGTGGCGTGCCGCGGCGTCAGCCGCTGCGCTTCTTGCCGAGGCCGATGCCTTCCAGCGCCTCCTCGATCTCCGGCAGGATGTCCGGATCGTCGATGGTGGGCGGAACCTTCACCTCGGTGTTGTCGGCCATCTTCTGCATGGTGCCGCGCAGGATCTTGCCCGAGCGGGTCTTGGGCAGGCGCTTGACCACGACCGCCTGCTTGAAGGCGGCCACGGGACCGATCTCGTCGCGGACCAGCTTGACCAGTTCCTTGACGATCTCCTCGTCCGGCCGGTCGACGCCCGACTTCAGGCAGACGAAGCCCAGCGGCGCCTGGCCCTTCAGTTCGTCGGCGACACCGATGACGGCGCACTCCGCCACGTCGGGGTGCATGGCCAGCACCTCTTCCATGGCGCCGGTGGACAGGCGGTGGCCGGCGACGTTGATGACGTCGTCGGTGCGGGTCATGACGTAGACGTAGCCGTCATCGTCGATGAAACCCGCGTCGCCGGTCTTGTAGTAGCCCGGGTAGTCGGCCAGGTAGGCGTCGCGGAAGCGCTGCTCGGCGTTCCACAGGGTCGGCAGCGTCCCCGGAGGCAGCGGCAGCTTGCAGACCAGCGCGCCGATCTGGGTCGGCGGGACGGGCTTGTGGTCCTCGCCCAGCACCTGCACGTTCCAGCCCGGCATGGGCTTGGTCGGCGAGCCGTGCTTGACCGGGAACAGCTCCAGCCCCTTGGGGTTGCCGCAGATGGCCCAGCCGGTTTCCGTCTGCCACCAGTGGTCGATCACCGGCACCTGAAGGTGGTTTTCGGCCCACTTCAGCGTCTCGGGGTCCGATCGCTCGCCGGCGAGGTAGAGGGCCGTCAGGCTCTTGGTGGAGTACTTCTTGAGGAACTCGCCGTTGGGGTCGTCGCGGCGGATGGCGCGGAAGGCCGTCGGCGCGGTGAACAGCACCTTGACGTTGTGCTCCTCGATCACGCGCCAGAAGGTGCCGGCGTCCGGCGTGCCCACGGGCTTGCCCTCGAACACGATGGTGGTGCAGCCGTGCAGCAGCGGGCCGTAGACGATGTAGGAGTGGCCGACCACCCAGCCCACGTCCGACGCCGCCCAGTAGACGTCACCCGGCTGCACGTCATACAGCGCGTTCATGGTCCACTTCAGCGCGACCGCGTGGCCGCCGGTGTCGCGCACCACGCCCTTGGGCTGGCCGGTGGTGCCCGAGGTGTAGAGGATGTAGAGCGGGTCGGTCGCGGCCACCGGCACGCAGTCGGCCGGCTCGGCCGTCTTCATGGCCTCGTCCCAGTCCACGTCGCGGCCGTCCTGCATGTCGGCCTTGCACTGCTCGCGCTGGAAGATGACCACCTTGCCCGGCTTGTGGGCGGCCTGCTTGACGGCCTCGTCCACCATGGGCTTGTAGGCCACCACGCGGCCCGGCTCGATGCCGCAGGAGGCGGCGACGATGACCTTGGGCTGGGCGTCGTTGACGCGGGTCGCCAGCTCATGCGCCGCGAAACCGCCGAACACCACCGAATGCACGGCACCCAGGCGGGCGCAGGCCAGCATGGCGACGACGCTTTCCGGGATCATCGGCATGTAGATGATGACGCGGTCGCCCTTCTCCACGCCCTGCGCCTTCAGCACGCCGGCGAAGCGGGACACCTGGTCCTGCAGGTCGGCATAGGTGATGGTGCGCTTGGATCCGGTGATCGGGCTGTCGTAGATGATGGCCGCCTGCTCCGCCCGGCCGCCTTCCACGTGGCGGTCGACGGCGTTGTAGCAGGTGTTCAGCTCGCCCCCGGTGAACCAGCGGTACAGGGGCGCGTTGCTGTCGTCCAGCACCTTGTCCCACGGCTTGGTCCACACGATGTCCTTGGCCGCGTCGCCCCAGAAGCCCTCGGGGTCGTTGAGCGAGCGGTCGTGCGCGGCTTGGTACGGACTGGTCATGACCTGTCTGCGTTCCCTCTTTTGAGTTCGTCTGCCTTTCATGGGGCCGCCGCTGCGGTCGGCGCGGCCACGGCATCACCGGAAGCCCCTCCGATGGGTGGGGGCAGTGTGCAATAATTGTTGCGCAAAGGAAAGGCCGCAGACGTGGAATTGTTCGCGCGCGGTGGCGGTAACGCGGCGAATATTCTCCAGTCGACGCCAAGTTGCTCCGACGGCGGGATTGTCCGACAACCGGCCCGAAGGGGTGGGGAAGCGGGTCGAGCCGCTAAGGGAAATGCGCAAACGAAAAGGCCTCGCCGGCATCTATCGCGGCCGAGGCCTTGGTCGTTGAAAGCCGCTGATCGTGCGGCGCTGGCGCCGGCGGCGCCATGATACGGGACCCGAAGCATCCCGTTGCAGACTGTCAGGTCATGTCAAAGCGGAAGGATGGTCTCTTCCCTCGTGGCGTCCTGTGCCCGTGTCAGTGCCGCGACATGCGGGCCAGTTCGTCCTTGATCTTGAGCTTCTGCCGCTTCAGCGTGGCTACCATGGCCGCATCGGGGATCGGTCGACGACTCTCCTGCTCCAGCTGATGCTCCAGCGTCTGGTGCTTGGTGGTCAGCGAGTCGATCCGAGCATCGTAGCCCATGGCAAACCTCCGTTATCGGGGTATGGTACGCCGAGTATGGTACGCCATTCTGAAGGCCGATTCCAGGCAATCCGTTAAGCTATTGTGACCGTATAACTTTCCGTTTATTACCCTTGTCAGACGGGTGACACGAGCTTCATGTACACCTCAGAGAAACCCCGCATTATTGTCGGAATTACCGGTGCCTCCGGTATTGTCTACGGCCTCAGGACGCTGGAGATACTGCGCGACCTGGAGGTCGAGACGCACCTTATCCTCTCACCCGCCGCCGAAGTGACGCTGGCGCACGAGTGCGACGTGAAGGTCGCCGACATCAAGGCGTTGGCCGACGTGGTCCACCGCCACCACGACCTGGCCGCGCCGCCCTCGTCGGGATCGTTCCGTACCATGGGTATGCTGGTGGCGCCGTGTTCCGTGCGGTCGCTGTCGGAAATCGCGGGCGGCATGGCGTCCAACCTGCTGACCCGCGCCGCCGACGTGACGCTCAAGGAGCGCCGCCGACTGGTGCTGATGGTGCGCGAGACACCCTTTCACCTGGGCCATCTGCGCGCCATGACCGCTGTGACGGAGATGGGCGCCATCGTCGCACCGCCCCTGCCCGCCTTCTACACCCGCCCGCAAAGCCTGGATGACATCGTCGACCATTCGGTCGGCCGGGCGCTGGACCTTTTCGGCCTGGACGCCGGGGTGGTGAAGCGCTGGGGCGGCGGCTGACCGCCTGCCGCCCCAGCGCCCCACCGCTTCGGTCAGATCTTCTCGGGCCCGGCCAGGTTGGGATCGACCGGAGTCGCGCTGCCGCACTCGTCCGGCGACACCGCGTCATCGTCCAGACGCTCGAAGTCGCCACAATAGATGCCCAGCCCGCGCGCCGTGTGCATGAGGGTGCCATTGGGGTCGAGCGAGCGCGGACCGATGGTGACGGCATCCAGCGGCACCTCCACCACGCCGCGGTCGCGCCAGGCCACCATCTTGCCGAACTTGCGCTGGGCGACCAGGTCCACGGCATGCACGCCGAAGGCCGAGGCCAGCAGGCGATCGTGCATCGACGGCGTGCCGCCGCGCTGGACATGGCCCAGGATCGTCACGCGCGTCTCGGCACCGGTCAGGTCGGCGATGTGTTCGGTCAGGTAGTGGCCGATGCCGCCGTACCGCTTCTGCCCGCCGGCATAGGAAATGGTCGGCGTCTCGCCGTCGGCGGTCTTGCAGCCTTCCGCGACGACGACCAGCGCATGGCTGCGGCCCTCGCCGTGCAGGACCTCCTTGATCTTGTCGGCCACGCCCTCCAGCGAATAGGGCACCTCCGGCACCAGGACCACGTCCGCCCCGCCGGAAATGCCGGCGTTGAGGGCGATGTGGCCGGCGTCGCGGCCCATGACCTCCAGGATCATCACGCGGTGATGGCTGGCGGCGGTGGGCTGCAGGCGGTCGAGCGCCTCGGTCACTACGTTGGCCGCGGTGGAGAAGCCGACCGACGTGTCGGTGCAATGGACGTCGTTGTCGATGGTCTTGGGCACGCCCACCATGCCGATGTTGCCGGCGGCGCACAGGCGCGAGACGATGTTCATGCTGCCGTCGCCGCCGATGACCACCAGGGCGTCCAGGCCCAGCAGCTTCACGCCTTCCACGAAATCCTGGCTGCGGTCTTTCTTGCTGCCGTCGGGCATGGGGAAATTGAACGGGTCACCCTTGTTGGTGGTGCCCAGCATGGTGCCGCCTTCCCGCAGGTGATTGCCCGTGAAGAAGTGCAAGTCCAGCGTGCGGTACTGAAGCGGGCGGTTCATCAGGCCCATGGTGCCGTCGACGATGCCGAACACTTCCCATCCATATGTGCGGATGGCGCGATAGGCGACGGCGCGGATCACGGCATTCAGGCCGGCGCAGTCGCCGCCGCTCGTCAACACACCAATGCGCTTGATCGGTTTCGCCATAACAGGTCCTCTCCCTCTCGTGTTCGGCGCGTTCTCCATACCCTTTTGAGGGCGTATCTGATAGTGTCCAAAATATTAAGTCATCCCCAGGACGTCCCCCTCCCATGATTGACGACGAGACTCAACGGCTGCGGTCCCAGCTTGCCATGTTGAAGGAAGAACACCGGGACCTGGACGACGTGATTGCCCGCCTGGTGGAGAAGGCTCCCTTCGATCAGCTACAGTTGCAACGCCTGAAAAAGCGGAAACTGATGCTGAAGGACGAGATTTCCTACATCGAGGCGCAGCTGCACCCCGACATCATCGCCTGAGCCCCGGCCTGTCAGGCCGGTTCCGACGCCGCGCGCATGCGGGCGTCGGCGGCCTCCACCGCGCTTTCCGGCGTCATGCCGGGCTCCAGGATCACCGATGCCGCCCGCACGTCCAGCACAAGGTCGCCATCCTCATGGCGCGGTGGATACGCCGTGACCGCGTCCCGCAGCGCCGCCACCCGGCTGCCGGCCGTGATCGGGTCGAGCATGGTCAGCACCACGCCCACGCCGGCCCCGCCCGTGGCGCCCACCACGTCGGCCCGGCCGACCCCGCTCACCAGCACATCCGCCATGTGCCGCAGGGCCGCCTCGGCGGCGGCGATCCCCTGCTCGGCGTGCAGGGCCTCGAAATTTGCCAGGTAGAACAGGCCCAGCACGGGGGGCGTCCCGGCGTCACGGTCCGTGCCCGCCGCCTGCAGCACAAGGTTCAACTCGCGGTCGAAGGCGCGGCGGTTGAGCACCGGCAGCAGGGCGTCCCGGTCGGCCAGGCCCTCCAGGTAGGCCTGCCGCCCCTCCGCCTGCTCCAGCGCCCAGCGGAAGCGGTCGACGTCGCCCATCAGGTCCTCCAGCGCGTGGCGGACCGAGGGCGTCAGTTCGGCAGTCGGTATTCCGTGCAGCGAGGTGATGTCGTGGGGTGGTGCCACCCTGGCGGCACCGTAGGCTTGCGCCGCGCGGGAAAAGGCGCTGCCGCGGCCCTTGCGGCCGCCGCCGTCGTTCTGCCCTTCCCTGCGCCATCCCACGCCCTGCGTCGGCGGCGGCGGGTTGATGTCCGGCATCGGTCATGTCCTTCTGCCATGGCCTGCAAACCACAGGCTACCACCTTCGGGCAGGGAAACGAACAGGGAGTCGCCGCGCCCCTTGCAGCGGGCTTTCCGGGCCCTATAATCCCGGTCTTTCCGAAACCCAACTCATTGCGGGAGACCACCATGGACGTCGGCATCATCATGGGCAGCCAGTCGGACTGGGAGACCATGCGCCACGCCGCCGATGTCCTGGAGAGACTGGGTGTCGCCCACGAGGTCAAGATCGTCTCCGCCCACCGCACGCCGCAGCGCCTGGTGGACTATGCCACCTCGGCCCGCGAGCGCGGGCTGAAGTGCGTGATCGCCGGCGCCGGCGGCGCGGCCCACCTGCCCGGCATGTGCGCCAGCATGACGCCCCTGCCCGTCTTCGGCGTGCCCGTGCAGTCCAAGGCGCTGAACGGCATGGACAGCCTGCTGTCCATCGTCCAGATGCCCGCCGGCGTTCCCGTGGGGACCCTTGCCATCGGCCGCGCCGGGGCCGTGAACGCCGGCCTGATGGCCGCGTCTGTGGTGGCCTTGCTGGACGACGCCGTGGCGGCCAGGCTGGACGCTTTCCGCGCCGAGCAGACCGAGGCCGTCGCCGACGAACCGCGCGACGACGCCTGATTCCGTTCCGAAACCCGACAGCCGACGAGCCTTCCATGACCGACCACACCACCGCCCCCGCCGCTTTCCTGCCGCCCGGGTCCGTGATCGGCATCCTGGGCGGCGGCCAGTTGGGCCGCATGACGGCGCTCGCGGCGGCGCAACTCGGCTATGACGTGCATGTCTACTGCGGCAGCGAGGACGAGCCGGCGGCCCAGGTCGCGCGCTTCGTGACCACGGCCTCCTTCGATGACGAGGCGGCGCTGGCCTGCTTCGCCGAGGCCGTGAACGTCGTCACCTACGAGTTCGAAAATATCCCGACCGCCCCCGTGCGGTTCCTGGAGGAGCGCGTCGCCGTGCGCCCCGGTGCCGCCGTTCTGGAAACGGGCCAGGACCGCATCAAGGAAAAGGCCTTTTTCAACGGCCTGGACATCGCGACCGCCCCCTGGAAGCCCGTGCACTCGCTGGCGGACCTGGAGGCGGCGGTCGAGGCGCTGGGCCGCCCGTCCGTGCTGAAGACGGCGCGGCTGGGCTATGACGGCAAGGGGCAGGTGCGCATCGATGACGGCACCGATCTGGCCGAGGCGTGGGACTCGCTGAAGACCGACGCCGCCGTCCTGGAAGGCTTCATCGACTTCGACCGCGAGATCAGCGTGATCGTCGCGCGCGGCACCGACGGCGCCATCGCCTGCTATGATCCGGTGGAAAACATCCACGTCCACCACATCCTCGACACCACCATCGCCCCGGCTCCGGTGGACGGCCCGCGCGGGCGGCAAACGCTGGAGGACGCGGTTTCCGTCGCCAGGAAGGCCGCCGACGCGCTGGAACTGGTGGGCCTGCTGGCAGTCGAAATGTTCGTCGACCGCTCCGGCCATGTTCTGGTCAACGAAATGGCGCCGCGGCCGCACAACTCGGGGCACTGGACCATGGACGCCTGCCTCACCAGCCAATTCGAGCAGCTGGTACGGGCGATCTGCGGGCTGCCGTTGGGCAGCCCCTTGCGCCGCTGCGACTGCCGCATGAAGAACCTGATCGGCGAGGACGTGCACCAGTGGCAGGGCGCGCTGTCGGAAACGACGGCCCACGTCCACCTCTACGGCAAGGCAGAGGTGCGGGCCGGCCGCAAGATGGGGCACATCAACTACCTCTACCCGCTGTCCGAGGACGGGCATCACGGGTGAGGCCGGCAGCGGCCTACCGCAGCGCCCCCAGCAGCCCGGCAAGCCGCAGGTAGACCCGGTTGGGCATCACGCGGCCGGCGATGAACTGCGGCGCCAGTTCCTTGGGAAAGACCACCTCGAAGCAGTCCGACGACAGGCCGCGCACGATCTCCTTGGCCGCGCGCTCGGGCGTGATGGCGAACGGCGTGGGCATGGCGCCCTCCGTCAGGCGCGTCTTCACGAAGCCGGGGCTGAACAAAGTCAGGCGGATGCCCTCGCGCTTCAGGTCGCCGTGGATCGATTCGCACAGGTTGATGAGCGCCGCCTTGCTGGGGCCATAGGCTGCCAACCCCGGAAATCCCCGGTATCCGGCTACCGAGCCGACGACGCCGATGCGCCCGCGCGCCCGGCCGCGCATGGCGGGCAGGACGGCGTCCAGGGCGTTGACGACGCCCAGGTAGTTCACCGACATCACCTTGGCGGCGCGCTCGGCGGAGAAGTCGGTGCCGCTCATGTCTTCGTGGGTACCGGCGGCGAACAGCGCGAGGTCGATGGACCCCATGCGTGCCTCGATCTCGCCGACGGTGGCGCGGCAGGCGTCGACATCGGTCACGTCCAGGGGGAACGGTCCGCAGGAGCCCGACAGGGGCTCGGCCTCGCGGGCGAGCGACTCCAGCGATTCCTCCGTGCGGCCGCTGACGGCGACTTTCACGCCCTGCCCGGCCAGGCGAAGGGCGGTGGCGCGGCCGATGCCGGAACTGGCGCCGGTGACCCAGGCGGTGGAGAACATGGCGGGGCCTCCTTTTTTCTGGTGTTGCCCCTCATACGGGGGACGGCCGTCGTCCGATCCCCCCGATTTGGAGGGCACAGCCCTCCAAACCTCCCAGTCTTTTCAAAGTGGTCTGTTCAATCGGCCGAGCAAGCCTCGGAAACGACTAGAAAAACTGGAGGTCCGGAGGCTGCGCCTCCGAGCGTGTGCGGGCGGCAGCCCGCCCGCGTCAGCGGTCAGGTCTCAGGCCCTAACGGCGAAACGGCGACCCCTGCCCCCCGAACTTCGGCGGCCGGGGCATCAGCTTGCGCGGGTCGGGCAGCTTTCCGAAGGCGTTCTTCAAGCGGCGCTCCACGTTGGGAATGACCCCGACGGCGCGGAACTGGCGGTCAAGGAAATCCCAGGTGTCTTCAAAGTCTTCCGAGGTGTCCTCAAACCAGTACAGCAGCGTCGCCGTGTAGATGGGCGCCAACGTCAGGCGCTTGGTGTACCACGAGAAATCGGCGCTCTGGTCGCCGGCGGCCTTCCAGATGGCGTCCACCGTCTTCGCCGTGGAGCGGATGCTCTGGCCGGCGTACTGGGGCAGCGACAGGGTCGCGACGGCGCGACGGATGGCCTCGCGGTCGCCGGCCCAGCGGGTCAGGCGGAGCTGGATGGCGCGCTTGATCCGGGCCGGCGTGTGCAGACCGGTCAGGTCGTCGGCGGCCATATCCTCGATCATCATGCGGTCGGCCAGGTCGGCGAAGTGGGTGATGGCCTCGGCCACGCCGCCCGGAAACAGCCGCTCCGCCGCGCCGGGGCCCAGATCCTCGTCGTCGCAGGCGTGGCGCAGGGTCTTCATGCTCCAGCCGTCGAAGGGCACATGGAACAGTGCGCGCTGAACGACGGCGTCACGGGAAGCGATCAGGTCCATCAAAGGCTCCTTCAGTCGGGTCAGCCGGGCACCGGCTCGTCGGGCTCCGGGCGGTCGGCGGCGGTCATGGCGCGGCGCATCTCGTCGACAAAGCCGAAGGTGGACAGGTCGGTCATGCGCATGGGGTACAGCAGTGCGTCCAGGTGGTCGCATTCGTGCTGCACGACCCGCGCATGAAAGCCCGAGGCTTCGCGCTCGATCACCCCGCCGGCGGGGGTTATCCCCTTGTAGCGTATCCTTTTCGCGCGCGGAACCATGCCCGTCATGGCGGGGATGGACAGGCAGCCCTCCCACCCCTCGACGGTTTCCTCGGTCAGCGCCTCGATCTCGGGGTTGACCAGAGCGGTCAGCGGCACCGGCGTGCCATCCTCGGTACGGCCGCCGGGGACGTGGAAGATCACGACGCGCAGCGGCACGTGCACCTGCGGCGCGGCCAGGCCGACGCCGCCAGCGTCGGCCAGCGTCTCCTCCATGTCCCGCACCAGCCGCGCGATTTCGGGCGCCGTCGGCTCGGGAACGGGATCGGCCACGCGGCGGAGAACCGGATGGCCCATCTTCGCGATTTTCAAAATCGACATGATGTGTAATATGATCCCCAAGTGATGGTTGGACAACAAGCCACGACGGCGCAAACGTCCATCCATATTAATGCCTGCGCCCCCTTCACAGATCGGGGCGACGGTGATAGTATTCGCACCCTTCGATCCGGCCTGCCCCGGACGCGAGATCGCTCGCGACGGCGGAGGCCGGTTTCAATGGTTCAGTACATCGAAAGGAGATGAGGTTCCGTGCAGGTTCTCGTTCGCGACAACAACGTCGATCAGGCTCTCAAGGCCCTCAAGAAGAAGATGCAGCGTGAGGGCATCTTCCGCGAAATGAAGCTCCGTCGTTCCTTCGAGAAGCCCTCGGAGAAGAAGGCCCGCGAAAAGGCCGAAGCCGTGCGCCGCGCCCGCAAGCTGGAGCGCAAGCGTCTGGAGCGTGAGGGCTTCTGAGCACCCACCTGCTTTTTCCTTGCCCTCCCCGCGTAGAACGCCGCCATGCGGCGTCCGCGAAAGGGGGTGAGTGACGACAAGTCATCTCCGACCGATCTTCGGCGCGCCCGGCTTCATGCCCGGCGCGCCGTCGTCGTTTTGGCCACGCCCTGCTCCCGAGGTCCTCGGTTGCGTGACCCGGGCTGTCGAGCCCTTCAGGTTTTCAGGATTTTGCGACAGGGATTCCCGTAGGACCGGGAGATCAGGCAGGCACAGCCTCAGCCCAGGCATAACGCGGCCGCCCCGCTCGTGAGAGGCTCCGGGCACCGCAGAAAAAGACGGCAGCCACGCGCGCACCGCGCTCAGCCGCCGCCCTGTTTCTACTTCCCCATGCGGAATCGTTCGGCGTCGGCCGGGTCGAGGCGGACGATCATGTGCGCCGTCTCCTCGTTGTCCTCGCGCGAGACCACGTCACCCTTGCGGTAGAGCCACGAGATCGTGGCGCCATCGGACAACGGCACGTCGGTCTCGATGGTCTCGCGGCTGCGGGACAGCACCTCGTCCACGGTGGCCAGAAGGCGGTCCACACCCTCGCCGGTGATGGCCGACAGGGCGATCATGTTGTCGTCGCGCGCCGCCTGCTGCACCAGTTCGTCGTGGGCCTCCGGGGCCAGGAGGTCGATCTTGTTCATCGCCTCCAGAAGGCCTGCGTCCACTTCCTCGCCCAGGTTCAGCTCGACACGCAGCACGTGCTCCACGTCCGCCTTCTGGGCGGCCGTGTCCGGGCTGTGGGCGTCGCGGACGTGGACGATCACGTCGGCCTCCAGCACCTCCTCCAGGGTGGCGTGGAAGGCGGCCACCAGTTCGTGTGGCAGGTCGGAGACGAATCCCACCGTGTCCGACAGGATCACCTGCTTGCCCGACGGCAGGACGAGGCCGCGCATGGTCGGGTCCAGCGTGGCGAACAGCTGGTCCTGGGCGTAGACCTCGGACTTTGTCAGGCGGTTGAACAGCGTCGACTTGCCGGCGTTGGTGTAGCCCACCAGCGCAACGATGGGATAGGGCACGCGCCGCCGCGCCTCGCGGTGCAGGTTGCGGGTGCGCTTGACCTCCTCCAGCTCCTTCTTCAGGCGCGTGATGCGCTCCGAGATGAGCCGGCGGTCTATCTCGATCTGCGTTTCACCTGGGCCGCCCATGAAGCCGGCACCACCGCGCTGGCGCTCCAGGTGGGTCCACGACCGCACAAGGCGCGAGCGCTGGTAGCTGAGGTGGGCAAGCTCCACCTGCAACTGACCTTCGCGGGTGCGGGCACGCTCGCCGAAGATTTCCAGGATCAGACCGGTGCGGTCGATGACCTTGGTCTTCCAGTTGCGCTCCAGGTTGCGCTGCTGCACGGGGCTTAAGTGGCAGTCCATGACCACCACCTCCACCTCGTTGTCCTCGATGATGGACTGAAGGCGCTCCACCTGCCCTTCCCCGAGGAAGGTGGCGGGGCGCGGCTTGTTCAGCGTCACCACCTCGCCGTGGACGATGTTCAGGTCGATGGCGAGCGCCAGGCCCTTGGCCTCTTCAAGGCGCTCGGTGGGGTCGCGCGCGTCGTCGTTCGTCCCCCGCTGTTTGATGGCGGGATGGACGACCAGGCACCGCGCGGGGTCCCTTTTCGTGGATGTGGGTTCGGTCAATTGGGTCCAGTCAGGGTCAGGACTGTTGGGCCGCCGCCTCACCCTCTTCCCGCGTCTGCTCGAACAGCGAGATGGGCGTGGTCGGCATCACGGTGGAGATGGCGTGCTTGTAGACGAGCTGGGTATGCCCGTCGCGGCGCAGAAGCAGCGAGAAATTGTCAAACCAGGTAACGATTCCCTGGAGCTTCACGCCGTTGACCAGAAACACGGTGACGGGAGACTTGTTCTTGCGGATGTGGTTCAGGAAAACGTCCTGAACGTTCTGAGATTTTTCAGCAGACATATGTCGGCCCTTTTTCGTTTTTTTGTCCCCGCACGGGCAGATGATCAGCCCGCTTGAATTGCGTACACCAGCCCTGGTTACCATCAAACACGGGCGTTGGAAACCGTCTGTTCGCGCAGGTGTTCCAGAAGCGCGCCCGTTTCGCTGATATGGATATCCGGAGCGCAATTCGCAAACTCCTGCGCATCCGGAGCCGCCGGCCGCAGAAGCACCGACCGGCATCCCGAGTCGCGGGCACACTGGATGTCCACCGGCATGTCCCCGACGAACCACACCACATGCTCCGCCGGGTCCACGCCCGACCCCTTCAGCGCCAGGTGCACGACATCGGTCGCCGGCTTGTCGCGCGGCGCGTCGCCGGCCCCCACCAGCCGGTGGAAATAGGGCGTCCAGCCCAGGTGGTCGGCCTCCTGCCGCAGATAGCGGCCGGTCTTGTTGGAGACGACGGCCAGCAACACCCCCTCCTCCGCCAGGCCTTTCAGCAGGTCGGCGGCACCGGGCAGCGGACGGAGCATGTCGATGTGGACCTCGCCGAAGGTGCGGTAGAAAATTTCCGCCGCCTCCTCCCAGGCATCACCGAACAGCGCGGGGAAGGCCTCCCGCAGCGACCGCGCGATGCGCCGCTGGGCCTCTTCCTCGGTCCAGGGATCGTGCCCCATGGCCTCCAGGGTGGTGTTCATGGCCTTGATGATGCAGGGCCATGTGTCCACCAGTGTGTTGTCCCAGTCGAACAGGATGGCGTCAGGACGCGACATGGGTCCACGCATCCGCCGGGATCGCGTTCAGGTGATCGTAGTAGAGGGCCCGCAGCCGGGTCGCCACGCTGCCCGGCTTGCCGTTGCCCAGCACCGCGTCGTCGATCTGCACCACCGGCATCACGAAGGCCGTGGTGCCCGAGACGAAGGCCTCGCGCGCCTGCTTGGCTTCCTCAAGCGAGAAGGCGCGCTCCTCCACCTCGATGCCGTTGGCGCGGGCCAGGTCCATGAGGGTGGCGCGGGTGATGCCGGGCAGGATTTCATGGCCGAGCGGGCGCGTCACCAGCCGGCCCTGCTGGTCGACGATCCAGGCGTTGGAGGCGCCCGCCTCGGTCACCATGCCGTCCTTGTCCACCTGGAAGACCTCGTAGCAGCCGGCCTCGGCGGCTTTCTGCTTGGCCATGGCGTTGGGCAGCAGGCCGATGGTCTTGATGTCGCGGCGCTTCCAGCGGATGTCCTCCACCGAGATCACCTTCACGCCGTCCTCGATCACCTGCTTGCGGATGGCCGGCATGGGCCGCGCCGTCGCCACCATCGACGGCTTGATGCCCGGCGACCACGTATGGACGCGCGGCGCCTTGCCCCGGTTGACCTGAAGGTAGACGATGCCGTCCGTCACCTTGTTCCGCCGCACCGTCTCACGCAGCACGTGGGCGAGCACCGGGCGGCTCATGGGCATGGGGATCTGCAGCTCCTTCAGGCCTGTCTCCAGCCGGTCGAAATGCCCGGCCAGGTCCACGGGGCGGCCCTTCCACACGGCGATCACCTCGTAGATGCCGTCGGCGAACTGGTGGCCCCGGTCCTCGATGTGCACCGAGGCCGCGCGGTGCGGCAGGTACCGGCCGTTGACGTAGGCGATGCGGGACATGCGGAACGGTTCCTTCTAGCTGCTGCGACTTGAGACTGACCGAATGACGATCAGAAATACTCCAGGCGGACGGAGAACATCTTCTCCACTTTCTTGACGGCCTCCTTGGCGGCAAACAGCACCACGCGGTCGCCGCCCTTGACCACCGTGCCGCCGCGGGGGCTGATGACCTCGGCTCCGCGGACCACGGCCCCGATGATGACGCCGTTGGGCAGCTTCACGTCGCGCAAGGGCTTGCCGACAATGGACGATGTTTCCAGCGCGTCGGCCTCGATCATCTCGCCGAACCCTTCATGCAGGGAGTGTACGGCATGAATGCGGCCGCGGCGCACATGCTGGAGAATGTTCGACACCGTGATGGCGCGCGGATTGACCACCACGTCCACCCCCAGTGGGCTGACCAGGGCGTTGTAGGTGGTCTTGTTCAGCAGCGCGATGGCGCGCGAGGCCCCGGCCCGCTTGGCCAGCAGCGACGACAGGATGTTCACCTCGTCGTCGTCGGTGATGGCGACAACGGTTTCCACATTGCCGATGCTGGCCTCGTCCAGGATCTCCGGGTCCAGCACATCGCCGTTGAGCACGATGGTACGGTTGAGCGTCTTGGCGACGAACTCGGCCCGCTCCTTGTCCTGCTCGATGACCTTGGCGCTGATCTCGGGGTGCTCGTTCTCAAGCTGCTGAGCCAGGAACAGGCCGATGTTGCCGCCGCCGAAAATGAGCACGCGCCGGGTTTCCTGCTCCTCGTGCCCGAAAGCCGCGAGCGCGCGGTCCATGTGGTCACGCGAGCACACGAAGTAGATTTCATCGCCCGGCAGCATCTGGTCGTCGGGCGATGGCACCATGGGCTTGTCGTCGCGCACGATGCCGACGATGACGATCTGCAGGTCGGGGAACAGCTGGGTGAGCTGGCGCAGCGGCGTGTGGACGACCGGCGTGTCTTCCGAACAGCGCACGCCCAGGACCTGCACCTTGCCCTCCACCAGCGGGATGATGTCGATGGCGCCGGGCACGCGCAGCCGGCGGGTGACGGCGCGGGCGACCTCGATCTCGGGGCTGATGATGACGTCGATGGGCATGTTCTCGCGCGAGAACAGGTTCGCCCAGATGGGTTGGAGGTAGGACTGGTTGCGGACGCGCGCGATCTTGGTCGGCACGGCGAACAGGCTGTGCGCCACCTGACAGGCGACCATGTTCACCTCGTCGGCCGCCGTGACCGCGATGACCATGTCGGCGTCGGAGACGCCGGCCTGCTCCAGCACGTTGGGATGGCTGGCGTAGCCCAGCACGGCCTTCACGTCCAGGCCGTCGGAGATCTTGCGGATCAGGTCCGGGCGCTGGTCGATGACGGTGATGTCGTTGTTCTCGACGGCGAGGTAGCGGGCGATGTTGTACCCGACCTGACCGGCGCCGCAGATGATGACCTTCATGGTAGTCCTCCAGCCGGCCCGACCCTTGCGCGAAACGCGCGGAGAGGGGCGGCAGCAGTGTCGAAACGCGCCGGCGTGCCTAGCGCCTGGGCTCCTCGCCGCCGGCCGCCGGACCGCCGGTGACCCCCAGCGCCTTCAGCTTGCGGTGCAGGGCGCTGCGCTCCATGCCGACGAACTCGGCGGTGCGCGAGATGTTGCCGTTGAACCGCGTGACCTGGCTGATGAGGTACTCGCGCTCGAACATTTCGCGCGCCTCGCGCAGCGGCAGGGCCATGATCTGGCCCGAGTTTTCCAGCCGCAGCACTTCCGGCGTGATGGAGCCGATCTCGGCGGGCAGGTGCTCGGCGGTGATGGGCTGCGCCGGATCGCCGGGCGCCATGATCAACAGCCAGTCCACCACGTTGCGCAACTGGCGCACGTTGCCCGGCCAGCCGTAGCTCTGCAGCGCCGCCATGGCATCCTCGCCGATTTCGCGCGGGGCCATGCCGGCGCCGCGGGCCGCCTGCTCCATGAAATGGCGCGCCAGCAGCGGAATGTCCTCGCGGCGGTCGCGCAGGTCCGGCATGCGGATGGGCACCACGTTCAGGCGGTAGTACAGGTCCTCGCGGAACGCGCCTTCGGTGATGGCCTGTTGCAGGTCGCGGTTGCTTGCGGCGATGACGCGGACGTCCACCTCCACCCGCTTGGAGCCGCCGACCCGCTCGAACGTCTGCTCCTGAAGGGCGCGGACGATCTTGCCCTGTGTTTCCAGCGGCATGTCGGCGACCTCGTCCAGCAGAAGGGTGCCGCCGTGGGCCTGCTCGAACAGGCCGATCTTGCGCCCGGTCAGGCCGTCAACGCCCGCTTCCACGCCGAACAGTTCCGGCTCCATGCGGTCGGGATGCATGGCGGCGCAGTTGACCACCACGAAGGGCATGTCGGCGCGCTTGGACTTGGCGTGGATCAGCCGGGCGGCCACCTCCTTGCCCGACCCCGGGGCACCGGTCAGCAGCACGCGCGAGCCTGTGGGCGCCACCCGGTCGATGGCCTGGCGCACCTGGGCGATGCCCGGCGAGCCGCCGACCAGTTCCGGCGGACCGCCGGCGCGCAGGCGCAGTTCCTCGTTCTCGCGCTTGAGGCTGGCGGCCTCCATGGCCCGTTCCACCAGCAGCAGCAGGCGGTCGGACTTGAAGGGCTTTTCGATGAAGTCGTAGGCGCCCAACTTGATGGCGGACACCGCAGTTTCGATGGTGCCGTGGCCGGAGATCATGACCACCGGCACCGTCGGGTGCTCGGCCTTGACCGTCTCCAGCACCTGAAGGCCGTCGATGCGGCTGCCCTCCAGCCAGATGTCCAGGATGACCATGGACGGCGCGCGGCGGCGGATTTCCTCCAGCGCCTCGTCGCCGTCGCCGGCCTCGCGCGGCTCATAGCCTTCATCCTCCAGGATGCCGGCCAGCAGCATGCGGATGTCTGACTCGTCGTCGACGATGAGGATGTCACGCGCCATGGCTGTGTGTTCGAACGTCCGGTGAGGCAGAAGCAGAAACGGAAGGCCCGTCGGGCGGGGTAGCGGTCACGTCGGGCGCGCCGGCCGCGGCTGCGGCGGCACGCGCGGCGGGAAAGACCATGCTGATGCGAGCCCCGCCGTGCTCGCCGTCTTCCAATACCAAGTCGCCCCCGTGGTCTTCCAGGATTTTCTTGACGATGGCGAGCCCGAGGCCGGTGCCCTTGGTCCGGGTGGTGACATAGGGCTCGGTCAGCCGCGCCCGGTCCTCGCCCGTCGGCAGGCCCTTGCCGTTGTCTTCAACGGTGACGGTCAGGGGGCCGCTGCCCGGATCTTCCGGTGCGTCCACGGACAGGCGGACCCAGCCTTTGGGAAGCGCCTCGCCTTCGCCCGGTTTGTCCCGTCCCTCAACGGCTTCCGCCGCGTTCTTCAGAAGGTTTGTCAGCGCCTGCCCCACCTGCCGCGAGTCGCACTCCAGCGGCACGCGGTGGCTCGGCAGGTCGAGCGTGAAGTCGATGGCCGGATGCGCCGTGCGCTGCGAGAACACGGCATGGCGGACCAGTTCCACCATGTTCTCGGCCTTCATCACCGGCTGGGGCATGCGGGCGAAGGCGGAAAATTCATCGACCATCTGGCCGATGTCGCCAACGTGGCGGACGATGGTGTCGGTCAGCTTGGAGAACGTCTCGCCGTCCTCCGTCACCTGCTTGAGGTATTTGCGCTTGAGCCGCTCCGCCGAAAGCTGGATCGGCGTCAGCGGGTTCTTGATCTCGTGCGCGATGCGCCGCGCCACGTCCGCCCAGGCGGCCTTGCGCTGGGCGCTTTGCAGTTCGGTGATGTCGTCGAAGGTCAGCACATGACCAACCACCTGCCCGTCCATTTCCTCGGCCGTCACCCGCACGAGCAGGGTCAGCGGCCGGTTGCCCCGGCGCACGACGATTTCGCGCTGGAGCGTGCGGTCGGGACGCTGGGCGACCTCGTCCATCAACTCCGCGAATTCGGGGATGGCCTCGCCCACCGGCCAGCCGGACCAGGCGTGCAGGTCGGTGTGCAGCAGCATGCCCGCACCGCGGTTGGGCAGGGTGATGCGCCCTTCCGCATCGGTGCCGATGACGCCGGCCGAAACGCCTTCCAGCACCGTTTCCGTGAACCGCCGGCGCTCGTCCAACTCGCGGTTGGTCAGCGTCAGGCGGTGGTGCTGGTTGGCGATCTGGCTGGTCATGCGGTTGAAGGCGCGGCCCAGCGAGGCCACCTCGTCGCTGGCGGCGATCTCGGGCACGCGGACCGAGAGGTCGCCGCCCCGGACCCGTTCGGCCGCGTTGATGAGCGCCACGATGGGGCTCGCCAGCCGGGTCGCCAGGGTCAGGCCGACCCAGACGGCGGCCAGCAGCAGCAGCATGGCGACGATCATGAAGATCAGCGCGAATGTGATCTCCAGTCCCGACTGCTGGCCCTGAAGGGTCTTGTACTCCGAGACGGCCTTCTCGGTCGCCTCCATGTGATTGATGACCTGCGGATCGACGAAACGCCCGACATACAGGTAGGACGCCGGCGTCGTGTCCAGCCGCACCAGCGCCCGGACGCGGTCGTCGGTTTCGCCGGTCAGGACGGCCACCTCGCCGTTGTTGGCCCGCTCCAGCGCCCAGAAGGGCACATCCTCGAACTGCAGGGCGAAGGTGAAGCCGGCACGGGCGAACACCTTGCCGTCGGGCGAGAACATGATCGCTTCCGACAGGCCGCGGATGGAGGCCTGCGCCTCCAGGAACCGCTCAAGCTGCTGCGTCGACCGGGCAAGCTGCGTCCACTGCCGGTTGATGTCGGATGCCACCGAAAGCACCTCGCCGGCCACCGCCTGGCGGTGCTCCTCCATGTAGGCGCGCGCTACGGCCTGGCTTTCATCCAGCGCCGTGCGCACCCGCTCGCCGAACCATGTCTGGACGCCCAGATTGAAGAACAGGGCGGAGAAGATGGCGACCAGCACCGTCGGCGTCACCGCCACGGCCGAGAACAGCAGCACCAGCCGCACGTGCAGGCGCGAGCCCGCCGTCCCGGAGCGATGCTCCAGCCACACGCGCACGATGCGGCGCACGACGATGACCGTCAGCACCAGCAAAAGCACCAGGTCCGCCATCAGCAGCAGGTAGAGCGTGTTGCTCTCCGCCGCCGAGGTGCCCTGGTCGGTCATCACCACATAGGTGCCGGCGCCCGAGGCGATGGCGGCCAGCGTCAACAGGATCGCCAGCCGCCGGCCCAGGTTGACGTGCCGCGCCCACAAGCCCAGGCGCAGGAAGGTGCGCTTGAGCGTCACCCGCGAGGCCGAGGACGTGGACGGGGCGGAGGTCGGGTCACTGCTCACGGTCTGGCTCCCGAAGCGGCACCGGCGGGCCGGCGGCGCCTCACTTCATGCCGCGCACGACGGAAATGTCGAGATCGCGGATCTTCTTGCGCAGGGTGTTGCGGTTCAGCCCCAGCACCTGGGCGGCGCGGATCTGGTTGCCGCGCGTGCTCTCCAGCGTCAGCGCCAGCAGCGGCCGCTCGATCTCGCGCAGCACGCGATCGTAGAGCCCCGGCGGCGGCAGGCCGTCGGAGTGGGCGCCGAAGTACTCGCGCAGGTGCCGCTCCACCATGTCGGACAGGCCCTCGGCATCGTGGCCGTTGCCGTTGCTGGCGGCGGGCGCGGTGGAGGCGGCGGCGAGTTCCTGCTCGATCACCTCGACCCCGATGACCTCTTGCGAGTACAGGGCGGCCAGGCGGCGCATGAGGTTTTCCAGCTCGCGCACGTTTCCCGGCCAGCGGTGGCGCTTCAGGCGCTCCACGGCGGCGGGCTCCAGCGTCTTGGGCGGCAGGCCCTCCCCGGTCACCTGCGTCAGGAAATGGCTGGCGAGTTCCGGAATGTCCTCGCTGCGCTCGCGCAGGGGGGGCAGGCGGATGGGCACCACGTTCAGGCGGTAGAACAGGTCCTCGCGGAACAGGCCCTGGCGGATGAGTTGCTGCAGGTCGCGGTGGGTGGCGGCGACGATCCGCACATTGGCGCGGATGCTGGTGCGCCCGCCGACCGTCGTGTACTCGCCCTCCTGCAGCACGCGCAAAAGCCGCGTCTGGGCCTCCGGGGGCATGTCGCCGATCTCGTCCAGGAACAGCGTGCCGCCCTCGGCCTGCTCGAAGCGGCCCTGCGCGCGGGCCGTGGCGCCGGTGAACGAGCCCTTCTCGTGGCCGAACAGCTCGCTCTCGATCAGTTCGCGCGGGATGGCGGCCATGTTGACGGCGACGAAGGGCCCGTTGCGGCGCTTGCCGTAGTCGTGCAGGGCGCGCGCCACCAGTTCCTTGCCGGTGCCCGACTCGCCGTTGATCATCACCGTCAGGTCGGTGGTCATGAGGCGCGCGAGCGTGCGGTAGATTTCCTGCATGGCCGTGGAGCGGCCGATGAGGGGCAGCGCCTCTTCGTCGTCGGCGGCCACCGACGCTCCGGTCGTGCTGGGCTTGGGCAGGCTGATCGCGCGGTTGACCACGTTGACCAGCTCGGTCAGGTCGAAGGGCTTGGGCAGGTACTCGAACGCGCCGCGCTCGGTCGCCTTCACCGCCGTCAGCAGGGTGTTCTGCGCCGACATGACGATGATGCGCATGTCGGGACGGATCTTCTTGATGCGCGGGATCAGGTCCAGGCCGTTCTCGTCGGGCATGACCACGTCGGTAATGACCAGGTCGCCCTCGCCGTCCGACACCCAGCGCCACAGAGTGGCGGCGTTGCCCGTGGTGCGCACGTCATAGCCCGCGCGCCCCAGCGCCTGGCTGAGGACGGTGCGGATTCCGTGGTCGTCGTCGGCGACGAGGATGGTCGAGGGTGTCATGGGGTCGGCGTGCTCTTCTTGCGGCCGTCGCGGCGGCCGGTGGTCATGATGGGCAGCATCACCTTGAAGACGGTGCGCCGCGGCTGGCTGTCGAACTCGATGATGCCGCCGTGGTCGTTGACGATCTTCGCCACCAGCGCGAGGCCCAGGCCCGAGCCCTTCGGCTTGGTGGAGACGAACGGGTCGAACAGGTGCTGCCGCAGGTCTTCCGGGATGCCCTCGCCGTTGTCCTGGATGGACACGACAAGCGGCAGGTTCATGCGGGTCCGCGAGCCGGGAACGGCGACGCGCACGCCATGCTGATAGCCGGTGGACAGGATCACCTCGCCGCCCTGCTCGGGCGCGGCCTCGACAGCGTTCTTCACCAGGTTGAGGAACACCTGAACCAGCTGGTCGCGATCGCCCGGCACCGGCGGCAGCGACGGGTCGTAGTGCTCGATGAAGCGCACGCTCTTGCCGAAGCCGTTCTCGGCCACGCGGCGCACGTGCTCCATCACCTGGTGGATGTTCACCGGTTCGCGCTGGGGCGGACGGGTATCGGAGAACACCTCCATGCGCTCCACCAGCTTGACGATGCGGTCGGCCTCGTCGGTGATGAGGCGGGTGAGCACGCGGTCGTCCTCGGACCCGCTCTGCTCCAGAAGCTGGGCGGCGCCGCGGATGCCCGACAGCGGATTCTTGATCTCGTGCGCCAGCAGCGCCGACATGGCCGAGACCGACCGCGCGGCATTGCGATGCCCCATCTGCTGGCCGATGCGGATGGCGAGCGTCTGCTCCACCAGCGCCAGAACCACCCAGCCGACACGCTCGGCCACCGGCGTCGCCTGCACGGTGACGGTGCGCAGGCCCGTGCGCGGGCTGTCGAGCGTAACGCCGTGTTCCGAGACGCCGTAGTTGTCCTCGCTGACCACCTGCACCAGGCCGACGATGGGGCTGTCGCCGGGCAGGAACTCGGTCAGCGGATGTCCGCACAGGCTGTTGGAGCCCAGGTGGAACAGCTGTTCCGTGGCGGTGTTCACCTGGCGGATGATGCCCTTGTCGTCCAGCACCATGACGGCGGTGGGCAGGGTATTCAGGACCGATGAGGGGTCGAGCGGCTGGGCATTGCGGCCGCCCTTGGTGGCGTTCTTCAGCACGTTCAGTCTGACCATCAGGCGGCCGCCTTCGCGCGGGCCGCGGTGTCGTAAAGGGCGTCGATCTCGGCCCGCACGGCGTCGGCATCCTCCAGCACGTTGACGCGCTCGCGGAAGGCGTTGCCACCGGGCAGCCCGGTCGTATACCAGGCAATGTGCTTGCGCGCCACGCGGATGCCCTTGTAGCCGCCGTAATGGTCCAGCAGGGCATCCAGGTGCTCCAGCAGCACCGCCCGCTGCTCGGCCAGCGGCGGGTCGGGGCGGCGCTGGCCGGTCGCCAGGAAATGCGCCACCTGCCCAAGGAACCACGGCCGCCCCTGGCAGCCGCGCCCGATCATCACGCCGGCCGCGCCCGAGGCGGTCATCAGCCCGGCGGCATCGTCCAGGCTTTCCACGTCGCCGTTGCCGATGACGGGGATGGAGACAGCCTCCACGGTCGCCCGGATGGCGCCCCAGTCGGCCGACCCCTTGTACATCTGGTTGCGGGTGCGGCCGTGAACGGTGACCATCGCCAGCCCCTCTTCCTGGGCGATGCGGGCGAGGCGGGGGGCGTTCAGACAGTCGTGATCCCACCCCAGCCGCATCTTCACCGTCACCGGCACGGCCGGGTCCACGGCCTTGCGCACGGCGGCCATGATGCGCCCGGCCAGCGCTTCGTCGCGCATGAGGGCGGAGCCCGCATAGCCCTTGACCACCTTCTTGACGGGACAGCCCATGTTGATGTCGATGAGCGCCGCGCCACGGTCGACGTTCATGCGGGCGGCCTCGGCCATCACCTCGGGCTCGTTGCCGGCCAGCTGGACGGCCATGGGGTGTTCGTCGCCGCAGGCCGTGGACATGCGGAGCGTATCGGCGTGGGCGCGGATCATCTGGGCGCTGGCGATCATCTCCGAGAACACCAGCCCGGCGCCGAACCGCTTGACCAGCCGGCGGAACGGCTGGTCCGTCACGCCCGACATGGGCGCCAGCAGAACGGGGTTGGCGACGGTCAGCGGACCGATGCGCAAGGGAAAGGCAACTGCGGTCATGCGAACTCTCGGGCTCCGGGGAGCCATGGCCGGATGAAACAAACCTGCATAATAATTAGGCACACCGCCCACCGCAACAGCAAAGAGGCGGCCGGGTGCACAATATCATGCCGGATGGTGTGCGAGGGTGTCAGGCGAGCAGGACGTCGGTGACGAACTTCACGCCCGGATAGGCCAGCGTCAGCAGCAGATAGGCCACCAGCACCACCCGCGCCGCCGCCCGTCCCCGCAGGCCCCACAGGCGTTGGCCCAGCAGCAGGCCGCCGATCACCACGAAGGCCAGGATGGACAGCGTGGTCTTGTGCGAAACCTGGATCAGCTCGGCGGTCTCCAGATACTGCACGGCCATGCCGGTGACAAGGCCCAGGCCGAGAACGACCTCGGTCGCGACCAGCAGACGGACCTGCAAGCCCTCGCTGTCCATGACCGGCGGCAGGATGGCGGTCAGGGCGTTGCGCTTCTTGCGCTTGAGCGCCCGCTCCTGCAGGAAGGCCGCCAGCGCCGCCACGGCGGACAGCGTCAGCAGGCCGTAGGTGACGACGGAGACGCCGATGTGCAGCTCCACCCATGCGTCGGGCACGGGCGCGGTCAACCGAGGCCCGGCCGCCCAGCGCCACACCACGGCCAGCAGCGACAGGCCGATCATGTAGGGCGCGAGCAGCGGCGCCAGGCGCCAGGCGCGGCGGCTGACCACGGCCAGCAGCAGGAACAGCGCCATCGAGACGGCGACGGCCACCCACATCGCCATGGCGAAGCCCGTGTTCCACGGCCCCACCACCTGACTGGCGGCATGCACGGCCGGCCCCGCCACGGCCAGCGCCGCGGCGACCCAGAAGGGCCCGTCGCGCCCCGCGTTCGGCCGCCCGTTGACCAAGGCCAGCGGCACAAGCGACAGGACGGCGCCCAGATCGAGGAGAAATCCCGGAATCATGCGGGGACTATAGGCACAGCCTCGGGCGAAAAACAATCGCGCCGAGGGGGCGCGGCTGCTACCGTCCGCTGCAAGAGGAAAGCCTTGCGCAACAACGGAGAAGAACGGCGATGACGACGGTGGTGGCTTTGGTCGTGGCGGCGGGACGGGGAGCGCGCATGGGCGGCGGCGGCCTGCCCAAGCAGTACCGCCTGCTGGGCGGGCGCCCGGTGCTGCGCCACAGCCTGGGAACGCTGGCGGGCCACCCGTCCGTCGATCATGTGCTGACCGTCATTCACCCCGACGACCGCCCGCTGTACGAAGAGGCCGCCGCCGGGCTGAACCTGGCCGACCCCGTCCCCGGCGGGGCGGAGCGGCAGGACAGCGTGCGCCTGGGGCTGGAGGCCGCCGCCGGGCTGGGCGCCGACGTGGTGCTGATCCATGACGGCGCGCGGCCCTTCGTCGACGCCGGGGTCATCGACCGGGTGGTGGCGGCGCTTATCGACCACGACGGCGCCATCCCCGCCCTGCCCGTCGCCGACACGCTCAAGCGCGGCGATGCCTCGGGCAGGATCACGGAAACCGTGCCGCGCGACGGCCTGTGGCGGGCCCAGACGCCGCAGGGGTTCCGCTTCGAGGCCATCCGCCAAGCCCACCGCGCCGCCGAGGGCAAGGTGCTGACCGACGACGCCGCCGTGCTGGAAGCCGCCGGCGGAACGGTCGTGCTGGTGCCGGGGGCGGAAGCCAACGTCAAGATCACCACCGGCGAGGACCTGACCCGCGCCGAGCGCCTGTTCGACCGGCCGCTGGAGCCGCGTACGGGCACGGGCTTCGACGTCCACGCCTTCGCCGCCGGCGGCGACGGGGTGCAGTTGTGCGGCGTGCTGGTGCCCTACTCCGCCCGCCTGGCCGGACATTCCGACGCCGACGTCGCGTGGCACGCCATCACCGACGCCATCCTGGGCGCCATCGGCGCCGCCGACATCGGCCGCCATTTCCCGCCGACCGACGAAAAGTGGAAGGGCGCGGACTCGGCCGTCTTCCTCGCCCATGCCGCCCGGCTGGTGGAAGCCCGCGGCGGCCGCATCGCCCACGTCGACGTGACGGTGATCTGTGAGCGGCCGAAAATCGGCCCCTTCCGCAGCGCCATGCGCGCGCGTACTGCCGAGGTACTGGGCCTCTCGGCGGAGCGCGTCAACGTGAAGGGCACCACGACGGAGAAGCTGGGCTTCACCGGCCGGCGCGAGGGGATCGCCGCCCAGGCGGCGGCGACGGTGCTGCTGCCGGCGCTGTTCTGAAGCAGGGCGGTGCCGCCGCTCAGACCTCCGGGATCATCTGGCTGAGGCGGCCGCCCAGGCGAAGCGGCTCGACCCGGCGCGCGAGGCCGGAGCGGTCGTCGGTTTCCACGAACACGCCGCAGACGGTCGCCGGGCCCTCCGCCGGTGCCAGGCGCTCGCCGGGAATCTTGCGGACCAGCTTGCTGACCGCGCCGTCCTTCTTCATGCCGATGACGCTGTCGTAGTCGCCGCACATGCCGGCGTCGGTCTGGTACGCCGTGCCGCCGGGCAGGATGGCGTGGTCGGCCGTCGGGATATGGGTGTGGCTGCCGACCACAAGGCTCGCCCGGCCGTCGCAGAAGTGGCCGACGGCGCACTTTTCGCTGGTGGCCTCGGCATGGACGTCGACCAGGATGGCATCCACCGTCGCGCCCAGGCGGAAGCGGGCGAATTCCTGCTGCAGGGCGGCAAAGGGGTCGTCCAGCGGGTCCATGAACAGCCGGCCCATGACCTGCACCACAAGCAGCTTCTTGCCGCGCTCGGTGGTGTGGATGCAGGCGCCCCGGCCCGGCGTACCCTGCGGATAGTTGGCCGGGCGCACCAGGCGCGGCTGCTTGTCGATGTAGGACAGCATCTCGCGCTGGTCCCAGGCGTGGTTGCCCAGCGTGATGACGTCGACGCCGGCCTCCAGCAGGTCCTGCGTGATGCGCACGTTCAGGCCGAAACCGTGAGCGGCGTTCTCGCCGTTGACGATCACCGCGTCCAGCTTCAGGTCCTGGCGCAGTTTCGGCACGCACTCCTGCACCGCGTCGCGGCCGGACCGTCCGACCACGTCTCCCAGATACAGAAGTCTCATGCCTTTTCCTTTCGCCGGTTCACCACGATGATCCCGCGCTCCGTGGCGATCCAGTCGAGCGGTTCGTCGTGCGATTCCTCGGGCACCTGGGGCAGTTCCTGCCCCGCGTAGGCGACGCCGATGGAGAGAATGTCGGTATCGACGCGCAAAGCTGCCAGGGTGCGGTCGTAAAATCCACCCCCATAGCCGAGCCGCCCGCCCGCGCGATCGAAGGCCACCAGCGGCACCAGCACCACCGAAGGCGTCACCTCGCCGGCCTCAGGCCCGGGATGGCGGGTGCCGAAGACGCCGTCCTCCAGTGCCATGCCGGGATGCCAGCGGCGGAAGGTCAGCGCCGCGTCACGGGCTCCGACGACAGGCAGGGCCGCCGTCGCGCCCGCCTCCACCACGGCGGTCAGCAGCGGCAGGACGTCGATCTCTTCGCGCATGGGCCAGAAGCCGGCGACGACGCTTTGCGGGCCGATGTGCCAGCGCCCGGTCACCACGTCCCGCAGGCCCAGCGCCGCACGGCCGCGTCCGGCCTGCTCGGCCACGGCGGGACGCCTTGCCAGACATTCGGCGCGCAGGCGCTTCTTGGTCTCGGCAAGGTCGGCGGTCATGGGTCGGGGTTACCGGCTGGTCGTCTTTGGGGAAGATAGGGGATGCGAAGCCACCCTGGCCGTCGGCTCTACGCGACCTCCACATGGGCCACGAGCAACTACGTGGGTGCCGTGTAGTAAGGCCAGGGCCCTACCAGGGACAGCTCCCTATCTATGATTATAGCCCCCGGGAGTTGTGCGGCCTAACGAACCGGGCAGCCTCGCAGGATCATACCTAGGACTGTTCGAGGCGCTGCGCAACGGTGTTGATGCGTTCGGAGACATTCTCCAGCTTTTCCACCACATCGGCTTCGGCCTGTTCGCGGGCCTCGCCGTCGCCCCGCAGGTGCTCAAGCTCGCCCTGCGCGTCGGTCAGTTCGTCGGCGACCATGAGCGCCGTCATGACCAGCAGCAGGCTGTCGCTGACGGTGCCCACGTCGCGGGTGATCCCGCGCGCCTTGTCGTCGAGCATGCGGCCAAGCTGGAGGATGTGCTCCTCCTGCCCGTCGTCGCAGGCGACGGTGTAGGCGCGTTCGTTGATGGTGACGGTAACCTGCCCCAAGATGTCCCCCTGCGTGGTGTCGACGATGACATGCCGGCCGCGGCCCTCAGCGCTCCAGGACCGCCTTCAGGCGGCCGATGGTGGTGTCCAGCCGGCCGCTGATGCGTCCCGAAGCCTCCTTGAGGCGCGCGTGGTCGGCCTCCAGCGCCTGAAGCCGCTCGGACAGGCGGCTCCGCTCGGCGCGCACCTCGGCCAGTTCGGTGGACAGACGCTCGGCCTCCGCCTTCGCGGCATCCAGGTCTTCCGACGCGCCGGCCCGCGCCTCCAGGTCTGCGACGCGGGTGGCGGCGTCGGAAAGCTGTTCGGACAGGCGGTCGCGCTCGGCCGTCACGGCCTCCACCTGCTCGCGCGCCGCCGCGAGATCGGCCTCGGCGCTGGCGTCGGCCATGGTGCGCAGGCGCTCCACCTCGGCCGCCAGACGGTCGCGCTCCGCCTGCGTGTCGCCCAGTTCCGTGTCCAGCCGCTCGGCCTCGGCCTGAACGGCCCGCAACTCGCCCAAAAGGTCCTCGCGCTCCTCGGCGGCCTGCCCGCGATGGGCGTCGGCCATGCGGGCGTTTTCCGCCTGGGCGCGGGCGAGCTGGTTGCGCAGCGTCTCGATCTCGGTCTTGAGCCGGCCGTTCTCCTCGGCCAGGGAGGCATCGCCGGAGCGGGCCTGCTCCAGCGCCGCGACGGCCTGATCGCGATCCTCGGCGGCGCGGTCGCGCTCGGCGATCAAGGCCGCGCGCTCCTCCTCGAAGCCCGTCGCGTTGGCGGCGGCGGCGTCCTCCAGGCGTTGCAGGGCCTCGACCAGGCCCTCCACCGCGCCGTCGATCCGCTTGAGCTTGTAGATCGCGATATTTTCCAAGGCTCTATCGCTTTATGCTTGAGTTTGATCTAAGATTATTCGCGATTGAACGCCTGCGTCAACCGCACAGGCGTGAGGAAGCCGTGACGTCTGATCCCAACGCGCCACCACGCATCATCGTCCACAGCCCCGCCCATGCCAGGGCGGCCCTGGCCGCCGCGCGCGAAGCCGGCCGCCGGGTCATCCTGCAAAGCCCGCCGCGCTGCGCCCTGATCCAGGGAGCGGCCTGGTTCCACACGCTGATCGAGGCCGCCCGCGCACAAGAGCCGGGCGCGGATGCCCTGCCCGTCCTGGACTGCGGCGACGCGCCGGGTTTGGCGCTCGCCGCCCTGCGCGACGGGGCCGAGGCGGTGCGGCTGGAGGTGACGGGCTCCGCCCGCACCGCCGTCGCCGACATCGCGGACCAGCTGGGCGCCCGGCTCGACGAAGGGCCGGCGGCACCGGTGCTCGATCTTCTGGACGCCCGCGAGCCGTCGGAGGCCTGCCGCCGATTTCTGTCCAGCGGGCTGGAGGTGTAGCGCGGCCTCGGGTATGTAGGGCCGACGTTTTCTATATTCCGACTGGACCCGCCGATATGGCCGAGCGCGACGACGACATTCCTGAAGACCTGGACGACCCGGACGCCTTTGAGGACGAGGACGAGGACCACGAAGGGCTGGACGGCGCCGAGGTGCCCGACCTGGAAACCATGGTCGGCATGGTCGAGCGCGAGCCCTGCCGGCTGTACCTCATCACGCCCCCGCGCCTTGATGACCTGGATGCGTTCGCCGACACCCTGGCGCGCGCCCTGGATGCCGGCGACTGCGCGGCCCTGCAGATCCGCCTGAAGGACGCGGATGACGATGCGGTCAAGCGCGCCGTCGACCGCCTGCGCCCCATCGCCCAGGACCGCGACGTCGCCGTGCTGCTCAACGACCGGCCGGATCTGGCGAAACAGACCGGCTGCGACGGCGCCCACGTCGGACAGGAGGACACCCCCTACCGCGAGGCACGGCGCATCCTGGGCGAGGACGCCATCGTCGGCGTCACCTGCCATGACAGCCGCCACCTGGCGATGGTCGCCGCCGAGGACGGGGCCGACTACGTGGCCTTCGGCGCCTTCTACCCCACGCTGACCAAGAATCCCAAGGCCGCCGCCGACCTGGACATCCTGCGCTGGTGGCAGGTGATGATGCAGGTGCCTTGCGTCGCCATCGGCGGCATCGTCCCGGACAACGCCCGGCCGGTGGTCGAGGCCGGCGCGGACTTCCTGGCCGTCTGCGGCGGCGTGTGGAACCATGCCGAAGGACCCGAGGCCGCCGTGAAGGCGCTCAACGCCATCATGGCTGAGGTCACGGGCACCGCCTGATCCCGGTCCGGGGGTGACGGCGCGGCGGGGGGGGGCCCCCCCCCGGGGGGCGGCCCCCCCCCCCCCCCCCCCCCCCC
>NZ_ANHY01000031.1 GCF_000315795.1 Caenispirillum salinarum AK4
TCGGCGCCATCGACCAGCAGGTCGTGAAGTACGAGGGAGCCTGAGGAAGGCGAGGACGCGCGCTTGGCGCGAAAAATCCGGCGCGCGTATCACTCGAAGGCTGAAAGATCGCCCACCCCTTGCTAGAAAATACGGTTTTGCGTTGAAACACTGTTCAGGAATAGGTAGAAGCGGAAGACCCTGCATGTCTCGCAGGAATACAGCAAGGGGGAAGACCATGAAGGGTATTGGTATCGCGCTGATCATTATCGGCTGCATCGGTGTCCTGATGGGGGGCATGATGTTTGGTGACATCGGCATCGCCGCGCTGATCGGCGCCGTCACGGCAATCCTTTCGGGAACCGGCTTCATCATGGCCAACAAGCGGCTGCCGGCCTGACGGCCCGCCGCGCACATGGAGGGCTAGGATGAAAACCCAACTTCGCGACGGCGAGACGCTTGTCAAGGAAAGCCGCGCCAATCACCAGAAGAACATCGAGGCCGTGGGCGGCAAGCTCTTCCTGACCACGCAGCGCCTGGTGTTCGAAGCGCATGCCATAAACGTCCAGGGCGGCACGACCATTTTCGACCTCGCCGACATCCGCTCGGCGCGGCCCTCGTGGACCAGGATTCTCGGTTTGGTGCCGCTCGTGCCCAATGCCGTAGCGGTCGAGACGGCCGACGGCACGACGGTCCGCTTCACGGTTTTCGGCCGCAAGGCATGGGCGGCTGCGATCAAGCAGGCCCTGCCCGCCGATGTTCCGGCCGCCGCCTGACCACGACACCGCCGCCGTACAGGCGCGAGGCCCAAAGGAATGACCTCATGAAAAAACTGATCATCGCAGTCGCGGCGCTTGCCGTCGCGGCTCCGGTGGCCGGCGCCCAGGCGCAGACCCTGAACGCCGATGTCGTGCGCGCCGCCAAGTGCTCGGGCGCCATCGCCGGCAACGCCCTCATCGACTATTTCAACGACGAGGACGAGGACCGCTTTCTCAACCGCGTCTATCCGGCCAACTACGTCCTGCTGGACACGCTCCGCGAGGAAGGGCTCACCAATCCAGACGACGTCGCCGTCTACGACAACCTTATGGCCCAGACGGCCGGGCAGTTCGTCTCGGCCGCCGAGGAAGACATATGGTCGATTGAAGAGTGGGAATACCTGATCGGCTGCTACGACGACATCCTTGCCACCATGCCCGTCGATCCCGACCGGCGCGTGGAGGCCGGTGCGCGGGCCGCGACCAGCACCTATCTCGAGAACGTCAAGATCCTGCTGGAATAGGTGCCGCCTAGAACCGGTAGCCCACGCCCAGCATGACGATCAACTGGTCGGCGGACCCCGCTTCCTCGACCACCGGGCTGTCGGCCGCGTCGCCCAGCAGGCGCATGTAGGTGACGCGGCCGCCGACGCTCCAGGTGCGGGACAGGAACTGGTTGACCGCCAGCGACACGTTGACGTCGCGCACCCCGCCGTCGGCCTCGTATGCCGCCAGGCCGCTCTGCGCCGCCCCGGTGGGCGAAACGCCGAAATAGGTGTCCATGTAGTCGTCGCTGGCATAGGTCACACCTGCGGACAGGGCCGCGATGGTGGGGCGGAACAGGGGGCGCTGGATGGTCCCGCGCAGCGACGCCAGCCAGCCGCCGTGGGCGTCGGTGACATCCTGACGCACCATCAGTCGCACGCGCTCGGCATACCGCGGGTCCGCGGGCTTGACGCTGTGTTCGTATTCGACGAAGCCGCCCACCTCCAGCGCGGGATCGATGCCGGGCAGGCGCTCCACCCGGTCGTCCTCCACGTCGTTGCGGTCCGGCGTCCAGGCGATGAAGGGCCCGGCGTGCCAGTTGGGATCGTCCACCACGTTCAGCCGCAACCGCGAGCCGCGCAGCTTCGCGTAGTACTCGCCGTAGGACACGTCGGCCTCGGGATAGGGTTGGAATTCGTGGTCGTCGGAGCCCAGGTAGTCGGGCGCCCAGACTCCGCCCAGCACGACGCGCGCGTTAAGGTCCGGCCCCGACTCCGCCGGCCTTTCCGATTCGCCGTCACCATCCTGCGCCCGTGCCGGAACGGCACCGGCGCCTGCCACAAGCGCGGCGGCGGACAGCGTCAGCAGGGCAGTCTTGAAGGGAGACGTCTTGGGCATGGTGCGGTAACCCTTTTCCGACAGCTTCGGCAAACGCTTGATCAACAGCCGACACCACCGGACCGTTGCGCCCGCGCCCGGACGCTGCTCCCGATCAACCGCCGCCCAGTTGACGCCGCTTCTCCTCGCCGGCGTCGGTCAGGGTGGCGGGCTCCTGCTCGGGATGAGCGAGACCGGCGTCCTGCAATTCCTTGAGGACGGCGGGGTGCACATCGCTCGCGCGTTTCTCGGCAATGGCGTCCAGGGCCGCCCGCAGCACGTCATCATCCATGGCGTCACCTCGCGGTTCCGGTGGGGTCGATGGACAGACTACGGCCGGGCCGCCCGCCCTGTTGCGGACGCACGCCCTAAGCGCCCGCCCGGGTCAGCACCAGCAGCCAGGCCGCCAGGATCGCCAGGCACGTCAGCGTCCACGGCCCGTTCCACCGCCGCCCGACGGTCGCGGCCGTCTCGCCGCCGATGCGCCCCATGAGCAGCGTCACAGCGGCATAGGGAGAGGACGCTGCCGAAAGGGCCCAGGCCGCCGTCAGCGCCACCGCGACCGCCGCCGCCGGCACGCCCAGCTCCGCCGGGGCCGGCAGCGCGCCGGAAACGGCGGTGACCAGAAGCACCGGGTGCAGCCCCACCTGCGCCAGCGCGACCACCAGCACCGCCAGCGCCGCCAGAAGCGCCCATCCCGGCAGCGGCACCGCGGCCCACAGGGACGACAGCGCCTCGGTCGGGACCAGCGCCACGGCGACCGAGCCCGCGAACACGGCCGAAGACAGCACCGCGACCTCCAGCCGGTGAGACGGCAGTGCCTCCGTCACATGACGCTCCACCCGGCCGGCGAAGCACCGCAGGGCCGCGCCCCGGCCGGCGCCGCCCCGCCGGCACTGGAGCATCACCCAGGCCATGCCGACCACAGGCGCCGCTGTCATCACGCCGATCACCAGCCGCACGCCCAGAAGGCTGCTCCACGCCGCCCCCAGGCCGAACACCAGCGCCACCAGGCCTAGCACCGGCAGCAGCACCCGCGCGCCGGCGTCGCTGTCCGGCGGCGGCGGAACGGTGCCATCCGGCGCCTTGACGAAGCGGTCCAGCGCCCAGCCGGCGAGCAGCATCATCAGCGCATAGCCGGCGCACCAGGGGGCAACCGCGCCCCACGACGTCTCCGGCAGGTCCGACAGCACCACGGCGACGGCCAGGCTGGCCGGCGACCATGCCAGGATCACGATGAAGGCCCGCGCCACCGCCGACAGCATGCGGCGGCGGCGCAGGCGGATGTGGGCGTTGTCGACATCGACCGTGGCGCGGGTGACCATGGTCCCCAGCAGGTGGACGACCCCGATGCCCAGCGCCAGCGCCATCAGATGGCCGCCGAAGGTCATGGCGGCATACCGCCGCCCCGGCCGCCGCGCCGCCAGGTACCGCCCGGCCGCCTGCATGCGCGGGCTGGCCTCCGCCGGGTCGCGCAGGTAGCCGAACATGGTGAACAGGCTGGCGATGAAGACGGCGCGGAACAGGCCTTCGCGCAGGGCGTCGGGGGGAACCTCCAGCACCCAGGCCGCCGCGCCGGTGACGGCCGCGAGGCCCAGGAACACCCGCCCCTTGGCCGGCAGAACCAACACCTGGCTCGCCAGATAGACGGCGAGGCCGCCGCAGGCCGTCCACAGGAGGGGCGGGCGCTCCGTCGGGGCGTAGGCCAGAAAGGCGACCACCGCCACCACCAGCCCCGCCGACCCGGCACGGGCGCCGAGAAATGACGGCCGTTTGGCAGCGGCAAGGGAGCGAAGCGGGCTCATGCGGGCGCCTTCGGCGGACGGGCGGAGGGACGATAGCCCTTCAACAGAAGAGGCAGCCCGGCCGTTGCGCCGTCGGCCGGGCTCTTGGCGTCAGCCCGTCGCGCCCAGGCCGGCGGCGATGGCGTTGACGGTCAGCAGAAGCCGGCCCTCCAGCACCGCCGCGGTTTCCGCATCCTGCTCGACGCGGGCGCGGCGCCAGCGGCCCAGCAGGTCCACCTGCCGATCATGCAGTTGCGCCAGCGCCGGGCGCCGCAGTTCGAGCGTCTGGTGGATGCGCGGCCGGGTGTCCGACAGCGGGCCGCCGTAGATGTCGCGCAGGGCATCGCGCGTGCGGGCGTATTCCTCCTCGATCAGGGTCATGAGCCTGTCGCGCACGCCGGCGTCCTCCACCAGCGCGGCATAGCGGCGCATGATGTCCACGTCGGCGGTCGCCAGGCTGGTGGCGACAGAGCTGATGACGTAGTGCAGCGGCGCCCAGTCGAAGACCGCCGCCGCCAGCCGCGCGTGATCCTCCGGCGCCTGGTCCTTGAGCCGCGTGAGCGCGCTGCCCACGCCGTACCAGCCCGACAGGTAGAAGCGCGACTGACTCCACGAGAACACCCAGGGAATGGCGCGCAGGTCGGCCACGGTGCGCTGGCCGGTGCGGCGTACGGGCCGCGAGCCGATGCGGGCGGCCTCGATGGCGTCGATGGGCGTGGCGCCGCTGAAGAAGGCCATGAAGCCGTCCTGCTGCAGAAGCTCGGCATAGACGGCGCGGCTGGCCTCCGACACCGTGTCCATCACCGGCGCCAGCGGGTGGGCATCCGCGTCGGGCCGGGCGGCGGCGGTGGAGCGCACGGTGCCGGCGCACAGAAGCTCCAGGTTGTGCACGGCGGTGATGCGGTTGGCATACTTCTGCGAAATCACCTCGCCCTGTTCCGTCAGGCGCAGGTCGCCGTTGAGCGCGTGCGGCGGCAGCGCCTTGAGGAAGCGGTGCGTCGGTCCGGCGCCGCGGCTGATGCTGCCGCCGCGCCCGTGGAAGAAGCGGATGCGCACACCGTGCTTGCGGCCCACCTCGGCCAGGGCCTCCTGCGCCCGGTACAGCCCCCAGCGGCTGGCCCAGATGCCGCCGTCCTTGTTGGAATCGCTGTAGCCCACCATGACCTGCTGAAGCGGACCGTCCAGACCCCAGGCCTCGGCCTGCGCCCGCAGCGAGCGCATGACCATGGGGTGGCCCAGGTAGTCGTCCAGGATGGCGGCGCTGCGCTCCAGGTCGTCGATGGTCTCGAACAGCGGCACCACGTTCAGCGGGCAGACGGCACCCTCGTTGGTTTCCTCCAGCAGGCCCGCCTCGCGCGCGAACAGGTAGACCACCAGCAGGTCCGAGACCGAGCGCGTCATGCTGACGATCAGCGCGCCAAGGCCGCCGGCGCCGTGGGCGGCGATTTCCTTGGCCAGCACGCGGTGACAGGCCACCACGGCATCGGCCTCCGGTCCGATGCCCCGTGTTCCGCCGCGCGTGAAGGGGCGCGGGCTTTGCAGTTCCGCATCCAGCACGGCGCGCCGCCCGGCCTCGTCGGCGGCCAGGAAAGCCTCGCCGTCCAGGCCGGCGCGGGTCATGAGTTGGCTGAAGCCGAGTTCATGGAACCGGCTGTTCTGGCGGATGTCCAGCCGCGCCAGGTGGAAGCCGAAGGTCTCCACCAGATCGTGCAGGGGCAGCAGCGCGTCGTCGGCCAGCCGGTGGGCGCCCACCGCGCGCAGTGCCTCCTCCACCACCGCCAGGTCGGCGGCCAGCTCGGCGGCTCCGGCGTAGGGCGCGGGTCCGTCGCCGTCCGGCAGGCGGGCCAACATCAGGTTCAGGGCCTGCCGCCATGTCTCGCCGGGATTGCGCGCCACCGCCCGCTCTCCGGCCGGGCCGAGCAGCGCGGCCGTGCGCTCCACCATGGCGGTCAGCGCCGCCGGCGGGGGCTGGAGGCGGTCGGACAGGCTGAGCCGCACCGCCACCACGCGCAGCTTCTCGCGCAGAAGGTCCAGGGCGCCGGCCCGCAGCTTCGCCAGTGTTTCGGCGGTGAACTCGGCCGTGACGAAGGGATGGCCGTCGCGGTCGCCGCCCACCCACGAGCCGAACCGCACCCGCGGCCACGGCCGGCGCTCGGCCAGCACGGTGGCGTCGAGGCCTTCGGCCTGCCACGCCTGATGCAGGCGGGCGCGCAGGGGCGGAAGGACCTCGGGGAAGACGTGGCGCAGGAAGTGCAGGACGTGGCGGCGCTCGGACTCGAGGTCCGGCTTTTCCAGGAAGATCTCCCCGGTGCGCCACAGTGACTCGAGCGACGCCTTGATGCGGTCGCGCAGGGCCTCGCGCTCCTGGTCGGTGTACATGGTGTTCTCGCGCCCGACCAGCAGCAGATACAGGGCGCGGTGGTGCTCCAGCACCGTCTGGCGCTTGGCTTCGGTGGGATGGGCGGTCAGCACGGCCTCGACCCGCGCGGCATCGACGGCATCGGCCACGGCGGCGGCATCCAGCCCGCGGGCGCCAAGGCCGCGCAAGGTCTGCTCCCACGACCCCGAATCCTCGTGCAGGCGCCCCTTCTGCTGCAGGACGCGGCGGCTCTGGGCGTTGGCGTTTTCCTCCACCATGCGCAGAAGCTGGAAGGCGACCGACGCGGCCTGGATGACCCGTTCCGGGTCGGCATCCTGCGCGCCGTCGCCGGCCGTTGCGGGGTCCAGGAGGCGCGCCGCGGGGGCATCGCCCGATTCGATCAGCACCTCGCGGAAACAGTCGATCAGGAAGGCGTAATCGCGCTGAATCTTCTCGAAATCCACGTGCAGACCGCTGGCGAACGACATCAGACCTCCTCCCGTCCTTGCGTCTGGAGGAAGGAGTGTGTGGGGGGAACGAGTCCAAGTCAAAATACAATCGGGCCGACACATCCCCGGGAAGGACGTGCCGGCCCGACGTCAGGCCGTCATGTCAGGCCTGCGCGGCCCTTACTCGGCGGCCGGCTTGGCGGCTGGGGCCTCGTGCTCGGGGTCCACCGGAGCGTCTTCCAGGACGTGGATCTCTTCCTCGTCCTTGACGCCCTTGGCGCGCTTTTCCAGCAGGAACCACAGCACCAGGCCGACACCCAGGCCCCAGGCGGCACCGTGGACGGCCAGCACCACGCCCATGGTGCCGGCGACACCCATCGACGTCGCGCTGTCCACCTGCTCCACGCCGACGGCGATGCACAGGTAGCCCGTGATGATCAGGGTGATCGACAGGGCAATGGGCAGCACCGGCTGGAACAGGCTGACCAGCGGCAGCAGGAACAGGGCGATGAAGCCCACGATCCAGAACACGCCGGCGCCCGAGTAGATGGTGTCCATGGCCGAGCGGCCCTGGCGGTAGCGCTCCGCGATGGTCGCCATGGCGCCGGTGAACAGCGGGCCGGCAAGCCCAGGATAGGGCGCAACCAGGGCGTGCATCACGTTGCGGATGCCGGTCACCAGGTGGGCGCGGTCGACGTCCACCTCGATCTTCTCGTCGGGGCGCAGGTGGTCGACGCGCTTGATCAGCGTCTGGCCGACGATGATGTCGCCGAAGGCGATGATGTAGGCGATGATCGCCGTCGGAACCGCCAGAAGCAGCAGGTCCCAGCTGGGCAGGCCGACACCGAAGACGGTGTAGTCCAGCACGCTGCCGAAGGCCGGCACCGCAACGCCCAGCTCAATTTCGGGCAGCGGGTATTCGGAAATCCCCCAGCCGATCAGCATGGCGGCGATCATGCCCGGAACCATGCCGTAGCTGGACAGGATCTTGGCCCAGCGGTGCGTTTCCGACCAGTGGCGGAAGCTCAGCGAGAACAGGATGAAGGCGGTGGCGAAGCAGCCGACGGCCAGCGAGATGGGCGTGTTGTACAGGCGCCCGCCTTCCTGGATTTCGCCGGTGATGGCCGCGATGCCCGCACCCAGCAGGATGCCGCCCTTGATGGAGTTCGGAATGACGTTGACCAGCTTGCTGCCCAGGCGGGTCACCGCCATGAACAGGAAGATGAACGCCACCACGGCCTGCAGGGCCACCAGGGCCTTGATGGCCTCGGGTCCGGGCTCGAACTGGCCGACGAACAGCAGCACGACCGGAATGGCCGGCGTGATCCAGCCGGGCACGAACGGCACGCCCAACAGGTTCGGCAGCATGAAGCCGATGCCGCAGATGGCGACGAACGCCAGCGCAACGTCATGCGGCAGGCCCAGGTACTGCTTGAGCAGCGGGATCATGCCCATGGCGACGACGAACAGCACCAGGGCCTGAACGGTTTCCGCCGTTTCCCAGCGGTAATGAATGAACGGCAGGCGGATCTTGAACGGACCAGCCGACCAATAGGGATGTTCCTCCCCGAATTGGCGCTTCAAAAGCAAAGCGTATTCCCCTTCCTTGGCGAGAAAAGCGCCGCGCCGGGAACGCGGCGGTCATCAGGGGCATCGGGTTTTGTTATGCCCATGACGCAGCGCAGCATAGCCAAAATCGCATGGAAAGCAACCGACGAAACCCACCCTTTCGGGCTGGCCGGACGCGCCTTTGGTCGCGGTGGAGGCGCAACGAAAAAAGCCCCTCTGGCAACAGTGCCGAAGGGGCTTTCCGCGGAACGGGGCGACGGGATCAATAATTCAGCGGCACCACGATGCTGGTGTCGGCGGTAACCGGGAAGGCGCAGTCGGCGAAGGCGGGCGGGCCGGTGACGGCCGGATCGTTGCTCAGGCCGTAGCCCTCGGTCGGGATCATGCCCAGGAAGCGGTCCATGCGGCCGTTGCCGTTTTCATCGTGGGTGATGATGACGGCGTGCTCCCCGGCCGAGAGGCCGTCGAAAACCACCGTCATGGCGCCTGATTCGGCAGCGGCCGCCGCGCGTGTCGCCACCACGCGGGCGTCGGGCTCGTCGCGGAAGCCGTCGGGACCGTCATAGAGGGCGGTGCGCACCTGGCCGTTCGCGTGGGCGATGCCGGTGACGGTCACCCGCAGCTCCAGCGCGGCGGCCTGGCCGGCGGTGGCGGCCAGCAGGGCCGAGGCCAGGATCAGTGCGCGAGGCATGTGCCGCCCCTCCCGTTGCGTCGGCCCTGGCGGCGGCCGTGACCCCGGCGGACGGGACCGGCATCCGGCCCGCCCCCGCCTTCAAGGCAACGACGGAAGGCCGGCAGGTGGCGCTGCTGCGAGGCGTCGCGCAGGTTGGTGAAGACCCGGGCGACCTCGGCGTCCCCGGACACCGCCGCAAGCAGCCGGTCGTAGAGGGCGGCGTTCTCGACCTCGGCCGTCACTCCCGCGGCACAGGCGTCCTTGACCGAGGCCGGCGCCGGCACAGAGCCGCTCCAGCGGTCGCGGGGCGGCGTCAGGCCGCGGCGCTCGTACAGGCGCAGCAAGGCGCCGGCGTGGCGGCGCTCGGCCTCGACGATGTTCACGAAGGGGCGGACCGGCCCGAAGGCGGCCAGCACGGACTCGTAGGTGGCGATGGCCTTGTATTCATCATCCAGGGCCTCGGCCATGGCGTCGGCGACGCGCATCATGTCGTCTACTCCGGAATGCGTCCAACTTTCCCGAGACTCCGTCCTGGCGCCGCATCTTCCAATGACAATCCTCAATGCGCTTCGGGCCTTTATATTAGACTGCCCTAAACCTAACAAAGAAGTGCTGGGAGGAGTCCATGTTCACCATGTTTCGTCCGGGGACGAGGACGGGACTGCGTCGCGCCGCGCTGCTTCTGGCGGCGGCCGTGATCGCCGCCGCGCCGGTCCACGCCGGATCGTCGACTGCCGACCATTCCAAGTTCGAGCAGTTGCAGAAACCGTTCGCCACCGGTCCCGATGTCACGGAAGCCTGCCTCGACTGCCATACCGAGACGGGGCAGCAGGTCATGCATTCGGTGCACTGGACCTGGGCGAAGGAGAACGCGCGCACGGGCCGGGTGGAGGGCAAGCTGACGACCATCAACAGCTTCTGCGGCTCTCCCATCTCCAACGAGCCGCGCTGAACCCGCTGCGGCGCGTCGCCTACCTGGGGCTGAAGCTGGTCATCAACCCGGCCATCGCCGTATCGGGGCTGCTGTACCTCTACATCAACGCCCTGCCGGGCATCGGCCTGGAGGTGGTCGCCCCCCTGCACACGCTGGCGGCCTATGCCATGGGGGCTTTCGTGCTGACCCACGTCACCTGACCACCACAGGCGAAACCCTGTTTGCCTACCACAAGGCCATGATCACCGGCTGGGAGGCTCCGCACGGAGGATCATCCGAACCGGCTTCACCGGCACCCCCGGCGGATTAGCCCTTCACCCGCGACGGCGCGCCAGCCCCACCCCCCGGTCGTACCGGCGCGCCGTCCACTCGGCGCCCGCTCCTCCCCACTCCGGAGCGGGCGCCATTTTTTGTCTTGCCGCCTGATGCGTCCAATTCGCAAGACCACTGACAATGCGCAATGCATTCAAGGGGCTTGCGGCAGTAGCCTCTGGATCGTCGCCCGGGTCGGGTTCTGCTCCTTCCCGGCGTCCCCCGGGTTCCCGTGAACCGGAGCCGGGCGACACCTTTCCGCGCCGGCGATTGAAATCGTCGACGCTGCGGGCGACGCGTTGATCGTACAAGCGTCACCGGGACATACCCCGAGCCTCCGTCGAGTTTGCGCAGATGCCGACCACCCTCTCCTTCCAGCCGACCGTCGACAGCGCATGGCGCCGCCGGGCCATGGGCTGGATGGGCTTGGTGATCCTGGGTCTCGGGCTGCTGGCGGTGGCGTCTGCGAGCTTTCGCCTGCCCGAGCTGCCGAGCCCCGGCACAGGGACCGAACTGCCCTTCGGCCAGATGGTCATCTGCACCGGCAGCGGCTTGCGCATCATCGACATGACCGCCGACGGGGCCGACGCCACGCCCGCCCAGGCACAGCACCCGGCGGACGACCTGTGCCTCATGTGCCTGCCGGTCTCGCCCGAGGCGGCGACGCTGGCGGTGATGGCGGTGGCCGTCCTGCTGCTGGCCGGGCACGCCCTGCCGCTTGCGATGCCGGCTCCCGCGTCGAGCGACCGTCCGCGCAGGCCGCGCGGCTGCGGTGCGACGCGGGTGACGCGGGGGCCGCCGGGCGCCCGCGGCTGAGGCCGCTCCTTTTCCCTTCATCCCGCTCAACACTCAAGTTCAAGAACCATTCGGAGGAGATCGCCATGCGCGGCGTTCTCGCGTCGATGGGCGTCTTCCTGCGGCAGGGCATCCGGCCCCGCACGCCGCTGGCGCGCGCCATCGTGCCCGTGCTGCTGGTCAAGGTCAGCATCGTGTTGCTGGCGAAGTTCTTCGTGTTCGACGACGGCCGCATGGCCGTGCCGCCCGACGAACTGCGCCAGCACCTGTCCGCCCCCGCCACCGCCGCGCCTGTCCGCGACTCCTTCGGGGAGAATTGAGAGCCATGTTCGACCTCGATCCCGTCGGCCTGTCACGCCTGCAATTCGGCATGACGGCCATGTATCACTTCCTGTTCGTCCCCCTGACGCTGGGCCTGTCGTTCCTGCTGGCGATCATGGAGACGACCTATGTGCTGACCGGCCGCGCCATCTGGCGCGACATGACCAAGTTCTGGGGCAAGCTGTTCGGCATCAACTTCGCCATGGGCGTCGCGACCGGCATCACCATGGAGTTCCAGTTCGGCACCAACTGGAGCTACTACAGCCACTACGTCGGCGACATCTTCGGCGCCCCGCTCGCCATCGAGGGCCTGATGGCCTTCTTCCTGGAGAGCACCTTCGTCGGCCTGTTCTTCTTCGGCTGGGACCGCATGAGCAAGGGCAGCCACCTGACGGTAACGTGGCTGGTCGCCATCGGGTCCAACCTGTCGGCGTTGTGGATCCTCATCGCCAACGGCTGGATGCAGTATCCCATCGGGTCGGAGTTCAATTTCGACACCATGCGGATGGAACTGACCAGCTTCACCGAGATCGTCTTCAATCCGGTGGCGCAGGCCAAGTTCGTCCATACCGTCTCCGCGGGCTACGTGACGGGGGCGATGTTCGTGCTGTCCGTCAGCGCTTGGTACCTGCTGAAAGGCCGCCACATCCAGTTCGCGCGCCGCAGCTTCACCGTCGCCGCCGCCTTCGGCCTGGCCTCGGCCCTGTCGGTGGTGGTGCTGGGCGACGAAAGCGGGTACTCGGTCAGCGAACACCAGAAGATGAAGCTGGCCGCCATCGAGGGCATGTGGGAGACCGAGCCCGCGCCGGCCGGCTTCGCCCTGTTCGGCCTGCCCGACATGGACGACCGCGAGACCCGCGCCGAGGTCAAGGTGCCCTACGCGCTGGGCCTCATTGCCACGCGGTCCTTTGACGAGGAACTGCCCGGCATCAACGATCAGGTGGCGGAAAACGAGGCCCGCATCCGCGAGGGCCTCATCGCCTATGACGCGCTGGAGCACCTGCGCGCCGACCGCACCGACGCCGATGCCCGCGCCACACTGAAGGCCCACGAGGACGTGCTGGGCTACGCGCTGCTTCTGAAGAAATACGTCGACGACCCGCGCCAGGCCACCGACGCGCAGATCGCGCAGGCCGCCTTCGATACCGTGCCGCACGTCCCCAGCCTGTTCTGGACCTTCCGCATCATGGTCGGCCTGGGCTTCTACTTCATCGCGGCCTTCGCCTTCGCCTTCTATCTCGCGAGCAAGCGGGACTTCGGCCGCCGCTGGTTCCTGCGCATGGTCGTCCTCAGCCTGCCCCTGCCCTGGGTGGCGGCGGAACTGGGATGGTTCGTCGCCGAGCACGGCCGCCAGCCGTGGTCCATCGAAGGCATCCTGCCGACCTTCCTGTCGGCCTCCAGCCTGGGGGTGGGGCAGGTGCTGTTCACGCTGATCGGCTTCATCGTCTTCTATTCCACCCTGGCCGTGGTCGACGTGTTCCTGATGGTCCGGTACGTGCGCATGGGACCCGCCAAGGCCCTGCACCTGCCGCCCACGGACCAGACGGCCGACACCGCCACGACCGCCGAGCCGGAGCGTATCGCCCCGGCCGCCGCCGAATGACCGGGTGAGGAGAGCGAAACCATGTCCATCCCCGTCGACTACGAGACCCTGCGCCTGATCTGGTGGCTGTTCCTGGGCGTGCTGCTCATCGGGTTCGCCGTCATGGACGGCTTCGACCTGGGCGTCGGCACCCTGCTGCCCTTCGTCGCCCGCACCGACACCGAGCGCCGCGTGCTCATCAACACCATCGGCCCGGTGTGGGAGGGCAATCAGGTGTGGCTGATCCTGGGGGGCGGCGCCATCTTCGCCGCCTACCCGCCCATATACGCCGCCGCCTTCTCGGGCTTCTACCTGGCCATGTTCCTGACCCTGGTGGCGCTGATCCTGCGGCCCGTCGGCTTCGACTTCCGCAACAAGCTGACGGATCCGCGCTGGCGCCGCGTGTGGGACACCGGCCTGTTCCTGGGCGGCTTCGTGCCGGCACTGGTGTTCGGCATCGCCTTCGGCAACCTGCTGCAGGGCGTGCCATTCCGGCTGGACCAGGACCTGCGCGTCTTCTACGAGGGCGGCTTCCTCGGCCTTCTGAACCCGCTGGGGCTGTTGGCCGGGCTGCTGTCGGTCGCCATGCTGGTGATGCACGGAGCGGCCTACCTCAACGTCAAGACCGACGGCGTCATTCAGGCGCGCGCCAAGCGCGCCCTGCAGGGCGCGGCGGCGGTGACGGTGGCCCTGTTCGCCCTGGCCGGGCTGTGGATCGCCTCGGGCGTGGAGGGCTACGTCATCACCTCGGCGGTGGAGACCGCCGGCCCGTCCAACCCGCTTCTGAAGACGGTGGAGCGCGTGCCCGGCGGCTGGCTGTCCAACTACGGCGCCCACCCGTGGATGATCATCGCCCCCGCGGCGGCTTTCGTGGGAGCAGCGGCAGCCGCCCTGCTGGCGCGCGGCCGTGCGGAAGTGACGACCTTTGTCGCCACCGCCCTGTCGGTCACCGGCATCGTCGCCACCGCCGGCGTGAGCCTGTTCCCCTTCCTCATGCCGTCGAGCCTGGACCCGGCGTCGAGCCTGACCGCCTGGGATGCCTCGTCGTCGCACCTGACGCTGTTCGTCATGCTGGTGGCGACGCTGATCTTCCTGCCGATCATCCTGGCCTACACCAGTTTCGTCTTCCGCGTGCTGCGCGGCAAGGTGACCAACGAGTACGTGGAAAAGAACAGCGCCAGCCTGTACTAGGCCGGCACCCGCTCAAGGAGACAAGTCATGTGGTATTTCGCCTGGATTCTCGGGGTGATGCTGGCCTGCGCCTTCGCCATCCTCAACGCCCTTTGGCACGAGGTGCGCGAGCCCGATCCCGGCCGCCTCGACTGATCGGCCCCTTACCGCCACTCCGTCCACCCGGCCCCGCCGCCCCGCGCGCGGGGCCGGTTTCCGTGGTGGCGGGAACATCACGACAGGGACTTGACCAGCGTCAAGGTCGCGCGACCGGCGGCCATCCACACTCCGCGCACTGACAGCGTTCGCCCGGTCCCGGGCATGAGGGAGTGCAATGTCCGCCAAAGCCCCGCGCCTCCGCATCCTGACGACGGTCCTGCTGGTCCTCATTGGCCTGATCGCCACGGCCCTGCCGGCCGCCGCGGCGAGCCTGGACGAATACCTGGACAAGGTGAGCGCCGCCGACCTGGTGCCGGGCGCCGATCGCCTGGGCGAGCCCCAGGGCACGCCGCCGGTGGTGCCGGCCTACAAGGGCGACGCGGTGGCGGGCTACGTCTTCCTCAATTCGGATTTCACCAACGCCACCGGCTATTCGGGCCGCCCCATTCATATCCTGGCCGGCGTGTCGACCGAGGGGGTCATCTCGGGCGTGCGCATGGTGGAGCATCACGAGCCCATCGTGCTCATCGGCATCCCGGAAGAGCGCATCCGCGACTACAACCAGGCCATCGTCGGCTATGACGCCGTCACCATGACCGCCCCGGCCGAGACCGGCGAGCCCGATATCATCTCGGGCGCCACCGTGACCGTCCTGGTGATGTACGACAGCGTCACGCGCGGCGCGGCCAAGGTGGCCCGGCGCCTCGGCCTGGGCGATCTGGACGCGGCGTCGGCGCAGCCCGCCGCGCCGGTGCGCGAGATCGACCGCGACGCCCCGGTGGAGGTCAAGGACTGGCAGACCCTTCTGGGAGAAGGCGCGGTGCGCCGCCTGAAGCTGACGGTCGGCCAGGTCAACGAGGCGTTCGCGCAGTCCGGCAATCCCGAAGCCGCCGAGCGCCCGGAAAAGGGCGCGCCGGAGGACACCTTCATCGACCTCTACGTCGCCCAGGTCAGCGTGCCCACCGTCGGCCGCTCCCTGCTGGGCGAGAACGAGTGGCGCAACCTGCAGGAGACGCTGGAAGAGGGGCAGTCGGCCCTGATGATCATGGGTCAGGGCCGGTACTCCTTCAAAGGCTCGGGCTACGTGCGCGGCGGCATCTTCGACCGCATCCAGCTGTCCCAGGACACCACGTCGGTGCGCTTCAAGGACCGCCAGCACAAGCGGCTGGGCAATGTGGCGGCCGAGGGGGCGCCGGAGTTCGACGAAGTGGGCCTGTTCCGCGTGCCGGTGGACGTGGACTTCCAGCCCGCCGCGCCGTGGGAACTGGACCTGCTGGTGCAGCGCGCCACGGGGCCGCTGGACAAGGCCTTCGTGACCTTCGACGTCTCCTACGCCGTCCCCGAGGCCTACCTGACCGAACCGCCGCCGCCGCCCGCGCCGGCCGATCCCGCCACCACCCAGGCCGCGGCGCAGGCCCAGGCCGCCGACGACGCGGCCGAGGAAGCCGCCGCCCGTGACGCGCTGTGGAAGAACATCTGGGAGTCCAACGCCTGGAGCATCGGCCTCCTGGTGGCCTCCCTGGTCTTCCTGACCATCGTCTTCTTCTTTCAGGACGTGGTGGTCAAGCGGCCGAAACTGCTGAAGGGCATCCGCTATGCCTTCCTGACCTACACGCTGGTGTGGATCGGCTGGATCGCCAACGCGCAGCTGTCGGTCGTGAACCTGCTGACGCTGAGCAATTCCATGGCGACGGGGTTCAGCTGGCAGTACTTCCTGATGGGGCCGCTGGTGTTCATCCTGTGGTTCGCCGTCGCCGCCTCGCTGCTGTTCTGGGGCCGGGGACCGTTCTGCGGCTGGCTGTGCCCCTTCGGCGCCCTGCAGGAGCTGACCAACCGCATCGGTCGCCGCTTCGGCATCAGGCAGATCACCGTGCCGTGGCGCCTGCATGAACGCCTTTGGCCGCTGAAGTACATGATCTTCCTGGTGCTGTTCGGGGTCGCCCTCTACGACCTGGCGCTGGCGGAAAAGCTGTCGGAGGTGGAGCCCTTCAAGACGGCGATCATCCTGAACTTCATCCGCGACTGGCCCTTCGTGGTGTTCGCCGTCGCGCTGCTGGTCGCCGGCCTGTTCATCGAGCGTTTCTTCTGCCGCTACATCTGCCCCCTGGGCGGTGCGCTGGCGATCCCCGGCCGCATCCGCATGTTCGAGTGGCTGAAGCGCTGGCCGGAATGCGGCACCTCGTGCAACCGCTGCGCCCGCGAGTGCCCGGTGCAGTCCATCCACCCCGAAGGGCACATCAATCCCAACGAGTGCATCTACTGCATGCACTGCCAGGAGCTTTACCTGGACCAGCACCGCTGCCCCCACAACGTGACGCTGCGCCTGAAGAAGGAGCGCCGCCACGCCGCCGCCCGCAAGGCCGGGCGCGACAAGAACAAGAAAGAGGCCGCGACCCCGGTTCCCGAGGAAACACCGGCCCAGTGACCCGCCGGGGGGCATCCGCCCCGGGGCGTGGAAGACTTCAAGCAAGCAAGACCGATACGGAGGATTGCAACATGACCAAGCGTGACGAGAGCAGGGACGGCGTCTCCCGCCGCGACCTTCTGGGCAACACCGCCAAGGGCGCGGTGCTGGCCGGAGTCGCCGGGGCGGCCGGCGTGGGCGGTGCGACGCTCACCGGCGGGCCCATCCGCTCCGCCAAGGCGGCCGAGGCCGGCGCGGCCGGCGCCGTGGCGCCCGGCGAACTGGACGAATACTACGGCTTCTGGTCGTCCGGGCAGACGGGCGAGGTGCGCATCTTCGGCGTCCCCTCCATGCGCGAACTGATGCGCATTCCGGTGTTCAACATCGACAGCGCCACGGGCTGGGGCATCACCAACGAAAGCCGCCGCATCCTTACCGAGGGCCTGACCGAGGAAACCAAGGCGTTCCTCGCCAACCGCGGCGGCATCTACCAGAACGGCGACGCCCACCACCCCCACATGTCGTTCACCGACGGCACCTACGACGGCCGCTACATCTGGATCAACGACAAGGCCAACACGCGCGTCGCCCGCATCCGCTGCGACGTGATGAAGCCCGACAAGATCATCGAAATCCCCAATGCGCATGACATTCACGGCATGCGCCCGCAGAAGTACCCGCGCACCGGCTATGTCTTCTGCAATGGCGAACACGAGGCGCCGCTGCCCAACGACGGGCGCGACATGAAGAACACCGACGCCTACCGTTGCATCTTCTCGGCCGTCGATGGCGAGACGATGGAGGTGGCGTGGCAGGTCATCGTGTCCGGCAACCTGGACAACGTCGACTGCGACTACCAGGGCAAGTACGCCTTCTCCACCAGCTACAATGCCGAGATGGGCATGACGCTGGCGGAAATGACGGCCAACGAGCAGGACCACGTCGTCGTCTTCAACATCGCCCGCATCGAACAGGCGGTGAAGGACGGCAAGGCCACCATGATGAACGGCGTTCCGGTGCTGGACGGCACCAAGGGCTCGCCGTACACGGCCTACATCCCCATCTCCACCAGCCCGCACGGCATCAACACGGCGCCGGACGGCAAGCACGTCGTCATCAACGGCAAGCTGTCGCCGACGGTGTCGGTGATGGACGTCACCAAGCTGGACGCGCTTTTCGAGAACGGCGCCGACCCGCGCAGCGCCATCGTCGCAGAGCCGCAACTGGGCCTGGGCCCGCTCCACACCGCCTTCGACGGGCGCGGCAACGGCTACACCACGCTGTTCATCGACAGCCAGGTCGCCAAGTGGAACATCGAAAAGGCGATCGAGGCCTTCAACGGCGCCGACGTCGACCCGATCCTGGAAAAGATCGACGTCCACTACCAGCCGGGCCACAACAGCACCTCCATGGGCGAGACCAAGGAGGCCGACGGCAAGTGGCTGGTGTCGCTGAACAAGTTCTCCAAGGACCGGTTCCTCAACGTCGGCCCGCTGAAACCGGAGAACGACCAGCTGATCAGCATTGCCGACGAAAGCCAGCCCATGCAGCTGGTCCACGACGGCCCCACCTTCGCCGAGCCGCATGACGGCATCATCGTCCGGGCCGATATCGTCAACCCCAAGAACGCCTGGGATCGCGAAGACCCCATCTTCAAGGACACGGTGGAACTGATCCGCTCCAAGGGTGTTGACCCGGAGGCGGCGGCCGACGTGATCCGCGAGGGCAACAAGGTCTTCGTCTTCATGACCTCGCAGGCGCCCATGTTCTCGCTGGACGAGTTCGAGGTGAACCAGGGCGACGAGGTGACCATCGCCATCACCAACATCGACGACGTGGACGACCTGACCCACGGCTTCACGCTTGCCAACTACGGCATCGTGATGGAACTGGCGCCGAAGGCCACCGCGTCGGTGACCTTCACGGCCGACCGTCCGGGCGTGCACTGGTTCTACTGCCAGTGGTTCTGCCATGCGCTGCACATGGAAATGCGCGGTCGCATGATGGTTCATCCGAAGAGCAAGGCGTGATGCGCGCCCGAGCCTTCATAACGGCGTTCGCGCTGGTCTCGGTGATCATTTCGATCACCGGGGCCGGTGCCCTCGCGCAGGCGCGTGACCTCGCGTCCCTTGTCGGCGCCGCAGAGCCGGGCGGGGTCGTGCGCCTACCAGAGGGCACCTATGCCGGCAACGTCACCATCGACAAGCCCTTGACGCTGATCGGCGAAACCGGCGCGGTGGTCGACGGCGGCGGGCAGGGCCACGTGCTGACGCTGGCCGCGCCCGACATCACGGTGAAGGGCCTGACCATCCGCAATTCGGGCGAGTCCCTGAACGAGGAGCACAGCGGCATCTACGTCACCGAGGCCGCCGACCGGGCGCTGATCGAGGGCAACCGCCTCGAACACAACCTGATCGGCATCTACCTCAAGGGCCCCGACGACGCAGTGGTCAAGGGCAACCACATCGCCGGCCGCACCGACCTGCGCGTGAACGAGCGCGGCAACAGCATCCACCTGTGGAACACGCCGGGCAGCCGCATCGTCGGCAACACCATCACCGGCGGGCGCGACGGCATCTTCACCACGACGTCCAAGGACAACGTGTTCGCCGGCAACATCATGGAAGGCGTGCGGTTCGCGGTCCACTACATGTACACCAACCGCAGCATCCTGCGCGGCAACGTCTCGCGGAACAATGACGCCGGTTACGTCATCATGTTCAGCCATCATCTGACGGTGGAGGACAACGTCAGCCAGGGCGACCGCGACCACGGCCTGCTGTTCAACTACGCCAACTCCTCGACCATGCGCGGCAACGCGGTGGTGGACGGCGGCGAGAAGTGCGTCTTCATCTACAACGCCAACAAGAACGACTTCCGCGGCAACCGCTTCGAGGGCTGCGGCATCGGTATCCACTTCACGGCAGGGTCGGAGCGCAACACCATCGTGCGCAACGCCTTCATCAACAACGAAAGCCAGGTGAAGTACGTCGGCACCACGCACCTGGAATGGGCGGAGGACGGTGTCGGCAACTACTGGTCCGACAACGCCGCTTTCGACCTCAACGCCGACGGCATCGCCGACCGGCCCTACCGCCCCAACGGCCTGGTGGACCAGATCGTCTGGCGCGCGCCGGAGGCCAAGCTGCTGCTTACCAGCCCGGCCGTGCAGATCGTCCGCTGGGCGCAGTCGGCCTTCCCGGCCATCCTGCCCGGCGGCGTGGTCGACCCCTACCCCCTCATGCAGCCACCGGCGGAGGCGGCCGCACCCCAGTTGGCGGAGGTTCCCAAGCCATGACCGATACCCGCGACGCCATCTGCCTGGAGGGCCTGACCAAGCGATATGGCGCCTTCACCGCCGTCGACGGCCTGTCGCTGGCGGTGCCGGAGGGCGAGTTCCTGGCGCTGCTCGGCCACAATGGCGCGGGCAAGACGACGCTCATGAAGATGCTGCTGGGCCTCACCCGCCCCAGCGCCGGGCAACTTTCGGTCCTGGGCACCCAGGGCGGCGGCGCGGCGGCGCGCCGGGCGGTCGGCTTCCTGCCGGAAAACGTCAGCTTCACCGGCGGCTCCACCGGGCGCGAGGCGCTGGCCTTCTATGCCCGGCTCAAGGGCGCGCCCAAGGCCCAGGTGGCGGAGCTGCTGGAGGTGGTCGGCCTGACCGACGCCGCCGCCAAGCCCGTGCGTACCTATTCCAAGGGCATGCGCCAGCGCCTCGGTTTGGCGCAGGCGCTGCTGGGGGATCCGCGGCTCCTGCTGCTGGACGAACCGACGACGGGCCTGGACCCCATGCTGCGGCAGGCCTTCTTCACCATCCTGAAGGACATGAAGGCGCGCGGCGTGACCATCCTGCTGTCGTCGCACGTGCTGACCGAGCTGCAACTGCGCACCGACCGCATCGCCATCATGCGCGGCGGCAGGCTGGTGGCCTGCGACACGCTGCACGGCCTGCAGGAGGCCGCCGGCCTGCCGGTGCGCATCCGCGTCCGCGTGCCCGAGGGCGGGGCGCAGCGGGCCGCCGACCGGGTGGGCGCCGGCGCGACGGTGCTCGGCGCCAACGGCCGGTCGGTGGAACTGGGCGTGCCCGTGGCGGCCAAGATGGAAGCGCTGCGGCAGCTGTCCTGCGGTCCCGACGGCACGGTGGAGGACCTGGACGTCCTGCCGCCCAGCCTGGAGGACGTCTACGCCCATTTCGGCGGCCCCGCCGCCCCGGACGAGGAGACCCTGTCATGAACGGCGTCCTCACCATCGCCGGCCGCGAAATTCGCGAGGGCCTGCGCAACCGCTGGGTCGCGGCGGCCACCCTGATCCTCGCTGCCCTGGCCCTGGCCCTGGCCCTGGTGGGCAGCGCGCCCTTCGGGGCGGTGGAAACGGGACGGCTGACGGTCACCATCGTCTCGCTGTCCAGCCTGTCCATCTACCTGTTGCCGCTGATCGCCCTGCTGCTGGGCTTCGACGCCATCGTCGGCGAGCGCGAGCGCGGGACGCTGCTGCTCATGCTGGCCTACCCGGTCAGCCGCTGGCAGGTGGTGCTGGGCAAGTTCCTCGGGCACGCGGCCATCCTGGCCTTCGCCACCACCATCGGCTTCGGCAGTGCCGCCGTCGCCATCGCCCTGACGGCCGACGCCGCGCCCGCCGCCGCCGAGTGGTGGAGCTTCGGCGGCCTCGTGCTGGCCTCCATCGGCCTGGGGCTCGCCTTCGTCGCCGTCGGCTACGTCATCAGCGTGGCGGTGGCCGAGCGCACCACCGCCGCCGGCGTGGCGGTGGTCGTGTGGCTGTTCCTGGTGGTGCTCTACGACATGGGTTTGCTGGGCGCTTTGGTGGCGACGGGCGGCCAGGGCTTCCTGGGCGACACGCTGACCGTCTGGCTGCTCGCCAATCCGGCCGATGCCTACCGCCTGGTGACCCTGACGGGGTTCGAGGGCGCCGGCACCATCGCCGGCCTGGATGCCGTGGTGGCCGACCTGTCGGTCGCCTGGCCCGCCCTGGCGCTGGCGGCCTGGATCGCCGCCCCGCTGGCCGTCGCCTGGACCATCTTTTCGCGGAAGGAACCCTGACCATGCGCCGCTGGATCGCCATTCCCCTCCTGGCCCTGGCACTCACCGCCTGTGACGACGGCGCCACCACCGCCGAGGCGCCGCCGCCGGTAGAGCCGACGCGCGAGGCCATCACCCACTTCGGCCGCATGATCCTGGTCGACCACGACGGCCCGCGCGGCCAGATCCACCTGGAAAACGGCGAGGTCCTGTGGTTCCCCGCCGTGCGCGATGTGAAGGCCTTCACCCTGCTGCCCGAGGAAAGCAAGGACGTTGCCGCCATGTACGTCTCGGACATGGCGACGGCGCAAAGCTGGGAGGAGCCCGACACCTGGATGCCCGCCCGCGACGCCTTCTACGTCATCGGCAGCGACGCGCGGGGCGGCATGGGCATGCCCGAGCCCGTGCCCTTCTCCGACCGCTCCGCCGCCGACGCCTTCGCCAACGAGCGCGGCGGCGACGTGGTGATGTGGGACGACATTCCCGACGACTACATCCTCAGTTCGCCCGAGGAGGGGACGGACATGGACATGGGCATGCACATGAACATGGACCGCGGGGAGGGCCACCAATGAGCCTGAGCCGCCGCCGCTTCATCTCCATTGCCGCCGGCGCCGGCGCCGCCGCCCTGGCCCTCGGCGGCGCCGGCCCCGCTCGGGCGCGTGCCGGCGGCGGCCTACGCCGCTGGACCGGCACCGCCATGGGCGCGCGGGCGGAGATGATCCTTCCCGCCGCCGCGATGGACCTGCTGCCGCGCCTGCGGGCCGAGATCGACCGGCTGGAGGACGTCTTCAGCCTCTACCGGCCCGACAGCGCACTGTCACGCCTGAACCGCGACGGTGACCTGGACGCGCCGCCCCTGGAACTGGTGGATGTGCTGGGCCGGGCGCGCGCCGTCTCGACCCTGACCGACGGCGCCTTCGACGTCACGGTCCAGCCGCTCTGGGCCCTGCGCGCCCGCCACCTCCAGGCGGGCACCGAGCCGACGCCGCCGGAGGTCGCGGCGGCGCGGGCGCTGGTGGACTGGCGCGGGCTGCGGGTGGACCCGGCGCGCATCACGCTCGCCCGCCGGGGCATGGCGGTGACGCTCAACGGCATCGCGCAGGGCTACGTCACCGATCGCGTGGCCGACGTGCTGCGCGGCGCGGGTCTGGAGGGTGTCCTTGTGTCCCTCGGCGAGACACGGGCGCTTGGCCCCCATCCCGACGGTCGCCCGTGGACGGTCGCTCCGGGCGCGGATGCCGAGCCCCTGCCGCTGCGGGAGGGGGCGCTCGCCATCACCGAACCGGCGGCATCCGGCGGTCATGTCTTGGACCCGGCGACAGGCCGCGCCGGTGGCCGGCTCCGTCGCGTGACGGTCCAGGCGCCGACGGCGACCACCGCCGACGCCCTGTCGACGGCACTTGCCCTCGTGCCTGCCGCGCGGCGGGACGCCGTCGCGCGCGCCGGCGGCGCGACGGCGGTCTGGGCGCTGGACGTATAAGCGGCAGGCGCCCGCCGGCCTTTGCACCGGCGCGTCCGGCTTCTACCATCCCGCTCCTGCCCCTTCTGTTTCGGATCGGACGCGATGGATGACCTGACCTGGGCGCGCGCCCTTCATGTCCTGGCCGTGGTTCACTGGATCGGCGGCGTCGCCATGGTGACGGCCGTCATCCTGCCGGCGGTGCGGCGCCTGGGCGCGCCGGGGGACCGGCTGGCCCTGTTCGAGGCCGTGGAGGGACGGTTTTCCCGTCACGCCAAGATCTCCGTGACCCTGGCCGGCCTGAGCGGCTTCTACATGACCGAGCGCCTGGACGCCTGGGACCGCTTCGCCGATCCTGGCTTCTGGTGGATGCACGCCATGGTGCTGGTCTGGACCCTCTTCGCGGTCGTCCTGTTCATCGCCGAGCCCCTGGTCCTGCACCGGTGGATCCACCGGCGCGCGCAGGAACGGCCCGAGGCAACCTTTACCCTGGTCCAGCGGGCCCACTGGGTCCTTCTGATCCTCAGCGCCGTAACGGTCGGAGCCTCCGTGCTGGGCGCCCATGGCGTGCTCTTCTGAGCCGCACCACCATGAGGACCGCCAGCGTCACGACCGCGCACAGCAGGCCGGCCCACCAGCCGACGACGCCATGCCCGTCCGACAGCATCCATCCAACCGGCATGCCCACCAGCCAATAGGACGCCAACAGCAGGACCAGCGGTCCCCGCACATCGCCGCGCCCGCGCAGGTAGCCGGCAATCACGATCTGGACGGCGTCGAATACCAGGAACAGTCCGGCCACCACGAACAGCTGCGCCGCCAGCGCCTGAACGGCGGGATCGGCCGTGTACCAGCCTGCCACGGTGTCGGCGAACAGAAGCACCAGGACGGCAAGGCAGGCCGACAGGCCGCAGCCCAGCATGAGGCCGGCCCCAAGCTCCCGCCCTGCCGCCGCCTCGTCGTGCCGCCCCATGGCGGCGCCGACGCGGATGCTGACGGCGACGGACAGAGAGGCCGGGATCATGAACAGCGTCATGGTCAGGTTGAACGCCACCTGGTGAGCCGCCAGAGGCACGGCCCCCAGCCCGCCCACCAGCACCGCGACCGTGCTCAGCGCCACGTACTCGCCCAGGAACATCAGCCCGACCGGCGCTCCCAGGACGAGCAGGGCCGCCACCGCCCGGCCGTTGAACCCCTTGGGCGCCCGCCGCAGCCGCGCCCGGCCGTACCGCCGGGCCCGCTGCGCGCGGGCCGCCATCGCCCCGCCGCCGACGGCGAAGCCGATGCCGGTGGACAGCCCGATGCCGGCGACCCCAAGCCCCGCGCCATACATCAGGACGGCGTTAAGCGGGATGTTGAGGGCGAAGACGAACAGGGCCACCAGCATGGCCGGCCGCGTGTCGGAATGGCCGTCGCAGAAGTACCGAGCCGCCGCCCACAGTCCCATGAACGGCAGGCCCGGAGCGACCAGGCGCACGTAGTCGGTCACTGGCTCGACGATCAGGGGGTCGACACCCGTCCACGCCAGGCCGAGCGGCGCCAGACCCCAGAGCAGGAGCCCCGCCACCGCGCCCAGCACCAGGCCGAGCCAGGCTCCGGTGACCGCCTCGCGCCCGGCCTCGGCATGGCGCCGGGCGGCGACATGGCCGGCGATGGACGGAAGCATGACATACAGGGCACCGCCGATGAACGTGGTCGCCGGCACCCACAGCGCCGCCCCCAGTCCCACCGCGGCAAGGGCCGTGGCATCCAGGCGGCCGGCCATGATGGTGTCGGTGGCCGCAGTCGCCATGTAGGCCAGTTGCGTCACCAGGATGGGCAGCGCCAGGCGCAGAACCCGCGCCCCCTCTCTCCGCATTGGATGTCCCCGCGTATCCTCCCGGTGCGTCTGGCGCAGCCGGGCTCTGTCGATGGTTATTGTGCGAACGCTTCGCATTTGCGGGAACACTATGCCAGAAGCGGATCACGTGCAAAGGGTTGCGGGCCGGCGGGCGCATTCCGCGGCGGCCGGTACCTCAGAAGGCGCGGCCAAGGGCGATTGCTTTCCCGGCAGCGTCGTGGCAATGCTGATGAAGATGCTGGCAGGGACGCAACGCAATGGGCCGGGACGGTTGCTTGAGTCCGTCGTTGATCGCCTTCACGCAAGGCGGGGTCAGCATTCGCGTGGCGTCACGCACAGCGGGCGGCCATGCCGTGGTCGGGCGGGCGCATGCCGCCATTCCCATGGCCGAACCGGGCCGGCTGCTGATCGTCCTGCAGGCGCATGCCAATGCCGAGGTCCTGCGCGCGGTGACGGAGACCGGCTCGATCGCCGTCGTGTTCACCCAGCCGACCACGCACCGCTCGTTTCAGGTCAAGGCTGCCGACGCCGTCGTGACGCCGCCCGCGGTCGGCTGGCGCGAGGCGATCGAGCGGCACGCCCGCGCCTTCGCCCTGGAGCTGCGCGAGATCGGCTTCACCGAAACCTTCATCGGCGCCTACAACGCCTGCGATGCCGACCGGCTCGCGGGCATCACGTTCACCTGCGCCAGCGGGTTCGATCAGGCGCCGGGGCCGCACGCCGGCGAGCCCGTACCGACATGACGGCGCCTCCCCTGACCCTGGATGCCATCCGCACCTGCCTGGAAGGGGTGGTACCCGCCAGCATCGCCACCTGCGACGGCGACGGCGTGCCCAACGTGTCGCTGCTGTCGCAGGTCCACCACGTGGACGACCGGCATGTCGCCCTGACCTACCAGTTCTTCAACAAGACCCGCCGCAACATCCTGGCCAACCCCTATGCGGTGCTGCAGGTCATGGACCCGCTGACCGTCGCGGAATACCGCCTCCGCGTCCGCTACCTGCGCACCGAGACCGCGGGTCCGCTGTTCGAGACCATGAAGGCGCGGCTGGCCGGCATCGCCTCGCACTCGGGCATGGCCGGCGTTTTCCGGCTGCTGGGGGCCGACATCTACCGCGTGCTGGAGATCGAGGCCGTGCCAGGCGCGCCGCTGCCGCCGCAGCCCCCGCGCAGCCTGCTGCCGGACGTCCGCCGCACCTGTCAGCGCCTGGCCGAGGCGGCGGGCCTGGACGACATCCTGGAGGAGACGCTGGCGGCGCTGCAGGCGCGGTTCGGCATCGACCACGCCATGATCCTCGTGCTCGACGAAACGGGCGAGCGCCTGTTCACCGTCGCCAGCCGGGGCTATCCCCGGTCCGGCGTCGGGTCCGAGGTGGCGGTCGGCGACGGGGTGATCGGCGTGGCGGCGCGCGAACGCACGCCCATCCGCATCACGCATTTCACGACGGAATACGCCTACAGCATCGCCGCCGGCGCCGGCAGCCCGCCAGCCGACGAGATCCCCTTTCCGGGACTGGCGGAGCCGCACAGCCAGCTTGCGGTTCCCATCGCGGCGGGCGGCCGGCTGTTCGGCGTCCTGTTCGTGGAAAGCGCGCGAGAACTGGCGTTCTGTTACGAGCACGAGGACGCGCTCGCCACCATCAGCGCCCAGATGGCGGCCCTGATGCTGGCCCGCGCGCCCGGCGCACCGGCGGCGGACCCCGCCGGCGCCACCCCCGCGCCCGCCGCCGGCCCGGCCGCCGTGGTGCGCCATTATCCCGCCGACAACAGCGTGTTCATCGACCACGACTACCTGATCAAGGGCGTGGCGGGGGCCATTTTCTGGAAGATGATCCGCGACTACCTGCGCGACGGCCGACAGGAGTTCTCCAACCGCGAACTCCGCCTCAGCCCCGAGATCAGGCTGCCCGGCCAGGCCGAGAACCTGGAGGCCCGCCTGATCCTGCTGCGCCGCCGGCTCGCGGAACGGTGCGACGGCGTGCGGATCGAGCCCGCCGGACGCGGCCGTGCGCGGCTGGTGGTGACGCGACCCCTGGCGCTGGACCAGAAGGCCCCCGCCTAGATCCGGCGCCGCCCATGCGCCGCCGCCGTGAGCGTTCTTTTAGGATTTCGCGACGGATCACTTAGCAACCGCCGCACCCGTCGCGGGGCTAGTCTCCGGTCCACACACTTCCCGGACCAGGAGACCACGATGAGCCTGCCCCGCTACGACATCTACCGCCCCATCCACAAGGGCCTGCGCGCCTTCATGGCCGAGACCATGGTCGCCGTCGGCCGCATGGACGCCGCCGACGCCGCCGACACCGCCGACGTGCTGGCGCGCGTGCGCGGCCTGGTGGACATCTGCCACGGCCACCTGCGGCACGAGGAAGACCACGTCCACCCCGCCATGGAGGCCCGCGCGTCCGGCTCCGCCGCCGGGACGGAAACCGAGCACCTCGACCACCGCACGGCCCTTGACGCCGTGTCGCGGGCGGCGGAGGCGGTGGCCGCCGCGCCCTCGCCCGGGACCCGCGCCGAGGCGGGGCATGCCCTGTACCTGACCCTCGCCCGCATGGTCGGCGAGAACCTGATGCACATGGACATGGAGGAACACCAGAACAACGCGATCCTGCGGGCGGCATACACCGACGCCGAACTGCACGCCGTCGAGCAGGGCATCGTCGCTTCGCTCGCGCCCGAGGAGGCGCAGGTGATCCTGCGGTGGATCATTCCCAACCTGACCCCGGCGGAGCGGGCCGACGCCCTGAGGGCGATGCGCGGCGGCATGCCTGCGCCGGCCTTCGAAGGCCTGCTCGCCATGCTGCGGCAGCACCTTTCGCCGGTCGAGCGCGCCAAGCTGGACGCCGCCCTGGCGGCGCCGGCCGACGCCGCCGCGGCGGCTTGAGGAGGAGCATGGCCATGCATCTCCTTGATCTCATGGACGCCCTGCGCCGCATGACGCTGATCCGCGCCTACGAAGACACGCTGGTAACGCTGCTCTCCCAGGGCCGCGCCGGCGGCACATGCACCTCGGTGGGCGGCGAGGCCTCGGCGGTCGGCGTCGTCTCGGCGCTGGCGCCCGAGGACCTGATCCTGACCAACCACCGCAGCGCCGGGCACCTGCTGGCGCGCGGCGCCGATCCCGGCCGCCTGCTGGCCGAGGTGATGGGCCGGCGCGACGGATATTGCGGCGGGTTCGCCGGCTCCCTCCACGTCTCCGCCCGCGAGCTGGGCGTGGTGCTGACGTCCACTATCGTGGGCGGCGAACTGGGCCTGTGCACCGGCGTCGCCCTGTCGCAGAAGGTCCTGGACAAGCCGGGCATCGTCGCCTGCTTCTTCGGCGACGGCGCGGCGGCGGAAGGCCGCTTCCACGAAAGCCTGAACCTGGCCGCTGTGTGGGAACTGCCTGTCCTCTACATCTGCGAGAACAACGAGTGGCAGGCCTACGTCCATCGGCGGGAAACCATGCTCGGCGACGGCATCGCGGCCCGCGCGGCGGCCTACGGCGTCGACAGCGCCTCGGTCGACGGTTGCGACGTGGCGGCGGTGTTTGACGCCGCCGCCACGGCGGCAGACGCCGTGCGGAGCACCGGGCGACCGTTCCTTCTGGAGACGCGCGGCTACCGGCTCCGGGGCCACCTGGAGCCCGACGACCAGGCCTATGTGGACGCCGCGGAACTGGCCCGGTGGCGCGGGCAGGATCCGCTCGACGTCCTGCGCCGGCGCCTGGAGGAGGCCGGCCTTGCGCCCGCCGAACTGGACGCCGTCACCCGCGAGGCGGAGGCCCGGATGGAAGCCGCCGTCGCCTTTGCCGATGCCAGCCCCCTGCCCGACCCCGCCCGTCTGCTCGACACCGTCTACGCCTGACCCGAGGCTGCCATGATCACCACTGAAAGCACCGTCCGCCAGGTCACGCTGGCGCAGGCCATCGGCGAGGCCCTTGCCGAGGAAATGCGGCGTGATCCCCGCATCCTGATGTTCGGCGAGGGGACCGCCACAAAACGGCCCGACCTGGTGGCCGAATTCGGTCCGGCGCGGGTGCGCAACACCCCGCTGGCCGAAGGCATCATCGCGGGCACCGCCGCCGGGGCCGCAGCGACAGGCCTGCGGCCCGTGGCCGACCTGCTGTTCGCGCCGTTCCTCTGCTATGCCATGGACGAGATCGTCAACAGTGCCGGCAAGCTGCGCGGCCTGTCGGGCGGGCAGTTCGCCTTTCCCATGACCATCCTGGCCATGACCGGCGCGGGGTGGGGAGTGGGCGCGCAGCACAACCACAACGTCGAAGCCTGGTTCGTCCACAGTCCCGGCCTGAAGGTGGTGATGCCCTCGACGGCCGGCGACATGAAGGGCTTGCTGAAAACCGCCATCCGCGACGACAACCCCGTCCTGGTGTTCACCGACATCGGCCTGCTGGAGCAGGCGGGGCCGGTCACCGACGCGGCAATCCCGCTCGGCCGGGCGGCCCTGCGCCGGGAGGGGGACGACGTGACGCTCATTTCCTACGGCAAGACGGTGGCGACCTGCCTCGACGCGGCGGCGCGGCTGGCGGAGCAGGGTATGTCGGCTGCCGTCCTGGACCTGCGCAGCCTCAAGCCGCTGGACGAGGCGGCGATCCTGGCGTCGGTCCGCCGCACCGGCCGTGCCGTCATCGTCCACGAAGCGGCCGCGCCTTGCGGCGTCGGGGCCGAGGTCGCGGCGATCCTCGCCGAGAAGGCGTTCGCGGCCCTGAAGGCGCCCGTCGTGCGGCTGACGGGGCCCGATGCTCCGGCACCCGGCAACTTCATGCTGGAACAGGCCCTGCTGCCTTCGCCCGATGCCGTGACGGCGGTGGCGGCACGCCTGTGCGCCGGCCCGGTGCCCTGCCCCGCATGACCGGAGCCGTCGCCGCGCCGCGCTGCTCGACCTTGAGCATGGCGGCGCGGCCCGCCGTCCGGCTGCGGCCCGGCGGAAAGGGCAAGGCCGCTCCGGCACCGTTCGGTGAACCGGTTCACAGCACTTGCCAGGAGGACGGGGCAGGATCGGGGCAGTTCCATCACGGCACCCACAGGAGGCCGCCATGCCGATCCCGCACCTCTTCACCCGCCAGTCCCGGTTCGAGGCCGATGCACGGTGGGAGCACGACGTCGTTTACGTCAAGCCGCTGGGCGACGCGGTGGCGATCCACGCACCCGACGGCCGGGAACTCGGCCGCTGCGAGGACTGGGCGTCCGCCCGCATCGCGGCCGCCGCCCAGGATCTGGTCGCCCTCAGCGTGCACTGACGGTGACGGCGCGCCTCAACGCACCGTCACCGTGATCTTGCGCGACACGATGGGCGGGTCGTGCATGACGTGGTCATGGTCGCCCATCACCAGTTGCAGCGTGTAGCGTCCCGGCGGCAGGTCGAGGCGGGTTTCCGTCTCGCCGGCCCCGAAGTGCAGGGTGTTGCGGTCCGCCGGCAGGGGTTCGCCCGCCGGCGGCAGGTCGCTGTTGATCAGCAGGTGATGGTGCCCGGTGTTCTCGTGCGCCACGCCCTTGGGCGCGACGCCCATGCCGCGCAGGCCGAACCACACCTTGAACGGGCTGCGCACGCGCTCGCCGTCGTTGGGCCAGCCGATGTAGAGATAGGCATTCTCCGGCGCCGGGGTGAGCTTCGGCGCGTCCTCCTGCGCAAGGGCGGAGGCCGCCGGCACCGCGATGGCAAGGCCCAGCGCGCACAGGGCCGCACCCAGGCCGTGGACGGGATGGCGGAACATGGTCATCCTCCGTGTCTGTCGTTGGCCGGCTCAAGGCACGGTGATGGTGATCTTCTCGGACACCAGCGGCGGGTCGAACATGTAGTGGTCATGGTCGCCCAGCACGAGTTGCAGCGTGTGCCGCCCCGGCGGCAGTTCGATCCGGGCCTCTGTCTGGCCGCCACCGAAGTGCAGGTGGTTGCGGTCGTTGGGGATGGGCTCGTCGGCCGGCGGCAGGTCGGTGTTGATAAGCACATGGTGGTGCCCCGCCCCCTCCTGCGGGATGGTGGCGGGCACCACGCCCATGTTTTCCAGCCCCATCCGCAGCCAGAACTTGCCGCCGTTGATGACGGTGCCGTCCTTGGGCCAGATGATGTAGAGGCGTGCCCCCTCGGGCGCCTTCGTGTTCTGCGCGAGAACGGGGGCTGACAGGCCGCCGGCGAGCAGGACGGCGGCGGCGAACAGGGCGGCGCGCTTCATGGCGGTCCCTCCGCATGTGGTGATTACGGAGCCATTATGGCACGCACCGGCGGGGCGGTTGGTGTGGCAGGCGGCGTGCAACGCTACATCTTCATGCGGCTGCGCTCCCCCAACGAGGCCGCGCCGGGCTACGCCTTCCGCCCCGCCGCGCGAAACGCCCGACGGCGTTATCCTTGTCTGCATGTCCGGCATCGCACGATACAGAACCGGCCCTGGCCGCGCGTTGGCCATCGCCCTGACCGCCACCGCCGCGGGCGCCGCTCCGGCCTTGGCGGAGGGGGTCGTGCTGTCGTCAACCGCGCCGGGCATGACCGTCGGGCGCGTCCTGGCCGACAGCGAACGCCTCGACCTGCCCGAAGACACGGTGACCACCGTGCTCATGCCCTCGGGACGCATTCTGCGCATCGGCGGCCCCTATGAAGGAGCGCTGCCCGAGCAACCGCAGGAAACGCGCGGCTTCACCCTCATCGGCGACTGGCGCGGCGTCGACCTGAGCGCGCTGGGCGGCACGCGGTCGCTGGGCGGTCTGCCGGAGGACACCCTGCACAGCCTCGACGGCGGCCCGGTGACCATCGACGCCGCCCGCGCCGGCACCTGGTGCCTCGGCCCGGAGACGCCGGTGCGGATCGCGCCGCCGCCGGGCGGATCGGGCACGCTGACCCTAGCAGGCGAAAGCGGCGGGGCGGCGACGCTTTCCTGGCCGCCGGCGCAAGGTCCGCAGCCCTGGCCCGAGGCCGTGCCGCTGGGCGCCGACTCCATGGTGGAGGCGCGGTGGGAGGACGCGGCAGACGGGCATCCCATGCGGCTGCGGCGGCTGGACGGCGAGACCCCGGCGGCCCTGCTGGCGCGCTGGGCGCTGGTGGGCTGCGTGCAACAGACGGCGCCGCTGCTGGAGGCCGTTGGCGGCAGCTTCACGCCGCTGTCGCTCTACCTGTCCAGCGATCGCGGCCGTACGCCGCGCTATGCCATCGGCGAGCCCATCTCGCTGGTGCTCCAGACCAACCGTGCTGCGCACCTGTACTGTTTCCTCAACCGCGACGGCGCGATGCTGCCCCTGTTTCCCGGACCGGCCGGCCACATCCGCACCGACGGCCACGAGGCGATCCGCGTCCCCGGCCCCGACCTCACCATGCGGCTCGACGCGGGGCCGCCGCCGGGGCAGAGCGAAATCCGCTGCCACGCGACGGAGGAAGACGTCGCCCCCGCCGTCGCCGCCGTCCTGGCCGAGACGCCGGCCGACGAGGCAGGGCGGGCCCTGGAGGCGCTGTTCCGCGACCTGGGCGACACGCAGGTGGCGGCCTCGCGGCTGTTCGTCACCGTTTATTGATCCCGAGCGACGCAAGAAAACGAGCACGTGTCGCTCGGCGAGGCCGACTGGCCGCCGCGCCTTGTGGCGCGTGAGCCTGCGTGGCGCTTGAACGCAGGGACGACGATCTAGCTCGTCGTCGCGCATAAATGCCATGCGCGGAAAAGCACCAACGGGTGAACCGGTTCACAGTGGGCCATGCGGGATCGGCCTAGGGTGAGGCCATGGATCGAGGGCAACGGGCCCGGAAACGATCCAGCCACCGAACCCAAGGAGACGAGCCATGACCATTCGCCGCACCCTCTTCGCCGCCCTCGCCACCTCCGTCCTGCTCGCCGGCCCGGCGCTGGCCGACGGCGGCTACAAGGGCAAGTCCTACCTGCCCGGCGCCAGCAGCAGCAATGTCGTGCAGTCGCAGAACACCGCCGCGGGCATCGGCAACCACGCCGCCCAGGGCGTCACGGTGTACCAGTCCGGCCAGTCCGCCCCGTCGTGGAAGGCGCCGCGCTTCAGCACCAACCAGGTGTTCTCGGGCAACACGGCCGCCGGCATCGGCAACCACGCCACCCAGGGCGTGGGCGTGATGCAGCAGGGCACCAAGGGCGCCTTCAGCAGCTTCAATGCCGTCTCGTCCCAGAACACGGCGGCGGGCATCTTCAACCGCGCCGACCAGAACGTCTTCGTGCAGCAGAAGTAGGCGGCTACCTCCTCCCGACCGCCATCCGCTTAAGCCCTCTCGCCCGGCCGGAGCCCTCCGGCCGGGCGTATGCTTGTGCGGAGCGACGGCACCGGACAGGCGGCGGAGGTGCAGGCATGAAAACGGGCCTCGGCGCGAGGCTGCTGGCGGCGGCGATCCTGACGGTGGCCGGCTTCGCGCTGCAGGCGCGCGGCGCCCCGTGGCTCGGGCCCGACGCCGCCCCGGTGAACGCCGTCGCCCGCCTTGTCGGCGGCATCCTGGGTTGGCTGGCGCTGGCGTGGGTCGGCATCTGTCTGGTGGACATCGCCGTAAGACGCCTGTCGGCGCTGGGCCGTCCCGGCGCGCCGCCGCCCCGCCTGGTGCAGGACCTGGCGCGGGTGGTGCTGCTGGGCGGAGCCGTCATCGCCATCGTCGGGCTGGTGTTCGACCAGCCGGTGGCGGGACTGCTGACCACATCCGGCATCCTGGTGGTGGTGCTGGGCATCGCACTGCGCAACATGATCGCCGACGTCTTCGCCGGCATCGCGCTGAACATGGAACACCCCTACCGCATCGGCGACTGGATCGAGGTGGCGCCGGGCCAGGTCGGCCGGGTGGAGGAAATCAACTGGCGCGCCACCCGCCTCATCACCCGCGACGAAACGTCGCTGGTGGTGCCCAACGGGCTGATCGCCGGCAGCCATTTCATCAACTTCAGCTATCCTGAGCGCCACTATCGCAAAACCCTGCGCCTGCCCATGGACCCGGCGGCACCGCCGCAGCGGGTGAAGCTGGTCCTGCGCACTGCCGCCCTGGCCGCCCCCGGCGTCCTGCGCGACCCGGCGCCGATCGTCCAACTGGAAGGCGTCGACGAAGCCGGGGCCGTCTACCTTGTGCGCTACTGGGTGGCCGACGGCGCGGACGAGAACCGCTGCCGCGACGCCGTCGTCGGTGCGGTGCTCGACGGCCTGCAACGGGCCGGCATGACGGCCGCCTTCCCGCGCCGCGCCGTCTCCATGCTGCCCCGCCCGCGCGAGACCGCGACCGGCTCCACCGCGCCCGCCGCGCCGCTGGCGTCCATGCTGGGACGGATCGACCTGTTCCAGGCGTTCGAGGAGTCGGACCTGCGCGCCCTGGCCGACGCCGCCCACCGCCGCCGCTTCACCGCCGGCCGCGCGCTGGTGTCGGAGGGTGAGCCGGGGCGCTCGCTCTACCTGCTGACAGAGGGAATCCTCGACGTCCGGGTGGACCGCGACGGCGGCACCGTCAGCGTCGGCCGGCTCATGCCCGGAGCCGTGTTCGGCGAGTTCTCGCTGCTGACAGGTGCGCCGCGCGCCGCGTCGGTCGTGGCGGAGACCGACGGCGTCGCCTTCGAGATCGACAAGGACCACCTGGCCCCCATCCTGCGCAGCCGGCCGGAGGTGGCGGCACAACTGGCCGACCTCATGGCGGCCCGGCAGCGGCGCACGCGGGAACGGCTGGAACCAGCGGAAACGGTCGCGGCGCCCCAGGGCGGGGCGCCGGACCGTCGGGATCTGCTCGACCGCGTGCGCGGCTTCCTCGGGCTGTGAGGGAGGACCCTGCGATGCGCGTCCTCCCCGGCTTGAATGCGCTACCGCACCCGGAACTGCACCCGACGGTTGGCCGGAGCCTCGGGGTCGCGAGTCAGGGGCTCGGTCTCGCCCTTGCCGACGACAGACAGGCGCGTCGCATTCACGTTCCAGACCTGCACCAGATAGCCGGCGACGGCCACGGCGCGGCGGTGGGACAGCGTGGCGTTGTAGGCGTCGGAGCCGGTGGCGTCGGTGTGCCCCTCGACCACCAGGGACAGGTCGGCCTCCTCGCGCATCAGCTCGCCCAGACGGTCCAGGAACGGGCGGGAGCCGGGCTGGATGGCTGCGGAGTCGAACGCGAACTGGATGCGGAAGCCAATGGCATCCGGCGCCTTGGCGGGCGCGGCCTTCGCCTCCACCGGCTCCGGCGCGGGAGCGGGCGCCGGGGCGGGCGCGGGTGCCGGGGCGCGCACCACCGGCGCGGCCACGGGCTCGGCGGGGCGGGGCCCCCCGGGGGGGGG
>NZ_ANHY01000032.1 GCF_000315795.1 Caenispirillum salinarum AK4
CGTTTGGGAACCTCCGGCGAGTCAGTGCCCGTCGGATTTGGTATTATTCGAACTTCCCGGACTGACGCTGGAGCCTTGCGCCGGCTCAGGACGACCGGCGGCGGCGGTCCGTCAGGGCGTACCGGGTGGCCATCGCGAGCCGGCTCAGGGCTTCGTATCCCTTGTAGCACGGGCGCGAGAGGCGGTAGACCGCGCCCGCCAGCCCCGACGGCCGCCGGCACTCGAACCGGCCGGTGCCGATAAGGGTCTCGGTGCCTTCGTGCAGGATGGGCGACGGCAGCAGGTGATAAGCATCGACGCCCGAGTGCCACGCCATCGCAAGGAGCGTGTCAAACGGCATCCAGAATGACCGGGACGCGTCCAGCAGCCGTTGCGCACCCTGGCGCGACACGAGATAGGCCCAGCCGCCGCACGGCAGGTCCAGCATGCGATACAGGGCATAGCGGCCGGACAGGTCCATCACGTGCCACTTTTTGCGGCTGCGCGCGATCTTGTCCGACGCCGTCATGCGGACGAGGTCGAAGTCCAGCCCCTGGGAGACGATGTCCTCCACCACCGCCGCTGTGTCGCCGCAGAACGTCACGTCGTCCTCGCAGATCACCCCATAGGGTTCGGGTTCGGCGAGAAACTGCTCCAGCGCCGCGCGGTGCGACAGGAAGCAGCCGATCTCCCCCGCCGTCAGGTCCTTGCCGTAGAACAGCCGGCGCAGCCGCCCCCGGTAGCCAGCCGGAGGCCTCTCCAGTGCGGCGCCGTCGACACCTTCGACGAAGGTGAACGGCACATCCAGCGCCTCCAGCTGCGTGCGGACGGCCTGCTGGCGGTGCTCCGCCCGGGGAAGCGTGATAACGTAAATCTTGTGCTGCACGTGCCGACCCTTGTGCGCCTCGAAGACCACCGTTGATAAGCGCTTGCCGCGGCCGATGCAAGGCATGAGCCGGTGAGCTGACGGCGGCACAGCGATGTTTTGCGACACCGCAGCAACTCGGCTATAGCAGGGCTGTCTCGAACGCGTTCAAGGTGGCAGAGCTCGAAATGTCCCAAATCGACCCCGCGTCCGACCGGCTTTCGGCGCTGGCGGGCATCTTCGCGGCGACCATCTACCTGATCGCGTTTGTCGCCCCCCTGGCCGCGCCCGTGACCGGTGCCGTCATCGGCCTGAGCCTGTACGGCAGCCTCTGGTGGCTCCGCCGCACGCCCCCTGCCCTGCCGCTGGGCCTGTTCGCGATGCTTGGTGCCGGCATCGTCTGGGGGCTGGTGACGACGCTCTGGACCATCGACACCGGCGTGACCTTGCAGAAGTCCGGCCAGTTGTTCGGCACCGCTGTCATGGCGGTCGTCCTGGTGGCGGCCGCCAATGCGCTGCCAGAGGACGGCCGCGACACCGTGCGCCGCGTCGCCTTGTGGGGCGCCGGCCTGCTGACCGCCGCGACGGCCGTGGAGGGATACACCGGCCTGCCCTGGCACCAGTTGATGGCCGACCTTGGATGGCGGGACCATGCCCAACCCCATGTGCTGAACCGCACCACGCTGCTCATCGTCCTGCTGTCGTGGCCTGCTGCCATGGCCGCCGCCCACCTGGGGCGGCCCCTGCTGGCGACGGCGCTGGTGACGGTCTCCGGCCTCGTACCGCTCGGCCTGGACAGCGGCACGGCCGCCCTGGCGGGCCTCGGTGGACTGGCGGCCGGCGCCGCGGCGCTCGGGCTTGCCAAGGTGGCGCCCGGCGCGCTTGCGCGCGCGGCGGCGGCGGCCATGGTGGTACTCGCCCCGCTCAGCCTGGTGGTCGCTGCGAAGGCCCACACTTGGGCTGCGTCCCATGGCGTGGCCAACAACGCCCTCGCCTCGCTGCTGCACCGCTTCCACATCTGGGACTTCGCGATCCGCCACGGTCTTGAACGTCCGTTTTCCGGGTGGGGCCTGGGTGTCTCGCGGGCCATGCCGAACTTTGGCGAAGTACCGATCTTCACCGGACCCGGCACCGACATCATTCCACTGCACACCCACAACACCTACGTCCAGGTGTTCATGGAACTGGGCGTCGTGGGTGTCGTGTTGCTTCTGGCCCTTGCCGCCCTGGTCATCCTCCGGCTGCGCCACTGGCAGGTCCGCGACCAGGTCTGCGCCATCGGCCTGATTGGCGCCGTCGCGACCTCTTGGCTGACGGGTTTCGGGGCTTGGCAAAGCTGGTCGATCGCCTTTCTGGCGGCGCTGGCCTTCCTGGTGGTGGCCATGCGCGGGCGCGGCAGCGCGTAGTAGCACCGGCGGACCGTCGACCGTCGCGTAATCAGGTGTCGCGGTCGGATCCGCCGGTTTCGGCCGCCATGAGGCGCGCCAGTTCCTCCTCGACCGAGGCCGGCGGCGTCCATCCCGTGGCGCGCAGGGCCGAGGCATCGACACACAGGTCGCCCAGCAACCGGTCGGCCATCGCGCCCCGCCCGGACGCCGCCAGGGCAGCCCGCAACAGCGCCGGCGGAACGGGAAGCAGGCGCGGCGACCGGCCCACGGCACGGCGCATGAGACCGACCAACTCGCCCGTCGACAGGTCGCGGCCGTCGCTGACCAGGAACACGCGGCGCGCCACGGCGTCCCCCGGCGCCACCGTCAGGTGCTCCAAGGCCGAGCACAGGTTGGCCAGCCCGACCAGGCTGCGCCTGTTGCGCACCAGTCCCAGGGGCAAGGGGAAGGGCTTGAGCGCCAGCCGCGCCAGCGCCCGCATGTTGCCCTTCACGCAAGGCCCGTAGACCAGCGGCGGACGCAGAACCACCGGCTCGGCCAGGCGGTGCACCGCGAGCAGGGCCTCCTCCGCCTCAGCCTTGGACCGGGCATACAGGTCTTCGGGACCAGGCGCGTCGTCGGGCCTGAACACGGCGCCCGGACCGGTGGCCTCGCCGTTGACCTTGATGGTCGACAGGAACACGAAGCGCGGCACGCCGGCCGCGACGGCGGCCTCCGCAAGGCGCCGCGTGGCCGTGACGTTCGCGGCGCGGAAGTCCACTTCATCGGCCGGCGTCGGGTTCATCACATGGACCTTGGCGGCCAGATGAACAACCGCGTCGCAGCCCTTCAGCGCCTCGACCAGGGCACTTGGCGGCGCGGTCTCGATATCCCCCAGGACCACCGTTTCGTCGAACTCCGGCGCGGACGGCGGTGCCGGCGCGCGCCGCACCAGCGCGCGGACAGCTAGGCCGGCCGAACGCAGGCGTGGACAAAGCGCCGTACCCACGAAACCGGTGGCGCCGGTGACGGCGACTCTCATCGCCGCCTCACTTTTCGCTCAGGACCTTGATACGTCCGTATTCGTCGGTGAAGCGGACGATGTCGTCCTCGCCGCAGTAGGCGCCCGACTGCACTTCGATCAGCCGCAAGGGCAACTTGCCCGGGTTGCGCAGGCGATGGGTCTGACCGGCGCGGATGAACACCGATTCGTTCTCGAACAGCAGGAACGTATCCTCGTCGCGGGTCACCTCGGCGGTGCCCTCGACCACGATCCAGTGTTCGCTGCGGTGGTGGTGCATCTGCAGGGACAGGCTCTCGCCGGGCTTGACCATGATGTGCTTGACGTGGAACCGCGGCCCTTCGTCGATGGTCTGGAAGGTGCCCCACGGACGGAAGCTGGTGGTATTCAGCGTCGCTTCCTTGCGGCCGCGCGCCTTCAGGTCCGCGACGGCATCCTTGACCCGCTGATCCTCGCCCTTCCGCGCGACCAGCACCGCGTCGTCCTCGGCGACCACGACCAGGTCCTCCAGGCCGATGGCGACCAGCAGCCGGCTGTCGCTGCGCAGATAGCTGCCCGTGCAGTCCATGGCCGTCACGTCACCGACCAGTGCGTTGCCGCTCGGGTCGCTCGGGCTTTCCTCGTGCAGCGACGACCAAGAGCCGATGTCTGACCAGCCGGCATCCAGCTCGGCGACCAGAGCATCCTTGGCGTGCTCCATCACGGCGTAGTCGATACTGTCGCCATCGATGCGGCTGAACGGAGCCTCGGCGAGGCGCAGGAAATCCAGATCGCGCGTCCCCTCCTCAACGGCGGCGTGGCAAAGCTCCAGCATCTCCGGCCGGTACTCGGCCAGGGCATCGAGGTAGGCGGCAACCGGGAACAGGAAGATGCCGGCGTTCCACAGGAAGTTTCCGCTTTCGATGAACTCCGCCGCCCGCGCGGCGTCCGGCTTTTCCACGAACCGGACGATCGACGCGACGCCCGGCGCGACCGGCTCCGGCGTCCGCTCCACATAGCCGTATCCCGTGTGCGGACGGGTCGGCGTGACGCCAAGGCAGGCCAGCCGATCGTCGCCGACGGCGGCGGCACAGGCCTCGACGGCGGCGCGGAAGGCCGCCACATCGCGAATCGCGTGGTCAGACGGCATGACCAGCATGCGCGCCGAAGGGTCCTCTTCCGCGAGCAGCAGGGCGGCCACGGCGGCCGCCGGCGCCGTGTTGCGGGCCGAGGGCTCGATGATGAGGGCGCGCGGCGCGATGCCCGCCTGACGCATCTGCTCGGCGATCTGGAACCGGTGCTCCTCGTTGGAGACGATGAGCGGCGCCGACCACTCCGCGGCGCGGGCGGCGGTTTCCTGGAGCAGCGACTCCGAGCCGATCAGGCAATGCAACTGCTTGGGACGGCACTCCCGCGACAGCGGCCACAGCCGCGTGCCCGAACCGCCCGACAGAATAACCGGATGGATGGCACCAGTGGCCGAGTCGCGCTTTGTCATGTCGCCCAATATCCCCTCCAGACTCAAGATCGGCGCCCTAAGAAGACATGCACGATGACCGGATGCAAGCGCAACTTCGTCTGACAACTGCGGCTTTTCCGAGCCCCACGGAAGCGCGGAACGGCGGCCCGCCGCAACGCGCGTCCATTGCACGCCGCGGCGGCGGGGTCTATACACACGGCGGAGCCGGCTGGGCCGGGGTGACAGACGTGAGGGAAGGATCGCAATGCGCATAGCCATGATCGGCACCGGCTACGTCGGCTTGGTGTCGGGTGCCTGTTTCTCCGAGTTCGGCGTCACCGTCACCTGCGTCGACAAGGACGAAAGTAAGATCGAACGGCTCAAGCGCGGCGAGATCACCATCTACGAGCCCGGCCTGGACAAGCTGGTGGCGTCCAACGTGGCCGCCGGCCGGCTGGAATTCACCACCGAGCTGGCCGAGGCGGTGAAGGGCGCGGACGCGGTCTTCATCGCCGTCGGCACGCCGTCCCGCCGCGGCGACGGCCATGCGGACCTGTCCTACGTCTACGGCGCGGCGGAAGAGATCGCGCGCACTATGGACGGCTACACGGTGGTCGTCACCAAGTCGACCGTGCCCGTGGGCACGGGGCGCGAGGTGGAGAAGATCGTCCGCGCCACGCGCCCCGACGCGGACTTCGACGTGGTGTCCAACCCCGAGTTCCTGCGCGAGGGCTCGGCCATCAACGATTTCATGCGGCCCGACCGCGTGGTGATCGGCGCCGAGACCGACCGCGCGCGCGAGGTGATGCGCGGCCT
>NZ_ANHY01000033.1 GCF_000315795.1 Caenispirillum salinarum AK4
CGCCGCCCCGGCGCCCGACGGCCCCGTCGCCGTCGCGGGCGGCGGCATTGCCGGCGCCGCCATGGCCAACGCCCTCGCCCGCGCCGGGCGCGAGGCGGTGGTGCTGGAAGCCGGGCCGGCACTGGCGCGCGAAGGCTCGGGCAACCCGTCGGCCCTGATGAAACCGCGCATGACGCCCGACGCCCAGCCCTACGGCCGCTTTCATGCCATGGCCTGGCTGCACGCCCTGCGCCTTTACGAAACCCTGCCGCCCGACGTCTGGCGCGAGGGCCGGGGCGTTCTGGTGGCCGCCCGCGACGCGGCCGAGGCCGCCGCCCAGGCGCGGCTGGTGGAGTCCCTGCCCTGGCCGGCGGAGGCGCTGCGACTGGTCGACGGCGCGGAGGCCCGGGCCCTGACGGGGGCGACGGCCCCGCGCGGCGGCCTGTGGTACGGCCTGGCGGGCTGCCTGCATCCGGCCGTCCTCTGCCCGGCCCTCGCCCAGGGCGCCGAGGTGTGGACCGGCGCGCCCGCCGGCGGCATCGAGCGTACCGCCGCCGGCACATGGCTGGTCCGCGATCCAGAAGGCGTGCCGCTGCTGGAGACCGCCGCCGTGGTGCTCTGCGCCGGCGCCGCCCTGCCCGCGTTGTGGCCGGAGGCACAATGGCCGCTGGGCAAGAGCCGGGGGCAGATTTCCTTCCTGCCGGCCGTTGCGGACGCGCCGCGCGCGGCGCTCAGCTTCGGCGGCTACCTGACGCCGCCCTTCCCGGACGATGACGGCCGCATGGTCCACGCACTGGGCGCCACCTACGACCGCTGGCGCGACCGGACCGAGGACTTCCGCCCTCTGCACGACGCCGACCACGCACGCAACCGGGACCTGCTGCGCCGGCACCTGCCGGAACTGGCGGCACGAATAGACGCCCGGCCCGTCGGCGGCCGCGCGGGCCTGCGGTGCACGATCCAGGACCACATGCCGCTCGCCGGCCCCGTCCACGACCGTCCGCCCTTCCTGGACGCCTTCGACGCCCTGCACCACGGCCGCAAGGCGCCGCCCTTCCCCGAGGCGCCGCTGCACGAGGGCCTGTTCGTCCTGGGCGCCCTGGGCTCGCGCGGGTTCCAGACGGCCCCGCTGGCCGCGGCCCGTGTGGCGGCGGAGATCAGCGGCGCACCGCTGCCGATGGACCGCGGCGTGGCCGACTCGCTCAACCCGGCGCGCTTTGACGTGCGCACGCTCAGACGGCCGCCGCAGGCGCGCCATCGCCGAAAGTAAGCTGGCGGCAGACCCTTGAAATTGAATGGATATACTAATTCCCCGGCGAGGCGGCGCAAGTCGATACGAAATACCCGCCGCAACAGGACTTTAACACGAACCGCTTTGACTTGGCCCTGAGCAGCAGCCTACCACCTTCGGCGCAAGCTTTCCCGGAGCTGAAGGTTTTCTCCCATGTCCGCCACCTCGTCGTCCCCCGGCGCCCTGAACGGGGCCTTGTCCCGCCTTCCCATTCCCGCCCGCATCGTGATCCTGGTCGCCGCCGCCGTGGTGGTCATGGCGGCCATGGCCGGCTCCGCCTGGTTCGGCCAGCAGCAGATCGAAGCCGCCGACCGCGACCTCGCCCGTACCGAGCGGGTGATCGACGCCACCCACGCCGTCGCGGTAGGGCTTGAGCGCCTGCGGCGCACCGAGCGCGCCTACCTGACCGGCGAGGATGCCGCCGCCGCCGAACGCGCCCGCGATGCCCTGGCCCGCCTCGACACCGACCTGGACGCCCTGGCGGCGGAAGGCGGCGGCGCGGCGGACGCGGCGGCGGAGCTTCGGTCGACCGTCGGCACCATCGGCGCCCGCTTCGAGGACGCCGCCGCCATGCGCGAGACGCTCGGCCTGACGCGCGAGGACGGCCTGACCGGTTCTTTGCGCGCCGCGGTGACCGAGCTTGAGAAGGCCCTGGCGCAATGGCCGTCGGTGGACGCCATCGAGACGCTGAAGGTGCTTCTGCTGTCCATGCGCCGGTACGAGCTGGATTTCATGCTCAGCCCCGAGAAGGCGCTCATCGACCGTCACCGCAAGCCGTTCAACGAGTTCGACTTCGGCCTGCTGGCGGCGCCCATGGACGACGCCACCCGGACCCGCTTCACCGAACTGGTCACCCGCTACCGCGAGACGCTTGAGCGCTATGCCGAGACGCGGCTGGCCCTGGACGACGCCATGCGCGGGCTGGAAGCCTCCATCGACGCCACCGCGCCCCTGTTCGAGCGCATCGACGCGGCGACGGCGGCGGCCATGGAGGCCGCCCGCGCCCGGCAGGACGCGGCGCGGGCGCGCATGGTCACCATCCTGGTCATCGCGGCGGCGGCGGGTGTTCTACTCTTCGCCGCCTTCGGCACGCTGATGGGGCGCAGCATCGTGATGCCCCTGCGCGGCATCCAGGTCGCCATGCGGCGCCTGGCAGAGGGCGACCACGGCGTCACGGTTCCCGGCACCAGCTTGCGCGACGAGATCGGCGAGATGGCGCGCGAGATCGAGGTATTCAAGAACACCGCCGCCGAGGCCGCCCGCCTCAAGGCCGAGGAACAGGCCCGCGAGGCCGCCGCCCGCGCCGAACGGGCCAAGGAGATGCGGGCGCTGTCCCACGCGCTGGAGGAGACGGTGCAGGCCGTCGCCCATTCCGTCGCCGCTCACGCCGGACAGATGCGCGGCATGGCGGAGGGCATCGTGCGCGCCGTCGACGACACCCGCGACCACGGCGGCGCCATGACCGACATGGCCGCCGCCACCCACGGCGCCATCACCGACGTGGAAGCCGCCACCAAAAGCCTCGCCGCCGCCATCGGCGAGATCACCTCCGAGGTCGAGGGCACCTCGCGCGTGGTCAAGGGCGCGGCCAAGGACGCCGGGCACACCACAGAGGTGGTCAAGGGGCTGACGGCCGCCGCCGACCGCATCGGCGAGATCGTCGCCATGATCGACGGCATCGCCGCCCAGACCAACATGCTGGCGCTGAACGCCACCATCGAGGCCGCCCGCGCCGGTGCCGCCGGCAAGGGATTTGCCGTGGTCGCCGGCGAGGTCAAGCAGCTCGCCCACCAGACCAGCCAGGCCACCGCCGAGATCGCCGGCCAGATCGAGGCCGTCCAGAAGGCCACCACCGAAGCCGCCGGCGCCATCGAGCATATCGTGGAAACCATCCTGCGCACCGATCGCATGACCACCACGATCCTCGACCAGGTGGAACGTCAGAGCAGTGCGACGACGGCCATACTGCGCTCCCTGCGCGGCGCCGTCGGCCACACCAGCGCGGTGGAGGCGCGTCTGGCCGCCGTCAACGCCGCCGCCGACGGCACGAAGCGCGACGCGCGGCAGATGCTGGATGCCTCGGCTGCCCTGTCGGGCGAGGCCGAGCGCCTGGATGCGGAGGTCAGCGGCTTCCTTACACGCATGCGGGCCTGAGCGTCGGCCGTCCTCAGGTCAGCGAGGACGGCTCCACCGTCGCCGGCAGGGTCCAGGTGCCGCCCAGCACGTCCCTGGTCATGCTGGCGACATCCCGCAGGTCCGCCGTCAACTGATGACCCGACGGCGCCGCGGCGGGCGCGGCGGCGGGCTGGCCGGCGGCTCCCACGGCGCCGCCGGTGGCATCCTGGGCCTCCACGCTCTCGCGCGCGGCCTTGCGCAGGGCGTCGATCTTCTTGTTCAGCTCGCCGATCTGCGGCTTGCTGACCGCCTTGCCACCCACGTAGATGGTCTGGCTGATGCCCAGAAGCCCAAGCAGCGCAGGCGAAAGCTCGAAGGACGACAGGCCGAACAGCCCCGTGAACAGAAGCGACAGGCCGACCACCAGGCTGAACACCAGGGTCTGGAACCGGTAGATGTCGAACTCGCCCTGCTCGGTCACCAGATCGCCTGCCGAGGGCTCCCGCTTTTCCGGCTGCCAGCCCTGGCGCTTGAGCCACGCCCAGTTCGACCCGCTCAACCGCCGCCGGCCGACGGCCGTCTGATTGGCCGCCACGGCGCTGACGCCGGCGATGCCCAGCAACGTCAGCACGTCCGACGACAGGTCGCCCAGGACGCCGATGCGCAGCAGCACGTAGATCAGCATGCCCGAGATGATCAGCGTGAAAAACAGGATCTGCAGCTTGGAAATGCTGGCCCGTCCGTCCGCGCCCGCCGTCAGTCTCACCGGGTTGATGGTGAACCCGGCGGTCGTGGCCGAGGCGACCATCAGGCAGGCGCCCAGGTACAGAAGCCCCACCACCGCCACGGCCAGGCTGCCGGCCATCAGCGGCTCGCTCACGCCGGTGTCGGTGCGGGCGATGAAGGTGATGGCCGCCGGCTGGTCCGGGCCGGCGTTGGAGCAGCCGACGACATAGACGGTGTAGCTGGGCCAGATCGCCCAAAGCTCCTTCAGCGGCTCCAGGATGGCGATCACCTCCGGCCCGTTCGCCCCCTGCGACTGCCCCATGCGGCGCATGCCCTGCAGGCGGTCGGCCTCTGATTCCACGGCGTAGACGCGAAGCAGACTGCCGGTGTCGCCCTGGCGCTCGACCGACAGCCGCACCGGCGAGCCGGCCGGCAGCATGGTCAGGTCGCCGCCCCCGTCGCCGGCCTCGGCCAGGGCGGAGCGGATTTCCAGCCCCTGGACCGCCATGGCGGCGGCGGCCACGCGCAGGTCGTCGGCCGTCGCCGCGGCAGGACCGCACAGGGCCTGCTCCGCCTCGGCCAGCCGGTCCCCCGCGCCATCCGCACCGGGGCGCGCCTGCGCCTGGATGTCCGCCTGCGCCGCCGCCGGCCCCGCCCACAGCAGCAGCGCCGCCATAAGCAGCACCGGCAGCAGCGCTGCCCGCAGTCCGATGCCCCGCCAGCGCACGCCGGTAGCGGCCGAAATGCGTCGCATGACCATGTTTCCCCCTCCTCCCCATACGCCGCCCCACCGGCGCCTGCACGTAGAGAGGGAAAGGTACACACTTTTGACGCGGCTATAAAGAGCGCTTACCTACCTTGGCGTGCGATTAACAAGCACCACCCTCATGAGAATCGGGCGCGCGGAACCGCCCCGGCTTCGATAACGCCCGCAGAGATATGCGCAACTCAGAGAAGTTTTCGCGGCGCATAAGTAACCCGAAGTAATCGTAATTATCGCGCTCCGACTCCGCGGCCCCATGCGTCATCCGCGCAAACGATTGCGCGTCACCGCACCCCACCGAGCGGCTTTCAGCGGTTTACCTATACGTCACCACGCGGGTTTGCAGTGCACCATGTTCCTCAAATGATCCTCACAACCCGGTGTGCACCGCAAAAAGCGCAATGATCATGGCGGCTTGCATGATGACTTCGGCAGAAAATTACCCGACTTCTCTATTTCGGCGGCTTCGTATCCGCGCTAGGCTATCGCCTTCGTTGACGTGTACGACAGCCGGACGGTCCGTGGCGGGGGAGGCACCCCGACGGATGCGAAAACAAGACCAAGAAATACGCGCCCGGGAGGCCGCGGTCATCCGCACCGTTACTTCACGACACCATTTCGAGGACGACGTATGAAAACTCTGAAGCTCGCCCTTGCCGCCGGCGCCGCCCTGACCATCATGGCCGGCGCCGCCCAGGCGAAGACGCTGGTGTACTGCTCCGAGGCCAGCCCCGAGGGCCTGAACCCGGTCTTCTACACCGCCGGCACCACCTTCGACGCCACGTCGGTGCCGATGTACGACCGCCTGGTGGAGTTCAAGCAGGGCACCACCGAGATCGAGCCCGGCCTGGCGGAAAGCTGGGAGATCTCCGAGGACGGCAAGACCATCACCTTCAACCTGCGCAAGGGCGTGACCTGGCACTCCAACGACGTCTTTACGCCGTCGCGCGAGTTCAACGCCGACGACGTGGTGTGGTCGTTCGAGCGCCAGATGAACCCCGAGCACCCGTACCACAAGGTCGGCGGCGGTTCGTACGAGTACTTCAACGCCATGTCCATGCCGGACCTGCTGGAGCGCGTTGAGAAGGTGGACGACTATACCGTCAAGTTCCACCTGAGCCGCCCCGAGGCGCCGATGATCGCCAACCTGGGCATGGACTTCGCGTCCATCTTCTCGGCCGAATATGCCGACGCCATGCTGGAAGCCGGCACGCCCGAGATGGTCGACAACAACCCGATCGGCACCGGTCCGTTCGAGTTCCAGATGTACCAGAAGGATGCCATCATCCGGTACGCCGCGAACGAGGACTACTGGGCCGGCCGCACGCCCGTCGACAACCTGGTCTTCGCCATCACGCCCGACGCCAGCGTCCGCTACGCCAAGCTGAAGGCCGGCGAATGCCACGTCATGCCCTACCCCAACCCGGCGGACGTCGCGCAGATGCGGGATGAGGACGGCATCATCGTGGAAAGCCAGGAAGGCCTGAACGTCGGCTACCTGGCCTACAACACGGAAAAAGAGCCCTTCACCGACGTCCGGGTGCGCCGGGCGCTGAACATGGCGATCAACAAGGACGCCATCATCGACGCCGTGTTCCAGGGCGCCGGCAAGAAGGCGACGAACCCGATCCCGCCGACCATGTGGTCCTACAACGAAGACATTCAGGACGACCCGTATGATCCCGAGGCGGCCAAGAAGCTGCTGGAGGAAGCCGGTGTGACCGACCTGAAGACCAACATCTGGGCCATGCCGGTGCAGCGCCCGTACAACCCCAACGCCCGCCGCATGGCCGAAGTCATCCAGGCGGACTGGGAGAAGATCGGCGTCGAGGCCGAGATCGTCTCCTACGAGTGGGGCGAGTACCTCAAGCGCTCCAAGGACGGCGAGCACCAGACCGTGCTGCTGGGCTGGACCGGCGACAACGGCGACCCGGACAACTTCCTGGCCGTGCTGCTGAGCTGTGACGCCGTCGGCGCCTCCAACCGCGCCCGCTGGTGCGACGAGGAGTTCGACAACCTGGTCATGGAAGCCAAGACCGAAACCGACCAGGCCAAGCGCGTCGAGCTGTACGAGCAGGCCCAGGTGCGCTTCAAGGAGCAGGCGCCGTGGGCCACCATCGCCCATTCCGTCGTGTTCATGCCGATGCGCGAAGAGGTCAAGAACTACAAGATCTCGCCGCTCGGCAAGCACGACTTCTACGGCGTCGACCTCGCCGAGTAAGGTCGAAATGAGGCAGAAGGGTTGACCTACATCATCTGGTGTAGTATACCTTCCGCCCAACAAGGAACGGGGGAGGACGGATACGCCCTCCCCCGTCTCCGTTTCCGCTTCCTGTTTGTTCGTGACCGTCGGTGGCGCCGTTCCGGGGCCGCGCGACCGGTCTTTGTATTGCGCGACATTTCCGCGCGCAGCCCGCCGCCGCCCTCCGTCCCCCCACCTTGCACGCACGGGGCGCGCGGCCGGCGCCGAGAGAGTACGAGGACCCATGCTCGGCTTCTTCATCAAACGCCTCGGTCTGGTGGTGCCCGCCTTCATCGGCGTGACCGTCCTGACCTTCGCGCTGATCCACCTCATCCCCGGCGACCCGGTGCTGATGCTGGCGGGCGAGCGCGGCATCGACCCCGAACGCTATGCCCGCCTGCGCGCGGAGCTGGGGCTGGACCAGCCCCTGGTCGTGCAGTACTGGAACTACATTTCCGGCGTGCTGCAGGGTGATCTGGGCAACAGCATCGTCACCAAGAAACCCGTCATCGACGAGTTCCTGACGCTGTTCCCGGCCACCATCGAGCTGACCATCTGCGCCATCATCTTTGCCGTCGGCGTCGGCCTGCCGGCCGGCATGCTGGCGGCGGTGAACCGCGGCAAGACGCTGGACCACGCCGTCATGGCGACCAGCCTGACCGGCTATTCCATGCCCATCTTCTGGTGGGGCCTGCTGCTTATCATCCTGTTCTCGGTGACGCTGGGCTGGACGCCCGTGTCGGGCCGCATTTCGGTGATGTTCTGGATCGAGCCGATCACCGGCTTCCTGCTGATCGACACCATCCTGCAAGGCAACTGGGACGCCTTCTGGTCGGCGGTGCATCATCTGGTGCTGCCGGCGATCGTGCTGGGCACCATCCCGCTGGCCGTCATCGCCCGCATGACGCGCTCGGCCATGCTGGAAGTGCTGCGCGAGGACTACGTCCGCACCGCGCGCGCCAAGGGTGTCTCGCCGAAGCGCGTCATCATGGTCCACGCCCTGCGCAACGCCCTGATCCCGGTGATCACCGTCATCGGCCTTCAGGTCGGCGTGCTGCTGGCCGGCGCCATCCTGACCGAGACCATCTTCAGCTGGCCCGGCATCGGCAAGTGGCTGGTGGAGAGCATCAACCGCCGCGACTACCCCGCCATCCAGGGCGGCATCATGCTGGTCGCCACGGTGATCATCATGGTCAACCTGCTGGTCGACGTCCTGTACGGCGTCGTGAACCCCCGCATCCGGCACCAGCGGTAAGAGGCGCGGAACCGACATGACCGACACCTACAAGAACGTGGACGTGGCCGAGGCCGCCGCCGATCACGCCGCCGAGGTGGCCGAGGCGCACGAGGCCGCCACCATCGCCGGCACGCCCAAGCACCCCATTGCCGAATTCTGGGAATACTTCACCGAGAACAAGGGCGCTCTGGCGGGCCTGATCTTCATCGTCGTGCTGGTCCTGACGGCGCTGTTCGCGCCGTGGATCGCACCGCACAGCCCCATCGAGCAGTACCGCGACGCGCTGCTGGTGCCGCCGGCCTGGTCCGAGGGCGGCACCTGGCGCTTCCCCCTGGGCACCGACGACGTGGGCCGCGACATCTTCTCGCGCATCATCTGGGGCTCGCGCCTGTCGCTGTTCGTCGGCGTCATCGTGGTGACGCTGTCGCTGGGCGCGGGCATCGTGCTCGGCCTGATGGCCGGCTACATGCGCGGCTGGGTGGACGTGCTGGTGATGCGCCTGATGGACATCATGCTGGCCATTCCCAGCCTGCTGCTGGCCATCGCCGTCGTCGCGATCCTGGGCCCGGGGCTTGAGAACGCCATCATCGCCATCGCCATCGTCGTGCTGCCCCACTACGTGCGCCTGACGCGCGCCGCCGTCATCACGGAAAGCAGCAAGGACTACGTCACCAGTTCGCGCATCGCGGGCGCCTCGACCTCGCGGTTGATGTTCAACACCATCCTGCCGAACTGCATGGCGCCGCTGATCGTGCAGGCGACCTTGGGCTTCTCCACGGCCATCCTGGACGCCGCGGCGCTCGGCTTCCTGGGCCTGGGCGCCCAGCCGCCGACGCCGGAATGGGGCTCCATGCTGGCCGACAGCCTCCAGTTCGTGCAGCGCGCGTGGTGGGTGGTGACCTTCCCCGGTCTTGCCATCCTGCTGACGGTGCTGGCCTTCAACCTCATGGGCGACGGCCTTCGCGACGCCCTGGACCCGAAGATGAAACGCTGATGCCTTTGCTCGACATCCAGAACATGACCGTGGAATTCGGCGAGGTCAGCTCGCCGTTCCGCGCCGTCGACGGCCTGTCGCTTACCGTCAACGAGGGCGAAGTGGTGGGCATCGTCGGCGAATCCGGCTCCGGCAAGTCCGTCTCGTCGCTGGCGACCATGGGCCTGGTGGCCTATCCCGGCCGCGTCACCGCCGACCGGATGCACTTCGCCGGCCAGGACCTCCAGGCCATGAGCTCGCGGAAGCGCCGCAAGCTGACGGGGTCCGAGATCGCCATGATCTTCCAGGAACCCATGACCAGCCTGAACCCCTGCTTCACGGTGGGCTGGCAGATCATGGAGGCCCTGAAGATCCACGAGGGCGGCGGCAGGGCGGAGCGCCGAGAGCGCGCCGAGGACTTGCTGCGCCTGGTCGGCATTCCCGACCCCGGCCGCCGCCTGACCGCCTTTCCGCACCAGATGTCCGGCGGCATGAGCCAGCGCGTCATGATCGCCATGGCGCTGGCCTGCAATCCGCGTCTGCTGATCGCCGACGAGCCGACCACGGCGCTCGACGTGACCATCCAGGCGCAGATCATGGACCTGCTGCTGGACCTTCAGCAGCAGCGCGGCATGGGCATGGTGCTCATCACCCACGACCTGGCCGTGGTGGCCGAAGCCGCCCACCGCGTCGTGGTGATGTACGCCGGCCAGGTGGTGGAGACCGGCACGGTGCCGGAAATCTTCGAGCACCCGCGCCATCCCTACACCCAGGCGCTGCTGGCCTCGCTGCCCGAGAACTCGGTGGGACGCAACCGCCTGCAGACCCTGCCCGGCGTGGTGCCCGGCGCCTACGACCGGCCGCACGGCTGCCTGCTGCACCCGCGCTGCCCGTATTCGCAGCGCCACTGCCGCGAGGAGCAGCCGCAGCTGTTCGGCGAGGGTCCGTTCCGCCACCGCTGCTTCTATCCGCTCGACGATGAGGGGAACCCGACCTATGACTGACGCCGACACCAAGGCGCCCGCCCTTCAGAAGGTGAAGGCCCCGGCCGACGGCCGGCCTCTGCTGGAAGCGCGGGAGCTGACCAAGCACTACGCGGTGCCGCGCGGCATGTTCAAGGAGGACGCCACCGTCCGCGCGCTGGACGGCGTGTCCTTCCGCCTGCACGCGGGCCGCACGCTGGCCGTCGTCGGCGAGTCCGGCTGCGGCAAGTCGACGCTGGCCCGCCAGGTGACGCTCATCGAGCAGCCGACCGCCGGCGACTTCCTGCTGGAGGGCGAGAACCTGGCCGGGGCGACGCCGGAAAAGCTCAAGCAGGCGCGCACCAAGGTGCAGATCGTCTTCCAGGACCCTTACGGATCGCTGAACCCGCGCAAGAAGGTCATGTCGATCCTGGAGGAGCCGCTGGTCATCAACACCAAGATGAGCCAGGAGCAGCGCCGCGACCGCGCCCAGGAGATGATGCGCGTGGTCGGCCTGCGGCCCGAGTTCGCGGCCCGCTACCCGCACATGTTCTCGGGCGGCCAGCGCCAGCGCATCGCCATCGCCCGTGCGCTGATGCTCAACCCCCGCGTGGTGGTGGCCGACGAGCCGGTCTCCGCCCTGGACGTTTCGGTGCAGGCGCAGGTGCTGAACCTGCTCATGGACCTGCAGGAGGAGTTCGGCGTCGCCTACCTGTTCATCTCCCACGACCTGTCGGTGGTGCAGCACATCGCCGACGACGTGCTGGTGATGTACCTGGGCAACGTGGTGGAGCACGGGCCGAAGGAGGCCATCTTCGCCGAGCCCGCGCACCCCTACACCCGCGCGCTCATGGCCTCGACCCCCAAGATCCGGGCCGCCGAGCGGGCGCAGAAGGTGGCGCTGACGGGCGAACTGCCGTCGCCCATGAACCCGCCGTCGGGCTGCCGCTTCCACACCCGCTGCCCCTTCGTCATCGACCGCTGCAAGAGCGAGATCCCCAAGGTCCGCGACGTGGCCGGGCGCGGCGTCGCCTGCCACCGGGCGGAAGAGGTGCTGGCCGGAACCGCCTGACCTTGGGCGGCGAACGCAGACAGGGAAAGGGGAGGCACCGGACGGTGGCCTCCCCTTTTTCATGTTTTCATGCCCCCGCCGCTCGGCGGCGCGTCTTACGCATCGACAATTGAAATCATCGATGCTGCGTTCAGGCGCCACGCAGGCTCACGCGCCACCAGGCGCGGCGGCCGCTATCAACCCCCGCGCCGGCGGAGGGCGGCACCCAGGCCCAGAAGACCCAGCCCGACGCCCAGCAGCGACAGCATGCCCGGCTCGGGCACCTGCGCAAGCTGGAACGGCACGCCGGGAGACCCCGGATTGTCGATTGGCAGCGTCGGGTCGCCGTTGCCGGGATTGCTGGGACGGTTGTCCAGGCCCGGCGGGTCCGGCGGCGTCACCTGTGTGGCGGGGGGCGGGTTGAAGACCACCGGCTCGATCCCGCCGTCGTCGCCCTGGCCACCGCCATCGCCGCCAGCGTCCGTGCCGGTTTCTGTGTCGGTTCCGTCCGGCGTCTCCACCGGCGGCGCCGCGGGCGTGAAGCCGGGCGTCAGCGGTCCGCCACCGCCGCCGACGCCGCCGCCACCACCGCCGAAGCCGCCGCCGCCGAAGCCGCCACCGCCACCCCAGCCGGCGCCTCCGCCACCACCACCGCCCCCGCCGGAGCGGAAGCTGTACGATCCGCCGGAGCCGCCCAGGCTGAAGCTGCGCGCCGATGCCTCGAGCCAAGAGAAATCGTCCGACAGGCGTGCCAGCCCGGCGTTGGACGCCACCAGGGCGGAGCCGCCAAGCATGTCCGGCGCCGGCGGCGGCTCGGGCGGCAGCGTCAGGTAGCCGAGGCCCGAGATGCGCTGGCGCGCCCAGTCGTCCCACAGGTCATCGGACAGCGCGCTGCGGGACGGCAGGCGAAGGACTTGGGCCTTGCTCTGCGGCTCCAGCAGAGCCAGCGTCTGGGCCTCAGCCGCGTCGCCGGTGCCGCTGCCCACATGCGCCACGGCGCCGGCAACCAGGGCGATGCCCAGCGCGCAACTTCCCGAAGCGACAACCCAAAGCGTCCGACGTTGCATCCTTATCCCTCCGAAGCGGTGATGACGTGCCTTGTGCGGCCCTTTGGTCGCCCTGCCTTGCAGGCGGCGTGCCAACCGCTGTGACTGTGCGGAAACAAAGACGCCTCGATCCTTTTGGCGACATGGGCCTGTCAAGCGGTCCGACGCATTTCGGCGTTCCTGGAGACAATTCGGTCCGCCATCCTCCGCAGCCGGATGTGCGGTACCCCGTTCGGCCCGAGTGGTGCGGCACGCCGGTCGGCGCGGCGGTGCAACATGCGGATGATCCACCACCTACTCCATCGGAGCCCGCGGACTCCCTTGGTTTGGTGCAGTGCGACACCATTCCTCGGCGGCGGCCGGCGCGGTTCGGCCGATGGCGCGATCCCATGGCAAAGGCCGCGGCGCATCTTTCGGTGAAAGCCGATACGTCAAGCGGGGAACGCCGCGCTCTGGCACGGACAGACAGTCTGGCGACCTGAGGAATTTTCTTTTAGATTCAATAGCCTGACGCAGCGGCGCAGGGTTGTCACGGGCCATAGGACGGACGACCTTGGCCGCAGGAGCGGCGTTCGGCGCGCAGCTGTAAAGGCGTCCGACATCCGCCGGAGGGACAGGACATCATCCCAGCCTGAAGCTGCACCGTGCCGGCGACGCGGCGGCCGTCCGCGCAAACGAAAACCGGCGCCCCTTGCGGAGCGCCGGTTTCCGTAACTTTCGAAGGCTCGGAAGACGTCGGGATTAGCCGACGATCTCGACCTCGGCGAAGAAGAACGACACCTCGCGGGCGGCGTTTTCCAGGCTGTCGGAGCCGTGCACGGAGTTCGCCTCGATGCTCTCGGCGAAGTCCTTGCGAATGGTGCCCTCGGCGGCGTTGGCCGGGTTGGTGGCGCCCATGATCTCACGGTTCTTGGCAACAGCGTCCTCGCCCTCGAGAACCTGCACCACGACCGGGCCGGACATCATGAAGGTGACCAGCTCGTTGAAGAACGAGCGCTCACGGTGCACGTCGTAGAACGCCTCGGCCTGGGCCTGGGTCAGCTGGATGCGCTTCTGCGCGATGATGCGCAGGCCGTTTTCCTCGAACCGGGCGTTGATCTTGCCGGTCAGGTTGCGACGGGTGGCATCGGGCTTGATGATCGAGAGCGTACGTTCGATAGCCATTGCGGTATCCTTGGGGTCTGTTATGCGGCCAGCGGCCGGCAGCCCGGGCGCCGCGCCGTCCCGAACAGCGGGAACGACTCGTGCGCGGACTTGCAACCGGCCGCAAACGGTGCGCGGTTATAACGGAGCCATTCCGCCCTGACAACCGTCAATCCGTTACGAATTGTCCACGTTACCGTCACCGGGGCAGGAAGCGGATGGTGCCATACCACGCGCGCGCCTCGGCGTCGCGGTCGTCGCAATCGGTCATGATGGCGACGGCGTCGATACGGTCGGGCGCCGATCCGTGAAAGCGGCGGAAATCCTCGGCCACGTCGCGGCGTTCCGTCACCCAGGTGCCGGGCGCGGCGGGCGGGCCGGATCGCACGGCCACCATGCGCGCCTGGGAGGCGTAGGCGTTCTCCCAATCCGTTCCTTCCGGCGCGGCGCTGGCCCAGACGTAGTTCACGGCCCGGCTTCGCCACGGCAGAAGGCCGCCATCCTTCACCACATAGAGCCGCGCGGGATAGTCGTCGCCGGCCTTGGTGTCCTCGGCGGGCCCGTCGGCGGGGAAGGTTTCATCGACCCGCCAGGACCATTCCAGCACCGGGGTCTTGCTCAGATCCACCGGCGTTTCCAGGAACAGGCCCGAAGCGGCGTCCCGGCATGTCGCCCGCACGGCCACCCGACCTTGAACGGCGTCCAGGGCATAATCGGTCTCGCCCTGGAAGCTCTTGGCCTGCCACTGCAGGATGTCGGCGGGCTCGGCCGTCAGCGCCAGCGCCGGCGCGGGGGCCAGCAGGGAAAGCAGGGTCAGCAGCGCGCGGCGGTTCATGGGCACCTTCCCTTCTTTCATTCGGCGGCCGACTTGTTCCGGCGGCGCTTGCCGGTCGCCTTGCCGCCGGGCTGCCGGCGCTCGGCGCGGAAGGCGCGGACCAGCGCGACGCTCGCCACCACCAGCAGGACAGACATGGGCAGTCCCAGCGAAATGGCGGCGTTCTGCATGGCGGTCAAGCCGCCCAGCACCAGCAGGACGCCCGCCACCGCGCCCTCGGCACAGGCCCAGAAGACGCGCTGCGGCTTGGGCGGCTCCGGGTGGCCGCCGGACGTCACCATGTCGTCCACCAGCGACCCCGAGTCCGACGACGTGATGAAGAAAATGATGATGACCAGCGTGCCGACGGCAGTGGAAACGGTCGCCAGCGGCAGATGGTCCAGGGTCGCGTGCAGCGAGATGGCCGGCGTCTCGATGACCCGCTGCGCGAGGTCCACGCCGCGCTCGATCTCCAGGCTCAGGGCGGTGCCGCCGAACACGGCGAACCAGGCGAAGCTGGCGGTGGTGGGTACCAGCAGCATGGCCACCACCATCTCCCGCACGGTGCGCCCGCGCGAGATGCGGGCGACGAAGACGCCGACGAAGGGCGACCAGGAAATCCACCAGCCCCAGTAGAACAGCGTCCACGTCGCCTGCCAGCCGCTCGGGTCCTTGAGGTCGAGGCGCAGGCTGGTGACCGGCAGGCTCTGGAGATAGATGCCGAGGCCGGAAACAAAGGTTTCCGCGATGAACAGCGTCGGCCCGACCACCAGCACGAACAGCCACAGGCCGCCCGCCAGCCAGAGGTTCGCCATGGACAGGCGCCGCACGCCGCCCTGCAGGCCGATCACCACCGACAACGTCGCCACCGCCGTGATGCTGGCGATGATGACGAGTTGCATGGCGACGGTGCTGGGAATGCCCAGGAACCGCGTCAGCCCCTCGTTGATCTGCATGGCGCCCAGCCCCAGCGACGTCGCCACGCCCAGCAGCGTGCCCACCGTGCACAGGATGTCGGTGGCGTGCCCGATGGGGCCGTGGATGCGGTCCCCGATCAGCGGGTGCAACACCGACCGCGGCGCCAGCGGCAGCCCTTTGCGGAAGTGGAAGTACGCCAGGCCCAGCGCCAGGATCAAATAGATCGCCCACGGGTGCAGACCCCAGTGGAAGAAGGTGTAGCGCAGGGACTGGCGCAGGGCCTCGGCCGTGCGCGGGTCGGCGTCGGGCGGTTCCAGGTAGTGGGTCAGGGGCTCGGCCACGCCCCAGAACACCAGACCGATGCCCATGCCCGCGGCGAACAGCATGGTCAGCCAGGCGACAGTACCGAACTCCGGCCGTTCGTCGTTGCCGCCCATGCGCAGCCGGGCATGGCGCGACACGCCGAGCCACACGGCAAAGACCAGGAAGCCGGTGGCCGCCAGCAGGTAGTACCAGCCGAACAGATGGGAAATCGCGGTACGCAGGCTTTCGAAGATGGATGCGGCGGTATCCGTGTACAGACCGCCAAACAGGCAGAACGCCACCACCACCGCCGCCGACCCGAAGAACACGGTCGGCTGCATCTTGGAGGTAAGCCGGGCGAAGGTGATCTTCCGCATGGTCGCTCAACGCCAACGGCGCGGAGCGGTTGCGGATTGCCGCCGTTCCGTCTAGCCGACCTCGCGCCGGACCACCCACAGCATTAGGCTGTGGGGGTCCAGGATCACCGTGTCGCCCTCCTTGCCGACCTCCATGGGCTCGCCGCCCTTTTCCGCGAAGGCCGGGTTCTTGGCCGTGTCCACCAGTTTGAGCCACGGCCGCTCGCCGTCCCGGGCTCCCGACGGCAGCACATGCTCGATGGCCTGATCGCTCGCGTTCATCATCACCAGGAAGGTGTCGTCGGGCTCGGGCTCGCCCCGCGAGGTCAGGTGGAAGTTGCCCGCCTCGCCCGACAGCACGAAGCGCAGGGCCTTGGCGTGGCCGTCGCCCCAGTCGTCTTCCGCCATCTCGGTGCCGTCGGGGCGCTGCCAGGTCACGTCCTTGACCTCGGTGCCCGGAATGGTGCGCCCGTGGAAGAAGCGGGAGCGGTGGAAGACGATGTGGTCCCGCCGCAACTGCACCAGCCGCCGGGCGAAGTCCAGCAGGTCGCGGCCCTCCTCGTCGATGCCTTCCCAGTCGACCCAACTGATCTCGTTGTCCTGGCAGTAGGCGTTGTTGTTGCCGCCCTGGCTGCGGCCGAACTCGTCGCCGGCCACGATCATGGGCACGCCCTGGGACAGCAGCAGCGTCGCCATCATGTTGCGCATCTGGCGGCGGCGCAGGTCGCGCACCGTCGGATCGTCGGTCGCCCCCTCGACGCCGCAGTTCCAGGATCGGTTGTCGTCGCTGCCGTCGTTGTTGTCTTCCTTGTTGGCCTCGTTGTGCTTGCCGTTGTAGCTGACCAGGTCGCGCAGGGTGAATCCGTCATGCGCCGTGACGAAGTTCACCGACGCCCACGGCCGCCGCCCCTGGTGGTCGTAGATGTCCGACGAGCCCGACAGGCGCGAGGCCAGGTCGCCGATGCGTCCCGGCTCGCCGCGCCAGAAATCGCGCACGGTGTCGCGGTAGCGGTCGTTCCACTCCGCCCAGCCCGGCGGGAAGTTGCCCACCTGGTAGCCGCCCAGCCCCGTGTCCCACGGCTCGGCGATCAGTTTCACGGCCGACAGCACCGGGTCCTGCGCCACAGCGTCGAGGAAGCCGGCGTGGCGGTTGTACGGCCCTTCCACGCGGGCAAGCGTCGTCGCCAGGTCGAAGCGGAAGCCGTCGATGCGCATGTCCTCCACCCAGTAGCGAAGCGAATCCGTGACCATGCGCAGCACATAGGGATGCCGCAGTTCCAGTGCGTTGCCGGTGCCGGTGAAGTCGTTGTAATACCGCTCGTCACCGTCCATCAGGTAGTAGTAGGACCGGTTGTCGATGCCCCGGAAGCACAGCGTCGGGCCCATGTGGTTGCCCTCGGCGGTGTGGTTGTAGACGACGTCCAGGATCACCTCGATCCCCGCGTCGTGCATGATCTGCACGAAGGTCTTGAAGGCGCGCGGGTCGTCGCCCGGCAGGTAGTCCGGGTGGGGCGCGAAAAAGCCGATGGAATTGTAGCCCCAGTAGTTCCGCAGGCCCCGGTCGATCAGGTGGCGGTCCTGGATGAAGGCGTGCACCGGCAGAAGCTCCACCGACGTTACCCCAATCTCGCGCAGGTGCGCCACCACCGACGGATGCGCCAGCCCCTCGAAGGTGCCGCGCACGGGCTCGGGCACCTCGGGATGGCGCATGGTGAAGCCGCGCACGTGCATCTCATAGACGGTGGTCTCGTGGGCGGGCGTCGGCTCCTTGGGGTTGCCCCAGGTGAAGGCGGGGTCGACGACGCGGCATTTCGGCATGAAGGGCGCGCTGTCGCGGGTGTCGAAGGACAAATCCTCCTTCTCGTCGCCGACCACGTAGCCGAACAGGGCATCGTCCCATTCCAGGTCGCCATGCAGGGCCTTGGCGTAAGGGTCGAGCAGCAGCTTGTTGTGATTGAAGCGGTGCCCGTTCTCCGGCTCGTAGGGGCCGTGGACACGGTAGCCGTACAGGGCGCCGGCGCGCACGTCGGGCAGGTAGCCGTGCCAGATCTCGTTGGTGTACTCGGGCAGCTCGACGCGGGCGATTTCCTCGCGGCCGTCGTCGCTGAACAGGCACAACTCCACCTTTTCCGCGTGGGCGGAAAACAGGGCGAAGTTGGTGCCCGAACCGTCGAAGGTCGCTCCCAGCGGATGCGGGGAACCGGGCCAGACACGGGGGGTGGACGACGCCATGGAGCACTCCAGGGAAAACGCGGTGGAACCAAGCCCTTCAACGGGCGGCGGCGGCGCTGCGTTTCGGCGCGTCGCATCCGGGGCACCCGTCCATGTTGCGGCGGGTGCCCCGCTTCACCATCATGACGCGCCTTGTTGACAGGGAGAACCCACCAAATGGACATGATCGACCAGGGGCCCAAGGACGCCCCATTGACCGTCGCGCTCGCCCACGGCGCCGGCGCGGCCATGGACACGCCCTTCATGGACACCATCGCCGCGGGCCTCGCGGCGGACGGCTGGCGCGTCGTGCGCTTCGAGTTCCCCTACATGGCCCAACGGCGCACCGGCGGCTCGAAGCGCCCGCCCGACCGCCAGCCCGTGCTGCTGGATACCTGGCGGGCCGTCGTCGCCGATCTGGGCGATCCGTCGCGCCTTGTCATCGGCGGCAAGTCCATGGGCGGGCGCATGGCGAGCCTGATCGCCGACGAGGCCGGCGTCGGCGGCCTGGTGTGCCTGGGCTATCCCTTCCACCCGCCGGGCAAGCCCGACCGCCTGCGCACCGCACACCTGGAAACCATCGAGATGCCCACGCTCATCTGCCAGGGCACGCGCGACACCATGGGCGGCCGCGACCTGGTGGCGGGGCTGGGGCTTTCGCCGGCCATTCGCCTGCACTGGGCGGAGGACGGGGACCATTCCCTCAAACCGCGTAAGTCTTCAGGCCGTGACAACGCGGTGAATCTGGCCGAATGCGTGACGGCCATCACCGATTTCCTGAGGGAACTGAAGATGTAAACCTCTCACGTTTCTGATATAAAGTGGTGTATGAGTACGTTTGGCGCGGATGTACACCACCATCCGCCAGCGCAACCTGAAGGGGGACCAAGGCGCATGACGGCAGGCTTCCGGGCAGTGCCGGACGGGGGACGCGACACGGGCCGCGCGTCGGCTCATGATGCCGTCGCGCTGGAACTGGCGCGGCGCGACCGCTGGCCCGTCGGCCGCATCGTCCGCCAGTCCATTCTCCAGTGCCCGGGCCAGACCCCCGTCGCCGCCGCCGCGCGGATGATGGCCGATGCCGCGTGTTCCTCGATCATCGTCACCGAACGCGGCGCCCCCGCCGGCATCTGGACGGAACGCGACGCCCTGGCGCTGGACCTGACGGACCCGGCCACGCTGGCCCTGCCGGTGCGCGACCTGATGAGCGCGCCGATCCGCACCCTGCACCAGGACACCACCATCGAGGACGCCATGCCCCGCTTTCGCGAGGCACGGCTGCGGCATTTCCTGGTAGTGGACGATTCCGGCGCGGCCGTCGGCGTGCTGTCGCGCACCGACGTGGTGCGCAACTCGGGCCTGCACGGATACCTGACGCTGCGCACTGTGGGCTCGGTCGCCAAACGCCGCCCGCTGACCGTGGCGGCGACCGACACCGTGGCCGCCGTCGCCGCCGCCCTGCGCAATTCCGAGGCCGAGGCCGCCGTGGTGCTGGAGGCCGACGGCAAGCCCTACGGCATCGTCACCGAACGTGACATCCTGCGCCGCGTGGCAGGCCGCGACGTCGCCCGCCCGGTGCGCGAGATCGCCAGCGCGCCCATCCTGTCCATCGCCGAGGATGCGCCGCTGCTGCACGCGCAGGAGATGATGGAGGCCAACCGCATCCGTCACCTGGCCGTCCAGTCCGGCGATGCCGACATCCTGGCCGTCCTGTCGTTCACCGACATCCTGACGGGCATCGAGGTCGACTACCTGCGCCACCTGCAGGAGGCCGTCTCGCGCCAGGTGCAGGCGCTGGAAGCCGGCAAGGCGCGGCAGGACAGCATCCTCAGCCTCACCCAGGAAGGCTATGCCGAAACCGACAGCCACGGCCGCATCACCGACTGCAACGCCGCCTTCGAGCACCTGCTGGGCATCGGCCGCACCGGACTGATCGGCCTGCCCCTTCCCGCCCTGGCCGAAGGCGACGCGGCGCGCAAGCTGGAGGCCGGTTTCGCCGTCGTGCGCGGAGCCGAGGGCGCGCCGCATCACACGTTCGAAACCGACCTGCGCCACCACGGCGGCGGCCTGCGCCACGTCCGCATTTCCGCCACGGTGCTGCGGGACGATGCAGGCAACACCACCGGCGCCTTCGCCTTCTTCTCCGACCTGACCGAGCTGCGGGCCGGCGAGATGCGCAACCGCGCCCTGGTGGAACAGCTTCGCCAGTCGAACGAGGAACTGGAGGCCTTCGCCTACATCGTCTCCCACGACCTGCAGGAGCCCCTGCGCATGGTCGCCAGCTACCTGCAACTGGTCGACCGGCGCATCGGTGATGCCCTGGACCCGGAAACGCGGGAGTTCATGGCCTTCGCCGCCGGCGGGGCGACGCGCATGCAGTCCATGATCACCGACCTGCTGGACTATTCGCGCATCGACCGCAAGGGGCACGCCTTTGACGACTGCGACGCCGCGCTGGCGGTGGAAAGCGCCGTGCGCCGCCTGGATGCCACGCTGTCCAGCGTTGGTGCACGGGTGACCTGGGACCCGCTGCCGACGGTCAAGGCCGATTTCACGCAGCTGGTGCGCCTGTTCCAGCACCTGATCGACAACGCCGTGAAGTTCCGCGATCCCCACCGCGCGCCGCGCGTGCACATCAGCGCCGAGCGGGTGACCACGGACCACGGTGCGGGACAGGAAACCGACGGCCCTGCCTGCCGCCTGCCGGCCTGGCGCTTTTCGGTGCGCGACAACGGCATCGGCATCGAGCCCTCCTTCGCGGACCGCATCTTTCAGATGTTCCAGCGCCTGCACGCCCGCGGCGCCTATGGCGGCAACGGCATCGGGCTGGCCATCTGCAAACGGATCGTGGAACGCCACGGCGGCGTGATCGGCGTCGACTCCCGCCTCGGCGAGGGCAGCACCTTCCATGTCACGCTGCCCGATTTCCCGACACAACCGGAGGATACACCGTGAGCGAGCGCATTCCCCCGCATGTGGATTCGGGCGTCGCCGCCCTGCTGGCGGAGGCCCCCGCCGGGGGCGTGGTCAAACGGTCCGTCACCATCGCCGGCCACCGGACCTCGGTCTCGCTGGAAGCCCCCTTCTGGGATGCCCTGCAGGCCATCGCCCGGTCGGAACGCACCACCGTCACCGCCCTGGTGACCGCCGTCGACAGCCGCCGCGACCAGATGGCCGGCAACCTGTCGAGCGCGCTGCGGGTGTTCTGCCTGCGCTGGACCCAGAGCAAGGCCGGCACGCTGGAATAGCCCTCCCCGCTGACGACGCCATCAGTCGTCGCCCGTCGCACTTTCCTCCCGCCCTACCGGAACAGCATTTCCTTCAGGGCATCGCGCAGGACCTTTTCCGGCTTCTGCTCGGGCGCTTGTTCCTTCTCGGCCCCGCCGATCTCTTCTTCCAGCAGCTGCCGCACGGCATCACGGGCGCGCGCCTCGGGCTTTTCCGACGGCGCGGCGGCATCGCCGTCCTGCGCCTGACGGCGGGTGGCGATCACCACGTCGGGATTGTCCAGCGGGCCGCTCACGCGCACCGGGATGACGTCGGGCAGCGACACCGCCCCGCCCAGAAGCTGGGTCACCGCATTCTGCGCCAGCCGCACGCGGCCCTCCACGTCCAGCGTCCAGGGCGGCAGCGCCACGGTGCCCGCCAGCGTGCCGTTGTAGAGGTTCGACTCCAGGCTCACCGGGTCGTCCTCGGCGAAGCGCACCACGCCCCCCGCCACCGTGAAGTCGCCGGTCACGTCGACGCCGTAACTTTCCCCGCCCAGGCCGCCGCCCAGGCGGTCCAGCAGCCGCAGCGGCGCCAGGATGGCCGCCAGCGCCGACCCCTCGGGATCGCCCTCCACCCGGCGCATGTCCACCTTGCGCAGGGCCAGCCGGCCCGATCCGTCGAGGCTCGACACCAGCGCGAATTCGCTTTCGCCGGTTGCCGCGACGTCGACGGAGACGTCCATGCGCCCGCGCGCCGACCGCTGCCCCGACACCGCCGTCAGCGCCGCCCCCACATCCATGCCGGACAGGGTCGCGGAAAGGGCCGCCGCCGCCCCGCCGGCGTCGGCGCGGGCGAGAGAGCCGCCCAGGGTCAACGGCCCGCCGAACAGCGAGCCGGTCAGTGTCGGCACCTCCAGCCGCCCGCCGGCCAGCACGGCCGACAGCTCGGCGCCGTTCAACACCCAGTCCTCGTAGGACAGGGCGCCGGCCGTCAGCGCAAGATCGACGTCGGCGGCGTCCAGGGCCTCCAGGTCCAGCGGCTCGCGCGACCATCGCGGCGCACCGCCAGCCTGAGCCGGCATGGCGACCGGCCCCTTCGCCTGCGGCGCCGCACCGATGCGCATGGAGGCCGGGATCACGCCGCCCGGAGGCTGCTCCGGCCCCCGCCATGCCGTCTGCTCGGCCGGCAGGAAGGCATCGAGCGGCAGGCGGTCGGCGTCCAGGGTGGCGGAAACGCGGGGGCGCTCGCCGCCGGTCTCCACGGTCGCCCGGCCGGTCAGCGTGGTGGGGCCGAGACGCAGGGTCATGTCCTCCAGCCGCACGTCGCCGCCCGAACCGCTGGCGCGGGTGGTCAGGGACAGGGGCCCGAGGCCCGTGCCGCCGCGCGGTTCATAGGCCACGCCCAGGCGCCGCAACAGGGTCACGACGCTGCCGTGGTCGGCGGTGAGCGACAGGTCATAGGCCGGCGCGGCCCCTCGCAGGTTCCGCAGGGTGCCTTCCGCCGAAAGGGAACCGCCGGCGATCTGGTTGTTCGAACGCAGCGACAGCGCATTCAGCGGGCCGTTCAGCGTCGCCGACAGGGCCACGGGCGCAAGCTGGTCCGGGTCCACCGGCAGCGTCATGTCCAGCAGTCGCGAGATGCGGCCGGGATCGTCGGCGGATACGGCGATGCTGAGGCCGTCGAAGCGCGGCTCGCCGCCGAAGCCCGACAGCCCGCCGCCCACGCTGACGGTCGCGCCGGCGATCTGGCTGAGAACGGTGTCGCCAAAGGTGGCGGTGCCCTCCAGCAGGGTCACGTCCAGCCGGGCGTCGCGCACCTCGGTGTCGCGCCACGTCAGCATCCCCGCGCGGGCCTTGATGTTGGCGTCGAAGGTGTTGAGCACGTCCAGCCCGGCGAAGAGCGGGGGCCCGCTCGACTCGCCGGCCGCGCCCTGCGGCGCCGGCTCTGCGGCGGGCGCGGCAGGCCCGGCCGGTTCGGACGGCTCTGCCGGCCCTGGAATCGCGGCGCCGGGGTCGGCCAGGTAGGCATCCAGGTTCAGGCTGTCCACCGACAGCGACAGCCCGAAAGCGGGGCGGGCGCCGGTCGTCCGCACCGCCGCCGCCCCCTGGTAAGTGGTCAGGTCCAGTTGTCCCTGTAGATTCTCCACCACGATCTGCGCCGCCGTGCCGCTGACCGCCGCCGTGGCGGTGAAGCGGCGCAGGCGGTCGGCCGGTACGTCCTCGACCGTCACGCCCAGCCACTCCAGCAGGGCCCGCAGGTTGCTGGACTTCACCTCGGCGGTGCCGTCCAGGCGCGCGGGGTCGGTGCGCGTGTTCAGGAAACCGAAGCCGTTGACCTCGGACGAGCCGGGCAGCAGGGCCTGGACCTGGTTGAAGGTCACCTCGCCGTCGGCCAGCGTGGCGTTCAGCCGGGCGGAGCGCACCAGTCCGCCGCGCCAGGTGACGACGTCGGCACCGACGTCGACGCTGCCCGTCAGGTCCGGCGGCAGGTCGGGCAGCAGACCCCGCCCGCCGCTCGCCGCGGGAGCCGGCACCGCAGGCGCCGCATCGCCGGCCGTGGCGGCGGCCGGAATGATGGCGCCGGCCTGAGGCGATGCAGGGGCACGGGGTCCCGGCGCCAGGCGCGCCTCCTTGAGCAGGGCGTCCATGTCGATGCGGGTGAAGGCCAGCGCCACGTCGATGCTCGGCGCACCGGCGAGGCTGGCCGAGACGCCGCCTGTGCCTTCGGTTTCGCCCAGGCGCAGGGTCATGTCGTCCAGCGCCACCTGCGCCGGCGAGGCCGTCAATGTGCCGGCCAGGCGGAACGGGCGATCCAGCGGCGCCCGATCCGGCACGCCGTTGAGCGCCGCCAGCGTGCGCGACAGCGAGGGGCTGGCGACCGTCATGTCGCCTGTGAACGACGGGCCGTCGCCGCCGGCAAGGCCGGCAAGCCGACCCTGAACCTCCATCTCGCCCCCGGTCTCGGGCAGACCGAGTGTCAGGAACAGCGAGGTCGCCGGGTCCTGCGGGCCGAACCGCCCGGTGCGGACCGTCGCCGCCAGTCGTGCGCCGCGCAGGGTGGCTTCCAGGTCGCCCTCGAAGGGGCCGCGCAGGCTGTCGGCCGCGACGCGACCGTCAATGCCCTCGATGCGCATTTCGGCGCCGGCCGCGTCGCGCCACAGGACTTCGCCGTCCTCGACCACCAGGCTGTCGAGGGCCACCTGGAAATCGTCGGCCACCGTCTCCGCCGCGCCCTCCAGCGAGCCGCCGTCCGGACCGGGAACCGCGCCGCCGGCGGGCTCTCCCTCGGCTCCCGACGCCTGCCCGGATACGCGCCAGTTGCCGCTGCCGTCGGGCAGGACCTCCAGCACCACGCGAGGGCGCACCAGCCGCACCGACTCCACCCGCACCTCGCCGGCCAGCAGCGGACCGAAGGCCACCCGGACGTCCAGGGCGTCCACCCGCACCATGGCCTCGTCGCTGCCGGCGGCGGCGTTGGCGAAGGTGACGCCCGAGGCCGACAGGGTGGGCGTGGGCAGCAGCGACAGCGACAACTCGCCGGCAATGTCCAGGTCGCGTCCCGTCTCCTGCTCCACCCAGGCGGTGACGCGGTCCTTGTAGCGGTTCCAGTCGATCACCGACGGCGCCACCAGCACGCCCGCGATCAGCAGGACCAGAAGGACGGCGATCCCGATCAGGGCTTTCTTCACGACAGGGCTCCGCTCTTTTATGCAATTCCAGGACGTTACTCCGTCCCGCGCTTGGGGGAATTGTAGCCGCCCGGGGCCGTCTCTCCTACCTTGAGGATCACGCGCGCCGAAAAAAGAGGGCGACCCGCCGCGCGGGCCGCCCCCAAAGGGCAATCAAGGAGTCTTGATGCTCGATGATGATGAAGGCCGGCGCGGCGAAAATTGGGGCCTCCGGTCCGGCCGGCCTTCATGCGCGAACACGCCCCTCGCCCGAGCGACGGACGTGCCACGCCCCGTGACCCGCCCCTGCCGCAGGCACGGCACGCAGGGCGGGGCAATCCTGCCGCGAACAGGGATAGGCGCAGACTCATCGCACGGCCGTTACGGGACGGCCGGAGTCGGCGCTCATGACATAAGGAATGACATTCGTCCGCCGCGCAGCCGCGACAGGCGCGGCGCGGGCCCAGGAATGCGCGCCATGACATGTTCCCCCTGTTCGGGCGCGTCCGGACGTTGTTGTTGAGGTGTCCGGTCCGCAATAACCGTTTCGTCCGCAGCCTTTCTACGGCCACGCAAGCCCCTGATCAGAGGCGTCGGCATGATGCCACGGCCGGTCGGGCCGGACAAAGAAAATCCGCGCCGATTGTCGGACTTCCGCACACCCCGGCGCACGCAAAGGAAACGGGCCGCCACAGGGGCGGCCCGTTCCGGGGCGACGGCGGTGCCGGTTCCTAGTCGAACAGGCCGCCGCCCTCGTCGTACTCGCCTTCGTCGTCCTGCGCCTGCTCATAGAGGTAGCCGGCGCCGGCACCGGCCGCGCCGCCCAGCAGGGCCTCGGTCGCGCCGCCGCCGGCGATGCCGCCGACGGCAGCACCCAGGCCGGCGCCCGCGGCGGTCGATTCCTGGGTCTCGTTCATGCCGGAACACGCCGACAAGGCGACGGCACTGGTCGACAGAACGGCAGCGATCATCAACTTACGCATGGTGAAGACCTCCTAGCGTCTGTTTTCTGACCGCGAAACGAAAGCCGCAGTACGCGGGTTCACCGACTACGCCGTACGACGCAGGTCACCCGTATCAGCCCCGCGGCGGCGGACCCCTGGTCTCCGGCGGCGTTTCGGGCGGCGCCGGCCCGGCCTCAGGCTCAGGACCCGTGTTCTGGCTGGCCGGCGCAGTGGGCTCCGCCACCGTGGTCACCGGCGGGCGCTCCTCCACCGGCTCCATGATGTCCATCTCGGCGATGGCGTCGGTGTCGGCACGCGGGTCCAGTTCGAATGACTGCGGCGTCGCCAGGGGCGACAGCGGCATGACGAAATCGCCCTGCTCCGACGGCAGCGGCGGCGGGCGCCGGGTGACGCGCCACAGGGAATAGGCCACCAGCACGCCGAAGACGGTGGAGGTATACGCGAACAGCAGCCAAGGCGGCCGCTCCAGCATGACGAAAGACGCGATCAGCGGCCCGACCACCGCACCCAGGCCGTAGATCAGCAGAAGCCCGCCGCTGGCGACGACGAACTCATGGGGCTCCAGGTGGTCGTTGACGTGGGCGATCAGCAGGGAATAGAGCGGCATGGTGATGGCGCCGAACACTGCGGTCGCCGCCACGATCCCGGTGAACCCGCCGCCGTAGATGGACACCACGGCCACGCCGCCGCCACCCAGCACGGCCAGGATGGTAAAAACGATCACCACCGAGCGCCGGTCGAAGCGGTCCGACAGCCAACCCACCGGATACTGCGCCAGCGCACCGCCCACCACCAGCGCGGCCATGGCGAAGGCCACCGCCTCCACGCCAAAGCCGCTGCGCTGCACGAACACCGGGATCAGGCCCATGCTGGCGGCGTTGGCCATGGCGACCATGAACACGCCCACCACGCCCAGCGGCGAGGCCGTATATAGCCGCCGCAGTTGCAGGCGGGCCGCCGCCACCGGCGCCGGCGCAACGCCGCGCGTCATGGCCACCGGCACCAGGGCCAGCGACATCAGCAGCGCCGCGAGGCTGAACAGTTCGAAGCCTTCGGGCGCGGCGATGTTCAGCAGCATCAGGCCGGCGGTCATGGCGCTCAGGTCCACGGCGCGGTAGATGCTGAACAGCGCGCCCCGGTTCTCGTTGGTGGCGCGGTCGTTCAGCCAGCTTTCGATAACGGTGTACAGCCCCGCCAGCGCCAGCCCGGCGATGGCGCGCATCACCCACCACACCCACGGCTCCACGATGATGGGATAGATGAGGATCGTCGCCGCCGCGATCACCGACATGGCGGCGAAGGTGCGTATGTGCCCGACACGCACCACCATGTGCGGCGCCGCCCAGCAGCCGGCGATGAAGCCGGCGTAGTAGCCCGACACCAGAAGGCCGATCTCGGCGGCGTTGAAGGCCTCGATATTGGCGCGGACGGTGATCAGCGTGCCCTGCAGGCCGTTGCCCATCACCATGATGGCGACGGACAGGAGGAGGGCGCCGATGGCGGCGACGGCGGTGACCATGGAAACTCCGGCGGGACTCGGGACGGTGGTTCGTGCGGGCGGACAGGCTAGCGCGCCGGCGTCCTGTCGCCAACGCATGACACACCACAGCGATCGGATTTTGCGGCCCTTTTGGGGGTGACCCGCGGACGCGCGTGCTCTATACCCTCGGGTTCAGACGCACATCCACTCAATTCTTGCAAAACGGACGGATTGGCAAGCCGATGGCGACCATCTTCTCCGAAACCCTGCACAAGGGCTACGGCCAGCACATGGAAGTCGCGGGCGACATGCTGGTCAACCAGCGCTCGGAATTCCAGCACATCCAGATCTTCGACACCGAGGCGCTGGGCCGCGTGATGACCCTGGACGGGGTCGTCCAGATCACCGAGCGCGACGAAGCCTCCTATTCCGAAATGCTGACCCACCTGCCCATGGTCGAGCACGGCGCGGTCAAGCGCGTGATGATCGTCGGCGGCGGCGACGGCGCCATTGCCGAGGAGTGTCTCAAGCACCCCGGCGTCGAGGTCGACATGTGCGAAATCGACGGCATGGTGGTGGACTACTGCAAGCAGTACTTCGCCAGCGTGAACAAGGGCGTGTTCGACGACCCCCGCTTCAACCTGTTCGTCGCCGACGCCTTCGAGCACCTGAAGGCCGCCGACAGCAAGGGCAAGTACGACCTGATCATCGCCGACCGCCCGGACCCGCTCGGCCCGGCGCAGGTGCTGTTCGCCACCGAGTTCTATGAACTGATCCGCGACGCCCTGACCGACACCGGCATTGCGGTGTTCCAGAACGGCTGCCCCTTCTTCCAGGCCGACGAACTGACCGGCACCATGCAGCAGTTGCGCGGTGTCTTCCCTCACGCCGGCACCTACCTGACGGTCACGCCCACCTACATCGGCGGCTTCATGGCGCTGACCTGGGGGTCCAAGGGCACCAACCTTGGCAGCCTGTCGGTCGAGGAGGCCGCCAAGCGGGTCGAGCAGATCCAGCTGTCCACCGACTACTACTCGCCGGCCCTGCATGCAGGCGCCTTCGCCCTGCCGGCGTGGATCGAGCGGCTGACGGTGTAAATAATAAAGGTGCGAGGGGCCCGACGCGGACCCCTCGCGCTCCCCGCGTTTACTTGGAGCGGTCCAGGACCGTTTCCGAGCGGCCGAGAGCCTCGGCGTTGCGGCGGAGTTGGGCGACAGCCCAGGGCCGGGTGTGGGCGCCCAGCGTGATGAAACCGTCCGCCGCGTCGCCGACCGCCACATAGCGCCCACGGGCGACCGAGAGCGCCGTGAGGGCGCAGACCAGGGCCGCGCGCTCGTCGTGGTCGCGGACCTCTGCCGGACGCTGAAGACACGCGCGGCCGGGCAGCAGGTCTTCCAGCAGCGCCGCCAGCCGGTCTTGCGGCGGTGCGGGCGCCGTGCCCAGCAGGTGGGCGTAGTAGACGTCGGAGCGCTGGCCATGCTCCGGCACGCCATCCTTCTCCAGCATCGTCCCGAGGAAACTGGTGGGGAACGCCTCCACCAGCGCCCGGTCGTGGATGGCACCCGCGAAGGACGCGGGGCCGAGGCAGCCGGTGTCCAGCACCAGCGCGGCGAACACCGTCGCCTCCTGGTTCAGCCGGCGCCCCTGCGGCGAGGAGGACTGCCCGGGCTTGCCGATGCGCTGGAAGCCGCGCGTCAGCAGGCGTTCGGGCAGGCGGTAGCGGTCCATGATCTCCAGGCTGCCGTGGATGGGGCCGTCGATGGCGCAGACGTCGGCGCCTGGCCCGATCATGTCGACCACCACGGCGCGGCGCTCGGCCAGATCGACACCCACCGGCACGATCCGCCAGGAGACGGCATCCTGAGTCCATTCCAGCCGGCAGACGGCGGAGGACTTGCGGTTGGGTGCCCAGCCTACGTCGATGCCGAGGACGGCGCCGGAGTCGCGGGTCATGCCGGGGCCAGGGCCTCATACAGCAGCGGGGAGGGGGTGTCGGTGAAGGGGTTGACGATGGTCAGGCCGTCCAGATGCCGCCGGTCCTGCCCGTCCTCGCTGACCAACAGCGCGCACCCGGCCTGGCGGGCGGTGGCGAACATCATGGCATCCCAGAAGGACCATTGGTGACGGGCGACCATGGTCATGGCCGAGAACAGGCACTCTTCATCGGCGGCGATTACCTCCGCCGTCCCAGCCAGCCGCGCGACCACCTGCCGGGCATGGTCCGCCGGCAGCTTGCCCTTGCGGGTCAGCACATGGAAAAGCTCAGCCAGGGACTGAATAGTGATGACCAGATCAGCCTGGAATGCGCGCTCCAGCAAGGCAAGGGCGATGGCGTGGCGGCTGCCGGCGGCCTCGTCATAGGCATAGACGAGGACATTGGAGTCGAGGGTGAAGCGCATAGGCTATCGGTCGAGCCGATCGTACAAGGAGTCGCGGTCGAACGTCCCGCCACCCAGGTTGAACCCCCGCCGCATGTCTGCGAGGGCCTCCTTCTGCGCCTTGGCCCGTTCCTCGGCCGTCTTGCGAGACGGCGCGAGGCGTGCGACGGGCTTCCCATCCCGGAAAATCTCCACCGTCTCCCCCGCCTCGGCCTGGTCGAGCAGGGACATGAAGTTTTCTTCCGCCTCGTGCACCGTTACGCGCTTGTTCATCGCTCAACTCCGCTTACCGAAGGAAATGATGGGCCCGCCCCGCAACCCCGTCAAGCGAAAGGCCCCGCCGCCAGTCCTGGCGCGGGGCCTTTCATCTTCGCCAAGGGCCCGTCAATCAGGCGACGCGGCGGACCTTGTAGTCCTTCAGCCAGGTCACCCGGTCGGCGTCCGTGTCCTCGTCGCGGATTTCCACGAAGCGCTCAACATTGAAGCCGTTGAACCGGGTGCGGAGGGCATTGGAGTACGCGCCCATCATGCCGATCTCCAGCCAGTCGCCGGCGCGCACGTCGTCGGGCACGCGGTGTGGGCCGGGCATGCTGTCGACGGAGTCGCAGGTCGGGCCGAACAACTGGAAATCCGACCGCCCCTCCGACGCCGCCTCGCCGGCCGGGCGCACGACGGTGATGGGGAAGTACGGGCCCAGATACTTCAGTTCGGACAGGCTGCCGTAGGTGCCGTCGTTGAGGTAGAGCGACGCACCGCGGCGCAGGTCGACCCGGCACAGCACCGACAGCGCATCCCACACCAGCGCCCGGCCGGGCTCGCACTGCAGGCGGCAGGTCGCGGGCAGTCCGATACGCTTGACGCCGCTGCGGATTTCCGCGCAGAAGTCCTCGAAGGCCGGCTCGTTGCCCGTGTACTGGCCCGGAAAGCCGCCGCCCACGTCCAGCACGTCGATGTCGCAGCCGGCCAGCTTGAGCGTTTCACCCACCAGGTCGATGGCGACGCCGAAGGCGCGCACGTCGACGCACTGGCTGCCGACATGGAAGGTCAGACCGACCTTGGCGGCCACCGCGTGACAGGCCTTCAGCAGGCGTGCCGCTTCGTGCACCGGCGCGCCGAACTTGCCCGAGAGGTCCATCAGGGCCTGGCCGCGCGGCATTTCCAGGCGCACCACCAGCGTCAGGTCGCGGGCGTCGTGCGTGACCTCCAGAATCTTCGCAAGCTCGTCCTCGTGGTCGAGCACGAAGGCGCGCACACCGTGCTTGTAATAGGCCTCGGCGATGGCGTCGGGGCTTTTGATGGGATGCATGTAGTGGCATTCGGCCGCGGGGAAGCGGGCGCGAATGTCGCGGATTTCCGTGATCGACGCCGTGTCGAAGTGTCGGATGCCGCCCTCGTGAAGGGCGTTCAGCACCACCGGATTGTCGTTGCACTTCACGGCGTAGAGAACATCGCCGGGAAAAGCCTGCACGAAACGACGGGCGGTCGCGCGGAGGACGTCCGTGCGCACGCAGTGAATCGGATCGACGGGCTGGAGAACGTCCACGACTTCGGTAATGCCGCTGAACAGCTGGCTCATTTTGACCCCTCCCCAAAACCGGTGACAGTTTCAAAGGATGATCAGAATGCCGCCGCCGCGCGAGCCGCAGTGCTTAGGCAAACTATCCGCGCCCGTTCAGGCCGGAATGATCTGATCCTCAAGATAAAAATCGGGTTCCGGGCGACCCGTGAAGGTGCCGCGGAACCCGAAAGGAGCAGGACCTTACACGGCGTGGGGCAGAAGGTCAAGACCCTGGGCGATGGGCGCCCGCAGGCGCGTCGCCGCCGCCTTGATCGCGCCCTGCATCTTCTGGAAGGCGCGGTTTTCGATCTGGCGCACACGCTCGCGCGACACACCATAGCGCTTGCCCAGGTCCTCCAGCGTCACCGGATCGTCGGCCAGGCGGCGGGCCTGGATGATCTCGCGCTCGCGCTGGTTCAGGGCGGCCAGGCCCTCGCCGATCAGCTGGCGGCCGAGGGTGCGTTCCTCGAAGGAGGCGTAGGTGTCCTCCTGCGTCGGGTTCTCGTCGACCAGCATGTCCATGCGCTCGGTCTCGATATCGGACGACACCGGCGCGTTGAGGGAACTGTCGCGCGCCATCAGGCGGCGGTTCATGTTGACCACATGGTCGCGGCCGACGTTCAGCTCTTCCGCGATGCGGGCGACGTCTTCCGGCGCCATGTCGCTGTCCTCGTACAGGCCCAGGTTCGCCTTCACCTTGCGCAGGTTGTAGAACAGGCGCTTCTGGACGGCGTCGGAGCCCATCTTGACCATGGACCACTGGCTGAGCACGAACTCGTTGATGCTCGCCTTGATCCACCACATGGCATAGGTCGCCAGGCGGAAACCCTTTTCCGGCTCGAACTTCTGCACCGCGCGCATCAGCCCCAGGTTGCCCTCGCTCACCAGATCAGCCATGGGCAGGCCGTAGCGGCGATACTGCGAGGCGATCTTGGCGACCAGACGCAGGTGGCTGGTCACCAGCCGATGGGCGGCCTTCTCGTCGCCCTGGTACTTGTAGCGCATGGCGAGGTCGTATTCCTCCTGCGGCTCCAGCACCGGGAACCGGCGGATGGAGTCCATGTAGGAGGAGAAGGACATTTCCGGCGTCAGGGTCGGAATGTCGCGGACGTTCAGAGTGGTGTCGGTGTCAACCATGGGAGAAACTCCCCTTCAATCAGTAGATCCCTTCGCGGCCAGAGAGGCCTTTTGTGGATGGAACGCCGTCGTGGGTTGTTGCGCTCTTCAAAGACGATCCATCCCGGCCAACTCGGGGCGAAAATCAGGCGACGGCGGTTTCCGGAGCCCCGGTCGCGATGGCGACCTTGCGCGGCGCCTTGGCCTCCGGCACCTCGCGCACCAGGTCGATGCGCAGCAGGCCGTTTTCCAGGCCCGCGCCCGTGACCTTCACGTGGTCGGCGAGGTGAAACTTGCGGAGGAAGTCGCGCGTGGCGATGCCGCGATGCAGGAAGACCGGCTCGTCGGTGTCCGCGTCCGCATCCGTCTCGGACGCCTTCCGCCCGGCGACGACCAGCATGCCGTCGCGCACCTCGACCGTCAGGTCGTCGGCCTCGAAGCCGGCCACGGCCAGCGTCACGGCATAGCCGTTCTCGCCAATGGCCTCGATGTCGTAGGGCGGGTAGTTGGTACCGCCGTCCATGCGCCGGGCGCCTTCCATCAGGCGGGCGGCGCGGTCGAATCCGACCGTGGAGCGGTAGAGGGGAGTCAGATCACGCATAGTCACACATCCTCCATCGAGCGATGTCGGCGAGAGCATGCTTCAGGCGCGCGACCCTCTGTCGCACGATCCCTGGCCGCATCCCGACCGTGGCACCCCGGACCGCCGTTTCCAGTGCGCGTCCAGCGTGGCCGTTTCCGTCTCCGCCCCCGGCGGTCACGCGCCAGGGGGCGGCGCTTGCTTGTGGCTCCGCCCTTTGGCGCGAGCCCTTCGCTGGTGGTGGCGACCGGCCCTTGCCGCGTCACCCCTGCCCCGTTTCCGCAAGCCCTGCCCGGGCATGGGTCGGAGCACACCGAAGGCCGGACCCGATACAGCGGCGTCCGGCTCGATCATAATATGGGCACACGGGCGGCAAGGTCAAGGAAAAAAGTGGACCAAATTCGTCTGCTTTCCCAGGGCGCCGATATGGGCCGAAGCTTCTTCCGCCGCAACCCCGTCGCAGCCCTTTCCGTTGAACTCCACGATCATCGGTGCTAGCCCGAAGGCGTGCCCGCCCGACGGCCGGCGCCGGCGCCCCGAAGGCCCTCGACACACCGCCCTACCCGGAGTTCCCCGACCCCCATGCGCGCGATCCTGGTTCCCATCATCGCCCTGTTGACCGGTGCGGCGTTCCTCATGCTGGGCAACGGGTTGATGGGTACCTTGACGAGTCTGCGGCTGGACATGGCGGGCGCCTCGGCCACCGTCGTCGGCATCGTCAACGCCGGCTACTTCGGCGGCCTGACCCTGGGCGCCCTGTTCGCCGAACGGGTGATTCGCCGCGTCGGCCACATCCGCGCCTTCGCCGCCCTGGCCTCGCTGTATTCGGGCGCCACGCTCGCCCACGCGCTGGAGGTCGACCCGTGGATCTGGCTCACCCTGCGCTTCGTGGAAGGCCTCTGCATGGCGGGCCTGTTCATCTGCGTGGAGAGCTGGCTGAACCACCGCGCCACCAACGTCACGCGCGGGCAGATCCTCTCCAGCTATGCGGTGACCATCTATTTCGCGCAGTTCCTGGGCCAGTTCATGCTGAACCTGCCCGACGAGACCGGCTTCCTGCTGTTCGTCCTGATCTCCATCCTCATGAGCCTGGCCGTCGTGCCGGTGGCCATGACCTCCACGCCCATCCCGACGATGCCCGAAGTGGCGAGCTTTTCCTTCAAGCGCCTGTGGAAGGTTTCGCCGCTGGGCGTCTACGGCGCCGGCGTGGGCGGCATCGTGTTCGGCGCCTCCTACGGCCTGGCGCCGGTGTTCACGCAGAAACTGGGCTATAGCGTGTCGGAGACGGCGACCTTCGTTTCCGCCACCATTCTGGGCGGGCTCATCATCCAGTACCCCATCGGCAAGCTGTCGGACATTCTGGACCGCCGCGTGGTGCTGGTGAGCCTGTTCATCGCGCAGGTGGCGATCTCGGGCCTGATGATCGGCGCCACGTTCCTGGGGTTCTGGTACGTGGTGGGCTGCGCCGTGATGTTCGGCGGCATCAGTTTCACGCTCTACCCGCTGTCGCTCTCCCACGCCAACGACCACCTGGAGAGCCACGAGCTTGTGGCCGCCGCCGGCGGCCTGCTGCTGACCTATTCGCTCGGCGCGACCATCGGCCCGCTGTTCGTCTCGCCGCTGATGGACGCCATCGGCCCCAACGGCCTGTTCGCGGTGCTGCTGCTGCTGGGCGTGGTGTCGAGCTTCTTTGCCGCCTGGCGCGTCCGGGCGCGCCCCTCCGTGCCCATGGAGGAGCAGGGCAAGTACCACGTGGTGCCGCGCACCTCCGCGGTTTCGGCCGCCATGGACCCGCGCGGCGAGGACGCCGACGGCCAGCTGAGCTTCGACTTCGACGCCCCCGCGCCTGAGGAGGAGCAGGCCGAGGCCCAACGGCTCGCCGCGGAATGATCGGCTGCCGCGACTTTCGTCGTCGGCGGATGGAATAAGGCGGACCTGAGTGTCGTTGTCCCCTGGCGCACGCATCAAGCGCCTGTTGACAGCAACCTTCGGGGGGACGCCGCCATGACCTTTGCCGCCGACGCCTTTGCCTTCACCTTCGAGGCCGATCTGTCGCTGGGGGAGGACCTGCTGCGCCGCGTCCCGGGCCCGCCTCCGGACGCGGCCCTGCTGACCCGCAGCCCCCTGGGCACCTTCTGGGCCGACGCGCCGGACCACACGGTGCCGGAGGGCTTCGACGAACTCCGCCTGGCGGTGGCGCCGGGAACCGACCGCGTGATCGGCGCCAGCGCGCTCGCCTACCTGGACACGCCTGAAGCCGCCGAGGCCCGCGCCCGCGCCAATGCCTGGAGCCTGACAATGCTCCACGGCCCCACCCAGGCCCGAGGCCCGGCCGCCTGCGTGCGCTGGGTGAGGGACCTGGAGGACGGCCGGCGGTTGCAGCTGTCGTGCTATCGGAACGCGCGCGTGGTGGCGCTGCGGCTGTGTCTGGGGGCGGGGCGTGCGGAGGTGCGGGATGAAAGAGGGCTGATGAGGAGCGGCACGCGACGAACCGGAAACGCGCTTGAGACGTTGAAGCGCGCAGATATAGTACGGCTTAACTGAAAGTGCTTTAATTTGTTAACCCCAAACATTCGCTGATGCGGCATCAAACAGGACGAGGTTCAACGGTGCTTTGCCACGAGAGTAGGTTTCTCTCAGCTCGGCAATCTTGTTGGCATTCGCTATCGCCTCCCGGTTCGCCGGAGTATTTGGGTCGCCATAGATACCCACGAGAAGTTGAGCGACCTGTCCCCTGGCGATACACTTTAGTATGTGCCAATCATTTTCGGCGAGGGAATGCCCGTAGACGACGATGGCATTGTTTTTCGATCCACAGCAGCCCTCAAAGCTGCGATATGCCTTATGAAGATATGCATTATGCATGATTTTTCTTAGCTTGCTGTCGCTAGTCCCCTCTGAGACAAAAACGGGGAATCGATCTTCATCGAGAGCAGCTCTGATTTGCTCTACAATTGGTCTGTCAGTTTTAGACCACGTATACTTAGTTATTTCGGAGCCGTTGTCGTAAAGGTGAAGGGCTCCGTGAAGGTAATTGACCGTCGACTTGTTCCCTTGTTGCCAACTCACGTATGGCGCATCTGTGTCATCATGCGGATGTCGGAAACCATCATCTGGCTTAAGATCCAAGTCATCGAATTCTTCCTGCATCAAGGCCCAGTAAAGAATAACATCATAATTCAAAGTGAAAATATGGTCGAACTGGGAGAGGAAATTTCTGCAACGAGTGTAATTATGAGGTTTAATATCAAACGGACGGTTTGGATGGCGCTTGGCAACAGCAGAGACCAAAGCGTCCTTCACGAACTCAGCGTCATTGCGAAGTTCATTGAAAAGTTCCGTGTTGCTCGGATCGTAAATGGAAATGGTCTTTGCGGAATCTTGCAAATGTCTAATGACTATCTCAAAGTCCATAGTGCCGAGCGATTCGAAGATTTTCTTAACGTTATTGTGCGCTGAGAAATCAGCGTTTTCGTACAGCGACGTGTAAGAAAAGATGTTGGGCCGGATGGCTACGCTAAAGCCATTCCCCAACAAAATGTGCTTCTTCTTGCAGTGCCGCGCTTCGTTCATAGCGTCGTCGAACGAAAAAATCTCCGCTTTAGCCATTTTGTTCCCTGCCGCTCGCCCTGTTAGGATGCGCGGAAGAAGTTATGCTCGAAAAGAGTGATCGGAAAGCCGGAGATTAGTTATAAGACCACCACTCTGGGTCGGAATCACCGCACCCCACCGAACCCCGGCAGCCGCACGTCCAGCGGATCAAAATCCACTCCCAGCGACAGCCCCAGGAACGTCAGTTCCACCCCTTCCTCCGGCGCCACCAGCAGCCCGCCAAGACCCTCGAACGACAGCATGAACCCGCCGCCGCTGGGTGCGGTCGACACCGGTTCGTCCCACGGCAGCCAGTTCTTGCCGATGGCGTTGGCGGGCATGTCCAGGCCAAGCTCGGGCACGCTGCGGCCGATGTGGGCGAGGAAGGTGTTGCTGTTGGGGCCGGGGAAGGTGCGATACGACCCCGTGTAGGGATAGCTCGCCACCGCCGCCTCCACCCGCGCGATCAGCGCGTCCACCTCCGCACCGCCGCGCAGGTCGAGCAGCAGGCGGGGCTCCGCACCGTACCAGCGGGCGTCGGGGGCCATGCGGTCGCGGGTCACCCGGCCGCCGCCCCAGCCGACGACCTCGTACCGGTCCCAATCCGAAGAGCCCGCGCGGCGCACCGCGATCCACGGGTGCACGGCGAAGATGCCCCGCCAGCCGTAGGTCGGCGCGGCGTAGACCTGGATGACGGCACCCGGCTCCTCCTCCGCCGAAGGCGCCAGGCCGACGGGGGCGCGCGAGGCGCTGGACCAGTGGCCTTGCGGCACGCCCCGTTGCAGGCCGTGGACGCCCACCGGCGCGACGAACACCACCACCAGCGCCAGGAACCCCAGAACCGTCTTGCGCACCATCACCCGCACCTGCTCATCATCACGATCGCCCGTCAGTCTCCTTCAAGAATGGGGCGTGAGGATGGAGGCGCAACGGGACATTATACGCCTCGATGATTGAAATCATCGAGGCTGCGGTGTGTGCTTCGCACACGCCTTCGGCTCCAATCGGCACGCAGCCTCACGCGCCAAAAGGCGCGGCGGCCAGTCGGCCTTGCCGGACGACAAGTGTCTGTTTTTGAGTGTCGTCCGGTATTAGTGCAAACTGTATTGCGCCGCCGCCAGGCGCATCTCGCCCGGCGAGATGATCCCCTTGCTGGCGACCTGCACCGAGTGCAGGCGGCCGTCCAGGTTTTCCTCCCAGAATGTCAGGAACTTGCGCAGCACCGGGTAGCGCGGCGCCAGGTCCAGGTCCTGCCAGATGTATTCCTGCAACAGGCTGGGGTGGTCGGGCATGTGGTACATGATGCGGGCCGTCGTCAGGCGATAGTCCCGCATCTGCTTGGCGAGAGTGGACATCGGGTCATGCCTCCTGTGCGGTCTCTCCCAAGGCGCCGGAGCGCCTTCTTCAAGAATGGCCCCACCCAGTCCCGCGATCAAGATCATCCTTGCAAATCAATGACTTGGCAGCAAATGGCCGTGAGTGCTGCCAAAATCTGCACGAAGCCTCTTGACGCTTCTTCATCTTCCCCTATTTATGCCTCCGCTCGCCGCGTCAGCGGGAGCTGTTTCAACCATCAGCAGTCATTTGCTTTGACAAGGAATGACGGAGAAAAAAGCCATGACTTTCCGGCCGCTTCATGACCGGGTTCTGGTGCGCCGCATCGAGGCCGACACCAAGACCAAGGGTGGCATCATCATCCCCGACACCGCCAAGGAAAAGCCGCAGGAAGGCGAAGTCATCGCCGTCGGCCAGGGCGTGCGCGCCGATGACGGCACGCTGCACCCGCTGGATGTCAAGGCGGGCGACCGCGTCCTGTTCGGCAAGTGGTCGGGCACCGAGGTCAAGATCGACGGCGAGGATCTGCTCATCATGAAGGAGAGCGACATCCTGGGCGTCATCGAGGCCGACGCCGCCGCCAAGGCCGCGTGACCCGCGCGCGCCCACCGGTCCAAACCAACAAGAAGCAATTGATTTCCGGAGCCTGAGAACAATGGCAGCCAAGGAAGTGAAGTTCGGTCCCGACGCCCGCGAGCGCCTGCTGCGCGGCGTGGACATCCTGGCCGACGCGGTGAAGGTCACGCTGGGCCCCAAGGGCCGCAACGTGGTGCTCGACAAGTCCTTCGGCGCCCCGCGCGTCACCAAGGACGGCGTGTCCGTCGCCAAGGAAATCGAACTCAAGGACAAGTTCGAGAACATGGGCGCCCAGATGGTCAAGGAGGTCGCCTCCAAGACCGCCGATCTGGCCGGTGACGGCACCACCACCGCGACCGTTCTGGCCCAGGCCATCGTGCGCGAGGGTGCGAAGTCCGTCGCCGCCGGCATGAACCCCATGGACCTCAAGCGCGGCATCGACATGGCCGTGGCCGCCGTGGTCGCCGACGTCAAGGCGCGCTCCCGCAAGGTGGAGACCAACGCCGAGATCGCCCAGGTCGGCACCATCTCCGCCAACGGCGAGGCCGAGATCGGCGAGATCATCGCGCGCGCCATGGAGAAGGTCGGCAACGAGGGCGTCATCACGGTCGAGGAGGCCAAGGGCCTGGAGACCGAGCTGGACGTGGTCGAGGGCATGCAGTTCGACCGCGGCTACCTGTCGCCCTACTTCGTGACCAACTCCGAAAAGATGGTCGCGGAGCTGGACAACCCCTACATCCTCATCCACGAGAAGAAGCTGACCAGCCTGCAGCCGCTGCTGCCCGTGCTGGAGGCCGTGGTGCAGTCCGGCAAGCCGCTGCTCATCATCGCCGAGGACGTGGAGGGCGAAAGCCTCGCCACCCTGGTGGTCAACCGCCTGCGTGGCGGCCTGAAGGTCGCCGCCGTCAAGGCGCCGGGCTTCGGTGACCGCCGCAAGGCCATGCTGCAGGACATCGCCATCCTCACCGGCGGCCAGGTCATCAGCGAGGACCTGGGCATCAAGCTGGAAAGCGTGACGCTCGACATGCTGGGCACGGCCAAGACCGTCTCCATCACCAAGGAAGACACCACCATCGTCGATGGCGCGGGCTCCAAGGACGACATCCAGGCCCGCGTGGCGCAGATCAAGGCGCAGGTCGAGGAAACCACCTCGGACTACGACCGCGAGAAGCTCCAGGAGCGTCTGGC
>NZ_ANHY01000034.1 GCF_000315795.1 Caenispirillum salinarum AK4
GTCGAGCCGCACCCGCAGCGTCTCCCCCACGCGGTGCCGCAGGATCGGACCGGGCGCCCCGCCGTCGAAGCCCCACAGGCCGGCCGTCGGCTGCTCGGGGCCGAGCAATGGGGCGGAGACCGGCTCGGCGCGCAGGGTGCGGAAGCTGTCCGGGGCCGCTGCGCGGGTCAGCGTCGGTGCGGCGAGAAGGCCGGCGGAAAAGGCGGCGGAGGCGGCGAGGAAGCCGCGTCGGCTGATGGTCGTCATGGTGTCTCGTGTCCTGTTCTTCAGCGCGGCCTTACGGGCCGCCGCCTTCGACATCCCGCAGCGCGCGCAGGCGCTGACGGAAGGTCTCGTCGTCGATTTCGCCGCGCAGATAGCGCTCCGTCAACTCGTCCACCGGGCGGGGGCGCCGGCGCTCTCCGGCGGATCGGCCCAGGCTGTAGAGCCCGTAGCCAGCCAGCGCGATGACAAGCAGGAAGAGCAACATGGGCCAGGCGAAGAAGCCATGCCATCCCCAGCCGTGCATTCCGTCTCCGTTCCACCACATGGCGTCATCCTCCGTTGCGGTTCCGGGGTTCCAGAAGGTAGGTGGCGATGGCCTCCAGGTCTGCGTCGTTCAGCCAGGCCGTGCCGTCGCGCACCACCTCACCCATGCCGCTGCCAAGCGAGTCGCCGTCGGGGGTCAGGCCGGTGCGCAGCGCCGTCACCAGGTCGTCGTGCGTCCAGCCGGCTACCTTCAGCGCCTTCGGCGTGATCGCGGGAACCTTGGCGCCGCCGGGGCCGTCGCTGCCGCCTTCCAGAAAGCGGTCGTCGTCACGGCCGCCGAGCAGGCCGCGCGGCGTGTGGCACGCGCCGCAGTGGCCGGGGCCGGTGACGATGTAGGCGCCCCGGTTCCAGGCCTCGGAGAGTGCCGGGTCGGGTTCGAAGCGCTGGGGCTCGAACTTCAGCGCCCGCCAGACATGCAGGCCCTCGCGGATAGAAAAGGGGAAGGTGAGGTCGTTGCCGTCGCGCCCGCCTTGGGCCGGGGCGACCGTCTGGAAGGCCGCCCACAGGTCGGCCACGTCCTGATCGCTCATGCGGGTGTACATGGCATAGGGGAACGCGGGGTAGTATGGATCGCCGTCTGGCGAGACACCCTGGCGTACGGCGCGGGCGAAGTCCGCCACCGTCCAATCGCCGATGCCGGCTTCGGGGTGCTGGGTGACGTTGGGGGGCACGAAGCTGCCGAAGCGCGTTTCGATGGCCGTGCCGCCGGCAAGCGGCGCGCCGCCGTTCTCGGCATCCGTATGACAGCCGATGCAGCCGGACATGCGCGCGAGGTAGGCTCCGCGCTTGGGATCGCCCTCGGGGAAGGTGGCGGGTTCGGCGTTTGGCACGGCACTTTGAAGAACACCGAACCCGCCCACGAGCGCCAGCCCCACCGCAATGACGGCGAGGCCGGCAAGCAGTGGCTTGCGCAGGTGCATCAGTCCTTCTTCATCCTGTAGCTGTCATGGCAGGCGCCGCAGGTGTTGCTGAGCTGCATGAAGGCCGCTTGCGGGGGCATGTCGGCCAGGGCTTCGGGCGAGGGGGCGGCGCCGCCGCCCATCATGGGGCCCATGCTGGCGGAGCCAGCGCCCATCATCTCCTGCGTCGACGCGCCGCCCATCATGGCGTTCATGTCGGTCGAGGGCGCGCCCATGCCTCCGCCCGTCCCGTTGTCGGCGGCCTTCGCCAGGGCTTCGGCGTAGGTGGTGAGGTCTTCCGCAAGCGCCTTGAAACGATCCGGCTTGCTCCAGATGGCGGGCAGGGCCTCGGACGGGTCGTGCGCCGTGCCTTCGGGGAACAACGTTACGAGATCGTCGCCGCCACGCTCGGCGATGGCTTGCGCCTCGCGGCGGACGGTGTCGGCGTCGTAGGGGGTCTTGCCCTGCATCATGGCGGTCAGAGTCTTCATGCTGTCGCCCATGGCCTTCATGAGGTCCATGCGCTCCTTGACGATTCCGGTGGCGCCGCCGTGGGCGGAGGCATCGGGCGCGGCGGTCAGCCAAAGGCCGGCGGCCACGGCGCTGGCGGCAGCGGCAACGGTAACAGTACGGATCATTGTCGAAATCCTCGTGGTGTGGACGTTTAGGAGGTCACAGCACGGGATGACGACGGGGAGGGGGCGGGTCGGGCGCGGCCGTCTTGCCTTGCAACACGGTGTCCGCCGGCCGATGGAGCGTGACGGAGGCAACCGCCAGCCCGACGGCGGAGGGCGGCTCGGTCAGCATGCCGGCCACGGTCTGGCACGAGGGCATGCAGTGCCGGTCGTGGCTGCCGTCAGTGGGCGTGCCGGCGTCCTCGCCATGGTCGTGCGGCACCAGCTCATGCGCCAAGGCGTCCGCCTGCTCGGCCGCCGAAACGATCATCGGCAGGTTGAGCGTCAGCAGGGCCACCAGCAGGGCGGCCACGATGCGGAACGGCGTCTTCGGCGACATGGCGCGACTATGACACAGGTGCGCGGGTGCGGAAACCGTCTTGCAAATGGAGCGATGCCTCTTCATTCCCGTTGACGTGCCGCCAGGGCGCGCGTATCTGAGAGCGATATCGCCCGCGCCCGACCGCCGCCACGGCCGTCGTCCGGGCTTCGGAATCCCGACATGATCCATCGCCTGCTCCTCGCCTTTCTGCTCTGCACCGCCGTTCTCGGCGGCGTGGCGCCGGCGTGGGCGCACGAGCATCGCGGGGCGCAGATGGCAGCCGGCCACGGTCCGGCGCACGATCATCACCACGCGATGGCCGACGATGGCGCGGCGTGCACGATGGCCGAGGGCGGCCACGCGGGGCACGGCACCCCCGACGCCGCCGGCTGTCCCGGCGCGGCCTCGACCTGTGGCGGGGCTTTCGCCGGATGGCCGACGGTGGCGCTCGACATTCGCGCCCAGGAACCGGCGGCTCTACCGGAACCGGGGCCGGAGCGCCATATGACGGCGCTTGTCCTCTCCCCCGACCTGCGGCCTCCGCGCGCTTCTTCCTGACGCTCACCGCATCACGCGGCGCACCTGCTGCGCCGTTGACGGCCGTTATGGAAGAAGGACGCACCAACCATGTCCGCACGCATAGTGCTGGTCGCCGCCGTGGCGCTGGCCGCCGGTGTCGCCGGAGGTCTCGCCTACGAGCGCGGAAGCCTGTTCCCCCATGGCGCGGGCCGGACCGCCGCCGCCACGGAAAAGAAGATCCTCTACTGGGTCGCCCCCATGGACCCGAACTACCGGCGCGACGCGCCAGGCAAGTCGCCCATGGGCATGGACCTGATCCCGGTCTACGAGGGCGAGGAGCCGGGCGCCACCGGAGCCGATGCCGCCGATGCCGATGTCGTCCAGCTTTCATCGGCAGTCATCAACACCATGGGCGTGCGCACCGCAAGTGCCGAGCGCGCCGCCCTTGGCGGGGCGGTTCACACGGTCGGCTACGTGGCGCTGGACGAGGACCGCACGTCGCACGTCCATGTCCGCAAGGAAGGCTGGATCGAGGGGCTGAAGGTCCGCTCCCTGGGCGCGGAGGTGACGCAGGGCGAGGTGCTGTTCGAATACTTCTCGCCGGAACTGGCGGCGTCGTCCTTCGAGTACGTCCGCGACCTGGAGCGCGGCGACACCTGGGCCGGCGCCGGCGGGCGCGCGAAGCTCAAGGCGCTCGGCGTGTCGGAGCGCCAGATCGCGGAGATCGCCAAGTCCCGCAAGGCGGCGGAGCGCATCCGCGTCTACGCGCCGCAGGGCGGTGTGGTGGTGCAGCTCGGCGTCGGGGAGGGCATGTACATCCGCCCCGAGCAGACGCTCATGACCCTGTCGGACCTGGGCACGGTCTGGGTCATCGCCGACGTGTTCGAAAGCCAGTCCGACCGAGTGCGGCCGGGCATGGAGGCGGAGGCGCGTCTGGCGCACCTGCCGGACCGCGTGTGGAACGGCACGGTGGATTACGTCTATCCGGAACTGGACCCGACGACGCGAACGCTGCGGGTGCGCCTGCGCTTCGACAACGCCGACCTCGCGCTCCGGCCCAACATGTTCGCCTCCATCACGCTGGCCGGAACGGCGCGGGCGGAGACGGTGGTGGTGCCGGCCGAGGCGGTGATCCGCACCGGGCGCAGCGACCGCGTGGTGCTCGCGCTGGGCGAGGGGCGTTTCCGCGCCGTGCCGGTGACGGTCGGCTTCAGCGACGGCGCGCGGACGGAGATTCTGGACGGCCTGGATGACGGCGCGGAGGTGGTCAGCTCCGGCCAGTTCCTCATCGATTCCGAGGCCAGCCTGAAGGCCGGCTTCGCCCGCATGGAAGACCCCGCGGAGGAGCCCGCGCCGGAGGTCATCGCGGAGACGGCGGCGACGGTCAACGCGGTGGACGCGGAAGGCCGTACCGTCAACGTCAGCCACGATCCCATCCCCGTGCTCGGCTGGCCCGCCATGACCATGGACTTCGGGCTGGCGGACGGCATCGATCCATCTGTTTTTGCGGCGGGCGGCCTAGTTTCCCTTGGCATCGGGAAGGATGCCGAAGGCGCCTTCGTCATCGTTACCGCCCAGCCGGCCGCGCCCGAAGTGTGGGGTGAGGGCGTGGTGGATGCCGTCAAGGAAGACGGCCGGGTGCTCACCGTCACCCATGACCCGATCCCCGCACTCGGCTGGCCGGCCATGACCATGGACTTCACGGTCGAGCCGCCGCCCACGACCGTCCCGGCCGTGGGTGAGCGCATCCGCTTCGCGCTGGGCAAGGACGCGGCCGGGATGCCGGTCATCACTGAGGTCGCCGCGTCCGCCGACACGGCGGCGGCGGAGGTGACGCAATGATCGCCAGCATCATCCGCTGGTCGCTGCACAACCGCTTCCTGGTGGTGGTGCTGACCGTCCTGCTGGCCGTCGGCGGCCTGTGGGCGCTGAAGTCGACGCCCGTCGACGCCATCCCCGACCTGTCGGACGTGCAGGTCATCATCAAGACCAGCTATCCCGGCCAGGCGCCGCAGGTGGTGGAGGACCAGATCACCTACCCGCTGTCGACGGCCATGCTGTCGGTGCCGGGCGCGCGCACCGTGCGCGGCTATTCCATGTTCGGCGACAGCTATGTCTACGTCATCTTCGAGGACGGGACGGACCTCTACTGGGCGCGCTCGCGGGTGCTTGAGTACCTGTCGCAGGTGACGCCGCGCCTGCCGCAGGGTGCGACGCCGGCGCTCGGGCCTGATGCCACCGGCGTCGGCTGGGTCTACCAGTACGCGCTCGTCGACCGCAGCGGGCGGCATGATCTTGCGCAGTTGCGCGCCATACAGGACTGGTTCCTGAAGTACGAGCTTCAGACCGTTCCGGGCGTCGCCGAGGTGGCGACCATCGGCGGCATGGTCAAGCAGTACCAGATCGTCGTCGATCCGCAGCGCCTGCGCGCCTACGGCCTGCCGCTGTCGGCGGTGAAGGCGGCGGTGCAGCAGGCCAACCAGGAGACCGGCGGTTCCGTCATCGAGATGGCGGAGGCCGAATACATGGTCCGCGCCGGCGGCTACGTGGACGAGATCGCCGACCTGGAGGCGGTGCCGCTCAAGACCAGCACCGCGGGCACGCCCGTACTTCTGTCGGACGTGGCCGACATCCGCCTCGGCCCCGAACTGCGGCGCGGCATCGGCGAACTGGACGGGCAGGGCGAGGCCGTCGGCGGTGTCATCATCATGCGCTGGGGCGAGAACGCGCTGACCACCATCGACGGCGTCAAGGCCAAGCTGACCGAGCTTGAGGCCAGCCTGCCCGAAGGCGTGGAGGTGGTGACGACCTACGACCGCTCCGGCCTCATCAACCGCGCCATCGACACCCTGACACACAAGCTGCTGGAGGAAATGGTGGTGGTGGTGCTGGTCTGCGCCGCCTTCCTGCTGCACCTGCGGTCCTCGCTGGTGATCGTGCTGTTCCTGCCGCTGGGCATCCTGGCGGCCTTCACGGTCATGCGGCTTCAGGGCATCAACGCCAACATCATGTCGCTGGGCGGCATCGCCATCGCCATCGGCGCCATGGTCGACGCCGCCATCGTCATGATCGAGAACCTGCACCGCAAGATCGAGACGACGCCGCTGACCCGCGAGAACCGCTGGAAGGTGGTGGCGGAGGCGACGACGGAGGTGGGGCCAGCGCTGTTCTTCTCGCTTCTCATCATCACGCTCAGCTTCGTGCCGGTCTTCGCGCTGGAGGCGCAGGAAGGCCGCATGTTCCAGCCACTGGCCTTCACCAAGACCTACGCCATGGCGGCGGCGGCCATCCTGTCCATCACCCTGGTGCCGGTGCTGATGGGCTGGTTCATCCGCGGCCGCCACATCATCCCCGAGCATCGCAACCCGGTGAGCCGCGTGTTCATCTGGCTCTACCGGCCGCTTTTGGGCGGCGTGGTGCGGCATCCGCTGCTGATGGTGCTGGCGGCGGTGGTGCTGACGGCGGGCACGGTGTACCCGATGTCCAAGCTCGGCAGCGAGTTCATGCCGGAGCTGGACGAGGGCGACATCCTTTACATGCCGAGCCTGTTTCCCGCCGTCTCCATCGGCAAGGCCGGCGAAATCCTGCAACAGACCGACCGCCTGATCCGCACCCTGCCGGAGGTGGAGACCGTCTACGGCAAGGTCGGACGGGCGGAGACGGCCACCGATCCCGCGCCGCTGACCATGGTGGAGACCACCGTGCGCCTCAAGCCGCGCGAGGAGTGGCGGCCGGGCATGACCATGGCGAAAATCCGCGACGAGCTGGACCGGCTGGTGCAGATCCCCGGCGTCACCAACGTCTGGATCATGCCCATCAAGAACCGGCTGGACATGCTGGCGACGGGCGTGAAGACGCCGGTCGGCATCAAGGTGGCCGGGCCGGACCTGGACGAGATCGGCCGCGTCGCCGCCCGCATCGAGGACGCGGTGAAAACCGTCCCCGGCACCGCCTCGGCCTATGCGGAGCGCACCGTCGGCGGG
>NZ_ANHY01000035.1 GCF_000315795.1 Caenispirillum salinarum AK4
GGGTGACGGCGTACCTTTTGTATAATGGGTCAGCGACTTAGTTTTGCGAGCGAGCTTAAGCCGTTAGGTGTAGGCGAAGCGAAAGCGAGTCTGAACAGGGCGTTCAGTTCGCAGGACTAGACCCGAAACCGAGTGATCTAGCCATGGGCAGGTTGAAGGTGGAGTAACACCCACTGGAGGACCGAACCCACGTCTGTTGAAAAAGACGGGGATGACCTGTGGTTAGGGGTGAAAGGCCAATCAAACTCGGAAATAGCTGGTTCTCCGCGAAAGCTATTTAGGTAGCGCGTCGTGTGATTACCTGCGGGGGTAGAGCACTGGATCGGGACGGGGGGCGCGAGCCTTACCAACTCGAACCAAACTCCGAATACCGCAGAGTACAGCACGGCAGACAGACTCCGGGTGCTAAGGTCCGGGGTCAAGAGGGAAACAGCCCAGACCACCAGCTAAGGTCCCCAAGTCATGGCTAAGTGGGAAAGGATGTGAGACGGCCAAAACAACCAGGAGGTTGGCTTAGAAGCAGCCATCCTTTAAAGAAAGCGTAACAGCTCACTGGTCTAATAGCTGTCTTGCGCCGAAGATGTACCGGGGCTCAAGCCATGCACCGAAGCTGTGGACGTGTCTCTGACACGTGGTAGCGGAGCGTTCCGTAGGCCTGTGAAGGTGAACCGTGAGGTTTGCTGGAGGTATCGGAAGTGAGAATGCTGACATGAGTAGCGATAAACAGGGTGAGAAACCCTGTCGCCGAAAGTCCAAGGGTTCCTGCGCAAGGCTAATCCGCGCAGGGTGAGCCGGCCCCTAAGGCGAGGCCGAAAGGCGTAGCCGATGGGAACCAGGTTAATAGTCCTGGGCCTGTGGGAAGTGACGCGCCCCGTAAGTTGTATGCCCTTATCGGATTGGGCGTGCAGCGAAGGGGGGCCTGGAAATAACTCCCACGTACAGACCGTACCCGAAACCGACACAGGTGGACTGGTAGAGTATACCAAGGCGCTTGAGAGAATGGTGTTGAAGGAACTAGGCAAAATGCCCCCGTAACTTCGGGAGAAGGGGGCCTTCCCATCGGGCAACCGGTGGGGAGGGGCACAGACCAGGGGGTGGCGACTGTTTACTAAAAACACAGGGCTCTGCGAAGTCGCAAGACGACGTATAGGGTCTGACGCCTGCCCGGTGCCGGAAGGTTAAGAGGAGGGGTTCACGCTCTGAATCGAAGCCCCGGTAAACGGCGGCCGTAACTATAACGGTCCTAAGGTAGCGAAATTCCTTGTCGGGTAAGTTCCGACCTGCACGAATGGCGTAACGACTTCCCCGCTGTCTCCAACACCAACTCAGCGAAATTGAAATCTCCGTGAAGATGCGGAGTTCCCGCGGTCAGACGGAAAGACCCCGTGAACCTTTACTATAGCTTCGCAGTGGCGTCAGGGTTCGAATGTGTAGGATAGGTGGGAGGCTTTGAAGC
>NZ_ANHY01000036.1 GCF_000315795.1 Caenispirillum salinarum AK4
GGGGAGCCCCCCGCGCCCGCCGAGGCGCCTGCGGTGGCGGCCGTCGAGCCGGCGCCGGTGGTGGAGCCGCCGCCGACCGAGGCGCCGACGGTCGAGGCGCCGCCGGTTGTCTCGGAGCCCGCCGACCCGGCGCCCGCCGCCGAAGCGCCGGAGGCCGCCGACGCCGACGCCGCGCCCGAGCGCGAGGCGCCGGAGCAGGTGCCCGAAGCCGTGGCGGAAACCGTCGAGCGCGTCCCCGAGGAGCGCCAGGTGGCCGTCGCCCCGCCGTCGGAGCCCACCGTTCCCCAGCCTCCGCCGGCCGAGGAGCCGGCCGCCGCCGACCAGCCGACGCCGGAGCCGGCCGTCGAGCCGGGGCCGGAGCCGGCCGTCGAGCCGGGGCCGGAGACTGCCGCAGCACCCGCGCCTGCGTCGGCGGAGAGCCCTGCGCCCGCGCCCGCCGCGGAGGAGCAGCAGTTGGCCGCCGTTCCCGCCGCGCCTGACCTGCCCGAACCTGTCGCCGCGCTGGACGGGGCGGTTTACGGCGCGCCTGCCGGTTCCACCCGCGTGGTGCTGGCTGCCACCCAGGACAGCTGGATTCAGGTGCGCGCCGGCGAAGAGTTGATCGCCACCCGCCTGCTGCGTGAGGGGGAGCGCTTCCAGGTGCCCGACCGTCGCGGCCTGACCCTTATGGTCGGCAACGCCGGGGGACTGCGCATCGTGGTCGACGGCCAGACCCTGCCGCCGCTGGGCGACCAGGGCGAGGTGCGCCGGGGCATCCGCCTCGCACCGGCCGCGCTTCTTTCGAACTGATCCGTCCGAGGGATCGTAGAACCGCGCCGCGTGCGTTACTACCGTGCGTTAAGAGACCGTGACGGCCTTGCCGGCGCCGCCTTTCACGCCCATTTTCGGCGTTGGAGGCGGCGCGGTAGCCGTCGTTGGCCACCATTCAGTGGGGTTTTCATGAGCAGCGTCCGTCCGTATCGCCAGATCCTTCGCCGCCCGAGCCGCCAGATCATGGTCGGCTCCGTGCCCGTGGGGGGCGATGCGCCCATCTCGGTCCAGTCCATGACCAATACCAAGACGACGGACGTCGCCGGCACCGTGGACCAGATCCGCCGGCTGGAAGAGGCCGGGGCGGATATCGTCCGCGTCTCCTGCCCCGACGAGGAGTCTACGGCTGCCTTCAAGGACATCGTGCGCCATTCCAACGTGCCGCTGGTGGCCGACATTCACTTCCACTACAAGCGCGCGCTGGAAGCCGCCGACGCGGGTGCCGCCTGTCTGCGCATCAACCCCGGCAACATCGGGTCCGAGGACCGGGTGCGCGAGGTGGTGCGCGCCGCCAAGGCCAACGGCTGTTCCATCCGCATCGGCGTCAACGCGGGCTCGCTGGAGCGCGACCTGCTGGAGCAGTACGGCGAACCGTGCCCAGAAGCCATGGTCGCCAGCGCCCAGCGCCACATGGCCGTCCTTCAGGACAACGACTTCCAGGAGTTCAAGATTTCCGTGAAGGCGTCCGACGTCTTCCTGGCCGTGGCCGCCTACATGCAGTTGGCGGAAGCCTGCGACTATCCGCTGCACCTGGGCATCACCGAGGCCGGCGGCCTGCGCGGCGGCACGGTGAAGAGTGCGGTCGGCATGGGCAACCTGCTGTGGGCCGGCATCGGCGACACCATCCGCGTCAGCCTCTCGGCCGATCCGGTGGAGGAAATCAAGGTCGGCTTCGAGATCCTGAAAAGCCTGGGCCTGCGGCATCGGGGCGTGCGGGTGATTTCCTGCCCGTCGTGCGCGCGCCAGGGCTTTGACGTCATCAAGACGGTGGAGACGCTGGAAGAGCGGCTGGCCCACATCGCCACGCCCATGACGCTGTCCATCATCGGGTGCGTCGTCAACGGCCCCGGCGAGGCCCGCGAGACCGACATCGGCCTGACCGGCGGCGGCTCGGGCAGCCACATGGTCTATGTGTCGGGCGTGAAGGACCACACCATCAACGACGAGACGATGGTGGAGCACCTGGTCAGCATGGTGGAGAAGAAGGCCGCCGAGATCGAGGCCGCCAAGGCCGAAGAGGCCGAGGCTCCGGCGGCGGAGTAGGGCGGGGCGATCCGCCCTTATGCCTCCAGCAGTTCGACCCGGCACACCGCCGGGTCGTTCCGTTGTGCGAACCTGCGGTCGAAGGTGTAGAGGATGGAAGCGCCGGCCTCCCGGGCTTGATGGGCAATGACGCCGTCGGCGAAATCACCGCCCGCAGCCAGCAGGCGGCGTCCACTTTCCACGGCGGAGCGGTCGACGTCGGCCCCTGTCGTGAACAGCGTGTCGAGAACGCTCAGTAGGGCGGCGCGATCAAAATCGTAGAGGCGCTTGAGCGTCCAGATCAACTCACAAAGGACCGGAAGAGAGATCGTCACGGCGTGCGGGCCTTCCATGACGGCGGCTGCCGCCTCGGCCTGGGCCGGGTCGTCCAGCACGATGTAGCGGATCAGGATGTTGGTATCGACGGCGACCTTCACGATCGGGTGTCGCTCCCGTCTCTGCCATTCTCCGGAATGCCGGCCCATCCCTCCTGTGTCGCCTTTTCGATCTCTTCGAGGCTCGCCGCCTTCATGCCCGGCCGATGAAGCAAACCGCGGAGCGCGCGAATGTTCCGCGTACCCGGTTCCCGATGGGCCCGCAGCGCGATGCTCCCGTCCGGTCGCGGATCCACATCGACCGTGTCCCCCTTCTTAAGCCCGAGATGACGGAGGAGGGCGGGGTCGAGTGTCAATTGCCCGTTTTCGGTGATCTTCAGTTCCATGCGGATCTGCCCAACGTGTGTCTTGCCTCAGGAAATATAGGCCATCGCCGTGCCGTCGCCAACCAGTCCAAGGCGGCGCGTGGTTGCGCGCAGCGCGCAGATGCCGTAGCTATCGGTCGAGCAATCGACTCCCTCCAAGTCTTCATGGAACGAGGTACCTGACGTGGCGACCCTGCAACCTGTTCGCGGCACCCATGACCTTCTGCCGGAGCAGTGCCGGCGACATCGCGCGGTGGAGGAACGCTGCCGCCTGGTCGCCGAGCGGTTCGGCTATGCCGAGGTCGCCACACCCATCTTCGAGTTCACCGAAGTCTTCGCCCGTACCCTCGGCGACACCTCCGACGTCGTGACCAAGGAGATGTACACCTTCGAGGATCGCGGCGGAGAGGGCATCACGCTGCGTCCCGAGGGCACGGCCGGCGTCGCGCGGGCCTTCATCTCCAACGGCTTGCAGCAGTCGCTGCCGCTCAAGGTGTTCTACCGCGGCCCCATGTTCCGCTACGAGCGCCCGCAGAAGGGCCGCCAGCGCCAGTTCCATCAGGTCGGGGTGGAGCTTCTGGGCGTCGAGGCCCCCATGGCGGACGTGGAGGTTATCGCGCTCGGCGCCCGGTTCCTGGACGCGCTGGGCCTGAAGGGCCGCGTCACGCTGGAAATCAACACCCTCGGCGACCAGGAAAGCCGCGAGGCCTACCGCACCGCGCTGGTGGACTACCTGCGCGGCCACATGGACCGTCTGTCCGAGGACAGCAAGGCACGGCTGGAGCGCAACCCGCTGCGCGTGCTCGACAGCAAGGACGAGGCCGACCGCGAGATCGTCCAGGACGCGCCGGTCTTCACCGATTACCTGAACGAGCACTCCCGCACCTTCTTCGACACGGTGCTGAAGGGCCTGGACCAGTTGGGCATCGAATACGTGCACAACACCCGCCTGGTGCGCGGCCTGGACTACTACAGCCACACGGCGTTCGAGTTCACCACCACCGAACTCGGCGCCCAGGGCACGGTCCTGGCCGGCGGCCGCTATGACGGCCTGATCAAGACCATGGGCGGCCCGCCGACCCCCGGCATCGGCTGGGCAGCGGGTGTCGAGCGCCTGGCCCTTCTGGTGGAGGACGTGGAGCCCTTCGCCCGCCCCATCGCCATCGTGCCGCTCGGCGAGCAGGCCGAAGCGCGCGCGCTGACGCTGGCCGACGACCTCCGCCGCGCCGAGTTCACGGTGGACATGGGATACAGCGGAAACATGAAAAAGCGCATGCAGCGCGCCAACAAGGTGTACGCCCGCGCCGCCGTCATCCTGGGCGAGGACGAACTGGCCAAGGGCGAGGCCCTGGTGCGCGACCTGGACAGCGGCGAGCAGACCCCGGTTCCGCTCGGCGGCCTTGAGGCCGCGCTCGGCCGGTTCCGGTAGCGGGGTCGGGGCGGGATTGCGCCCATGACCGACACGGCGGTGAGCCGGCTGGTGGTGGTCGGCGCCAACCATCGCTCCAGCAGCCTCGCACTCCGCGATGCCCTGTTCGTGGAGGACGCCGCCGTGCCCGGCGTCCTGGCCATGCTGCGCGACCGCTGCGGCCTGACCCAGGCCATGCTGCTGTCCACCTGCGACCGGGTGGAAGTCATGGCCGTCGATGCCGACCCCGGCGCTTGCGGCGCGGCACTGAGCCGCTTCCTGGCCGAAATCGCGTGCATCGATCCGGCCGATGCGGCCGGGCAGATCTATACCCTGACCGGAGAGGATGCCGTTCATCACGGTTTCGCCGTTGCCGCCAGCCTGGACAGCCAGATCATCGGCGAGCCTCACGTTCTGGGCCAGGTGAAGGCCGCCTGGCGCCTGGCCCGCGACGCCGGCATGGCCGGGGCGGAACTGGAGGCCGTGGTGCAGGGTGCATTCGCCTGCGCCAAGCGGGTCCGGTCGGAGACGGCCATTGCGCAGGGTCCGGTCTCGGTGGCGTCCTCGGCGGTGCAGACGGCGCGCGACCTGCACGGCGACCTGGACCGCACGCGCGGCCTCATCGTGGGCACCGGCGACATGGCGGAGCTGATGGCGGAAGCCTTCCAGGCCGCCGGCCTCACACGGCTGACCGTCACCGCTCCGCGCGACACACTGGCGGACGGGCTGGCCCGCCGGATCGACGCCCACGCGCTGCCGTTCGATCAATTGCCCGAGGCCCTGCGCGGCTCCGACGTCGTCGTGACGGCCGTCGGCGGGCGCACCTACGCCATCACCCTGGAACAGGTGCGCGACGCCCTGCGCAAGCGGCGGCAGCGCCCTATCTTCCTGGTGGACGCGGGCATTCCTGGCGACATCGAACCCGCCGTGAACCGCGAGGAGAATGCCTTCCTCTACGACCTGGACGACCTGGAGCACATCGCGCTCTCGGGCCGGGCGGGTCGCGAGGCGGCAGCCCGCGCGGCGTGGGACGTGGTGGGGCAGGAGGTGGCGGCCTTCCTGAAGCGTCGGGCCGCGCGCGACGCTGCCCCCGCCATCACGGCCCTGCGCGACCACGCCGAGGCCCTGCGGGCGGAGGCATTGGCGGCGGCCGGCGGCGATGCCGACAAGGCGACGAGGCTTCTGGTGAACCGCCTGCTGCACGAGCCCTCCTGCTTTCTGCGGGACGTGGCGGAACGCGGCGACGAGGATACACGGCGCGCGGCGGAGGCCCTGCTCCGCCGGCTGTTCGCGCTGCATGACGACAAGGAGAGTGACCGGTGAACCTCGACGAGAAACTGGGCCGCGTCGTAGCGCGATACGACGAGCTTCAGGCCCTGCTCGCCACCGAGGACAAGGGCGATGCCATCGCCCGCATGTCCAAGGAGATCAGCGACCTGACGCCCGTGGTCGAGGCCATCGCCGAACTGCGCAAGGCGCGGTCCGACCTGGAAGAAGCCGAAGCCATGGCGTCGGACCCCGAGATGCGCGACCTGGCGCAGGAAGAGGCCGCCGACCTGCGCGAGCGGGTGCCGGAGCTGGAGCACGCGGTCAAGCTGCTGCTGGTGCCCAAGGACGAGGCCGATGCCCGCAATGCCATCCTTGAGGTGCGCGCCGGGACCGGCGGGGACGAGGCGGCCCTGTTCGCCGGGGAACTGTTCCGAATGTACGAGCGCTACGCCGCGCTGAAAGGCTGGAAGGTGGAGGTCATGGACCTCAACGAGACCGACCTGGGCGGCGTGAAGGAGGTGGTTGCCATGATCTCCGGCCGCGACGTCTTCGCCCGGCTGAAGTACGAGTCCGGCGTCCACCGCGTCCAGCGCGTGCCGGAAACCGAAGGCGGCGGCCGCATCCACACCTCGGCCGCCACCGTGGCGGTGCTGCCGGAAGCGCAGGATGTCGACGTCCACATCGAGGACAAGGACCTGCGCATCGACACCTACCGCTCCCAGGGCGCCGGCGGCCAGCACGTGAACACCACTGAATCGGCGGTGCGCATCACGCACGTTCCAACGGGCGTGGTCGCGGCCTGCCAGGAGGAAAAGAGCCAGCACAAGAACAAGGCCAAGGCCTTGAAGATGCTCATGGCAAAGCTGTACGAGCACCAGCGCGAGCAGGCCGTGAACGAGCGGGCCGAGGCCCGGCGCAGCCAGGTGGGCTCCGGCGACCGGTCGGAGCGCATCCGCACCTACAACTTCCCGCAGGGCCGGGTGACCGACCACCGCATCAATCTCACCCTCTACGCCATCGACAAGATCATGCAGGGCGAGGGGCTGGACGATCTTGTGGACGCCCTGACGACCGAGGACAACGCCGCCAAGCTGGCGGAACTGGCATGACGGCGCATACCGTCGACGCCCTGCTGCGCGAGGCGTCGGGCGTGCTCTCTGCCGCGGGGGTGGAGGGCGGCCGGCGGGATGCCCGCCTGCTGTTGGCCGATCTGCTGGACTGCGCGGCCGGCGACCTTCTGACGCGGGGCGACGCGGTAGTGAACGCGGCAACGGCGGACGCCTTCCGCGCCCGCATCGGCCGCCGGGCGGACCGCGAGCCCGTCAGCCGCATTCTCGGCCGGCGCGGGTTCTGGCGTCACGAGTTCCTTGTGGGGCCGGAAACCCTGGACCCGCGGCCGGACACGGAAACGGTGGTGGAACTGGCGCTGGAGGCGCTGCCCGACGCGGAAGGACGCTACAGCGTGCTCGACCTGGGCACCGGGACCGGCTGCATCCTGCTGTCCATCCTGGGCGACCGGCCGAACGCCACGGGGCTGGGCATCGACATCGCGCCCGGAGCCCTGGCGGTGGCGGCGGAAAACGCCCGCCGGCTGGGGGTCCCGGACAGGGCCCGCTTCGCCCGCGGCGACTGGACGGCGGCGGTGAACGGAAAATTTGATGCAATTGTCTCCAACCCGCCCTATATCCCGGATGCCGAGGTACCCCGGCTTGATCCCGAGGTGTCCCGGCACGATCCCCACACCGCGTTGAAAGGCGGGCCGGACGGCCTTTACCCGTATCGGGTTATTGCCAAGGAAGCTCCGCGACTGTTAAGGTCTTTGGGCTCACTGATCGTGGAAGTGGGGGCAGGGCAGGCGGACGACGTCGCCACCCTGTTCGAAGACGCTCACCTGCGCGTGATCGATGTCAGACGGGACCTGGCCGGGATCGCGCGGTGCGTAAGGGCGGCCAACGGATAAAAAAGTTTCGCGATTCCCTCAAAAAGGGGTTGGAAACCCGCGACGCTCCGAATACGTTGGTTTCCAAGCACGACAACTTGTCGCACCGGGGCTTGGCGCTCCAGGATGTCCAGCCGAACTGACCGGCCGGAAGGATAAGCCGCCACGTTCTCTGCAATGGCCGGACGGTCTTTGTCGGCAATCGTGCACTTCGATTCCCCGATACTTCACCCGGGTCGGTGTCTGACCGGCCGCGGCCATCGGTCGCCGTCGTCTCGGGGAGACGGTTTCTCAACCGCAAGAATTGTCTGGAGTCATGAAGCAAGGCTCGAACAACAAGCGCCCTCGCCGCGGTGGCGCGCCGAAGGGCAACAGGGGACCGGTTCGCAACCAGACCTTTGACAGCAACTGTGCCGGCCAGCGCGTGCGCGGAACGGCCCAGCAGGTGATGGAAAAGTATCTGGCCATGGCACGAGACGCGGCGTCTTCCGGCGACCGCATCCTGGCCGAGAACTTCTATCAGCATGCGGAGCACTACTTCCGCATCGCCAACGTCAACGGCGCGCTGTCCAACCGGATCCAGCAGCAGGGCAACGGCGCCCATGTACCGCCGACGCCGGCGCATGACCAGACGCCGCTGGACGACCTCTTCGACTATGAAGAAGAGGCTGCCCTGCAGCACCAGCCCAACCAGCAGCAGGGCCGCAACGGCGGCAATGGCCGCGACCAGCAGCCGCGCGGCCAGCAGTCCGACGGCGGAAATGGCCATGCCCGCGACGAGCAGCCGGCGTCGCATCAGCCGCAGGCACAGCAGCCGGAAAGCGGTGGCGATGCCGACCAGGGCCAAGGCGAGGACCGGCCGGCCAAGCCGCGCCGCGCCCGCACGCGCCGCAAGCCGGCCGAGGCCGAAGGCCAGCCGTCGGCCGGTGAAGAGGCTCCGCAGGCCGCTTCTGGCGGCGAAGACGCCGACACGCCGGCCAAGCCCGCCCGTGCGCGCCGCACGCGCAAGGCCGCCGACAAGGGCGAAAGCGCCGCCGCCGAAGATGGTGGCGAGGCTCCGGCACCGCGCCGCCGCCGCGCTCCTGCCCGCAAGAAGACGTCGGGTTCCGACGAGGGCGGCGGGGACGAAGCCGGCAGCGACGATCGCCGCGAGGCCGTGGCCTGAGGGCCGCTTGACCAAGACGCGACAAAGGGCCCCGATTTCGTCGGGGCCCTTTTCGTATCCGCGCGCCGGCGCGCTCGGACGGTCGCCGACGATCGTGCGGCGTGCGCCTGGGGCTGTCCTGGGACCTGCCGGCGGCGGACGTCTTCGGACCTTCACCTATCTCTTGGCCGATCCGTCCCGCGAGGTGGGCACGGGGGCACGCCGGCGCCTGGTGCAGGGCGATCAGGCAGGAGAGCAAGCCCCCGCCGTGCCCGGGCCGTCCACGCGCGACGGCGAACACAAGAAAGGCCCGGCCTCCCATGAGGTCCGGGCCTTTCGCGGGTTACTCGCCGACGGCGTTATTTCGCCGCGGCCACCTCGGTGGCGCTGGGCAGCGAGGCGTAGACGGAGCGGGTTTCGCCCATCGTCTCCTCGAACCGGGCCAGTTCGGTGCCCTCGAGGATCCGGCCGGTGGGGAAACGCACCTTCTGCGGGTTCACGTGTTTGCCGTTCTTGAGGATTTCATAGTGCAGGTGCGGTCCGGTGGACCGGCCGGTGGAGCCGACGTAGCCGATGACGTCACCCTGCTTCACGCGCTTGCCGGGGGCCATGCCCTTGGCGATGCGGCTCATGTGGGCGTAGGCGGTGTCGTATTCGCTGTTGTGGCGAATGCGCACGTAGTTTCCGTAGCTGGAGAACGGCCCGCTCTTGGCGATGACGCCGTCGCCGGCGGCGTAGATGGGCGTGCCGGTGGGGGCGGCGAAGTCGCTGCCCTTGTGCATCTTGCTGTAGCCCAGAACCGGGTGCCGCCGCATGCCGAAGCCCGACGACAGGCGCGCGCCGTTGATGGGCGTCCGCAGCAGCGCCTTGCGCACGCTATGGCCCTTGGCGTCGTAGTAGTCGACGTCTCCGGTGGTGTCCTCGTACCGGTAGATCTCGTAGCGCTGGCCCGACAGCGTCAATGCTGCGTAGTGAACGTCGCCCTCGCGGACGGTACGGCCGTCTTCGGTGCTTTCGCGCTCGAACATGACCTCGAAGCTGTCACCGGGCTGAATGTCGCGCTGGAAATCGACGTCGTAGGAATAGGCCTTGATCAGCTCGACCAGCACCGCGACCGGCACGCCGGCCTCGACGCCGTTCTGGAACAGGCTGGCCGTGATGGTGCCCTCGGCGCGGTATGCCTGTGTCAGGACTGGAGCCTTTTCCTCGGCAGGAGCGAAGGCGCCATCGGTTTCACGCACCGCACCCACGCGCAGGGCCGGCTGCGGCTCGAAGGAAAAGCCCTTGAACACCTCGTCGCCTTGCGCAGCGGCGGCATCGAAGGTGACCGTGATCTCGTCGCCGGGGCGCAGCTTGCGGGGATCCCAGACTTCGCGGAGCGCCTCGATGGAATTGTGGGCCTCGGTGCGGTTGACGCCGGCGTTGACCAGAACCGCCATCAGGGTGTCGCCGCTCTTGATCTTGAGCGTCTGTTCGGTGATGGGCGGGGCAGGGGGCTTGGGCGGCGCGACCGGCGCGAAAGCCAGCTTCTGGGGCTGGTTGACGCTCGCCTTCACAAGCGTGGCACCGCCGGTCTCTCCCGTTGCGTCCACCGCGGCGGCGACGGGCGCCTGCGGAGTCGCCTTGGAGGGAGACGGGCCGGGCCAGCCGAGAAGGACCGCCATGGCCAGGGCCGAGACCCCCGCAACAGCCAAAGCGGCGGTTGCGCGACGGGCGTGTCGCGACCGTTTCATGCGTCTGCTCCTCTACTCTCTGCTCTCTCTGAGGTCCGGCCTGTTTGCGCGGCCGGTTTCTGTGCTCAACGATGCCCATGGCGCGCAGCAGTGTCAACGCGTTTCACGGCGTTTCCCGGCAGGAATTGCGGCGTTTCCCGGACGTTCCACTTTTGCTTCCGCGCGGCACGAAACGGGGCGTCGTCCGCGAGCGTCCCGCAAAGGAGACGCGCCCCTTTTGTGACGGCACGGTTTTTTGTTATTGACACTTTGATGAGCAACGCCTAGATATCGCCTCACCGACGCGGCGGACCAGCCGGTCGGTCTCCAGACCCGCCGAACATGCAACGGCCTCTGAACGGAGGTTCCGGTTCGGCATTTTCGTCCTTGACTGGACGGGGCGGTCTGGAAGGTCAGCCGAAAATTCCGGTTGACAGGGTCCGGGTGGTTCGATAGAAACCCGGCCTTCCG
>NZ_ANHY01000037.1 GCF_000315795.1 Caenispirillum salinarum AK4
TGCCCGTCGGATTTGGTATGAGCCGGTTTCGCCGCGCCGGGCCGCAGCGACAGGGCCAGCGCCGCGCCCGGCAGGATGACCGCGATCAGGCCGAACAGGTTCGGGTCCGCCGCCAGCCCGGTCGGCCGCAGAAACGGCGAGGAGAAGGGCCGGGTCACGCCAAGGGCGCCGTCGCACGACAGCGTCTGCCACGCTCCACCGAGCCTGGTGACCACCGTCAGGGCCGACGCCGCCGTCAGCGCCGCAAGAATGGCAGGCAGATCGCGCCGAACCTCAAGGGTGCGGCTAGGACAAGTCCGGTGTAGGACGCCGTGCTGCCGTGGACCCCGCCGCCGGACAGCGCCGCACCGATATAAATGCAGTAGAGGCAGGTCGCGATGATGCCGCGCAGCGCCATGCCGCCTGCCCCGCCTTCATAATCCGTAACGGAGCCACACGGCACGGCATCGCGCACGGTGTTTGCCTCAACGGTTGCCAGCGCAGTCGCGCCGCGGGTTGCGACGCACCGTTCAAAACCGTTGCAGCACCGGCACAGTTCCGTAACCCTCCCGGGGTACTCCCTGAAGTCGGACAGCGGCCAGATCAGGCATAGCATGAGCAAAAAAGAGAAAAGCCCCGAAACCTTTGGTTCCGGGGCTTTTTAACTTGGTAGCGGAGGAGGGACTTGAACCCCCGACACGCGGATTATGATTCCGCTGCTCTAACCAGCTGAGCTACTCCGCCATCGCGCTGGGAGGCCCGTATATAAACGGACGCAGCGGAGGCGTCAACACCTTGTTTTCATTTTTGTGCACGCCCCGCCCTTGCCCGCCGGCCGCACGCGGCCCACCCTTGTTGTGCGGCGCAGCATGACCCGTTCGCGCCCCGTCCATGGGAAAAAGGAGGACACCGTGAGCAGCCACCAGGCCGACGGCACAGCCACCGAGCCCGACATCCCGCCGCTGGGCGCCGACACGCCCGGCCGTCGCGCCGACGCCCCGGCCGATCGGCGCAACCCGCCCCCGGCGACCGGGCGCCGGGCGCGCTTCCAGAGCCCCGGCATCCGCCCCTGCGGCGGCGGACGGCCGGTGAACCTCGCGCTGCAGGGCGGCGGCGCGCACGGCGCCTTCACCTGGGGCGTGCTGGACGCCATTCTGGCAGACGACCGCATTTCCATCGAGAGCATGTCGGGCACTTCCGCCGGAGCCATGAACGCCGCCGTGGTCGCCAACGGGCTTGCCGGTTCGGGCGACCGCGAGGCGGCGCGCGTGGGGCTGGAACGGTTCTGGGGCGCCGTCGCCCACACCTCGCGCCTGTCGCCCTTCAAGCGCGGCCCGCTGGGCTGGCTGACGGGCTCGTGGGGGCTGGACGCCAACCCCTTCTTCCTGGGCGCCGACCTCATGCAGCGCCTGTTCAGCCCCTATGAACTGAACCCCATCAACCACAATCCCCTGCAGAGCATCGTCGAGGAGCAGGTGGACTTCGACCGGGTGCGCCGCTGCGACCGGGTGCAGGTCTTCGTCACCGCCACCTCGGTGCGCTCGGGCCGGCCGCGCGTCTTCCGCCACGACGAACTGACGGCCGACCACATCATGGCCTCGGCCTGCCTGCCCTTCCTCTATCAGGCGGTAGAAATCGGCGACGAAGCATACTGGGACGGCGGCTACATGGGCAACCCGGCGCTGTGGCCCTTCATCTACCGGGGCGGCAGCCGCGACATCGTGCTGGTGCAGATCAACCCGCTGGAACGCGCCGACGTGCCCAAGCGGGCCCGCGACATCATCAACAGGCTGAACGAGATCACCTTCAACGCCAGCCTCTACCGCGAGATGCGCGCCATCGCCTTCGTGTCCCGCCTGCTGGAGGAAGGCCGTCTGCCGCCCGAGGACTACAAGAAAATGTTCATTCACATGGTCTCCGGCGGGGACGAGATGGCCGCGTTGTCGGCGTCGAGCAAGTTCAACACCGAGTGGCAGTTCCTCACTTGGCTGCGCGACCTGGGCCGCGACCGTGCCCGGCGCTGGCTGGACGACAACGCCCGCCATCTGGGAGAGCGGAGCACGGTGGACGTCGGCCGCACGTTCCTGGGCGCTGGCGAGCACCACAGCCTGCCGCCCTGGCTCGATCCGGCATCCGATCCCGCGCCACCCTCTTCCGCGGACGCCGAGTAACCCCGGAAGATGCAATTTGGCTCAAAGGACTCCCGCTGCGGCGGCGAAAGTGGTAGGACTCGTGTCATATCCGAACGGATACGTTCGCGGGGGCATGACGCAGGGGAGCTACGCATGCCGGCAGTCAAGGGGAGCCGCGCGCGTGCGGGGGGAGCAACTGACACGGATCATTGCGGCCATCTATGATGCCGCCGCAAGCGACCCGCCGGATTGCGGCGGGTGGGCCTCCGTGGCGCGGCTGATCGAAGCCGCGACCGGCGGTGCCTGCATCCTCTCGCTGGATGACGCCGCGTCGGGCCGGGTCCACGTGGCGGCGGCGCCCAGCCTGGATGCCCGGTTCCGCGAAAGCTACGCGAGCACCCACGCGCGCAACAGTCCCTGGATCCGGGCGCTCCGCCGGCGCCCCCACCCCGCCGTCATCACAGACGCCCAGGCTGAAACGGACGGCGATTCGGCTGGACCGCTGACCGCTGGCGCCTTCTACCGCGACTGGATGGAACCGCAGCGGTTCCGGCACAGCATCGCCTCCGACGTGTTGCGCGACGGACCCGACATGGTGGTGCTCAAGACGCTTTTTCCGGAAGGCTCGCCGCCGGAAGGCCACCACATTCGCCTGCACACCAAGTTGCAGCCGCACCTGCGTCGGGCGGCCGGGCTGTTTCGCCTCGACCAAAGCCGCCGGGTCGCCCTGCACGCAGCGGAAAGCGCCCTTGAAGGCCTTTCGGTTGCCGTGTTCCTGGCGCGGCAGGACGGACGGATCACCTTCATGAACCGCCCGGCCGTCGTCCTTCGAACCACAGGTGATGCGCTCAAAGTTGACGACGCCGGCCGCCTGACGGCGGCCGATGCCCAGGCGGCGCGGCGCCTGCGAAAGATATTGTGCGAGGTCTCCGCCGGAGCGCACGACGCCATGGCCATGCGCTTGCCCCGCCCGTCGGGAAAGCCGGACATGCACCTCATGGCCGCCCGGCCCCAAGCCGGGGCGGATGCCCGCCTGGCGACACCGACCGTGACCATCTACGTCACCGATCCGTCGCATCCGCCGGCCCTCTCGCTGACCCGCTTGCGCGATCTGCACGGCCTCACCGCCGCCGAAGCGCGGGTGGTGGCGGCGCTCGCACGCGGCGCCAGCATCGGCGAGACGGCCCGCGACCTGGGCGTCGCGGACGCCACCGCACGGCATCACGTCAAGCAGGCCTTCGCCAAGACGGGCACACACCGGCAGGCCGACCTGGTCCGCCTGATCCTGGCCGATCCCCTGATGCACGACCGGCGCGAAGCCTGAGTCGTTTCGGCAAAAAAAGAGGGACATTCCGGACGTGCCGGAATGTCCCGATATCTGGCATGCGCGATCCTGGGGCAGTCCAACCGCCGGGGGTCACAGTGGCGGGTGTAACTGGATCAACGCAGCTAGCAGTAGTTTTGCAAAACGCAAAGCGTAATGCATCCACCAAACGGGGGATGAATCACGAGAAAGTTCTAAGCGATCCGTCGGTGAAGCTCGAAAGGCGCCGGAAGCGGGCCACAAGGGCCGGCGATCTGCGCGCCGTGCCGGGCCATCCGTATACGATCGAGCACGTCGTCCCGTATCAGGCGGCGCCGCGCCGCATGATCCAGCCGCCGCCCAGCACCCGGTCGCCGTCATAGAGCACGCAGGCCTGCCCCGGCGCCACGCCGTGGACGGGATCGTCCAGGTCCACCTCGGCGCGTCCCGCCGAGTCGCCGGGACGGACCAATGCTGCCGCGGGGGTGAAGCTGTTGCGGATCTTGACGGTGCAGCGCACGCCCTCGGCCGGCGGGGCGGCACCACCGCCCAGCCAATTGAGATCGCGGATGACGAAGCGGTCCCGCCCCAGAGCGCTGCGCGGGCCGACGATCACCCGGTTCGCCGCCGGGTCGAGGCGCACCACGTACAGGCGCTCCGCCATGCCGCCGACATCGATGCCCCGGCGCTGGCCGATGGTGTAATGGATGATGCCCTCGTGCCGGCCCAGCACCGTGCCGTCCACGTGGACGATGTCGCCCGGCTTCGTCGCGCCGGGACGCAGCTTTTCCACCACCCGGGCATAGTCGCCGTCGGGCACGAAGCAGATATCCTGGCTTTCCGCCTTGTCGGCGGTCGGCAGGTTGTAGCGGCGCGCCAGGGCGCGGGTCTCGGCCTTGCTCAAGCCGCCCAGCGGAAAGCGCAGGAAGTCCAACTGCTCCGCCGTGGTGGCGAACAGGAAATAGCTCTGGTCCTTGCCGGGATTGGCGCCCCGGCGCATCTCCACCCCCTGCCCGCCCGGCACACGGCGCACGTAGTGTCCGGTCGCAAGCGCGTCGGCACCCAGGTCGCGGGCCGCCGTCAGCAGATCGCGGAACTTGACGGTCTGGTTGCACAGCACGCAGGGCACGGGTGTTTCGCCCGACACGTAGGAGTCGGCGAACTGCTCCATCACGTCGGACAGGAACCTGCCCTCGTAATCCACCACGTAGTGCGGGATGCCGATGGAGTCGGCGACGCGCCGGGCGTCGTGAATGTCCTTGCCGGCGCAGCAGGTGTTGGCCTTCTGGATGGCCGCGCCGTGGTCGTAGAGCTGCATGGTGACGCCCACCACCTCGTAGCCCTGCTCGGCCAACAGCGCGGCGGTCACCGAACTGTCGACGCCGCCGCTCATGGCGACGACGACGCGCGTCTCGGCCCGCGGCTTGTCGATGCCGAGGTCGCCGGCCGTGGCGGCGATGGCCGCCAGGTCGCTTTCGCTGAAGCCGGCGGCGGCGTCAGTTTCCGACGCGGGCGCGCGGGCGGTCAGGGAGCAGGTGGGGGTGTCGGGCATGGTCATGACAGGTCAGATAGGGCCGGCAGCCGCCAATGGGAAGAGGCGGACGGGCGCCCGCAGGCACCGTCGTCCGCCTCCGCATCCTGTCGCGCGGCGCGAAAGCCCGGCGCGTCTCAGTCCATGGCGTTGCGCGTGCCGGCGGGCAGGCGCACGGTCAGGCCGTCCAGGTCGTCGTTCAGGATGATCTGGCAGCCGAGCCGCGAGGTCTTGGTCAGGCCGAAGGCCAGGTCCAGCATGTCTTCCTCGTCCTCGCTGGCTTCCGACAGCTTGTCGAACCACTCCGGCTCCACCACCACATGGCAGGTCGAGCACGCCAGCGAGCCCTCGCAGGCACCCTCGATGTCGATCCCGTGACGGTGCGCGACCTCCAGCACCGACAGCCCTTCCGGGGCGTCGAAGGTCTGCGCCTCGCCGTCTCTGTCGATGAAGGTGATCTTGGGCATGCGCCGCTTCCTTTCGTCCTCAGGTAGACAGGTTGATCGATGGATGGATTACGCTCCGTCCGGCGGGATGCATAGCGTTCCCTTTCCCTCGGAGCAAGGAGATTGCGACGGCTATTACGTCCTTTGCGCCACGCCGCCGTCGACCGTCGCCACCGGTCGGGCGCGACGCGCGAGCGGCCGCCACGCCTCCAGGAACGCATCGACGTCCGCCACCGTGCTCGCCCAGCCAAGGCTGATGCGCACCGCCTCGCGTGCCGTCTCTTCGCTCAGCCCCATGGCCCGCAGAACGTGGCTCGCCGCCACCTTGCCCGATGAGCACGCGGCGCCGGCGCTGACAGCCACGCCGCCCAGGTCGAGCGCCATGAGCTGGCTCTGGTTGGTGACGCCCGGCAGGCCGACGCAGGTGGTGTTGGGCAGCCGTGCCGCCGCGCCCGCGCCATGAATGACGGCCGACGGTGCGATGTCGGCAATGCCCGCCTCCAGCCGTTCCTGCAGGGCGCGGGCGGCCTCGGCCTCCTCGCGCCCGCGGCTGGCCAGGACCTTCGCGACGGCCCCGAAGCCGGCAATGCCGGGCACGTTCTCGGTGCCCGCGCGCTTGCCCCGCTCCTGCCCGCCGCCGCGCTGCACCGGCGCCAGCGCCAGCGGATCGGCGACGATGAGCGCGCCCACGCCGGGCGGCCCGCCCAGCTTGTGGGCCGACAGCGTCAGCAGGTCGACGCGCAGGGCGTGGATGTCCACAGCCATGCGCCCCGGCCCCTGCACGGCGTCGCAGTGGATGATCGCGCCGGCGTCGTGGGCGATCTTCGCGGCCTTCTTCACCGGCTGCACCGCACCGGTTTCGTTGTTCGCCAGCATGACGGAAACGATGACCCGCGCCGGCTCGGGCTCCTCGGCCAGCAGGGCGGCAAGCGCCTCAAGGTCGAGGATACCGTGCGAATCGACAGGGCAGAGGCGCGTCTCGGGGTGCGCCTTCAGCACGGCGTCATGCTCCACGGCCGAGACGATGGCGCGCGCCCGGCCGGTGCCGGTCAGGGCCAGGGCGTCGGCCTCGGTCCCGCCCGAGGTGAAGATCACCTGTTCCGGCCGCGCGTTGACCAGGGCCGCCACCGCTTCGCGCGCGTCCTCCACCGTGGCGCGGGCGCGGCGGCCGGGGCCGTGCACCGACGACGGATTGCCGCCGGCCTCAAGCGCGCGCGTCATCGCCTCCAGCGCCTCGGGCCGCAGGGGCGCGGTGGCGTTGTAGTCCAGGTAGACGGCGGGACGGTCGGAACGGCTGCCAGACATGGTCAACGGGATTTGCGGTGGCTCGAATCGAAAGGACCGCCGCACCGCCGCCCGGGATCATCCCAAAGCGGCGCATCGGCGGCCCTCTTCGCCAAAACGAACGGCTGGGCGGTTGGGTTACTGCGCGGCGGCGTTGATGGCCGGATCGCCGAACAGACCGCTGGTGCCCAGCACCTTGCGCTGCGTCACCTGCTCCAGAGTCACGCTGGAGAGGTACAGATAGATCTGGTTGCCCAGTTCCTCCCACAGATCGTGGGTCATGCAGCGGCCCTTGTTGTTGTGGCAGCCGGCGGGCGTGCCCGGCGTACAGCGGGTCGTCTGGATCGGCTCGTCCACCGCCAGGATGATGTCGGAGATGCGCATCTCGCCGGCGGTGCGCGACAGCAGGTAGCCGCCGCCCGGACCGCGCACGCTGCGCACCAGACCACCCTTGCGGAGCTTGCCGAACAGCTGTTCCAGATAGGACAGGCTGATTTCCTGGCGCTCGGCGATGTCCGCCAGCGCCACGGGCTTGCCCTGCGAGTGCGAGGCCAGGTCGGCCATCGCCATCACCGCGTAGCGGCCTTTCGTACTCAGTCTCACGGTCCGTACTCCCTCTTGCCCCTGCCGCGCCCGCGGCGTTACCGGGCGTTCCCTATCTTTGCGCCGTCACGCCTGACCGCCGGACGCGGCGCGACGCTCATCCTCGTCCCGCTCCCCCACCGGAGAGGCGGCATCACTGCCCGGAACGGACGCATCTTCCACACCGGTGCGCGGCTCCCTCTCCTCGGCGCCCGTGGCGGCATCGCCGCTGCCGCTCACCACGTGCGGAAGCCTCTGGCCGCGCCCAGGCGCCGCACCGGGCACCGCGCCCGGGGAAGCCTCGCGTTCCTTCTCCAGGGTCTCCACCCGATCCATCAGCGCGCTGATCTGGCCGCGCAGGGCGTCCATGGTGCGAACGACGGGGTCGGGCAGATGCTCGGTCGGAACGCCATAGGCGCAGAAGTCTTCCTCGATGCCCTTGGGCTTGCGCATCACCATGCGCGCAGGGATCCCCACCACGGTGACGCCCGGCGGCACCTCGTCGAGCACCACCGCGTTGGCGCCGATGCGCGCGCCCTCGCCCACCGTATGCGGCCCGAGGATCTGCGCGCCGGAACCGACGATGACGCCGTCGCCCAGCGTCGGGTGGCGCTTGCCCTTGTGCAGGGACGTGCCGCCCAGCGTCACACCCTGGTAGAGGGTCACGTCGTCGCCCACCTCGGCCGTCTCGCCAATGACCACGCCGGTGGCATGGTCGATGAACACGCGGCGGCCGATGGTCGCGCCGGGATGGATTTCCACGCCCGTAAAAACCTTCGCCAAATGCGAAAAGAAGCGCGCCGTCAGGCGGAAACCCTTGCCCCACAGCCAGTGCGACGCCCGATGGGTGGCGATGGCGTGGAAGCCCGGATAGCACAGGAAGACCTCCAGCCGAGATCGGGCGGCCGGGTCGCGCGCCAGGATGGCGTCCATGTCTTCCTTGAGTCGTGCGAACATCTTCAAATTCTATTGAAATTCCGCGTCACACGTGTGCTAAGATGCGGCCCGTTTTTAAACGAACGAACGCATCCAAGTTTACGGCGCGCGTCAGGTGACGACAAAGGGCTTATCCCTCGTGGAGTTGAATATATGATCCCCGACCAAGCCGGTCAAGTTTGGCCGGGCCTTGTGGCGGTCCCGGCGAAACGCCGCCGCCACCCTGCCGTTCCGCCGTATTCGTGCGTCCTCCCCGGTGCCGTCGGCGCCATGTCCCTCCGTCGCGTACAGCGAGGCTGAACGTCCCCCATGCCCGAAGTCATCTTCAACGGGCCGGAAGGCCGCCTGGAAGGCCGTTACCACCATTCGAAGCGGCCCAACGCGCCCATCGCCCTGGTCCTCCACCCGAATCCGCAACACGGCGGGAGCATGAACAACCGGGTGGTCTACAACATTTACCAAACCTTCGCGCGTCGCGGATTCTCGGTGTTGCGCTTCAACTTCCGCGGAGTCGGCCGGTCGCAGGGTGTGTATGACGCCGGCCAGGGGGAACTGTCCGACGCCGCGAGCGCGCTGGACTGGATGCAGCAGATCAACACCAGCGCCGGGGCCTGCTGGGTGGCGGGCTTCTCCTTCGGCGCTTGGATCGGCATGCAGCTTCTCATGCGCCGGCCCGAGATCGAGGGATTCGTCTCCATCGCGCCGCCGGCCAACCAGCACGACTTCACCTTCCTGGCGCCCTGCCCGTCCTCGGGCCTGATCGTCCACGGCAACCGCGACGAACAGGTGCCGGAAGCCTCGGTCGCCAAGCTGGCGGCCAAGCTGTCGCAGCAGAAGAACATCACGGTCGACTACCACCAGGTGGAAGGTGCGGACCACAGCTTCACCGACCACCAGGAGGAGCTGGTGAAGGTGCTCGACAGCTACCTCGCCAGCGTGCAGGGCCAGCCGGCGCGCTAGGCGACGGGTCCCCGGCCAGCGTCCGCCATGCGCGGCAGGGTATGGCGCGGAATGTCGGCGAGGCGCGGCAGGCGGCGGTCCTTCTCGGACAGTACCGGGGCGCCCTCCGGCCAGAATATGGCGATGTCAGGGTCGTCCCAGGCGACGCCAATCTCGGCCTCGGGCGCATAGACGTCGGTGCACTTGTAGAGTACCACGGCGTGATCGCCGATCACCTTGAACCCGTGCGCGAAGCCCGGGGGCACCCACATCTGCCGCGCCGTGTCTGCATCCAGCGTGGCACCGAACCAGCGGCCGAAGGCGGGGCTGTCGCTCCGCATGTCCACCGCCACGTCGAACACCGCCCCCGAAAGCACCAGCACCAGCTTGCCCTGGGCGCGCGGATGCTGCAGGTGGAGGCCGCGCAAGACGCCGGCGCCTGACCGCGACACCGTGTCCTGCACGAACGGCAGGCTGATGCCGGCCTCGCGCCGGTACCGCTCCGCCTGCCAGGCTTCCAGCAGGACCCCACGCGAATCGCGGAACAGGCGCGGCTCGATGAGCAGGACGCCCGGCAGCGGCGTTTCGAAGACCTTCACCTTGCGCTCCCCAATGGTACTTGTACTCTGCGACCGTAGATCATCATCGCCCGCGTACCGGCGCGCAAGACGGGAGAGAGAGGAAAATCGGCGGCATGAGGGTGCTGATCACCGGCATGACGGGACAGGTGGGCGCGTATCTCGCCGCACTGCCGCCGCCCTCCGGAATCTCCTGGCGACCGGTCGACCGCGCGGCGCTGGACCTGTCTCAGCCAGAGACCGTGGCCGCATCGGTGGACCGTCTGGCGCCCGACGTCGTCGTCAACGCCGCCGCCTACACGGCTGTCGACCGGGCGGAGACGGAGCCGGATCTGGCGGATCTGGTCAACCACCGGGGCCCGGCGGCGCTGGCTCGGTTCTGCGCGGCGGCGAGCGTGCCCCTCATTCATCTCTCTACGGACTACGTGTTCGACGGCCGGGGCGGCGCGCCTTATGGGCAGGAAGATGCGCCAAACCCGCTCAACACCTACGGCCGCACCAAACTGGCCGGCGAGCGGGCGGTGCTGGAGGCCGGCGGCCCAGCGCTCGTCCTGCGCACGGCCTGGCTGTTTTCGGTCCGCGGGCAGACCTTCGTCCGCACCATGCTGCGCCTGGGTGCGGAGTGGGACATCTTGCGCGTGGTCGCCGACCAGCGCGGCTGCCCCACCGCCGCCGCCGACGTGGCGCACGCCCTGCACCACATGCTCGCCCGCATTGCCCGCGGATGGCGAACGCCATCCGGCGTCTGGCACCTGTGCGGCCCGGCGGACGCCACATGGCATGACGTGGCGGAGGCGCTGTTCGACCTGGCGGAGCCCGTGTGGGGCCGTCGGCCCGCCGTCGCGGCGATCACCACGGCCGACTGGCCGACGCCGGCGGCCCGCCCCCTCGACAGCAGGCTCGACTGTGCCGCCACCGTGCGGGACCTTGGTATCGCCTGCCGGCCGTGGCGGGACGCACTGCCCGAGGTGGTGGCGGCGATCCTGGCGCGTCCGCCTCAGGGGTTGTGACGGCGCCCGCCACTCAAGGGCTCGGGGCACCCCGTCGTGCCGGGCATGGTCAGCGGCAGGCCGCGCAGGGACCGCACGGCCAGGAAGGCGAAGGCCTGCGCCTCCACGGCGTCTCCGTCCCAGCCGACCAGCTCCACCGGCTCCACCGCCGCCGGCGCCAGGCGCCGTGACAGCGCCGCCACCAGCGCCGGGTTGAGCCGCCCGCCGCCGGTGACGATCCACAGCGCCGGAGCCTCCGGCAGGTGGTCGCGCGCCTTGGCGACGGCGGCCGCGGTGAAGGCCGTCAGCGTCGCCGCGCCGTCCTCGGTGCCCAGAGCGGCGACGGGTTCGGTTGTGAAATCGTCGCGGTCCAGGGACTTCGGCGGCCGGGCCTCGAAATACGGATGCGCCGCCAGCATCTCGGCCACCACGCCCTCGTCCGCCCGGCCCTTGAGCGCCAGCCGCCCCTCGGCATCCATGGGCACGCCGGCGCGGGCGTACACCCAGTCGTCGATGAGCGCGTTGCCGGGGCCGGTGTCGAAGGCGATCAGCGTGCCGTCGCGGCCGATGAACGTCACATTGGCGACGCCGCCCACGTTCAGCACCGCCAGCGGCTTGTCCAGGGCCTCCGCCAGGGCGGCGTGATAGACGGGCACCAGCGGCGCCCCCTGCCCGCCGGCCGCCACGTCGTCGGTGCGCAGGGAATCGATCACCGGCACGCCGGTCTCGCGCGCCAGCAGGGCGCCGTCGCCGATCTGCCAGGTCCGCCGCGCCTCGGGCCGGTGCAGGATGGTGTGGCCGTGGAATCCGATGACATCCACCGCTCCGGTCTCGGCCATCAAGCCATCCACCACCTCGGCATGCAGCAGCGTCAGCTCGCGCTCCACCGCCGCGATCTCGTCGGCCGGCGCGGCGCCGCCCAGGCAGGCGCGCAGGCGGTCGCGGAAGGCCTTGTCGTAGGCGCGCGTCAGGCGCGGGCCGGTTTCCAGCACACGGTGGCCGTCGGTGACGATCATGGCGGCGTCGATGCCGTCCATGCTGGTGCCCGACATCAGGCCGATGGTCCGCAGCGGCTGAAAGGTGGAGGCGGCAGGGGCGAAATCGGACGGCATCACGGCGGGCGGGCTCCATGCATGGCAGGCTGCGTTGTCGGGCGGAAGCGAGTGTGCTAAAGGACCCCCCTTCCCGCAACGCCGATCAAGACTGGCAAGAACAAAAGGCAAGATTCCCATGGACACCTACCGCTCCGATTTCCTCCGGACCGTGGTGGAGCGTGGTTACCTCCACCAGTGCACGGACATCGAGGGGCTGGACGCCCGGATGGCTGGGGGAATCGTGCCGGCGTATATCGGCTTCGACTGCACGGCGGACAGCCTGCACGTCGGCTCGCTGATCCAGATCATGATGCTGCGCCACCTGCAGAAGGCCGGTCACAAGCCCATCGTGCTCATGGGCGGCGGCACCACGCGCATCGGCGACCCCACGGGCCGCGACGAGGCACGCAAGCTGCTCGACGACGACGCCATCGCGCGGAACATGGCCGGCATCAAGAGTGTCTTCGCCAAGTACCTGACCTTCGGCGACGGCCCGACCGACGCGGTGATGGTCAACAACGCCGACTGGTTGGACCAGCTGAACTACATCGCCTTCCTGCGCGACTACGGCCGCCACTTCTCCATCAACCGCATGTTGACGTTCGAAAGCGTCAAGCAGCGGCTGGAGCGCGAGCACAGCATGTCGTTCCTGGAGTTCAACTACATGATCCTCCAGGCCTACGACTACCTGGAGCTGAACCGCAAGATGGGCGTGAGCCTTCAGATGGGCGGCTCCGACCAGTGGGGCAACATCGTCAACGGCGTCGAACTGACGCGCCGCTGCGACGGCAAGGAGGTCTTCGGCCTGACCTCGCCGCTGCTCGCCACCGCGTCGGGCGCCAAGATGGGCAAGACCGCCAGCGGCGCGGTGTGGCTCAACGCCGAGCGCCTCAGCCCCTACGACTACTGGCAGTTCTGGCGCAACACCGAAGACGCCGACGTCGGCCGCTTCCTGCGCCTGTTCACTGAACTGCCGCTGGAGGAATGCGCCCGGCTCGAACAGATGCAGGGTGCGGAGATCAACGAGGCCAAGAAGGTTCTCGCCGACGAGGCCACGACGCTCGCCCATGGCCGCGAGGCCGCCGAGGCCGCCCGCCGCACCGCCGAGGAAACCTTCGAAAAGGGCGGTGCCGGCGGCGACCTGCCCACCATCGACCTCCCGCGCGCCGACCTGGAGGCGGGCGTCGGCCTGGTGGACCTGATGGTGCGCCTGGAACTGTCGGCCTCCAAGGGCGAGGCGCGGCGCCTGATCAAGCAGGGTGGTGCCAAGCTCAACGACGCGGCCGAAACGGACCAGGAGCGCGTGGTGACGCTGGCCGACCTGGACGGCGACCACATCAAGGTCTCCGCCGGCAAGAAGCGCCACGCGCTGGTGAAGCCGGCGTAGCGCGCGCATTCCGACGTGTGCACGACGGGCGCTTCCGGGGGACCGGGAGCGCCCGTTATCTTTTGGGACCGGCCGCGCTAGTATGACCCAGTCATACCGCCCAGCGTCGAGACATATCATGACCGTCAAGACCACGCTCAGCTTCACCGACCGCCACGCCGAATTCCTGAAGTCCAAGGTGGAGGAAGGCGTTTACGCCTCCACCAGCGCCGCCGTCGCCGCCGCCGTCGAGGAGATGATCCGCGACGAGATGGAACGCGAGGCGGCCCTAAATGCCATGGCCGACGAAATTCGCGCTCGAATGGCGACACCCCGGGAGGAGTTCATTGACGAGGAAGAAGCATTCTCGTTGGGTGACGCGATGCTTCGCGGCCCTGACGACGAATGAGCTACCGCATCATTTACCACCCCGCCATCCGTCAGGACGTTGCGCGTCTGACACATCAGAGGTGGCCCCGGTTGTTTGGACAGATTGGCGGCTAAATTAAGCTAATCCCGGTGGTTGTTACGCCGCCATTGGAATGGCCGGCACCGTCTCCGGGGCGCGCCCCGGAGACGGTGTCGGAGCGATCTCATGATACGCCTCGTCTGGCGTCTGTCCATCCAGCGCCGAGTGCAGCCGCCGGGTGTTGTAATAGGCGATCCAACGGCCGAGCCCGTCGCGCAGTTCACTGCCGGTCTCGAAGGCGTGCAGGTAGACGTACTCGTACTTCATGGACCGCCACAGCCGCTCGATGAAGACGTTGTCCATCCAGCGGCCGCGGCCGTCCATGCTGATGCGCACCTCGGCGTCCTTCAGGAGGTCGGTGAAGCGCGGGCTGGTGAACTGGCTGCCCTGGTCGGTGTTGAAGATGCCCGGCGCACCGTGGCGGTCCAGGGCTTCCTCCAGCGCCTCAATGCAGAAGTCCGCCTCCATGGTGTTGGACAGCCGCCAGGACAGCACCTTCCGCGTGGCCCAGTCCATGATCGCCACGAGGTACAGGAAGCCCCGCCGCATCGGGCTATACGTGATGTCGGCACACCAGACCTGGTTCGGCCGGTCGATCACTACGCCGCGCAGCAGGTACTTGTAGACTGGGTGCTGCGGATGAGGTGTGCTCGTCCGCGGCTTCTGGTAGATGGGCGACAGCCCCATCTTTGCCATGAGCCGCGACACGCGCTTCCGGCCGACCGTATAGCCCTGGCGCCGGAGATGACGTGCCATCTGCCGAGCCCCGTAAAACGGGCACTCCAGGAAGGCCTCGTCGATCAGCCGCATCAGCACCAGGTTGAGCGGGCTCTCGCCGGTCGGGCTGTAGTAGAACGACGAGCGACTGATGGACACCAGGTGGCACTGCCGCGTGATGGGCAGCACCGGGTGCTCGGGCTCGATCATCTGCCGCCTCCGCTCGATGCTCATCGACCGAAGGCCTTGGACAAAAAATCCCGCTCCACAACCAGTTGGCCGATCTTGGCGTGGAGCTTCTCGACCTCGGCATCACTCGCCTTCTTCGCGTCGCCCTTGCTGGCGAAGGTCGCCGCCATCCCCTCAATGGCCTGCCGTTTCCAGGTCGCGATCATCGTCTGGTGAATGCCGTGCTTGGCGGCCAGTTCCGCCAGCGTCAGCTCCCCCTTGATCGCCTCCAGCGCCACCTTCGCCTTGAACTCAGCCGTGTAGCGCTTCCGGGTCACTTTCCCCATAAATCCAGGTCCTTCTCATGCTCGGGACCAGCTTAACATCCTGTCCGGATTTCGGGGGCCACCTCTGGTAGCCGGGATACATCCCGCCGTAGACTGACGGACGTCAGAAACTTTATCCGTCTTCTGAGCGAGATGCCGCACCGCGGCTCGACCCGAGACGACGTACTCGCGAGACTTAGGTCCGTCCCTGTCAACGGCAAGGCGACCATTACCTTCATCGTCGATGATGAACGGCGCGAGCTATTCATTTATTCCATCTCGCACGCTGGTCAGGATTGGGCACGCCTTGTCCGGCAGCGACGCCTCCAGAAGTGAAACCGTTCACGCGGAAGCGCGGTGACCGCGTGATGCCCCCCCGACACCCCCCATGAACCGCCGCCCGCCCTCTTCCGGTGAATAGGCGGGGCGTTCTTCCGTCCCCATCCTGCTGGTCAGGAATTCCACGGGACGAGACGCCTCATGAAGCCGCTGATCCATGTCATCGCCGCCGCCCGCCCCAATTTCATGAAGGTGGCACCGCTGGTGCGCGCGCTGCGGGCGGAAAAGTGGTGCGAGACGGAACTCGTGCATACCGGCCAGCACTACGATGCGGCCATGTCGGACGCCTTCTTCCGCGATCTCTCCATACCCAAACCCGACCACCACCTGGAGGTCGGCAGCGGCACCCACGCCGAGCAGACGGCCGGCGTGATGGTGGCCTATGAAAAGGTCTGCCTCGCCCGGCGGCCCGACTGGATCATCGTCGTCGGCGACGTCAATTCCACGGCGGCCTGCGCGCTGGTGGGTGCCAAGCTCTGCATCCCCGTCGCGCACCTGGAAGCGGGCCTGCGCTCCGGCGACCGCACCATGCCCGAGGAGATCAACCGCGTCGTCACCGACAGCATCGCCGATCTGCTCTGGACCCCCTCCCCCGACGGGGACGAGAATCTGGCGCGGGAAGGCCGGGCGCAGTGCGTGGAGCGTGTCGGCAACATCATGATCGACACCTTCGAGATGCTGCGCGACCGCATCGAGGCGGCCCGCTCCTACGAGGCGCACGACCTGACGCGCGAGGGCTACGGCGTCGTCACCCTGCACCGCCCCGCCAACGTCGACGACCGCGACACGCTGACGGCGCTGGTCGACGGTCTGGTGAGCGTGGCGGCCGAAACGCCGCTGGTCTTCCCGATCCACCCGCGCACCCGCAAGATGCTGACGACCTTCGGTCTGCTGGACCGGCTGGAGGCCGCGCCGGGAATGATCCTGACGGAGCCGCTGGGCTACATCGACTTCATGGGGCTGGTCACCGCGGCCCGGCTGGTCATCACCGACAGCGGCGGCGTGCAGGAGGAAACCACCTACCTCGGCATCCCCTGCCTGACGCTGCGCCCCAACACCGAGCGCCCGGTGACCATCACGCAGGGCAGCAACCGGCTGGTCGCGCCGTCGGACCTGTCAAGCGCCGCCCATGCCGCCCTCGCCACCGGCCGCCGCACCGCTCCGCCGCCGGCGCTGTGGGACGGACAGACGGCCGCGCGGGTCGTGGCGTCGCTCAAGCGCAGGATCGTCGGAGCAGCGGCGGGGACGGAGGCTCTGACGGCTTGACCCGTCATAGATGCCGGTCCACGTCCATGCGCTGATGTAGAATACGGATCACCTCAATGTCGCCGCCATGCGTGCAGCAATAGAAAAGGATGTGCGAGCCGGCGCGACACCGAAGGTAACCTGCGCGCAAGGCTTCGGCACTTGTTCCCGTCCGTCGCCCGGCGGCGAGGTCGTCGCAAACACTGGCGATCAGACGAACATACCGATCAGCCTGTATTTCGCCCCACCGTTCGACGGTGTAATCCCAGATCTCCCCCAAGTCGGCCCGGGCGCGAGGAGAGAAATTAAGCTTGCTCAAATGTCTGAACCGCGGCGCTTTTCGCGGATGAAGCTTTCGACATCGAACGGCTCCGATGGGCCACTCTCCTCGCCCTCGATCAAGGCCTGACGCAACGCCGCCACCTTCGCCTCATGCTCTTCAAGAAGGCGCAGCCCCGCCCGCACGACATCGCTTGCTGAACCGTACCGGCCGGTTGCGACCTGGTTGTCGATGAAGGCCGCGAAGTGATCGCCCAAACTTACAGACGTGTTTCTCGGCATGACGCCCTCCCGAACCGATACCAAAAAATAGCAGCGCCGTGGTATCGGCGCAAGCTTGTCACAGCCTGCGAAAAGCCCCGCCGAACCGACCGGCGGGGCTTTCCTTTGCACTATGGGGCCATCATCATGCCGCCGCGGCCTCGTCCGCCGGGACGGTGCGGATCAGGTGGTCGAAGGCGGACAGGGCGGCCTTGGAGCCCTCGCCCATGGCGATGACGATCTGCTTGTAGGGCACGGTCGTCGCATCGCCGGCGGCGAACACACCCGGCACCGACGTTTCGCCGCGGGCGTCCACCTCGATCTCGCCGCGCGGGCTCAGGCGCACCGGGCCGTCCTTCAGCCATTCGGTGTTGGGCACCAGGCCGATCTGGACGAAGATGCCTTCGAGCGCCAGCGTGTGGACCTCGCCGGTCTCGCGCTCCTCGTATGTAAGGCCCGTGACCTTCTGTCCGTCGCCGCTGACCTCGGTCGTCTTGCCGTTGGTGATGATGGTCACGTTGGGCAGGCTGCGCAGCTTGGTCTGCAGCACCGCGTCGGCGCGCAGTTGCGTGTCGAACTCGATCAGCGTCACATGCGCCACGATACCGGCCAGGTCGATGGCCGCCTCGACGCCCGAGTTGCCGCCGCCGATCACCGCCACGCGCTTGCCCTTGAACAGCGGGCCGTCGCAGTGCGGGCAGTAGGCCACGCCCCGGTTGCGGTACTCGTCCTCGCCGGGCACGCCCATCTGGCGCCAGCGGGCACCGGTCGACAGGATGACGGTGCGCGACCTCAGCACCGCACCATTGGCCAGATGCACCTCCGCCAGGCCGCCCGGCACCTTGGCCGGCACCAGCTTCTCGGCGCGCTGGAGGTTCATGACGTCGACGTCGTAGTCCTTGACGTGCTGCTCCAGGGCCGCGGCCAGCTTGGGACCTTCGGTGTGGGAGACCGAGATGAAGTTCTCGATGGCCATGGTGTCCAGCACCTGACCGCCGAACCGTTCCGCCGCCACGCCCGTGCGGATGCCCTTGCGGGCCGCGTAGATGGCGGCCGAGGCACCGGCCGGGCCGCCGCCGACGACCAGCACGTCGAAGGGGTCCTTGCGCTTGATCTCTTCGGCCGCGCGGGCTTCCGCGCCGGTGTCCACCTTGGCCAGGATCTGCTCCAGGCTCATGCGCCCCTGGGCGAAGGGCTCGCCGTTCAGGTAGACGCTGGGCACGGCCATCACCTTTCGGCGCTCCACCTCGTCCTGGAACAGGCCGCCGTCGATGGCGGTGTGGCGGATGCGCGGGTTCAGCACGCTCATCAGGTTCAGCGCCTGCACCACGTCGGGGCAGTTCTGGCAGGACAGCGAGAAATAGGTCTCGAAGTTGAAGTCGCCGTCCAGCGCCTTGACCTGCTCGATCACGTCCTGCGCCAGCTTGGACGGATGCCCGCCGACCTGCAGCAGGGCCAGCACCAGCGAGTTGAACTCGTGCCCCATGGGCAGGCCGGCAAATGTCACCGACACGTCGGTGCCGCGCCGGGTGATGGCGAAGGACGGCCGGCGGACATCGGCATCGGCATCGGCGTGGATTACGGCGATGGAATCCGACAGGGCGGCGATCTCGCGCAGCAGGTCGTCCAGTTCGCGGGACTTCTCGCCGTCGTCCAGCGCGGCGACCAGGTCCACGGGCTGGGTGATGTTCTGAAGGTAGGCCTTCAACTGTGTCTTGAGCGTGCTGTCCAGCATGACGCGGGCTCCCCCGACTGATCGGTTTTCGTTTTCTTGGGCGATGTATGGAGGTCGTGGGGGCGATGGGTGGGACGTGGCGCCCCCTTTGGCACCGCGTCCGCCCCCATGGGTCGGTCGTTAGATCTTGCCGACCAGGTCCAGCGACGGTGCCAGGGTCTTCTCGCCTTCCTTCCACTTGGCGGGGCACACCTCGCCGGGGTGGGCGGCGACATACTGCGCGGCGCGGATCTTGCGCAGCAGCTCGCTGGCGTCCCGGCCGACACCCTCGGCGGTGATCTCGACCAGCTGGATCTTGCCCTCGGGGTCGATCACGAAGGTGCCGCGGTTGGCGACGCCGGCCTCTTCGATCATCACGTCGAAGTTGCGGCTGATGGTGCCGGTGGGGTCGCCGACCATGGTGTACTGGATCTTGCCGATGGCGTCGGAAGTGTCGTGCCACGCCTTGTGGGCGAAGTGCGTGTCGGTCGACACAGAGTAGATCTCCACGCCCAGTTGCTGGAACTCGGCGTAGTTGTCGGCCAGGTCCTCAAGCTCCGTCGGGCACACGAAGGTGAAGTCGGCCGGATAGAAGAACACGACGGACCACTTGCCCTTCAGGTCGGCGTCGGTCACCTGCAGGAACTCGCCGTTCTTGTAGGCCTGGGCGGTGAAGGGCTTGATCTCGGTGTTGATCAGGGACATGGGGGTCTCCACTGGGTTTGCGTGTTGCCGTTATCGACAGGCGCAAACATAAGGCGGGCACCCCTGATAAAGGAAACCGATTTACCTGGAATGTTTGAACGGAAAAAACGATGATCAGTCGCCGGTGCTGTCGGCGTCCGCCTCGGCGGGCCGCTCAACCGTCTGCGGCGCCGGCGCCTCGAAAAGCTTGCGCAGGAAGCCGGGCGCCAGGACCGACAGCGGGTTGACGCTGACCGATGGCGCGGCGATCTCGCCCTTCACGGTGTAGGTGGCGGCGAACAGGCCGCCACCCTCGTCGCCGCCGGTGATCAGGTCGCCGATGACCGGCAGGTTGCCGAGCAGGCTGTTGACGGCGTAGACGGGCACGATGGTGCCGCGCAGGTCCACCACCTCGGGCGCCTCCAGCCCCACCACGCCCTCGGCCGTCAGGCCCAGCGAGGGGCCATGGGCGCGGGCGTCCGTCAGGCGCAGGACGCCGTCCTCCACCTCGAACGGCGCGGTGGCGCGGCTGAAGGCCAGGCCGTCGCCGGTCAGGCTTTCCAGGATGCCCGTCAGCGCGGCGACGGACAGCACCTTCGCCAGAACCGGCGCGTCCGTCAGCCGGAAATCCCGGATCTCCGCCAGCCCGCGCACGGTCTCGTCGGGCGCCACCCGGCCGCGGACCGACAGCATGCCGCCGCGCAGGGTATCCATCACGTTCACCGCCCGCAGCACCACGCCGGCCGCGCCGCTGTCCAGCGTGAAGGCATGGCCGACGCCGTCCGCCGCGGGGCGGTACTGGAAGCGCAGCGGCGTCGCGCCCTCGGCCAGGGCGGAGACGTCGGCGGCCTGCCAGCCCGCGTCGTCGCGGATGAGGTGCACGACGGCGTTTTCCAGCGTCGCGTCCTCGGTCACCCAGACGACGTCGAACTGCGCCCGCAGGGACATGGGCGGCAGTTCGGTCTCCGCGTCCTGCCCGCCAGGAGCACCCGCGGCCGCGGGAGCGGAGCCGCCCTCGCCGTCCTGCGTCGCCGCCGCCAGGAACGGCACGGCATCGAAGGCATGGCCGGAGATGTCGACGTCGATGCCGCCGTCGGGCCGGAACGAGGCGCCGCCGGTGAACGCGGTTTCGCCGACGCTGGCCTGCTCCAGCGTCACCCGCGCGACGCCGCCCTCGGGCAGCAGGCTGACGCCGCCGGCCATGGACAGGTCGTCGCCGGCGATGACGGTGAAACGGTTGATCTCGCGCAGGCTTCCGCCCGGCCCCATCAACGCGGACAGCGTTGCGCGGCCAGAGGTACCGGGCGCCTTCTGCCACTCGAAGCCGGGCAGGCGCATGGCCGCCGGGGTCAGGTCCAGCGTCGCGCCGAGGGTGCTCTGACCCGACGGCAGCTGCGTGACGATGACCGAGGCGCCGGTGGGCCCGGTCAGGAACGGCGGGCTCAGTGGCACGATGTCGAGGTCCAGCGCTATGCGGTCGGCGGCGGTGAGCGTCGCCTCGGCCTCGTAGCGGCTGCGGAAGGGGGCGCCGTCCTCGAAGTTCTCCGTCCACTTCACGGTGGCCGGCACGGCGGCCACCTCGGCCTCGCCCTCCACCGTCATGCCGCGCTTGGTGACCGACAGGGACAGGTCGCCGTCGGTCAGCGGCTGGTCGAAGGCGGCATCGGGCAGCACGGCGTCGCGGATGGTGCTGTCGGCGCGCACCTCCACGTCGTCGAGCGTCAGCGCGTCCAGCATGGGAAAGCTGATGGCGAGCCGCGTCGAGGCATACCCCTGCACCCCGTCCAGTCCCAGGCCGTAGCGCGAGACGTAGCCCAGGGGCTCGTTGTCCACGAGGCGCAGGGCGGAGCGCAGGGGCCCGTCGATGGTCAGGTTGATGTCGGCGACCTGCGGATGCCGGTTCAGTTGCAGGAAATCGACATCGCCGCGCGACACCGTCAGGTCGCCCACATGCCCGCCAGTGATGCTCAGGCGAAAGGCGTCGGCCGTCATGGTCATGTCGGCGCTGGCGTCCTCCACCACCGGCATGGGCGGCAGGTAGTCGACGGCTGTGCCCTCCACCCGGCCGAACCCGTCCAGCGCCACCAGGTCCAAAGCCTCCAGGCTTTCGCCCGCCAGGCCGGCGCGCAGGGTGAACGACGGCACCACGCCGCCCGCCAGCCGCGTGTCGATCCAGTGGCGGGTCTTGCCCTCGATGGCCTGCGGCCACAGCCCGGCGACGGCATCGACGGCCACGTCCTCGGCCCGCGCCTCCAGGCTGAGCCCGATGCCCGCGTCCTGCTTGTCCAGCGCCGCGCGCAGGGACACCAGGGGCGCGCCTTCCAGGTCCAGCGTCAGGGTTTCCAGCGCCACCTGGCGCAGGTTGTCGGCGGCGGACAGGCGCACTTCCAGCCCGTCGAGCGACCAGGCGTGGGAGACGGGCGCGGGCGCGGCGATTGTTCCGGCGCCGCCGTCCAGTGACACGCCCAGAAGGTCCAGCGCCACCGCATCGCCCCGCAGACCGAGCGTGGCGGTGACGGTGCCCGACAGCGGCAGGTCCACCCCCGCCAGCGGCGCGGCGGCCTCGGCCACCGTAGCGAAATCGGCCGGGCGCAGGTCGCGCAGGGTCAGGCCCGCATCGATGACGCCGCCGCCGTCCAGGGTCGCCACCGCATCCACCAGCGTCTGCCGGCCCTCGGCCACGGCCAGCGCGACCGAGGCCTCGGCCCGCACCCGTCCGGGCTCGCGAGTCACGGCTGCGTCCACGTGAGGCAGGCGCCACGTGATGCCGGAGATGCGGTCGTCGATGACAACGCGGGCGTCGGAGATGCGCACGGTCTCGGGCAGGTCGACGCCGCCGATGGACGCCTCCGCCGCCGCTTCCTCACCCAGGCCCAGCGCCCGCATCGCCCCGCGCAGCGCCTGGGCGGGACTTTCGGCGCGGCGCTCCACCGGCGCGACCGCCTCGGGCGCCGTTTCCATGGCGAACACCACCGCGCCGTCGAGCTCGCGCCGCAAGTGGACCACGCCGCCGTGCAGCGTGACGGCATCCAGCGCCAGGCGCCCCTCGCGCAGAAGGGGCCCGGCGTCGATGCTCACGGACGCGTCGGGGATGGCGGCGATCAGCGCGCCGTGGGCGTCCAGCACCTGCACGTCGCGCACCCGCAGGTCGAAGGGCTCGTCCACGCCGCCCCAGCGCAGGTCGGTGCCGCCCAGGCTGTAGCGCACGGCCGCGCCGGGCGTGTTGACCGCTTCCAGGATGTAGGGGTTGAGCAGGTCGAGGGGCAGCGGTCCCTGGGACAGGCGCGCCGCCAGCAGCGCCCCCACCACCAATGTCAGCACGGCCACGGCGGCCACGCCCTTGAACACCCACCTCACGGGGCCATGAACCACGCCCATTCCATCTCCACTGACACCGGCGCCGTGCCGGCGGGGCCGCCTGCCGGCCCGACCTTCTTCTTACCAGCAAAAGGGGGGCCGGATAAACTGTTCAGGGCCACGAAACCGCCGAAACCAACGCCGGCCTCCGGCGCCAGCATCACGCAGGCGACTCCGCGCCCGCGTCAGAAACGCGTGAACAGGCGGGCGCGGATGCCGGCCTCCGCCGTCTCGGCCTCGCGTGCCAGGCTGGCCGAGGCGCCGAGCTTCAGGCGCCCGCCGCCCGACAGGCCGAGGTCGATCCGGTCGCGCCGCGTCAGGCCGCCGGCATCCAGGCGGCGCATGTCGGTGAAGGCCGCCGTGGCGTCCAGGTCGCCGCCGAAGACATCCACCCCCGTGTCCAGCGTCAGGCCCAGGCGGTTACGCAGGGTGAAGTCCACGACACCGTCGCCGCGTTTTCCGAGCCGCGCGCTGTCGAACGCTTCCCCGGTGGTGCCGAGGGTCAGCCGCAGGCCCGGGGTCACCGGCCAGGCGACGGAGCTGACCACGCGGCCGGAGACGGTCCGCCGCCCCGTCCCGGGCGCCAGGGGCCCCGAGACGCCGACGCGTACCGAGGGCCGCAGCGTCCATTGCTCGGTGATCGGCAGGCCCGCCGCAAGCCGCAGGTCGCCGGAGTAGCCGCCCACGCCCTGCGCCCGGTCGCGCAGGCGCAGCGGCGCGTCGAGCGAGATTTCGGCGCCGTCCCCGAAGCCGTAGGTCAGGGACAGGGGCAGTTCCACCGCCGTCGTCCGGTTGTCCTCGCTGCCGCCCAGGCTCGCCCGCGCGCGCCACGATCCACGCAGGCCCAGGTCGCGCCGCCGCGGCACATGCCCATGGTAGGGGCGGACGGATGCCAGCGGCGCCAGTTCGGCCGTCTCGGGGCTTGCCTCCGGCTGCGCCACCGGCGCCGGCGCTTCGGTGCCCGGCGTCAGCGCCCGCGCAGGGGCCGGCGCAACCGGCAGGAGCACGGCAGCGGCCAGCAGGACAGAGAGGCGGCGGAAAGCGGACAAGCGCATGGGGCTCGACGGATCGGCAGCGGCGGAACGGTTTTCGGTTACCGCGCCATCGTAGGACGGAAGGCCTTAAGCCATCGTGAACCTCCGGCGCGGGACCGGTGCGGCTCAGCGGCCTGATTCTGCTTGTCTGACGCGGCGGCGGGGCATAGACCAGACCCACGAGACAGCACACGAACACCTCCGCCTGCTGATGGGATCGTCCATGGCCGCCTTCGCTTTTCCCCCCGCCGACGCCACCCTGCCCGCGCCCGCCGACCCCGAGCGCCGCGACCGCGGGCGGGAGCGATGGCTGGGCCTGGCGGATCTCGCCGACGACGATGCCCTGGCCGAGGCCGTCCGCGCCGCCGCCGAAGACGCCACGCCCCAGGCGGCCCTGCTGGACGCCCTGTTCGGCAACAGCCCCTTCCTGACCTCCTGCGCCCTGCGCGACGGCGCCTTCATGGTCGAGGTACTGCGCGACGGCCCCGACGCGGCGCTCGCCCGCATGGTGGAGGCCCTGCGCGCCGACGCGGCGGCGGAGGACGACACGACCAAGCTCATGAAGCTCTTGCGCACGGGCAAGCGGCGCATGGCGCTGGCCGTGGCGGCGGCCGACGTCGCCGGGGCGTGGGACCTGGACACGGTGACCGGCGCCCTGTCCGACTTCGCCGAGACCGCCCTGCGGCTGTCCATCGCCCACCTGATGCGCAAGGCCCACGCCAAGGGCGACCTGGAGCTTCCCCACCCCGACGACCCGGAGCGCGACTGCGGCTACTTCGTGCTGGGCATGGGCAAGCTGGGCGCGCGGGAATTGAACTATTCCAGCGACATCGACCTGATCGTCGTCTTCGACCCCGACAAGGTGGTCTACAAGGGCGAGAAGTTCATTTCCGAATTCTTCGTGCGCATGACCAAGGACCTGGTGCGCCTGATGGACGAGCGCACCGCCGACGGCTACGTCTTCCGCACCGACCTGCGCCTGCGGCCCGACCCGGGCTCGACGAAGATTGCCATCGCGCTTCCCGCCGCCGAAACCTATTACGAGAGCTTCGGCCAGAACTGGGAGCGCGCCGCCATGATCAAGGCCCGCTGTGTCGGCGGCGACACGGCGGCGGGGCAGGCGTTCCTGCGCCACCTGCGGCCCTTCGTCTGGCGCAAGTCCCTGGATTTCCACGCCATCCAGGACATTCAGTCCATCAAGCGCCAGATCCATGCCGCCAAGGGCGGCGCCAAGGTGGCGGTCGCCGGGCACAACATCAAGGTGGGCCGAGGCGGCATCCGCGAAATCGAGTTCTTCGCCCAGACCCAACAGCTCATCTGGGGCGGGCGCGAGCCGCAGAACCGCAGCCCCCGCACGCTGGACGCCCTGCGCGCCCTGGTGGAGACGGAACACGTCGCCCCTGTCGTCGCCGACCAGTTGGAAGCGTCCTACATCCAGCTCCGCACCCTGGAGCACCGGCTTCAGATGATCGACGACAGCCAGACGCAGACGCTTCCCGACGACGACGAGAAGCTGCGCGCGCTGGCGGTCTTCATGGGCCACGAGAGCCTGGAGGACTTCGAGTCCTGGCTCATGGACGTGCTGCACACGGTGGAGGGCCACTACGCCGACCTGTTCGAGGAGGAGCCCAGCCTGTCGGAGGAAGGCAACCTGGTCTTCACCGGCAACGAGGACGATCCGGCCACCATTCAGACCCTGACCGAACTGGGCTACGGCAACCCGTCCGCCGTCGCCGCCACGGTGCGCGGCTGGCACCACGGGCGGTATCGCGCGGTGCGCTCCACCCGGTCGAAGGAACTGCTGACGGAACTGGTGCCGACGCTGCTGCGCGCCTTCGGCCAGACCGCGAGCCCCGACCAGGCGTTCTTCCGCTTCGACGACTTCCTGAGCCGCCTGCCGGCGGGCGTGCAGCTGTTCAGCCTGTTCTACACCCATCCGCAGCTTCTTGATCTGGTGGCCGAAATCATGGGCGACGCGCCCCGGCTGGCGGAGGTTCTGGCCAAGAACCCCGGCCTGCTGGACGCCGTGCTGACGCCGGGCTTCTTCGGCCCCCTGCCCGACCGCGCGGCCTTGGGGCAGGAGCTTGACCTGCGGCTGGCCGATGCGCGCGACTATGAACACGTCCTGGACATCACGCGCCGCTTCGCCAACGACCACAAGTTCCAGGTGGGCGTGCAGACGCTGCGCCTGCTGGCCGACGCGCGCGAGGCCGGCGACGCCCTGGCCGCGATCGCCGACGTGGTGCTGGACCGCCTGCTGCCGGCCGTGTCCGAGGAAATGGCCCGCACCTACGGCCGCTTCCCCGGCGGCGACCTGGCGGTGATCGCCATGGGCAAGATGGGCGGGCGCGAGATGACGGCGACCAGCGACCTGGACCTCATCTGCGTCTACGACACAGACCCCGCCGCGGAAAGCAGCGACGGCCCGAAGCCGCTCACGCGCGGCGAATACTACGCCCGCCTGACCCAGCGCTTCGTCGGCGCCATCAACGCGCTGACCAGCGAGGGCCGGCTGTACGAGGTGGACCTGCGCCTGCGTCCCTCGGGCAAGAAGGGGCCGCTGGCGGCCAGCCTGGAAAGCTTCATCAAGTACAACCGCGAGGACGCCTGGACGTGGGAGCACCTGGCGCTCGTCCGCGCCCGCGTGGCCTGCGGCGACCCCGAGCTGTCGCAGAACATCCGCGACGCCATCTGCGAGGTCCTCACCCGCCCGCGCGACCGCGACGCGCTGCTGATCGCCGTGTCCGAGATGCGCGCGCTGATGGCCAGGGAGCACACCAAGCCCGGCGACATCTGGGACGTCAAGCACATGCGCGGCGGCATGGTGGACGTGGAGTTCATCTCCCAGACGCTGCAGCTTCTGCACGGGCATGAACACCCCGACATCCTCAACAGCAACACCGGCGACGGACTGAAAAACCTGTCCGCCGCCGGCATTCTGGACGCCGCCGACGCCGAGACCCTGGACCGGGCGCACTTCCTGTGGCTGACCATCCAGGGCCTGTTGCGCCACTCCATCGCCGGCAAGTTCGACGAGACACAGATCTCCACGGGCCTGCGTCGCAAGCTGCTGTCGGCCTGCGGCTGCGAGGACCTGGACGGCCTGAAGGCCCTGGTCGCCGAGCGGGCGGAAGCCGCCCATGCCGTCTTCGTGCGCCTCATCGACGAGCCGGCCGCGGCCGCCAAGGCAAACCGGGCCGACGGCGGCTCCGTAGAGGAAGCCTGAGCCTGCGGGCTCGCCCCTGTTCCATCTCACCAGCAAAGGGAGCCAGACGCCATGAGCCTTTCCGTCGGCGACGCCGCCCCGGATTTCACCCTGCCCACCGACGGCGGCGGCAGCGTCAGCCTGTCCGCGCTCAAGGGCAAACCGGTGGTGCTGTACTTCTACCCGAAGGACGCCACCCCCGGCTGCACGACCGAAGCCTGCGACTTCCGGGACCTGGAGCCCGACTTCTCGGGCGTCGACGCCGTCATCATCGGCGTTTCCAAGGACAGCGTGAAAAAGCATGACAGCTTCAAGGCCAAGCAGGGCCTGACCTTCCCGCTGGCGTCGGACGCCGACAGCGACGTCTGCGAGCGTTACGGCGTCTGGAAGGAAAAATCCATGTACGGCAAGACCTTCTGGGGCATCGAGCGCACCACGTTCCTGATCGCCCCTGACGGCACCATCGCCCAGGTCTGGCCCAAGGTGAAGGTCAAGGGCCACGCCGCCGAGGTGCTGGACGCCACCAAGGCGCTGCGGGAGACGGCATGACCGCCTCCGGCACCCTGCTTGACGCCGCCCGCGCCGTGCTGCGGGCGGCGGACCCTTCCGAGAAGATCCGCCTGACCCGCGAGACCGCCGACGCCTGGGCCTTCGGTGCCCTGGCGGAGGTGGGCGCGCCCGGTGCGCCCGACCGCCCGGCGCGGCCGGAGAAGCCGGCACTCATGGCCCCGCGCGACATGCCCAAGCGGTCCAAGGGCGGCGTGCGCGGGCGCATCGCGCTGCTGCACGCGCTGGCGCATATCGAGTTGAACGCCATTGATCTGGCGTGGGACATCCTGGCGCGCTTCCTGGGCGGGTCGGACCCGCTGCCGCGCGCCTTCATCGACGACTGGATCAAGGTCGCCGTCGACGAGGCATTGCACTTCGAGCTTCTGGAAAAACGCCTGGGCGAGTTGGGCGCGGCCTACGGCGACCTGCCGGCCCACGACGGCCTGTGGCGGGCGGCGGTGATGACGTCCGACGACCTGCTGGACCGCCTGGCCCTGGTCCCCATGACGCACGAGGCCCGCGGGCTGGACACCACGCCGCCCACCATCGACCGCCTGACCGCCAACGGCGATCCGGAGACGGTGGCGGTGCTGGACGTGATCTACCGCGACGAAATCACCCACGTCGCCGCCGGAGTGCGGTGGTTCCGCCACGTCTGCGAGGCGCGCGGCCTGGACCCGGAGGCGGAATACGCCGACCGCCTGAAACGCCTGCACCCCGGCGGCCTGAAGGGGCCGTTCAACGACGATGCGCGGGCGGAAGCCGGCATGCCGGTAGGGTGGTACGAGGCGGCGGTGGGGTGACGCGTCAGACTTTTCGGATCGGCCCCGGGTACTGTGCCACCAAACCGTCGGCCGTCAGCAGGATAATCCCTTCTACCTGAGCCTGCGCAACAAGCATACGGTCGAACGGGTCTTTGTGGACATTGGGCAATGTCTGCACCGCGACGGCATGACGTCCTTCAACAGGGAGTTCGACATAGCCGTTCTCGAGCGCCGCCCGCCTGAAGACACCTGCATCGACTTGGAAATCCTCACGGCCCAAGCCGGCCTTTATGGCGATCTCCCAAAGGCTGGCGGCGCTGAAATACAGTTCGTTCGCCTCGTCCGCAATGAAAGCCGAGGCTTCGGAAGAAAGGCATTCCGGCTCGCCTGCTGCCCAGAGCAGGATATGCGTGTCCAGTAGATACTTCACGATCCGCCGCCGAACAGCGCTTCGATCTCCTCCGCTCCCATCCGGTCGAAGTCGTCCGGCACCTTGATCTGGCCCTTGAGAAACCCGAGACGCCGCTGCTTTTGTGCTGGCGGAGCCTCGATCGCCGTGACCTTGACCAGCGGCTTCCCCGCGCGGGCAATGATGAAGGCTTCCCCCTTGCTCGCCTGCTCGACGAGCCGCGACAGGTTGGTTTTGGCGTCGTGGATATTGAAGGTCTGCATACGGGCCTCGCGGTCTGGACTAAGTCAAGTTAGTCCACCGCCACGGCATTCTCAAGCCTTGCACGATAGGCATGGGTCGCAAGGCTGATGAAACCCCGCCATACTCTCCCGCGCCCCACCCCACAGCGGAGCCAGCCATGACCGACCTCTTCCCCGAGAGCTTCACCCTGCACCGCATCCAGGCCAACGGCATCACCCAGGCCGTGCGCGTCGGGGGCGAGGGGCCGCCGCTGCTGCTGCTCCACGGCTACCCGCAGACGCACGCCTGCTGGCACCGCATGGCGCCGCACCTGGCGAAGACGCACACGCTCATCATGCCCGACCTGCGGGGCTATGGCGCCTCCGACAAACCCGAGGGGGACGCGGAACACCGCGCCTACGCCAAGCGCACCATGGCCGCCGATGTCGCCGCGCTGATGACGGCGCTGGGGCACGAGACGTTCGAGGTCATCGGTCACGATCGCGGCGGGCGGGTGACTCACCGGCTCTGCCTGGACCACGCCCGCCGCGTCACCCGTGCGGCCGTGCTGGACATCGTGCCGACGCACACCATCTTCGCCACACTCGACCGCGCCGTGGGGCTCGCCTACTACCACTGGCTGTTCCTCGCCCAGCCGCGCCCGCTGCCGGAAACGCTGATCGGCGCCGATCCTGACTTCTACCTGGAATGGAAGCTGGGCGCCTGGGGCACGGGGCTGTCCGCCTACGATCCGCGCGCGGTGGAGGAATACCGCGCCGCCTATCGCGACCCCGCCTGCATCCACGCCACCTGCGAGGACTACCGCGCCGCCGCCACCGTCGATCTCGCCGACGACGAGGCCGACGCCGATGCCCGCATCGCCTGTCCGCTGGCGGTCCTCTGGGGTGCCAACGGCTTGATGGAAAAAAACTACGACGTGCTGGAGACCTGGCGCGCCAAGGCCGCCGACGTCTCCGGCCGCGCCGTCGCCGGCGGCCATTTCCTGCCCGAGGAAAGCCCGGCCGAGACCATCGAAGCGCTGAAGGAGTGCGGCTTTGCCCTCGCCTGATCCTATGGCCGCCGACCTGCCGCCCGGCCACGCCGCAAGCGAACCCCGCGTCGGCGTCATCGCAGTGGTGCGGGATGAGGCTGGCCGCATCCTGCTGGTCCGCCGCCGCAACCCGCCCGCCGCCGGCCTATGGGGTTATCCCGGCGGCAAGCCCCGGCGCGGCGAGACGCTGGCCGAGGCCGCCGCGCGGGAGCTTCTGGAGGAAACCGGCATCACCGCCCGCATCACCGGCCCGCTGACCGCCTTCGACACCATGGAGCGCGATGCCGCGACCGGAGCACTGGCGCACCACTTCGTACTGGTCGCCATGCTGGGCGTGGAGCCCTCCGGCACGGTCGCCGCCGCCGACGACGCCCTGGACGCCGGCTGGTTCAGCCTGGACGCCCTGCCCCGGCCCCTGGTCGCGCGGGTGGCGGAGGTGGCCGCCCTTATCCCTTGATCCCCACCTCTTCCAGAAACCCCGCCATCAATGCCGCCGCCCGGTCCAGCGGCTCCGGTTCGGCGGGGAAGTGTTCGACGCCGTCAAGCATCTCCAGCCGGCGCGGCTCGGCGGTCAGGCGGGTGAAGGCGCGGCAGGTGGCGGCGGGCGGGATCATGCGGTCGTTTCCCGGCTGCATGACCAGGATGGGCCGATCCCAGGCCTCCCACCGCAACAGCGGCGGCAGGTCGCGCTGCAGGGACAGCATGGCGCGGAGGTTGGTGGTCTTGGCGACCAGCGGGTCGTCCTTCAGCGACCGGACGAAGCCCGGCGCGGCGTTCAGGTGCTCCAGCGCCAGGATGAACCAGGCCGCCATGGGCAGGCCGGGGATGACGCGCCCCACTGGCCTCATCACCCCCAGCGTCGCCCCGCTGAACCGCCCGAACCGTCCGGTGGCGGCAAGCACGGCGGGATCGTCAGGGCTGAACAGGGTCCACAGCGTCAGCGCCCGCACCTCGGGTACCTTGAGCGCCGTCGCAAAGGCCAGCGGCGCCCCCAGGCTGGCGCCCGCCAGCACCAGCGGGCGGTCGGGCCAACGGGCGGCGGCCGCACGCACCGCGGCCTCCACGCCGTCCAGTTGGTCGGCCACCGCCCGCCGCCCCCGGTTCTTGCGGCTGGCCGACAGGCCGTAGCCCGGAATGTCCGGCGCCACCACGGCGCAACCGCGCCGCCACAACCCCTCCGTGACGCTGAGGAACATGCGGCCGTAGCCCTGGATGCCGTGCAGCAGAACCACCACGGGCGCCGACGCCTCCGGCCGGTCATAGACGTCCTGGTGGAGCGTCCCGCCGCGCCACGGCCGGCTCTCGGCGGTGCCGTTCGCGTCGTGGAACGCCAGGCGGCCCTCGCCGTACCACCGCGCGACGAAGGTCCGCCAGCCGTCCGGGTTCGTGGACATGGATGATCCCCCGCGAATGGTCTTTGCCGCATGGTCCGCGCAATGCTATAGGCAGGCAACCCTTTACCCGCGATGCACCACGGAGGATCTTCATGCGGCGGCTGTGCGTCTTCACCGGCTCCAACGCGGGCGCCCGCCCCGAGTATGCCGAGGCCGCCGCGACGCTCGGCCGAACGCTGGCGGCGCGCGGCGTCGGGCTGGTCTACGGCGGCGGGCACGTGGGGCTGATGGGCATCGTCGCCGACAGTTGCCTGAAGGCCGGCGGCGAGGTGATCGGCGTGATCCCCAAGTTCCTCATGGACCTGGAAGTGGGGCACGGCGCGCTGACCGACCTGCGCGTGGTCAACACCATGCACGAGCGCAAGGCCCTGATGGCCGACCTGTCGGACGGCTTCATCGCCTTGCCCGGCGGCATCGGCACCATGGAGGAACTGTTCGAGGTCTGGACCTGGGGGCAGCTTGGCGAGCACGAAAAGCCGGTCGCCCTGCTGGACGTCGCGGGCTATTACGACGCCATGCGGGCCTTCATCGACCACATGGTGGCGGAAGGCTTCCTGCGCGACCACCACCGCGCCATGCTGATGGTGGAACACGACGCCGCGCCCCTGCTCGACCGGCTGGAGGCCTACGAGCCGCCCAAGCAGCAGAAGTGGGTGACGCCGGCGACCCGCTAACGGCCTGTACCCGCTGTATGTTTTTTTTGAGGCACCAAGGCACAAAGCACACAAAGGCTTTCCGGCTGCGCCGGAATGATATACGAGGGAGCCACGGGCTCCCTCGCGCTCCCGCGGCTATCTGATCCTTCTTCCCCGACAAGACAGAGCAAAGGTGCTCGGCGTACGGATGATTGCGCGCCTTCGCGCGCTGTCTTGGTGTCTTGGTGTTTGAAAAGGCACCGCGCCCACCAGTAAAGCCGCAGTACCAGCCACCAGCACACCGGCTTTGTGTCCTTCGCCGACTTAGTGGCTATCCCTGCACCACACCCGAGGCTTCCGTCCCCGGCGGGGTGCGGGGCTGGCCCCGCGCGCGAAGCGCACCCTCCACGGTCTCGGCGACCCACCCCGTAATCCGCTCCCCGGCCCCGAAGTCGAACAGGTCCGCGTGGCCCGCGCCGGGCAGCAGGACAAGCTCCTTCGGCTCCCGCGCCGCGGCGTGAAGGCGGCGGCCGAAGTCGACCGGCACAAGATCGTCGTCCTCGCCATGCACCACCAGCACCGGCGCCTGAATGCGGCCGATCTTGGCGAGGCTTTCGTAGCGGTCCTTGGTCAGGCGGTGGACGGGAAGCCAAGGGTATTGCAGCTTGCCGACGGCAGGGATGGAGATGAACGCCGCCTCCAGCACCAGCGCGGCCGGCGGATGCTCAAGCGCGAGTTGCGTCGCCACGCCCGAGCCCAGGCTTTCGCCGTGGATGACCAGCCGGTCCTCGGTCACGCCCTGTTCCTCCAGCAGGAAACGGCGGGCGCTTCGGGCATCGGCGTAGAGGCCCTGTTCGGTCGGGCGGCCGGCGTTGCCGCCGTACCCACGATAATCGAACAACAGCACGCCCATGCCGCTCGCGCGGTAGGCGGCGACCTTGAAGGCGCAGTCGGCCATGGAGCCTGCGTTGCCGTGGCAGTAGAGGGCCACGGGCGCCTCGGCGTGCGCCGGCGGCAGCCACCAGGCGTTCAGGGCCAAGCCGTCATCGGTGCGAAGCGTCACCACCTGCATGTCGCCGACACCGCAGGCGGCCGGGTCCGGGCGCTCAAGGCTCGGCGCGTAGAGCAGCGCGCGCTGGCGCAGGTACATGTACAGGACGGCGGCGGTGTACATCACCAGCACCGCCAGCCCCGCCCAGATGACAGTGTTGACCAGGAGTGTCATCCGTTCCCCCGCCCCCCGCATGAGGAACGGCGGGCCTCAGCCCGCCGCCGCCTCGTCGCGGCTTTCACCGCCCTGGATCTTGGCGGCCAGGGCAGCCGCCATGAACGGGTCCAGGTCACCGTCGAGCACGCCGGAGGTGTCCGACGTCTCCACGCCCGTGCGCAGATCCTTGACCATCTGGTAAGGCTGCAGCACGTAGGAGCGGATCTGGTGGCCCCAGCCGATGTCGGACTTGGCGTCTTCCGTCGCCTGGGCGGCCTCTTCCCGCTTGCGCAGTTCCGCCTCGTAGAGCCGCGCGCGCAGCATCTTCATGGCGTGGTCGCGGTTCTTGTGCTGAGAGCGCTCCGCCTGGCAGGCCACCACGATCCCGCTGGGGACGTGGGTGATGCGGATGGCGGATTCGGTCCGGTTGACGTGCTGACCACCGGCGCCCGAGGCGCGGTAGGTGTCGACCTTCAGGTCCTTGTCCAGGATCTCGATGTCGATGGTGTCGTCGATCACCGGATAGACCCAGACGGAGGTGAAGCTGGTGTGGCGGCGCGCCGCGCTGTCATACGGAGAGATGCGCACCAGCCGGTGCACGCCGCTCTCCGTCTTCAGCCAGCCATAGGCGTTGTGGCCCATGATCTTGACCGTAGCGGACTTGATGCCGGCCTCTTCGCCCTCAGACTCTTCCACCACTTCGGTCTTGTAGCCGTGGGCTTCGGCCCAGCGGACGTACATGCGCAGCAGCATGTTGGCCCAGTCCTGGGCCTCGGTGCCGCCGGCGCCGGCGTTGACGGCGAGATAGCAGTCGTTGGCGTCGGCCTCGCCGGACAGCAGGCTTTCCAGCTCCGCCTTCTGGACGTCGGTGCGCAGGGCGCGCAGGGCATTCTCGCCCTCGACGATGGTGTCCTCGTCGTCCTCCATCTCGCCCAGTTCGATGAGCGTGACGGCGTCTTCCAGCTGCTTGTGCAGGCCCTTGTAACGGTCGATGGCCTGGGCCAGATGGGTCCGCTCCTTCATCACCGCCTGAGCGCGGTCGGAGTCGTTCCACAGATCAGGGTTCTCGACCTCGGCGTTCAGTTCGTCGAGGCGCAGGACAGCCTGATCGTAGTCAAAGATGCCTCCTCAGCAGTGCCATCGACTGCTTGATCTCGGAGATCATGGTTTCGGTTTCGGCCTTCATGTCGTCCTCTCATGTCGGCGGGGAGGCCCCTACTTACGGAAAACCGGCGGCTTCCTCAACCGTTTATGTGTCTCGCATCTGACGTATCAGACGCGCGCCCGGGCAACGGCGGCCCGGACTTGATGATGGCCGGAGGCGGTTGTCGCTGTGCGCCGTCGCCGTCGCGCAGGCCCGGCTCTTGGCTCAAGCCGCCCGTCTTCGGTTGCCCCATCATCAGACCTCCGCGGTGCGTGCGGCACCGTGCCTCCCGCGGAAGCCATCAAGTGCACGTTCCGCCATCGGGACCACAGGTGCCTCGGCTGGCTCCTTCCAGGACCGCCGAGGGCCTTGTCGCCCATGCAGACGAAACGCTCCTCGAACCCTTGGGCCCGGCGCGCGATGACGAGCGCGGCGGCATGATGCCGGCTCATCGCCCGGCCGGTGGCATACTTGACCCCGCCGATCACGCTGGTGAAGGCAGGGTTGACGCGGGTGAGGTCGATGCCGTGCCGTCCGCAGCGGCTCGCAATCATCTCCCCGAACTTGCTGTAGGCGAAGGACGACAGGCGGCGGGCGTGCTTGCGGCCGTAGGTCTTCAGGGCCGCCTTCTTGCGCCCGAAATCGAGGTCTTCCACGGCGACGCCCGCCTCATACCGCAGCGCCAGGTCGCAGACCCACTTCACGGCATCCCCGATCATTGCCTGGGCTGTTCCGCCGTCCGTTCCGGCCACAGGGAACGGAACCGTCGCGCGCTCGACCGGATTGCCGTAGCGATCCGTCACCACGACGGCCAGATGTTCGACGTTGAGGTCCACCCCAACCGTTGCAATCCGGATGTCGGTGAGCTTGGGCACCTCGGGCTGTTCGATGGTGGCCCGGAGGTGCCACCGGCGCCTGTCATCGCGAAAGAACAGGAAGGTGATCCCAATGCCACGCTCCGCCGCGTTAGCCAGATCCTGCTGGCCGTAGCGGAACACCACGTTCTCGAAAACTACCCGGCCCCGCCTGTCCACGGGCGCACCGGCCGCCCGTGCGGTCTCGGCATCTGCGTCGGACAGGCGTAGGACCAGCCGCCCGTTGTATGGGTCGTATTGGGCCGTCTGGTTGCCCGCCGTCTCGTCCTTCGATCCCACCAGCAGGAAGCGGCCTTGGCGCTTGTCGCGCCACGCCTCGACAGCGCCTTGGCGCAGCAGATCGCGACCGCCGAAGCACAGCGCCGGCGGGCCCTCCAACGTCTTCTGGCAGGCCGCCATCGTATCCCGGCAGCGGCCGACGTGGCGCTTCTTCTGGTGGCACCGCATCTTTAACGACGCGCGCAGTGCCGGAGGCGCGCCGGCCATCTTGCGCTCCAGGCGCGCGATGTGGCCCTCCGTCTGCTCCATGCGGTCCCGAAGCCGATCAATCCTGTTGCGCATCATACCGCGCCAGGCGGTGACCGCTTGGTCGAGATCGAACTCGTTGGCAAGGGCCTGCCGCTTGGTCAGACCGAACCGTTGCTGCGCCTCCTTGCGGACCGCCAGCTTCGGCCGGCCCTTGATATGCAACTCCCGGAACTGCCAGTGGCGGGCTCGGGCCATACGGGCCGCGAACGGCGCCAGTACCGCCTCCGCTTGCTCGCTGCGGATGATCGTGCCGAAGGTCCGCATCATGGCTTCAGCGCTTCCGCCGCTTTCGTCGCCCTACGACGGACCGAGCGCTTCCCGTAGAGCCGTGCCGTAAAGCTCGCCGTCAGATCGATCATGTCGTCTACCAGATCCTCGTCGGCCTCCCGGTCCTCGACGACGAGGATCCGGCGCCCTTGCGCTTCAAGGGCAGCCTCCAGATGGCGCCCAGATTTTCGAGATGCCGCGCCTCTCCTCCCAAGCGTTAAGGATATCCCAACGTTACATCATGATGTTCGAGACTGAGCCGTAGGCTGCAGTTGTCAACCCCTTTTGGCTGTTGCACCGCCGAAAGACCGACGGCGGCCGAAGCACTCCGGCCGCCGTCGCCGTTGGTGATGGTGCGTCAGTACAGCCCGCCGGCCTGCGGCGCGCCGCCGCCGCCGCCACCGCCGGAGGCCGTGGGACGCTCGCCGTAACCGGGTGCGGTACCGCCGCCGGTGGATCCGGGCAGGCCGCCGGAGTCCATTCCGCCCCCGAACCCGCCGGCGTCGCCGCCAAGGCCGTCCAGCGTGCCGTCGGCGTAGGTGTCGTCGCCCACGCCGCCGGGGCCGACGGCATAGGTCGTGCCGTCCAGGCGGCGCTGGTTGTAGGGCGTCTGGCCGGGCTTGAAGGCTTCCAGGATCACGTCACTGTCCCCCGGCATGGCGGGGCGGCCGGTGTCATGGCTGACGCGCACCAGCTGGACGCCCGGCGGGATGCGAAACGGCGTCTTCTTGCCGTCGAGCGCGGCGGCCATGAAGTCCTTGAAGATGGGCGCGGCCACCGACGACCCGGTCTCCCGCGGACCCAGCGTGCGCGGATCGTCAAAGCCGACGAACACGCCCACCACCAGGTCGGGCGAAAAGCCCATGAACCAGGTGTCCAGGCTGTCGTTGGTGGTGCCGGTCTTGCCCGCCAGCGGAATGCCCAGCTCGGCGATGCGCCGGCCCGTGCCGCGCTTGACCACGCCTTCCAGGATGGAGGTCATCTGGTAGGCCGTCACCGGATCGATGACCTGCTCACGCGCATCGGGCACGCTCGGCACGCCCTGGCCGGTCCAGAACACGCCCTTGCAGTCGGTGCAGGCGCGGTCGTCGTGGCGGAAGACCGTGCGGCCGGTGCGGTCCTGCACGCGGTCGATCAGGGTCGGCGTGATCTTCTTACCGCCGTTGACGATCTGGGCATAGGCCGTGGTCATGCGCAGCACCGTCGTCTCGCCGGCACCCAGCGAGTAGGACAGAAGCTCCGGCATGTCGTCGAAGACGCCGAACCGCACGGCGGTATCTGCCACCGCGTCCATGCCGACGGCGTGCGCCAGGCGCACCGTCATCAGGTTACGCGATTTCTCGATGCCGATGCGCAGGGTCGACGGCCCGTAGTACTCGCCGCTGTAGTTCTTGGGCTTCCACTTGGGCAGGCCCGGCCCCTGGTCGAACTCCACCGGCGCGTCCAGGATGATGGAGGCCGGCGTGTAGCCGTTGGCCAGCGCCGTCATGTACACGAAGGGCTTGAACGCCGAGCCCGGCTGGCGCCACGCCTGCGTCGCCCGGTTGAACTCCGACGCGTTCAGCGAGAACCCGCCGACCATCGCCAGCACGCGGCCAGTGTGGGGGTCCATGGCGACCAGGGCGCCGTTGATATCGGGAACCTGGCGCAGGGCGTAGGTGTCCGTCGCGTCGGCCGGCGGAGAATCGGTCGTGCGGGCATCCGGTGCCTCAGGCGCGCCGTCGGCGGCGTCCTCCTCGGACACCGGTTCCACCAGCACCACGTCGCCGGCCTCCAGAACGTCGTGCATGTCCTTGGGCTGGGCGCCGTAACGCTGGTTTTCTAGCCATTTGCGGGCCCACTTGGCTTCCTCGAAGGGAATGGTGCCGGCGTGGTCCGACAGCCCGATGCGGGCCCGGTCGGCGGAAACCTCCAGCACCACGGCCAGGCGCCAGTCCTCCAGCGCGGCGGCCGGCTTTTCGATGTCCTGCAGCGCCCGCGACCAGTCGTTCAGGTCGTCGAGGTGCGCCACCGGGCCGCGCCAGCCGTGGCGGCGGTCGTAGTCCAGCAGGCCCTCGCGCATGACGCGGGTGGCGATGGACTGCAGTTCCGGGTCCAGCGACGTGCGCACGGCCAGACCGCCCTCGTACAGGCCCGTGTCGCCATAGCGGTTCTGCAACTCGCGGCGGACCTCCTCGGCGAAGTAGGCGCCGTTCTCCACCAGTTCGGTGTCCTCGCGCGGGCGCACCGTCAGCGGCTCAGCGCGGGCACGCTCGGCTTCGGCCGGGGTGATGTGGCCGTCTTCCAGCATGCGCCCGATGACCCAGTTGCGGCGCTCGATGGCCGCCTCGCGGTTGCGGTAGGGATTGTAGTTGTTGGGCGCCTTGGGCAGCGCGGCCAGATAGGCCATCTCGCCGATGGTCAGCTGGTCGAGCGACTTGTTGAAGTAGTTCAGCGCCGCCGCCGACACGCCGTAGGAGCCGCCGCCCAGGTAGATCTCGTTCAGGTACAGCTCCAGGATATGGTCCTTGGAGAACGCCTGCTCGATGCGGAAGGACAGGATGGCTTCCTTGATCTTGCGCTCGATGGAGACCTCGTTGGTCAGCAAGAAGTTCTTGGCGACCTGCTGCGTGATGGTCGACGCACCCTCGGGCCGGCGCCCGGTGCCGTAGTTCTTGATGTTGGTCAGAACCGCGCGGGCCAGCCCTTTGAAGTCCAGGCCCGGATGGCTGTAGAAGTTCTGGTCCTCGGCGGAGATGAAGGCGTCGATCAACTGCCGGGGCATGGCCTCCACCGGCACGAAGACGCGCCGCTGCACGGCGTATTCCGTGATCAGCCGCCCGTCGCCGGCATAGATGCGCGTCGCCACCGGCGGGTCGTATTCGGCAAGCTGGGTGTGGTCGGGCAGGTCCTGGCCGTAGTAGTTCAGCACCGCGAAGATGCCCAGCACGCCGACAATGGCGCCCAGGAACCCGAGGCTGAGCGTGAACACCACCAGCCGCCCGAACAGCGAGCGGCGTTTGCGCGCGGGCTTGCCGCCGGCGGGCGTCTTGCCGTTGCCATTGCCCTTCCGGCTGCCAGAGTCCTTGCCGCGCTTGGGCTTGTCGCCGCGCGGCGCGTCGTCGGGGTCGCGCTCGGCGCGCAACACGGGCTTCTTGTTTTCGTCAGTCATCCTGCCGGCAATCCGTGGTCGCCCGCGCGGTCAAGGCGGCGCGGGCCGTCGTGCCTCTTCATATCCTGATCGGCCCTGTTTGGCACGACAGAAGGGCATAAATGTGGCCGAGCGAACGGCGTAGGTGCGATGACGCTACGGCCTGTACGCCTTCTGGGTTCGGCTGAAGTGGCCGTCCAGAGCGCGCTGCAACGCGCCGCCCAACTTGGCGCGATATGACGCCTGACGCAACAGGCGCTCCTCGTCACGGTTGGACAGGTAGCCCATTTCAATCAGAACCGACGGCACGTCGGGCGCCTTGAGCACCGCGAAGCCGGCGAAGCGGTGGGTGCGGCGCAGCAGCTTGACGTCGCGCTTCAACTCTTCGATCACCGCCTCGGCGATGCGCGAGGACAGGTTCATGGTCTCGCGCTGGGCCAGGTCGATGAGGATGTTGGTGACCTCGGCGCTTTCGTGGCTGAGGTCGATGCCGGCGATGATGTCGGCCTTGTTTTCCTTCTCGGCCAGCGCCGCCGCCTCGGAGTCCGAGGCGTTCTCCGACAGCGTGTAGACCGACAGGCCGCGCACGTCGGGGCTCTTGATGCTGTCGGCATGCAGGCTGATGAACAGGTCGGCGTTGTGGCGCCGGGCCACCTCGAACCGGCCGCGCAGCGGCAGGAAAATGTCGCGGTCGCGGGTCAGCACGACCTTGTACTTGCCCGAGCGGTTGAGGATGTCGCGGAATTCGCGCGCAGCCGCCAGCGTGATGTTCTTTTCATAGACGCCCGAAGCGCCGATGGCGCCGGGGTCGACGCCGCCGTGACCGGGATCGAGCACGATCACCTTCTGGCGGTTGGGGTCCTGGCGGGGGTCCACCGGCGTCGGACGGATGGCCACCTGCTGCACCGGACGGTCCGGCGTCAGCTCGGGCTTCAGCGCGCCGATGCGGTTGCGCGGGCCGGCGGCGGCGACGAAGGTGGCGTGGCTGGCTTCCTTCAGGTCCACCACGAACCGCCAGCCCGTCTGGCCGTTGGGCGGCAGCAGGAAGGCCTGCTTGACGGTGGCGGGACGCACCAGGTCGAGCACGATGCGCGACTGGCCCGGCTGGAACAGGCCCCAGCGCAGGGCGTCGACCACGCCCCGGCCCGTGGGTATGTGTTCCTCGCCGAAAGTCCATTCCACCTCGGGCAGGTCGACCACCACGCGGTAGGGTTCGGGCAGGGTGAACAGGGAGAAGTCCACCTCGCTGGACAGGTCGACGACGAAGCGGGTGAAGTCCTGGTGGTCGCCGAGACGCACGCCCGAGGCGCGCACCAGCGCCCAGGCCTGGCTGGGACCAAGCACGGCGGTCAGCGCCGCGGCGGCAGCACCACCCAGCACCACGCTACGTCGGGTCGGTTTCGGAAGCGCCTTCCCGGCCATCTTCCCCCTCACGGCCGTCATTCGGACACCCGCGCGGCCGACTGGCGGCCGCGCCCTCGCATCGGTGTGGCCGGCTCGGCCACTCTCTCGCTCTCTCAGGATCAACGGCGGTGCCGCTGCCCGTGTTTGTAGAAACCGCCATCCCGTGGGATTAACAACCGGTTAAGCGGCTTTCGTTGAACCATCGCATGATCTCTGATCTGGAGTCGCGACGCAAGCAAAACCCGACTCGGGCGACGGTATCGGTTCGGCCGTCATAATAATGTGTGTGCGCGGGCAACAAACCGTTGTACGGCTGCCCGCCCCTCGCTATGTTGGTTTTGCGAATTTCCGCTGTCGGCGGAGATGATCCTGACCCGCCGTCCCAGCACTTGCGTGACGGCGGCCGGAAGGCTGGAAGACAGTCCAGCAGCCGCCGACGGCCTGTTCGAATTTTGGTCCGAGGCCGGTTTGCAGTTCCACGGCATTTTGACAGCGAAGCAACGTCCGACCGCGTCCGCAGCGCCCCTTTCGGCGCCGCGCGCGACGGACGCGCATCAGCGCGCGTTCCCGGAGGCTTCCGCCTCGCCTGTCCATGCCGCATCACCCGCACGCCGCCTCGTCGGATTGATCCCCCATCCCGCCGAGCGCCGCGCGCGCCGCGGGGTGGCGATGCGGAGTCACAGGTTTAATGGTCAAGCGTATGCTCATCGACGCCACGCACTCGGAAGAGACGCGGGTGGTGGTCGTCAACGGAACCCGTCTTGAATCCTTCGACGTCGAAACCAGCACGAAGAAGCAGATCAAGGGCAACATCTACCTCGCCAAGGTGATCCGCGTGGAGCCGTCGCTCCAGGCGGCCTTCGTGGACTACGGCGGCAATCGCCACGGGTTTCTGGCGTTCAGTGAAATTCATCCCGACTACTACCAGATCCCGGTCGCCGACCGGCAGGCGCTGATCGAGGAACAGAAGGCCGAGGCCGCCCGCGAGGCCGCCGAGGACGACGACGGCGACAACGGCGACGACGTCGAGGATCTGGGCGGCGACGAGGGCGAGGAAGAGCGCGCGCCCCGCGCCCGTTCCAGGCCCGCGCGCAACTACAAGATCCAGGAAGTCATCAAGCGCAAGCAGATCATGCTTGTGCAGGTGGTCAAGGAAGAGCGCGGCAACAAGGGCGCGGCGCTGACCACCTACATCAGCCTGGCGGGCCGCTACTGCGTGCTGATGCCCAACACCGCCCGCGGCGGCGGCGTCTCCCGCAAGATCACCAACGCCACCGACCGGCGCCGCCTGAAGACCATCATGTCGGACCTGGACGTGCCGGCCGGCATGGCCGTCATCCTGCGAACCGCGGGGTCGGAGCGCTCGAAGGCGGAAATCCGCCGCGACTACGACTACCTGATCCGCACGTGGAACCAGATCCGCGAAACGACCATGGAGTCCCGCGCGCCGGCGCTGATCCACGAGGAAGCGAACCTCATCAAGCGCAGCATCCGCGACGTCTACTCCGCCGACCTGGAAGAGGTGCTGGTGGAGGGCGAGGAAGGCTATCGCCTCGCCAAGGACTTCATGAAGATGCTGACCCCCAGCCACGCGAAGAAGGTCCAGCGCTACCGCGACCCCATCATGCCGCTGTTCCACCGCTATCAGGTGGACAGCCAGCTTGATGCCATGCACAGCCCCGTCGTGCAGCTGCGCTCGGGCGGCTACGTCGTCATCAATCAGACGGAAGCCCTGGTCGCCATCGACGTCAACTCCGGCCGCGCCACCAAGGAGCGCCACATCGAGGAGACGGCGGTCAAGACCAACCTGGAGGCCGCCGACGAGATCGCCCGCCAGCTGCGCCTGCGCGACCTGGCCGGCCTGATCGTCATCGACTTCATCGACATGGAGGAAAACCGCAACAACGCGGCCGTCGAGAAGCGCCTCAAGGAAGCCCTGAAGACCGACCGCGCCCGCATCCAGGTGGGCCGCATCTCCGCCTTCGGCCTGCTGGAACTGTCGCGCCAGCGCCTGCGCCCGTCGCTGATGGAAACCAGTTTCCACAGCTGCCCGCACTGCGGCGGCACGGGCATGATCCGCTCCACCGAGTCCACGGCGGTGCACATCCTGCGCATCATCGAGGAAGAGGGCGTGCGCCAGCGGTCGTCCGAGGTGACCGTGACCGTGCATCCGTCGGTGGCGCTCTACATCCTCAACTACAAGCGCGAGGCCCTGGGCGACATCCAGGCGCGCTACGGCATCCATGTCTACATCCAGGGTGACGAGAGCCTCATCCCGCCCGACCACCGCATGGAACGGGTCAAGGGCGACCGCCGCGAAGAGGTTCGCATCGCCGCCGAGGCCGCCGCCGCGCCCGACGAGGACGAGGCCGAGGAGACTCCCCCCGCCGCCGCCGCACCGGCCGAGGCCGCCAGGCCTGCACGCGCCGAGGCCGAGGCCGAGGAGGATGAGGACGAGAAGGGCAACGGCAAGAAGCGCCGCCGCCGCCGCCGTCGCAAGAAGCGTAACGGCGACGCCGTGGAGGCGCAGGAGGGCCAGGGCGAGTCCGCGGGCGACGCCGCCGGCGCCACCGAGGCCGCCGACCGCGACGATGAGGCGCGGGAGGAGCGCGAGCAACGCGAGGCCGAAGCCGCCGAGGCCTCGGACGAAAGCCGGGACGAGCGCGGCGACGAGGACGAGGGCGAGGACGGGGACGGCAAGCGCCGCCGCCGCCGGTCCCGCCGGGGCGGCCGCCGCCGCCGCAAGTCCGCGACCGGCGAGGATCAGGACCAGGACCAGGACCAGGATCAGGAGCACGAGCAGCGCGAGGGCGCCCGGCCGGCTCCTGTCGCCGCCGAGATCGCCGAGGATCACCCGCACCCCTCCGAGGTCGAGGTCGAGGTTGCCGTCAGTGACGAGGACGAGGGCGGCCATCTGACGCCCGACGTGGACGAGGAACCCGCACCCGCCGCCGGCCGCAAGCCGCGCCGCCGCCGCACCCGCAAGCCGGAAACCGCCGAGGCGACGGAAGGCGCCGAGGAGGAAGCTGCACGCGCCGAGGCCCGCGAGGCCATGGCCGAAGCCGCCGAGGCGGACGCGGACTCCGACAGCGCCGGCCGGACGGTCCATGTGCATGTGACGTCGGAACCCGTCAAGCCGCGCACCGGCTGGTGGGACGCGATGCCGCAGCCGGCCCAGCCGGCGGAAACGACCGCCACGGTGACCGCCGAGCCGGAACCGCGCCCCGAGCCGGAACCCGAGGCACCGTCCGAGCCGGTGGCCGAGACGACCGCTCCTGCGCCGGAGCCGGCCGAGGAAGAGGCCGCCGAGGAGGAAGCCCCCGCCCCGGCGACGGCCGCCGCCTCGACGCCGGAGCCCGAGGACCTGCCGGTCAAGCCGCGCCGCGGCTGGTGGGAAATCGGCGGCTGAGGCCGGCTGAAAACACGAAAAGGCGAGGGACGCCCGCAGCCGCGGGCGTCCCTTTCTCATTCGTGCGTTCCGGCAGCGTCTCCGCGCCCCGCGAAGGACGCGCCCCGGGTGCTGCGAGGGCTGGTCGCCCCCGGGGCGCGTCCGCCGACGGCCCTTCTAGCCGCCGGTATTCCAGACGTGGGACTGTGACAGCCATTCCCCCGTCTGCGGGTCCCGTTCGTAGACGTTCATCATGATCCCGCCGAACGCCGGACGCTCGCCGTCCTGTTCGCCGCCGAGCGCCGACCACTCGGCAACCTGATGGAGCCCCGGGCCCTTGCTGCCCACGACCACTGGCGTCAGCTCGTGGTTGCCGGCACCGGAATCGATGAAGGCCTGGAACAGGTCGCGGATGGCGTCGCGCCCCTGAACCACCTGCCCGTTGCCGGGCGACACGACGGCATCGGGCGCATACAGCGCCGCCAGCCCCTCGGCGTCGCCGCTGTTGAAGGCCCGGTTCCACTTCTCGTTGATCTGCGCGACGGTCTCCTCCGGAGGCCCCATGCCTTCCGCGGAGGCGGCTGAAGGCAGAGCAACGGCCAGCGCGAGCGCCAGCAGGGGAAGCCTGATCCTGGACATGGCTGCGGTCTCCCGTTTCACCTGTTGCGTGGTTGCATGCCCCGAAAAGCCTGACGCAACCCCGGGGCCGGCAAAACCCCCATCCGGGGGTTGACGTGCCCGGCGTGCTACCACGGCTTCCCACGTCGCCTGCCCATGTGACGGATTGGTTACATCTCGCCGCCCTGTGGCATCCTTATCCTGGGCGTGATCGAACGGACCGGCGGCCAGGAGGAGCGGATGCCCCAGATGGATGACGCCGTTGCCCTGCTCTACGAGACCGTCGAGACCCCGGCGCTGTGGACCGAGGCCGTCGCCGCCCTGACCGCCGTCGTCGGCGCCGAAAAGGGCGCCATGTTCGGATCGATGCCGGGACGCCCCGACGGCTTCGCCACAAGCGGCTATCCGGCGGAGCAGGTCGCGGCCTACCAGGACCACCACTTCCGCAAGGACCTGTGGGCCGAGGCCGCCCTGAGGAGAGGGCCGCCGTCCGGGGAGCCGTGCGCGAGCGAGGACCTCGTCCCCGAGGCGGATCTCGTGGACAGCGCGTTCTACAACGACTATCTGCGCCGCTTCGGCGACCGTCACGGCTGCGGGCTCAACTTCCGGTCGCCCGAGGGGGCGATGACCGTGGTCAACTTCGTGCGTGGTCCGCGCCGGGGCCCCTTCGGCCGCCGGTCGGTGGAGATGCTCAGGCAGGCCAGCCCGCACATCGCACGCGCCATGACGTTGCGCCGGCTGCTTGGCGGCGCCAGGGCCGGGCGGATGCGCCTGCAGGCTGCGCTCGACGGCCTGATCCAGCCGGTCCTGGTGGTGGACCGCCGGCTCCGCGTCCTGGAAATGAACAGCGCGGCGGAGCGCTTCCTCTCGGGCAGCAAGGCCTTGCGCTGCCGGGCCGGCGTGCTCGGCACGGGCGCGCCCTCGGCCGACCGGCAACTCGCCCGGCTTGTGGCCGATGCCGTGGCGGCGACGCGGGCCGGCGGCCCGCCGGGCGGTGCCGTCCTGCTCGATGCCGGCGACGGCGACCGCGTCGAGGTGGCCGTCACTTCGGTGAGGAGCCGGAGACCGGGCGATACCGAGGTCGGTACCCTCGCCCTGGTCGCTGTCGCACCATGGCGCGGCCTGACTGGATCAGGCGCCGCCAGACACCGCTTCATGGAAGCCCACGGGCTGACGCCGTCGGAGGCCGGCGTTCTCGGCCTTGTCGCCCAGGGTCACGGCGTGCCGGACATCGCCGCGAGGCTCGGGCTGACCACCGGCACGGTCAAAAGCTACCTAAAGTCCCTGCATGCCAAGCTTGAATGCAACAGCCGCCACGCCCTCGTGGCCCGCGCGCTGCGCTCGCCGGCGTGGTGGATCGGCTGACTCCGCAGTTCGGCCGTCGGACGCGCCGATCCGCGACCCGCACCCGCCTTCCCCGCGTTGATCGGGTAGCGCGAATAGTGATCCCGGAGGAACAACCATGGTTCGCATTGTCGACAGCATTACCGTTCCCGCTCCGGTGGAGCAGGTCTACCAGTTCATGGACGCGTCCATCCGGATGATCGAACTGACGCCCGGCATGCAGAAGTCCGGCGACCTGGGCGGCGGCGGCGCCAAGGGCAAGGAATCGAAGGTCGAGTACACCTACGAGGTCACCGGCATGCCCATCCGCGGCGTCGTCGAGATCACCGAGACAGAGCAGAACCGCAAGGTGACCTACAGCCTGTCGGGCCCGACGCCGGGCACCTTCACCTGGAAGTTCACGCCCGAGGACAACGGCACCAAGGTGGAACTGGAGGCCGAGTACGGTTCGCAGATGCCCATGCCCGACAGCATGCTGGCCTTCTTCACCAAGGCCTACAACGAGAACAACATCAAGGTGATGCTCGAACGCCTGCGGGACCAGTTCAAGACCTGATCGGTCGCGTGGGACACGAGGGGCCGCCACGCTGCCCCTCGTGTCCCGTCACGACGACGCCGCGCCGCCGGCCGGCCGGAAACACAAGCCGAGGGTGGACCGCATGGTCCTTGCCTCATCGGGCGTGATCGCGTCATCGGCGACGGCCTCTATCACGACGTCGCGAAGAAGCCCCCGCACGGTGGCCGGCGTCATGTCGGGATGCCGGTCGAAATCGGCGCCAAATCCGTCCCGGGCGCGTGCCTCGAACCGCGTGTAGACCTCGCGCACGGCCGGGCTCATCTCCATGGCGCAGGCGCGCACCTCCGCTCGCGTCAGGCGGGCGGCAGGACCTTCGGCGGGTGGCTGATAACCCGGCGTCTGCGGGTCCCAGAGGTCGACGTAGGAGCGGCCGCCGTACGTCCGGCGCGCCAGGACGACCTCGCCGTTGGTGAACACGTCATAGCACAGGCGCACGTTCCAGTTGGCGCACAGCCGGCCCCGATCCACCTCCCAGGTGCCGCCCTGCACTGCCGTCACGCCCATGCCGCCCGCCACGCGCTGGCGCGACACGGCGGTGCCGGTGAAGCCGTACTGGAACACCTCGGGATTGCTGCTGAGGTAGTGGACGTTGAGCGTCCGCCCGGCTACGAACCGCTCGATCTCGACCGGCGGAAGCAGCCGCCAGCCATCAGGGACCGCCGCGCGGGCCGTGGGCATGGCATCCGCCACGGCAGCCCCGACGCGAAGGTCGGCGCGCGTTTCCTCCGAGACCTCAACCGTCGTGCAGGCGGACGACGCCAGGACAAAAGCAAGAAGGGCGGCGCGGGCGCGAAGGTAGCGGAAGATCATGCGATGTGGTCCAGGCTGGGGATAGACCGCATGCCTGTACCACTTTTTATTACAACAGAGCAACGGGCGGCCGTATACCCCGCCGCAGCCCCCCCGCCCCGCCGCCGGCTCAGGCGCCGCGCTCGATGGCCGCGGCCTCCTCGGCCGGACCCGGAACGAAGGCCGCATCCCCGGTGCCGGCCCTCCAGGCCTCGTAGCGCCTGAGGTCCTGCCCGATCAGCTTCAATGCCAGCCCCAGCACCGTCGCGTCGTCCAGCAACCCGGTCGCGATGATGACGTCGGGCATCAGGTCCATGGGATTGAGCACGTAGAGCAGCGCGAACACCACCGACGCGATCGTTTTCCACGACACGTCCCGGTACCGCCCGGTGCGCCAGTCGTCCAGCAGGCGCAGCAGCAGGCGACCCTCGCCGGCGAAACGCGCCAGGGCGCCGCCGGTCATCTTGGTCTCCACCTCGCGTGCACGGCGGAGCGTCGCCGTCACGTCCTCGCGCCGCACGGACCGTGCGCCGCGCTTGAGAAAGCCTGTGTCGATGCGGTCGAGAACGCCCATGGCGTCAGGCCTCCTCGCGGCCCAGTTCCAGGCGCGCTGCCTCGATCTTGGCGTCCAGGTGGCTGATCAGGTCGCGCGGCAGCCCCAGCGCGCCGGCCAGCCGCTCCAGGTACTGGTGCTCGGCCGGTACGTCGGGATCAATGGCAAGCCTGGAGGCCGCGTACAGCTCCGCCCCCTGCTCCGGCGTGCGGGCGAGGCGGGCGACGGCGAAGGCATCCGACTCCTCCGAGAAGGCATCCAGCAGGAACCCCTTCTCCTCGGACGACAGCTCCTGTTCGGCGATCTGCTGCTGGATGCGGGCGTGTTCGTCGCGATCGATGTGGCCGTCGCACTTGGCGGCGGCGATCATGGCGCGGATCAACGCCAGGCGGAAGTCGGCGCCGGCGCTGTCCTGATCGCTGTCGGGGGTGAAGCCGCTGGAGGCCGGCGGCGGCGCCAGGTCGAGCCCCGCACCCTGCCCCACGCGGGCCGGCGCGGCTTCCTGCGGGTCGCGGTTGCCCTTCCAGTCCGACCATGCCTTGTAGGCCAGGCCCGCCAGCAGCGCCGCGCCGCCGTACTTCAGCGCCTTGCCGCCCATCTTGCGGCCCTTCTTGGACCCCATCACCAGATTGATGAGGCCGCCGGACAGCGCACCGCCCATCATGCCGCCGGTGAAGCCGGAGCCGCCCTTGCCGCCACCGCCTTGGCCGGAGGAGTGCTGACCGCCGGAGCCGCCGCCCATCATGCGGCGCGCCTCCCGCTCCAGCTCGCGCGCTCCGCTGGAGCCGAGAACGCCTTCCATCAGCCGCCGCACGTCCATGCAAACCCTCCTTCACCGAACCGGTTGAGATCACTGTCCCCTAGATGGACAGAATCCGGCGCCAGGGCAAGCGGCGGTCACCACACCGGTTGCAGGTCGAAGGTCTTCACCTTGGGCACGCTGTCGGGCGCGTTGAGCATGGCGCGCACGGCGCCGGTGCCCGGCAGGTCCTTGTCGAAGCGCGGCGTGCCCGTGGGCTGGCTTGCGTAGCACGCGATGATGTGGTCGCGCGGCGTCCCGAAGTAGCGGCCGCGCGGGCTGAACAGGTCGAAAACGTGATCGCGCAGCACCTCGGCATAGCGCCCGGCGGTCTGCTGGTCCAGCCAGCCGTCGGGCTCGAAGCCCACCAGTTCGCCGTTGGCGAGCGAGCGCTTGTAGTAGACCTTGCGGATGCCGAACTCTGTCGGGCGGTCGTGAATGGGCGTGCCGGGCTCCAGCACGAAATGGCCGCACAGGATCTGGTCGATGTACGCGCTGTTGCGCAGCATGAAGTCGACGGTGTCGTCCAGGTCGTCCCGCGTTTCCGTGGGGAAGCCGACGATCAGGAAGATGTGATTGCGGATGCCCGCCTCCGACGCCAGCCGCAGCGTCGTTTCCGAAGACTCCACCGTGTTGCCCTTGTCCATGAGCGCCAGGATGCGCTCCGACCCGCTCTCCAGTCCCCAGTAGACGGCGCGGCAGCCGGCCTTGTGCATGAGTTGAAGGATTTCGGGCGTGAAGTCGGCGGTAGGCTTGGCGAGCGCGTAGTAGTGCAGGTCCAGCCCTTGCGCCAGGATTTCCTCGCTGATCTTCTTGAAGCGCTTGGCCGAGATCATCTCGTCGACGAAGGTGAACAGCCGCGCCCCGCGCGCCTCCTGCTGGTGCGCCATCTCGCGTACGACGCGGTCGATGGCCTGGGTCTTGTAGGTCCCGGCGTAGGAGGCGAAATGGTTGCAGAAGGTGCAGCGCCGCCAGTAGCAGCCGCGCGACGACAGCACCGGATAGACCGGCTCGGGCACGAAGTACTGCGGCGGGTCGAAGTCGGCGAAATCGGCGAACGGCTGGGTGTTGTAGTCCACCGGGAAGCCGTCGCTGCTGACCTTGGCCCGGCCTGTCGCCGGGTCGTGGAAGGCCAGCCCCGGGATTTCCGGCAGCGGGTCGGCGCCCGACCGAAGGGCCTCCACCAGCGCCAGGAAGCAGGCCTCGCCGGCGTGCAGGACCAGATAATCCACGTAGTCCTCGGCCAGAAAGCCGTCCAGGTTCACGGCCTTGAAGAAGCCCCCGCCGAAGACGATGCGGATGCTGCGGTCGAGCCGGCGGATGGTGCGCGCCAGCAGCACCGCATAGGGCAGCTGGTCGGTGTAGGTGATGGAGATACCCACCACGCCCGGCCGCGTGGCCACCAGCGCCTCGGCATCGCGGATCACCCACCAGGGCGTCGGCGCACCGGCGCCTTCCGCGCGGCGCACGCGGTTCAGCCCGTTGTCGTAGAACAGCGAGAAATACTTGATGAACGGCTGCAAATGCCGGTCATACGTGGTGGGATCATCGAACTCGGCCCCGCCCTCGCGGAACACCGTGCCGGCGGCAACGAAGGCCTCGCGGTCCTCGAAGGACGGGTACAGGGCGTCGTCGCGCAGGGCCCGGTACAGGCCGTCGAACCGCCAGGCGTTGGTGTCGGCGCAGGACGCCTCGAACCCCTCGCCCTTTTCCGCCACCTAGCTTTTCACCAGCGAGATGCCCAGGGGCACCGCCGGATAGTGGCCGAAGCCGTTGACCAGGATCACGCGGCTGGGATCGGCCGGAGCATCGGGAATGGCGGTCGGCGGCGCCTCGTACAGCAGGTCGAGGAACCGCTTGTCGTAGCCCGGCACGGCCTTGCGCGCGGCCTTGACCGCCTCGACGGCCTCGGCATGGCGGCCGGCGGCCTGCAGGCTTTCGACCAGCGCGGCATGGGCGTCGCCCACCTTGGGCGCCAGCGCGATGGAGCGCCGGAAGGCGTCGATGGCCTCGTCATAGCGGCCGGCGTCGTGCAGGGTCGCCCCCAGCACCCACAGCAGGCGCGGCGGCTGCGCGTCCGGGCAGCCCAGCGCCGCCTTCACGGCCGCCACCGCCTCGTCGTACCGGCCGCGCCGGCGCAGCAGGCGGCCGAGCAGCGCGTGCGCGGCCGATGCCGAAGGCGCCCGGGCCAGCAGCGCGCGCACGGCCTTTTCGGCGTCCTCGGGGCGGCCCTGGTCGAGCAGCACCGCCACCAGCCCGTCGGTGGCGGCCGGATTGCCGGGTGCGGCCTTGACGGCGGCGCGGGCCTCGGCCTCGGCGTCGGCCAGCGGTCCCCAGCCGCGCAGCGCGGCGGCGCGGATCAGGCGGGCGGACAGAACGGTGCGGTCGGCCTTGAGCGCGCGGCCGGCGGCCTCGGCGGCTTCCGTGTAGTCACCGGCGAAATAGAGCTTTTCGGCAATCTGCGTCAGCGCCCTGGCCCTGTCCGCCCCCTTCAGCCGCTTCGGCAGCCCCAGGGCCGCGGCGGCGGTGGCCTCGGCATCGGCGCGACGGCCGTCCTGCCACAGGGTCACCGCCTCCTCAAGGCGCGCCTCTGGCGGCACGGCGGCCATGGCAGGCATGCGCGCCGGTGCTCCGGGCATGACGGTGGGACCGGCGGGACGCGCCGGCCGGGCGGCGGCCTTGGCGGCGGACGGCGCGGCGACGGCGGCCAGGGGGAACGGCGGCAGCGGCTTGCCGGACATGGCGGACCTCTTCTTCGGAAACCGCCCGGAGTATGCGGAGAAAACACAGTCGGCACAACCATCCGCGACTCGGGGGTTTTTCAGCGTTTGAAATCCCGCGCCGCGCACCGATGTCATGGTCGTGCGCTGCGGTACTCCCCCGTCCCCCAATCCGGCTCCCCGGCCGCGCGCGCGACAAGGAGGCCCTTATGACCACCCCGATCCCCATCACCGTCTGCGAAGGCGACGGCGTCGGTCCCGAGATCGCCGACGCGGTGCTGCGCATCCTGGAGGAAGCCGGCGCGCCCCTGGCCGTGGAGTTCGCGCCCGCAAGCCGCGCCGCCGCCATCGCACGCAACAGCGGCGCGCTGCTGTGCGGGCCGCTGAAGGCGGAGACGGTGCGGGACCTGCACGCCGAGGCCGCAGTGGTGGCGGAGGTGCGGCGGGCGCGGGCGCCGGCGCCCTTCGTCCGGGCGGCGACACCGGGCCTGGACCTGACGGTGGTGCGCGCGCTCGACGATCGTCCCGGCGCGGTCGCGCGCGTGGCGGTGGAGGCGGCCCGGGCTCACGGACGGCGGCGGCTGACCGTGCTCACGGGCGGCAGCCGCGCCGATGACACCCTGGTGGACGCGGTCATGGCGCACGCGCCCGCCGACCGGCTGCAGGTAGAGCGCCGCCCGGTGGACGCGGCGACGGCGCAACTCGTCACCGAGCCGGGCAGCCTGGAGGCCGTGGTGGTCCCGGCCGTGCACGGCGCCGTGGTCGCCGGGGTGGCGACGCGGCTGGCCGGGGGCACGACGCTGACGTCGCTGACCATCAGCGGCCGCGGCGGCGACGCCTTCGCCTGCGCCCACGGCCCCGCCTTCAGCCGTGCCGGCCAGGACGAGGCCAACCCCTCGGGCCTGCTGCTAGCGGCCGTCGACCTTCTGATGCACCTCGGCCTTGAGGACGACGCGACGCGCATCCACAACGCCTGGGCCCGCACCATCGAGGACGGCATCCACACCCCCGACCTCCACCATCAGAGCACGAGCTGGCGCAAGGTGGGCACCGGCGGCTTCGCCAAGGCCGTGATCACGCGCCTCGGCCTGCGCCCCGTGCACCTGCCGGCCGCGCCGCATGGAACCGGCAAGGACGGCCACATCCTGGCGGCAGAGTAGATAAAGGATCACGTACGGGCGCGACCGGAGCCGGCGAGACGTCTCGCCGGCTCTTATCTTTCGAGGTACCCCTCCCCTTCGCCGCTTGTCGGAACACGAATCAAGAGCATCATACCTCATTCACCACCTTTCAGAGATGGTAAGATGCGCCTTCGCTTCTTCAAGACGGCACTGCTGGCTGCAACACCCCTGGCCCTGGCGGCGTGCGCCGGAGCCGATCGGCCGATCGAGCCAAGCGCCGTAGCAATGGAAGACATGGTTTCTGCTGTTCAGCAGGAACTCGCGGTCATGGGCGGGTTTCTTGAAGATCAGAGGAAGATGTGCCCGTCCGACAAAAGCCTGGGCCTCCGGCCCGAGACGGTGAAGCTGACCGCGAAAGCGGTTGCGAAACGGACCGTCGACGGCGGGGTCGAGTTTCAACTGGTGACGCTGCCCATCGGCGGCGGAGCCTCGGCGGCGACCGAGCGCAGCGGTGTCCAGACCTTCGAAATGACCTTCAATGTCCCGACCCAGGGCCCCGGCGGCGCCCTTCTGTCGGCGCCGCTTGAAGAAGTCGGCAGGGACGAAAAATGCCAGGCGGTCATGGACCAGCGCCGCGGGCTCAAGACCACCGCCCCGCTGGCCTATGCGATCCTCGATGTTCGGCAGGCGGTGTTGTCGGGCCTGGATTCCGCTGACGGCCCCCAGCTGTCGCCCCAGACGATGAAGGCGACCTTCGGAGTGACGGCGGTCGAGCGGCAGGAAGGCAGAGCGGGAATCGATATCCTCGTCTTCAGCGTCGGTGGCGGCGGCAGCCATTCGACAAGCAACGGACAGACGATGGAAATCAGCTTCACGAAGCCGGCGGAGGACGCCGAAGACGCCGCTCCCGCCGGAAGTTGAGGGCCGTACGCAGATGGAAAAGGGGCCGCCCCAGCCGGGGCGGCCCCTTCCTCTTGGCGTTCGGCCGGTGGCCGGACGGTCGGGCTCTTAGAAGCCCATGCCGCCCATGCCGCCCATGCCACCCATGCCGCCCATGTCGGGCGCGCCGCTTTCCTTCTTCTCGGGGATCTCGCCCACCATGGCTTCGGTGGTGATGAGCAGGCCCGCGATGGAGGAGGCGTCCTGCAGGGCCGCACGCACGACCTTGGTCGGGTCGATGATGCCGGCCTGGACCATATTGACGAACTCGCCGGTCTGGGCGTTGAAGCCCATGTCGACGTCCATCTTCTCCAGCAGCTTGCCGGCGATCACGGCGCCGTCATGGCCGGCGTTCTCGGCAATCTGGCGCACCGGGGTCTGCAGGGCGCGGCGAACGATCTCGATGCCGACCTTCTGGTCCGGGTTGCCGCCTTCCAGGCCTTCCAGCGCCTTGATGGCGTACAGCAGCGCCACGCCGCCACCGGCGACGATGCCTTCCTGGACGGCCGCGCGGGTGGCGTGAAGGGCGTCGTCCACGCGGTCCTTCTTCTCCTTCACCTCGACCTCGGTCGCGCCGCCGACCTTGATGACGGCCACGCCGCCGGCCAGCTTCGCCAGACGCTCCTGGAGCTTCTCGCGGTCGTAGTCCGAGGTGGT
>NZ_ANHY01000038.1 GCF_000315795.1 Caenispirillum salinarum AK4
GTGCCGATGTTGCAGTGCGGCTTCGAGCGCTCAAACTTTTCCTTCGCCATCTTTCAAATGTCTCCAGCTTCAAATCGGCTGTAAGGGCCTCAGCCGGCCATCTTGGCGCGGATCTCTTCCGAAACGTTGTTCGGAACTTCCGCGTAGTGGTCGAACTGCATGGTGTACTGGGCGCGACCCTGCGACATGGAGCGCAGGTTGTTCACGTAACCGAACATGTTCGCCAGCGGCACGTGGGCGTTGACGACGCGGGCGATGCCGCGCTGGTCCATGCTCGACACGTTGCCGCGGCGGCTGTTCAGGTCGCCGATGATGTCGCCCATGTAATCCTCGGGGGTCACGACCTCGACCTTCATCATGGGCTCGAGCAGCTTCGGGCCGCACTTCGGCACGCCTTCCTTGAAGGCGGCGCGGGCCGCGATCTCGAAGGCCATGACGCTGGAGTCGACGTCGTGGTACGCGCCGTCCACCAGGGTCGCCTTCAGCTTGGTCATCGGGAAGCCGGCCAGCACACCGGAATCGATGGACTGACGCAGGCCCTTTTCCACACCCGGGACGTATTCCTTGGGCACGGAGCCGCCGACCACCTCGGACTTGAACTCGAACTCGTCGTTCTCGTTCGGCTCGAAGCGGATGACCACCTTGGCGAACTGACCGGAACCACCCGTCTGCTTCTTGTGGGTGTAGTCCACCGTGAAGCTCTTGGAGATGGTCTCGCGGTAGGCCACCTGCGGGGCGCCGACGTTGGCGTCCACCTTGAACTCGCGACGCAGGCGGTCGACGATGATGTCCAGGTGCAACTCGCCCATGCCCTTGATGACCGTCTGGCCCGACTCGTGGTCGGTGGTCACGCGGAACGACGGATCCTCGGCGGCCAGGCGCGCCAGGGCCATGCCCATCTTTTCCATGTCGGCCTTGGTCTTCGGCTCGACGGCGACCTCGATGACGGGGTCCGGGAACTCCATGCGCTCGAGCACGACCGGCTTGGCCGGGTCGCACAGCGTGTCACCCGTCGTGGTGTCCTTCAGGCCCACGATGGCGACGATGTCGCCGGCCGACGCCCACTTGATCTCTTCACGGTTGTTGGAGTGCATGAGCAGCATGCGGCCGATGCGCTCGCGCTTGCCCTTCACCGTGTTCAGGACGTAGCTGCCGGACTCGACGATGCCCGAGTAGATGCGGGCGAAGGTCAGCGAGCCGACGAACGGGTCGTTCATGATCTTGAACGCCAGCGCCGAGAACGGCTCCTGGTCGTCGGGGCTGCGCTTGACCTCTTCGTCGCTGTCGGGGAGCACGCCCTTGATGGCGGGCACGTCCAGCGGGGACGGCATGAAGTCGATCACGGCGTCCAGCATGGTCTGGACACCCTTGTTCTTGAAGGCGGTGCCACACAGGACCGGCGTGAAGGCCATGCCGATGGTGCCCTTGCGGATCAGCTCCTTGAGCTTCTCCTCGGTGGGCTCGGTGCCCTCGAGGTACGCCTCCATGGCCTCCTCGTCCTGCTCGACGGCGGCCTCGACCAGCTTCTCGCGGTACTCGGCGGCCTTGTCCTGCAGGTCCTCGGGGATGTCGGTGTATTCGTAGGAGGCACCCAGGTCGTCACCCTTCCAGATGACGGCCTGCATCTTCACCAGGTCGACGAGGCCGACGAAATCGGACTCGGAGCCGATCGGCAGGTTGATGACCAGCGGGTGCGCGCCCAGGCGGTCGACGATCATGTCGACGCAACGGTAGAAGTCCGCGCCCATGCGGTCCATCTTGTTGACGAAGCACATGCGCGGCACGTGGTACTTGTCAGCCTGGCGCCACACCGTCTCGGACTGCGGCTCCACGCCAGCCACCGAGTCGAACACCGCGACGGCACCGTCGAGCACACGCAGGGAGCGCTCCACCTCGATGGTGAAGTCCACGTGGCCCGGGGTGTCGATGATGTTGATCCGGTGGTCCTTCCAGAACGCGGTGGTCGCAGCGGAGGTGATCGTGATGCCACGCTCCTGCTCCTGCTCCATCCAGTCCATGGTGGCCGCGCCGTCGTGGACCTCGCCGATCTTGTGCGACTTGCCCGTGTAATACAGGATTCGCTCGGTCGTCGTGGTCTTGCCGGCATCGATGTGCGCCATGATGCCGATGTTGCGGTACATATTGAGCGGGGTTTCGCGTTTCATGTCGCTTACTCTTCGCTGCGTGCTGCGTTCGGAAGGACCGGCCGGAATTACCAGCGGTAGTGCGAGAACGCCTTGTTGGCCTCGGCCATCCGGTGCGTGTCTTCCCGCTTCTTGACGGCACCACCGCGGTTGTTCGCGGCATCCATCAGCTCGCCGAAGAGACGGTCCACCATGGTGGTCTCGGAGCGCTTGCGCGCGTTGTCCACCAGCCAGCGGAACGCCAGCGCCTGGCGACGCTCGGGGCGCACCTCGACGGGCACCTGGTAGGTGGCACCGCCGACACGGCGGGAGCGCACCTCGACGGCCGGCTTCACGTTGTCCACGGCTTCGTGGAACATCTCCACCGGGTCGCTGCCCTTGGCGCCCAGACGGTCGAGCGCGCCGTAGACGATCTTCTCGGCCACGGCCTTCTTGCCGTCCAGCATGATGTTGTTGATGAACTTGGCGAGGACCAGATCACCGAACTTGGCGTCCGGCAGGACCTCGCGCTTAACCGCTGCGCGGCGACGAGACATGGTTCTGCTTCCCTCTTACTTCGGACGCTTCGCGCCGTACTTGGAACGACGCTGGCGACGGTCCTTGACGCCCTGGGTGTCGAGCGTGCCGCGGATGATGTGGTAGCGGACACCCGGCAGGTCCTTCACGCGGCCGCCGCGGATCAGCACGACCGAGTGTTCCTGGAGGTTGTGACCCTCGCCGGGGATGTACGAGGACACCTCGTAGCCGTTGGTCAGACGCACACGCGCGACCTTACGAAGGGCCGAGTTCGGCTTCTTCGGGGTGGTCGTGTAGACGCGAGTGCAGACACCGCGCTTCTGCGGGCAAGCCTGCATGGCCGGCACCTTGTTGCGCTTAACCGGCGCTTCGCGGCCCATGCGGATCAACTGGTTGATCGTAGGCATTAACCTTCCCTTTTCCTCACGCTCTTGCGCAACATGTCGCAGGCGCGACCTAAACCGACGGGCCGTCACTGCGGCCACAACAAACAGGCCGCATGCGCGACCAAGACAAAAAACCCAGCGGACCACACCAAATGGTGGCCCCGTGGGCGTTTCCCCGTGGTCCGGCCTGGGCGGCGGACCCTATGGAAATATCGCTGTACCAGACCGCGTGTCTGGCGCCCGAAGGACGCCACCACCAGCGGCCCGGTGAGGGCGGAATACTAGTGACGCCCCCAGGGGCCGTCAAGGGAAAGAATCCCGATTTCCCCTAGCCTTCCGCCTTGAACAAAGCCACTCGGGGCGCCTGTGGAAAGACGCCCCGAGTCGCTGTGGTCAATTACCGGGATTCGGCGATCACTCGCCGGCCGGCGGCGGGGTTTCCCCGCCGGTCTCGCCGGAGGCCGGCGGCACGTCGCCGCCCTCTTCCGGTCCGCCCGGCAGCGCGGCCGTGGCCGCCGCCTGGCTGATGTCCTGCATCTCCTTGTCGCGGCCGGCCGCGATCTGGCGCATGGTGTTCATCATCGCCCCCGTACCCGCCGGGATCAGGCGGCCGACGATGACGTTCTCCTTCAGGCCGATCAGGCTGTCCACCTTGCCCGAAACCGCCGCTTCCGTCAGGACGCGGGTGGTTTCCTGGAACGAGGCGGCCGAGACGAAGGAGTGGGTCTGCAGCGACGCCTTGGTGATGCCCTGCAGCACCGCCTCCGCCGTGGCGGGACGGCCGTTCTCCTTGATGGTCTTCTCGTTCTCGAGCGCGAACTCGAGACGGTCGACCTGCTCGCCCACCAGGAAGGTGGTGTCGCCGGGCTCGGTGATCTCGACCTTCTGCAGCATCTGGCGGCAGATCACCTCGATGTGCTTGTCGTTGATCTTCACGCCCTGCAGTCGGTAGACGTCCTGGATCTCCTTGATCAGGTAGTCGGCCAGCGCCTCGACGCCCATGACACGCAGGATGTCGTGGGGCACCGGGTTGCCGTCCATCAGCGGGTCGCCCTTGCGGACGTAGTCGCCTTCCTGGACCGACAGGTGCTTGCCCTTGGGCACCAGGTACTCGAACGAATCGCCCTCTTCCGTGGTCACGACCACGCGGCGCTTGTTCTTGTAGTCCTTGCCGAACTCCACGCGGCCGTCGACCTCGGAGATGATGGCGTGGTCCTTCGGGCGCCGCGCCTCGAACAGCTCCGCCATGCGCGGCAGACCGCCCGTGATGTCGCGGGTCTTGGACGATTCGCGCGGGATACGCGCCAGCACGTCACCGGCGTGGACCTTCTGGCCGTTCTCCACCGACAGGATGGCGTCCACCGACATGAAGTAGCGGGCTTCCATGCCGTTGGGCAGGTTCACCACGTCGCCGTTCTCGTCCCGCAGGGTGACGCGGGGCTTGAGGTCGGAGCCGCGCGGCTGCTGCTTCCAGTCGACGACGACGCGGGACGCGACGCCCGTCGCCTCGTCGGTGACCTCGCGCATGGACACGCCTTCCACCAGGTCGACGTAGTTCACGATGCCTTCGCGCTCGGTGATGATGGGCAGGGTGTACGGATCCCAGTCCGCCATCTTCTGCCCCTTCTCCACCGTGTCGTCGTCGGAGACGTGGATGCGGGCGCCGTAGGGCACGCGGTGACGCGCCTTCTCGCGGCCGTTCACGTCCAGCAGCAGGATCTCGCAGTTGCGCGCCATGACGACGGCCACGCCCTCGGAGTTCTGCACGACGTTGCGGTTGAGCACCTTGACCTTGGAGTCGAAGGCCGCCTCGATGCTCGACTGCTCCGCACCACGCTGGGCCGCGCCGCCGATGTGGAACGTGCGCATGGTCAGCTGGGTGCCGGGCTCGCCGATGGACTGGGCGGCGATGACGCCCACGGCCTCGCCGATGTTGGCCTTGGTGCCGCGCGCCAGGTCACGGCCGTAGCACTTGGAGCAGATGCCGCCCTGCGTCTGGCACGTCAGCACCGAGCGGATGCGAACGGACTCGACGCCGGCCGCCTCGATCATCTCCAGGTGGCGTTCCTCGATGAGGTCGCCCTTGGCCACGATCGTGGTGTCGGTGTTGGGGTCGTACACGTCCTCGGCGGCCGTGCGGCCCAGGATGCGGTCGGCCAGCGACACGACCACCTCGCCGCCGTCCACCACAGGGGTGGCCGTCAGGCTTTCCTCGGTGCCGCAGTCGTCCTCGATGATGATGGCGTCCTGCGCCACGTCCACCAGACGACGGGTCAGGTAGCCCGAGTTGGCCGTCTTCAAGGCGGTGTCGGCCAGACCCTTACGGGCACCGTGGGTGGAGTTGAAGTACTCCAGCACGGTCAGGCCTTCCTTGAAGTTCGAGATGATCGGCGTCTCGATGATCTCGCCCGACGGCTTGGCCATCAGGCCGCGCATGCCGGCGAGCTGCTTCATCTGGGCGGCGGAGCCACGGGCACCGGAGTGCGCCATCATGTAGACCGAGTTGACGCCCTTGGCCGGATCGACCTTGGAGATCTCGCCCATCATCGCGTCGGCGACCTTCTCGGTGCACTGCGCCCAGGCGTCGACGACCTTGTTGTACTTCTCGCCCTGGGTGATCAGGCCGTCCTGGTACTGCTGCTCGAACTCCTTCACCTGGGCTTCGGTCTCCGCGATCATGCCCGCCTTGCTGTCGGGGATGACCATGTCGTCCTTGCCGAAGGAAATGCCGGCCTTGGCGGCCTGCTTGAAGCCCATGGCCATGATGCGGTCGCAGAAGATCACGGTCTCCTTCTGGCCGCAGTGGCGGTAGACCACGTCGATGACCTCGGAGATGTCCTTCTTGCGGAGCAGCCGGTTAACCAGCTCGAACGGCACCATCTTGTTCTTGGGCAGCACCGAGCCCAGCATCATGCGGCCCGGCGTGGTGGCCACCAGGCGCACCACCGCGTTGCCCTCGGAATCAACCGTGGGCAGGCGGGCGAGCACCTTGGTGTGCAGGCCGACGACCTTCTCGTGCAGGGCCTCCTCGATCTCGTTGGAGGTCGAGAAGATGGGAACGGGGAACAGCAGCGCGCGGTCGTCCTTGACCGCCGCCATCAGGGCCTCGATGCCATCGTAGTTGAAGGCCTGGCCCGGGTTCTCCTTGTTGAAGACCCCGATCTTGCCCTCGTTGACGCCCTTCTCGACCGCCGCCGCGTCGTCCATCTTGACCACGCGGTGAGCCCAGATCTTGCCGTTGGCGACGTCGGCCGACAGCTGCTCCAGGTTATCGGTGGCGATGGGGTTGGCCGGGTCGCGCGGGTTCCAGAAGTAGGCGTCGCCGGCGTCGATGGCCGCCTTCAGCTCGTCCATGTCCTGGAACTTGAGCCGCAGGCCGGGCTGCTCGTCACCTTCCATGGTCAGGTAGTAGATACCCAGCACCATGTCCTGGGTCGGAACGATGATCGGCTTGCCGTTGGCCGGGCTGAGGATATTGTTCGTCGACATCATCAGCACGCGCGCTTCCAGCTGCGCTTCCAGCGACAGCGGAACGTGCACGGCCATCTGGTCGCCGTCGAAGTCGGCGTTGAAGGCGGTGCAGACCAGCGGGTGCAGCTGGATGGCCTTGCCCTCCACCAGCACCGGCTCGAACGCCTGGATGCCCAGGCGGTGCAGCGTCGGCGCGCGGTTGAGCATGACCGGGTGCTCGCGGATCACCTCTTCCAGGATATCCCAGACCTCGGGACGCTCCTTCTCCACCATGCGCTTGGCGGCCTTGATGGTGGTCGCCATGCCATAGAGTTCGAGCTTGGAGTAGATGAACGGCTTGAACAGCTCCAGCGCCATCTTCTTGGGCAGGCCGCACTGGTGCAGCTTCAGTTCCGGGCCGACCACGATGACCGAACGGCCAGAGTAGTCGACGCGCTTGCCCAGCAGGTTCTGACGGAAGCGGCCCTGCTTGCCCTTCAGCATGTCCGACAGCGACTTCAGCGGACGCTTGTTCGCACCCGTGATGGCGCGGCCGCGGCGGCCGTTGTCGAACAGGGCGTCGACGGCCTCCTGCAGCATGCGCTTTTCGTTGCGGATGATGATCTCGGGCGCGCGCAGTTCCATCAGCCGCTTCAGGCGGTTGTTGCGGTTGATGACGCGGCGGTACAGGTCGTTCAGGTCCGAGGTCGCGAAGCGGCCGCCGTCCAGCGGCACCAGCGGGCGCAGTTCGGGCGGGATCACCGGAATGACTTCCAGGATCATCCACTCCGGGCGGCAGCCGGACTCGATGAAGGCCTCGAGGATCTTCAGGCGCTTGACCAGCTTCTTGCGCTTGGCCTCCGACGACGTCTCGCGCAGCTCGGCGCGCAGTTCCTCGCGCAGCTGCGGCAGGTCCAGCACCACCAGCATGTCGCGGATGGCCTCGGCGCCGATGCCGGCGGTGAAGCTGTCCTCGCCGTACTCGTCAATGGCGCGCTGGTACTGCTCCTCGGTCATCAGCTCATGGAGCTTCAGCGGGGTCAGGCCCGGCTCGATGACCACATAGTTCTCGAAGTACAGGACGCGCTCGAGATCCTTCAGCGTCATGTCCATGAGCAGGCCGATGCGGCTCGGCAGGCTCTTGAGGAACCAGATGTGCGCCACCGGCGCGGCCAGCTCGATGTGGCCCATGCGCTCGCGGCGCACCTTGGACAGGGTGACCTCGACGCCGCACTTCTCGCAGATGATGCCGCGGTACTTCATGCGCTTGTACTTGCCGCACAAGCACTCGTAGTCCTTCACGGGGCCGAAGATGCGCGCACAGAACAGGCCGTCGCGCTCGGGCTTGAAGGTACGATAGTTGATGGTCTCCGGCTTCTTGATCTCGCCGAATGACCAGGACCGGATCTTCTCGGGGCTCGCGATGGAAATCTTGATCTGGTCGAACGACTGGGTGCCGCTGACCTGACCGAAGATCTTCATAAGCTCATTCATGCCTACTCTCCCGCTGCGGGCGTCGGACGGGGACCATGCCCGGGATCCCGTGGGGCGGTCCACCCGCCCGTGCCACGCACTACATGGCGGCCCAATTCTGGATCGGGCCGCCGGGCCCTAGAGTGTGGGGAGCGGGCGAGGCGCCCGCAACCCGTTCTTCCACAAATGCTAAAGCAGCATCAGCCCTCGCTTTGGCCAAGCTCCACGTCGAGGCCCAGCGACCGCATTTCCTTCACGAGCACGTTGAAGGACTCGGGGATGCCGGCCTCGAACGTGTCGTCGCCGCGGACGATCGCCTCGTAGACCTTGGTGCGGCCCGACACATCGTCGGACTTCACCGTCAGCATCTCCTGCAGCGTGTAAGCCGCGCCGTAGGCTTCTAGGGCCCACACCTCCATTTCACCGAAGCGCTGACCGCCGAACTGGGCCTTGCCGCCCAGCGGCTGCTGGGTGACCAGCGAGTACGGCCCGATGGAGCGGGCGTGGATCTTGTCGTCGACCAGGTGGTGGAGCTTCAGCATGTAGATGTAGCCCACCGTGACCTGGCGGTCGAACGGCTCGCCCGTGCGCCCGTCGTGCAGGGTGACCTGGCCGGAGACGTGCAGGTTCGCCTTGCCCAGCATGTCGGCGATGTCCGCCTCGCGGGCGCCGTCGAACACCGGTGTGGCGATGGGCACGCCCGTGCGCAGGTTGGCCGACAGCTCCTTGATCTCCTCGTCGCCGAGGTCGGCGATCTCGTCGGCATAGGCCGCATCGCCGTAGATCATCTTGAGCTTGTCGCGCAGGGCGTCCACCGACGCGCCGGCGTAGGTCACCGAGTCCAGGACGTCGCGCAGCTGGTGGCCGAGGCCGCGGCAGGCCCAGCCCAGGTGCGTCTCCAGGATCTGACCGACGTTCATGCGCGAGGGCACGCCCAGCGGGTTGAGCACGATGTCCACCTGGGTGCCGTCCTCCAGGTACGGCATGTCCTCGATGGGCACGATGCGCGAGATGACGCCCTTGTTGCCGTGACGGCCGGCCATCTTGTCGCCCGGCTGCAGCTTGCGCTTCACCGCGACGAAGACCTTGACCATCTTCAGCACGCCCGGGGGCAGCTCGTCGCCGCGCTCCAGCTTCTCGACCTTGGACTCGAAACGCTGCTGCAGGGCCGTGATGCTGTCCTCGAAGGCCTTCTTCAGGTCCTCGATCTCGGACATCACCGCGTCGTCCTCGACGGCGAACTGGCGCCACTGACCCGGCGTGTAGTCGGACAGCAGCTTCTCGTCGATCTTGACGCCGGTCGGCGCGCCCTTGGGGCCGGCGACGGCGATATGGCCGAGCAGCATCTCCTTCAGGCGGGCAGAGAAGCTGCCCTCCAGGATCTTGCGCTCGTCGTCGCGGTCCTTGGCCAGGCGCTCGATCTCGTGCCGGTCGATGGCCAGAGTGCGCTCGTCCTTCTCCACGCCGCGGCGGTTGAAGATGCGGACGTCGACGATGGTGCCCTGCGTGCCCGGCGGCAGGCGCAGGCTGGTGTCGCGCACGTCGGAGGCCTTCTCGCCGAAGATGGCGCGCAGCAGCTTCTCTTCCGGGGTGACCGGGCTCTCGCCCTTGGGCGTGACCTTGCCGACCAGGATGTCGCCGGCCTTCACCTCGGCGCCGATGTAGACGATGCCCGCCTCGTCGAGGTTCTTCAGCGCGTCCTCGCCCACGTTCGGGATGTCGCGCGTGATCTCCTCCTGGCCCAGCTTGGTGTCGCGGGCCATCACCTCGAACTCCTCGATGTGGATCGAGGTGAACACGTCGTCGCGGACGATGCGCTCGGAGATGAGGATGGAGTCCTCGAAGTTGTAGCCGTTCCACGGCATGAAGGCGACCAGCACGTTGCGACCGAGCGCCAGCTCGCCCAGGTCCGTCGACGGACCGTCGGCAATGATGTCGCCCTTCGCCACCACGTCACCCACCTTCACCAGCGGACGCTGGGTCATGCAGGTCGACTGGTTGGAGCGCTGGAACTTCAGCAGGCGATAGATGTCGACGCCCGATTCCGTGCTGACCACGTCTTCCGTGGCGCGCACGACGATACGGGTGGCGTCCACCTGCTGCACCAGGCCGGCCCGGCGGGCGACGATGGTCGCACCCGAGTCGCGGGCGACCGCCTTCTCCATGCCGGTGCCGACGAACGGCGCCTCGGCCTTGATGAGCGGCACCGCCTGACGCTGCATGTTCGAGCCCATCAGCGCGCGGTTGGCGTCGTCGTTCTCCAGGAACGGGATCAACGCCGCGGCCACCGACACCAGCTGCTTCGGAGACACGTCCACGAAGTCGATCTGGTCCGGCGAGATCAGCACGAAGTCGCCCGCCTTGCGGCAGGAAATCAGGTCGCCGACGAAGTTGTTGTCGTCGTCCAGTTCGGCGTTGGCCTGGGCAATGGTGTACTTGCCCTCCTCCATGGCCGACATGTAGACGACCTCGTCGGTCACCTTGCCGCCCTCGACCCGGCGGTAGGGGCTTTCGATGAAGCCGTACTGGTTGACCCGCGCATAGGTCGCCAGCGAGTTGATCAGGCCGATGTTCGGCCCTTCCGGCGTTTCAATTGGGCAGATGCGGCCGTAGTGGGTCGGGTGCACGTCGCGCACCTCGAAGCCGGCGCGCTCACGCGTCAGACCGCCCGGACCAAGCGCCGAGAGACGCCGCTTGTGCGTGATCTCGGACAGCGGGTTGGTCTGGTCCATGAACTGCGACAGCTGCGAACTGCCGAAGAACTCGCGCACCGCCGCCGCCGCCGGCTTGGCGTTGATCAGGTCGTGCGGCATGACCGTGTCGATGTCCACCGACGACATGCGCTCGCGGATGGCGCGCTCCATGCGCAGCAGGCCGACGCGGTACTGGTTCTCCATCAGCTCGCCGACAGAGCGGACGCGACGGTTGCCCAGGTGGTCGATGTCGTCGATCTCGCCGCGGCCGTCCTTCAGCTCGACCAGCTGCTTGACGATGCGCAGGATGTCTTCCTTGCGCAGGGTCCGCTGGGTGTCCGGGGCCTCCTCCATGGAGATGCCCAGGCGCGCGTTCATCTTCACGCGGCCAACGGCCGAGAGGTCGTAGCGCTCGCTGTCGAAGAACAGGCCGCGGAACAGCGCCTCCGCCGTCTCCAGCGTCGGCGGCTCGCCCGGGCGCATGACCCGGTAGATGTCGATGAGCGCTTCCTCGCGGCAGGTGTTCTTGTCCACCGCCAGCGTGTTGCGGATGTAGGGGCCGACGTTGACGTGGTCGATGTGCAGGACTGGCAGTTCGTCGTGGCCGCCGCGCTCCAGGCTGGCCAGCACGTCCTCGGTGATCTCCTCGCCGGCCTCGACGAAGATTTCGCCCGACGCCGGGTCGATGATGTCCTCGGCGGCGTAGCGGCCCGTCAGGTCCTCGGCCTGGACGCGGATTTCCTCCAGGCCCTGCTCGGCCAGCTTGCGGGCGGCGCGGGCCGTCACCTTCTGGCCGGCCTCCATGAGGGTCTCGCCCGTCTTGGCGTCGATCAGGTCGGAAACCAGCTTCACGCCGCGCATGGCGTCGGCGTTGAAGGCGGTCTTCCAGCCGCGCGAATCCCGGGTGTAGAGGACCTTGTCGTAGAAGTACGACAGGATGTCCTCGCTGTTCATGCCGTTGATCTCGGCCGGATCGATCGGCTTACCCTCGGCCTTGCGCTCGGCGCGCAGGGCCTCGGTCGCAGCGGAGTCCAGCGCATACAGCAGCGTCGTCACCGGCAGCTTGCGGCGACGGTCGATGCGCACGTAGGCCAGGTCCTTGGCGTCGAACTCGAAGTCCAGCCAGGAGCCGCGGTAGGGAATGACGCGGGCGGCGAACAGGTACTTGCCCGACGAGTGCGTCTTGCCCTTGTCGTGGTCGAAGAAGACGCCCGGGCTGCGGTGCATCTGCGAGACGATGACACGCTCGGTGCCGTTGACGATGAAGGTGCCCTTGTCCGTCATGAGCGGCATGTCGCCCATGTAGACGTCCTGCTCCTTGATGTCGCGGATGGAACGGGCGCCGGTGTCCTCGTCCACGTCCCACACCACCAGGCGCAGGGTGACCTTCAGCGGCGCGGCGAAGGTCATCCCGCGCTGCTGGCACTCCTCCACGTCGTACTTGGGCTCTTCGAGTTCGTAGGACACGAACTCCAGCTCACCCTTGCCGGCGAAATCCTTGATCGGAAAGACGGACTTGAAGACTTCCTCGAGACCGCTGGCGGTGCGGCCGTTGACGCCCGATTCCAGGAAACTGTCGTAGGAGCTTTTCTGCACCTCGATCAGGTTGGGCATGGGGGCGACGGACGGAATGCGCCCGAAGTCTTTCCGCACCCGCTTCCGACCAGTAAAGGACTTAGCCATTGCCGCTCCTCGTTCATAACGCGTTGGTCCATCGCGACCCGTTCCCCGCCCGACGCGCGCGAATGCGACGGGGCGTGGCCGCGCCATCCGGCGGTGAAGGCCGACCAACCAGGGCCCGCACCGCCTTCGTTCCACCCGGCGCCCGTCCCCGTCAGTCGTCCCCGCTTGACCGGTGCGGGGATGGGGGAGCGGCCGGCGGCCCGCAGGCGAAAGGCGCGCTTACGGCGGCGCGGCTTTCGTCCGGGGGCCGAGGCTGCGTCCGAACCCGGCGGATGCGCGTAACACGCGAACCGCCGGGCCGGAGCAGAAACATCGGCGGGCCGGAGGGCGATGCCCCTCTTGCGAGGAGCATGCCCATCCGGCCCAAAACGCCTTATGGCGTGTCGCCGACTTACTTCAGCTCGACGCTGGCGCCGGCCTCTTCGAGCTGCTTCTTCAGCTTCTCGGCCTCGTCCTTGTCGACGCCTTCCTTGATCGGCTTCGGCGCGCCCTCGACCAGTTCCTTGGCCTCCTTCAGGCCCAGGCCGGTGATGGCGCGGACTTCCTTGATGACGTTGATCTTCTTCTCGCCGGCGGAGGCGAGGATCACGTCGAACTCGGTCTTCTCTTCCGCGGCGGCGGCGCCACCGGCGGCCGGAGCGGCACCGGCAACGGCGACCGGCGCCGCGGCGGACACGCCCCACTTCTCCTCGAGCATCTTGGACAGCTCGGCGGCTTCCAGGACGGTCAGGTTGGACAGCTCGTCGACCAGCTTCTCGAGATCGGCCATTTCAAACTTCTCCTGAGGTTTCATGCGGCCCGCGTCAATGCGCAGGGCCATGACTGTTTCGTGAAAGAAAGACGCGCCTTACGCGGCTTCGCCCTTGTCGGCATAGGCACCGAAGACCCGCGCGAGCTGACCGGCCGGAGCCTGGGTGACGCCGGCGATACGGGTCGCCGGGGTCTGGATCATGCCCACGATCTTGCCACGCAGCTCATCCAGCGACGGCAGGGACGCCAGGGCCTTGACGCCTTCGACGTCGAGGACCTTGCCGTCGCCCATGGACCCGCCCAGGATGACCAGCTTTTCGTTGGTCTTCGCGAAGTCGTTCATGACCTTCGCGGCCGCCACCGGGTCGTCCGAGTAGGCAATCGCCGTCGGACCGGTGAACAGGTCGCTCAGACCTTCGAACTTCGTGTCGGCAAGGGCGAGACGCGTCAGACGGTTCTTCGTGACCTTGTAGCCGGCACCGGCCTCACGAACCTTCGCACGCAGAGCCTGAACATCCGAGACCGTCAGACCCTTGTAGTGGGCGACGACCACGGACGTCTTCTCCGTGAAAAGGTTGTGCAGGTCGGCAACCAGTTCCTGCTTTTCGGTACGGTTCACTTCCGTCTCCGCTTCTCTGTTCCCGCGCCCGGCGGAACCGGACGCGAGAGGTTGCGAGTTTCCCCGACCGCCCCCGAAGGAACGGCGGGGTCAACCTGCCCCAGAAGCCCAAGCCGGCACCCAACTCACTCAGGAGAAAGGAATTCCGCTTGCTGCTCCCGTCTATGCAGGACCGGGACGGTGTCCCCTTTAAGCCCGAAGGCTCCTGCGGTCTCGGACAGGTGTGGGGAGCACTGCCTCTCCCCGATGCACCCGAAGCGGCCCCCTTGCCGAGGGGCCGCCCGGGAACCTTACACGGCGTTATTCACCGCTAACGGTGGCCGTGTTGACCTTCAGGCCGGGCCCCATGGTGGAGCTGACCGCGATCTTCTCGATGTAGGTGCCCTTGGCGCCGGTCGGCTTCGCCTTGGCGATGGCGTCGACGAACGCACGCGCGTTCTCCACCAGCTGGTCCAGCGAGAAGCTGGCCTTGCCGATGCCGGCGTGCACGATGCCCGCCTTTTCGACGCGGAACTGCACCTGGCCGGCCTTGGCGGCGCGGATGGCCTCGGTGACGTTCGGGGTCACGGTGCCGAGCTTCGGGTTCGGCATCAGGCCGCGCGGACCCAGCACCTTACCCAGACGGCCGACGACACCCATCATGTCCGGCGTCGCGATGCAGCGGTCGAAGTCGATCTGACCGGCCTGGATCTGCTCGGCCAGGTCGTCGGCGCCCACGATGTCGGCACCGGCGTTGGTCGCCTCGGCCGCCTTGTCGCCCTTGGCGAACACGGCCACGCGGACCGTCTTGCCGGTGCCGTGCGGCAGCTCGACCATGCCGCGGACCATCTGGTCGGCGTGGCGCGGGTCGACGCCCAGGTTCATGGCGATCTCGACGGTCTCGTCGAACTTCGCGCTCGCGCGCTCCTTGATGGTCTTCAGAGCCTCGGGGAGATCCACGGCCGCATTCGGGTCGACACCCTCGTAGGCGGCCTTCAGACGCTTGCCAATCTTCGCCATTGTCTTACTCCGTCACCTCGAGGCCCATGGACTCCGCGGACCCGCGCACCATGGCGACGGCCGCGTCGACGTCGGCGCAGTTCAGGTCCGGCATCTTCTGCTCGGCGATCTCGCGCAGCTGCGCGACGGTCACCTTGCCGACCGTGCCCTTGCCAGGGGTCTGCGACCCCTTGGACAGACCGGCGGCCTTCTTCAGGAAGTAGGACACCGGCGGGGTCTTGGTGACGAAGGAGAAGGTGCGATCCGTGTAGGCCGTGATGACCACGGGGATCGGCATGCCCGGCTCCATGTTCTGCGTGGCGGCGTTGAACGCCTTGCAGAACTCCATGATGTTCAGACCGCGCTGACCCAGCGCGGGGCCGACCGGCGGCGACGGATTCGCCTTGCCAGCCGGAATCTGCAGCTTGATGTAACCAGCAATCTTCTTTGCCATGTCGTCCTCTAAATCATGCCCGCGCGATCATCGCGCGGGGCTTGCGAGAGGCTGCGTGGTACGCGGCGCCCGAGGACTTCCGGGCCCAACCTCCCACGCGCTTGCCGGACCCGGATGTCCCGGGGCCGGAATTCCATGCAACGGGCGGCTTTCTTAAGCCTTTTCCACCTGGGAATATTCCAGCTCGACCGGGGTGGAGCGCCCGAAGATCGACACCGAGACCTTGAGGCGGGCACGCTCCTCGTCCACTTCCTCGACCAGACCGTTGAAGCTGGCGAAGGGGCCGTCGGAGACGCGGACCTGCTCACCCACCTCGAAGGTGACCGACGGCTTGGGCCGCTCGATGCCTTCCTGCACCTGCTTCATGATCCGCTCGGCCTCGCGCTCCGTGATGGGCGCGGGGCGCCCCTTGGCGCCCAGGAAGCCGGTGACCTTCGCGGTGCCGGTGACGAGGTGGTAGGTCTCGTCGTTGAGATCCATTTTCAGAAGGACGTAGCCGGGGAAGAACTTGCGCTCGGCCTGGACCTTGGCCCCGCGGCGCACTTCCACGACCTCTTCGGTCGGCACGAGAACCTGCTCGAACTTATCGGCCATGCCCTTCTGCTCCGCCTGCTCGCGGATGGACTGGGCGACCTTGTTCTCGAAGCCCGAGTAGACGTGCAGCACGTACCAGCGCGCGGCCATTCCCCGATTACCCTCCAAGCCCGAAGACCAGCTGAACGCCCCAGGCCAGAAGCTGGTCGACGATCAGGAAAAACAGCGCGGCCAGCGTCACCATGATGAAAACCATGACCGTGGAGATCGTGGTTTCCTTGCGCGTGGGCCAGGTGACCTTCGACAACTCCTGGCGGACCTGTCGGACGAACTGGCCCGGGGTGGTTTTAGCCATGCTGTTCAGCGTCCAAAATTCCAAAAGCCGAGTCGGATACCGACCCGGCGCGATAACCTGCGGTCAAGAAGCCCGGACCGCCCGGCGAGTGTCGAACCGCACGAAGTCGGTCCGCTGGGCTGGGGCGCCAACCCGGGAGGGGCTGGCAGGGGTGGCAGGGATCGAACCCGCAGCCCCCGGTTTTGGAGACCGGTGCTCTACCAATTGAGCTACACCCCTAGGGCCCGGACGACCGCCGCCTGAACGGTGGCGGTCGCGGATACGGCCGGAAACCTGTCGGCCGGAGCGGGACGATATAACGATCCCAAACCGGTTTGACAAGTAAAAAGTCGCGCGGGCTCCGGCCGGGGCCCGCGCGACCATCTGCAGTATTACTCGATGATCTTGGCGACGACGCCGGCGCCGACGGTACGAC
>NZ_ANHY01000039.1 GCF_000315795.1 Caenispirillum salinarum AK4
CCCGCCGACGGTGCGCTCCGCATAGGCCGAGGCGGTGCCGGGGATGGTCTTCACCGCCTCCTCGATGCGGGCGGCGACGCGGCCGATCTCGTCCAGGTCCGGCCCGGCCACCTTGATGCCGACCGGCGTCTTCACGCCCGTCGCCAGCATGTCGAGCCGGTTCTTGATGGGCATGATCCAGACGTTGGTGACGCCGGGGATCTGCACCAGGCGGTCCAGCTCGTCGCGGATTTTCGCCATGGTCATGCCCGGCCGCCACTCCTCGCGCGGCTTGAGGCGCACGGTGGTCTCCACCATGGTCAGTGGCGCGGGGTCGGTGGCCGTCTCGGCCCGGCCGACCTTGCCGTAGACGGTTTCCACCTCGGGCAGGGTGCGGATCAGGCGGTCGGTCTGTTGCAGGATTTCGCCGGCCTTGCCGATGGAGACGGCGGGGAACAGGCTCGGCATGTAAAGGATGTCGCCCTCGTCCAGCTCCGGCATGAACTCGCTGCCGAGCTTGGACATCGGGTACACCGTGCCCGCCGTCAGCACCACCGCCACCACCACCATCAGCAGCGGGTGCCGCACCACGCCGCCCAGCAGCGGCCGGTAGAGCCAGATGAAGACGCGGCTCACGGGGTTGCGATGCTCGGGGATGATGTGGCGGCCGCGGATGAACCAGCCCATCAGCACCGGCACCAGCGTGATGGACAGGATGGCCGCCGCCGCCATGGCATAGGTCTTGGTGAACGCCAGCGGCTGGAACATGCGGCCTTCCTGCGCCTCCAGCGCGAAGACCGGCACGAAGCTGAGCGTGATGATGAGAAGCGAGAAGAACAGCGCCGGCCCGACCTCCGTCGTCGCCTCCGCCACCACCTTCCAGCGGTTTTCGCGGGTGAGCGGCGTCGTCTCGATCTTGCGGTGCAGGTTCTCGATCATGACGATGGCGGCGTCGACCATGGCGCCGATGGCGATGGCGATGCCGCCCAGCGACATGATGTTGGCGTTGATGCCCTGCACGCGCATGACCAGGAAGGCGGCCAGGATGCCCAGCGGCAGGAACAGCACGATCACCAGCGAGGACCGCAGGTGCAGCAGGAAGGCGGCGCAGACCAGCACCACCACCAGCATCTCCTCCAGCAGCTTGTGCGTGAGCGTGTCGATGGCGCGGTTGATGAGCCCGGAGCGGTCGTAGGTCGTCACCACCTCCACGCCCTCGGGCAGGCTGGCCTCAAGCTCGGCCAGCTTGGCCTTCACGCCGTCGATGGTGGTCAGCGCGTTCTCGCCCCAGCGCATGATGATGACGCCGCCGACGGCCTCGCCCTGCCCGTCCAGCTCGCCGATGCCGCGCCGCAGTTCCGGGCCGAGGCGGATGTCGGCCACGTCCGACAGCAGCACCGGCGTGCCCGCCGCACTGGTCTTGAGCGGCACCGCCTCCAGGTCGGCGATCTCGTCCACATAGCCGCCGGCGCGGACCATGTATTCCGCCTCCGCCATCTCGATGACGGAGCCGCCGGTTTCCTGGTTGGCCTGCTGCACCGCCGCCTTCACCGCCGAGAGCGGCAGGCCGTAGGCGCGCAGGCGCTGGGGGTCGACGACGATCTGGTACTGCTTGACCATGCCGCCGATGGTCGCCACCTCGGCGACGCCCGGCACGGTCTGAAGCTCGTACTTCAGGAACCAGTCCTGGATGGCGCGCAACTGCGCAAGATCATGCCGGCCGGTGCGGTCGACCAGGGCATACTGGTAGACCCAGCCGACGCCCGTGGCATCGGGGCCAAGCGCCGGGGTCGCCCCCTGCGGCAGGCGGGGAGTCACCTGCGACAGGTATTCCAGCACCCGCGAGCGCGCCCAATAGAGGTCCGTTCCGTCCTCGAAGATGACGTAGACGTAGCTGTCCCCGAACATGGAGTAGCCGCGCACGGTGCGCGCGCCGGGCACCGACAGCATGGCCGTCGACAGCGGATAGGTGATCTGGTCCTCCACCACCTGCGGCGCCTGGCCGGGGTAGCTGGTCTTGATGATGACCTGCACGTCCGACAGGTCGGGAATGGCGTCGACCGGCGTCGACTTCAGCGCCCACAGGCCGCCGACGGCCAGCAGAACGGTCAGCACCACCACCAGGAAGCGGTTGTGCAGCGACCAGCGAATGATGGCGGCGATCATTGCGCCACCCCCGCCGCCGCCGTGTCGGCGGACGCGGCGATCTCGACGATGATCGGCATTCCGGCGGCGTCCTTGCCCAGGGCGAAGCGGATGCGCTCACCCACGGCCGGGGCGGCCGCGGGCGGCGGCTCGACGGTGAAGTCCATGGTCATGGTCGGCCAGCCGAGCGCGGGGATCGGGTCATGGGTGACGGTGAGCACCCGACCGCCGTCCTTGACCACATCGACCACGCCTTCGCCCCAGACCTCGGGCGCGGACGCCTGGGCGGTAACGACGACGAAGGCGCCTGCGGCATCCTTCCCGATGCCGAGGGAGACCTTGCCGCCCACGGTGAAGGCCGCCGGGTCCACGCCCTCGGCCAGCCCGAAGTCCATGGTCATGGCGGGCCAGCCGAGGACGGGGATGGGCGCGTGGGTGACGTTGACGGTGCGGCCTTGCGCGTCCACCGCGTTGACCGTCCCTTCCGTCTCCGCGATGACCTCGGGCGCGGCGTCCGGCGCGGGGTCTTCCATGCGCGCGAACCCGGCCTTCAGGCTGGCCTCGGAATCAATGAGGAACTGGCCGGAGCTGACAACCTGCGCGCCGTCGTCCAGGCCATCGAGAATTTCCGTCCGCTCACCGTCGCTGAACCCCACCGTCACCGGCACCGCCCGGAAGCGCCCGTCGCCCAGCGCCAGCACCACCCGGTCGCTGCGCCCTGTGCGGATGACCGCCTCGGCCGGCACCACCACCGCCTCCGCCCGCGCCGTGCCGGCGAGCGTGATGGAGGCGAACATGTTGGGCCGCAGCGCGAGGTCGGCGTTGTCGAAGCGCAGGCGCACCCGCAGGGTTCGCGTCGTCGGGTCCAGTTCCGGGTAGATGTAATCCACCGTACCGTGCCACACCCGGTCCGGCAGGTGCGCCAGCCGGGCCTCCGCCTCCATGCCCGGCCGCACCCGGTCGGACTGGCTTTCGAACACGTCGGCGATGACCCAGACGGTCGACAGGTCCGACAGGCTCATGAGCGTCTGGTCGGGACGGATGTACATGCCCTCGCCGACGCCAAGCTGCACCACCACGCCGCCTTGCGGCGCATAGACGCGGATACGCTCCGCCGCCTTGCGGGACTTGGCGATTTCCTCGATCTGGCGCTCCGAGACGCCGAGCGCCTTGAGCTTCGCGCGCCCACCGGCGCCCGCCCAGGTGTCGCCGCGCTCCAGGTCGCGGACGTATTCGAAGGACGACGCCGCCAGTTCCGGCGAGAAGTACTCGAACAGAACCTCGCCCTGCGTCACCTCGGCCCCGAGGGAGCGGATCTTCAGCCCCTCGATCCAGCCTTCCTTGCGGACGTGGACGTGCGAGGTCTTGTCCTCATCCAGCGCCACATAGCCGACCGTGTGAACCGCCCCGCCAAGGGCGGCGCGCTCGGCGCTTGCGGTGCGCACCCCCATGGTGTTGATGACCGCCGGCGACAGTTGGACGACATCGGCATCAGAGGACTCGGCGCCCGGCTCCTCGCCCTCGTAGACCGGGATCAGGTCCATGCCCATGGGCGACTTGCCCGGCGCGTCGCGCCGGTAGTTGGGGTCCATGGGGGCGACCCAGTAGAGGATTTTCTTTTCGGTGGCGGCGGTCTCGCCCGCGCCATGGGGGAACAAGTCTCCGCGCTCGTAGGCGAGACCTCCGGCGACACCGGCAGCAAGAGCCACGGCGGCGACCAAAACTGTACGTGCGGACATGAAGGGAGCGTCCTTCTTCCATAACGGCCGTCAACGGCGCATCAGGTGCGCCGCGTGATGCGGGGAACGTCAGGAAGAAGCGCGCGGAGGCCGCAGGTCTGGGGAGAGGACAAGCGCCGTCATATGACGCTCCGCCCCGGGCCGGGGAGAATCCGCCGGCTCTTGCGCCCGAAGATCGAACGCCATGGCCGCCCAGCCGGCGAAGGCGCCGCCACAGGCCGAGGCCGCACCGGGACAGCCGGCGACGTCGGCGGAGTCATGGCCGGCATGGCCGCCCTCAGCCATCGTGCAGGCGGCGGTGTCGTCAGTCATCATTTGATGATGATCGTGCGCCGAGGCGTGACCGGTAGTCGTCTGGACAGCGCGATGCTCGTGCGCCCACGCCGGCGCCACGCCACCGAAAACGGCCGCGCAGAGCAGAAGGGCGAGGAGCAGGCGATGGATCATACCGGGGTTCCGAAGCCCGCCCGACGGCCGTGGCGGCAATCGGCGTGGGCAATATCGCTTTCAAATACGCGCGCCCCGCCGGTCCGTCAATGGGAATGAAGAGGCAGCTCCCCACCTCTCAAGACGGTTTTCGCACCCCCGCACCTGTGTCATAGTCGCGCCATGTCGCCGAAGACACCGCTCCGCCTTGTGGCCGCCCTGCTGGTGGCGCTGCTGACGCTCAACCTGCCGATGATCGTTTCGGCGGCCGAGCAGGCGGACACGCTCGCGCACGAGCTGGTGCCACACGCCCACGACGAGGACGCCGGCACCTCCGCGGACGACAGCCACCAGAGGCACTGTATGCCCTCGTGCCAGACCGTGGCCGGACTGCTGACCGAGCCGCCCTCCGCCGTCGGGCTGGCGGTCGCCTCCGTTATGCTCCACCGACCGGCGGACATCATTCTTCGCGGCAAGACGGCCGCACCCGAACCGCCCCCTCCCCGTCGCCATCCCGTGCTGTGACCCCCTGAACGTCCACACCACGAGGATTTCGACAATGATCCGTACTGTTACCGTCGCCGCGGCCGCCAGCGCCGTGGCCGCCGGCCTTTGGCTGTCCGCCGTGCCCGGTGCATCCGCCCACGGCGGCGCCACCGGCATCGTCAAGGAACGCATGGACCTCATGAAGGCCATGGGCGACAGCATGAAGACCCTGACGGCCATGATGCAGGGCAAGGCGCCCTACGACGCCGAAACCGTCCGCCGCGAGGCCGAGGCCATAGCCAAGCGTGGCGGCGACGATCTCGTGACGCTGTTCCCCGAAGGCACGGCGCACGATCCGTCCGAGGCCCTGCCCGCCATCTGGACGGAGCCCGCACGCTTCAATAGCCTGGCCGACGACCTGACCACCTACGCCGACGCCCTGGCCAAGGCCGCCGACAACAATCACGGCGGCGGCATGGGCGCGCCGTCCGCCGACATGAACGCCATGATGGGCGGTGCCTCGGCGCAGGACATGATGGGCGCCGGCTCGGGCGGCATGGGCGCCATGATGGGCGGAGCCTCGGCGCAGGACATGATGGGCGCCGGCTCGGGCGGCATGGGCGCCATGATGGGCGGCGGCAGCAGCCCCTCGCCGGAGGCCCTGGCCGACATGCCCCCGCAGGCGGCCTTCATGCAGCTCAGCAACACCTGCGGCGCCTGCCATGACGACTACAGGATGAAGAAGGACTGATGCCCCTGCGCAAGCCACTGCTTGCCAGCCTCGCCGTCATTGCGGCGGGGCTGGCGCTCCTGGGCGGGCTCAGTATCCTTCAAAGCGCCGAGCGAAACGCCGAACCCGCCACCTTCCCCGAGGGCGATCCCAAGCGCGGGGCCTACCTCGCGCGCATGTCCGGCTGCATCGGCTGCCATACGGATGCCGAGAACGGCGGCGCGCCCCTCGCGGGCGGCACGGCCATCGAGACCCGCTTCGGCAGCTTCGTGCCGCCCAACGTCACCCAGCACCCAAACGCCGGTATCGGCGACTGGACGGTGGCGGACTTCGCCCGCGCCGTGCGCCAAGGCACCTCACCGGACGGCGATCCTTACTACCCCGCCTTCCCCTACGCCATGTACACCCGCATGAGCGACCAGGACGTGGCCGACCTGTGGGCGGCCTTCCAGACGGTCGCCCCGGCCGAGGGCGGACGCGACGGCAACGACCTCGCCTTTCCCTTTTCCATACGCGAGGGCCTGCACGTCTGGCGGGCGCTGCATTTCGAGCCCGCGCGGTTCGAGCCTGATCCGGCGCGCTCCGAAGCCTGGAATCGGGGCGCCTACATTGTCACCGGCCCCGGCCACTGCGGCGCCTGCCACACGCCGCGCGGCCTGCTCGGCGGCCGGGACGATGATCGCTTCCTTGAGGGCGGCAGCGACGGCCCCGGCGGCGCCAAGGTGCCCGCCATCACGCCGCAGGCGCTGAAGAAGGCCGGCTGGGCCCACGAGGACCTCGTGACGGCGCTGCGCACCGGCCTGACACCGGAGGGCGATTCGCTCGGCAGCGGCATGGGCGAGGTGGTGCGCGACGGCACGGCCTGGCTGACCGACGCGGACCTCAAGGCCATCGCGACCTACCTTCTGGAACCCCGGAACCCCAACGGAGGATGACGCCATGTGGTGGAACGGAGACGGAATGCATGACTGGGGATGGCATGGCTTCTTCGCCTGGCCCATGTTGCTCTTCCTGCTTGTCATCGCGCTGGCCGGCTACGGGCTCTACAGCCTGGGCCGATCCGCCGGGGAGCGCCGGCGCCCTCGCCCGGTGGACGAGTTGACGGAGCGCTACCTGCGCGGGGAGATCGACGACGACACCTTCCGCCAGCGCCTGCGCGCGCTGCGGGACGCCGAAGGCGGCGGCCGGTAGGGCCGCAGCGAGAACAGGACACGAGACACCATGACGACCATCAGCCGCCGCGGCTTCCTCGCCGCCTCCGCCGCCTTTTCCGCCGGCCTTGTCATCGGGCCGACGCTGACCCGCGCGGCGGCCCCGGACAACTTCCGCACCCTGCGCGCCGAGCCGGTTTCCGCTCCATTGCTCGGTCCCGACCGGCCGACGGCCGGCCTGTGGGGCTTCGACGGCCGGGCGCCCGGCCCGGTCCTGCGGCACCGCGTGGGGGAGACGCTGCGGGTGCGGCTCGAC
>NZ_ANHY01000040.1 GCF_000315795.1 Caenispirillum salinarum AK4
CGGCCGTAACTACGTTTGAAGGTGGGGAGGCCGGACGCTTACGACCGACGGACCTGTTGAACGGTCAGACCTTCGGCGACACGACGACCTACATCGCCCTGATGATCGGGGCGCAGGTCCAGGCGCTGCCGCTCATCGACCTGCGGAACGCCGGCATGACCTTCGGCTTCCTCAACACGCCACCGGCCTTGATCGGGGCGTCGGTGGCGTGGGTGCCGGGCGTCGAGCCGTTTCTCGTCTTCGCGGTGATGCTTCCGACCTTCGGCATCGTCGGCGCGATCGTGGCCATGGCGGTGCAGGCGGGAGGGACGCCTGGGCCCGGGCTCGGGCGCGCCCTTCTGGCTGGCGGCGTGCTGGCGGGCGCCTTGCCCTATGTCGACTGGCTCGTGGAATCGCCGCCGGCGGCGCTGTCGCTACCGGTGCTTCCGGCCTTCGCCCTCCTGCTGGTGCGCCGCTGGGAAACGGCGGGGGCGCCCGTTATGGTGACCGTGGTCGCCGGGCTGACGAGCCTGCTGAGCAAGGTATTCCTGTTGCCGGCCGTGGCGGCGCTCGGCCCGGCCGCCGCCCTTGTGCCGCTTTGGCGCCAGAACCGCAGAATGCTGGTGAGCCTGGGCGCCGGTGCGGCGGCATTGACCGCGCTTCTTCTGATCCTCTACCGGGACTTTCTCGCCGTCGTCCTCGTGCCGGGTTTCCAGCCGTTCGCCGTGATCGCCAGCCTCGGCGCCTTGCCGGGCTACCTCGCGGGCCAGCAGATGGCTCTGCTGGTGGCCGAAGTCGCGGTCGTCGCGGCCCTGGCGCGACGCCTTCCCGCGCTGGCGGCCTTGGCGGTCGCGGCCGTCATGCTGTTCTACTGGGTCCTGCCGACCTGGGCGCTGATCGACCGGATGGCGCTCTTCGTCATTCTGGCGGCCGATCTTGTCGCGCGACCGGAGGAGGGCCGGGGCCGCCTTTCCGCCTGCGTCGCGGCGGCGGCCGGTACCCTGTGCGCCGCGTTGTGGACAGGCTTTCCCTGGACCTATGGACTTCCGGGCTGGGTCCAGGCGGTTTTCGCACCGCGCCTGTGGCTCGCGCTTGCCCTGTTCGCGGGCGCTGCGGCCGCCACCGGGCTGGCCGGCCTGCGCGGCGGGCGCAGCGCCGTGGCGGCGGCCTGTCTCGGACTGCTCGTGCTGTCCTCGGCGGTCGCGGTGGCGCGCTACGAGCCGCGCCTGTCGGCACCGTTCACGCCCGCATTGGCGGCGGCTTGGCGGGCCGTTGCTGAACGAACGCCCGTCGGCGCGCTGATCTTCACCGACCAGACGGGGCCCGGCGTCGGCATGCTGGAAGGCTACAACGGTTTCGCCGCGCGGGGCCGCCGGGAGGTGTTCATCTCCGGCTGGCTGAATTCGCCGCTGACGTTCGATGATACGGCCCGCGATGCCCGACTGGCTGCCAATGCCGCCGTGCTTGATGGGCTGAGGCCGCCGGACGACGTGGTGCCGGGCCATGACGGATACTTCGCCTTGGTGGCCGCGGATCGGCCCATGCCCGATCATTTCCCCCTGATGCATCGGACCGGCGATTTCGCCCTCTACGCGCTCGACACGGTCCCGTCGCAGCGGGGCGATACCGGGGCGGCGTCGGCCGTCGGTCGTTCGGCCGACTGATGTTCGGGCGCTACCGCGTTGCCGCGTAGCCGAGAACGACGACGCCGGTCACCACAAGGGCCGTTCCGGCCGCCTGCGTCAGCGATACCCGCTCGCCCAGAAGCAGGGCGCTGCCGATGACGACCAGGGGGAAGGTAAGGCCCATGACGGGGTAGGTGTGGCTGAGCGGCAGTCGCGACATCGCCACGAACCATGCGCCGCCCGCCGTGAAGACCATGACGAATACCAGGATGAGCCAAGGGTTGAGCGCCATTTGGAAGACCCAGGTGATCAACTCCCACGTCTTCGCCGCGGGAGGGGCGGCCTTGGCGATCTGCCACTTGACGATGATCTGGCCGAAAACGGTCAGGATGATGGTCATCGCCACCATGAACCAGCCGAGCAGCATGTAAGGGTCTCCTACCGATGGGCGCGCTTGGTCACCGCGTCCCGATGATCGAGTACGACGGCCAGACGGCGCCCAGGGCGACCTTCTCCTCGGGCGCGATCTGGCTTTCGCCGCCGATCACGGCGCCCGGCTTGACGCTGGCATAGGCGCCGGCCCGTGTCTGGTGGGACACCACCGCCCGAGGCCATACCGAGACGCCCTCGTCCAGCACGCAATGGGGGCCGACGTAGGCGCCGGCATCGACGATGCAGCCAAGGCCGAGCCGCGCGGTGGGCGAGACGGTGGCGGCCGGATGGACAAGGCGGGCCGGCCGCACGCCGGACTGCCACACCCGCGCCGCCACCCGGCGCCGGGTGGCGTTCTCGCCCATGGCGACGGCGACATCGACCACGCCTTCCGCGTCGGCGATGGCCGCAAGCTGATCGAGGGTGCCCAGCACCGGCGCGCCGGCAAACTGTCCCGTGACCCTGTCATCGACGAAGCCGGCCAGCTCGGTGTCGTCCCGCAGGGCGATCAGCTCCGCGATCATCTCGCCGTACAGGGCCGCGCCGGCGATGATTATGCGCACCGGCGGGGGTGCTCCGCGAAACCCGACCCAGCGGCCGGTCTCCAGGCAATTGGGGTAGCGTTCGTCGTATCCAAGCGCGCGCATGCGGTCCTGGACCGGCGCGGGGTCATAGGTGACGCGGACCTCCTCCACCGTGCGGGTCTCGACATCGAGGATCATCGCCTGTGCCCTGCGATCGCCATCGACGGGCAGGCCGACGGCGCCCGGGTTGATGACCGCATGATCGGCGCCAATGTCGACCATCGGCCGGTGGGTGTTCCCCAAAACGACAATGCGCCCGGCGGCGAAGGCACGAAGCTCCTCGTCCACGCTGCGCACCTTCTCGTCCAGCTGGTCGCGGGGACCGCCATGGCGCACGGCGATCCGCCGGCCGTCGACTTCCAGGTCCAGGTGGGTCGGCAGTGTGGCGAGCCACGCCCGCGTCTCGTCGGTGATGAAGCGGCGGAGGATCTGGAGCGCGCGGGTCGCGGCGGAGCTGCCGCGGATGGGCCGACCCTCGACAAGCGCATGGTCGTGATTGCCCCGCACGCAGACGGTGCCGATCCGGCGCAGCAGTGCCGTCACCTCGTCCACCATGGGCAGGTGGCCGGCGATGTCGCCCGCGCAGATCCACCCGTCCACGCGGTCGCCGATGGCCTCCACCACGGCCTCCAGCGCCGGCAGGTTGCCGTGGACATCGGCGATCAGGGCGAGTCGCGTCATGCCGATCCCTTCCAGGCCGTCAGGTCGCGGGCGGCGAGGGCATCGTACTCTTCGGCCTCCAGGTACTGTTCCGACCAGTGGCGCAGGACGGCGCCCGGACGCGCCGCCACCGGCGCCGGGTCCTCGCCCAGCACCAGTTCGCGGATGGCCAGTTCGGGCTCGTTGGCGCCGAAGTGGGCGCGGATGGGGGTCGTGCTGCTGAACCGCGGATTGACCTCGAAGGCGACCGGCCCGCGCGCCGTCAGCCGCAACTGGACGTTGACCGAGCCGACGGCGCCCAGCGCCGCCGCGACCTCGGCCGCATAGGATTCGATCGCGGGATGCGGCGACAGCACGCCCTTGTAGGTAAGGCCGAAATTCAGGTTCCGCAGAATGACGGTCGAGGCGACGGTGCGCCCTTCGCGCGTCCGGTACAGGCCGACGGTGTATTCCTGGTCGTCGGGCAGAAGGCATTCCTGAATGACCACGCCCGGCCGCAAATGGGGCAGCAGGTCGTTCCGGTCGGCAATGCGGAACAGGCCGCGTGCCGCCGATCCGCGCCGGGGCTTGGCGATAAGCGGGTATCCGGCGCGTTCCGCCAGGGCCAGGGCGGCGTCGGCGTCCTCGCCGGGGGCCGATGCCGGATGGTCCAGCCCCGCCTCGGCCAGGGCGAGCGCCGTCAGGTACTTGTCGTCGGCGACGCGCAGCACGTCGGCGCCGTTCAGCGCGAAGGCGGTGCTGGTGCGGGCGGTAACGGCGTCCAGGTGCGGGCGCAGGGCGTCGGGCTCAGCCTCGGTGCCGAAGAACACGATGTCGATGGCGTTGCGGCCGAGGAAATCCGTGAACTCCTCCAGGTAGCCGGGCGCCCGCACCAGCGGCGCGACCACGCTGTCGGGCTCCCACGTCAGCCCGGCGGAGAAGGGCACGGCGTCCATCACCCAGATGCGTATGGGCAGGGCCGACATCTTCAGCGCCTTGTAGATGTTCTGGCCGAGCGGATTGCCCATGCCGGTGACCAGCACGCGCACCGGATCGATGGCGGAGACGGCGCGTCCGGTCATGGTTCATAGGCCTCGCGGGCGGTGGCGTCGTCGGGGATGGCGAAGCGGGGCGCCTTGCGCAGGATGAGCGTGTGCTCGAAGGGCAGGTAGTCGTGCCGGGTCTCGACAAAGCGGGTCAGCGTCTTGCCGAAGGCGAAGGTCTGCTCCGGGTTGAAGTAGTGCAGGTCGGCGTCCTGCCAGTCGACGTAGGTGGACATGAAGTCGATCACCAGCCCGACCCGCGCGGCCCCGAAGAACCGCGCCACGGCGGCGCGGGCCACGGCCTCGTTGTCGGCCGTGTCGTACTTGTTGTTGAACACCTGCGACATGAACACCACGTCGGGGCGCAGATCGTCCAACGGATCGTTGAAGATGTCCATGGACAGGAACCGCGCCTCGGGAAAGGCGGCGCGGTTGGCCTCAAGGAAGTCGGGCACGATGTCGATCCCGGTGTAGGATGCCGGGGTCACGCCGCGCCGGCGCAGGAAGCGGTAGAACATGGCGATGCCGCATCCGACATCAAGCACATGCAGGCCGTTCAGGTCGAAGGCTTCGGCGTGGACGGCATGGCGCACCCACTGCTTTCCCGCCCCACCGGACTTGAGCGCGTCGACCGTGAGGCCGTGCTCGGCGATGCGCGCGTCGTAGAGACCGGCGACGCGGCGGCTTTCCTGCTTGGAGAGATAATCCATGGTCGGGCTTTTCGTCGGAGGGTCAGCACCAGAAGGTCAGGCGCCCACGAAACGGCGAAAGGCCGTCGGCGATGGCGCGATGGTAACGCGGATTAACGGCAACGAACACAGGCACCTCGGGATGGGCGGCCAGCCAGTCGCGGCCCGTCACCGCGACGCCGCGCAGCCGCCGGCCGTGGCGCGCCGCGTCGTCGTCGATCAGCCGTTCGATGCGGCAGCGGCCGAGGTCGGTGTAGGTGTGCAGCAGGGCGAACATCTCGCCGGCGCCAAAAACCGCCAGGGGACGGTCGCGCAGGTTCGCCAGGCGGCCATTCGTCTCTTCGAAGCGCGCCATCCAGGTGTCGCGGTTCCGCGCATTCAGGCCGCCCGTGTCGGCGGTGGGAGGGGCGGAAGATGCATCATCGTCGGCGCCCGGATCGCAGACGAGCAGCCCGAATCCCTGAACGACCGGATGCCCCGTTTCCACGGTCAGGACGCGCCACCCCGCCCGGCGCGCGGCGGCGGCGAGATGGGGGGCGGTGAAGTGCCAGACGTGGTCCTCGAAGAAAAGATCGTAACCGCCGTCTTCCTGGACCGGAACCGAAATGATCGCGCGGCCGCCGGGGCGGCAGGCCCGGCGCAGTGCCCGGAGGAAGAACGCCGCGTCCTCCACATGCTCCAGTACGCCGAAGCTGATGACCAGGTCCGCCTCGGGCAGGGACGGAAGATGGGGCGCCACGGCCCTCTGCATGGCGTCCAGGCCGCGCGACCGGGCCAGGGCGACCGCCTCGCGGCTGGCCTCGCAGCCGGACACGCGGGACCCGGGAAAGGCATCGCGCAGCCGGGCCAGCAGGTTGCCTTGTCCGCATCCGACCTCAAGCACCGCGCCCGGCGACGCGGTAAGGTGGGGCCGCATCCAGTCGATGATGGCCTGGGAGCGGGAAATCGGCCCATCGGCCGTGAAGTAGACGTGTTCCTCTGCGCCCGTGGTGTTCAGGCCGTAGTCGTTCTCGTAGTCCGCGATCGCGACGTCGCCGCGGTGTTCGGCGTTGGCCGCCATGCCGCATCCGCCGCAGACGACCTTGCTGAGCGGGCGTGCCAGTGTCCGCAGGTCGGTCGCCAGGGACGGCCGTCCCGGCAGGTCGAGCAGGGGGCGCCAGTCCGTGGCATCGCAGGCGGGGCAGCGCGGTGTCATCGGGATACCTCACACCGCGCCGGCAGGCCCGGCGGCGCCAGACTGGCCAGCAGGACGTCGCGGCTGCCGTCGCCGCAGTTGAACAGCGCGTCCAACGCCGACAGGTGGCTGACGAAGTCTCCGCCGCCGACCTGCGGGTAGGGGGCCGGGCGGTAGTCCTGGAAAATCACGGTGATGCCCTCGCTCCGGAACAGCTCGGTGTCGATGAAGGCCGCCGCCGCGGCGCCGTCGTACAGCACGTCGGCGCCGAAGTGGTGGCAGATGTCGATCAGCTTGCGGTTCTTGTCCGGCGACTTGTCCGGCACCTCCGACGCGAAGGCGGTGGGCGTGTCGATGCCCATGGCGTCGAACAGGTACGTCGTCAGGGCGACGTCGAGGTCGATCAGCCGCGCGTGGTCGGCCGACAGGATATCCCGCACCGCCGGAAACACCGCATCGAAGGCGGGAGCCTTGCGGTACCAGGACTCCAGCCGGTTCAAAAGCTTGCGCTGCCAGCCGGGCTGGCGGGCGATGGGCACGTCGCGGATCAGTGTGCGGTCGCGGTCGGAAAAGGTGACAGGCACCGTCAGGAACTCGACACGCCCCTCGGGGGTCTTGAAGCGGTTGCGGTTCCGCCAGTCCTGCTTGGTGTATTGCACGTCGTCGAGGTAGACGAACAGGTCGGCCCGCGCCGCCTGCTCCAGATACCCGAGCCACGGCAGGAAGCTGGGCTGGATGGTCGAGAGGATCATGGCCGCGGCGCCTCCAGCACGGTGAGAATCTCGCGGGCCGTGGCCTCCATCGCCGCCGCCGACTGGGAACCGTCCACCCACAGGTTGACGACGCCGGCGGCGAAGCGCCGGGCCCCGGGGTAGGTGCCGGGGCCGCCGGTCTCGCCGGAGAACAGCGCCGCGACGGGCGGATACCACGTGCTGCACGGGTGGCCGGCGCGGCGCAGGGCCGCCACCAGGGCGTCACGCCGCTCGGGGTCCACCAGAATGTTGAAGCGCCAGGGAACGGCGCCGGCCGGAACCGCAACGGGCCGCGCCGGGCCGCCCTCCAGCAACGCCTGCCACCGTGCCGCCTGCTCCCGCCGCGTCGCCGCCGCCTGTGGAAGCGCGGCAAGCGCCGCCGCGATCCGCGCCGCCCCCGCCGCGTCCAGCCGCCGGGCGGCGTGGGGGCGGTAATCCTCGTAGACCCGGCGGATGGCGGCGGGCGTGGCATCGGGATCGACGCGCAGGCGCCGCAGGGCCGCCTCCATGGCGGCATCCGCGGCGCGGTCGGCGTCGTCCTGCTCCGGCTGATCGGCAAGCCACGCCGCGATCGCCTCCAGGACGGCGGGATCGCCGGCGGAAACGGCACCGCCTCCGCCGGCGTCGATGATCTTGCTGCCGCCGAAGGCATAGACGGCGGCCGCAGAAAAGGTGCCCACCGGGCGCCCCGCGACCGTGGCGCCGGGCGCGTTGCAGCAGTCCTCCAGCACGGTTACACCGGTCTTGGCCGCCCAGGTGGCGACGGCATCGACGGCCACAGGCATGCCGAAGTTGTGCACGACCAGCACGGCGGCGCAGCCGGGCCGCCAGGCGCGGGCGATATCGTCGGGCCGGGCGTTGCCCGTTTCCGGATCGACGTCGTGCAGGACCGGCCGGACCCCGGCCCAGATGAGGCCGGCGACGGCGATGGGGCAGAGGTTCGCCGGCACGAGCATCTCCCGCCCGCCGAGACCGAGGCCGGCCACGGCCACCATAAGGGCGGCGGTGCCGCGCCCGGCGGCGAGGGCCGGGCGGCCGTCGGGCAGTCCCTCAATCGTCGTCGGCGTCATGGCGCGTCGCTTCCAGTTGCCGCCGAAACCGCAGGTTCATGTTGATGCGCTCGACCTTGTAGGCCACCGCGCCCACCAGGACGAACTGCAGCCCGACGATGAGAAGAAGTACGAAGAAGAGGAGCCAGTTGGTCGGCAGTTCCTGCTGCAAGGCGACACCCAGCGCGACAAGGGTCGCCAGCCCGGCGATCCCGGTGGCACCCGCGAGGCTGCCGACCGCCATCAACGACAGAATGGTGGTGGTTCCCGCCGAGAAATTCAGCAGCGCCAGGAACAGGATATGCGCCAGCCGCAGGATGCCGTAGCGGCTGCGACGGACCTCGCTAGGCCGCACCGTCACCGGCACCTCGACAATGCGCAGGCGGAGGAACCCGACCAGGATGGGCACGTTCTGCGCCAGCACGTCGGCCTGCAGGATCTCGTGCACCGCCGAGCGCCGGAATAGCCGGAACGTGGTGGCCGGATCGGTCAGGCGCATGCGCGTCAGGCGGTTGACCAGCAGGGTCACCAGGCGGGAGCCGACGTCGCGGTGGCGGGCGCTGCTGCGCCGGGCGCGCGCGCCCGCGATGACATCCGCATGGGGTTCAGCCTCGGCGGCGGTCAGCAGGGCACGGATGTTTTCGGGCGGCACGTGCTCGTCGGCGTCGGTCAGCAGGACGAGGGCGCCCCGCGCGGCCCTCAGGCCGGCGACCGTGGCGATGTGCTGCCCGGCGTTGACCCTGAGCCGGTGGATGCGCAGTTCCGGCACTGTCCGCCGGGTTTCCGTCAGCACCCGGATGGTGTCGTCCGTGCTGCCGTCGTCGACCACGACGATCTCGAAGGGGCGGCCGATGTCCCGCAGCACGGCAGCGGCCCGTTCCACCACGTCCGTAATGCCTGCCGCCTCGTTGTAGGCCGGCATGACCAGGGAGATTTCGACCGCTTCGGCGGAGGCCAGCCGCTCGCTTGGCATGAACTTCGTGACCCTTCAGAGAAACCGCTTGAAGTCGAAGGTCTTGGCGATGCTTTCCAGTTCCCGTGTGAACTCGCGCCGAGGCGCCCATCCGAGGGCGCGCAGGCGGCTATCGTCAAGGCTGTAGCGGTGATCCTGGCCGGAGCGGTCCTCGACGAAGGTCCAGGCACGGGAATCGGGCATTTCGAAGAACCGGGCGAGGTGGCGCAGAATGTCGATGTTGGCGACATGGAGGTCGCCGGCGACGTTATAGATGGTGTTCGGCCGGCCCTTCGCGACGACGCTCAGAACGGCCTCGACCGTGTCGTCGACGTGCAGCCAGCAGCGCTGGTAGCTGCCGTCCCCATGCAGGATGGCCGGCCTGCCTCGCGTCAGGCGGGCACAGCTCTTGGGGATGAGCTTTTCCGGATACTGGTGCGGACCATAGTTGTTGGTCGGCCGGATGATGTTGGTGTCCAGGCCGTAGGTGCGCGCCCAACTCATCACCAGCATGTCGGCCGCGGCCTTGGTGGCGGCATAGGGGTTGGACGGGCAGGGCCGGTCGGTCTCGTCGTGGGCACCCTCGGCGATGTCGCCGTAGACCTCGTCGGTGCTGATCTGGATGAACCGCGGACGGTCCCCCCGCTGTTTCATGCGGGCCAGTTCCAGCAGGTGCTGGACGCCGAGAACGTTGGTCACGCAGAAGCGCTCGTTGTCGACGATGGAGTTGTCGACGTGGGACTCGGCGGCGAAATTGACGATGACGTCGCATTCCGGCAGGTGGTCGAGCGTCGCGATATCCGCCTGGATGAAGCGATAGTTGGCGGATGTCTCGAACGCATCCTTCACCACGCGGTCGGCCGCGTAGTTCACCACATCAATGTTGGTGACCCAGTGGTTCAGTTCGATACAACGCTGGACGAAGTGCTTGCCGATGAAGCCGAGCCCGCCGGTCACCAAGATCACGAGCCGCCCGCCCGCGCCCAGCATATCGCTGCGCTCCACCGGCTGCTGGCAGCTTTCAAAGATAGGCGCGCGTTCCGGCGACGAGATCCTTGCGCACCGCCAGCCGCGCCTCGACGCTCTTGATCTGGGGAGGCAGGAGCGCCGCCAGAAGGTCCGGCAGGTTTGCCTTGACGCCTAGGCGCATCATGTCCCAGTGGCGGTAGGCGTTCTTCTGATAGCGGTGGATCGCGGCGGCGTCCATGCCGTGCAGGCGCGTCTGCAGCAGCCGGTCGTACAGGTCGGAATCGCGGCAGATGATGGCGCCGCCCTCGCCGCAGGCCACGTTCTTGGTCGCGTAGAAGGAGAAGATGGCCGCGTCCGACCACCGACCGGGGCGCATTCCTCCGCGGGTGCCCTCGAAACAGTGGGCGCAATCCTCGATCAGGAAGACGTCTTCGCGCTCGGCCAGGACCGACCGGATGCCCCGCATGTCGCACATCTGTCCGTAGAGGTGGACGGGCATGACCACCTTGGTTCGCGGCGTCAGGGCGGCGGCGACGGCCTCCGGCCGCATCAGGAGCGTCTTGGGGTCGACGTCGACGAAGACGGGACGGGCGCCCAGCAGCTCGGCCACGTTGGCGCTGGCGATGAAGGTCATCGCCGGGACGATCACCTCGTCCCCGGGCTTAACGCCGAGGGCGAGCAGAACGGCCAGGGCGCCGTTCGTCCAGCTGTTGGTCAGCAGCGCGTGCGGCACATCGAAGAAGGCGGCGATCTGCGCCTCGACCTCGCGTCCGACGGACCCTGATGTGAGGAAGGGTGTGGCGAGGACGGCGGCGACCGCGTTCGCGTCGTCGGCCGTCAGGTCGTGCCGGTAGAAGGGAACTTTCAATGTCTCAGTCATGGGGTCGCGTCGGCCGGCGGTTCGCAAGGTGCTGGATAAGGGGCGTGCGAGACGAAGCGGTTCGCACGGCGGCCCGGGCGGAAGGTCCCTGCATGGGCCCGGGAAGAACAGCCGATTGGGCGGCCGCCGGTCCTGTCTGGTGCAAGGTTACTCCAGAAGGTCCCGAACCCTGCCACGGCACGTCATGGAGATCAACATCGAAGATGCAGGGGACCGCGCGCGATCCGGCGCCCGGGACTGGGCGCGCGACAGGCACGGCGTGGTGATGCGTCGTCATCCCCTGGCACGCAGTATGACGGTCATCGGGGACAGGAGCGATGGCGGAATCCGGCGGAGCAAGGCGGCAACGCCGAGGGTACTGGAAAGCCGCATCAGCTGGGGAACGAGCGGCCCTGCATCCTCGCCCAGGTGACGGCGCGCGAAGATGGGGTCCTGGCCCAGGCGCTCGATCATGGCCGGCATCAGGGGCGGGGCCAGGGTCATTTCCAGGCTGTTGGTCCGCGCCAGGCGCCGCAGGCGCCGCGCCGTGATGAAGTTCAGGCTGTCCCATACGCCCTGCTGCGCCGCCACCCGCCGCGGGAACAGCCGTCGCGTCGCGGCCGGCGCGCCGGGGACAAGCGGAATGGCCAGGTGCGGCTCGTAGGGAAAGGTGTAGTTGGGGCATACGTGCAGCATGGTGCCGCCCGGCGCCAGAACGCGCGCCATGGCCGCGACGGCGGCATCCAGATCCGCGATGTGCTCGAGCACGTTGAAGGAATAAATCAGGTCGAAACGGCCGTGCGTGTCGGGGTCCAGTTCCTCGGCCGTCATGGCGAGTCTGCGGGGCTGCTTCGGCCCCGACCGTTCGGCGATGTCCTTGGCCAGGGCGTCGAAGACATCGAATGCTCCCGCTGCCGGTTCCAGTGCTGTCAGGTCGACGTCCCGCGCGCTGAGCCAGTTGGCGAGGAAGCCCAGGCCGCTTCCGACCTCCAGCACGCGCGCACCGGGCCGCAGATGCTCCAGAAGGAGCGGCGCGTACGTCTCGGCCTCGTTCGCGAAGGTTTCCACCAGCGCACGGCACTGGGCCTCGAGGCATCCCGCCCGGCCGGCCATGGCGGCCAGGGCCGTCGGCTCCCTCAGCGGCGCGAGCCAGCGGGTCAGGTCCTCGGGCGTCATTATGTTCGAAGCGGCGGCGGCGTCGGCCGGTTCCAAGGCGCGGCGATCGTGCATCAATGCCTCCCGGCCGTCGACAGGTCGCCCGCCGACCCAAGTTTAGAGCGGTGGAGCGGCGGCGGCAGGCATAGGACCAGTCCGGCGAAGGCCCACACCGCGCCCTGACGAAGACTGTCCTGCGACATCGCGCTGAGGCTCAGCACCACCAGGCCCGTCAGCAGCAGCAGCCAGCCTCGCCAGCCGACGGTGCTGTACCGCAGGCGCCGCACGGTGACCACAACGACAATGGCGGCCGTCAGGACCAAAGCACCGACGCCGACCGTGCCCATTTCCGCGGCGGTCGTCAAAACGGTGTTGTGGGCGCGCCACCCGTTGGGGGTCTGCGCCGCCATGTTGCCGGGGCCCCAGCCGAACAAGGGCTTCTCTCCCCACAGCAGCACGGCGAAGTGCCACAGGTTCTGGCGGGCGCTGTCCGCGCCGATGGCCGCCGCAAGCTTCCATGTCTCGTCAGCGAGGGTCGCAGCGAAGTCGGTGACGAATTGCCGGGAGACCTCTTCTTCTCCGCCTTCTCCGCCTTCTCCGCCGGCTCCATCCTTCTGAATCACCTTTTTGGGCAAAGTCTCGATGGCTTGGGAGAACGTGTTGGTCAGATGCTGCTCGGTCGGCGCCCCCACGTCCTGACCAGCCATGCGGGCCAGAACGGCGGCTTCGTCATTGCGTTCCGCGAACCGGATGATGAGGGGGTCGTCGCGCAGCGGGCAGGGCAGGTGGCTCCACAGGGCAGTTGCCGAGAGGCCGGCGACGGTGCAGGCGGCAATCACCGGGACAAGCCGAAACTGGCGCCACGACGTCAGGAACCAGATGGCGCAAAACAGCAGGTAGATGATCATCCCGGTGCGCGATCCGGCCAGGATTATGGTCCCGCCGGTAACCAGCAGCAGCACTATCGCCGGCAGCCGCACACGGCTGACCGTGGGCGAGGCGCGCGTGAACTCCAGCAGGGCCGCCGCCGCGGCGCTGAGGGCGACGGCCAGGGCGGCAAACTGGTTCGGATCAGCCGCCAGGCCGCTGACCCGGCTGCCGGGAATTACGAAGGGCGCGTCGCCGCCGGTCGGCAGCAGGCAGGCGATGGTCTGCAGTCCCCCGAGCAGGCCGAACAGCACCGTGAAGGCGCAGCCCGTAATCAGCATCACGAGCGCGAGCTTCATTGTCTCGGCGCGGATCATCCCCACAATCGCGAATGGATAGAGGGCGCTGAGCGAGATTCCCACCGTTTCCGCAATGCGGAGCTTCAGTGGCAGCCCGTCCGGCTCGGCGATATTGACGAGAAACGACAGCACCGCCGCGGCCGAGACCGCCAAGAAGATCGCCACCGGCGAAACCAGGCGGTGTCGCAGCGTTTTGTCCGACAGGGCCATCACCACCACGCGGGCGGCAATGCCGACCATGAGGTAGTCCGCCGGGGCCGTCGTGAAGGTGTGGGGAACTTCGGGCGCGCGTGTGAGCGGCAGCAGGGCCAGACAGGCGAGAACGCTGATCCCGGGCCGCAGGAAGGCGAAGACCGTCCCGCCCAAGAGAACCAGCAGATACAGGTATCCGACGGGCCAGCGGGGAATAGCGTCGACACCGACAACTTCCGCAAGGGTGTACAACCCGTAATAGAGAGAAGTAAGGGCCAGTGCCGCAAGAAAGTCGGAAACATCCTGCCGCGCCGACACCGTATTCCGGTACCGAGTCCAGATCGCAGAGGCCATGCAGAACTTCCCATTCATGACACGGTAGTCGGGGAGATGCCCGTCGCCGGAATGCACGTCGAGCGGCCTTCCCGGTCGGCTTCGGGAAAGACTACTAGCAGCGTTCCCGAGGGGAGGCAACGGCGGCAACGCCCGCCCAGCCTTCGGGAGCAGCGGCCGCCCGCCCGAAGGCGGTCTGTGCCGGCGGCATGGGGGCTGCCTCCCACCTGCTTGACAGCGCCGGAAGAGCGCCCCTATTGTCCGCCAGCATTTTCTATCACCATGCGGCGGGGATCCGGGGGAGTGTTCGCCGTCCGCGTCGTATGCGAGTTCCTGGCGTGCGTTTCGGCTGAATAGCCGGCCCGGAAGACGTCAGCACAACCAACAGGGGACAACCGTGCCGCACTCCACGCCCGTCACCGCCTGTCAGATCTGCGACAGCGGCAATCTTGCGCCCGTTCTCTTCATCGGCTACGTCACGCCCGTGAACACGATGCCACCCGTTGGCGAAGTGGCGGAGGAGCAGCCGGCGTTCCCGTTGGAGATGATTCGCTGCGGCGGCTGCGGTCTGGTCCAGATCGGGCTGGAAGTCTCGCCCGAGGTGCTGTTCCCGCACAGCTACCCCTACCTCAGCGGCACCACGCGCATCCTGCGCGACAACTTTGCCGACCTCTACCGCGAGTGCCAGGAGATCGTCGGCTTGGCTGCCGATGACCTGGTGATCGACGTCGGCTCCAACGACGGAACGCTGCTGTCCAACTTCCACGAGGGCGGCCATCGCGTCCTGGGCGTGGAGCCCTCGCAGGCCGGCGACGTCGCGCAGTCGCGCGGTATCGACACCTGGAAGGGCTACTTCGGCAAGGAGACGGCCGCCGCCGTCAAGGCGAAGCACGGCAGCGCCAAGATCGTCACCGCCGCCAACGTCTTCGCGCACATCGGCAACGTGCACGGCGTGGTCGAGGGCATCGTGGACCTGATGGGCGACGACGGCGTCTTCGTCTCGGAAAGCCACTACCTGCTGGATCTGGTCGAGACGCTGCAATACGACACCGTCTACCACGAGCACCTGCGCTACTACAGCCTGGGCAGCCTGTCCGCGCTGCTGGAGCGCCACGGGCTGGAAGCCTTCCACGTCAAGCCGATTCCCACCCACGGCGGGTCGATTCGCGTCTATGCCTGCCGCAAGGGGGCGCGCCCGATCCAGCCGTCGGTCGCCGCGCAGCTGGCCAAGGAAGCCGAGGCCGGCATCACCGACGGCAGCGCGCTGACCACCTTCAAGGAGCGCGTCGTGCAGTCGAAGACCAAGCTCTACGCGCTGCTGGACGAAATCCGCCAGCCGGGCGTGCGCATCTTCGGCATCGGTGCTCCGTCGCGGGCCTCGACGCTTATCAACTACCTGGGTCTGGACGACGGCATCATGGAAGCCGTCATGGAAGTCTCGGGCTCGCACAAGCTGAACAAGTACATCCCCGGTACGCGCATTCCGGTGCTGGACGAGCAGAAGCTGTATGACGAGCAGCCCGAGTACGCGCTGCTGCTGTCGTGGCACATTGCCGATGAACTGGCGGCCAACCTGCGCAAGCGCGGCTACAAGGGCAAGTTCATCGCACCGCTGCCCGAACCGCGCATCGTTGAGGCGTAGGACGGAGGAACCGGCCATGGCGGGTCGTGCCGTCCGGGTGGCGACTCTGGGGCTGGGTTTCGGCGCCGCTGTCCATGTTCCCGCCCTGGCCGCTCTGCCGGAAACGGAAGTGGTGGCCCTGGGCGCGCGGGAACCCGCCAGGGCCGCTGACGCCGCCGAGCGCCTGGGGCTCGACCCGGCGTTGGCCGTGGCCGGCATCGACGCCCTGCTGGCGCGCCGGCCCCAGGTGGTCACGCTGGCCGTGCCGCCCGATCAGGCCGAGGCTGCCGCTCTCCGCGCTTTGGACGCGGGCTGCGCTGTTCTTTGCGAGAAGCCGCTTGCCGCGGATGCCGCCGCCGCGCGCCGGATGGCCGAGGCGGCGGCATCCGCGGGTCGTCCGACGGCGGTGGATTTTCAGTTCGCCGAGTTGCCGCCGTTCCGTCGCCTTCACCAGGCCCTGGGGGACGGGATCATCGGGGCACCGCGCCACGCCACCGTGACGTGGCTCATGCAGTCCTATGCCCAGAAGCATGGCCTTTGGTCGTGGAAGTCCGATGCGACGGCCGGGGGTGGCGTGATGACGCTGTTCGGCTCGCATCTTCTGTACCTGGCGGAATGGCTGTTCGGTCCGGCGACCCGACTTTGGGCCGCCTTTGACAACAAGGCGACCGCCGCCTTCGCGCCCGCGGGCGCAGCAGCGGCCGAGGACACGGTCCACATGCGGCTGGAGCACGCAGGGGGCACGGTGTTCCACGCGACCTTCGGCAACGCCGCGCCTGGCATCCACCGCCACCAGTGGCATGTGGCCGGGGAGACCGGATCGCTGGTTCTGGACAACGCCAGCAGCGATTACATGAGAGGTTTCACGCTGACAGGCGCGGGCTCCGCGGCGGACCTGGCGTGGCGTGAGCCGGGCGCCGCCGAGGGCGATGGCCGCCTGCCGCCCTTCCGTGCGCTGGCCGAGCGCTTCCTGGCGGCGGTGCGGGAGGGGACCTCCTTCCGGCCCGATTTTTCCGACGGCGCCAGGGTTCAGGATTTGATGGAAGCCGCCCGCCGATCCGCCCGGACAGGCGAGGTGGTGAACATAACAGTTGCGGGCAGAACGCAGTGAGCACGCGGGGCAGGTAACGCCCGCAAGGCCGGTCACCGAGAGAAGGTAAGTTGCACTCATGACGAACCACTCCATCCATGGCGTGGCGATGCAGGCCGCACCGATCATTGCCGTGGACATCGGCGCCAGGAACGGTCCGGCCGACATCCGGCGGATCGCGCCAGCCTGCGCCACCTACTGCTTCGAACCCAATGCCGCCGAGTTCGAAAAGTTGGACGGCGGCGCGGCCGATGCACAGGCCGCTCTTGCAGCGGGTGAGCTTCGGCGCTTTCCCGCCGCCGTCTGCGGCCATTCTGGTGTTGCACGGCTCAACATCTCGCGCCGCGCGGGGGCGACGTCGACCCTCAAGCCCAATGCTGCGCTTCTCGGGCAGTTCGCGGCGGACAACTGGTCGGAACTGGTCGACATCGTCGATACGGTCGAGGTTCCGGCGGTTACTCTGGCTGAATTCGCGGAGCGGCAGAAGCTGTCGCACATCGACTTCCTCAAGCTGGATACGCAGGGCAACGAACTCGACATCTTGCGGAGCGGCGGCGATATCCTGGACAGGATCGGCGTCGTGAAAACCGAGGTCGAGTTCGTGGAGATGTACGAAGGCCAGGCCATGTACGACGAGGTTGCAGGTTTCCTGCGCCATCGCAGCTTTGAACTGGTCGACATCGAAATCTCCCCGTCCTGTCGCCGCTTCCATCGCTTCGACCGTCTGCGTCCATCGGCTTATCGGCTGGTCTGGGCCGACCTCATCATGGTGAGAGCGCCCTACGACGCGGACGATCCCCGTGCCCTTGCCAAGGCGACCGTCTTGGCGGCCCTGGGTTATGCGGATCTTGCCAGCCACATCGTCCGCATCGCGCATCCCTCGGATCCCGTGTTGTGCGACGCGTTCGATGCCATGGCGCTGGATCTTCTTCGTCCGGCGCATCGTATGGGACGTCTTCGCGACGTGCTGGAGCGGTCACTGGGTATCCTGATGAGCCGGTATCACTGGCGGCGCGGCCACCAGCTCAAGAGCCTGCGGTAGTCAATGTCGTTTCTCGTCAAGCGGTCGGCCTGGTACATGCTCGCGTCTTTGGCCGGCGCGGGCATCAGTGTGGCGGTGCTGCCGTTTGCGACGCAGGTCATCGGGGCCGCGGAGTACGGGGCGCTTGCGATCGCCATGGCCGTCGCGACGCTCGCCACGGCCATGGGGGCGGCGGCGATCGGCTTCGTGCTGTCCGAACACTATCTGAGGGTCGAGGACGCGCTCCGCGGCGAGATATCCGCGGCCGCTGTCATTGCCGCCTATGTCGGTGCGGTCGTCGCCGCCCTTATCCTGTTGCCGGCCGCAATCCTGCTCCTGCCGCAGGTGATGGAAATTGACGAAGCCCTGCGCACCGGCATCATGATCTGCCTTCTCGGTGCGGTCGTCGGCGCGCCCTGGGTGGTCGCCTCAGAGGTCTTCATGCTCGAAGGGCGGGCGGCCGCCTTTGCCATTGGCACCATAGGGCAGGCACTGACCAATGCCGCGGTGGTGCTTGTGCTCCTCTTCGTCTGGCCCATGCCGGACCTGGCCCTGTTCATCGGAAACGCGGCCGGCCATGGCGTGCTGTTTCTCGTGGGCATTGGCGCGCTGTGGAAGACCCTGCGATGCCCCAAGGGGCGCCGGTGGTTCGACGCCATGCGGTCGAAGGCCGTCTCCGTGGGGCGGGCCTCGCTGGCGGAGTCGGGGCGCAGCCTGTTCGAGCGCAGCTATCTTGGGTCGTGGACCACGGTGGCCGCAGTCGGTCTGTTTTCCCATGCGCAGCTCTATCGCAACTGGGCCATGCTGGCGCTGAACGCGGTGTCCCGTGCCGTCTGGCCGGTCAATCTGGCCGAAGCCAACGAGCCTGAACCCACCTTCCGCCTGACCCGCGCGAGCTGGAACGTCGTGCAGGCGGGATTGGCGGGCATGGCGATCGTCTTTGCGCTGTTCGGGCGTGAGATCATCAGCCTTCTGACGTCGGGAAAGTTCGTGGAGGCGACCCCCTTCGCCATCATCCTGTTGTGCAGCCTGCTCATACAGACCGCCGGAAAGCCCTACATGGTGCTGTTGATTGCGCGCGGCGAAGGGCAGCACACCGGCAATGCCGCCGCGATCGGAACGGTGTGCGGTCTGGCCGCCCTGGCGGGTCTGGTGCCTTGGCTGGGCGCGATGGGGGCGGCGCTGGCGGCGGTTCTGCAAATGGTGGTCACGCGGAGCCTGATCGTCCGGGCAGGGCGCCGGATTCACCGCCTGGCCTTCGCCGACTGGTGGGTGGTGGTTGGATTGGTGCTCGCGGCCGGAACTTATGTCTGGACTGATACGGCCAGTCCGGGCATCCTGCCGCGCGTTCTCGTCCTTGCGTTCCTGGTGGCGGTCATGGCATTCGCCGTCCGCCGGTCGCTAATGGTGTTTCTCAAGTACCGCGGCCTCCCCGATACCGGAGAGAGCGCCTCGCAACCCAACGGACAATCTGCATGACTGCCTTGCCCCGTCTGCTCATCGTCAGTGGCGTCTGGCCGCATGTCGTGGGAAACCGGGAAGCCGCCAACGTGATCTGCCACCAGATCACGTGTCATCTTGCGCGCTCGGGTTTGTTCGATGTGCGCTACGTGGTCATCAACGCCTTTGAAACCGCCATGCCCGGGGCCGCCGGCCCGGAGGTGGAGGACCTGAAGGCGCTTGGCGTGCATTTTCATGAGCCGGTGAAGGCCGACTTGACTCCGGCGGCCGGCGCGGGCGCATTCAACAAGCTCAAGGCGGTGGCGGCGGGCCATTCTGACCGCCTGATCGTCGGCACGGGGCAGCAGGACAAGCTGTTGCGGTCCCTGGGCGGCGAGATGCCCGACGCCGTGCTCGCGATCTGGGCCGAGACCGCCGGCTACATGGCGAGCTCCCTGCCGATACCCAAGTTCAACTACGCCGGCAATCCCGACCACAAGGTCCTGGAGGCCCGCATGGAGCTGGAGGATTGGCTGGGTGGCCGTTCGCTGCTGGGGCGGGCGCGCGACGTGATGCGGCTGAAGGTCACGCGCGCCGGGCACCTTGCCGCCATGCGGCGGTACGACCTGATGTGGAACGTCGCGGCCAACGACGCCGCCGACTACGCCGCGGCCGGTGTCAACGCCCGCTACCTTCAGAACATGTGGCCGGGCGCCGTCCACGCGGACTGGCAGGCTGGCCGCGACGCTTCCGAGCAGACGGCGCCGCTGAAGATCGTCGGCAACGTTGGCAATATCTCGGCCACCGGCAACAGCTTCGGCCTGATGACGCTGGCCACCCAGATAGTGCCGCGCCTGAAGGAAAAGCTGGGCGAGGGCGCGTTCGAGGTCCACCTGTTCGGCGGCGGCAAGCCGCATCCGTCGGTGGCCCCGCTGCTGAACGACCCGCACATCCGCGTCCGTGGGTTCGTGGACGACATCGACGCCGAGATCCTGTCGGCGCCCGTGTTCCTGGTCGCCAACAACAGCCAGCGGTTCAAGGTCGGCCATACCCGTTTTCTCCATGCGTGGTCGCTTGGCGCCTGCGTCGTCGGCTTCTCCGACAGCGCCGAGGCCATGCCGGAAATCCGCCACCGCGAGAACGCGCTGCTGGGCGATACGCCGGAGGCCGTCGCCGACCTGGTGGTGGAGGCCGGGCGCGACAAGGCCCTGCGCCGCGCCGTCGCCGCCGGCGGCATCGAAATGCTGACCACGGCCTTCAACCCGGCCCGCGTGGTCGGGGAACTGATCCGGGACCTGGACGCCCGCCTGACATCTCGCAAAACCGGAGTTGCCGCATGAGGTCCGTCGCCCTTCTGTCCCACCGTTTCGGCAACATCGGCCACAACTTCATGGCGCTGGGCGCCGAGGCGGTGGCGCGTGAGGCGTTCGGGGAGGACGTCCGCATTGCCCATTTCGAGCAGCACCACCCCTTCTCGGTCTATCCCGAGGGGCACTGGACCCGCTGGATAGACAAGCTGCGCCACGACCGCCTGATGTGGCTGCGCCGCCGGCTGGCGCGAGAGGATGTCTATCAAAAGATGTGGGCGCAGACGCAGCCGCTGGAGTTCGACCTGGCGGTGGCCTGCGGCGGCCCAAACCTGGTGAGCGGCGCGGCGGCGACGCCGCAGATGCGCCTTCTGATGCACCATTTCAACGGTGCCTTCGCGTTCCGCGGCACCCCGGTCCTCGACGCCGCGGTGGGAAGCGGATTTCCGCTGGAGCGCATTCCCGAGCGCCTGTCGCCCGAGGATGAGGCGTTCTACAAGACCTCCACCGGCATCACCCGCGCCATCACCGTGCGCGAGCACGACGCCTGCCGGCTTTACGGCACTATCGGCGTTGAGGCCCCGGTGATCCCGTGCATCGCGATAGGGTCCGGGCGGTTCTTCCAGCGGTTCCGTGACGAGGCCGACCGCTCCGGCACGCCGCGCGACGAGCGCCCGATCATTATCAATTTCCAGGCCAAGGGTTCGAACACCGACTGGGACCAGGGCGTCGACCCCGCCGCATGGATGGATCTGGTGCGGGGCGTCGTCGCGGACCTGCGGGCGGACGGGCAGCGGGTGGAGCTCCTGTGCCATTCGCTCTACGAGCGCAAGCTGGCCCGCCAACTGGCGCCGGACCTTCCCATCCACTTCCCCCAGACCGAAGAGGAATACGGCCACATCATCGCCAACGCCAAGGTCGGGTTTGTCAGCCGCATCCACGCGGGCGTGGCCCTGGCCGGCATCGGCGTGCCGTCGCTTGTGGTCGGAAACGACACGCGCATCGGCACCACGGCGGAGATGGGCTTGCCGTCCTATTTCACGAAAAAGCTCGATCGCGACACCGTGGTGGCCGAAATCCGGCGCTTGGTCTCATCCGCCGATGCCGAACGCGAGCGGTTGCTCGCCCTTCGCGAAAGCGTTATCAAGCGCTATGCCGAAGTCTTTGCCACCTGTGCCGAGAATCAATCATGAGCTTTGAAATCGCGGGTCGCCCTGTCGGTCCCGGCCATCCGGCCTACATCATTGCCGAAGCGTGCGACAACCACATGGGCGACCTGGATGCGGCGATCGAAATGGCGCGCCAGTCCAAGCTGGCCGGCGCCGACGCGGTGAAGTACCAGCACCACCTGCCCGACGAGGAAATGCTGCCCGACACCCCCATGTCGGACAACTTCGAGGAACCGCTCTACGAGTTCCTGAAGAAGCACGCCCTGACGCTGGAGCAGCACCGCAAGATCAAGGCGTACTGCGACGACATCGGCATCACGTACCTGTGCACTCCGTTCAGCTGGGCGGCGGCGAAGGAGTTGGAGCCTCTGAACGTGCCGGCGTTCAAGATCGGCTCGGGCGAGATGACGGACGTCCCGTCGCTGGTGCGCATCGCCAGCCTGGGCAAGCCCATGATCATCTCCACGGGCATGGCGACCTTCGACGAAATTCAGCGCACCTACGAGGCCCTGGCGACCCGCGGCACCGACCTGGCGCTGATGAACTGCGTCAGCGAGTATCCGCCGGTGTACGAGGACGTGAACCTGCGCGTCATCAACCAGATGATCGAACGGTTCCCCAAGGCGGTGATCGGCCATTCCGACCACACGCCGGACCTGTTCACCTGTTACGCCGCGGTGACATTGGGCGCCTGCCTGATCGAGAAGCATGTCATTCTCGACAAGCGCACGCCCGGCCCCGACCAGTCGGTGAGCATCGACTTCCGCGACCTCGCGACGCTAGTCGACGGCATCCGCAAAGTGGAAGCCTCGCTGGGCGCCGAGAAGAAGGTTCACGGCCGCGAGCAGCAGATTCGCACCTGGGCGTTCCGCTCCATCGTTTCCACCCGCGCCATCAAGGCCGGTGAGGTGATCGGCGAGGACATGGTGTGGTCCAAGCGCCCCGGGACCGGCATTCCCTCGCACCGCATGGACGAGGTCGTCGGCCGCCGCGCGGTTCGGGACATCGCGGATAACGTTCTGCTGTCCTGGGACGATCTGGAATCGGCGTGATCATGGATGGGCGGTCGCCGAACCCGTGCGGCCGAAGGGGGAAGGTGATGAAGCTTCTGTTCCTGAACGGCTCCCGCGGGGAGTGGGGCTATATCCGGCCGATCATCGACCTGTGCGTCGGGCGCGGCATCGACTACGGTATCTGCGCCACGAACATGCTGCTGCTGTCCAGCCACGGCTCGCTGGTCGATGAAATCCGGGCGGAGGGCTACAAGGTCTGCGACGACATCTTCATGTCGCTGGAAGGCCACAACCACATCACCATGGTGAAGTCGCTGGGCGTCTTCCTGACCTCCTTTGTCGAGACTATCAACCGCGAGAAGCCCGACTGGGTGGTCCTGGCGGGCGACCGGGGCGAGCAGTTGATGGGCGCCGTCGCGGCCGCCTACACCTACACGCCGGTGTGCCACATCCAGGCCGGCGAGCGCTCGGGCAACATCGACGGCGTGGCGCGTCATGCCATCGGCAAGTTCGTCCATCTGCACTTCGCCGCCAACCAGGACGCCGCCGACCGACTGGCGCGCCTGGGCGAGGAACCGTTCCGCATCCACAACGTCGGGGCGCCACAGCTCGACGAGTTGGTCAAGGACGACGTGACGCCGGCCACGGAGCTGGCTCACCGCTACGACCTGGACGCCACCAAACCTTACCTGCTGGCCGTCCAGCACCCGGTGACCGAGGAGATGGACCTCGCCGTGGAGCAGGTGCAGGCCATGGCGCAGGCCGTCGGCCGCTACGACATGCCCAAGGTGTGGATCCTGCCCAACAACGACGCGGGCTCCCATGCCGTGCGGCGGGCGCTGCTCAAGCACCGCGGGCCGGACACCATGGTTTTCGAGAACCTGACCCGGCGCGATTACCTGGGGTTCCTGAAGCACGCCGCCGCCATGGTGGGCAACTCAAGCTCGGGACTGCTCGAGGCGCCGACCTTCAAGGTGGCCGCCGTCAATCTGGGGCGCCGCCAGGCCGACCGCGTGCAGGGCACCAACGTCATCAACGCGCCGTTCGAGGTGGACGCCATCTGCGCGGCCATCGACAAGGCCCTGTCGCCGGCGTTTCAGAGCACCCTGGGAACGTGCGAGAATCCCTACGGTGACGGCCGGTCGTCGGAACGCATCCTCGACATTCTGACCGAAATGCCCATCGATGACCGGCTGCTCGTCAAGCGGCTGATGTACTGAGGGATCGTGCCATGGAAGATCGTCTCGCCGCGCTCGTCATTCCGCTGTCCGCCCGCATCATCGACGCCGCCCAGGCGATTCGCGAGAACAAGAACCGCTGCGTCGTCGCCGTTGCCGACGGCAAGGTGGTCGGTGTCCTTTCCGAAGGCGACATCATGAAGGCCCTGCTGCATGGCAGCGACGTGCACGGGCCCATCGCGGACTGGGTGAGCCACGGCTTCAAGTTCCTGCGCGAGCACGACCGCCGCGCGGCCTTCGACCTCATGCGCAAGCACGGCATCACGCTGGTGCCCGTGGTCGACGAGGAATTCCGCCTCACGGACGTGGTGACGCTGTTCGAGGTGCTCGCTCATTGCGATCTGCGTGACGAGGCGCCCGGCGCATGATCGTTGTCGTGCCCGCGCGCGGCGGGTCCAAGCGCATCCCGCACAAGAACATCGCGGCGCTGGCGGGTCGTCCGCTGCTGGCGCGTACCCTGGACCAGGCGCGCGACGCCGGGCTGCTGGCGAATGTGGTGGTCTCCACCGACGCCGAGCCCATTGCCGCGGTGGCGCGCGACTGCGGCGCCCGCGTCATCATGCGCCCGGCGGACCTGGCCTCCGACACCGCCTCGACCGAGGCGGCGCTTCTGCACGTTCTGGACGTTTTGGCCGACGAGGGCCGGCACGACGAGTGGATCATGACCCTGCCGCCGACCTCGCCCTTCCGCGAGGCGTCGACCATCCGGGCCTTCGCCGACGCCGTGCATGATCTGCCGGCGGAGGTGGATTGCCTGATGTCGGTGACGGAAACGCGCGGCGACTATTGGCGGCGTCTGCCCGACGGCTCGTTCCGGCGCCTGTTCCCCGACGCGCCGCGCCGCCAGCAGGACCGGGAGCCGCTGTTCGAGGAGAACAGCGCCATTTACGTGACCCGCGTGGCGGCCCTGCGTGACAGCGGCATCATTCTGGGGCGCGGCGTCGAGGGCCGCCCCATCGGCTGGCGCGAGGCGCTGGACATCAACACTCCCGACGACCTGGCCCTGGCCGAGGCACTGCTCGCCTCCGGCCGCCGTCCAGTGGAGGACTGACGATGACGGACGTGCCCGACCGCACCTGGCTCATCACCGGCGGCGCCGGCTTCATCGGCTCGAACCTGGCCGAGCGTCTGCTGCGCGACGGCCGGTCGGTGATCGTGCTGGACGACCTTTCCACCGGCACCGCCGCCAACGTCGACCGCCTGCGCGCGGCGGGTGGCGAGCGCTTCCGTCTGGTGGAGGCCGACCTGCTGGACGAAGCCGCCCTGGCGGAGGCCATGAGCGGCACCGATGTGATCGTGAACCTGGCGGCGCAGGTTTCGGTGCCGGCCTCGGTCGCCGATCCGTCCACGACGCACCGCATCAACACCGAGGGCTTCGAGACCATATTGCGCGTCGCTGGTGCCGGCGGCGCGCGGCGGATCGTCTATGCCTCCTCCAGCGCAGTGTTCGGCGACAATCCGAACCTGCCGCTGGTGGAGGAGGCCGAGACCCGGCCCATGAGCCCTTACGCCGAGAGCAAGCTTGCCAACGAGCGCGCGGCGGCGGCGCATGTGAAGGCCCATCCCGGCGCGACCGTCACGGGGCTCCGGTTCTTCAACGTCTACGGCCCTCACCAGTCGGCGACGGGCGGCTATGCCGCGGTGATCCCGGCGTGGCGCAAGGCGCTGACGGAAGGGCGGGCTCCGGTGATCTATGGTGACGGCCAGCAGACCCGTGACTTCTGCCACGTCAGCGACGTCACCGCCGTCATCCGGGCCGCGGCCGTTGCGGCCTCCGAAGGCGCGGCGCCGCTCTACAACGTGGGCGCGGGCCATGCCGTGACGCTCCTGGAACTGCTGGACGTCATGTCGGGCCTGGCCCGCCGTGCCGGCCATTCCGTGCGCGATGCCGTGTTCGAGGCGGAGCGGCCGGGCGACATCCGCCATTCGTCCTGCGACATCGCGCGCGTGACGTCGGCGTTGGGCGTCGTTCCGTCCGTCACGCTCGCCGAGGGGCTGGCGCCGATGATGGGCATCGACCGCCGCGCGCCGGCCGGGGAGGGCTGACAACATGGCTCTGGACCCCCGGACCAAGGAAAACCTCAAGCGCCTGCTGCGCCGCACCGGCCTGTCTCGATGGGCGCGGGCGGCCCTTGCCTTGCGCCCGGCGGCCCGCGCTGCCCGGCGGCGCGACGAGGCGGAGCTTGCCGCACTTCGAGAGCAGCTGGCGGCCGTCCGTGCCCAGATAGAGGCGGCGGCGGCGGGCCAGGACCGCACCGCGCTGGTGATCGGCATGGGCGGCGTTGCCTACATCGCGCAGCAGTTGCCGGTACTGGCCGGCGTGGTCGCGGCCGGCTTTGCGCCCGTGGTCGTCCTGCCGTCGCGTGGAAATACGCAGGAACGGCGGATTTACGAGTCGTGTGGAATCACGCGCTTCGCCTACTGGGAAGACCAGGCGGAGAACGCCGAGGCCGACGTCGTTCTAGAGTCCTTCAGCCGCTGCCGCACCCAGGATGACGTGCTGGCGCTGTCGTGGCAGGGCATCGCCGTCGGCAAGTATGCCGTTTCCACCCTCATGCGGCGGCTGCGGCAGGGGCACATCGACGTTGCCGATCCGCAGGTGCGGGCGCACATGGAGGTGGCGCTGCGCCGCACGCTCGACCACACCGCAGCCGGAATGGCGCTGATAGAGTCGTGGCGGCCGGACCTGGGCGTCTTCGTCGATCGCGGCTACACGCCCGAAGGACCGCTGTTCGAGATTTGCATCGCGGCGGGCATCCGGCCCATCACCTTCAACGCGGCTCACCGTGACAACACGTTGATGCTCAAGCGTTATGGGCCGGATAACGCCAACGTCCACCCCAGTTCCCTGTCCGACGACACCTGGACACGCCTGCGCGCCATGACGTGGACCGACGCGCACTGGGACAGCCTGCGCGGCGAACTCGAACACTGTTACGGCTCCGGCCAGTGGTATGGCGAAGTGGGCACGCAGTTCAACACGCGCATGCTGGACCGCAATACGGTTTTGACTCGGCTGGAGCTTGATCCGGCCAAGAAGACTGTGCTGCTGTTCCCGCACATCTTCTGGGACGCGACCTTCTTCTGGGGGCGCGACGTGTTCCGCGACTATGCCGACTGGTTCCGCGAAAGCGTGCGGGCGGCGTGGGAGAATGACCGCGTCAACTGGATCATCAAGGTCCATCCTGCCAACGTGGTTAAGAACCAGCGGGATGGCATCGACGGCCAGTTTTCCGAAATGGAGGTGCTGTCCGAGTTCGGGCCCGTGCCGCCGCACATTCGGGTGCTGCCACCGGATACAGAGATTTCCACCCTGTCCCTGTTCTCGGTGGGCGACGTCTGCCTGACCGTCCGGGGCACCGTGGGGATTGAGGCGGCGATGCTTGGTCTGACCGTCCTGACCGCCGGCACCGGCCGCTACGACGGCTTGGGCTTCACGGACGACATCACGACGCCCGATGCGTGGCGCCAGCGTCTGGCGCGGATTGAGGAAACCGAACCGCCGGCGGCGGAAACGGTGGAACTGGCGCGTCGCTACGCCTACGGCGTGTTCCTGGCGCGGCCGCTGGAGATGGGATCGGTCTGCTTCCGCTATGCCCAGCAGCATGGCGCGACGCTGGAGGTCGAGGTGCGGCCGGAGGCGGCCGCCGACCTCATGGCATGCGACGACATCCGGGCCATGGCGGGCTGGCTGCGCTCGGGCGCGCAGGACTGCGTGACGGAACGGATGATCGCGGCGCCGGAAGAAGAGGTGCAAGGGCAGGTGGTATGATGGCCTCCGCGGGGGGCCATAAACCCTCTGACCCGTTCGGCCGGAGCCTACTCAACACCGCCACCGGCGAACGCTTTGTCTTCGGCAACAAGCGTCTCATCGGCGGGGGCGCCATGCGTACGCCTTCGCCCGTTAGGGCGTGCAGGGGCGGTCTTGCTTCTTCCGGCTTCTGCCGACGGCGCTCTCGGCGCGCCAGGCGTTTGCCACCTTCGCCCGCAGCCGGTGAGCCTGGAGCGGCTGGGCCTACCCGGCGGCATCCACTGCGTCTACTACGGCCGCAAGGCCGCCCGATACCAGTTCCGTCAATTGGTGACCTTCGCCCATCCAGTGGAGCAGACGGAGCGGATTGTTCCGGTCTCGGCCAGCGCGGCGTTCCAGGTGTCACAGCACGCGGTTACGACGGCATTGAGGTCCTGAAAGATGCGATCTGACAGCCAATTGTCCTTGAGGT
>NZ_ANHY01000041.1 GCF_000315795.1 Caenispirillum salinarum AK4
GGCGGGCTCCGGCTCGATGGCCTCGACCATCCACACCCAGCGGGTGTCCATCTGCGGCATGGCGAGAACGGCGTCAGGCGTCAACGGGTAGAGGATGCGCAGCGGTCCCTTGCCGCGCACCGGCATAAGATCGCCGCCGCGACGGGTCGCCAGCAGGATCGGCCAGCGCCTCCAGTCGGCGCGCGGGATCACGGCGGAGTATCCGTCCAGGGCGCGCACCCGGACCGCCGGCACGTCGGCGAGGCCGGCGTCGGCCAGGACGTCCGACAGCAGGACGCCGTGGTAGACGTCGCTCTCGTCCTGCCAGACGAGGTCAGCCTCCAGGGCATGGGGGCCCAGGGCCTCCAGGTCCGCCACGTCGTACTCCTGGACGCCCGCGGCGCCCGCGACCGTCAGCACGGTCGGGCCCGGGTCCGGCTGGGGCAGGGGCGCCGGCGTGACCGCAAGAACGTTGGCCTCCGTAACCGTGGCGGCGGCCGGTGTGCTGCTCAGCCAGAGCGCGGCGACAAGGGCGCCGGCGAGCACGGAAAGGGCGCGACGAAACCGCATGCACCGCATCCTCAATGCCGCACCGGGCGGCGCGGCAGCGCGGCCACGCCGCTCAGCCACAACTGGCAGACCGCTTCCAGCTTGCCGATCAGTTCCTCGACCGTCACCGGCTTGGTCAGGAAGGCCGCGCAGTGCTTGCGATAGCAGTCCAGAACGTCACGCTCGCTCTCGGACGTCGTCAGGACCACGACGGGAATGTCGCACAGGGCCTCGTCGGCCTTCAGCGCTTCCAGCGTGGCACGGCCGTCCATGCGCGGCATGTTGAGGTCGAGCAGGATCAGGTCCGGCCGACGGGCGCCGGCGTGAGCACCGCGCTGGTGAAGGTATTCCAGCGCCGCCAGGCCGTCGGAGACGCTTTGGAACTCCGGCACGACGGGCAGCTCCAGCAGGGCCTCGTGGGTCAGTTCGACGTCGGCGCGATTGTCGTCGACCATCAGAATGAGCGGCGGAAGGTCGCCTTTCGGGATTGTCATGCCGAAGTGGCCTCCGGGTCGGTCCGGCCGTCGGGCAGCCAGAGATGAACGGACGTGCCGTGCCCGGGCACGGAGTCGAGCCAGATGCGCCCACCCTGACGCTCAAGCACCCTGCGGCAGTAGGCGAGTCCGACGCCGGAGCCGGCGATCTCGTCGTCGGTGTGCAGCCGGCTGAACAGGACGAAAAGCTTGTTGTGGAAGGTGGAATTGATGCCGATGCCGGCATCGCGGACGGTGACGCGCCAGCCCGCGCCCTCGGCCCGGGCCTCTATGTGGATGTCGGGCGGCTCGCCGGGCTTTGCGTAGGCCATGCCGTTGTCGATCAGATGCTGGAAGACCATACGCATCTGGCCAGCATGTCCGCGCACCACCGGCAGCGGCCCCGAGACCGTCACAGCGCCCCCTGCACGGCTGTTGCCGATGGCTGTCGCCACCGTTTCGTTGAGGTCGACCGGACCGTCGGGCGCAGTCGGCTCGTCGATCAGCGCATAGTCCATGAGGTCGCGGAACAGGCGCGACATCCGGGCCGTCCCCGCCCGAACATGGGTCAGGTATCCGCGTCCGGTCTCGTCCAGCCGATCGCCGTAGCGGCGCTCCAGAAGCTGGGTGAAGCCACCGATGGCGCGCAGGGGTTCCTGCAGCGTGTGGGTGACGGCGTAGGCGATGCGCTCCATCTCGCGCTTGGCGCGGGCGTGCTGGGTCAGGGCGCGCCGCAGGTCGTTTTCCTGCCGCTTGCGCTCGGTGATGTCCTCCTTGGTGGCGACCAGATGGGAAATGTGCCCGTCGGCCTCGCGCACCGGAGAAATGGTGGCCGCCTCCCAGACCGTGCCGCCGTCGCTGGTACGATTGAGAAACTCGCCGCGCCACGTCTCGCCGGCTTTCACGGCGCGCCAGAGGGCCTCGTATTCCTCGCGCGGGGTGTGGCCCGACTTGAGGAAGCGCGGTGTCTGGCCGGCGACGTCCTCCAGCGCATAGCCGGTCAGGCCGGTAAAGGCGGGATTGACGTAGACAAGGTGGCCGTCCGGGTCGGTGACCATGACGGACGTGGCCGATTGCTCCACCGCATGAGACAGCAGGCGCGCCTGGCGCGCCGCCTCGTCCCGCTCGGAGACGGCGGCGGCCGTGATCAGGCCGGTCAGCACCGTCACCGTCATGAAGCTTTGCAGCAGCACAAGGCTTTCCGTCTGGTCGGGGCGGGCGAACAGGCCAAGCCCCTGCGCCGTCGCCACCACGGCCGGCACCGCCACCACCAGTGCGATGGTGGCCGCGCCGCGGACGCCGTGGCGCAACGCGCCCCAGATGATGAACGGGAAAATGGCATAGGCGAAAACGTGGTCGTCGGCGCTCAGGCTCAGCAGGTCGCTGAAGACCACGGCCGACGCCCCCGCCGCCACGATGCAGGCGAGCGCAAGCTCGGGCAGGCGCCGGGTACGCTCGCTGGCGCGCGCCCAGGCGATGAGGAACGGCGCCACCATGAGGATGCCGGCGGAATCGCCAAGCCAGTAGGTCGTCACGATGCTCGCAAAGGCCTCCCAAGGGGCCACGCCGCCCAGGCACAGAGAGGCCGTGCCCGCAAGGGCCGCCACCGAGGGAGCAAGGGCGGCCGCGACGGCCAGGACGAGGATCTCCGGCACGCGCGTCAGTGTCACGGTCCGGCCGGAAAGGCCGGTGCGCAGGACCGCCCATGCCAGGATGTATTCCGCCGTGTTGCCTGTGGCTATGCCGGCGGCGACGGCAACGGAAACGCCGGTGTGAAACGTCGCGGCGAAAGCCCCGACCCACATGGCCGGAGCGAATCGCAAGCCGCCGATGACCAGCGCCGCCGTGGCCAACCCCGAGGGAATCCACACCGCCGACACGTTGCCGCCGACGAATGCCATCGCGAGGCCCAGCTTCGCCGCTGCGAAATAGAGTCCGGCAAGGCAGATGTGCAGGCCGATCCGTTGCGCAACTCCCCTGCGTGACGACTGATCGTCGTCGGTCCGGTTCGTTCCGGTGGCCCTCGAAGACCCTGCGTGGCCCGTGAAAGAAAGCTTTATACCTAAGGTCATTCCCCCTCGCGTCACCGGCCGCTGCCGGGCCCACCCCTCGAAAAATCCCACCCTTTTGGATTAACCCATTCTATCATCGTTTTCCGGCGGAGCGCGACACCATCCTTCGCAAGGGGAAGAAAGGTCCGTTCGTATGTCTTTCGCCCGCGCGTCATAACCTTTGGTGTATTGCTGCCACTGCGCAGTCATGATCTTATGGCGCATATCAGAGGTTTTTGCCGCCGAGAGTGGCAAGGGGGCGGTTATGCCGTTGGACGTATTACTTATCGAGGACAACCCGACCGACGCGCGCCTGTTCGAGGATCTCGTCAACGACAGCGGCGACTCCGTCGCCATCAAATGGGCTCGCAGCATCGCGGAAGCGCGGGACAGCGCGGGCCAAGTCTTCGATGTCGTGGTCACCGACCTTGGGCTGCCGGACAGCCGCGGCCTGGAGACGGCCGAGCGCGTGCTGGCGGAATATCCCGGGTGCCCCGTCGTGGTCATGACCGGCCTGGATGATCCGCAGGCCGGCGTTCAGGCCGTGCAGGCAGGGTGTCAGGACTATGTGGTCAAAGGCATCACCGATCCGGCGCTGCTGGTCCGCACCCTGCGTCATGCGGTGGAGCGCCGGGCCGCCGAACGCCGCATCCGTGAAAGCGAGGAACGGTTCCGCACGCTGATCGAAATGTCACCCGACGCCATCGTGCTCATTGCGATGTCCGACGTGCCCGAGGACGCCGAGATCATGTTCGCCAATTCGGTGGCGCGGCGCCTCTTCAAGGTGGGGGCCGGCAGCGACCTGGCGGGGGCCGCGGCCAGTCGCGTGTTCAACGGCATCGACGCCTCGGGCCTGGTTCATGCGCTTTGCCATGTGAGCCGGGAGGGCGACGGGCCGCGCGGCCTGGGCGATTTCCGCCTGTCCGACGGCACCGGCGCACGCATCGCGGTGGAGGTGTCCGCCGCGCCCGTGTTCGTCGATGGCCGCCGCGCCGTGCAGGCCGTGGTGCGCGACATCAGCGCCCGCCGCGAGCGAGAGCGCGAGCAACGTCTGGCACAGGCCGTGTTCCGAACCACCGCCGAGGCCATGATGATCACCGACGCCGAGCGGCGCATCATCACGGTCAACCCGGCCTTCACGCAGATCACCGGCTATCCGGTCGAGGACGTGCGGGGGCGCTCGCCGAGCCTGCTGGCCTCGGGCCGCCACGACGCCGCATTCTACGCCGACATGTGGGAAACGCTGGAGGCCGAGGGCCACTGGCGCGGCGACGTCTGGAACCGCCGGTCCGACGGCGAGGTCTACGTGCAGCGTCTTACCATCTCGCGCATTACAGACGCCGACGGCGTGGTGACCAACTACGTCGGCGTCTTCAGCGACGTGACGGAGGAAAAGGAGGCCTCGGCCGCCCTTCAGTACTCGGCCAGCCACGACGCGCTGACGGGCCTGCCCAACCGCGCGCTCATGGTCGACCGGCTGGAGCAGGCGCTGGGCGTTCACGCCCGTACGGGCGGGGGGCTGTCGGTGCTGTTCATCGACCTCGATGGCTTCAAGCCTGTCAACGACACTCATGGTCACCTTGCCGGCGACCTGCTGTTGCAGGGCGTGGCCGAGCGCTTGCGCGGCTGTGTGCGTGACAGCGACACGGTGGCCCGGCAGGGGGGCGATGAATTCGTGGTGCTCAGTCATGACGCCACCGATCCCGAGTCGGCGGCGACCATCGCCGACAAGATCCTCCAGGCCCTGCGCCCGTCCTTCGACGTCGGGGCGGCCTCGGTGCGGGTGGGGGCGAGCATCGGCATCGCCCAGGCGCCTCGGGACGGTACGACCGTGGAAGACATTCTGCATGCTGCCGACGGCGCCATGTACGAGGCCAAGCGCGCCGGCAAGGGCGTCTGGCGCTTCGCAGGAAATGACGAGGAACCGGTCCTCCTGGCCTACG
>NZ_ANHY01000042.1 GCF_000315795.1 Caenispirillum salinarum AK4
GATCGTGTCCCAGGAGATGGTGTAGAAGCCGCGGCGTCATCGCGCTGCCCGTGGGGCCGGGCCGGCGGGATCAGGCGGCGGTTTCGGGCAGCCTGATGATGTGATCATCGCCCACTGGCTGCACGGTTTCCAGCCTCATGTAGCGGGCGCGCTGGACGGCCCACTCGTCGTTCTGCTCCAGCAGGATCGCCCCGACCAGCCGCACGACGGCTGCCTCGTTGGGGAAGATGCCGACGACGTTGGTGCGGCGCTTGATCTCGCCGTTCAGGCGTTCGAGCGGGTTGGTGGAGTGCAGCTTGGTGCGGTGGTCCTTGGGGAAGCCCATGTAGGCCAGCACGTCCTCCTCGGCGTCGTCCATGAGGGCGGCGAGCTTCGTCGCCTTGGGGCGCAGTTGGTCGGCAACCTGTCGCCATTGGGCCTTTGCCGAAGCGGCGTCGGCCTGGGCGAAGGCCGTGGCGACGAAGGCGGAGACGACGCGGCGGCCCTGCTTGCCGGCGTGGGCCAGGAGGTTGCGCATGAAGTGCACGCGACAGCGCTGCCACGTGGCGTTCAGCACGCGAGCGGCGGCCGCCTTCAGGCCTTCATGGGCGTCGGAGACCACCAACTGCACGCCCCGCAAGCCCCGCCGCGCCAGGGAGCGCAGGAAGTCCGTCCAGAAGGTTTCGGCCTCCGACGGTCCAATGCTCAGGCCCAGGACCTCGCGGCGGCCGTCGCTGTTGACGCCGACGGCGACGATCACCGCCACCGAGACGATGCGCCCGGCGTCGCGCATCTTCACGTAGGTGGCGTCGAGCCACAGGTACGGCCAGTCGCCCTCCAGCGGCCGGTCGAGGAAGGTGCGGACGCGCTCGTCGATCTCCTCGCACAGGCGTGAGACCTGGCTTTTCGAGATGCCCGTCATGCCCATGGCCTGCACCAGGTCGTCCACCGAGCGGGTGGAGATGCCCTGTATGTAGGCTTCCTGCACGACCGCCGTCAGCGCCTTCTCGGCCATGCGCCGGGGCTCCAGGAAGCCGGGGAAGTAGGTGCCCTTGCGCAGCTTCGGGATCTTCAATTCGACGCGACCGACCCGCGTCTCCCAGCCGCGCTCGCGGTAGCCGTTGCGGTGGTTGATGCGGTCCGGCGACCGGGCGCCGTGGGCGGCGCCGGTCAGTCCCTCCACTTCCAGTTCCATCAGGCGCTGGGCGGTGTATTCGATCATGTCGCGCAGCAGATCGGCGTCGGAGTTCTTTTCCAGGAGGCCGCGCAGCGTCATCATGGTGTCGGTGTCCGCTACGCGTTCTCTTCGATCCATCGTGGTGCTCCTCGGTCAGGTGGCTGTTTGCAAACCCAACCTTACCTGGACATCGCGATGACCGCCTGCTGAGGCTGATCCGCCCACCTCCGCCAGACTCTTGGCGGTCGCTGCGGTGGGCGGATCAGCCTCAGCTCCTACACCACTCGCTGGGACGGGACCC
>NZ_ANHY01000043.1 GCF_000315795.1 Caenispirillum salinarum AK4
ATGCACCTGCACGGCCACCACTTCCGCATCGTCGAGCGCAACGGCCGGCCGGTTCCGGACGCCCCCTGGCGCGACGCCGAACTGATGGGCAGCGGCGAAACCATGCGCATCGCCTTCGTGGCGGAGGAACCGGGGAAATGGCTGCTCCACTGTCACATGCTGGAGCACTCCGCCGGCGGCATGATGACATGGCTGCGGGTGACGTGACCGCCCCTCGCTGAACTGTTTGAGAGCGTCAGCGCCTCCTCCGGCGTTCCGGCCCCGGACAAAGGAGGAGACGCATGATTCCCGCCTGGATGCACTGGTTGTCGATCGTTTCGCTCGTCATCGCTTTTGCCTGCGCGATTTGGATCGCCATCGACGTCAAGCGCCACCCGCAGCACATGGGCATCATGAACGTGGTGTGGCCCGTGACCGCCCTGTTCGGAAGCGTCGCCGCCGTCTGGGCCTACTACAAGTGGGGCCGGCTGGCGACGCACGAAAAAGCGCACGCCGCCATGCAGAACGACGAAACGCCACCCCACAAGCGCCTGACGCCTTTTCCGGTCATGGTCGGCAAGGGCACGACGCACTGCGGCTCGGGCTGCACGCTAGGCGACATCTGCGCCGAATGGCTGGCGTGGCTGTTTCCGGTGATCGCGACGTGGTTCGGCTGGAAGATGATCTTCGCCGAGAAGGTCTTCGCCGTCTTCATCATCGACTACATCCTGGCCTTCGGCTTCGGCGTGCTGTTCCAGTACCTGACCATCAAGCCCATGCGCGGCCTGTCCCCCGGCCAGGGCCTTATCCAGGCGGTGAAGGCCGACGTGCTGTCGCTTACGGCATGGCAGGTGGGCATGTACGGCTTCATGATCGTCGCCCACTTCTGGATCTTCGCGCAGATTTTCAACACCAAGCTCCACGTCGCCAGCGTCGAGTTCTGGTTCATGATGCAGATCGCCATGTGGTTCGGCTTCGCGACCAGCTACCCCGTCAACTGGTGGCTGATCCGCAAGGGCATCAAGGAGAAGATGTAGAGCCCCCTCCTCGGCGGCCTCTCAGTGCGGTAATACCTTCCGCGCGACGACTTTACCTGTCGCCTTGACGGTGATCTCGTAGGCATCTTTCGACACGACACCCTGAACCTGCGCCGGTCGATAGCAGACGACGTTGGTTCCTGAGCCGCTCCCCGACCTTGGACCACCCGAGGGAGAAAATCTCGGGTTAGAAACGCCTCAGGGCAGGCGCGCCTGCCCTGAGGCGTTTGCCAGTTCGACCGGCGGTCTGTGGCCGATCGCGCTGTGCGGCCGGACGGTGTTGTAGTCCTGCCGCCACGCCTCACATTTTGACTGTGCATCCTCCAGGCTCAGGAACCAATAAGCATTCAGGCACTCGGCCCGGAACGAGCCGTTGAAGCTCTCGACGAAGGCGTTGTCCGTCGGCTTGCCGGGCCTGCTGAAGTCCAGCGTGACGCCGTTGCTCCAGGCCCACAGGTCGAGGTCCTTCGACACGAACTCGGGGCCGTTTTCGACCCGGATCTCCTTGGGCATCCCGTGAACCGCCGTGACGCGCTCCAGCGTCTCGACGACGTCGATGCCACGGTAGGTGTGGCGCACGTCGATCGCCGGGCACAGCCGGCTGTAGGCATCGACGATCGTCAGGAGGCGGATGCGGCGGCCGTCGAACAACTGGTCGACCATGAAGTCCATCGCCCACACCTTGTTGGGCGCGGCCGCCACCGGGCGCGTCTCACGCTGCTTGGCGGCGACCTTGCGCTTCGGCGCCCTGGCCCGCAGTTGCAGCCCTTCCAGCCTGTACAGACGATGGACACGCTTGAGGTTCACGCCCCAGCCCTCCCGTTGCAGCAGGATGTGGATGCGCCGGTAGTCTTAATCCGCACGCGGGTCTCCGCGATCTCGCGGATGCGTTTGCGGAGGTCGGCCTGCGCGCAGGCCCTAGAGCTTTCGCTTGATAACGTCCTGGAGCATCTCCTTGTCGAGCGCCAGGTCGGCGACGATGCGCTTGAGGCGGCCGTTCTCCTCCTTAAGCTGGCGCAGCCGCTTCATCTCCGACGGCATCAGGCCGCCGTACTTCTTGCGCCAGCGGTAGTAGGTCTGCACCGATATCCCGGCCTTGCGGCAGACCTCTTCAACCGCCGTGCCCTCCTCGGCCTGGCGCAGGATGAACGCAATCTGCGCCTCGCTGAAGTTCGACCTCTTCATCGTCGTCTCCCGGTTGCTCGTCGTCCACGGTAAGCGAGAATTTTCTCACCTCAAGTGGTCCAGGAAACCGGGAGGACGTCACCTCTGACAGCCCCCACTCGTCCGCGATGTTAAGGAATGCCTTGGGGCCCGGCCCGCTCAGCCGGCGCGTTTCCGCCCGTGAAACAGTAGCGGGATCAATCGAGTAAGTCACCCGTCGCTCCCCCCCCTCAACGCCCTGAACACGGATTCCAACTGCCGCCGATCGACAGGCTTGTCGATCCGGGGCGCGTCCCGCAACTCCGGTTCCGTCAGTTGCTGGGCCGTGTAGCCGGTGACGAGAACGAACGGCACGCCAGCCTCCAACAGCACCCGGGCAACGGGCGTCACCCTTTCATCGCCGACGTTCACATCAAGAAGCGCCACGTCCGGCATCTCACTCGCCAGGCGCGCCAAGGCCCGCTGGACCGTGGGGAACGGGCCCATCACCCGATGTCCCATGTCTTCCAAACCCGATTCAAGCTCCACCGCGAGGAGCATCTCGTCCTCCACGACGAGAACATGAAGGGCCTCGTCCTCAGTCATATCAAGGCGCTCTTGTATCCGCCGCGATCATGTCGGGCGAAACGTCGCCCGCAACCGCAGTCCATTCGGAGCGAAATCGAGGGCGACCTCGCCGCCCAGTTCGTAGTCGAAAATCCGGTTGATCAGGCGCGTGCCGAAACCGCCTTCCGGCGTCGCGTGCACCGCTGGTCCGCCGCTTTCCGACCACTCCATATGGACGGTTGGCTCAGCCTCTTGGTTCACGGCTTTCCACGACAGGTGAATCTGCCCTTCCGGCGTCGAGAGCGCGCCGTATTTCGCCGCGTTGGTCGCAAGCTCATGCAGCACGAGGCTCAAGGACAGCGCCCGCTTGGGCGCGACCTTCACCGGCGGACCATCGATCGTGACGCTGTCGGTCGTGGTGATGGCGTAGGCCTTCAGGGCGGCCCTGGCCAGTTCATCCAGCGGCACGCTGCGCCACTCGCCCTCGAACACCAGGTTGTGTGCCCGCACAAGCGCGTCGAGGCGGCCCAGGAAGATGTCCCGGAACTCGGCCGCCGTCCGCCGGCCGTTGCCCTGCATGGCGATGGCGCGGATGACGGCGAACATGTTCTTGACCCGGTGGTTCAACTCCGCGAGCAGCAGGTCCCGCTGATCCTCCGCCTGGACCCGTTCCGTGATGTCGAGAACGAACTCGACCGTTTCGTGTTCGCTCAAGCGTCGCGGCGCGAAAAGGCCCCACCAGCGGGAGCCGTCCTTCCGGATGTACTGCTTGACGTATGGCGTCGCGAGACCGTGCTCCCTGATCTGGGCGACCGCGTTCTCCGATGCCGCGTAGAACTCCGGCGGTGTCAGATCCGCCCAGTGCAGCCCGGCGATCTCGCCGCGGTCGTAGCCGCTCATGCGGAAAAAGGCGTCGTTGCAATCGACGATGCGGATTTCTTGGTCCCAGAAGATCATCCCGACGGTTTCGATGTCCATGGCCTTGCGGAAGCGCTGCTCGCTGCGCTGCCGCTCGGTCATGTCCTCGATCGCCACCAGGATCAGCTGAAGGTGGTCGACCCGCCGGGCGTTGAGCAGCATGACCCGATGGCCGATGTCCTCGAAATCGTGCTCCACCCCGAAGTCGTTGAAAGAGTCATTGTCCGGCAGCACGTTTTCCAGCAACTCGCGGAGGCGCGGGATGTTCCACTGGCCGTTGCCCAGTTCGTAGACCAGACGCCCCTCCGCCTGATCGCGCTCCACCTTGAACGTCTCGTAGAAGGTTTCATTGGCGGAGTGGACGCGCAGGTCCGTATCGAGCACCAGGAGGGCCTCGCGCGACGCGTCGATGACCTTGTCGCTGAATTCCTTCTGTGCTTCGAGTTGCTTCCTTGCGTGCTCGCGTTCCGTGATGTCGTCGATGGCGACGAGGATGCGCTCGGGGCGCCCCGGCCGCTCCATGCGCCGTGCCGACAGCAGCATGGTGCGGCGGCCGATCTCGGGGAACGCGTGCTCCACGCGGAAATCCGCGACCTCACGCTGCTCCGGGAGGATCTGTTCGAGAAGATCGCGGAGCCGGGGGATGTTCCACTGGCCGTTGCCGATGTCGTAGAGCCGCTGCCCCTCGGTCTCGGCCGGGCTGCTGCGGAACGTGCGATAGAAGGCGGGGTTCGCCGTCTCGACCGTCAGGTCTCCGCCCAGCACCAGAAGTGGCTGGGACACCGTGCGGACGATGGCCTCAGCATAGGCGCGGGCCTCTTCCTCCACGTTCCCGTGCAAGCGGTGATCGTTAGTCGGATCGGGTTCGGCCATCTTGCAGTCTCGTCGGTTATTGCCGCGGTCAGCCGGCCACAGCCGGCCGGAAATCTTCGTTTGCTAAAGGCAAACAGGCGCCAAGTGAGCGTGCGCCGATCTCAAGGCGATAAGGCCGCTAGTCTTTGCTGCGATCAGCTTCTGGTCAATGCAGCATGGCAGCGGGTCATCCTGCGGCGCAAGACCGGCGATCGGACAATGGACCGACAGCCGTAAACCATCGTGTCCAACGACGCGCGAGCGGGGACCACTGCGCCATTCGCCTGCTGTCCAGGAAGCAGCCTTATCGGACACCATTGAGATCCCCCCGATCGGAACTTCCTCGAACGAGGAAAAGCCGATATTCTCACCTGCACATAAGTTTGTTTGTTTGTTTGCTCGCGCAGGAGAACACAGATGGGCCGCCCTCCGAAGTTCCCCCGAGACGTCATCATCCGCGCCGCCGAGGCCTTGGCCGCCGAAGGCGAGGAGGTGGGCCCATTCCGCGTGCAGCAGCGCCTTGGCGGCGGGCGCCTAGACCGGATCGAAAGCATCCTGAAGAGCTGGCGCCGCGACCGGCTGCAGCGGCCTCATGCCGGTGCGGGATGCCCTGCCTCTGTGACCAATGCAGCCAAGGCGGCGGCGGAGAAAGCCGCCGCCTTGGTCACGGACGCGCTCGCGGATGTCTGGTCGGAGGCGCTGAAGGCCGCCCGCGCCGAAGTGGCTGACGAACATGCCCAACTGCAACGGCGGCTGGAGGGTCTCGAACAGGAGATCGAACGCGCGGTCGCTGCCGTCACCCAGGCGGAGCGAGCGGCCGAGCAGGCGCAACAGGCCGCCATCGAGGCGCATCAGGCGCGGGAAGCGGCACTCCGCACAGCCGCAGAAGACGCAGCGACGGCCGAACCATGTCGTCAGGCCGCCGAGCGCACCTACCATCTACATGCCGATGAAGCGGAAGCACGGCGCGCTGCGGAGCGGGCGCTCCGAAAAGAACAACAACGCGCCGCGACGGCAGATAAAGTCGCGCAGCAAGCCGGCGATAAACGCGACGCGGCCCTGGCGGCTCTCCGGAGCACGCAGGACCGGGCGGACGCGGCGGAAGTGGCCGCGCGAGAGGCCCAGGCGCATCTTCGTGAAGAAGCCGCGGCGCGCGCGGATGCCGACGCGCATGCGCGGCAGACGGTCGCGCTCATGAACGCGAGGATCGAGAAGCTCCTGACCCACCTGCCAGCCGCGTCGGCGGAATCTGGCGTAGATCCCGAAGCTCCTGACGCGCCGTAGCCCCACCCTGCACGGCATCTTGCCGGTGCATCAGGCCGAGGAACGCGCCGAGGTGACCAACATGTCGCTCGGCGGCCCGCCAACACGTCCGTCGTCCAGCTAACTGGCATCGCGTCAACAGGCGGCGCGGGCGTTGTCGCGCAGAAAAAATGGCTGGGCAAGCGTCGGAAATACGGCGGCAACGGTGACGCAGGGAAAAAATTTCGGGCTTGTTCAGAACAGCAACACGGGGTGCCCGCCATACCCGTAGAGCCCAGCAAAACACTGGTCTGGAGCGACATCGCCGCCCTCGGCAAAGCGGGATCAAAAGGGGAGGCGGGCCACTCCTGTGAGCAAAAAAGTAGCCGACCTGGCGTAGCCTGGAAAATTGGGTGTGCCTAACTTCCATCCACCGATGATGGAGGCACCCGTGACCTACAGCAATCCTCACGCGAATGAGAACGGCTCGGCTGACGACAACGACCCCACGCTCGACCTGATCCGACTGCTGGCGCGCCGCTGCGCCCGGCAGGTGGTCGCGAGAACGAGCGATCATCCGCCGGCGGCCGTCGGTCAGGACAACGACCTGCCCCCGGCGCGGGAAGGCTGAGGCGGAGCAGGACCATGACACGACTCACATGCTCGTTGTTCACCTCGACCTGTCCCGCCCGCCCCCGGCACGACCGGCTCTCGGGCTACAACATCGCCGTCGATCTTGCGGCCGCCTTCCCCATTCCACCACCCCTCCGCCCCCGTGTTCCTGATCAGGGTCCGGCCGTAGCGGCCTGACTCCCAGCGCATCCCCCTGAAACCTCCCGATAATTTCGCCTGGCAGCAAGCGCTGCGGGAACGGGAGAGGTTTGTCTCAAGAAAGAGTAAAATCAAATGAACGAAGTCCAAGAGACGATCGCCTCGCACACCGTCAATACGTCGGCCACGATCCCGGCCGGAGCGGCCGACAGCCGCAGGGCTCCCGCCACCTGTCCACAGGCCATCGTGATCCGCGACAGCGGCGGCGACATGACCGCCGGCCTGCAGGCACTCGGCATCGCCGTGGCGGTCGCGTGCGAGGACTACCGGCCGGCGGCCCGCGAGTACCGGGACAACCACCGCGTCGACCGGGTCATCGACGAGCCCGTCAAGTCACTCGATACCACCATGCTCCCGAAGGTGGCCGTCCTCGCCACCACGGCGGACAGCCGCAGCGGCACGCCGGAGCGGAGGCGCTCGCCCATGCAGCCGCTCATCGACGCGTTCACCCTGTTCCTCCAGCTCTACGCCGAGCATAAGTGCGAGATCATGGTCGCCTGCGGACCGAAGAAGATCCTCGCGCCCCGCAACCGGACGCTGCTGCGGCGGCTCCAGAAAGAAGCCGCCAAGCACGGCCTGGCGCTTCACGTGGTGCGCGCCGAGGGCGCAGACTACGGTCCGCACACGCAGACGCGCGTCGTCCTCGTCGTTGCGCCGGCCGACCGCACGCTGCCGGACCACATCCGTCCCGTCGCCGCCACCCGCAACGCCGGCGACCTGCCGCTGCCTCTCACCCTCCCCAAGCCGGACACACCAACTGCGACGCTGGGCGAGGTCCTCGACGCGCACGCGGCGGAGGATCTGTATCACGACGAGGCGACCACGCAGATGTACCTGTCGCGTGCCACGGCGGGCACCGCTCGGCTGGTCGAAGAGGCCGTGCAGGCGACGAAGGCTGATGGCAGCACCGTCTTCCTGTGCGGGTACAATGCGGGGCGCGCCTTCCGGACCTCCCCGAACCCAAAGCAGTGCCCGCCGATCACCGGCCCCGCCGGCGGCTCGTCGCGGATGGTCGTGCTGGAGATCCGGAGTGGCCGGGTCCGCAGCCGCAAGCTGTCGACCGACGAGTTGAACCGCCTCGGCGGCCGGCCGGAAAACCACGTCGCGCCGAGTTGGTCGCAGACCTACCGCAGCACGTCGGAAGGCACCATCCGACCAATGTTCACGGACGTGCTGACGCACGTGGTCCTGCCGCTGCTAGGCCGTGGCCCGGCTCCCGACGGGGAACCGGAGAAGAGGACCGGAAGGCCGGCTCCGAAGAGCGGTCGCCGGGGCCGCCGCGGCACTTCACCATCGGCTCCGCGCAAGCCCGGCCAGGGGCGTGCACATGCCCTGGCGACCTGTGCGCGACTGACCGTCCAGCAGCACATCGACGTGCTGCTCGGCCGCGACGGCCGTGCCGACAACGAGAACGGGCCCGTCGCCGTGCCGGCTTTGCCGGACGCTGTCGATCGCGGTGCGGTGGGGGCGGCCTCGGCCGCCCTGCACGCAGTACCCTTCGCGCTGCTGCGCTTCGCCGGGATCGCCGCGCCCATCGGGCTTGTTGAAGGCTTCTGCGGGGTCGGCGATGCTCATGCCGCGGCCAAGGGAGCCGCCGCCGCGTATGCGTGCGCGTTGGCTGTCGACATCGACGCCGAAAAGGGCGAGGCCTACACCGCGCGCCACGGCGACGGCATCTTCGTCTGCCGCGACATCCGCGGCGTGAAAGCCGCTGACATCCCTCGGGATGTCGATGTTGTCTGGGTCAGCCCGTGCTGCCAGAGCTACAGCAGCGCGGGCAAGAAGACGGGCCGGGACGACGTGCGTGGCGAGCTTCTCTTCGAGGCCATCCGCATCATGCGGGAGCTCAAAGAAGACGGCCGCCCGCCACGCGTCGTCATCATCGAGAACGTCGACCGGCTGTTGCACGCCAACAACCGCACGACAGCGGCGGCGCTGCTGCGGGACGGGATCGACTGCGGCTACTTTGGCAGCGCGATGATCGTCAACGCCGAAAAGTGGTCGGCGCAGAACCGCCGGCGCGCGTTCGTCACGTTCATCCGCAACGACCAGGACATCCCGGCGGGGATCACCGGCACGCCGAGCCGGCACTGGCACGGCAATCCGGTTCGCGACACGTACGACGCGCTGCCCGCGGACTACCAGCAGTCCATGGTGTGGCTGCAGATGCCGACGCCCAAAGGCCCTCGGCCGAGCCTCCGGTCCATCCTGGACACCGATGTGCCGGACCGCTACTGGCGATCCAAAGCGTGGATCAGGAAATACATCGAGGGGAACCTTAAAGGCCTCAGCAAGGCGCGCTACTCGGCGCTCAGGGAGGAGAGCCGCAAGAAGCGCTGCGTCATCGTCCGCCCGCTCGCGCGGCGCGGCCGCGGCCCCGAGGTGACGGCCTACACGGACAAGGCGCTGTGTCTCAGCGGCTACGGGGGCGGCTCCTCGCAGCAGATGATTCTCGTCTTCGACAACGGCACCGTGCGCGCCCGCAAGTACACGCCGCGCGAGCTCAACCGCCTGATGGAGCGCGAGCGCGTCATCGAACTGGCGAGCTACAACAAGACGTACAAAGCCTCTTGCGACGGCCTTGTCGTCCCCGTCGTCACGCACATCTTCGACACCATCGTCACGCCGGTTGTCCTCGGCAACCGGGTGATGGAGGCGCTGCGGCAAGAGGCCGCCGGGCACGCGTCCGGGACGCTCCGCCGCCTTTCCGCCTGATCGCAGCCACGGGCGGCACCGCCGTCAACCGCCGCCGCGCGCCATCCGGCCGCGCCGGCGGTTGACGCCGCGCCCCTTCACGCCAACGATACCCCCGTTCCCACAAGAGGAAATGAAATGCGCACAGCGATCTATGCACGCTACAGCAGCGACTTGCAGAACGACACCTCCATCGCCGACCAGACCGCGCTGTGCGAACGGTACGTCGCCGCCCACGGCGGCTCGGTCGTGAAGGTTTACACCGACCGCGCCATCTCCGGCGCCTCAATCCACAAGCGCCCCGGCCTGCAGGCCCTGATGGCGGATGCCGCCTCCGGGCGGTTCGACGTCGTCGTCACCGAGAGCATCAGCCGCCTGAGCCGCAGCCTCACCGACGGGTCGGCGCTGTTCGACCAGTTGTCCTTTCACGGCATCGACCTGCACACCACCGCTCAGGGTCGCCAGAATGCCGTCCTCGTCGGCATCATGGCCACGATGGCGCAGGCGCAGCTCGCCGACATCGCGGCGATGACCCGGCGGGCCCAGAGCGGCCTTGTGCGGGAGGGCCGCATTGCCGGCGGTCTCGCCTACGGGTATCAAGTGAAGGTGGACGCGAGCGGTACCGGCGGCCACCGGGAGATCGTGCCGGAGGAGGCCGAGGTGGTGAGGCGCATCTTTCAGATGTACGCAAGCGGCATGAGCCCGCGTCAGATCGCCCACCGCCTGAACGAGGAGAGCATTCCGGGCCCGCGCGGCCGTGCGTGGAACGACACCACGATCCGCGGCCAGCGCGAGCGCGGCACCGGCCTCCTCAACAACACGGTCTACATTGGCCAGATCGTCTGGAGCCGCACCACCTACCGGAAGGACCCCAAGACGGGCAACCGCGTGTGTCGTGTCCTCCCCGAGGACCAGTGGGTACGCCAGGACGTCCCAGACCTGCGCATCATCGATGACGACCTGTGGAACCGGGTGAAGGCGCGCCAGACCAAGACCAGCTTCGCGATCGCCCGCACCGAAAGCGGCGTCGCGCTGAACCGGGCCCACCGCCGCAAGCACCTCCTGTCGGGCCTGCTGGTCTGCGAGGACTGTGGCGGCGCCTATGTAATCATGGCAAAGGACCGCTACGGCTGCAACACGCACCGGACCAAGGGGACCTGCGGCAACAGCAAGACCCTCGCCCGCCATGAGGCCGAGCGCCGCATCCTGGAGGCCCTGGAGACCAAGCTCGTCACCGAGGACCATTTCTCCGCCTTCGTCACCGCCTTCCGCAAGGAGGCCGACCGCGAGGCGGCCAAGCTCAGCGAGACGCGCACGTCCGCTGAGCGCGACCTCAAGGCCGTGGAAAAGAAGCTCGGCAACCTCATGGCGGCCATCGAGGACGGTCTCGCGACCGCCTCGACCAAGGAGCGGCTGCTCGCCCTGGAGGCCGAGCGCGCCCGCCTGCGGGAGACGATCGCCGAGCAGCCGGAGACGGCCGCGCCGGCGCAGACTCCCGGCGACCTGTCGGCGCTCTACCGCCGGCAGATCGGCGGCCTCAAGGCCCTCCTCGACGACCCGGACTTCCGCAGCGAGGCCATCGGCATCGTGCAGGGGCTGATCGAGCGCATCGAAGTCGGCCCCAACGGCAATGCCGGCGGTGCGAAGCTGACCGTCCATGGCGAGATGGCGCGCATCGTGGCAGCCCTAGGTTGTGCGAAAAGCACAAAAAAAGGCACAGGGCAAAAACTTGCCTCTGTGCCTCAAATGTCGGTGGTTGCGGGGGCAGGATTTGAACCTGCGACCTTCAGGTT
>NZ_ANHY01000044.1 GCF_000315795.1 Caenispirillum salinarum AK4
GGGTAGTTTGACTGGGGCGGTCGCCTCCCAAAGAGTAACGGAGGCGCGCGATGGTGGGCTCAGGCCGGTCGGAAATCGGTCGTCGAGTGCAAGAGCAGAAGCCCGCCTGACTGCGACATCGACGGATGGAGCAGAGACGAAAGTCGGTTCTAGTGATCCGGTGGTCCCGCGTGGAAGGGCCATCGCTCAACGGATAAAAGGTACTCCGGGGATAACAGGCTGATACCGCCCAAGAGTCCACATCGACGGCGGTGTTTGGCACCTCGATGTCGGCTCATCACATCCTGGGGCTGGAGCAGGTCCCAAGGGTACGGCTGTTCGCCGTTTAAAGTGGTACGTGAGCTGGGTTTAGAACGTCGTGAGACAGTTCGGTCCCTATCTGCCGTGGGTGTAGGATGTTTGAGAGGATCTGTCCCTAGTACGAGAGGACCGGGATGGACGTACCTCTGGTGTACCAGTTGTCGCGCCAGCGGCACCGCTGGGTAGCTATGTACGGACGGGATAACCGCTGAAAGCATCTAAGCGGGAAACCCACCTCAAAACGAGACATCCCTGAGAGCCGTGAAAGACCATCACGTCGATAGGCCGGGTGTGGACGCGCAGCAATGCGTGCAGCTAACCGGTACTAATCGCTCGATCGGCTTCAAGTCCCGCCCGCAGCGGCAAGCGCGGCGCGGTGCTCTCCAACACCAA
>NZ_ANHY01000045.1 GCF_000315795.1 Caenispirillum salinarum AK4
TTACTCGATGATCTTGGCGACGACGCCGGCGCCGACGGTACGACCGCCTTCACGGATGGCGAAGCGCAGACCCTCGTCCATGGCGATCGGCGCGATCAGCGTGACCTCCATGGTGATGTTGTCGCCCGGCATGACCATCTCGGTGCCCTCGGGCAGCGCGATGGTGCCGGTCACGTCCGTGGTCCGGAAGTAAAACTGCGGACGGTAGTTGGAGAAGAACGGCGTGTGACGGCCACCCTCTTCCTTGTTCAGGATGTAGCACTCCGAGGTGAACTTGGTGTGCGGCGTGATCGAACCCGGCTTCGCCAGGACCTGGCCACGCTCCACCTCGTCGCGCTTCAGACCGCGGATCAGCGCGCCGATGTTGTCGCCCGCCTCACCCTGGTCCAGCAGCTTGCGGAACATCTCGACGCCGGTCACGGTCGTCTTCTTGGTGTCCTTCAGGCCGACGATCTCGACTTCCTCGCCCACCTTGATGACGCCGCGCTCGACACGGCCGGTCACAACGGTGCCGCGGCCGGAGATCGAGAACACGTCCTCGATCGGCATCAGGAACGCCTGGTCCTTCGGGCGGTCCGGCTGCGGAATGTAGGCGTCGACTTCCTTCATCAGCTCGACGATCGCCTGCTGGCCGATCTCCGGGTTGCTGTCGTCCAGCGCCGCCAGGGCCGAGCCCTTGACGATGGGGATGTCGTCGCCCGGGAAATCGTAGGAGCTCAGCAGCTCGCGGATTTCCAGCTCCACCAGCTCCAGCAGCTCGGGGTCGTCCACCTGGTCGACCTTGTTCATGAACACCACGATCGCCGGCACGCCCACCTGACGGGCGAGCAGGATGTGCTCACGGGTCTGCGGCATCGGGCCGTCGGCAGCCGAAACCACCAGGATCGCGCCGTCCATCTGGGCCGCACCCGTGATCATGTTCTTCACGTAGTCCGCGTGGCCCGGGCAGTCGACGTGCGCGTAGTGGCGGTTCTCGGTCTCGTACTCCACGTGCGCGGTCGAGATCGTGATGCCGCGGGCGCGCTCTTCCGGGGCCTTGTCGATCATGTCGTAGGCCATGAAGGAACCGCCGCCCGTCTCCGCCATCACCTTGGTGATCGCGGCCGTCAGCGTGGTCTTGCCGTGGTCGACGTGCCCGATGGTGCCGATGTTGCAGTGCGGCTTCGAGCGCTCAAACTTTTCCTT
>NZ_ANHY01000046.1 GCF_000315795.1 Caenispirillum salinarum AK4
CGTGGGAGAGTAGAACGCCGCCAGGTCTTCCAAGCACACCCCGCAGACGCAGCGAGCCGCGACGCCGCACCTGACCTCTTCCGATGATCCGTCTTCCCGACCTCCGCCGGCGAACGGCACACACACCCGACACCAAACACATCCTGCCGCGGGGTGGAGCAGTCCGGTAGCTCGTCAGGCTCATAACCTGAAGGTCGCAGGTTCAAATCCTGCCCCCGCAACCAACATGTCAACACCCCGGCTTGGAAACAGGCTGGGGTGTTGTCATGTTGGGCCCGCTGGCTGGTTGGCGGCGTGATTACGGTCTCCGGCCGTATCGCGCAACCACGTTCCCGAGGTTACCGATGCCGCTGATCTCGATACGCACCCGGTCGCCGTCGCGGAGGTAGCGCGGCGGGTCGAAGCCGATGCCGACGCCGGCCGGCGTGCCAGTGGCGATGATGTCGCCCGGCTGGAGCGTGATGCCCCGGCTGATGGTGCTGATCAACGTTGGCACGTCGAAGATCAGCGCCTTGGTCGGCGCGTCCTGGCGCAGCTCGTCGTTCACCCAGCAGCGCACCACCATATCGTCCAATGACACCGCGTCGGCCGTCACCACCCACGGCCCCATGGGGCAGAAGGTGTCCTGCGACTTACCGAGCAGCCACTGCTTGTGGCGCCCCTGGATGTCGCGGGCCGTCACGTCGTTGACGATGGTGTAGCCGAAGATGTGCTCAAGCGCGCGTTCCTTCGGAATGCCGCGGCCGCCGGTGCCGATGATGACCGCCAGTTCGGCCTCGTAGTCGATGGCCGTGCTGATGTCCGGGTCAATGAGGATCGGGCGGTCGGGGCCGATGACGCTCTCCGGGACCTTGGAAAAGATGATCGGCGCCTCGGGCACCGCGCCCGAGGCCGCGCTCATGTCGAAGCCCGACTTGGCGAACTCGTGCGCGTGGTCGAAGTAGTTCTTGCCGACGCAGAAGATATTGCGGGCCGGGCGGGGGATTGGCGCGTCGAGAGTCACCTCGGCCAGCGGCACGGGCGCACCGGCCTCCGGCAGGTGGCGCCCCGCCGCCGCGTCCTCCACGATCGCGCGGACACCGAGCGCCGCCGCCGCGTCGGAGACGGCCAGGGGGCTTACGGTGGTGCGGTCTTCGGACACCACGCCGACATGGCGCCGGCCGCTGACGGTGTAGGTGGCGAGCAGCATCAGGTCAAATCCTCCGGTCACGATGAGCGTTTCGCGGTGTGGACGGTGAACGCGGCGCGCGCGGCATGGGCAGGCCGAGCGCCAGCGCGAGCCCGGCGGCGAACAGCAGCAGGCCCGCGACATCCACCCACCAATGCGCGGGGAACAGCAACAGGCCCGAGGCGGCGAACAGCACGAGGCGCGGCGTCAGGCTCATCCGCTCCGTCACGAAGGTGCAGCCCTGCAGCGCCATGGCAAGCGCAGTCAGGCCCACCAGATGGCCGGCCGTCGCGTGGACCACGTCCCACCACGTCCCGTACAGCAGGATGCCCGGCGCATAAATGAAGCTGAACGGCAGCAGCACCAGCATCGATCCGTACTTGAGCGCCGCGACGCCGGTGCGGATCGGGTCCGAGCCCGCGATGGCGGCGGCGGCGAAGGCGGAGACGCAGACGGGCGGCGTGATGTTGGACAGGCAGGCGGCATAGAACACCACCAGATGGGCGGCGATGGTCGGCACCCCCAGCTTGATCAGCGCTGGCGCGGCGACGACGGAGAGGATGATGTAGGAGCCCGTGGTGCTCGACCCCATGCCGATAATGATGGAGATCACCATCACCAGCAGGGCCGCCAGCAGCAGCACGCCGCCGGAGAAGTCCACCAGCACGGCCGAGAACTTCAGCCCCAAACCCGACAGCACGATGCCGCCGATGATGATGCCCAGCGTCCCGATGGCGGCGCCGGCGGCGGTGTTGGCATGGGCGCCGCCGACCAGTCCGCTCACCACCGCGCGCGGGCCCATGCGGGTGTCCTTGCGCAGCCAGGACAGCACCAGCGCCGAGACACTGCCCCAGAAGGCGCCGACCTCGGGCGAGTAGCCGTTGAACAGCAGCCCGACGATGACGATGAGCGGGATGAAGAAGTGCCAGCCGCGCTTGAGCACGGGCCAGACGTCCGGCGTCTCTTCGCGCGGGATGCCCTTCAGGCCGGTGCGCACGGCCTCCAGGTCCACCATCAGCAGCACGAAGATGAAAAACAGGGTGGCCGGGATGACGTTCATCAGCGCGATGCCGAGGTAGTTGCTCTCGGTCAGGGTCGCCAGGATGAACACGCCGGCGCCCATGATGGGCGGCATGAACTGTCCGCCGGTCGAGGCGATGGCCTCGATGCCTCCGGCCACGTGCGGGCGGAACCCGATGCGCTTCATCAGCGGGATGGTGAAGGCGCCGGTGGAGACCACGTTGGCGACCGACGACCCGGAAATGGAGCCGAACAGGGCCGAGGTGATGGTGGCGATCTTCGCCGGCCCGCCGCGCCAGCGGCCCGTCAGGGCGGTTGCCAGCTCCATGAAGAACCGGCCGGCGCCGCTGCGCTCCAGGAAGGCGCCGAAGACCATGAACGGAAAGACGAAGGTGGCGAAGGTGGCGGTGATGACGCCGAAGATGGCTTCCTGGGTGGAATACGTGAACTCGATGATCCGCTCGACGGTCAGGCCCGGATGGCTCAGCTTGCCGGGCAGCCACTGGCCGTAATAGAGCTGCACCAGGAAGATCAGCCCCAGAACCACCAGCGCCGGCCCGAGCACCCGGCGCGTGGTCTCCAGCATCACGACGATGCAGATGGCGCCCATGGTCAGGTCCCAGGTGGTGGGCGCGCTGACCCGGAACATGGCGTAGGAGATGTACTGGTCCATCCAGTAGCCGACCGACACCACGGCGGCGGCGCACATCACCAGGTCGAACACGCTGGGGCGATGGGTCGGGGCGCCCTTCCGCGCCGGGTAGAGCAGGAACACCAGGACCGAGGTGAACAGCAGGTAGAAGCCGCGGTTGGACTCGGTGGATTCGATGCCGAAGCCCGACGTGTACATGTACCAGCCGCCGAAGAAGGCGGCGACGCCGGCATACAGAAGCGCCCACCAGCCGCGCAGGGTGCGGCCCTTGGCGGAGAACTCGCCGAACCACGTGGGTGCCGTCATGCAGCGCCTCCGGCAGGCTTCGCGGGATCAGGAACAGGGCGGGCGGCGGCCGCGCGAGGTCGAAGCACGCACGGCCGCCGGCGTCAGGGCAGGGGCGCGATCACTCCTCCCACATGCCCTGTTCCTTGTAGAACTCCTCGGCGCCGGGGTGCATTGGCGCGCCCAGCTTGGCGAAGTTCTGGTTGGACGGCGACAGCTGCTTCCAGTTGCGGTGGCCGGACTCCAGCTCCTTGCGTGTTCCGGTGTCGTACATGTGCGCCAGGATCTTCTTGACCGTCTCCTTCGGCACGCGCTCGTGCGCCACCCAGTAGACCGTGGTGTAGGGCAGGGTTGTCTGCGGCACGCCCTTGTACATGTCCGCCGGCAGGTCGGCGGCGTAGTAGAAAGGATATGTCTCCTCGATCTTCGCCATTTCCTCGTCGGTGTAGGGAATGACGTTCACGTCGTGGGTCTCGGCCAGTTCGCTCACGGCCGCCGCCGGGGCCGAGGACTGGCAGAAGGCGTCGATCTGGCGGTTGCCGAGTGCGCGGCCCGCGTCGGCGAAGGTCATCATGCGCGGCTCGATGCTCTCCTGCATGTCCAGCGCCTTGAGGATGTTGGTGCAGTTGAACACCGTGCCGGAACCCGGCGGACCCAGGGCGACCGTCTTGCCCTCCAGGTCCGAGACGGACTCGATGCCGTTCTCCTCCAGCGTCACGAAGTATGTGGGGCCTTCGTAGGCCTTGCCGACGCCGCGCAGCATGTCGCCCTTCGGCCCGTTGGCGAAGGGTCCTTCTGGCGTCTGCGCCAGGTAGACGTGCGAGCCATAGACGATGCCCATGTCCAACTCGCCCTTGATCAGCCGCTTGGCGTTCTCGGTGGAGCCGCCGGTGGTGACCTGGGTGACGTTGATGTCGGGCAGGTCGCGCGAAAGCACCGTGCCCGCGGTGCCCACCATGTAGTACATCACGCCGCCGGGGCTGGAACCGCCCCACGCCACATCCTTCACCTCGTCCTGCGCCAATGCGCCGCCGGCGGTCATGGCGGCGCCGAGGGCAACGGCTGCGGCCATCGTCTTGTGCATCTGCATGGAGTCCTCCCGATGTTCGAACGTGTCCGCGCGGCGTTGGCGCGGCGGAGTTCCTGTTCATTGGGCGGCGCGGGATTGGACCAATCTCGGACCAAATGCCGCGACGCCACGTAAAGCATGAACCAATGCGGCGCGCAGGATCAACGCGGCGAGGCCGGTTCATCCGGTGTACCACCATTTTCGGCAATACTCCGGCGGTTGTTCGCGCGGCGATCTTTGACGTCACGCGCCTGGACCAATATGCTGGATTGGTACAAGTCACATCCCGGGAACACCGATGTCCGCGTCCGAGACAGCCTTCAACCGCTTGCGCCGCATGATCCTGCAGTCCGAACTGCCCCCACGGCGCCGCCTTCCGCCGGAGCGTGATCTGGCGGCCGAGTTCGGCGTCAGTCGCGGGGCGCTGCGGAGCGCGCTCGCGCAGCTGGAGGAGGAGGGCCTGATCTGGCGCCATGTCGGGCGCGGCACCTTCGTCACGGCACGCGCCACCGCGCCCGCCGCCGATGGCCTGGGGGACGAGGCGGGACCGCCGGCCGTTCCGCAGCTGTTCCGGCCCGACACGACGAACCCGCAGGAGGTCATGGAGGCGCGCCTGATCCTGGAGCCGCACTTGTGCGGCCTGGCGGCGCACCGATCGTCGCCGGCGCAAATCGCCTTCATGGAAACCTGCCTGGCGGAGGGCGCGGCGGCCGAGGACATTCCCACCTTCGAGCGCTGGGACGGCGCCCTGCATCGCAGCATCGCCGAGGCCGCCGGCAACAGCCTGATGGCGGAAGTCTTTCGCGCCATCGACAGCGTGCGGGACCAGGAAATCTGGGGCCGCCTCAAGCGCCAGAGCGTGACGCCCGCCCGCCGCCGCGCCTACGTCCGGCAGCATGGCGCCGTCGTCGAGGCCATCCGCGACCGCGATGCCGAGGCCGCCAAGCGCCTCATGCGCGAGCACCTGACGGCGGTGCGGCAGAACATGCTTGGGTCGGGAAGCGAATAAAGCGTGTTCCGCGACGCGACGCATGTTACGGCCCTGCCACCCATGCGCGCCGGCTTGCTGGGGCATCGGGTGGGGCGGTCCGATCTCTCGTCGGGTTTACCCTGATACCTCCTCTCCCATATCAGGAGGGAACCAAAGCCCGCTCTGGCGGCTTCTGCCGATCATCTACGCTGTGGGGGGCGGAACCGTGGCGACGCCAACGCTCAAGCACCTGCGCTATCTGGCCGCCGTCTACGAGTGGCGGAACTTCAGCCGCGCGGCCGAATTCTGCAACGGGCCCGGCGGACGACGGGAAGGCGTCGGCGGAAGGGGGAGGCGGCTGGACGGGGCGCTCCAGGTGGAGAACGGCGGGATGCCGGTTCGCCCTATTGCCGCTCATCCAGCGTCCACGGATTGTCGGTGAGCGGCACGGCACCGTCCTCCGTCACCCGGATGGTGTCGCTGCAGCCGATGCCCCATGCGCCTGGAATGCGCAGGCACAGCGGCAGGTGGAAGACCATGCCGGGCGCGAAGACCCGCTCCTGGCCCCGGGCGACGTAGCCGGACCCCTCCACCCACGACGGTGGAAACTGGGCGCCGACGGCATATCCGAAGACGCCGGAGAAGAACACGTCGTCCACCAGCGGCGCCAGAGCCGTCTCGGCGGCGCGGGCGGCCGCGTCGAAGCTGGCGCCGGGGCGAATGGCGCCGAGCAGGGCGTCATGCATGCGGCGGATGGTGTCGAAGACCTCCACCATGCGGGGCGTTGGCGTACCCGCGACCACGGTCCGCATCATGGGCGCGGTATAACGCTGCCAGGCGGCGCCCAACTCGATGAACACCGGGTCGCCGTCCCCGATCCGGTGGCGGTGGTGGTTGACGTGTATGATGCTGCTGCGCCGCCCGGTGGTGACGATGGGCTGCATGCTCATGAACTCGCTGCCGGCGCCGTACAGGGCCTGCGCGCCCGCCGCCGCGACCGCGCTGTCGGTGACGCCGGCGCGCGCGGCGTCCGCCGCCGCGGCGATGCCCAGGCCGGTGATGCGGGCGCTGTGCTCCAGGAAGGACAGCTCCAGCGGCGACTTGACGATCCGCACATGGGCCAGCAGGCCGGCGGCATCGAGGAAGTCGTGCTGCGGCAGCCGCGCCTTCAGCCCGTCGAGCACGCCGGGTCGCAGGGCCGCCTGCCAGGGATCGACCCCGATCCGCCGGCCGGCCCGCGTCAGCGCGTCGGCCAGGGGGTCGAGCACCTCGGCAATGTTCTCCCAGCGGTAGCCGTTCACGTCCTCGACGCGGGTGCAGGCGACCGCCGGCCCGGTCTCGATGGAAGGCACCTGCAGCATCATCTGCCCCGGCGCAAAGACCAGCACCGTGTGCACCGACACCTCGAAGGTGCTGTAGCCGGTGAGGTAGTAGATGTCGGCCGGCGAGGCGAGCAGCAGGGCCTCCAGCCCCGCCGCCTCCATCGCCGCCGCGACGGCATCATGGCGGCGGCGGATCTCCTCGTCGGGAAGCGCGCACTCCGAACCGGCCAGCGGGTGCAGCCGGCGGCGATAGTCGTGATGGTCCATGAGGGGCCTCGCCGTGCCATGACGCCAATGACCGGCCGCGCCGGCCGCAGATGCCCATCATGCCACGCCCGACCCGCCTTGTCCGCTCGAGGAGGCGTCGTCTTCGTGTTCGGCTCCCTCGGGCCGCCTCCGCGAGGCCGGCCAGGGCGGGCCTTGCTGCCGCCGCCGGGCCGTCCCGCCGGCGTGCAGGCTGTCTGGTCCGGGACCGGGCCTTTGCGCAGAAAAAAAGCGGGCGAGGCGCGCCGTGTCGGGAAAAGCGCATTTCGGTGAAGCGGTTCACAGTGGGCCGGGCCGGGCGCCGGTAGGGTAAGGCCATGGATCGAGGGCAACGGGCCCGGGACCGATCCAGACCCCGAACCCAAGGAGACGAACCATGACCCTTCGCCGCACCTTCCTCGCCGCCGTCGCCACCTCCGTCCTCTTCGCCGGTCCGGCGCTGGCCGACGGCCTCCACAAGGGCGGGCTGCCGCTGGTGTCCAACACCAACACGGTGCAGATGCAGAACACCGCCGCCGGCATCGGCAACCATGCCCATCAGGCGGCCCAGGTGACCCAGCAGGGTCCCATGACGGGCTGGAGCCACGGCGCGGCCTCTTCCTACAAGAGCCCCTACAAGGGCAAGGTGTCGCCCTATCCCGGCAAGGCCTACACGCCGACGGTCAACGTCAACACCACCGTCGGGACCAACGTCGCCGCCGGCATCGGCAACACCGCCAACCAGTTCCTGGGTGTCAGCCAGCAGGGCAACCCGGGTGTGACCTCCGGCTTCAACGCGGTCGATGCCTCCAACCTGGCGGCCGGCCTGTTCAACAAGGCGGACCAGCAGGTTCTCGTGAACCAGCAGTAGGCCTGATCCATCCACCACCACGCTTGCTCATGCAGTCTCTCCCGTCTGGACACCTTCGCCCCGGCCGTGCATCGGCCGGGGCTTTTTTCGCGGCGCAACCGGCGGGGGGAGTGGGCCGGTTCACAGTGCCCCCTCCTCGCCGGCGCTAGCCTGGGTCATCCCCGTTGACGCAAGGAGACCGCTCATGACCCGCTTTTCCCGTGTCCGCACCCGCTTCCGGTTCCGGCCGGCGCTTGCCCTGGCCGTCGGTGTCGCCGCATTGCCGTCCGGCGCCCTGGGACAGGAGGCTGGCGGCGTCGGCCTGTTCGTGCCGCCAGAGGCCGGCGCCATGGCGGTGGCCGGTGCCCTGGCCGCGCCCATGGCGCCGCCGCCGGTGGCCGCCCCCGTCGTGCGCCCGACGAACGTCGCCGCCGCAAATCCCGCCCGCCTGCGCGAGGGCGCGAACCGTCAGGCGGTGGCCCTGATCCGCGGCGACGGCGGCTATCTCGACGGCTTTTTCCGCGGGCAGCCCGTGGCCGCCAGCCGCCAGCCGCCGCCGGAGCCCTTCGTGCCCAACTTCTTCACCTTCATTGACGCGCCCTTCATCGTGAACACCTTCGAAAGCGACATCACGGTGGAACTGGCGACGGGCACCGTAGAAGGCGAGGACAGCGACGGGGGCGAGATCAAGGCCCAGGCTGGCGTGGCCCCCGAACTGGACGCCCTGTTCCTGTCCAACCAGAACAGCATCGTCAACGTCGCCGTCGGCAACAACAACACCGCGACGCAGGAGGTCACCATCACCGATTAGGGCGATCGAAAACAGAGACACCGCCCGCGACGCACGGTCGCGGGCGGTTTTTCGTGCGGGAGGAAGGGCTACTTCAGCGGCTGGACCAGGCACAGGCTGTCGGGCTGGGGCAGCAGGGTCATGGTGCCGCCGGAGAGGCTGGACTGGAAACTCAACGACCGCACCTGATTGGGAATGCCGACGGAGCGGACGGAGAGGTTGGTCACCTCCATCACCTTGCGGCCGTCCTGCCAGCAGGTGACGCGGACGTTCTCGTCGGCGGGTATGACGAGCACGCCCCCGGGCACGGGCGCGGCCTCGGCCGGGACGGGCTCCGGCGGTTGTTCGATGCCGGCCAGGGCGGACGGGGCGGCCGCCGCCAGAAGGGCGGCGGCCAGCACGGGCAGGTGGCGGATGGTTCGCATGGCTCTCACTCCACTGTTCGATGCGGCGTTATCCGCCGGTGACGGTTATCGGCATGGTCCGGGCCCGCACGGGGGAGCCCGAGGCAGTGCGGAAGGCGTCGACGATGGCGTCCACCGTGGCGCCGGGAATGGGCTGCAGGTCCTCGGCCTTCAGGGCGTCGGGCAGCGCGACGCCGGCTTCCTGCTCGGCGGCGATGCAGGCGATGGTCTCGCGGTTGCCCGGCTGGTCCATGCGGATGACGAACGGCTTTTCCGCCGACCCGGGCGGAATGGTCACACGCTGTCCGGCCTGCACGAAGGCATCCGGCTGGAAGCGGTTGGGGAAGATGCGGGCCACGGTTCCCGAGGCATCGGCGTAATAGCAGTAGAGGAACCCGGCCTCGGTCAGCCGGGCGGAAACCTCCATCGTTTCGCCGGTGCGGTAGCGGGGAGCCGGTCCCCGGTTGCTGTCCAGCACCACGTCCGGCCCCGTCGAGGCCGGCGGCGGAGCCGGGGCGGTCACGGTCGCCGGAGACGGCGGGGCGGCGGCAGCGACGGCGACGGTTCCACCGCTCGCCTGGGGCAGGCTGAGCATCCGCAGGTAGGTGTCGAAGTCGACCGTGCCCGACGGGATCAGGTCGTTCGACGCCTGGAAGCGCCCCAGGGCATCGCGCGTCGCCTGATCCAGCGTGCCGCCGACGGGGACGGCATAGCCGGCGCCGGACAGCACCCGCTGGGCGAAAATCACCCGGTCGGACGGGCTCATGCCGTCGTACCAGGAACGCGCCTGGCCCATGTAGGCGGGATTGGTGGAGTCGATGCCCAGGCACTGCCAATACGGTACCTGCGTCAACTTGCCCAGCACCTCGATGGCGCTCAGCTCGATCAGGGTGCGCAGGGCCTGGTGCATCCCTTCCGAGCGGTTGAAGGACAGGCTGAAGGACAGGCCCGCCTTGCGGATTTCCCCGCCGGCGTTGGCGCCCTGGCCGTAGGAGACCACGGCGATGGAGTTGCTGGTCGAGGTGCCGGGCAGGATGCGCCGGGTCACCAGTTCGCCGATGCTCAGGTCGATGGAGATGACGGAGACAAGCTGGTCCTGCGACACGCCCAGGTCCAGCGCCGGCAGGGAGAGCCCGGCGCTGGCGGCGTCGGCGATGACGTTCTCGTCCAACTGGGTGACGGCGCCGCGCACGTAGTACGACGGTGCGCGGAATTCGGGCCGGATGCCGATGAGGGAGTGCAGGGCGTTGACGCTGTCCATGCCCGGCTCGAAGTCCACGAAGTCGAAGGCCCCGCTGCGGTCGGACATGCGCGAGACGGCGGTGATCAGCATGTCCTTGGTGCCGCCGAGCAGCCGTCCCGTGGCGTCGGGAATGCCGTTGCTGGTGATGTAGATGTCGCGCTTGCCGTGGGTCCACAGCAACTCGTCCATGCAGCGCAGGGACTCGGTGAAGCTTGAGATGGTGCGCGTCGGCGCGGTGCTCGGCTGGCGGATGATGCTGGCCTGTTCAGGCGGCGTCATGCAGCCGCCGGCCAGAAGCGCGATGGCGGCGGCCCCGGCCAGGCGGGCAGCGCGGACGGACGACGGACGGCGGCGCGGGCGGAACCGGGTAGTGCGGGTCATGGCGGCGCTCCTTGGACGGCGGTGGCGGCGGTCATCGCCGGGGATCGGCGGCGCCGGCGGTTCGGGGGGCTTGCGTCAGGCCGAAGATGTCCGCCGTCAGGGCCGGGCGGGTCATCCCCAGCGCGCGGTCGGTCGGATCGCCGGCAGCGCCGCCCTGGTCGGACGCCCGGTCGCGCGCCGCCATGCCGAAGAACAGCGTCTCCACGGACACCGCCCGGCCGCCTTGGCGATCTGCCGCCGATGTGCCGGCCATCGCGGCGGGGCTGAGGGCGATGCCGCCGGTGTGCAGGTCGGCCGCCCAGGTCGGCGCGGCGGCGAGGGGGGCGGCCAGGGAGCCCAGGATCAGGCCGGCGGCCAGGATGCGGCGATGGGTCATGGGACGTCTCCTGCGTCGGGTGGCGGGCGAGGCGGGCGCGATGCCCGCCCCTCCATGCCTTCGACGCTAGCGCCGGCCGCCGCCGGCCGCTGTGAACCGGTTCACCCGTCGGGCCCAGGCGCCGTCCATGGCCGTCATCGCAGGTCGCGCGCCACCCGCAGGCCATTGGCGATGTAGCGCACTCCGGCGTCATAGAAGAAGCGGCTGGCGTTGGTGGCGTAGCTGTCGTCGTTGCGCCACGATCCGCCGCGCAGCACGCGGTCGCGGCACTGGCCGCTCACCCGCGCGGAGCCGTCGCCGGGCGCGCCCTGATGGGAATCCGTCCAGCAGTCCTGCACCCATTCGGCCACACCCCCGGCGGTGCCGTAGAGACCCGCCGCGTTGGCGGGGAACATGTCCACCGCCGCCGGGCGCCGCCGGTCATAGGGACCGCCGCAGCCCCGGCAGTTGGCCTCGCCGCCGCCGGCCCGCGCGCCCCACCAGAAGGCGTCGTCGGAACCGCCGCGCGCGGCGTATTCCCATTCCGCCTCCGTCGGCAGGCGGTAAGGCTCGCCGGTGGTGTCCGCCAGCCAGTCGACGTAGGTGCTGGCGTCGTGCCAGTCCAGGTTATGGATCGGCAGGGTCGGCGGCAGGCCGCTGGCTTCGGGCACCGGCTCGCAGGCACCGTCGTCGACGCAGGCCTGCCACTCGCCGATGGTGACCTCGAACCGGCCGATGGCGAACGGCTCGGCGATGGTCACGCGGTGGGCCGGCCGCGCCGTGAAGTGCTCGCGGTTGGAGCCCATGGTGAACGTGCCCGGCTGCATGACCACCAGTTGCGGGCAGTCCTCGCAATCCTTGATGATGCGCGGCGCCGCGCCGTCCGCCGTCGGGCCGGTCAGGCCGACCGCAGGAATCGTGCCCGCCCCGCGCGTCTCGCTGCCGGCCGGCGGCTTGCGCAGCGGCAGGGCGCCGGCGATCTGGACTTCGTTGGCGTCGGCGTCGTGCACCGGGTCGGGCCGCTCCGGCGGGGGCGAGAGCAGACCGGCCCAGATGAAGGCCTCAAGCCCCTCGCCGGTGCGCACCGAGGCCCAGCCGCCCTCGCCGCCGACAACGCTGACAAGGTCGCCGCGGTCGGCGATGGCGAGCCGTCGGCCGTCCAGGGATGGGGCCGCACGCAGGTTCGCCATGGTCTGGACCATCATGATGTTTTCCCGGTCCTTGGCGGGCTCGGGCGCCTCGGGCACCCGCATGGCGACGGAGGCGGCTGCAACGGCGGCGGCCTCGGCGGCATCGGTTTCCGGGTCGCCCGGCACTTCGTCGTTGACGGCCGCCGACGCGGGTTCGGCCTCGGCCGCGGGTTCGGCCTCCGCCGCTGGTGCCGCGTCCGGTGCCGCGTCGATGACCGTCACCGGATCGGCCAGGGCGGCGAGTTCGGCCTCCTCCTTCGCCGCGTCAGCGGGCTCCGCCGCCGCCATGGCGGGCGGAGCCTGTGTCTCGGGCGGCTGGTCGAGGACGTCGGGCGACAGAACGCTCAGGCGCACCCTGCCTTCGGCCTTGGCGCCCTCCTCGTCCTCCACCACGTACGCGAAGGCGCCCGCGTCGCCGGGGTTGGCGCCGCCGGGATCGAAGCTCAGGCGCTGCAGCGCGTTGGGCGCCAACAGGTCACCCACCCGCACGGGATCGCCCGCTGCGTTGCGCACCACCCCCTTGTCGGGCACGGCGGAGACGGTGATGCGGAGGTCGTCGCCGTCCTCGTCCGTCGGCGCCTCCAGGCCCAGCGGCGCTGCGACCACGCGCACCAGGCGCTCCGGCGCCACTTCCGGCGGATGGTTGGACGGCACGATCTTGATGAACAGGCTGCCGAAGGCGATGCCGCCCCGCGTGTCCTCGACCGCGAACATCAGCGGCCCGGCATGGCCGGTCATGCTGCCGTCGGGGGTGAAGGTCACGCGCTTGAGCTGCTCGGCCGTCAGCGTGTCGCCGATGAGCAGCGGACGGCTCTCGAACTGGATCTTGCCGCCGCGCGGCAGGCCGGTGATGCGAGCCTTGAGCGGGTCGCCGTCGGGGTCCTCCAGCCCGGTGATATCCAGCGGCGTCTCGCCCTGGCGGTCGCCGATCTCCAGCGGCTCCAGCGCGCCGACGACGGGCGGCTCGTTGGGGGGCAGCGGGTTGAAGTAGAAGGCTTCCGCGCCCAGGGAGCCGAAGGTGTAGGGTTCCTGCCGGCCGTTCGTCGTGCGCAGCACGGCGTCGCGCACCTTGCGCAGGAACAGGCCCAACTCCAGCCCGGGAACCTCCAGGTACTCCAGAATTGCGGCGGTGTAGGGGCTGTTGTCACCCTCGCCGTCCTCGGCCAGGGCGTCGGCGCGGGTGGCCATGGCGACCAGGGTGTCCTTGGGCGTGTCGTCGACCCGCGCCAGGCCCAGGCCGATCTGCGCCGCCCGGCTGATCTGGCCGCTGCGGTCCATCAGGCGTTCGGCGAAGGGATTGTTGCGGCAGGCGTCCAGGATCACCATGCCCAGCGTGCGGGCCTGCGAGACCTCGCCCAGCAGCAGGTCCAGCGGCATGGCCTCGTAGACCAGGTCGCGCTCGCGCTCCAGCCGGGCGTCGACGGGGATCAGGTAGTTCCGTCCGTTCACCTGCATGCCGTGGCCGGCGTAGTAGATAAGCGCCACGTCGGCGTTCTGCGCCTTGATGCCGAACTGTCGCAGGGCACCCGACAGGTCGCGGAAGTCAATGTCGGCGCGGTGCTCGACGTCGAAGCCCAGGTCCGTCAGCGCGCGGGCCATGGCCTCGGCATCGTTGACCGGGTTTATCAGGTGCGGCGCGTACTGGTACGTGCCCATGCCGATGATCAGCGCGATACGCCGCTCGGTCGCGGCCTGGGCCGCGCCGGCGGTCCAGAGGAAGAGGAAAGAGACGAGAAGCGCCAGGAGCCTCATGGGGCACCTCCCTGTGACTGCGTGGCCGCCGTGCATGCTCTCAGTCCCCCGCCGTCCGTTCAGGTCTGGACAGGCTGGCAAAGGCCAACCTTTTCAATGTGTTGCTATTTTGCGGGTTTCGTTATCAAAACAAGATGATACGACAAAAACGGTGGGTTTTTCTCGGGCGAATGCTTGTTAGGTCCGAGACTTTATTTAGGTGGTTCTCCTAGATCAGCGGCAGTGCCCGTTCGCTGAAGGATACCGCGGCGCCTAAGGCTGATGACCCGCCCCGGGGCGGGCACGGGCGGTGCTACCATTCCCGCAGCGGAGCCTGCGCTCCTCGGCCGGCCCAGCGGGAGGACTTGCCCATGGCGAAGGTGGCGCCCGTCGACCCCGAGATCATCCTGGCGGACCACGGCCTGCTGCAGGCCTTCGACGAGGCGACGCGGCGGCGTCTCGCGGCGCAGGCCATCCCCCGGCGTGTGGAAGGCGGGAAGGTGATCTTCCAGCGCGGCGATGCCGGCGACAGCATGATCGCGGTCGCGCGCGGGCAGGTGAAGATTTCCACCTATTCCCCCGACGGCAAGGAACTGGTCCTCAACATCATCCGCACCGGAGAGGTGTTCGGCGAGATCGGCCTGCTGGACGGCGAGCCCCGCACGGCCGATGCCGCCGCCCTGGTGACCTGCGACCTGCTGGTGCTCAAGCGCGAGACCTTCCTGTCCCATCTGGAGGCCAACCCCGAGGTCACGCGGCGGCTTCTGGGAATCCTGTGCCAGCGCCTGCGCCGCACAAGCGCGCACCTGGAGGACTCCTTGTTCCTGGAAGCGCCGGCCCGGCTGGCGCGGGCCCTGAGCCACCTGGTGGGGGCCTTCGGCATTCCCGCGCGCGCGGGGGTGTGCATCGACGTGAAGCTGTCGCAGCAGCAGCTGGGCGCCATCGTCGGCATCACGCGCGAAAGCGTGAACAAGCATCTGGGCGCGTGGCAGAAGGCGGGGTGGATCGCCATCCGCAACGGCTACATCACGGTGCTCGACGCCGATGCGCTGGCGGCCCTGGCCGGACGCGAGCCCGAGGCCTGAGCCGCGGCATCCGCCGCCGGCCCCAGCACCTGATACACCGGCAGCGGCCGCGCCTTCCCCTTCAGCGCGATGTCCCCGATGCAGACGCTGTCGACGGTTTCCGCCGCGTTGTCGCGGGTCGATTGCGCGATGAGGATGCGGCACCGGCTGCCGGGTGGCGGCTCGACGGTCTTTGCCAGAGCCTCCAGCCGGGCGGCGGTGTTCACCGTGTCGCCCATCACCGTGTATTCCAGGTGGCGGAAGGCGCCGACGCTGCCGGCCGTCATGGGTCCGGTGACGATGCCCACCCGAACGGCCGCCGGCGGCAGGCCGTCGTCCGCCCAGCGCGCCGCCAGCGCATCCAGCGCCGCTTCCATGGCGAGTGCCGCCCGCACCGCCCGGCGGGCGTCCTCGGCGATGGCGGCGGGGTCCGTGCGGGGGATGGGGGCGCCGAAGATGGCCAGGATGCCGTCGCCGATGAAGCGCAGGACGATGCCGTCGTGCCCGACGATGATGTCGGTCATGGCCTCCAGATAGTCCTCCAGCCAGGCCATCAGCCGTTCCGGTCCCAGCTGTTCCGAAATGGGCGTGAAGTCGGCGATGTCGGTGAACATCACCGTCGCCGTCAGCGATTGCGGCCGGGGCCGTCCGCCCTGGAGGAAGGTGTCGCGCTGCTCCCAGATCTGGCGGGCGACGGGGGCCGAGAGGTGGCTTGTGAACAGTCCCATGAGCATGGCTTTCGCCACGCGCTCCCGCCACGCCGCCAGCGCCGCCGCCGCACTGATCGCCATGAGCCACGCCAGCGAAGGCGCGAGCGGCGAGATCAGCGGCCCGCCCGCGCGGTACAGACCGGCGGCGCCGATCCATAGTCCTGCCGCCCCCGCCACGGCGCCCGCCGCCAGCAGCGCCGGCGGCGGCGCGGCGGCGACGAGGCTTCCGCCAGCCAGCGCAGCGAGCACGCACACCGCCGCCCACGCCCAGACCGGCACGCGCGGATGATCCTCGCCGCTCAGCATCTGCGACAGCACGTGGGCCTGGATGACGACGCCGGCCGTCGAGCCTCCGCGTCCGGCCACCGGCGTGGCGTGGCGGTCGAGCGCCGGGGAGGCCACGCCCAGGATGACGATGCGGCCGGCCAGCCAGTCGCGCGGCAGGAACGGCACCGCCTCCGCGGGATAGATGGGGAAGGGCGGGGCGGCGTCCGCGCCGGCCGCGCGCCAGGCGATGCGGAACATGCCGGCGGGCACCCCCGCCCCGGCCCCCGCTGCCTCCGCCAGGGCGGCGGGAAAGCTCGGCAGGCCGTCCAGGCGGGGGACGTGCCGGCGCACCACACCGTCCAGCCGGTCCGCCGCCAGATTGCCGTGGCCCACCGTCATGCCGTCCAGAAAGGAGTCATGGAAGGCGCGCTGGCGCTCCGTCAGCGGCGTGGGGTCGGCGGCGGTCAGCAGCACCACCGGCGGTCCCGGCGCGCGCAGGGCGGTCTTCAGCGCGGCGTCGGCGTCCGGCGTGGTCGGCTGGTCGATCAGGACGTCGACGCCCAGGGCCCGGACCTCGGCCTGCCTCAGGGCCGCGACGGTCGAGGCCAGGAAAGCGCGGTCGATGGGCGCGCGGTGGGGGAGGGTGGCGAGCGTGTCCTCGGTGATGGCGACGATGGCGATCTCGCGGCTCTGCGGCCGGGGCGGCGACAGGGCCCCGACGGCGGCGTCCTCCACCAGCCGGTCGGCGATGACCACGGTGGGCAGCATCAGCGCCGCCGCCACGGCGACGCAGGCGGCGGCCAGGGCGGCAATCAGGCAGTCGCGCAGGCTGGTGCGGCCGTCCATGATCACCGCCCTGTCCGGCGGACGACGGGGAAAAGCGCACGGGGTGTGGACCGGTTCACAGTCCCGGGGGCGCGCCCGGCGCACCATGAGGCATCAACACCGAGCCCACCGGGAGACAGACCATGATCCGCACGACCCTGCTGAGCTGCACCGTCGCCCTGTTCGTCGCGCCCGTGACCGCCGTGGCGTCCCACGGCTACGACGACGCCAACGACACCGCCGGCGGCGTGGTCCGCATGTACGACAGCGTGCCCGGCGTCGAGGACCTGCGCCACGACCTGATGCCCGAAAAGCCCCGCCGTACGCGCGGCATCGAAATCCGCGCCGCACCCCAGCCGGCCGCGCCGCGCTATTCCACCCCGGCCTCGGTGAGCACGCCGGCCCCGGCACCCGCCCCCGTGCGGGCCCGACCCGCCGAGCCCGTGGCCGCGCC
>NZ_ANHY01000047.1 GCF_000315795.1 Caenispirillum salinarum AK4
CGCCATCCGCGGCGGCCGCGGACGACACGGCGGCCGCCGCGCCGCCGCGCCCCGACCGCCTGGACGCCGAGGCGGGCCTGCGGGCGCAGCGCAGCGCCGACGCCTCCGCTGCCGCCGGCGCGCCCATCACCATCGACACGGGGTCAGGCGCCGCGTCGGCCCCGGCACCGGCGCCGCGTGTCGCCAACGTCAGCGTCAGCAGCGTGCCGACGGAAACCCGCGACACTCTGGCGGGCGGCTACGGCGCCCTCATGCGCGGCAACTACGCCGGCGCGCTGAACGCCTACGACAGCGTGCTCGACCGCGAGCCCGACAACGTCTCCGCCCTCATGGGCCGTGCGGCCGCCCTGCACAAGCTGGGCATGGCCGCCGAGGCCCGCGACGCCTATGAGCGCGTGCTCGCCCGCCAGCCGGACAACCGCGAGGCGCTGACCAACATGATCGCACTGATCGGCGACGCCGATCCGGCCACGGCCATTGCGGAACTGGAACGGTTGCAGTCCGTGGCGCCGGACTTCAGCCCCATTCCGGCGCAACTGGGCATGCTGCTGGCCCGCCAGGGCCGCGTCGGCGAGGCCATGGGCGCGCTGCGCCGGGCCATCGTCCTGTCGCCGGAGAATGCGCTCTACCATTACAATATGGCCGTGGTGGCCGACCGCGCCGGCCGCGCCGGCGACGCCGCCCGCAGCTATGACCGTGTGCTGCGCCTGATCGACGGCGGCGGGGCGCCCGCAGGCTTGCGGGCGCAGGCCATCCGTGATCGTCTGCGCTATCTGCGCGCGAGGCTCTGACCCATGCCCTACCTGGCCCATTTCGCCCTGACCGCTCAGCCCTTCGGCCTGACGCCGAACACCGAGCAGTATTTCCCGACGGCGAACAACAGCCACATCCTGCAGTCGCTGCAATATGCGGCGCGGGAACGCGGCGGCATTCTCAAGGTGTCGGGCGACGTCGGCACCGGCAAGACCATGCTGTGCCGCCTGCTGCTGCGCGGCCTGATGGACGATCCCCGCACCGCCGGCGGCGTCGCCTATCTGAACGCGCCCCAGGCCGACGGCGAGTGGCTGCTGGCCGCCCTGTGCATGGAATACGGCCTGGACGCCAAGGGCAACCGGGCGGAGCTGATGCACCGCCTCAACGCCTTCCTGCTGGACGCCCACGCCGACGGCCGCACCTGCGTGGTGGTGGTCGACGAGGCCCAGGCCCTGGGGGCGGAGGGGCTGGAGACGATCCGGCTGCTGTCCAACCTGGAGACGGAGCAGGCCAAGCTTCTGCAGATCGTGCTGTTCGGCCAGCCGGAGCTGGACGCCCTGCTGGAGCGCCCGGACCTGCGCCAGATCAACCAGCGCATCGTCTTCGCCTTCCAGACCCAGCCGCTCAGCGAGGCCGAGGTGGGCGCCTACGTGCAGCACCGCCTGCACTGCGTCCGGGTCCCGGGCGTCGCCTTCCCGGCGTTCACGCCGGCGGCGCTGGACCTGCTGGCGCGGGCCAGCGGCGGCGTGCCCCGGGTCGTCAACATTCTGGCCGACAAGGCGCTGCTCATCGCCTACGGCGCCGGCGCCATGCCCGCCACCGAGGAGCACGTCGCCCAGGCCATGGCCGACAGCCGCAGCATCTGCCGCGCCGTCCCCGTGACCGCGCCCGGCGGCAAGCGGCCGTGGCTGCGGCGCCTGCTGTGGGGCACGGTGGGGCTGGAGGCCGCGGCGCTGGTCGTCATCCTGGCCCTCAACCCCGACCTGCCGGCCCGCGCCTGGACCCTGATGCAGGACCTGACGGCGCAGGACCAGCCCGCCGCGACGGACAGTTCCGCCGCCGAAACAACGGCGCCCGCCGCCGCGGCGACGGTGACGGCGACGGCCACAGGGACGACGCCAAGCGCCGGAACGGCCGCGCCCGCCGCCGCGCCGCCGACAGCCGTGTCCGCGCCCGCTCCCGTCGAGCCGGCCGTGCCGCCCGTCGCCCCCGCGTCGGTGCCGCCGCAGGCCCATGCCGCCCCGGCCGAGGTGCTGGACGCGGTCGCCGCCGAAGCCGAGACCGGAGCCCGCCCCGCCGCGCCACAACCACAACCACAACCGCAGGCGCCCGAAACGGCCGCCGCGCCGGCGGCAGCACCGTCGCCCGGCACCGCGGCGGACGCGCCGGAGCGTCTACCCGCCACCAGCCCGCGCCCCCTCGCCAAGCCGGTGCCGCCCGCCGATCCTGCGCCGGCGGAACCGGCCGGCGCCCCCGGACCCGCGCCGCCCGCGGACATCACCCGCCTGGCGACCAGCGACGCCGGTGAGAACTCCGTGGCCCGCATGACGGAGGACGGCCGCTGGACATGGGAGTGACGGAACTGGTCATCGCGGCGCTGCTGGGGCTCGTGGCCGGCTCCTTCGCCAGCGCCCTGTCCTACCGCCTGCCCCGGTCCCTGCCCGTGGCCGCGGCCCGCTCGGCCTGCACGGCCTGCGGTCATCCACTCGGGGTCCGCGACCTGGTGCCGGTGCTGAGCTGGGTCCTGGCGCGCGGGCGCTGCCGCCACTGCGGCGCCGGGATCTCGACCCGCTACCCGCTCATGGAGCTGACGTCGGCCGCCATCTTCGTGGTCATTGCCTGGGCGGAACAGGGATGGCTGCCGGCAGCGCTGCTGATGGTGGTGGCGACGCTGCTGCTGACGGCCGCCGTGGTGGACCTGGAGACCGGCATCCTGCCCGACGTCCTGCACCTGGCCGTCGCGCCCTTCGCCCTGGCCTACCGCTGGCTGCTGGACGACACCCCCTGGCCGGCGCTGATCGGGGCCGGGGCGGGCTATCTGGTGGGGCTGGCGCTGCTGTACGGGTTCAAGCTGGTCACCGGACGCGAGGGCCTGGGACGCGGCGACGTGAAGTTCCTGGCGATCGCCGGGCTGCTGCTCCAGCCCGAGCAGTGGGCCGCCTTCCCGCTGATCGCCGGCATCGCCGGCATCGTCACCGGGCTGGTCTGGCGGGCGAGCGGGCGCGGGCAGGAGTTCCCCTTCGGCCCGGCGCTGATCGGCGCGCTGTTCGTCTGCGTGCTCATGCCCGGCAGCACGCTGGCCTATGTGGACTTGTGACGACGCCGGAATGAATGAACGAAACAAGGCCCGGCGCCCACGCCGGCGACAGAGAGAGTGGATGAGGGAGTTCCCGATGGCTGGTTACATCGCCCGATCGCCGCGCGGCGGCCTGCGGCATCCGCGCCGCTGGGCCGGCCTGGGCCTGTGCCTGGCGCTGGCCGCCTGCGGCGGTGCCCACGACGAGGCCGGCGGCCTGACCAAGGAAGACTACGAGGCGCTCAAGTCCCGCCGTCCGGCCGCCGAGGCGCCCGCCATGGCCGAACCTCCCATTCCCGACCTGGCGCCGGTCCTGGCGGCGCCGCAGCCGCCGCTGCTGGCGGACACGCGCCGGGTGACCCTGCAGGCGACCGAGGTGACGCCGGTCAAGGACCTGCTGATCGAAATCGCCCGGCAGGCCGACATCGACCTGGAACTGGACCCGCGAATCGAGGGCGGCGTCATCATCACGGCGCGCGACCGGCCGCTCGCCGACGTGATCGAGCGCATCACCGACCTGGCCGGCCTGCGCTACAGCCTGGAGGACAACCGGCTGCGGGTGGAGCAGGACGACCCCTACCTGCAGACCTATCGCGTCGATGTCCTGGACGTTGCGCGCCGCACCTCCACCTCCATTGCCTCGTCCACCGACGTCTTCTCGGTGGTGGGCGACGGCGGCGGCGGCGCCAATGCCTCGACGACGCAGGTCGAGAGCGAGGCCGAAGCCGATTTCTGGGGCGAGATCACCGAGAACATCACGGCCATCATCGAGCAGGACCTGCCCGAACCGCGCACCGCCGGCACGCCCGGACCCGGCGTCGGCGTCACCGATGCCGCCGCCGCAGCCGCGCCTGCGCCGGCCGCGGCCGCCGCTCCGGCCCCGACTCCCGAGGCGGGCGCCGGCGCCGAGGGCGTGGCCGAGGTGGACGAGGGCGGCGCTCCCGGCACCACGGCGGTGCAGGAGCAGGCGACCGCCGCCGCCGCCGGCATCTCCACCGCCGATCCCGGAACCGCCACGCCGCCCCCCGTTCCCACCGCGACGGAGGCCGAAGCGGGCGAGGCCGGCACCGAGGAGGACGAGGAAACCGGCCACTACTTCACCATCAACAGGCAGGCGGGCGTCGTCTCGGTCTACACCACCGAGCGCCAGCACGAGGATATCAAGGACTACCTTGAGCAGGTGCGGTCCAACGTCGGCGCGCAGGTGCTGATCGAAGCCAAGATCGTCGAGGTCAACCTGGACGAACAGTTCCGCGCCGGCATCGACTGGGGCCTTGTCGCGCAAGGCAGCAACGACTTCGCCGTCCAGGGCAACTTCAGCAACAATGTCCTGCCGGCCGGCGTGACCACGCCGACGCTGCTGGCCAGCACCAACTTCGGCATCGGCGGGGCTGCGCTGAATGCCGTGCTGCAGATGGTGGACGAGTTCGGCACCACGCGCACCCTGTCCAGCCCGCGCCTGACGGTGCTGAACAACCATAATGCCATCCTCAAGGTCGCCGAGAACGAGGTGTACTTCACCATCGAGATCGACCGCGAGGTCAACGAGGACGGCCCCGACGTCATCACCTACGACTCCGACGTCCACACGGTGCCCGTCGGCGTGATCCTCAACGTCCAGCCGTCCATCAACCGCGACACCGAGGAGATTTCCCTCAACCTGCGCCCCACCATCTCGCGCATCGTGCGGACGGTGAACGACCCGGCCGTGGCGCTGTTCGCCGCCGACATCGGCAACACCAACGTCCAGTCCCCCATCCCCGTCGTCGAGGTGCGCGAGCTGGACAGCCTGGTCACCATGCAGTCCGGCGACGTGCTGATCATGGGCGGCCTGATGCAGGAGCGGTCGGAGAACAACGACTCCGGCATTCCCGGCGTGAAGGACGTGCCGGTTGTCGGGGCTCCCTTCAAGCAGAAGATCGAGGACACCGAGGTCATCGAGCTGGTGATCTTCCTGCGCGCCACCATCGTCAACGGCCGCGACAGCATCAGCCCGGCCGACCGCGAGTTGTACAACAAGTTCACCCCGGACCCGCGCCCCATCGCCTTCTGAGGCGGCGGCGGCGCCGGCCGGGCCTTTGACGAGCACCGGAAGGTCGAGGACCCATGCGGCTCACCCTGGGCGAAGCCCCGAAGGCGGGCGAAAAGCTCAACCAGACCAAGACGCCGGAGGACGCGCTGCCGGCGGCCGAGCCTGCGCGCGCCGGGCGCCTCAGCCTGGGCGAGGGGCCGGGCGCGGCCGCCGGCCCGG
>NZ_ANHY01000048.1 GCF_000315795.1 Caenispirillum salinarum AK4
TCCTCCTCGTCGGAGACCCGCAGGCCGACGGTGGCCTTGAGGATACCCCACAGGACGAAGGAGACGGCCAGGGTGTAGGCACCGACGGCCACGATGCCGACGACCTGGGCGACGATGTCGGCGCCGCCGAAGATGCCGACGGCGAGCGTGCCCCAGATGCCGGCCACCAGGTGGACCGAGATGGCGCCGACCACGTCGTCGATCTTCAGCTTGTCCAGCATGGGCACGGCCAGCACCGCCAGGATGGCGCCGATGGCACCGACCACCATGGCCAGGAACAGGTTCTCCAGCGTCGGGTTGGCGGTGATCGCCACCAGGCCGGCCAGGGCGCCGTTCAGCACCATGGTCAGGTCGACCTTCTTGTAGAGGATCTGCGTCATCACCATGGCGGTGACGATGCCCGCGCAGGCGGCCAGGAAGGTGTTGGCGTAGACGATGGACATGGCCGTGGCGTCAAGCGC
>NZ_ANHY01000049.1 GCF_000315795.1 Caenispirillum salinarum AK4
GGCAGCACCTCAAGGACAATTGGCTGTCAGATCGCATCTTTCAGGACCTCGATGCCGTCGTAACCGCGTGCTGTGACGCCTGGAACGCAGCGCTGGCCGAGACCGGAACAATCCGCTCCGTCTGCTCCACTGGATGGGCGAAGGTCACCAATTGACGGAACTGGTATAACCGTGGGCGGCCCGGATGCTCATGTCGGTCGCGGCGGTGCTCGTGGTTCTGTCGGCGTCGCGTTCCGCCATCCTGGCGCTGGGAGTATTGCTGGTATTCTGGATGGTGGTGGCGGTACGGGGGCGGAAGACGCGGCTCCTGATGGCGGCGTCGCTGGTGCCGCTGCTGGCGCTCAGCTGGATCTGGGCGCACACGCCCTGTCCCGGCACCAACTCGCCCGACCTGCCGCGGTTCTCGGAGCGCAATGACGAGGCAGCCTACCTGAAGCGCATCGTGGTGCCGGAGGTTGCGAGTCGGGCCGAGACGCTCACCCCGACGGACGACCAACTCAAGCGCCGGTTCGCATCGACTGAAGCGCTGGATGGTACCGGCCAACTGCGTTCTGCGGCCGGTGACATGATTCCGCTTGCTGCGGTGGCGCGCGACGGCATCGAAGCCATGCCCGGGCTCGACCACGCGCGGCGACTGCTGTGGCGGGAAGCCGTTCTGCTGTGGGCGGACCGTCCGTGGCTCGGCGTCGGACCGGGAAACATGGCGGCGGCGACCTTCAACGGCTGGCGCGCCCACAGCGTGCTCCTGACCACGCTTGCCGAACATGGCGTCCTGGGTATCGGGCTGATGGCGGCGCTGGCCGTGGCCCTGGGGCTTCGGCTGGCACGGCGGTGTCAGCCCCTGCTGTCCGTGCGCGCGAGCGTCCTTCTCATGATCGGATGCCTGCTGGCGGCGGTGGTGGCTTCCGGTGCACAGGACATCCTGCGCCAGGGCGCGCCCTGGGCCATCCTAAGGCTTTTCCTGCTGCTGACGCGCCGCGCGCCCCGGGCCCGGCAGCGGGACAAGGCGGAGCCAGAGGTCGAGCCTTCGTGACCTGAAAGGCCGGTCGCTTGATTGGCGCCGTCGTCAGGCGGCGCCGGCCAAGGGCTGGTACTCGGGAACCAGGGCTCGCAGTTGCTGAACGGCCGCCACGGGCTCGTTCCGGCAGCAACTGCGCTCAAGATCCTGTACCATTCGGGTCAGTTCCGCGAGGTTCGAGGCTCGGGTCTGCGCCAGCAGGATTCCAGCAAGCGGGGTCGGCAGCGGCGGCTCTTCCCCGTGGAAGATTTCCTCGAACAGCTTCTCGCCGGGCCGCAGGCCAGTGAAGGTGATGCCGATGTCGACTTCGGGCGTGAGTCCCGACAGCCGGATCATCTGGCGCGCCAAGTCGACGATCTTCACCGGGTTGCCCATGTCCAGCACGAAGATCCGGCCCCGGTACTGCTGCTGGCCCAGGGCGTAGGCGGACGCCTGAAGCACCAGCTCGACGGCTTCCCGGATCGTCATGAAGTAACGCGTCATGTCGGGATGCGTCACCGTCAGCGGCCCGCCGGCTTCGAGCTGTCTGCGGAACAGCGGCACAACCGATCCGGTGGAGCCGAGGACGTTGCCGAAGCGCACGGTGACGAACTGGGTGCCGCCGTTCGGTGTCAGGCTCTGCTGAAGGTCCATCGCCTGACAGTAGCGTTCCGCCACGCGCTTGGTCGCACCCATGATGTTCGTCGGGTTGACGGCCTTGTCGGTGGAGATCAGCACCATCATGTCCACGGCGGCTTCGACGCAAGCGTCGGCGACGACCCGCGTGCCGCTGATGTTGGTTCTCATGCCTTCGATGGGATTGTGTTCCACCATGGGCACGTGCTTGAGCGCTGCGGCGTGAAACACAATCTGCGGCCGGTGTTTCATCATCAGGCCAGTGATTCGCGCCATGTCGCGGACGTCGCCAAGGCTGGCTTCCCGCTGCATCGTCGGGTGCGTCTGCGAAATTTCCATGTCTATGTTGTAGAGGGCGAATTCCGAGTTTTCGACCATGACCAGCTTGCTGGGGTTGAAGCTCGCAACTTGGCGTACCAGTTCCGACCCGATGGATCCGCCGGCGCCCGTGATGAACACCCGGCGCCCCTCTACCATCCGGCGCATGCTCTCGCGGTCCAGCGAGGCCTGTGCGCGGCCGAGAAGGTCCTCGATGGCGATGGGCTGAAGTTCGACCCGCGATCCGCTCTTGAAATCCGTCAGCTGGGGAAGGCGAGCCAACGGCAGGTCGATGGTCTCGCACTCGTTGAAGAGTTCCTTGATGTTGTAGCGCTGCATGAAGTCCGGCGTGACCACCGCCTTCACCGGCCGTTCATTGCGGCGCTCCAAGTCTGACACCACCCGTTCCAGGTCTCCGATGGAGCCCAGGACCCGCACGCCGCGGATGTCGCGGCCGATGCGGCCGTCGCGCAGGGCGACGATTCCCACCGGCCAGTAGTCGGCATCGCGTCTCTGCATGGCGCGGATGAACTGGTCCGCCCCGTCCCCGGCACCGATCAACAGCACGGGCTTGCGCTGGTTGCGCTCAAGGAACATGCCGATGGAGCCGTCCTTTAGCAGGCGGTACAAGAAGCGCGGGGCGCCCAGCATGAACAACTGCACGAACCAGTTGATCACGAGGGTGGACCGGGGCACCGATTCCAGGCGCGTCAGCAGGAACATGACGGCCAGGAAGATCAGCAGGGTCAGTGTCACGGCGCGGAAGATGGCGAACAGGTCGCGCAGGCTGGCATAGCGCCAGACACTTCGGTACATGCCCTGGGACCAGTACACCGGCGCGGCGATCATGGCGAAAATTGCCGTGGAAACTGCCAGGTCCTGCGGCGTGAGGTATTCCCAGAAGTCGTCGTCGAGACGCAGGTAGAGGGCGATGACGAAGGAACCCGCCGCCATTACGAGGTCGTGGACGAAAACGACTTGGCTTCGTCGAAGGGCCTTGGAAACAGAACTCACGTTCGAGTCACCTGTGGCTGCGCAATTGCCGTCACATCATGCGGTGGATCGCTGCGCGCTCGGTCACGACGGTGAACGGGCCGCGATGCGTTCAAGTGGTTGTCGACTTAATACGCGTCTCCGGCGGGCAACTCAAGCCTTCCGGATGGTGCCAGTTGTCCTTGACCGTCCGGATACGCGCACATAGAGTTGCCGCGCTTTCGGGAGGGGAGCCACCGATATATGAAACAGATTTCGGCGAGCGAACAGGTTATCTCACCCTGGGTGACGCTTGTCGCCCGCACCATCACGGCGGGAGAGGGGGATGCTCCGCGCACCTTCCACTCGCTCAAGCAGGCGGACTACGTATCGGTTCTCGCCGTCACTGCCGATGGCCGGGTGCCCGTCGTGCGGCAGTACCGCCCGACGGCGGAGGGGAAGACGCTGGAACTGCCGGCCGGTCTTTTGGAGGCCGACGAGACACCGGAACTCTGCGCCCATCGCGAACTGGCCGAGGAATGCGGGCTGGCCCTTCCCGAGGGCGGAGGCTTCACGCTCCTGCCGGTAATGCGCCCCGATACGGGCCGGTTGGAAAACCGCCTCTGGAGCTACTTTGCCACCGGCGTGACGCCCGTTCAAGGGTGGCAGCCCGAACCCGGTATGGAATGCCTGCTGCTCGACCCGTCCGAATTGTCCGATGCCATCGCCAGGGGCGCCTTCAACCACGCCCTGCACATCGCCGTCATCGGCCAGGCGATGCTGTCGGGCCTGTTTTCCCCGCTCGTTACCGTCCCAAGAGGATCGATGAATGATAGTGCCTGAGACTTTCGCGGACCGGAACGTCTGTATCCTTGGACTGGGCTATGTCGGCCTCACGCTGGCGGCCGCCATGGCGGACGTTGGCTTCCGGGTGCAGGGCGTGGAAATCCGCGACGACGTGGTGGAGATGCTGCGCAAGGGGGAGCCGCACTTTCACGAGCCGGGCTTGGTTGATGTCCTGGCGCGCAACATCCGTGGTGGCCGACTGACCGTCACTCGGGAGATCCCGGAGAACAGCGGAGCCACCGTCTATATCATCACCGTCGGCACGCCGCTCGGCCCCGACGGCAAGGTGCGGATGGAGATGATTAGTAACGTCGCGTCGGAAGTCGCGCGGCACCTCAAGGACGGCGACATGGTCATCATGCGCTCCACCGTCCGGCTGGGGACGACGCGCCAGGTCGTGCTGCCGATCCTGGACCGCATCGGGGTCAACTACGATGTCGCCTTCTGCCCCGAGCGCACGCTGGAAGGCGTGGCGCTGCAGGAGCTGCGCCGTCTGCCGCAGATCATCGGGGGCGCCGTGCAACGAGCGACCATTCGCGCCTCGCAACTGTTCCAGTTCCTCACGCCGACCACCGTGCGCGTCAGCGACCTGGAAACGGCGGAGATGATCAAGCTGGTCGATAACGCCCAGCGCGACGTCCAGTTCGCCTACGCCAACGAGGTGGCGCGCGTGTGCGACGCCATCGGCGTCAGCGCCAGCGAGGTCATCAACGCGGGCAAGTTGTCCTATCCGCGGACCAATCTGCCCATGCCGGGACCGGTGGGCGGCCCTTGCCTGGAGAAGGACCCGCATATCCTGGCCGAGGGGCTGAAGCCTTACGGCATCGTGCCCGAGATCACGCTGACCGCGCGCCGCCTCAACGAGAGCCAGCCGCGCGAGGTGGTGGAGCACCTGGGGCGCGTCACGGCGGCTCTGGAGGGCTTCCCCGCGCGCCCGGTCATCACCCTGATGGGCCTGGCCTTCAAGGGGTGCCCGGCCACAGACGACCTGCGCGGCACCATGGCGCGTCCCATCCTGGCCGCCCTGCGCGAGGTATTTCCCGAGGCAGAGTGGCGGGGCTACGACAGCGTCGTGCCGGCCTCGGAGGTGGGGGCCTTCGGGCTGACCCCCATGTCCAGCATCGAGGACGCCATGACCGGCGCCAACCTGGTGGTGATCGCGAACAATCACGTCGACTTCTCGGCCATGCCGCTGGCGACCATTGCCGAACGGCTGGCGCGACCGGCACTGGTGTATGATTTCTGGAACAACTTCGCGGCGCGAGACCTGATGATGCCCGAGGGCACCGCCTACATGGCGCTGGGCAGCCACGGCTGCGCGGGACTGCCCGCCACCGGCGCCGCGACCTTGGAGACGGCCAATGGCTAAGCATTACCTCGTGACCGGCGGGACCGGCTTCCTCGGCGCCGCGCTCGTCAAGCGCCTGCTGGCCGACGGCCATGCGGTGCGGGTGCTCGACAATAATTCGCGCGGCGCACCTCGCCGCCTTGCCGACGTCGAGGGCGCCTACGAAATGGTGGTTGCGGACGTGCGTGATTCCGACGCCGTGACCGCAGCGGCCAAGGGCGTGGACGGCATCCTGCATCTGGCCGCCGTCAACGGCACCGAGTTCTTCTACAGCAAGCCGGAGCTGGTGCTGGACGTGGCCGTGCGCGGCATGCTGGCCGTGCTGGACGCCTGCCGCCGCAACGACATCGCCGACATGGTGGTGGCGTCGTCGTCGGAGGTCTATCAGACCCCGCCCGTGGTGCCGACCGACGAAAGCGCGCCCCTGTCGGTGCCGGACGTGCTGAACCCGCGCTACTCCTATGGCGGCGGCAAGATCGCGAGCGAGCTTCTGGCGGTGAACTACGGCCGGACCGGGTTCGATCGCATGACCATCTTCCGGCCGCACAACGTCTATGGCCCGGACATGGGGTGGGAACACGTGCTGCCGCAGTTCGCCCTGCGTGCCGCCAAGGCCGTTGCCGAACAGCCCGAGGGCACCATCGAGTTCCCCATCCTCGGCGACGGGTGCCAGACGCGCGCCTTCGTTCACATCGACGACTTCACCGACGGCCTGGCCAAGGTGGTGGAGCGCGGCGAGCATCAGAACATCTACCACATCGGCACGCCCGAGGAGACGACCATCGCCGAGTGCGCCCGCCTTGTGGTGCGCAGCTTCGGCCGCGACGTCGTCATCCAGCCCTCGGAAGCCCCGGCCGGCGAGACCAGCCGCCGCTGCCCCGACATCACCAAGCTGAAGACCCTGGGCTACGCCCCAAGAATCTCCCTGGAGGAGGGGCTGCCGTCCCTGGTGGAATGGTATGCCGCCAATGCCCATCTGGCGCCCAAGGCCGCGTAATCGGCAGCGGCGCCCGTGCCGTCGGCTACGCCCCGTCCGGAACACCGGGCGGGGCGTTTTCACGCGGGCCTGTCATCAGTCCGCGAGGTAATCCTCGAAAGTCGCGGCGTCGCGTTCGGTGAAGGCGCCTTCCTGATCGGGGCGGACGTGGAAGGAAGAAGGGGCTGCCGCGCTGCTCGGGCGTGAAAAGGACCGGGTCGGGCGTAGCAACCGTCAGCCCGACCTCCCCGGTCTTGCGCTTGGCGGTCGCGCACCAGGCGGCGTGATCGGCATCTGACAGCGTCAGGGCATCGACTGTCCCGGCGTCTCGGCGCGCGGACCCTTCACCGCCGCCTATCCGACGTCACCGGAGCTTGCAATATGGGCTGCCGGCACCGCCTTGCGTGGAGGGACGCTTTCCGCTATCAGATCACCACGTTTGCGAATCCTGCCGCCAAAGGAATCCGGTTCATGATGAAGTGCCGCCATCCGTCCGCCGCGCGACGGGCCGTCGCCAAGCTTGCCTTCCTGTCCGACGGAACGGTCGACCGCGTCGACGGCGCAGGCCGGTTCATCCAGAAGATCGCCAACACTATCCGTTTTGAACACTTCTGGAAGCGGCATGTGGCAAGCAACCCGGACCTGAAGGTCGTGCCCAGCTTCACCGCCAACCGGTCCAAGCACCCGATCTGGGACATTGCCATCGAAAAGGTGACCGCCCTCGCGACAGACGGCCAGGTCCTGGAGTTCGGCACCAACAACGGCGGCTGGCTGCATTATTTGGTCAACCGCCTTCCCCAGACCATGACGCTGCACGGGTTCGACTGTTTCGAGGGCCTGCCGGAGGAATGGGACGGGCTGCCCCGCGGCGCCATCCGCGGCTTCGGCTTCCCCGCCGAACTGTGGGGCGACGACAAGGCGAAGCGGGAGGCCGTGCTGGAGGAGTTCAAGCGGACCGAGGTGATGCCGACCCCGCCCCAGCCGAACATCCGCATCCATTCCGGCTTGTTCAGTGAGGCCCTGCCGCGTTACATGCCGAACGGCGAAGTGCCTCGCGATATCCGCCTGATTCACTTCGACGCGGACCTCTACATTTCCACCCGCCCGGTACTTGACACGCTCTGCGGGCAGATGGATTACGAGTACTTCATCCTGTTCGACGAGTTCTATTCCGCCAACCACGAGTTCCGCGCCTGGGTCGAATTCATCGAGCTGTTCAAGCTGGGCAACTGGAAGGTCGCCGCCACGTCCGAGGATGGGGTGCAAGTCTTGGTTCACATGAATCCCGGCGCGGGTCCGAGCGGCGCCGCCGGTTGACGCATCCGGCCGTCCCGTCATGCGAATTCTGCACCTGACGCAGACCGACGCCGGAAATGGTGCCGGGGCGGCCGCGCATCGCCTGCATCGCGCTATGCTGGATCAGGGGGCTGACAGCCGCATGCTCGCGGGCATCCGCCGATCCAGCGACCCCACCGTAGGCTCAGCGGCCGGTGGCCGGGCGTGGCCGCTGGTGGCGACCGCCGCTAATGCCAGACTGGCGCGCGCCGCCGGGGCGACAGGCGGCCTTTTTTCTGCCAGCCGGGTCAGCTATGCGCGTCTTGACCCGGCCGAAGTAGCCGCGGCGGACGCCGTAGTTCTCCACTGGATCACCGGTGGCTTCATGGGGCCTCGCGACATTGCGCGCCTTCGCGGCAGGCGCGTCTTCTGGCGACTGTCCGACATCTGGCCGTTCAGCGGTGGTTGTCACTACCCCGGCGACTGCACCCGCTACCACGAGTCCTGCGGCGCCTGTCCCATGCTGGGCAGTGGCCGGGCACACGACTTGTCACGGCTGGAATGGCGCGCCAAGCGCCGCGCATACGAGGGCCTGGACCTGACGGTAGTGGCGCCGAGCCGATGGATCGGCGATTGCGCCCGGGCCTCCTCGCTCTTCGGAGGACGGCCGGTGGTTCATATCCCGACCGGCGTCGAGACCGATATCTTCCGGCCCCGCGACAAGGCCCTCGCGCGCGAGTTGCTCGGCCTGCCGCGCGACCGCCGCATCGTGCTGTTCGGCGCCCTGGGCGCCACGGCGGATTCGCGCAAGGGCTATCGCTATCTTCGCGACACGCTGAAGCATTTGGCGGCACGGCCGGAGCGGTCGGGCGCAGCGCTGCACCTGGCCGTCTTCGGTGGCGATCGGTGGGCGCCGAAGGGTGAGGAGGGCCGCCTGCCGCTTCCAGCCAGCTGGATCGGTCGGCTGCACGACCGGATTGCGCTTGCCCTGCTGTATTCGGCGGCGGATGTCCTGGTGGCTCCGTTCCTGGAGGACAACCTGCCCAACGTGGTGCTGGAGGCCGCGGCCTGCGGTCTGCCAGTGGCAGCCTTCGACACCGGCGGCCTGCCCGACGCGGTGCGCCACCAGGAGACGGGATGGCTGGCGCCGCTGCGCGATTCCGCGAGCCTCGCCGAGGGAATTGCCTGGATCGTGGAAGACGGTGCCCGTCACGCTGCCCTGTCGGCGGCCGCGCGGTCTGTGGCCGAGCGAACCTTCTCCATCGACGGATGCGCGCGCGAGTGGTTGCGGCTTCTTGATCCCGCGGCATCGGGCGGCGCCCCGGCCTGACGCTGGGGCGGCGTAGTGGAAGGACGGCCTCGTGGGCCGACCACTCTACGCCTGCTTGTCTCGCCTATTATAGGCGCCAAAGCTCCACCGAGCTTGGTTTCGTAGACTGTTCGAGGACGCCCTTTATGTCCGCGACGACCCCTCCATCTCGGTCGAGAAGGGGGAGTATGAAATCCCAGCCAGTCTTTATGTAGACGTCGTGCGCGACGGCGAGGATGATCGCGCCGGCAGGAAGAAGATTTTCCTTCTCAAGAAGCGTTACACCGTGCTCATGAACCGTCTCTTCTGGATCGGCGTGCGGATCATGAAGTTGCACTTCAATGCCGAAGCTTCGCAATTCATTTACGATATCAATGACTTTTGTATTGCGAATGTCCGGAACGTTTTCCTTGAACGTGAAGCCGAGTACGGTCACCCGCCGGTTGGTGCCGCGCTTGTCGGCCATCAGGCGTCGGAGCACCTCGTGGGCCACGAAGGCGCCCATTCCGTCATTTATTCGCCGCCCTGACAGAATGACCTCCGGGTGGTATCCGACGCTCTGGGCGCGATGGGTCAAGTAGTAGGGGTCTACGCCGATGCAGTGACCGCCTACGAGCCCGGGCTTGAATGGAAGGAAGTTCCATTTCGTTGACGCCGCCGCGAGAACGTCCTGCGTATCGATCCCGAGTCTATTGAAAATGATCGCCAGCTCGTTCATCAAGGCAATGTTTATGTCTCTCTGGGTGTTCTCGATAACCTTGGCGGCCTCGGCGACTTTCAGGGACGGTGCGACATAAACACCCGCCTTCACAATGCTTCCGTAAACAGCGGCGATGATCTTGGCCGTGGCAGGGTCGGAACCCGCGACAACTTTTTGAATCGAGGTGAACCGGTGCTCGCGGTCTCCTGGATTGATGCGCTCCGGGCTGTATCCAACCGTAAAATCGCGTCCGAAGGTCAAGCCGCTGACTTCTTCCAAGACGGGTATGCAATCTTCTTCGGTGGCGCCAGGGTAGACCGTGCTCTCGTAAACCACGATGGCGCCCTCCTTCAGGGCGCGGCCTATTGTGCGGGACGCTTCGAGGAGCGGTGTCAGGTCGGGAAGGCGGGCATCCGTCACTGGCGTCGGAACGGTCACGATGTGGAAGTCAGCAGAGCCTAGTTGCGCGGGGTCCGACGTCACGTAAAGGTCGGCCTTGGTCAGTTCCTCGGACTCGACCTCGCCCGTTCGGTCATAGCCCTGCTGCAATTCCCTGATGCGCTTTTCGGAAATATCGAAGGCCACCACCTTGTGGCCTGCCTGCCGCAAAGCCACAGCGATAGGAAGGCCCACATACCCGAGGCCAACGACTGAGATCGTGCGCGTAAAAGAAAGTGGCTCTTCAGTCATGTGCGGAATGCCCTTGTAGAAGTTTCGTGGCCAACGTGGCTGTCCAAATATCCAAGCTTTTTTAGCTAACTCTCGACGCGCTGCTAGGTTATTCCACGGTAAAGCCGCTGCGGCTCTTTTTGGTCAGGGTACCCCAATCGGCGGCTATACCTAGGTCTGGTGCAGGAATGGGCCTAGCCCGTGATGTTGCGGGCCTCGCCCCGCTGCAGGGCGCCCAGGAACCAGTCATAGGTCTGCGCCAGACCGTCGCTCAGGGGCGTGCGGGCGCTCCAGCCGAGGCTTTGCAGGCGGCTGACGTCCAGCAGCTTGCGCGGCGTGCCGTCGGGGCGCGAGGTATCGTGGACGAAGCGGCCGGTCCAGCCGACGACGCGGGCGATTTCCTCGGCCAGTTCATTGATGGTGACGTCGTTCCCGGTTCCGATATTCAGCGCCACCTCGCCCGAGTAGTGCTTGAGCATGAAGACGCAGGCATCGGCCAGATCGTCGGTGAACAGGAACTCGCGCCGCGGCTCGCCGGTGCCCCAGATGGTGACGGTGTCCTGCCCTTCCTCCTTGGCGCGGTGGATTCGCCCCATCAGGGCGGGGACGACGTGGCTGTTCACCGGATCGAAGTTGTCGCCGATGCCGTACAGGTTGGTCGGCATGCCCGAGATGTAGTCGCGCCCGTGCTGCCGGCGGTAGGCCTGGCACATCTTCAGCCCGGCGATCTTGGCGATCGCGTACCACTCGTTGGTGGGCTCCAACGGGCCGGTCAGCAGGGCATCCTCGGTGATGGGTTGGGGCGCCATCTTGGGATAGATGCAGCTGGAGCCGAGAAACAGCAGCTTCTCCACACCGTGGCGGTGGGCCGCCTCGATGATGGCCAGCTCGATGGCCAAGTTGTCGTGGATGAAGTCAGCGGGATAGGTGTCGTTGGCGACGATGCCGCCGACCTTGGCGGCGGCCAGGACGATGGCATCCGGCTTTTCGCGCGCCATCCAGGCCTCCACGGCGTCCTGGCGGCGGAGGTCTACCGCGGCGCGGTCGGCCGTCAACACATGGCACGGCTCCTGGGCGAGGCGCCGGACCACGGCGGACCCCACCATGCCACGGTGGCCGGCCACCCAGACCCGGCGGCCGGTAAGGTCGAATTCGCTCGTCGGAGTGCTACCCGTCATGGCTTCAGAGGTTCCGTTGTACTGACATTCGGCGGCGGGACCGGCGTCGCCGGACACGGACCGGTGACAGCAATGGCGCAGCATCGCCGCCGATGCAAGACATATGGACCCTCGGCGGTTGAGGAATTCGTTGCGACCCCACTATCGCAGTGCTATCACCTTCGCGAACCGGGCGCCGACGCCGAAGTGGTGCAGCGGCAGAGCGTTATTTGATGTGAAGGGGCGGACGTTGAAGGTTGCGCTGATTACCGGAATTACCGGGCAGGACGGGGCGTATCTCGCTGATCTCCTTCTGTCCAAGGGGTATGTGGTCCACGGCGTGAAGCGCCGCTCTTCGTCGTTCAACACGGGCCGCGTCGAACACCTCTATCAGGACCCGCACGAAAGCGACGTGCGCTTTCGCATGCACTACGGCGACCTGACCGACGCGACCAACCTCATCCGCCTTGTGCAGGAGGTCAAGCCGACCGAAGTCTACAACCTGGCAGCGCAGAGCCACGTCCAGGTCAGCTTCGAGACGCCGGAGTACACGGCGAACTCCGACGCGCTCGGCACGCTGCGCCTGCTGGAGGCGATCCGCATCCTGGGCATGGAGAAGACGACGCGCTTCTACCAAGCGTCCACCTCGGAACTCTACGGCAAGGTGCAGGAAGTTCCGCAGCGCGAGACCACGCCGTTCTACCCGCGCAGCCCCTATGCCGCCGCCAAGCTCTATGCCTACTGGATCACGGTGAACTACCGCGAGGCCTACGGCATGCATGCCTCCAACGGCATCCTGTTCAACCACGAGAGCCCGATCCGCGGCGAGACCTTCGTCACCCGCAAGATCACGCGGGCCGTCGCCGCCATGCACAATGGCGCGCAGGACTGCCTGTACCTGGGCAACCTGGACGCGCAGCGCGACTGGGGCCATGCCCGCGACTACGTGGAGGGCATGTGGCGCATGCTCCAGCAGGACGAGCCCGGCGACTACGTCCTGGCGACCGGCGAGATGCACAGCGTCCGCGAGTTCGTTGAGCGCGCCTTCGCCGCCGTCGGCACCTCCATCGAGTGGCGCGGCACGGGCATCGACGAGATCGGCGCCGACAGCGCGTCGGGCAAGACCATCGTGAAGGTCGACCCGCGCTACTTCCGTCCGACCGAGGTTGAGGAACTGCTGGGCGACGCCACCAAGGCCCGCGACGTGCTGGGCTGGACGCACACCACCACCTTTGCCGAACTGGTGGAGGACATGGTGCGCTCCGATCTGGACGCCTTCTCCGCCGCGCGTTGAACCTGGGGCGCCGCTGGCGCGGCGCCTTTTCCGCGTTTCCGATTCCGTATCCTCAAGGGCCCCGGCATGAACACCCAGCCGCTGGTGAGCATCGTCACTGTCAGCTTCAACAGTGCCGCGACCATCGGGCGGACCATCGACAGCGTGCGGGCCCAGACCTACCCGAATATCGAGTTCATCGTCATCGACGGCGGCTCGACGGATGGAACGGTGGACATCATCCGCGACAACGCGGACGTGATTTCGCGCTGGGTCAGCGAGCCGGACGCGGGCATCTACGACGCCATGAACAAGGGCGTGCGCCAGGCGACGGGGGATTGGATCCACATCCTGAACTCCGACGATTTCTATGCGGATCCTGATGTCCTGGAGCGGGCGGTGCCGCTGCTGGACCCGCAACGCACCAATTATTTCGCCATGTGGCGCGAGTTCGACGATGGCCGCCGCGATCTGCAGAACTGGGCCTACAGCCGCTGGCGCCTGTTCGTGTCCGCCTTCCTGCCGCATCCCGGCCTGATCGTGTCGCGGGAGCAGTACGAGGCGGCCGGGCTGTATGACTGCCAGTACCGCGTCGCGGCGGACCATGACATGATCCTGCGCCTGACGCGCCGCTGGCCGGGCCTGGGTCATCCGGTGCCGCTGACGGTCATGGCGCAGGGCGGGTTCTCGGAGCAGAACATGCTCCGCAGTTTGCGAGAGTTCCAGCGGATGACGATAGCGCACGGCTTGTCTTCCCCCCTTGCGCAAGCCGTCTACTGGTTCAAGCGCGTGTGGTGGAGGGTCTAGCATGCTGGTGCACAAACATGGAGCGCGTCGATCTGAGTTGACCGGCATCGATTTGATTTGGAGCGCAGGGAAATGAGCGCTCCAGGTAATTCCGATCTATCAGTTGTGCACCTAATGCGAACCTACGGCAACAATGGGGGTGAGCAGCAGCTATCGCAATATTTTGGCGCGGAACCTCGCGGGAGCGTGCGGGAGACGTTTGTCTTTCTCTATGATGACCCCATTTGTTCCGACTTATTCAGGGATGTTGCTCCCGATTTGGAGCAGCAGAGTTTGTGGCGTCAGCCGCGCGCAGGAAGTACGGCTTGGCGCGAATTCATGGTTCTGATGCCCATTCTTCTTTTGTTGCAGTTCAGATTTCTTCGTATTCTATATCGGCGTAAGCCGGCGGTTTGCGTTGTACATGGCTTCCAAGCCGCACTGGCGGCATGGCCTGCGGCGCTTCTGTTTCGCCGTACACGCTGGGTGTATATGCATCGAACGACGAAAACGTCGGGGCGCTACGGGGCCGTGTTCAAGGCTCTGTATTCTCCCTTCCACGCATTAGCGGGAAATTCGCGTTCCGTGATGACCTCTTTGGCGCTGTACACCGACTCAAGCCGCCTCGTTGCGCTAGAGAACGGCCTGAACTGGAAGAGGTTTGAAGCCCGTGCAGCGGCAGGTCCGCTGACGCCTCTGCCGCCCACCGAAGGTGCGGTGATAGTTTCCGTGGGCCGGCTGCTTCCGTTAAAGGGACAGGCCATGCTCATCGATGCTTTCGCCCAAGTGGCGGACCGCTTTCCCGCCGCCGCGCTGTGGATCGCCGGCGACGGACCAGAAGCCGAAGCCCTGAAGGCGCATGTGCAGGCCCGCAACCTGGAGGGGCGCGTGCACCTGCTGGGGCGGCGCAACGACGTGCCGGCGGTGCTCGCGGCGGCGGATGTCTTCGCCAATGCCTCGTCGTGGGAAGGCATGAGCAACGCCGTCCTGGAAGGCATGGCGGCGGGCCTGCCGGCGGTGGTGGCCGATGCGCCGGGCGTTACCGAATGCCATGAGGACGGCGTTACCGGGCTGGTCGTGCGGCGCGACGCCCGGGCGCTGGCCGACGGCCTGGCGCGGCTGCTGGCCGACGCCGACCTCCGCGCGCGCATGGGTGCGGCGGCGCGGGAGCGGGTGCGCACGTGCTATTCCATGGAAGCCAACCGGCAGCGCTACCTCGACCTATTCGACAAACTGACGGGGCGGACGTCATGTGCGGTATCCTAGGCGCCGTCGGAGCGGCGGCGGATCGGCTGGACGATGCCGGGCTGGTCAGCGCGCTTGACCTCATTCGCCATCGCGGGCCCGATGCCGGTGCCGTCTGGCGGGACCGCGCGGTGGCTCTCGGTCACCGGCGGCTGGCCATCATCGATCTTGATGCCCGCGCCGAACAGCCCATGACGCGGGGCGACCTCACCATCGTGTTCAACGGTGAGATCTACAATTACCGCGCCCTGAAGCAGGACCTGGAGGCACTGGGCCACGGCTTCACCACCACCTCGGACACCGAGGTGCTGCTGGCTGCCTGGCGCCAATGGGGGCGGGACTGCCTGACGCGGCTTGAGGGCATGTTCGCCTTCGCTCTGTGGGATGCGGCGGCCCGCGCGCTCACGCTGGCGCGCGACCGGTTCGGCGAAAAGCCGCTGTTCTGGCTGCGGCGCGACGACGGGCTGATGTTCTGCTCCGAGGTACCGCCCCTGGTGCGCTTGGCGGAAGGGCGGGTGACCGAGGATGCCGAGGCCATCGGCCTGTACTTCCTGTTCTCCTACATTCCCGCACCGGCCGGGGCCTTCACCGACCTGCGCCAGCTGGAGCCGGGGCACTGGCTGGAATGGCGGGCGGACCGGGCGGATATCGAGGGCGGCCGCTACTACGATCCGCGCGACGCCGTGCAGTCCGCCCTGGCTGATGCGCCCACTGACTACGGCCAGGCCGTCGCCGGCCTGCGGGATCGCCTGACCGAGGCGGTGCGGCTGCGGCTGGAAACGGCGGACGTGCCGGTGGCGACGCTGCTGAGCGGCGGCATCGACAGCTCGGTCGTCACCACCCTGGCGGCGCGCATTTCCGACAAGCCCCTGACGGCCTACTCGCTGGGCTTCCCCAAGGACCCGGAATTCGACGAGAGCGACCACGCCCGCGCCGTGGCGGCGGGGTTGCCGCATGTGCGCCATCGGGTCGTGCCGGCGGACGAGGAAAGTATCCTTGATTTCGCCGACACCGTGTTCGACCGGCTGGGCGAGCCGTTCGCCGATTCCTCGCTGCTGCCGACGTCATTCCTGTGCGCGCATATCGAGGAGAAGGTCGCGCTCGGCGGCGATGCGGCGGACGAATTGTTCGCCGGCTACGGCACCTATCCGGCCATCGTTCGCGGTGCCACTCTGCCGGCCCCGGCGCGGGCGCTTCTGACGGCACTGCCGCGTCATGGCAACCCGCACGCCATCGCCCATCCCCGGCTGCGCGCCGCCGCGCTGTTCCACAAGCATCTGCGGCGCGATGCCGTCGACAGCTACCTGAGCTGGCGGTCCTATGCCGACCCGGGCGTGCTCGCGGGCCTTGGACTGGACACCGGCGGCCTGCCGGCGGCACGGCGGCGGCTGGGCGAGGCGGGGTCGGGCGCCTTGCGCGACGTGCAGTTGGTGGACCTGATCTTCAACCTGCCCAACGACATGCTTCGCAAGGTCGACTACGCCGCCATGTACCACAGCATCGAGGTGCGGCTGCCCTTCCTGGACAGTGCGCTCGCCGCCTGGGCGCTGGCGCTGCCGGACGACTTCCGGATGCACGGCGGCGTGCGCAAGCGTATCCTTCGCGATGCCTTCGCCGAGGACCTGCCGCGCGATATTCTCACTCGCCGCAAGATGGGCTTCCTGCTGCCGGTTCGCCGCTGGTTCCGCCAGGGGCGCCTGCGCGACGAGTTGGAGGGCCTGCTGGCGCGGCAGACGGGCCTGGACGGATCTGTGGCGCGCGCGGCGCTGGACCGTCATGCGGCCGGCGCCGAGGACAATTCGGTGCTGCTGTGGGCGCTCTACGCTTACCTGCGCTGGCAGGGGTCGCTGGGCCGGTGGGCCGGGCACGCGGCGGCGGAGGCGGAGGCGGAGGCGACACCCGTGCGGCGAGCCGGGGAGGGGGTGGCATGAGCCTGCGCAAGGCTGTTCCGTGGTGGGGGCGCTATTACGGCAAGCTGATCCTGTCGGCGCTGCCGGTGCCATATTCCATGTGGCGGCGCCTGGGGCTGTTCCGCCACGGCGACATGAACGATCCGGCACCCGCCTTCGAGAAGTTCCGCAGCCACTTCGAGTCGGCCCACGCCGTCCGCCCCATTCCCGAGAATTTTACCGCTCTCGAACTGGGTCCGGGGGACTCGCTCTTTTCGGCTGTGGCGACGCGCGGCTGGGGTGGGGCGGGCTCCGTTCTGCTCGACGCGGGCGCGTTCGCCGTGCGCGACGTTCCGGCCTATCGCAACGCGGCCCGGCTGCTGGCGGAGCAGGGACGGCAGAGCGCCGCCTTCGCCGCCGTGCAGGAGGCGACGGATTTCGATGCTGTCCTGTCCGCCCTGAACGCCCGCTACCTCACGGGTGGAACGGCGTCCATGGCCGAGATCCCCGACGCCTCCGTCGACTTTATCTGGTCGTGCGTGGTGCTGGAGCATGTCCCGCGCGAGGAGTTTGACATCATGGCGCGGGAGATGCGCCGGGTGCTGCGGCCGGGCGGCGTCATGGGTCATTCCATCGACCTGCGCGACCACATGGGCGGCGGCCTGAACAATCTGCGCTTTCCGGCCGAGGCGTGGGAGACGGCCCGCATCCGCGATGCCGGCCTGTATACCAACCGCCTGGGCTACCGCGATATTCTCGAAGCCTTCCGCAACGCCGGGTTCGCCTGGAAGATCGGCAAGGTGGACCGCTGGCCCGCGCCGCCGCTGCCGCGCGCGCGGATGCAGCCTGAATTCCGCGGCCGGTCCGACGAGGACCTGACCATCGCGGGGTTTGATATTGTGCTATGGCCGGCCGATGACGGCGCCGACGTTGCCCGGGTTGCAACCGATCGCAAGGAGGACGCCGAGGCATGACCGACGCGACCGCAACAGACCGGCCGCTGCGGGTCCTGCTCTGGCACTGGGGACGGCGTGGTGGAGGGCCGCGCTATACGCTTGAACTTGCACGCGCCCTATCGCAGCGGGACGACGTTGCCGTTTATCTCTCCCTGTCGCGGCAGGCGGAGATCGCCAACGAGTACCGTGCATTGGAGGCCGAAGACTCGTGGTTTGTCGATACCTACGAAAATCTTTGGCAATTCGGCCTGCGTTCCCTGTTTCTGCCCGTCTTGCGGAGACGGTTCCTCCGCTATATTCGGGACAACCGCATTGACGTGGTGCTTTGCACCATGGATCACTTGTGGAATGCGTTCATCGTGGGCGGCGTAAGGTCTACCGGTGCGAGCTACATGCTGACGGTCCACGATGCCGTCCGCCACCCGGGCGAAGAGCGTTGGCCGCGGAACCAACTTCTGGCGCAAGACATCAAGGCTGCCGATGGCGTCCTGACGCTCACCGAGAGCGTGCGTGGCCTGCTGAACGAGCGCCACGGCTTTCCCCGGCGCAGAACGTGGGTGGCGCCCCATGGCGTGTTCTCCTACGGCCACCCGGCGGAGCCGCGTCGACTGCCGGCCGATCGGCCGCCGCGGTTGCTGTTCTTTGGCCGGATCCTTCCGTACAAGGGACTGGACGTGTTCCTTCAGGCAGTGGCCGCGCTACACGAACGCGGCTTGAAGGTCGACGTGGAAATCTGGGGCAGCGGATCCATGGAGGGATTGTGCCACTTGTTGCCGGAGGCCGAGTGCCTGCGCCTCGAAAACCGCTGGATTGCCGAAGAGGAAATCCCGGAGATTCTCCGCCGTTCCGACATCTGCGTCCTGCCATACCGGGAAGCAAGCCAGTCCGGCGTACTTCCCACCGTTTTCGCGGCCGGCATACCTGCGGTTCTGACTCCTGTAGCTGGGCTAAGGGAGCAGGCGACGGAGGGGCACAATGCGCTTTTTGCGCCAGCGATCAACGCTGAGGCTGTGGCGGAAACGCTCTACCGGCTCATTCAGGATCCGGAACTCTATCAGCGTCTGTCCGCGGGAGCCGTGCAGACCGCCACTGAGGACTATGACTGGAAGGCGATTGCCCAGACAGTTTCGGAGGCGCTATATGACCTTGTCGAATTGGGCGAGCGTTCCCCAAACGATACCGGCAGCCGGGGGTTGAAGCGTGTGCGGCATTAGCGGTTTTCTGAACCTCACCCGGGGCGCCGCCAACGGTCGGCCCGAGGACGTGGTGCGGACCATGGCCGACACGCTGGTGCATCGGGGTCCGGACAGCTCGGGCACCTGGGCCGATGACGACGCCGGCATCGCGCTGGGCCATCGGCGCCTGGCCATCGTCGACCTGTCGCCGGGCGGCCATCAGCCCATGGTCTCGGCCGATGGCCGGTGGGTCATCTGCTACAACGGCGAAGTCTACAACTTCACCGACCTGCGGGCGGAGCTGGAGGCGCAGGGCTGCGTCTTCCGCGGGCATTCCGATACCGAAGTCATCGTCGAATCCATCGCCCGCCACGGGGTCGACGCCACGGTGGACCGGCTGATTGGCATGTTCGCCTTCGCCCTCTGGGACCGCGAGACCCGCTCCCTGACGCTGGTTCGCGACCGTGTGGGCGTCAAGCCGCTGTACTGGTCGGTCCAGCGGGGCGTGCTGCTGTTCGGCTCGGAGCTGAAGGCCCTGCGTGCCCATCCGGCCTGGGCGGCCCAGCTGGACCCCGAGGCCGCCGACGCGCTGGTGCGCTTCAGCTACATTCCCGGCGAGACCACCATCTACAAGGGCGTCCACAAGCTTCGCCCCGGCCATATGCTGACCGTGCGCGCCGGCGAGGAGCCGCGCCTGTCCTGCTACTGGTCGCTGGCCGATGTCGTGCGGGCGCGGGCGGCGGATCGGTTCGCGGGCACCGAGGCCGAGGCGGTCGACCAGCTGGATGCCCTTCTGCGCGATGCCGTGTCCCGGCGCATGGTGGCCGATGTGCCGCTGGGCGCCTTCCTGTCGGGCGGCATCGACAGCTCCACCGTGGTAGCGCACATGCAGGCGGCGAGCAACCGGCCCGTGCGCACCTTCTCGATCGGCTTCAACGAGGAGGGCTACGACGAGGCCGTCCACGCGAAGGCCGTGGCCCGCCACCTGGGGACCGACCATACGGAACTGTACCTGGATTCGGCGGCGGCCCTGGACGTGATCCCGCGGCTGCCGGCCATGTTCGACGAGCCTTTCGCCGACAGCTCGCAACTGCCCACCTACCTGGTCGCGGCCATGACCCGGGAGCATGTGACGGTGGCGCTGTCGGGCGACGGCGGCGATGAGTTGTTCGGCGGCTATCCGCGCTATTTCGTGACCGACGCGCTGTGGCGGAAGATCGGCCGCCTTCCCGGCGGGCTGCGGGCGCTGGGCGGGCGCGGCCTGCAATGCCTGCCGCCGCGCGCCTGGGACCGCATCCTGTCGGCGCTGCCGCTGAAGGGCATGCCCGCCCGGCCGGGGGAGAAGGTTCATCGGGTCGCCCGTGTGCTGGGCATGCCCGGCGGCGACGCGTTGTACGAGCACATCATGACCCAATGGACCGGCGGCAGGACGCTGGTGCCGCAGGCGCGCGGCGCGGTCGGCCTGGGGTACGACGGCGCGCTGTCCGACGTGCTGCCTGATTTCGTCGAGCGCATGCAGGTTCACGACGCCGTCACCTATCTGCCGGACGACATCATGACCAAGGTGGACCGCACCACCATGGCGGTGTCGCTCGAGGCGCGCGAGCCGCTGCTCGACCACCGGCTGGTGGAGTTCGCCTGGACCTTGCCGCGCCACTTCAAGATTCGCGGCGGCGATGGCAAGTGGCTGTTGCGGCAGGCCCTGTACCGCTACGTTCCCCGGGACATGGTGGAGCGGCCCAAGATGGGCTTCTCCATCCCGCTGGAATCGTGGCTGCGCGGGCCGCTCCGGGAGTGGGCGGAGGCCCTGCTCGATCCCGCCGCGCTGTCGGCGGAGGACTTGTTCGACCCGGCGGCCGTCCGGTCCCTGTGGGACGATCACCAGAACGGCCGGCGGAACCATTCGACGGTGCTGTGGAACGTTCTGATGCTGCAGGCGTGGCGGGCGGCGGCGTGAGGTGTCGCCGATGACGCCAGGGCTTGAGCCGGTGCTTGGTGGCATCTTCCTTCATGCGATGCTGGGGATGATGCTGCTGGCGGCCGTGATCGCGGCCGGGGACGCGGGACTACGGCTGGCCGCCCGTCTGCGACCGCTGCCGGAGGTCCGACCGGGAGAGCGGCTGGCGGTTGCCTACGGCCTGGGCTTGGCTTGGCTGGTCTTCGTGGCGACGGCATCGCTCTCTGCCGGTATTCCCGAGGCGCTGCCCCTCTTTCTGGCGCTGCCGGTGGTGATTGCCATGGTGGCGGGCGCCGGTTCCTGGCTTCCGTGGCGACGGCTTGCGGTGGCGGCCTTGCTCGCATCGCCGGCTCTTGTCTTTGCGGTCCGCTCGGGTCTGGAGTGGCATGGACCGACGGTAAGCGTCCGGCCGTCACCCAGGATCGGTCAGGGTGATGCA
>NZ_ANHY01000050.1 GCF_000315795.1 Caenispirillum salinarum AK4
CTGAAAGATGCGATCTGACAGCCAATTGTCCTTGAGGTGCTGCCACAGGCGCTCGATCGGGTTGAGTTCTGGCGAATAGGGCGGCAACGGCACCAGCGTCATGTTGGCGGGAACGGAGAGCTTGCCGGAGACGTGCCAGCCGGCCTGGTCCATGATGACGACAGCATGTCGGTCGTGCGGGATGGCGGCGCCGAGTTCGGCGAGGAAAGGCGTTCATGGCGGCGGTACTGACATGGGTGCAGACCAGGGCCTCGCCGGTGTCGCGCTCCGGGCAGACGGCGCCGAAGATCCAGGCGGAGCGGAAGCGGTGGTCGCGCAGGCCCCGCGGCCGCTGACCCCTGGCGAACCACCGGCGCGTCAGCCGGCCCTTCTGCCCGACACGGCTCTCGTCGGTGAACCAGACTTCCAGCCGCTTGTCCGTGGTTGCGGCGATCTCCTTCAGCACCCGGGGGAAGTTTTTTTGAATGCCGCCTGGGCTTTCGGGTCGCTCGACGGATGCGCCGGGCGCACGGACATCCAGGCGATGTCGAGCCGCTTCAGCAGATCGGCGAGGCCGCTGACGCTGTAGCGGACACCGAAACGCTGTTCGATCAGCCGTTGCAGGTCCTTCAGCCGCCAGCGGCGCACGCCATCCCGCTCGGGATCAGGACCGCGGAAGACAAGGGCGCGCAGGGTCGCCTGCTCGCCGGGGCTCAGCCGCTCCTTCGGGCCCCGCCCCGGCCGGTCGTGCAGGCCGGCGAGGCCTTCGGCGTTGTACCGGACAACCGCGTCGCGCAGCGCCTGGCGCTCCATGCCGGCAAGCCGAGCCGCCTCGGCCCGGCTCATCCCCTCAAGGGCGTTGGCGATCGCGATCATCCGCGCCGCCGCCCGCCCGTCACGCTCACGTCGCGCCAGCCGCCGCAACTCGTCCGGCGTCCGGTCATCCCTGATCTTGAGTGCGTTCCACATGGGCTCTCCCAAATCTGGCGGAGCCCATCGAATCACGGCCGGACGCGTTTGGGAACCTCCGGCGAGTCAGTGCCCGTCGGATTTGGTAT
>NZ_ANHY01000051.1 GCF_000315795.1 Caenispirillum salinarum AK4
GGGGGCGGCCGCCTCGGCCTGGGCGCCCGTCGCACCGGCGCCGGCGGTCCGCTGCTCGTGGCGCGGCCCGCTGGAGGCCTCCGCGCGGGCTTGCTGGGCGCGATAGGCGGCGCCGGCCCGGGCCGCGGTGTCGGCGCGGGGGCGGCTGCTGCTTTGGAAGGGACCGCCGGCACCGTGGCCGCGGGCGGCGGCGCGCATGTCGTAGGCGGCGCGGCGGCGCGGGTCGCTCAGGACCTGATAGGCCTCGTTCAGGTGCGCGAAGGCCTCCGCTGCGCCGGCCGACGGGTTGCGGTCGGGGTGCAGTTCCTTGGCGCGGGCGCGGTAGGCCGCCTTGATGGCCGGCGCGTCGGCGTTGGGCCGCACGCCCAGCACGCGGTAATAGCCTTTGGGGTCGAGAAGCCCGCGCGCCATGCCCGTCCGTCTCCTACAGCGGGGCCAGCCGCGCCAGCAGCGGGGGATTGTCCCAGCCGGGACGGCGGTCTTCCATGACGATCGACTGGGTCAGCTCGCCCAGGGGCGGCGGCGTCACGGCGACGCGCACCCAGCGCGGCAGCAGCTCGTTCAGCAGGTCGCCGAGAAGGAGCGCCGCCAAGGCCTCCGGCCCGGCAGCGTCCTGGCCCGGCAGCGCGTCGAGGTAGGCGCCCAGGGCCGCGGCGTCCAGCACCTCGCGGTCGGGCACATAGCGCACCTCCACCGCCGCGCCCGTGGACAGGGGCGCGCGCAGGGTGACGAGATAGTCGAGGCCCGGCTCCGGATTGGCGGCGGTGCGCAAAAGCGCCCGCCGCGGTGCCGGGTCCGGGGCGGGAGAGCGGGTGTCGCGACTCATGAACGGACTCTAGGGACCAAGGCTTCAACAAGCGGTTAACGATGCTTGGTGTCGCGATTTTCCGCAAGGCGTTGATTCTTTCCGTTGACTCATCGTCGGGAAACGCCTAGAAACCGGCCTCTCGGCAGCGATGCCGGGGCAGCCGACA
>NZ_ANHY01000052.1 GCF_000315795.1 Caenispirillum salinarum AK4
GTCACGGCGGCGGTGCGGCCGCGCGGCACCTCCAGAAGCGGCGTGTCCAGGTCACCGGCGACACCGTTGAAGGCCCAGACGCGGTTGACCCGCACAAGATCCCGCCAACTCATGCGCTGGCCGTTGTAGACGGCTTCGTCCATGGTTCCCATGGCGCCGCCCTGCATGAGCAGGTCCGCCGTCACCGCCGTCTCAAGGTCGAGCGCAGGCGCCGCCTCGACCCCCGGCAGGGCGAGCGGTGCGTCGAGCGGCGTCTCGCGCAGTACGTCTTCGCCGACAGCGATGTGGGCCACCGGCGCCGGGTCGTCGTAGGCCTGGTCGGCGATGGCGATCCGCGCGCCCGGCTCGGCGTCCACGTCCACCATCAGGTCGGCGCGCTGTCCCGAGCCGAGCAGCAGCCCATTCTCCGACACTGGGTGCGGCCGGCAGGGGCGGCCGTCCAGGGCGACGACGGTCGGGCGCAAGCTGCCGAAGGTCAGGGCCAGGATGCGGGCGTTGGAGGGGTTGAGCAGCCGCAGGCGCAGGCGCTCGCCGCGCCGCACGAGGATGTCCGGGCGGACGCGGCCGTTCACCGTCACCACGTTGCCCATGCGCCCACCGTGGCCCCAGTCATGCAACTCGCCCAAGGTTTCTTCAACGAACCGGCCGTCGCGGTCGAGCAGCCAGTCGTCGACGACCAGCAGAAGATCCTGGTCGACCTGCGGCGGCTCGGCCTCGTCAACGATCAGAACGCCATAGACGCCGCGTGCCACCTGTTCCCAGGCCCGCTGGTGGCTGTGATACCAGAAGGTGCCGGCGTCCTTGAGGTCGAAAGCGTAGTCGAAGGTCTCGCCCCTGGGCACGGCCTCCTGCGTCAGGCCGGGAACCCCGTCCATGGCGT
>NZ_ANHY01000053.1 GCF_000315795.1 Caenispirillum salinarum AK4
TGAAAGAGAACCTGAAACCGGATGCCTACAAGCAGTCGGAGCCCCGTCTCCAAATCGCTGGGTGCGATTTGAAGACGACTCTTTGTTTCCTGGCGCTCAAGCGCCGCGCCGCCGGCTTATCGCCGGCGCCCGGTCGATCCGGCGGATCGCCCGGGAGGCTCACGCGCCATGCGGCGCGCCGCCGCAGTCGCGGCGGGCTGGCGGAACGGCGCACCCAACCGGCGCGGAGCCGTAAGGCGTGTGCAAGGCACACACCGCGCCGGCGCCGCGTATGCGGCGTGAGCCAAGGCCGCGGTCAGCGGCCGCCCGGCGCCTGAGGGACAGACAAAGAGTCAAGCACGTCAACAAATCCCCGAGGGATTTGGTGACGGGGTGACGGCGTACCTTTTGTATAATGGGTCAGCGACTTAGTTT
>NZ_ANHY01000054.1 GCF_000315795.1 Caenispirillum salinarum AK4
CCGCGCGCCTTGCGCACCAGTTCCACATGGTTGACGTAGGCGGAGCCGTCGGCCCACTGGTAGGCACGCGGCAGCGGGCTCTCGCAGGCCGCTTCGTCGAAGGGCTCCGCACCCACGGCGGTGCCGGCGTTGAGGTCGTCGGACGCCTGCTGAAGACGGGGCGCGAGGGTGTCCCAGTCATCCAGCGCGGCCTGCATGGTCCGCGCGATATCGGGCACGGCGACGCAGGTCTTCAGATCACGCGAAACAACAACAAGGCGCCCATCACGCCCCTGCTTCAAACTGGCGAGTTTCATCGTTTCTTCCCGGACCAAGTCACAAAAACTGGAGGGTTCGGGGGATGGCAATCCCCCGTATCGTCGTCGCCCCCCTACTCCGCAGCTTCCTTACTCTGCCAGGACCGATAATATTCCGTCCACTCCACGCCTTCCGGCAGGTCGGCGGGGCGGAGCATGTCGCGGGTGTCGATCATCACCGCCACCTCGTCGGTTTCCTTGCGCGCGTAGTCCATGGCGGTTTCATAGGCCTTGGGGTGCGGCCCGTGGGGGAAGCCGATGGGGTGGTAGGTGGTCATGCCGGGGCGGATGTTGTCGCGGCTGAAGAACTGGCCCTTGTGGTAGAAGATGAACTCGTCGAAATCCACGTTGGCGTGAAAGTAGGGCAGCTTCAGCGCGCCGGGGTCGCTCTCGATGGGGCGCGGCGCGAAGGTGCAGATGATGACGCGGCCCGACAGGAACGTGGTGTGCGCCGACGGCGGCACGTGGTAGCGGGCACTCATCAGCGGGCGGATGTCGCGCCAGTTCAGCTTCACCGGCGCCATGTCGCCGTGCCAGCCGACGGCGTCCAGCGGGTTGAAGGCGTAGGTGACGCGCGACACCGTGTCCTCGCGCTTGATCTCGCAGAGGGTTTCCGCTTCGGAATACTGGGCCTTGAAGGTGTCGTCGATGCGCGGCACCTCCAGCACCGCCGGGTCGAAGATGGCGTGGCTGCCCATGATGCCCTTCTCGGGCAGCTTGTAGCTGTCGCCGGTGGCCTCGACCATCAGCACCATGGCCGGGCTGTCGCATTCAAGCCGCCACTGCACCCCGCGCGGCACGACGATGTAGTCGCCGTCGCGGAAGGTCATGTGGCCGTAGTCGCAGAAGAACCGGCCCTCGCCTTCGTGGAAGAACAGAACGTCGTCGCCGTCGGCGTTGCGGGCGAGCGCGGGCATGTTGCCCTCCGTCCGCCACATGCGAACCTTTGTCGCCGCGTTGAACAGCACAAGCTGGGCATCCCAGGGGCTGGCCTTGGGCGTGTCCACCTTGTTGAGATCGAAGGCGCGGGGGCGCAGCGGGCCCTCCCACTTCACCCAGCCGGTGGGCGCGTGCTTGTGGTGCAGTTGCGAGGCCGGACCGAAGAAGCCCTCGCGCCCCATTTCCTGCTCGTAGGTTCCTTCCGGCATGTCGCAGTGGGCCTGCCGGCTGGCCGTGCCTTCCACATGGGGGAAGGAAATCCAGTTCTTCATCGTGCCGCCTCTCCGTTCCTGCCCGTCCGCCCGCTCGGGCGGCGCTGGACAGACCGTTTCGTTCGCTCCCATTCGGCGGGCGATGCGTTAGGGTTTGCCCGCCGTGTGGGAAACACGGTAGTTTCAAATGAAACCACTTCCAAGGAAAATCTTGGGGACCGCTTGCCCATGACTGCCGACACCGCCACGACCCGCCTGCCGCCCGAAGACGGCGCGGCACCGCTCTACCTGGACGATTTCATTCCCTACCGGCTGTCGGTGCTGTCCAACCAGATCAGCCGGTCGGTCGCCGCGCTCTATGCCGAACGCTTCGGCCTGACGATACCGGAATGGCGGGTGATGGCCGTGTTGGGGCTTGAAGAGGCGCAGCGCGGGCAGGTCTGCGCCAACATGGTGGCCGAGCGCACCGAGATGGACAAGGTGCAGGTCAGCCGCGCCGTCGCCCGCATGACGCAGGCGGGGCTGG
>NZ_ANHY01000055.1 GCF_000315795.1 Caenispirillum salinarum AK4
TCGTAAGCGTCCGGCCTCCCCACCTTCAAACGTAGTTACGGCCGTGCCTGAGATGGTCCGTGTTTCAGGAAACGGAGACGGATCATGCGCGGGATGACGCACGAGGAGAGCCGGCGGTTCTGGGCGGAGAAAGTAGAGGCGTGGCGGTCGAGCGGGTTGTCGCGCCGGGAGTTCTGCCGCCGTGAGGGCGTGTCGGCGGCGACGTTCATCCGGTGGGCCAATCGGCTCGCCGGGGAGAGCAAGACGGATCAGGAGACCTCTGCGTCCGCGGCTTTCGTTCCGGTGCGGATTTCCGAGCCGCCTCCGGTGGAGGCCCAGACGGCATCGCCGGGGATGGAGATCGTCACGCCGCGCGGCTTCGTCGTGCGGGTGCCGGAGGGCGTGAAGGCGGCTCACCTGCGGGCTGTCCTGGCGGCGGTGCGGGATCTGTGATCGGCCTGCCGCCCGGGGTGCGCATCCATCTGGCCGCACGACCGGTGGACATGCGCAAGGGCTTCGACGGCCTCTCCGTTCTCGTCCAGGAGGAGTTGCGGCGCGATCCCTTCAGCGGCCACATCTTCCTGTTCCGTGGGAAACGCGGCGACCGGCTCAAGGCGCTCTACTGGGACGGCAGCGGCCTGTGCCTGTTCGCCAAGCGCCTGGAGCAGGGGCGCTTCCCATGGCCGCCGCCCGCCGACGGGGTCGTCGTCTTGAGCGCGGCGCAGCTCTCCATGCTGCTCGACGGGATCGACTGGCGGCGGGTGAAAGGCCCGGTCAAAGCGCCGGAAGTCGCTGGATAACCTCACGTTTCCGCTGCTTGCCGAGAGCCGTCATGGTATCATCCGACCATGCGCTTCGACCTCCGGACCCTGCCGACCGACGTCCCCCTCCTGCACAAGGTGGTGCAGGACATGTCGGCCGTTCTGGAGGAGAAAGACGGCGAGATCGAGCGGCTGAAGGCCCAGATCGAGAAGCTGCGGCGGACCCAGTTCGGCCGCCGGTCGGAGAAGACCGACCCCGACCAGATGGATCTCTGGGTCGAGGCCCTGGAAGAGGACAAGGCGCAGGCCGAGGCCGAACGCGAAGCCGCCGCCCCGGCGCCGGCCGGAGAGAAGCCGGCCCGGCGGCCCTTGCCGGCGAGCCTGCCGCGCACGGAGACGCTGCACGACATCGCGCCGGACGACCGCTGCCCCTGTTGCGCCGGTCCCGTCCGCTGCATCGGTGAGGACGTGACCGAGGAACTGGACTACGTCCCGGCGCGCTTCCAGGTTATCCGCCACCGGCGGCCCAAGTACGCCTGCCGTTCCTGCGACACCGTGCTCCAGGCGCCGGCCCCGGTGCTTCCCATTGCGCGCGGCCGGGCGAGCGCCGGTTTCCTGGCCCAGATCCTGGCGGCAAAGTATTGCCGCCACATGCCGCTCTACCGCCAGGCAGAGATGTACGCCGCCGAGGGCCTCGAGATCGAGCGTTCGACCCTGGCGGACTGGGTGGCGCGGGCAGCGCTCCTGCTGACGCCGCTGGTGGAGCGGCTGAAGGCCAGCGTGTTCGCCTCGCCGGTGCTGCACACCGACGATACCGTGGTGCCGGTGCTCTACCCCGGCAGCGGCAAGACCAAGACGGGCCGCCTGTGGGTCTACCTGCGCGACGGGCGCCCGTGGGGCGATGACCGGCCGCCGGCGGCGGTCTACTTCTACTCGCCGACCCGCCAGGGCAAGGAGCCGCGCCAGCACCTGCGCGACTTCCAGGGCCACCTGCACGCCGACGGCTTCAGCGGCTACGATGCGCTCTACGCCGATGGCCGCATCCAGGAAGTCTCGTGCTGGGCCCACGCCCGGCGTAAGTTCTTCGATGTTCACGAGGCGACGAAGGCGCCGCTGGCCGCCGAAGCCCTGCGGCGGATCGCCGAGCTGTATACCGTCGAGCAGGACATCTCCGGCAAGCCGCCCGACGAGCGGCGCTCGGTCAGGCAGGCCAGGGCGGCACCGCTGCTGGCCGACTTCAAGGCTTGGCTCGACGAGCAGATCGGCCGCCTGCCGCCCCGCGGCGAGCTGGCGAAGGCGATGGCCTATGCCCGCAAGCGCTGGGACGGCCTGACCCGCTACGTCGAGGACGGCCGCCTGTCCATCGACAACAACGCCGCCGAACGCGCCATGCGCACGCCGGTTCTCGGGCGCCGCAACTGGTTGTTCGCCGGCTCCGACAAGGGAGGCGAGCGGGCGGCCATCATCTACAGTGTCGTGGAGACCTGCCGCCTGAACGGCATCGACCCGCTGGCTTGGCTTCGCGATGTCCTGGCGCGGCTGCCGACGCACGATGCGGATCGCCTCGACGACCTGCTGCCGGGAGCCTGGGCTCCTGCATCACCCTGACCGATCCTGGGTGACGGCCGGACGCTTACCG
>NZ_ANHY01000056.1 GCF_000315795.1 Caenispirillum salinarum AK4
GCCTGAGCCTGGGCGGCGCCGGCGAGGCCCCGGCCGAAGCGCCGGCCCGGGACGACGGACCCGAACCCGCCCCCCGGTCGCGCCCCCTGTCGCTGGACGACGCCCGCCAGGCGGCGGAGCCCGCGCCGGAGCCGGAACCACAGCCCGAAGAAGCGGCGGAGCCGGCGCCGGAACCCGCGCCGCAGGCCGAGCCGGAGCCGCAGACCGGGGCGCGGCCGCCGGCATCTCCGCCGGCCGCGCCCCGGGGCCTGCCGCCTGTCTCGGACTCCGCGGCGCCCGAGCCGCCTACCGCACCCCAGGCGGCGACCAGGGCCACCGGGGGGCTGCCGGCGCTACCGCCGCTCACCGATGCGCCGAAAGCCGCCACGCCGGCCCGGCCCGCCCCGCCGGCCGACAAGAGCCTGCCGCCGTTGCCGGACCCGGGGGCGCTGTCAAAGCCTCCCAAGGCAGCGTCGGCAGAGGGCGGACCAACGCCGGCACCCGCACCGACGCCCGATCCGCCGCCGGCTGCCGCGCCGGCCAGGGCCGCGGCCGCCGCCGCCGCGCCGCAGGATGAGCC
>NZ_ANHY01000057.1 GCF_000315795.1 Caenispirillum salinarum AK4
GTCACGGCGGCGGTGCGGCCGCGCGGCACCTCCAGAAGCGGCGTATCCAGGTCACCGGCGACGCCATTGAATGCCCAGACGCGGTTGACCCGCACGAGATCCCGCCAGCCCATGCGCTGACCGTTGTAGATAGTTTCGTCCATGGTTCCCATGGCGCCGCCCTGCATGAGCAGGTCCGCCGTAACCGCGGTCTCCAGGTCGAGCACGGGTGCCGCCTCGACTCCCGGAAGGGCGAGCGGTGCGTCAAGCGGTGTCTCGCGCAGCACATCGTCGGCAACCGCGATGTGGGCCACCGGCGCCGGGTCGTCATACGCCTGGTCGGCAATGGCTATGCGTGTGCCCGGCTCGGCGTCCACGTCCACCATCAGGTCGGCGCGCTGTCCCGAGCCGAGCAGCAGGCCGTGGTCGGAAACCGGATGCGGTCGGCAGGGGCGGCCATCCAGCGCGACGACCGTCGGGCGCAGGCTGCCGAACGTCAGGGCCAGGATCCGGGCGTTTGACGGGTTGAGCAGCCGCAGCCGCAGGCGCTCGCCGCGCCGCACGGGGATGTCCGGGCGGACGCGGCCGTTGACCGTCACGACGTTCCCCATGCGCCCGCCGTGGCCCCAGTCATGCAACGCGCCCAGGGTTTCTTCAACGAACCGGCCATCGCGGTCGAGCAGCCAGTCGTCGACAACCAGCAGAAGGTCCTGGTCGACCTGCGGCGGCTCGGCCTCGTCGACGATCAGAACGCCGTAGACGCCGCGTGCCACCTGCTCCCAGGCCCGCTGGTGGCTGTGATACCAGAAGGTGCCGGCGTCCTTGAGGTCGAAGGCGTAGTCGAAGGTCTCCCCCTGGGGCACGGCCTCCTGCGTCAGGCCGGGAACCCCGTCCATGGCGT
>NZ_ANHY01000058.1 GCF_000315795.1 Caenispirillum salinarum AK4
GCAGGTCAGCCGCGCCGTCGCCCGCATGACGCAGGCGGGGCTGGTCTCGCGCACCACCGACAAGGCGGACCGACGGCGGCAGGTGCTGGGATTGACGGCCAAGGGTCGCAAGGTCTACCGCGAGATCGTTCCCGCCGCCCTGGCCTACGAGGCGGAGTTGCTGGGCACGCTGTCGGCGGCGGAGCGCACGGCGCTCGACCACCTGATCAGCAAGCTGTCCCGCGCCGCCCGCGACCTGGGTCCGGCACGCGCTGCCGACGAGCCCGACGACGGTCAGGCGTAGGCCAGGAGGACCGGTTCCTCGTCATTTCCTGCGAAGCGC
>NZ_ANHY01000059.1 GCF_000315795.1 Caenispirillum salinarum AK4
TGCCCGTCGGATTTGGTATGAGCCGGTTTCGCCGCGCCGGGCCGGGTCAGCATGTCATCGTAGATGTCCAGGGTCGCCGCGTTGACGGCCTCCAGCGCGTAGGCGCCCTCCACGATGCCTCGGCCGGCCAGGCCCATGGAGCGGCGCTCCTCCGGGTTTTCCGCCAGCCGCTGCAGGGCATCGGCCAGGGCAGTCGCGTCGCGCGGCGGGACAAGCAGGCCGTTCGCGCCGTGCTCGACCAGATCCCGGCAGCCCGGCCAGTCGGTGGTCACAATGGCGCGCCCGCAGGCGGCGGCCTCGATCAGGCTCTTCGGGATGCCCTCGCCGTAGGTGGTGGGCAGCAGGGCAATATGCGCCTCCGCCCAGACCTTGCGGATGTCATCGCGGTAGCCCCACCATTCCACCAGCCCCTCGGCCTGCCAGGCTTCCAGCGTCTCGCGCGGGACGCTGTCGGGGTTGCTGGGGTCGGGGCGGCCGACCAGCGCCAGCCGCAGGGGCACGCCGCGCGCCTTGAGGATGCGTGCGGCCTCCACCGTGGCGCCGATGCCCTTGTTCCATAGCATGCGTGCGACAAGGGCGGCCACGGGCGCCCCCTCGGCATCCGGCAGGGCGGTCAGGTGACGGCAGTCCACGCCGCTGCCGGGGATGCGATGGACGCGGGCCGCCGGCACGATGCCCTGATCGACGAAAAAGGCCGCGTCGTCCCGGTTCTGCACGATCAGGCGCGAGCGCCGGTTGCCGAACAGCACCCGCGCCGCCAGCCGCAGCACCCGCCGGGCCACCGCCTTCTTCACGCCCTGTCCGGTAAAGGCGCCGCCCAATCCGGCGACCATGTTCACCACAATTGGCGCGCGCGCGATCATGGCGGCCAGCGAGCCGTAGGCCGCGGGCTTCAGGGCGACGTGGTGGATGACGTCCGGCCGTTCCCGCCGATAGATGGCGGCGAGCTGAAGAATGGCCGCCGCTTCCCGCAGCGGATTGGACTGACGCCGCGTCATGCGCAGCGGCACGAGCCGGAAGCCCTCGGCGCGGATGGCCTCGCCGTGGTCGGTGACGCGCGTCGCCACGGTCACGTCCCAGCCGGCGTCACGCGCGGCCCGCGCCAGGCCCAGCCGGTGCGACCAGAAATACCAGTCCTCCGTCACCACCAGCATGAGCCGGCGGCGGGGCAGGGCGCCGCTCATGCGCCGCCGTCCCGGCGTCCGTAGGGCCAGGGGCGGCCGATCGAGGTGTAGGTGAAGCCGGCCTCGGCCATCATTTCGGGCTCGTAGATGTTGCGCAGGTCGACCATCACCGGCGCCGTCATCAAGGCCTTGATGCGCGCAAAATCCAGCGAGCGGAACTCGTTCCACTCGGTCAGGATCGCCAGCACGTCGGCGCCTTCCATGGTGTCGTAGGCGCTGTCGCAGTATGTGATGCCGTCCAGCAGCTTCCGCGCCTCGTCCATGCTTTCAGGATCGAAGGCGCGCACGGTCGCACCGGCCTCCAGAAGGGCGGGAACAATGTCCAGCGCCGGGGCGTCGCGCATGTCGTCGGTGTTGGGCTTGAAGGCCAGGCCCAGGACGGCGACCGTCTTGCCCGCCAGGCTGCCGCCGCCGGCGGCGATGATGCGGTCGGCCATGGCATTCTTGCGCTGGGCGTTGATGTCCACCACGGTTTCGATGATGCGCAGCGGGCTGCCCAGGTCGTGCGCCGTGCGCACCAGCGCCAGCGTGTCCTTGGGGAAGCACGATCCGCCGTAGCCGGGGCCGGGGTGCAGGAATTTGCGCCCGATGCGGCCGTCCAGGCCGATGCCCTTGGCGACGTCGTGAACGTCGGAGCCGGCCTTCTCGCACAGGTCGGCGACCTCGTTGATGAAGGTGATCTTGGCCGCCAGGAAGGTGTTGGCGGCGTACTTGATCATCTCCGACGTTTCCAGGTTGGTGAACAGGATCGGCGT
>NZ_ANHY01000060.1 GCF_000315795.1 Caenispirillum salinarum AK4
ACTAGTATGGCCCGGGGGATCCGTATACGTTTCTAATTTGTAGTTAACGGTTGGATACCACTTTGAGGCATGTAATATGGTACTGAGCTTCGGCACAGGGCTCAAATTGCATCATTAAATGTCTCCGATGTGGCTATATGTCATGGATAAAGGCAGCCCCCTATATCTTTTTTTGTGGCAGCATGGGTCCATCAAAGCAATTATTCAGGGTCTTAATGACCTCCACAGCTCTAAACGTAATTCATCTGGCTTTGCCTGTACTTACTTCCTCCATGAAAAAAAGTGTTGATAATGCTCATAATGCTGCCCAGCAATTTCCTCCCTTCTCAAGACTATTCTGGCTTCCTGGGTACTTAAAAACAGGGCTTAGAGTATGGC
>NZ_ANHY01000061.1 GCF_000315795.1 Caenispirillum salinarum AK4
GGTACTGATGTAGTAGGAGTTGAGCTTCACAAATTCACCAGGTAAGCCCAAATTTATTTTCTGCTTGGACAGGTCCACCTCACATGGGTCTGTCTAATATATTAAAAGAGGGATTTTCTTTGCTGTATTGCAGCCCAGTATATCTGTTACTTACAGTAGTAGTCCATTATTGCTGGCCTAGGGGCTTTTGCTCCTACACGAACACCACTCTGTAAAATTTGAGGTCGTCCTTAGAGTCAAACCATTCATGGAGCGCTCTGTGCATCTACCAACTATCGCTAAGCATTCACTTGGTTGGTTTAAGTGGAGGCAACTCCATTATCTTCTAGCATACCCTTCCCAGGCTACATGTAGAAAGAGATCTGTTGGGCCCCACTATTTTTTCACCCAGGGAAGCCTACTTTAGTTATAGCTTGCCAGAGATTTTCTGTGTCATGTAGAAGTCATCCA